>JAKADC010000003.1 GCA_021820845.1 Pseudomonadota bacterium
GGCCGGGCGCGGGCCTGCTGCCCCTGCTTGAGAACGCGCCGTGGGTCATCCTGATCGACGCCATGCAAGGCGAGGGGGAGGCGGGGCGGATACGGCGTTTTGATCAGGCGGACTGGATAAACTACCGTCAGGGCCTGTCCAGCCACGGCTTCGGCGTGCTGGCCGCGCTCGCGCTGGCGGAGGCCATGGCAAGCCTGCCGGCACGGCTGGACCTGTACGGAATCGAGGCCGGCTCGGTGGCACCCGGCGACGAGCCGGGCGCCGAAGTCCGGTCCGCTGCGCAGCGGCTGGCGCGCGTCATCGGTGCCGACCTGCGTGTTTCCCTTGGTTTTGAAAGGCTTGTCCCGCGATCTTGATCTTCCCGGCGAAGTCGCCGAATCGAGAGAGGACCGCCGGCAGGCGTCCCGGACGCGCAAGCCGATCCCGATCGCCTCGATGCGAGGACGCGCGATCGCATTCGTCTATCCTTGACTGATCGAAGGAATGCTCATGTCCGACCCACTCGACCAACTTTGCATCGACACGCTGCGCTTCCTGGCGGTGGACATGGTGCAGCACGCCAACAGCGGGCACCCCGGCCTGCCGCTCGGCGCCGCGCCGATGGCCTACACGCTGTGGACCCGCCATCTGAAGCATCATCCGGCCAACCCGCGCTGGGCCGACCGTGACCGCTTCGTGCTTTCGGCAGGACACGGTTCCGCGCTCCTCTACGGTCTCCTCTATGTGACGGGTTACGACCTGCCGCTGGACGACATCAGGCAGTTCCGCCAATGGGGCAGCAAGACGCCCGGCCATCCCGAACGCGGCCACACGCCCGGCGTCGAGGTCACCACCGGCCCGCTCGGGCAGGGGCTGGCGAACGCGGTCGGCATGGCGGTCGCCGAAGCGAACCTCGCCGCACGCTACAACCGCGACGGCCATGCGCCGATCGACCACCGCACCTGGGCCATCGTCAGCGACGGCGACCTGATGGAAGGCGTCGCGTCCGAGGCCGCCTCGCTGGCCGGGCATCTCAAGCTGGGCAAACTCGTCTGCCTGTACGACGACAACCGCGTGACACTCGCCGCCGGCACCGACATCACGTTTTCCGAAGAACGCGCCAAACGTTTCGAGGCCTACGGCTGGCAGACGCTCAGCGTCGCCGACGGCAACGACGTCGCGGCGATCGACGCCGCGCTGGACGCGGCGCGCGCCGACACGTCGCGTCCGACGCTGATTCTGGTGAGAACGCACCTCGGCTTCGGCTCGCCCGAGCAGGACAGCTACAAGGCGCATGGATCTCCGCTTGGGGTCGGCGACGTGAAGAAAACCAAGGAAGCGCTCGGCTGGCCCGTCGACCCGCCGTTTCTGCTGCCCGAGGCCGCGCTGGCGCATTTTCGCGAGGCGCTGGCACGCGGGGCCGCTGCGGAGGCCGAATGGACCGCACGGCTGGCGGCGTATGCGCGGGCGTTTCCCGAACTGGCCGAGGAATTGCGGAGCCGCCTGCGTGGAGAGCTGCCTGCGGGGTGGGACGCCGATATCCCGGTATTTCCCGCCGACGCCAAAGGCATGGCGACCCGCGTCGCGAGCGGCAGGATCATGAACGCGTTCGCGCCCAGACTGCCCGCGTTCATCGGCGGCTCGGCCGATCTCGATCCGTCGACCCACACGGCACTGAAGGGCCTCGGCGACTTCAGCCCGCCCGCATCGTCCGGCAAGGATGCCGAAGAGCCTGACGCCGCCTGGAGCTACGCGGGCCGCAACCTGCACTTCGGCGTGCGCGAACATGCGATGGGCGCCATCGTCAACGGATTGGCCGCGCACGGCGGCTTCATTCCTTACGGCGCCACCTTCCTCATCTTCTCGGACTACATGCGGCCGGCGCTTCGCCTCGCCGCACTGATGGGCCTGCACGTGGTGCACGTGTTCACGCACGACAGCATTGCGCTCGGCGAGGACGGCCCGACGCACCAGCCGGTCGAGCAGCTCGCCAGCCTGCGCGCGATCCCCGGACTCGCCGTCATTCGGCCTGCCGACGCCAACGAAACCACCGTGGCGTGGAAGGTCGCCGTGGAAACGCGCGACCGTCCGGTGCTGCTGGCGCTCACCCGCCAGGACGTCCCCACGCTCGACCGCCGCCGCTACGCGAGCGCGGAGGGCCTGCGCCACGGCGCCTACGTGCTGAGCGATGCGAGAGACCACAAGCCCGAGCTGATCCTGATCGCGAGCGGTTCCGAAGTCAGCTTGATTCTTGCCGCCAGCGACCGCCTGCAACGCGAGGGCATCGCGGTGCGCTGCGTGTCGATGCCGAGCTGGGAATTGTTCGATGCCCAGCCGCAGGCGTATCGCGACGAGGTGCTGCCGCCCGATGTGCCGGCGCGGCTCGCGGTCGAATTGGGCGTGTCGCAGGGCTGGTGCCGCTACGTCGGCGACCACGGCGACATGCTCGGCGTCGGACGTTTCGGCGCGTCGGCCCCATCCGAATTCCTGCTGCGCGAATACGGCTTCACGGTCGACAATGTGGTCGCACGCGCGAGGGCGGTGCGCGAGCGGAGCGCGGATGCCACCGCACGACGGGGCGACATGCATGGACTGCCGCCGCTGGAGGGAAAAATCATGGACCGCCCGTTCAGGGTCGGCGACCACGTACGCTGGAACTCGGAAGCCGGCATCGTGACCGGCCGGATCATCAGGGTGCACACGCGCGACACCGTCTACAAGGGCCACACGCGCCACTGCAGCCCGGAGGATCCGCAATACGAGATACAGAGCGACAAGACCGATCACATCGCGATGCATCACGGCGCGGTGCTGCAAAGGATAGGCTGAGCGGTTCGCGCCACCCGTTCCCGGCAGGCCAGCCGGGGATGCGCTGCGTTACCAGTAGCTTTCGACGCTGATATTTCCGGGTTCGCGCCGGCGGTTCTTCGTGAGGCCGCGCTCGGTGAGCAATTGCTGCGTCTCGGCGAGCATCTGCGGGCTGCCGCACAGCATGACCTGGCTGTCGCGGGCGTCGAACCCGAGACCCGCGCGCGCTTCCAGCTGTCCGTCTGCAATGGCCTGGGGTATGCGGCCCGTGAGGGCGAAGTCGGTGGCTTCGCGGCTGACCAGCGGGACAAAGGCGAACCGCTCCGGGTGCGCCTCCGCGACGCGCTCGACCGTGTCCCGATACATGAGTTCGCTCGCCAGCCGCGCGGATTGGACGAGAACGATGCGCTCGAAACGCTGCCACGGCGCCGCGGTCTTGAGAATGGAAAGGAAGGGGCCGATGCCCGTTCCGCTGGCGATCAGCCAGAGATGACGGCCCGCGGGAATCTCGCCGAGGACCAGGAACCCGCTGGCGTGCGACGCCACGAGCACACTGTCTCCGGCGTTCAGCGCCGCCAGCCGCCCGCTGAGGGGTCCGTCCGGAACGATCGAGAAGCAGAACTCGAGCGGGCGTTCGTCCGGCGCATTGACGAGCGAGTAGGGCCGACCCACGGTTTCGGCGCCGATCTCCAGCCCCAGCTTGAGGAATTGGCCGGCTTCGAACGGCGCGATCTCGGCGTCGACCTGCAACGAAACGAGCCGTTCGGTCCACACGGTCTTGCCGGTGATGCGGCCTTGCACCCATTGGGCCATGGCGTCTCCCATCCGATAACGATTCCGTCGCGAGCCCGCCGCATTCGCGTGCGGCGTGCCGTCCAGCGACCCCGATCTCCTCTAGCTGCGGGCGGACGCCGCGACTTCAACGTCCGGACGCAGATATTCCTCGGAGTGGATTCGGCTGCATGCGTTCCCGAGTGGCTGTGCCGGGACGGGTGAACGACCGGGCCGGCCGGTCACGCCCGCCGTTTTCGGGGCGCGGGCGCGGCGTCCGGCAGGTCTTCGCGCCTCAGCATGAAGACGAACTGGTCGCCGCTCTCGGTGTCCAGCCAAGTGAAGGGCAGGGCAGGATAGGCCGCTTCGAGGGCGTCGCGATTGTGGCCGATTTCCACCACCAGCAGGCCGCCGGGATGGAGGTGGGCCTTGGCCTGGGCGAGGATGCGGCGGGTGGCGTCCAGGCCGTCCTCGCCCGAGCCCAGCGCGAGCGCCGGCTCCGCCCGGTACTCGGGCGGCAGCGCGGCGACCGATTCGGCGTTCACGTAGGGCGGGTTGCTGAGAATGACGTCATAACGACGGCCTTTGAGCGCCGCGAACAGGTCCGATTCGATGAGGTCGACGCGATCGGCGAGGTCGTAGTCGGCGACGTTCCTTGCCGCAACCTCGAGCGCATCCTTCGACAGGTCGACCGCATCGACCCGCGCGTCGGGGAAGGCGAGCGCAGCCAGGATCGCGAGACAGCCGGAGCCCGTGCAGAGGTCGAGGACGCGCGTCACGCGATCGGGCTCGTCGACCCAGGGCGCGAGCTGTTCGTGCAGCAATTCGGCGATGAAGGAGCGCGGCACGATCACGCGCTCGTCCACGTAAAAACGGTGCGGGCCCAGCCAGGCTTCGTGCGTCAGATACGCGGCGGGCAGACGTTCGCGCACCCGACGTTCGATCACCGCCTGCACCTGTTCGGCTTCGCCGTGCGTGAGGCTGGCGTCGAGAAACGGGTCGAGCCGGTCGAGCGGCAGATGCAGCGTGTGCAGGATCAGGTAGGCCGCTTCGTCGAAGGCGTTGTCGGAGCCGTGGCCGAAAAACAGCTGCGCCTCGTTGAAGCGCGACACCGCGAAACGCAACCAGTCGCGCACGGTGATGAGGGATTCGGTGTCTTCGAAATGCTTCATTGCGCAATTCCAGTCAGGTCAGCCCAGCAGCTTTTCCAGCGTCTTCGCGTAGATCGCCGCCAGTTGCCCGATGTTTTCCACCGCGACATGCTCGTTCAGCTTGTGGATGCTGACGTTGAGCGGGCCGAATTCGACGACTTCGCGGCAGATCTCGGCGATGAAGCGGCCGTCCGACGTGCCGCCCGTCGTGGACAGCCCCGGGGTGATGCCGGTGACTTCGCGGATGGCCTCGCTCATGCCGTCGCAGAGCGGGCCGCGCGGGGTGAGGAAAGGCCTGCCCGACAGGCTCCAGTCGATTTCGTAGTCGAGGCCGTGGCTGTCGAGGATCTCGTGCATCGCGTCCATCAGGCCTTCGGCCGTGCTCGCGGTGGAATAGCGAAAGTTGAACTGGATCTCGGCGACGCCGGGAATGACGTTGGTCGCGCCGGTTCCGGCGTGGATGTTGGAAATCTGCCAGGTCGTCGGCGGGAAGTACGCGTTGCCCTCGTCCCACATGGTGTCGGCGAGTTCGGCGATCGCCGGCGCCGCCAGATGGATCGGATTCTTCGCCAGGTGCGGGTACGCGATGTGTCCCTGCACGCCCTTGACGCGCAGGGTGCCGGACAGCGAGCCGCGGCGGCCGTTCTTGATGGTGTCGCCGAACTCGGCGGCGCTGGTCGGCTCGCCCACGATGCAGTAGTCGAGCGTTTCGCCGCGCGCTTTCAAGGCTTCGACCACCCGCACCGTGCCGTCGGTCGCGGGGCCTTCCTCGTCGGACGTGAGCAGGAAAGCGATCGAGCCCTTGTGATCCGGGTGCGTGGCGACGAATCGCTCGGCGGCGGTGACGAATGCCGCGTCCGAGGTCTTCATGTCGGCGGCGCCGCGTGCGTACAGCTTGCCGTCGCGCACCGTCGGCTCGAACGGATCGGACAGCCATTGGTCGAGCGGGCCGGTCGGCACCACGTCGGTATGCCCGGCGAAACAGACGACGGGCGCACCCGTGCCCTTGCGCGCCCACAGATTGTCGACGCCGTTGTGACGATGGCGCTCGACGCGGAAGCCCATTTTCTGGAGCCGCGCGGCGATGAGATCGTGACACCCTGCGTCGTCGGGCGTCAGCGACTTGCGCCTGAGCAGTTCGATTGCAAGCGCCAGGGTTTCGTTGGCGAGGATCTCATCCTCGGGCGTTTTATTGGCCATGCAGTTTCATTCTCCGAACAGGGCTTGATATTGTGCTTCGGCGAAGCCGATATGGTACCGGCCGTCGCGTTCCAGCACCGGCCGCTTGATCACGCTGGACTGGGCCTGCATCAGCGCGATCGCGCTGGCCTCGTCGACGACGGCCGCTTTTTCCGCATCGCCGAGCCTGCGCCACGTCGTGCCGCGCGTGTTGAGCAGCGCCTGCCAGCCCGTCTGGGCGGCGACGCGGCGCAGCCAGGCCGGATCGATACCCTGTTTCTTGAAGTCGTGGAAGACCGCGTCGAGCGCATGTCCGGCGAGCCAGGCGCGCGCCTTTTTCACCGTCGCGCAATTGGGAATGCCATAGAGCTTCAGGTCGGTGTGCGGCTTCATGCTGTTCTGTCGTCGGGCGCCGGAATTCGTGCGCAAGGACGTAAAATTCGAAAATACAAGACGCGATTCTACCCGACCTGATGCATCCTGCCGTCCACCCCCATGCCCCACCGCCGCCGCCGGGCGAGCCCAGTCTGCGTTCGATCGGCCGCCTGTTTCCGTATTTGTGGGAATTCCGCGGCCGCGTGCTGCTGGCGCTGGCGCTGCTGGTCGGCGCCAAGCTGGCATCGGTGGCGGTGCCGCTCGTACTGAAAGACATCATCGATTCGCTCAACGCGCCGCGCGCCGAACTGGTGCTGCCGCTCGGCTTCATCGTGAGCTACGGCCTGCTGCGCTTCGCCAGCACGACCTTCGCCGACCTGCGCGACGTGATCTTCTCCAAGGTCACGCAGCGTGCGATGCGGCGCGTCAGCATGGCGGTGTTCGAGCATCTGCACGGGCTGTCGCTGCGCTTCCACCTGGAGCGGCAGACCGGCGGCATCACCCGCGACATCGAGCGCGGCTCGAAGGCCCTGTCGAGCCTGGTGGGGTATCTGCTGTTCCGCATCGCGCCGACCGTACTCGAAATCCTGATGGTCGCCGGCGTCCTTTTCGTCAAGCTCGACTGGGTCTTCGGCGCGATCACGCTCGCCACGCTCGCGGCGTACATCGGCTTCACCGTCGTCATCACCGACTGGCGCACGCAGTTCGTCCGCCGCGCCAATACGCTCGATTCCGAGGCCTACGGCCGCGCCATCGACAGCCTGCTCAACTACGAGACGGTCAAGTATTTCGGCAACGAGAAATACGAGGCCCGGCGCTACGACGCGAGCCTGGTCGAATGGGAAAAAATGGCGCTCAAGTCGCAGCGCTCGCTGGGGATGCTGAATGCCGCGCAGGCCGGCACGATCGCGATCGGCGTCACCCTGATGGTGCTGCGCGCCGCCAACGGCGTGGTCCACGGCACGCTGACGCTGGGCGACCTGGTCATGGTCAACGCCTTCCTGCTGCAGATGTTCCAGCCGCTCGGCTTTCTCGGCGTGATGTACCGCGAGATCAAGCAGTCGACGACCGACGTCGAGCGCATGTTCCAGCTGCTGCAACGGCCGCGCGAGGTCGAGGACGCCAAGGCAGCGCGTGACCTCGTGGTAGCGGCGGGCGAGGTGAGGCTCGAGCACGTGGATTTCGCCTACAACGCCGACCGCCCCATCCTGCACGACGTCAGCTTCGTCATCCCTGCCGGCAAGACGGTGGCGGCGGTCGGCTCCAGCGGCGCCGGCAAGTCGACGCTCGCGCGCCTGCTGTTCCGCTTCTACGACGTCGGCGCGGGCCGCATCGCCATCGACGGCCAGGACATCCGCGAGGTGACGCAGGACAGCCTGCGTGCCGCCATCGGCGTGGTGCCGCAGGATACCGTCCTGTTCAACGACAGCATCTACTACAACATCGCCTACGGCCGGCCCGACGCCAGCCGCGAGGAGGTGATCGAGGCGGCGCGCGCCGCCCACATCCTGCGCTTCATCGAAAGCCTGCCGCAAGGCTGGGATACGGTGGTCGGCGAGCGCGGCCTGAAGCTCTCGGGCGGCGAGAAGCAGCGCGTCGCGATCGCCCGCACGCTGCTGAAGAACCCGGCGATCCTGGTCCTCGACGAAGCCACCTCGGCGCTCGACACGCGGACGGAGAAGGCGATCCAGGCCGAGCTGCTGGAGATCGCGCGCAGCCGCACCAGCCTCATCATCGCGCACCGCCTATCCACCGTGGTCGAGGCGGACGAGATCCTGGTGATGGAAGGGGGACGCATCGTCGAGCGCGGGCGGCATCCCGACCTGCTGGTGAAGAATGGCGTATACGCCCACATGTGGGCGCTTCAGCAACAGGCCGAGGAAGAGGCCGCGTGACGACGGGCGCTTCGGCTCCGCCCAGGGGCGGCCTGCTGCAGCCCGGCGTGCGGCGGCGCGAGGTATGGGCATGGGCGATGTACGACTTCGCCAATTCGGGCTACACGACGGTCGTCATCACCGCCGTCTTCAGCGCGTATTTCGTCGCCGCGGTGGCCGGCAACGCGCCGTGGGCGACCTTCGCCTGGACCCTCGCGCTGTCGGTGTCGTATGCGCTGGTGGTGCTGACCGCGCCGCTGGTCGGCGCGTACGCCGACGCCCATGCGAACAAGAAACCGCTGCTGTGGCTGACGACCCTGGGGTGCGTCGGCTTTACCGCGCTGCTGTATTTCGCCGTGCCCGGCGCGCTCGCCCTGGCGATCGTGGGACTGGTGCTTTCCAATTATTTTTTCGGCACCGGCGAAAACCTGATCGCCGCGTTCCTGACCGAGCTCGCGCGGCCTCGCGCGCTCGGCCGGGTGTCGGGCTGGGGCTGGTCGCTCGGCTACGTCGGCGGTTTGGCGTCGCTCGGCGCGAGCCTCGCCTACATCAGTTGGGCCCAGGCGCACGGGCAGGGGGCGACGGTGTTCGTTCCGGTTTCCATGCTGATCACGGCCGCGCTGTTCCTGCTGGCGAGCCTGCCGACGCTGCTGCTGCTGCGCGAGCGCGCGCTGCCGCAAACGGGTCGCTCGGCGCGCAGCGCCTGGGCACAGGTTCGGCACACGCTGGGGCATCTCGAACGTCTGCCCGACCTCAAACGCTTTCTGGTCTGCACCGTGCTCTATCAGGCCGGGATCCAAGCCGTCATCACGCTCGCCGCGATCTACGCCAACCAGGCGTTCCACTTCACCACGCAGCAGACGATCCTGCTCGTGCTGGTCGTGAACATCACGGCGGCGGCGGGCGCGTTCGTGTTCGGCCACGTGCAGGACCGCATCGGCCACGTGCGCGCCATCGCCTGGACGCTGATCGGGTGGATCGTCATGGTGCTGCTGGCCTGGGCGGCGCCCGACGAGCGCATGTTCTGGCTGGCGGCCAACCTCGCCGGGTTGTGCATGGGCGCGTCGCAGTCGGCGGGCCGCGCCATGGTGGGCCTGCTGGCCCCGCCGTCGCAGGAAGCCGAGTTCTTCGGGCTGTGGGGGCTGGCCGTCAAGCTGGCGTCGATCGTCGGCCCGTTGACCTACGGCGCCAGCAGCTGGATCACGCACGGCGATCACCGCCAGTCGCTGCTCATCACCGGCAGCTACTTCGTCGCGGGCCTGTGGACGCTGCGCGGCGTGAAGGCGGCGCGCGGCCATCGGGCGGCGCGGCGGTTCTCGCGCGTCGCGGCCTGATCCATGCCGGGATACACGATCCGCGAAGCCGACTGGAACCGTGATGCCGAACGCCTCGGCGCCGTGCGCCGCGCGGTGTTCATCGACGAGCAGGGCGTTCCCGAGGCGCTGGAATGGGACGAGCACGACGCGGTGTCGGCACATTGGCTCGCCGTCGCCGCGGATGACGCGCCTGTGGGCTGCGTCCGTCTCCTGCCCGACGGGCACCTCGGCCGCATGGCCGTGCTGCGCGGGTGGCGCGGTCGAGGCGTCGGCAAGGCCTTGCTGGGCGCGGTTCTCCGCGCGGCCCGTGCGCGCGGACACCGTATGCTCCGGCTCAGCGCGCAGACGCACGCGGCGGCTTTTTATGCGCGCGCCGGATTCGTGGCGCACGGCGCCGAATACGAGGAGGCCGGCATTCCCCACGTGGCGATGGAGAAAATCCTCTCCTGATTGCGATGCGGCGAGCGCATGCGCAGAAACGTTAACTGATAAAGTTCGAGACGCGTCGACCCCGGTCGATGCGGTTCGGTAACCGGCCGCCGCGGACAGGACCCGCATGGCGCGCCCGCGAAAGGGACAAGCAAGAATATGGCAGCAGACACACTCAAGGCGGGCCCCGCGACCGGGCTCAGGGCAGGCATTGTCGGCGCGGGCATCGCCGGCGCGAGTTGCGCCGGCACGCTGGCCGCCGCGGGTTGGGACGTCGAAATCTTCGACGAGGCCCGCGGCGCGGGCGGGCGACTGTCGACCCTGCACACGCAAGGCGGCTGGGCGACGCTGGGGACGCCCTTCATTTCCGCCAAGCGTGAGCCTTTCCGCAGCCAGTTGCGCGACTGGGTCCGCCACGGGTGGGTCGCCCCGGTGCGGGGCAAGGTCTGGCAGGGGCGGGCGACCGTCTCGTGGGCGCAGGCGCAATTGCAGAACCAGTTCCGCCCCGCCGTCGAGCCGTCGCAGCTCGTCGAGAAGCTGCTCGGCGATGCGCGGCTGCATACCGGGTCGCGGGTGACCGCGCTGCGCCCGCGCAGCCTTGTCTTCGAAAACGGCGAGGTCCGTGACGGCTACGACTGCGTGATCTGCAGCGTGCCCGCCGCGCAGGCGATTTCCATGCTGGACGCGCTGCCGCTGCTGCGCGAGCGGCTCGACGCGGTGCGCTATCGCCCGATCTGGTCGTTCCTGATGCGCTGGGAAGGCGGCCCCGCGGTGGACGTCATCAAGTTCGACGATCATCTGCTGAACCTGGCGGCGCGTCAGACCAGCGGCGGCCCGGACCTGTGGGCCGTCCACAGCAGCCACGAGTTCGCCGAAACCTATCTCGAGGCCTCCGAGATGGAAGCGAGCAACCGCGCCGCGTCGGCGCTCATGGGGCTGCTGGGGTTGCCGTGGCCGGTCGAAATCGAGGCCTCCCATCTGTGGCGCCATGCGCGTCCGAACACCAAGGTCGGCGGCTTCTGGGTGAGCGATCGCGAAAACCGCGTGGCGTTGATTGGCGACGGCATCGCCGGCGTGGGCGTCGAACGCGCCTGGGAAAGCGGCGTGCGGCTCGCCCAGGCGCTGGTGCAGGCGCGCGAAGAACTTCTGCTCTAGAAAAAGCGCGGCCGGCGGAAGCCGGCGCGATCAGGCGACGCCGGTTCCGATTCGCGCGCGCAGCGCATCCATCTCTTCGAGCAGGTCGGCCATCAGGGCAGCGAGTTCCGGCACGGCGTCGAAATCACGCTCGAGCTCCCGCATGCGACGCGCGCGCAACAGGGCGGCGCCGGAGAATCGCCAGGTGCCGCCCACGCTTTCCGTGTGGGGAAAGAGACCTTCCTCGATGTGACGGATGAGCCAGCCCGGCTCAACGCTGCACGCGGCGGCGACCTGTTCCAGCGTCAGCCAGGAATCTTCCATGAGACAGCCGATGAGAACGTCGTCGTCACGCATGGCTCAGGCCCCTTCCTGCGCGCGCGGATCGAACGCCAGCTCGCGCGCCATGCTCTCGTACAGTTCCCGCGCCTTCGGGGTCGTGGCCGGCGGCAGCACGACCTGGAGGTCGAGCAGCAGGTCGCCGGGCGGCTGTCCGGGAATGCCGTGGCCGCGCACGCGCAGCTGCCGTCCGCTCTGCGCACCTTCGGGAATGCGCACCTTCACGCTGCCGTGCGGCAGCGGCACCGAAACGACGGCGCCCAGCGCCGCCTCCCACGGGGCCACGGGCAGGGTCCGGTGCAGGTCGCGGCCGTCCGGACGGAAGCTGCGGTGTGGCCGGAACTGCACTTCGAGCAGGAGGTCGCCCGCGGGCGCGCCGCCTGTGCCGGGTTCTCCCTGCCCGGCGAGGCGAATCACCTGGCCGGCATACACGCCGCGGGGGATCTTCACGTTGAGTGTTCGCGTTTCGAGGTGAACCCGGCCCTGCGCGTCCACTTTCGGAACCCGCAGCGAAATCTGACGGGTGGCGCCGCTGAAGGCGTCTTCCAGATCGAGCATGACCTTGGCGTGGTGATCCTGGCCCTGTGCGCGGAACGCGCCGCCGGCCCGCCGTGCGCCGCCGTGCGCGCCGCCCATGCGGCCGAACAGCTCGGCAAAGAAGTCGCTGAAGCCGGCGGCTTCGTGAGGGGAATAGCCCTCGCCGGTGAACTCGAATCCGGCGTCCCAGTCCGGCGGCGGCCGGAAATCCTCACCCGGGTGCCGCCCGCGTCCGAGCTGGTCGTAGGCGGCGCGCTTTTCGGGGTCCGACAGGACGGCGTTGGCCTCGTTCACCTCCTTCATGCGCAGTTCCGCATCCGGTTCCTTGGAAATATCCGGGTGATACTTGCGCGCCAGCTTGCGGAAGGCCTTCTTGATGTCGTCCGCGGTGGCATCATGCGGCACGCCCAGCGTCTCGTAGTAGTCCTTGAATTGCATCCGGTTTCCTTTTTTGCTGCGATGCGTATTTCTGTTTATAGGTGACGCGCCGAGTACACCTGACTTCGATCGGAGACGCGCCGCCACGCCTTCCGTTCGGCGCAGCTCGCGGCGCGACGCGCGTCAGGAATCGGCGATGACGTACCGGTTGCGGCCGCCGCGCTTTCCGTCGTAGAGCGCCATGTCCGCGCGCTTGATGGCGCTCGCCAGATCTTCCCGCTCGCCGGCGAGCGCCAGTCCCAGCGTGACGGTCAGCCTCAGGATTTCCCCGTCGTCGATCTGCACGGGCGTGGAGCCGACGGTTGCGAGGACGCGTCGCGCCGATTTGCGGGCCTCGGGCGCGGATTTGCATTTCAGCAGCCAGAGGAATTCCTCGCCGCCGTAGCGGTAGAGCGGCTCGTCTTCGCGAAGCGTCCGCTTCAGCGTATCGGCCAGCTGGCGCAAGACCTCGTCGCCTACCGGATGGCCGTAGGTATCGTTGATCGGCTTGAAGTGATCGACGTCGATGATCGCCAGGTACAGCAGCGTGCGGTTGCGTCGCGCCTCCTTCTGATACAGGGCGAAGTCGCTCTCGATGCTGTAGCGCCCCGGCAGGCGGGTCAGCGGGTCGAGGCGCACCGCGCGCGCGAGAATGAGCGTCTTGAAGCGCGCCAGCAGGCCGAGCAGTTCGGACTGCGACGCCTCGAATGCGTCGAGGTCGCGTTCGCACCCCGGCCGCGCGCCCATCACGTCTTCGCAGATCGACCGGATGGCGTCGTGCATCGTTCGATGCATCGCGTCGACGCGGTTCGTCGCGTCCGGGTCCAGCATCTCGAAGTAGCCCCGGTTCGCCGCGAACCAGCCGCCGAAGCGGCACAGCGTGTGCGCTTGCGGATCGAGCACGTCGTCGCCGGGCGTCGAGCGCAATACGGCGCAGCGTACGATCCGGCGCGTCCAGTTCATGTGCGCCTCGACGGCGGCATCGAGCTCGTCGATGACGAAATCGGTTTCTGCGGGCAGATCAGGCATGGGATGGCGCGCCGGCGGTGATCGATCGGGCGCCGCGCGCGTGATCTGGATGAGATGATGTTGCCGCGTGCAAAAGGATGCTCCGCGACGCGCTCACATTTCGCGTGCCACGCGAAAGCCCAGGTTGAGATCCAGTTCGTTCTCCAGTCTGCGGCGACGCGCTGCGGCGCGGCAGTCCTCGGGGCCGTCGAACCAGGAGCCGCCCTTGGTGACGACGGCTTGCGGCCTGCCGCGTCCGGGCCGCTCGGGCAGGCTGGCGTGGTCGCGGGTCCAGGGGCTCGCGGTGAATTCCCACACGTTGCCGGCCATGTCGTGCAGACCCCAGCGGTTGGGGCGCAGCATCCCCACTTCCATCGCGCCGCAGCGGACGAAGCAGCGCGACAACAGGCGGGGCCGCCGGGGACGCGTGGCATCGAATCCCTGGCTGGCGTTGTAGAGCGCGTCGGCCGGCGTGATGCGGTCGCCGTGCGCGTACGCGCTCGCGCGGCCGGCGCGGCAGGCGTATTCCCATTCCAGTTCGGTGGGCAGGCGATAGCGCTCGCCGCTCTCTTTGGAGAGCCAGGCGCAGTAGTCGCGCGCCTCGGTCTGCCGGACGTTGATGACGGGCTTGCGGCCGGACAGCCACACCAGCTCCGCGCGCGGTCGCCAGCCCGTCGCGCGGGCATACGCCTCGAATTCTTCCGTCGTGACCGGGTACACGCCGATCGCGAAGCCGCGCTCGATCAGCGCGGTGCGGCGCGGGCGGTCCTGCGCGGGCGCGGCTTCCTTCGGCGCCGCGCCGTACTCGAAGGCGCCGGCGGGAATGACGGCCAGTTCCGGGGCGGTCGAGCCGCCGGAGAGGGTGTCCCGAAAGCGGGTGTCGGAGCGGCCGAGCGCGTGGGCCGCGTTCACCTGCAGCGCGATCAGTTCGCCTTCGTGCAAGGCAAAGGTGTCGGGCAGGGCAGTGGGGATTCGATCGAGATTCATGTCTGCGGCCGGAAGGTGCGTTAAACGGAATTATGCCAGTTCCTTTTTTCACCTGGATGCCCCAGATGGCGGGGCCTTACGCGCATATCAGACCTTTCTTACAGCGTGGATATCCGGTATCGGGGGATGATGCGGTCAAAGAAAAAAGGCAAGAGAAGGAGGGGCGGGCGCACTCGTCGGGGAGCGGCACCCGCACGCAGCACGGCTGCCTCTGCTGTCCCCGCTCGTTTTCCGGTAAGCGCCAACGGAGGGACAGTCATCATCGAAGACGAAGCGGCAGAACCGCATATCCCGGCACGCACGACGCACGCTTCCGGCCTGCGGCGGATCAGCACGCTGCTCGATCGGGAGTCGGTCGCCTGGGCGACGCTCGTCATCACCCTGATTCTTACCGTCGCCTTGTGGCGTTTTTCGGACCTGGAGTTCGTCCGGCGCGCCGACGAGGCCTTTCAGCTCGACGTCGACAAGCTGACGCGGCTCCTCGGCAACGACGTGCAGGACTACGAACAGGTCCTGCGCGGCGGCGCGGCGCTTTTCGAGGCGAGCGGCAGGGCGAGCCGCGAAGAATGGCGCCGCTACGTCAGGACGCTGGCGCTCGGGCAATCCTTTCCCGGAATCCAGGACGCGGGATACGCCCCGGTGACACCGCGCGGCGCCGCTTTCCGCTCAGGGGACGGGTTCGATGCGGCGATCCGCCCTGTCGGCGATCGCGTCCCGCACGGCGGCGTTCTTTACACCGGGCCCTTCGACGCGTTGAATCTGCCCGCATCCGGCCAGGACCTGCGCGCCAATCCGGTTCTCGGCGAGGCGATGGACCGCGCGCGCGACACCGGGCGGCCCGCGGTATCGGGCAAGATCATGCTGGCGCCGACAGCCGGCGCGCAGGGCAAAGCTGCTTTTCTGATGTTCGTTCCCGTGTATCGCGACGGGTTGCCCGGCGATACGACGGCTGCACGGCGCGATGCGTTGACCGGGTTCGTATACAGCCCGTTTCGAGCGGCCGACCTGCTGTCGCCCCGATTCGTCGGCCCCGTGCGGAGCCTGGAAATCGAGGTCTTCGACGGCGAACCCGCGCCGTCGAACCTGCTGTTTTCCTCTTCGGGCTACGTGCACGGCACTCATCGCGTGACCGAGAGAGCGCTTGACGTCGGCGGCCGCGCCTGGACGGTGCGCGTGAAGAGCACACCCCGGTTCGAGGCGGGCACGCGAAGCAGCCAGCCGGAAATCATCCTGTTCGGCGGCCTGACGCTCGATCTGCTGCTTTTCTCCATGCTGTACATGAACGCGCGCCACCGCCGGGCCATGCGCGCGGTGGCCAGGAAGCTCGAGCAGAGCCTGGAGAGCTTCAGGACGCTGGTCGAGAACGTGCCCGGGGCGGTGTTCCGTTCTGAGGTCGGGTCGCCGCGGCCCGTCCTGCAGCTTAGCCACGGCGTCCACGCGCTCACCGGCGAGCCGCCCGAGCGCTTTCTGTCCGGGGCCCTCTCCTACGCCGACCTGATCCATCCCGACGACAGGGCGATGGTCAGCACCACGGTCGCCGAGGCGATCGCGAGGCGCGGACTCTACAATATCGAGTACCGCATCCGGACCGCCGACGGCTTTACCCGCTGGGTCAGCGAACGCGGCCGCGTGAGCGCCGACCAGGCGGGTCGCACGCGCTGGCTCGACGGTCTCATCTTGGACGTGACCGAGCGCAAGGCCGCGGAAATCATGATCCGCGACCTCGCGTTCAACGACCCCCTGACCGGCCTGCCCAATCGACGCCTATTTCTCGACCGCCTCGAGCATCAGCTTGCCGCGAGCAGCCGCACGGGTCAGCACGGCGCGCTGCTGTTCATCGACATGGACGAGTTCAAGTCGATCAACGACACATTCGGTCACGAGGCCGGCGATGAGGTGCTCAACGAGGTGGCCCGTCGCCTGGTCGCGAGCGTCAGAGAGAGCGATACCGTCGCGCGCCTCGGCGGAGACGAGTTCGTCGTCATCCTGGACAACCTCGGCGACACGGCCCATGCCGCGTGCGCCGAGGCCGGCGAACTCGGCTACAAGATCCTGGTCAGGCTCGCGCAGCCCTACCGGGTGGGCGAGCGTCTCCTCAACAGCACGCCGAGCATCGGCATCATGCCGTTCTGCGGCCATGCGTTCTCGCCCGACGAATTGCTGCGGCGCGCCGATCAGGCGATGTACAAGGCCAAGTCGGCGGGACGCAACCGGCTCCAGTTCTATGAGGCGCATTCGCCGGCCGCGGCGCTGGTCGGCTGAGGCGTGCCGCGGCGGCTATTCGGAATGCGAGCGGACGTAGCGCTGCTCGAGTTCGAGCAGATGGGGCAGAATTTCGGCGTTTCTCTGCACGTGGAAAATAAAGCGCGGCACGTCCTGGCCGGTCGTCTGCGCCATGAACGGCTCGCCCCAGAAGCTGAGGAGGGCTTCCGTCCCGCCGCTCAGCTGGCTGTGGGCCAGGATGTAGGAGACCGTTCTGCTCAGGCGGTGCCAGCGCGGCTCGAGGACCTTCGCACCGCCCGGATACTGGGCGATCCTCGGCTGGATGACTTCCCGCCACAGCGGCTGCTGACTTTCGTCGAGCACGAACTGGATCGTCGTCACCTGCGGATTGTCGAGCGCCGGGCGCAGCAACGCGTCGAACAGCGGCTGGGGTTTGTACATCGACAGGCAAACGTTGAACCAGATGGTGTCGCCGCTCATGTGCCGGATGAATCGTTCGTTGGTGGCGCGCAGATGGAGTGGCCCGACCAGGATGACGTCGGGATGCTTGAGCGCAGCCTGCATCCGGTTGACCGCGTGGGCCGTGCGGTCCACCTGCTCGGCGGTGAGTTCGTTGCTTCTCGCGTGCCGCATGAAGTTGATGAACAGCAGCGCCATGAGGGCAAGCATGATGGGCAAGACGATGTGCTCGTCCACCACGTGCAGCAGATGCAGGACGATGGCCGCCACCGCCGCCACGATTCCCGCAATCGCATCCCATTCGAGCTTGAGGAGCTTTTTCGTCTTCATCTTTGGCCTCGTACGTCAAACGACAATCCGCGTGTGATGCCTTGACGATAGCCGCACGGCGCCGCGGAGGGCAAGCACGGGCACCCGTCGCGGATGCGCTGCGCCGCGGTCCCTCAGCGCCGCACCCGGATCACGGTTCCCTCGCGCCGCGGGTCGGCGGCACCGCGCTGTGCGGCGTTCGCCGTGTCGACGACGACGGCCTGCACCGAGCCGATCGTTTCCCTGCAGCCGTCCGTTCCCGCGTCACCGAGGCCGACGTGTCCCAGTTTTCGCAGCGCGTCCTGCGTCGCGATGCTGAAGCGCGGCTGCATGAAATCCTGGCCGCCTTCGCAGCTCACCTTGCCGGTTGCGCTCGTGACGGAGAGGCGCGGCGCGTCGATCGCCTGTTGGATCGTCATGCCGTGGTCGATGAGGTCGAGCGTGACGTTGAGCACGGAGTTGATGATCGTCGCGCCCCCCGGCGAACCGTAGGCGGCGACCGGCTTGCCGTTTTTCAGCAGCAGCATCGGCGCCATGCTCGAGCGCGGCCGCTTGTACGGCGCGACGTCGTTGGCGCCCGGATTGCCTTCCGCCGCATCGGCGCTGGGCAGGAAGTTGAAATCGGTCAGCTCGTTGTTGAGGAGAAAGCCGTAGCCGGGAACGGTGATGCCGGAGCCCCAGGTGTATTCGATGGTCGTCGTGTAGCTCACCATGTTGCCCCAGCGGTCGACGATGGAGAAATGCGTCGTGTGAAGGCTTTCTTCGCGTGCACGCGCCGGTTTCGGCCGCGCGGCCGCAGACGTATCCCACGGCGCGAGGTCGCCGGCCTGCGGCGTCTCCATGCGGCGCCCGGGCTGGATGAGGGCGGCGCGCGCGGCCAGATAGTCGGGGTTGAGCAGGGCGCGCTGCGGCACCGGCGCCGCGTCGTCGTCGCCGATCCATACGGCGCGATCGGCGAAGGCGAGGCGCATCGCCTCGATCATCGCATGCAGGGTTTTAGCGCTGCCGAAGCCATAGCCCTGAGCCGCGTCGCCGAGCGGAAACCGTTCGAGCAACTTCAGGATCTCGAGCACGGTGAGGCCGCCGGAGGAGGGCGGCGGCATGGTCGCGAGCGTCCAGCCGCGATAATGGCCGATGAGCGGCCGGCGGATCGTCGCCTGGTACTGCGCCAGGTCGGTGAGCGTCATGCGGCCGCGGCCTGCTTCGCCGAGTTCGCCACGCGTGCGGCGTTGCGCCGCGACGATGGCCTGGGCGATCGGGCCCCGGTAGAAGGCGTCCGGTCCCTTCGAAGCGATCAGCCGGAAAGTCTTTGCCAGATCGGGCTGCACGAGCCAGTCGCCCTCGGCGAGCGGCACGCCTCCGGGGCGGAAGGTCGCGGCGGTTTCGGGCTGGATCCCCGTGCGGTCGTCGTCGTTCGCGATGTCGGCGGCGAGGAAGCGGTTGACGCGAAAGCCGTGTTCCGCGAGTTCGATCGCGGGTGCAAGCGTCTCGGCCAGTTTCATCGTGCCCCACCGGCGCAGCGCGGTGTCGATGCCGGCGAGCGTGCCGGGCACGCCGACGGCGAGGCCGCTGGTGGAGGCTTTCTGAAATTCCATCGGCAGGCCGTCGGGCGCGAACATGTCGGCCCGAGCCGCCGCCGGGGCGCGTTCGCGCGAGTCGACGAAGAATGTCTCGCCGGTCCTTGCCAGATACACCAGCATGAAGCCGCCGCCGCCGAGGCCGGACGACTGCGGCTCGACCACGTTCAGCGCAAACTGCACCGCGGCCGCGGCATCGATGGCGTTGCCGCCCCGTGCCAGGATGCGCGCGCCCGCCGCCGCGGCGGCCGGCTGCGACACCGCCACGACGCCATCGGGCGACGCGGCCAGCACGGGAGAGGACAACAGCCAGAGGACGAGCCAGCGTGCGATGCGGTGCATGGGACAGAGCCGGGACGGGGCGGGAGAGAAGGCGTCAGGCGGAGCCTGCACCGGTTTGGCGGCGCGCGTCAATGCGCGGGCGTTTTTTTCAGCCGGGCTTGCCGTCGACGCGCGGGCGCAGCAGCATGGGGCCATACCGCCACGCGAAAAGACCGAACGCCGCGATCCATACCAGTCCGGCCGCATCGAGAACCGACGCGTACGCGGCGGGGAACGCCAGCGGCAGGGCGACACGGATCAGCGCGGCGAGGTTGATCGCGACGAAGGCCAGGGTCATGACCGGCGGCGGTTCGAGCGGCCGGCCCGTGTGGCCGAGCGATACCCGCGCCATCATGCCCAGCGTCAATGTTCCGATGGCGCCGACGGTAAAGGCGTGCAGCGCTGGGCCGGCCGCTGCGCTCCATCCTGCGGCAGACACGGCGAGCAGCGCGAAGCCGAGCGCGATCCAGGCATAACCGAGGTGCAGGATCCACAGCAGGGACACGGTCCAGACCTTGGGCGTGTACCAGCCGCCCAGGCGGATCGCGTGCATCGACGCGGTCACGGCGGCGAGCAGGGCGGTGACGGGCGAATTCGGAGCGACGAGCGCGGCGACCAGTGCGATCACGGTGGCCGCCGGCAACAGCTTTTCGATGGGCTTCCAGCGTCGTGCGCGGGTATGCAGCTTGTTGTCCGTGAAGCTGGGGATCACCCGGCCGCCCATCAGGGTGATCATCGCGACGATCGCGTAAACCGCCAGATGCAGGCCGGTGCGGCCCTCATGCACGATGCCCAGCGTCTCGGCGTGTGCCAGCGCGTTGGCGGCCGCAAGCACGAGCAGCAGGAAGGGGAAGGGATAGTTGTGAAGCTGACGGACCCTGAGGATGGGCACCGCGAGCGCAAGCGCGAGCACGGGCAGGAAGGCGAGATCGAGCGCCGCCACCAGCCACACCGGCAGGCCTGGCACCAGAAAGGCCAGCCGGCCGGCCAGCCACAACAGGAATAACGCGGCGAGCGGCCTTCCCGACACGGTGCGGATGCCCGTCCAGTTCTGCGCCGCGGTGAGCAGGAAACCCGCGATCACGGCCACCGCGAACCCGAACACCATCTCGTGGCCGTGCCACGCGGGGGGTGGCAGTTCGCCGGGAACGAGAACGCCGCGCAGAACCAGCAGCCACAATGCCATCAGCACCACCGCGTAGACGCCCGCGGCGAGGAAAAACGGCCGGAAGCCGAGCGCGAACGGCGCCCAGCCGGTAAGCGGCCGGCGCTGCGTCGGGTCGTCGATACGAATCACGTCTTTGTTTTTTTGTGTTGCGGGACGCGTCAGCCCGTGCTCCAGGCACGAGGACGCCGCATGCCGGCAATCTTGCAGGCCTGCTTCACATAGCCATAGGGAAACAGCTCGAACAGTTTTTTCTGCGCATCCCGGCCCATGCGTTCGGCGAGGTGCTTGATGACGAAGCGGGCGTCGGCGGCGACCTGATGTTCGTCGTAAAACTCACGCATGAAGCGGATCGCGTCCCAGTGGTCCTCGGTGAGTTCGATGTTTTCGTCCTTCGCCAGCGCGCGGGCTACATCCTCGTTCCAGTCGCCGGGCTCGATCAGGTAGCCTTCAGCGTCGCGCTCGGGTATATCGGTCGCCATGGTTCTGCTCTCCTTTCCGTTTGCGTTGTTGCCTAATGATTCATTTTGAATGAATCTTCACATGTTCTGTCGCGGCGAGCAAGCACTTGGGACCGGAGCGCGGTCCCATCACGTCCCGCCGCCGTGGAAATCGACGCCGGGCTGCCGTTCGGGCAGCGCCTCAACCAGCAATTCCCGCCGCGCGATGGCCATCGCCTCGACGGCGGCCTCGTCCAGGTACGACTTGGCGTCGGCCACCGCGGCGGCCAGCAATTCCGCCGCCAGCGCATCCGGTTCGATGCCGACCGACTTCGCCAGTGCCTTGAGCTCCACGCTCGGGTCCTGGGGCAAGCGGATTTCCAGCGGATTGCCTCTGCCCGCGGCCGCCTTCGAGGCACCCACGGCCCCCCCGCGCTTGCCGGCCAGCGCCTGGCTCATCACATCGGCGACCCGGGACGTCTCCGAAGCCGTGTTTCCTGCGGGCTGCAGGCGGACCCGGTTGACGAAATATTTCTCGAAATCGACCTTGGCCTGGTGCACCCACCGTCCCTGGCGCATCCAGTTGATGTCGCGCAAAGGAACCTGCGGTTCGGACAGGTAGGCCGCGCCTGTGTTCCCCATGTCGGTCAACCACTTGGCGCGCTGCGGCACATGGCTCGTCAGCGGGGAGCCGTCGATCTGGGCAAGGATGTTCTGCACCACGATCTCGCCGGCCTTCTGGATCGCGTACACCGAGTCGGGTGCCCCGATCGGCACCGGTGTTTCGACCACCGGCGGATGCGACACGCAGGCGCCCAGGGCGAACACGTTGGGGTAGTCGGGATTGCGCAGGTATTCGTCGACCACCACGAGGCCGCGCGCGTCGACCAGGCCCGCTGTGTTGCGCACGCCCGGCACGCCGCCGAACGCCGGCCAGTAGACCGAGTAGGCATAGGGCAGGGCGTGGGTCTGCTTGACCGCCCCGTTCGCGTCGAGCTCGCTCACGTGGATGGCGTCCTTCTCGATGCGTGTCGTGAGGGCGTTGCAGATCACGCTGATCCGCGTGTCTGCCAACGCGGCCGTGACGGCGCCGCGACTGGCGCCTTCGCTGCCGAGGCCGAGGTGGCCGGGCCAGGGCTCGGGCGTCACCAGCGTGATCGGCACGCGCTCGCGGATATTGCGGCGCTTGAGGTCGGCGTCGATCAGAAAGGCGTATTCGTAGATCGGTCCGAGCACGCTGGCGCCCGGCGCCGCGCCGATCACGATCGGGCCGGGGCGCCGCACGAATTCGCGGAAGGCCGTAAAGGCGCGCTCGGCCTGCTCGATGTGGATGACCGAATGCGTATGCTCGGCAAGCCCCGGGACCGCGTCGCTCATGCCGGTGACGCCGGTGGCGACGAGCAGGTAGTCGTAGAACAGCACGTCGCCGTTCTCCAGGTCGACCTGGATGAGGTCGGGCTGGATGCATTTGACCGCGCTCGGGATGAAGCGGATTCCGCGCGATTCGAGATAGGGCGCGATGGGGAACGCGATGTCGGACCTTTCGCGCCAGCCCATCGCGATCCAGGGATTCGACGGCACGAAGTGAAAATAGGGCTTGTCCGACACGACGGTGACTTCGTCGTTCGGACCCAGTTTGGCTTTCAGGGCATACGCCGCGGTTACGCCTGCGATGCCGGCACCCAGGATGACAACGTGCGTCATTTCAGTCTCCTTTGATCGGTTTGGGCGCGCGACGCGCCACGTTCGCCCCCGCTCCCGCAGGCCGGGAAGGATCGGGGAGGGGGAACGATTTTGTGCACCTGCTTAGCCCCGCGGCCGGACGAGCTGCCAGGCGCGGGTGGCATAAGTCGTTGCGGCAAAGCCGCTCCAGACGTGCACCAGGCGCGTGAACGGAAAGACGAGGAAGATCGTCATGCCGAGGAAGAGGTGCGTCTTGAACACCCATCCCGCGCCCGCGAGCAGGTTGGCGGCGTCGCCGCGGAAGGTGACGATGCGCTGCGCCCATTCGGCCAGCCGCATCATCATGCTGCCATCGAGATGCTGCGCGGACAGCGGGATGGTCGCCAGCCCGAGCAGCAGTTGCAGCCACAGCAGCACCAGGATCAGGATGTCGCCGAATTTCGATGTCGCGCGGATGCGCGGCTCGGTGAGGCGACGGTGCAGCAGCAGGCTGATCCCGATGAACGCCAGGACGCCCGCGGTGCCGCCCGAGACCATCGCCAGGATCTGCTTGTCGCCGGCGCTGATGAAGGGCTCATAGACCGCATGCGGCGTCAGCATGCCGACGAAGTGGCCGAAGAACAGGAACAGCACGCCGATGTGGAACAGGTTGCTGCCGAGCCGCAACTGTCCGCGCCGCAGGAGCTGCGAGGAATCGCTCTTCCACGAATACTGCTCGCGGTCGAAGCGGATCAGGCTGCCGAGCAGGAATATCGTCAGGGCGATGTAGGGGTAGATTCCGAACAGGAAGGTTTGCGAGTAGGGCATTTTCGGATTCTCCTGATCAATGCGTTGGGGCGGCCGCCTGCCGGCGCGAAACCGGCATCCGGACCACGGATACTTGCGGGGCCGGTTTCAGCAACGGTTCGACGCCGTCGACCGAGGGGCCGAACATTTCCATCGCCTCGTCCATGTCGCGCACCGGCGGCTCGGCCAATTCCTGTGCAGCGACCGGCGAGAGCGCCTCGAGGACCTGGAACGCGACGGCGTAGGGACTGCCGTTGGCATCGAGCTTGCGGCCGATCGCGGCGAGCACGTGGACCGCGTCACCGAGCAGTTCGCGGGCTTCGTCGGCCGGCAGCAGCGAGAGGAATTCGAGGAAGAGCGGGACGTAGTCCGGGAGTTCCGAGGCCGTGGCGTCGAAGTCGTGCTTCCAGTATTCCTCCAGCAGGTTGATCATCGCCGAGCCGCGGTCGCGCGACTCGCCGTGGATGTGCTCGAACAGGTGCAGCGAGTGCGAGGGATTGCGGTCGAACGTGGTGACGTAGTTCTCCTGCAGCGTGATCAGCTTCGATTCCCGCAGCAGCGCGAACAGCGGCGCCAACCGGTCGCCCGCGTCGCCGTTGAAACCGGCTTCCTCCGCCAGCGCCGCCTCGAGCTCGGTCAGCGCCGACAGCCAGTCGGGTTCCGGGTACGTCAGCAGAATGGAAATCACCTTGAACGTTTTCATCGTGAGGCTCCTCAACCGGTTTTCTTCTTGGCGCGCAACTGCGACAGGTCGACCGGCACCGAATTTTTTCGATTCCCGAACAGGGTCGGCTTGGAGACGCCGTCCGAGCAGCCATTGCCGAAGGTGAAGCCGCAGCTCGACTTCTCTTCGAAGGTGTTGATCGCCTCCTCGCGGTGTCCGCTCGGGACAACGAAGCGGTCCTCGTAGTTGGCGATCGCCAGATACCGGTACATCTCGTCGGCCTGCGCCGAGGTGAGCCCCACCTGGTCGAGCGCGGCGGTGTTGGGCTTGCCCTCGACCGACTTGCCGCGCATGTAGGCGCGCATCGCGAGCAGGCGGTCGAGTGCGGTGATGACCGGCTTCTCCTTGCCGCCGGTCAGGAGGTTGGCGAGGTAGGTGATCGGGATGCGCAGCGACTTCGTGTCGGGGATGATGCCGTTCATGCCCATCTGGCCGGATTCGGCGGCAGCCTGGATCGGCGAGAGCGGCGGCACGTACCAGACCATGGGCAGCGTGCGGTACTCGGGGTGCAGCGGGAAGGCGATCTTCCAGTCGATCGCCATCTTGTAGACCGGCGACTTCACCGCGGCGTCGAGCCAGGCCTGGGGGATGCCTTCGGCGCGCGCCGCGGCGATGACCGCTGGATCGGTCGGGTCGAGGAAGATCTTCAGCTGCGCCTCGTAGAGTTCCTTCTCGTCGGTGACGCTGGCGGCTTCCTCAATTCTGTCGGCGTCGTACAGGATCACGCCGAGGTAGCGGATGCGCCCGACGCAGGATTCCGAGCACACCGTCGGCTGGCCGGCCTCGATGCGCGGATAGCAGAAGATGCATTTCTCGGCCTTTCCGGACTTCCAGTTGTAGTAGATCTTCTTGTACGGGCAGCCCGAGATGCACATGCGCCAGCCGCGGCACTTGTCCTGGTCGACCAGCACGATGCCGTCCTCCTCGCGCTTGTAGATCGAGCCGGAGGGGCACGAGGCGACGCAGGTCGGGTTGAGGCAGTGCTCGCACAGCCGCGGCAGGTACATCAGGAAGGTGTTCTCGAAGGTCGCGTGCATTTCCTTCTGCACGTTGTCGAAATTCTTGTCGCGGCCGCGCGAGGAAAACTCACCGCCGAGGTCGTCTTCCCAGTTGGGGCCCCAGTGGATCTTGTCCATCTTCTCGCCGGTGATCGCGGAGATCGGCCGTGCGGTGGGCGGCGTCTCGGACAGCGGCGCCTTCTGCAGATGCTGGTAGTCGTAGGTGAAGGGCTCGTAGTAGTCGTCGATCTCCGGCAGGTTCGGGTTGCCGAAGATGTTGGCGAGGATCTTCAGCCGGCTGCCCTGGCGCGGCTCGATCTTGCCGTCGCCCTTGAGCCGCCAGCCGCCGTTCCAGACGTCCTGGTTTTCCCACTGCTTGGGATAGCCGATGCCGGGCTTCGACTCGACGTTGTTGAACCACACGTACTCCATGCCTTCGCGCGATGTCCACACGTTCTTGCACGTGATCGAGCAGGTATGGCAGCCGATGCACTTGTCGAGGTTCAGCACCATCGCGATTTGCGCGCGAACTTTCATGTTTGACTCCTTGCCTGACAGAAGAAAAATTCTCCTGTACGTTGTAAAAACCCCGCGCCGGCGAGAGCGGGTCGGCGCGGGCAAGGGCGGGGAGAGCGTCGCCCTCGAAAACAGTCTGCCCCGGGCCTAGCGCTCGGCCAGCGGGCCTTCCATCCAGTCGACCTGCTTCATCTTGCGCACGATCACGTATTCGTCGCGATTGGAACCGACCGTGCCGTAGTAGTTGAAGCCGTAGGCCAGTTGCGCGTAGCCGCCGATCATGTGCGTGGGCTTGGTGATGGTGCGCGTGACCGAGTTGTGGATGCCGCCGCGGAATCCGCTCACTTCGGCGCCCGGCACGTTGATGATCTTTTCCTGCGCGTGGTACATCAGGCACATGCCCTTGGGCACGCGCTGGCTGACGACGACGCGCGCGGTCAGCGTGCCGTTGACGTTGAACACCTCGACCCAGTCGTTGTCGACGAGCCCGGCCTGTTTCGCCTCGATCTCGGATACCCAGACGTGCGGGCCGCCGCGCGACAGCGTGAGCATGCGCAGGTTGTCGGTGTAGGTGCTGTGGATGCCCCACTTCTGGTGCGGGGTGATCCAGTTGAGCACCAGCTCGTGGTGGCCGTTCGGCTTCTTGCCCAGCAGCGGCGCGATCGTCTTGGTGTCGACGGGCGGCTTGTAGACGCACAGCCCTTCGCCGAAGTCGAGCATCCACGTGTGGTCCTGGTAGAACTGCTGGCGGCCGGTCACGGTGCGCCAGGGAATCAGCTCGTGGACGTTGGTGAAGCCGGCGTTGTACGAGACGTGCTCCGATTCCAGGCCGGACCAGGTCGGCGAGGAAATGATCTTGCGCGGCTGGGCCTGAATGTCCCGGAAGCGGATCTTGTCGTCCTCGCGCGGAATGGCGAGGTGCGTATGGTCGCGGCCGGTGATCTTCGACAACGCCTCCCAGGCCTTCACCGCGACATGGCCGTTCGTTTCCGGCGCCAGCATCAGGACCACCTCGCAGGCATCGATGGCCGATTCGATCTTCGGCAGCCCCTTGCTGACGCCTTCCTCGGTGACGGTGTAGTTCAGCTCCGCGAGCTGCTGCACTTCGACTTCGGTGTTCCAGGCGATGCCCTTGCCGCCGTTGCCGACCTTGGTCATCAGCGGGCCGAGCGCGGTGAATTTCTTGTAGGTGTCGCCGTAGTCGCGCGTCACCACCGTCATCGTCGGCATGGTCTTGCCGGGTATCGGATCGATCTCGCCCTTCTTCCAGTCGCGCACGCCCAGGCTCTGTCCCAGCTCGGACGGCGTGTCGTGCATCAGCGGCGTCAGCACCAGGTCCTTCTGCGTGCCCAGATGGGTCGCGGCGAGTTCGGAGAATTTCCTGGCGATCGTCTTGTAGATTTCCCAGTCGGACCTGGACTCCCACAGCGGCTGCACCGCTTCGGAAAGCGGATGGATGAAGGGGTGCATGTCCGAGGTGTTGAGGTCGTCCTTCTCGTACCAGGTGGCCGAGGGCAGCACGATGTCCGAATAGAGGCAGGTGGTCGACATGCGGAAGTCGAGCGTCACCAGCAGATCGAGCTTGCCTTCGGCGCCCTTGTCGTGCCACACCACTTCCTTCGGCTTGGCCTCGCCGAGTTCGCCGAGGTCCGGCCCCAGCACGGCGTTCTGCGTGCCGAGCAGGTACTTGAGGAAGTATTCGTGGCCCTTGCCCGACGAACCCAGCAGGTTGGAGCGCCACACGAACAGGTTGCGCGGGAAGTTCTTCGGATTGTCCGGGTCCTCGCACGAGAACTTGAGCGCGCCGCTCTTGATCTGCTCGACTGCGTACTTGACCGGGTCGATGCCGGCGGCGTCGGCGGCGCGGGTGATGTCGAGCGGATTCGTCTCGAGCTGCGGCGCCGAGGGCAGCCAGCCCATGCGCTCGGCACGCACGTTGAAGTCGATCAGGCGGTAGTCGCCCAGGGTCTTGTTCGCGGTAGGCGAGAGGATCTCGGATGCTGCCAGCTTCTCGTGGCGCCACTGGCTCGTATGGGCGTAGAAGAATGACGTGGAGTTCATCTGCCGCGGCGGCCGGTGCCAGTCCAACCCGAAGGCCAGCGGTGCCCAGCCGGTCTGCGGCCGCAGTTTTTCCTGGCCGACGTAGTGCGCCCAGCCGCCGCCCGACTGGCCGATGCAGCCGCACATCATCAGAAGATTCATGATGCCGCGGTAGATCATGTCGTTGTGGTACCAGTGGTTGAGCGCCGCGCCGAGGATGACCATGGACTTGCCGAGCGTCTTGTCGGCGTTGTCGGCGAACTCGCGCGCCACCGTGATGATGTCGGCGCGCGGCACGCCGCAGTGCTTCTCCGCCCAGGCGGGCGTGTAGGGCATGTCGTCGTCGTAGCTCGTGGCGACGTTCGGGCCGCCGAGGCCGCGGTCGACGCCGTAGTTGGCCAGCGTCAGATCGTAGACGGTCGCCACATGGACGTCCTTGCCGCCGACGCTGATGACCTTGACCGGCAGATTGCGGCCGAGCAGTTCGGGATGGTCGTCGCCGCCGAAGTAGGGCAGCGCCACCTCGACGACGGCGTCGTGGCTGCCGAGCAGGGTGAGCTGCGGCTTCACGTCCTTGTTGGAATAGCTGTCGCGCATTTCGAGGTTCCACGCGCCCGACTGGCCCCAGCGGAAGCCGATCGAACCGTTGGGCGCCACGAGATAGCCGGTGTTCTCGTCGTAGAGCACCGTCTTCCATTCGGGGTTGTTGTCCTGACCGAGGTTGCCGACGAGGTCGGAGGCGCGCAGGTAGCGG
This sequence comes from Pseudomonadota bacterium, assembly GCA_021820845.1. GTDB lineage: Bacteria > Pseudomonadota > Gammaproteobacteria > Burkholderiales > Thiobacillaceae > Thiobacillus. Next base: position 28,300 of record JAKADC010000003.1, read on the forward strand.
TCCGCGACCAGGCTGCCCTCGTGATCCTTCAGCATCACCAGCATCGGGAAATCGTTGTACTGGCGGCAGTAGGAATCGAAGTATTCGCTGCGGTTCCGCGCGTGGAACTCGGTGAGGATGACGTGGCCCATCGCCAGCGCCAGCGCCGCGTCGGTGCCCTGGCGCGGGGCGAGCCAGATGTCGCCGAACTTGACCATCTCGCCGAAGTCGCTCGACACGGCGACGGTCTTGGTGCCCTTGTAGCGCACCTCGGTGTAGAAGTGGGCGTCGGGCGTGCGCGTCTGCGGCACGTTGGAGCCCCACACCATCAGGTAGGTCGAGTTGTACCAGTCGGCCGATTCGGGGACGTCGGTCTGCTCGCCCCATACCTGCGGGGACGACGGCGGCAGGTCGCAGTACCAGTCGTAGAACGAGCCGCACACGCCGCCGATCAGCGACATGTAGCGGCTGCCCGCCGCGTAGCTCACCATCGACATGGCGGGGATCGGCGAGAACCCATAGATGCGGTCGGGGCCGAATTCCTTGATGGTGAAGACGTTGGAGGCGGCGATGATTTCGGTCACCTCGTCCCACGTGGCGCGCACGAACCCGCCCTGGCCGCGCACCGACTTGTAGCGCCGGGCCTTCTCGCTGTCCTGGCTGATCGATTTCCAGGCGGCGACCGGGTCCATGGTCTTGCGGGCCTCGCGCCACATTTCCATCAGGCGCCCGCGGATCAACGGATATTTGACGCGTTGCGCCGAATACACGTACCAGGAATAGCTGGCGCCGCGCGGGCAGCCGCGGGGCTCGTGGTTCGGCAGATCGGCGCGGGTGCGCGGATAGTCGGTTTGCTGGAGCTCCCAGGTGATCAGGCCGTTCTTGACGTAGATGCGCCAGCTGCACGAACCGGTGCAGTTCACCCCGTGGGTGGAGCGCACGATCTTGTCCTGCTGCCAGCGGCTGCGGTAGGCGTTCTCCCAGCTGCGGTCCTCGTTGCTGACGGCGCCGTGGCCGTTGGAAAACTCGGCAACGGTTTTCTTGAAGAAGGTCAGTCGGTCGAGAAAATGGCTCATGTCATGGTGCTCCTATTTCAATTTCGTTTTGTCTGCGAAATTCCCGAGGGAATCGCTCGAAGAAGACAAGGCGCATCCGGCTTCTTCGCGCACTTCGCAAGCGATCCGCGTCTCACGGATTCTTGATGTAGGCGTTCTTGCGCAGGTAGAACCACCAGTTCAGCACCAGGCATACGGCGTAAAAGACCGCGAAGCCGTACATCGCGTTTTCCGGCGTGCCGGCCTTGATCTGGTTCTTGATCACCTCGGGCGCGATGAACGAGCCGTAGGCGGCGACTGCGGACGTCCAGCCGAGGACGGGACCGGCCTGCACGCGGTCGAAGATCACGCCGACGGTGCGGAAGGTCGAGCCGTTGCCGATGCCGGTGGCGGCGAAGAGCACGACGAAGACGACGAGGAACTGGGTGAAATACGCCTCGGGCGTGGCCGAGTGGTAGGCCTGCATCATGACCCAGCCGGCGTAAGCCGAGGCGACGACCATCACCGCCGAAATGATCTGGGTGACGATGGAGCCGCCGACCTTGTCCGCGATCCAGCCTCCGACGGGACGGATCAGGGCACCGACGAAGGGACCGATCCACGCATAGGTCAGCGCCGAGGGCGCGTGCGGATTCTTCGCGTGCTCCCACGCGCCGGTGACGGCATTGAACGTGTGGGTGTCGCCGAAAATGACCGTGATCGAGAGCGGCAGTGCCATCGAGAAGCCGATGAACGAGCCGAAGGTGACCAGGTAGAGCGCCGTCAGCGACCAGGTGTGTCGGTTGCGGAAAATGGCGAACTGCTTGGCGATGTTCTCCTTCATCGGCCCGAATGCGGCGAGTTTCAGGATCACCAGGGTGACGATGATGATGAGGGGCATCGCCACCCACATGTTGAGCAGCCCGAGCCCGGTCGGCGCAGGCAGGTAGAGATAGAGGCCGCCGATGGCGGGAACGAAGACGAGCGTGTAGAGCCAGGTCACCTTGATGAAGGCCGAGAACGTGTGGTTCCCGTCGGGCGACACCGGCAAGAGGTTGTTCATGCCGAACCACGCGAGGATGCCGAGCGGGACCAGCGACAGCACCCAGGTGAGACCGGCGTTCTGGATGTAGGTCGGGGTGCCGGCGAGAATCTTTCCGAAGATCCAGCCGCTGTCCTTCACCAGGGTCATCGGTTCGCCGCCCAGCGCCCCGAACACGCCTGCCGTCATCACGAGCGGGATGAGGATTTGCATGGTGGTGACGCCGAAGTTGCCGAGCCCGGCGTTGATTCCCAGCGCGGTCCCCTGGAGGCGCTTGGGGAAGAAGGTGCTGATGTTCGACATCGAACTCGCGAAGTTGCCGCCGCCCACGCCTGACCACAGCGCCATCAGCTGGAACGTCCACAGCGGCCAGTCGGGATGCTGAAGGACGATGCCGGTTCCGATCACCGGCGCCAGCAGCATCGAGGTCGTGAGGAAGATGACGTTGCGTCCGCCTGCCAGGCGGATGAAGAACGACGACGGGATGCGCATCGTCGCGCCGGCGAGGCCCGAGATCGCGGTCAGCGTGAACAATTGATCCTGGGTGAAGGGAAAGCCGAGGTTGGACATCTGCACGGTGATGATTCCCCACATCAGCCATACCGCGAAACCGCACAGCAGCGCGGGCACCGAAATCCACAGGTTGCGATAGGCGACCTTCTTGCCGGTCGTTTCCCAGAACGTCTGGTCTTCCGGATTCCATTCCTTGATATTGATAGACATTGCGCGCTCCTGAAGATCAGAAATTATTCGAGGGTGTCGATCGCAGAGGTCCGGATCACCGGCACCTTGCGCACCTCGGTCAGATACATCCAGATGAGGGAAACCCACGTGATGCCGTACAGCAGCATGAAGATGCCGCTGCTGATGCCGGTGAGGTCGACGATGGCGCCGAACAGGATGGGGAGGATGAAGCCGCCGAGGCCGCCCATCAGCCCGACGATGCCCGAGACGACGCCGATGTTGTCGGGGTATTCATCGGAGATGTACTTGAAGACCGACGCCTTGCCGAACGCCCACGACAGGCCGAGGATGAACAGAAGCGCCGTGAACACCCAGACGTTGAGGCCGATGTGCAGCGCGAATTCGCCCTTGGCGGTCTGGATGACCATGTCGGTCTGCGGGTAGGACAGCAGGAACAGGCAGATCCACGATATCCACATCACCCACCAGGTGAGGCGATGCGCGCCCACCTTGTCCGAGATCCAGCCGCCCACCGCTCGCATCACGCCGCCGGGAAGCGAGAAGCAGGCCGCCATCAGCGCAGCGGTCTTGATGGAGAAGCCGTATTCGGTAATGAAATACTTGGTCAGCCAGAGCGATAGCGCGACGTAGCCGCCGAACACGATCGAGTAATACTGCGAGAGCTTCCAGACGTTAGGATCCTTCAGCGCGAGGAGCTGCTCCCTGAAGGTGACTTGCCCCGGCACGTGGTGCTTCGTGTCCGTGTAGGTGAAGATCCAGAACAGGATGGCCATGAGCAGCATGGCCACGGCGTACACGTGCGCCACCGACTGCCAGCCGTAGGCCACGACGAGCGTCGGCGCGACGAACTTGGTCAGCGCCGCGCCCGAGTTGCCCGCGCCGAAAATGCCCATGGCGAACCCCTGCCGTTTTTTGGGGAACCAGCGCGCCACGTAGGCGATGCCGACGGAAAACGATCCGCCGGCCACGCCCACGAACAGCGCCAGGAACAGGAAGTGCCAGTAGGCGGTCGCGTAGCCGATCAGCCAGATCGGAACGACCGTCGCGACCATCAAAACGAAGAAGACGATGCGTCCACCGAACTTGTCGGTCCACATGCCGAGCGGCAGACGAATGAGCGAGCCGGTCAGGATCGGCGTCGCCACGAGGATGCCGAACTCCGTCTCGTTCAGGTTCAGCAAGGCCTTGATGGGGATGCCGATGACGGCGAACATCATCCAGATGGCAAAGCAGACCGTGAAGGCTAGGGTACTCAGGGTAAGCACCGAAACCTGCTTCTGGGTATGGGTTGCCATGCTGCCTCCTTTACCTGTATTCCAGATGGGTTTATCTGAAATGGTGAACGCAGTGTATGCGTCCGGCAGGAGAAAAAAAGACCGTCTTCGACCGGAAAAAAGAGGCGGACTACCTCCAAAGGGGTAGAAGGGGTATCAGCACAAATACATGATTGGAAAGGAATATTTCGTCACGCGGACGAGTTGTATCGCGACGTGCTACTAATTGGGAGTAGTGCTTGGGCGGCAGGGGCGAGATACCTCCCTCCGTGCTATATTTTGCACCTATGACGAGGCCCGACGATCCGGGTCGACAGCTCCGGATGCCTCGCCCCGCCCGTGTGGGAGGCTGCGCACCGCTTGCGCACACGCGGAAACCCTCAACTTTCATCTGTAAAACAGGAAATTCAAATGAAGAAGACATCACTCGTACTGGCCCTTTCACTCGCGGCTTTGCTGGGCGCCTGCGGCAAGCAGGAAAGCGCACCTCCCGAGGCCGCCGCCCCTGCACCCGAAGCAGCGGCTCCCGCGGCGCCGGCCGCCGCCCCTGAGGCGGCAGCTCCGGCACCGGCCACGGAGGAAAAGCATGACGAGACGGCGCAGAACGGCTCGGGCGACGAGAACGAGGTCGGCAAGAAAGTGTTCGGCGCCGTCTGCTCGATGTGCCACGCCTCGGGTGCAGCGGGCGCGCCCAAGTTCGGCAACAAGGACGAGTGGGGTCCGCGCATCGCCCAGGGCATGGATGTTCTTTACAAGCACGCGCTCGAAGGGTTTACGGGCAATAAAGGCCAGATGCCCGCTCGCGGCGGCAATCCCAAGCTCACGGACGACGAAGTGAAGGCCGCTGTGAACTACATGGTCGACAAGGCCAAGAACGGCTGACCAGGCCCGACAAGCACAAGCTGAGAACGGCCGGGGTTGCCTCGGCCGACGAAGGGGGAGAGCGCATCTCCCCCTTTTTTATGGTGCGGCGTCCGCGGAATGATGATGCCTGGCGCCGCCCAGCGACTGCAGCACTTGAGGGGTGACGTCCGCGGCGCTCAGTACGGTGCCGCCGTGACGACGGCTAAAGTCCGTCGCCGCGCCGCGGCTTTCGAACGCCGGCAGGTCGGCTTTGCGCATCGGGCCTGCTGCGTTCGAGCCCAGGACGAAGGCTGCCTGTCCCGCGTCGATCCATCGACCGCTTTCAAGGTCGCGAACGTAGCTGACCGCGACGTCGTTGAACGTATAGCGGCGGTCGTAATGGTCGACGCGCTGGAGGAAGTCGAACAGGTTGATCGGCGAATCGAAGAAATGGGTCGCCCCGTCCTTGAAAATCACCTGCGCGGCCCAGCGCGGAAAGCGTGCCGGGTACATGCCGCACACGGGGCAGCGGGCACTGGCGGGTATCGGCCGTGGCGCGTACATCGCCAGGCCTGAAGAGGGGTCATAGGGGGTCGCGGGCGCGACGATGCAGAGATCGTTCCTGAACGAATCGATTTCGTGTGCCGGTTGTCCGTCGGCGAGCAGCAACAGGGACGCGGCGAGTGCGATCGTCGTTCCGCCCGACAGCAGCCGTCCAACCGCTCGCGCCATCAGCCAATATCCTTGGCTCCGAGCATCGGGTCGTCCAGCAAGGCCTGGACCAGGCGGCGCAGATTGTCTTCAGGGGAGGCGTCGAGGCGCGTGACCGGGTCGGCGACGACACTGCCCGCGGCGTCGTGGAAATGATTGGGGAAGGTCGCAAGCCCGGGATGCATCGGCGCCGTGTCGATGCCGGATTCCGCGTCGCCGTAATTCCAGCGCAGCGAATAGGCGTCGGATGCGGCGTAGCGCACATCGAGCGTCACGCCGTTTCGAAGGCGCACGATCAGCGCGTCCTGCTTGTGTTCGACCGGCCCCTCGATGTCCTCCGGAAAGGCTTCCTCGATCGCCGAACCGAGTTCGAGGTGAAAGTTCATTTTTGGTTGGCCTCCTTCAGTCGCTCCGTGAGCGACGCGCGGGCTGTCTCGCGGGTGTCTGCGAGAATCCGCGCAGCGAGATAGTGCTCATAGGCAGGGTGCTCGGCCAGCTCGCCCGCCTGGATGCGCTGCAGGAGCGCCGTCTCGTCTTCGACGCCGTGAAGGTCGAGAATGGTGCGCCGGTTTTCCCGGAGCTCGTAGGTCAGCCGCGACAATTGCTCGATTTCGGTTGCCGTGTCGAAGTCGACGTAATCAAAAAAGCCCGCCATGGTCACATTTTCCTGTCGTTAAGAACACCGCCGTCCAGCACGACCATGTCGGGTGTGATATCCCCGAACCGGTAGACCTTGCCGCCGTATTGTGCGGAAAATTTCGTCGCGTCCTGCTGCAGCGCAAAACTGGCGATCGTCGGCCCCATCGACCCTTCCCGCTTGCTGCCATAAACGTAAAATGCGCTTCGGGCGTCGATCCAGTGTCCGCGCGGTTCATCCCAGGGTGTCTTGCCCATGTCCTGGACGAAGATGCCGCGCACCTTCCTGACTTCTTCCGGGGTCAGATAGACGTGGAACATTTCGATGGTGTCGCAGAAGAAGTCCGGCTCGTTCTGTCCCGCGTAGAAGATTTGCGCCTTGGGCCCCGGATAGTCGGCGAGCAGCATGCCGTCGAGCGTGCAGGACGTGCTGCGGTCGAAGTCCTGCGGCGTCGCCGTCGCGGTGTCGGCCGACCGTCCGCAGCCGACCAGCGCGGCCCCCGCGAGGATGGAAACGATCAAGGTGCGTCGAAAAGGCGTCATTTACGGAATCTCCAGGTTGCAATCCACAGGGGCAACGCGATCCAGGCGAGCATCACGAGGCCCAGCAGCCAGGGGTCGGCGAGTGCGCTGGGAAAAACGGTCGCCAGGCCGTACATCGTGCGAATGTCGTTCATGGAAAAGATGTTGAGGATGCGGAACACGTCGGCCGGGTTTGCCAGCAGCAGATACGGAAAGACATCGCCGCCCCACTGGCCGCCGGTGACGACCAGCGCGCCGAGCAGCAGAAGATCGAATACCAGCACGAAAAAGAACCAGGTCGCAATCGCGAGGCCCGACGCCCGGGTGCGGTCGGCGGCGAATACCGACAGCATCACCGCCAGGCTCAGGAAGGCGCAGCCGAGGAGCACCGAACTGAGCATGAAGCCGGCGTAATGGAACAGGGCGTTGAGATCGAGACTGGCTGACAGCACGACCGCCACCAGCCCGAACCCGGCAACGGTCGAGAACGTCAGCGCCGCGGCGAGGCCGAAATATTTTCCGAGCAGAAGCTCGAGGCGGGTGATCGGCATCGAGAGCAGCAGGTCGAGCGATCCGCGTTCGCGTTCGCCGACGATGGCGTCGAAGCCGAGCACCAGTGCGATCAGGGGGATCAGGTAGATGACCAGGCTCACGAGGCTCGCGATGGTGACATCGATCGAGCGAAAGCCGACGGAACCTTGCTGCGCTGCGCCGAAATAGGCGATGACCAGCGCGAAGGCGGTGAAGACCAGCGCCACGGCCAGCACCCAGCGATTGCGGATGCGGTCCCAGAATTCCTTGCTGGCGATGGTGGCGATCTGTGCGATTTCCATGGCGCCTCTCAGTCCGAAAAACCGAAGAATACGTCTTCGAGCGACGGCTCGCGCACCGTGAGGTCGCGAACCCGGCCGTCCAGCCTCGCGAGCGCCTCGATCACCGCCATTTTCGCCTCGCGCCGGCATTGCACCCTGACGTGATCCTCGTTCGCCTCGACCGCGTCGATGGGCAGGCCGGCGAGCGCGTCGCGCACCGCCTCGAAATCCGGTTTCGCCACGCGCACGGTGAACCAAAGCGGCAGATCCACCTGCTCGCGCAGGTCCTGGACGGTTCCAGTGGCCTGGATCCTGCCTTCGCTCATGATCGCGAGGCGGTCCACCCGTTCCTGGATTTCAGCCAGGATGTGGGAGGTGATCACCATGGTCACGCCTTCGCTTTTGAGCTGCCGCAGCATCGCGTAGAAGCTGCGGATGGCCTCGGGGTCGAGGCCGGTGGTCGGCTCGTCGAGGAAGAGGATGCGGGGCTTGCCGAGCAGCGCCTGGGCGAAGCCGAGGCGTTGCCGCATGCCCTTGGAATATTCGCGCACGCGTCGACGCGCCGCGTGCGCAAGCCCCACGCGCTCGAGCGTCGGGACGGCTTCGGCCAGCGAGGCGCCCTTGAGCCGGGCGAAGAAACCCAGTGTTTCGAGTCCCGTGAGATTGTCGTAGAGCACGACGTTTTCTGGCAGGTAGCCGACCGTGCGGCGCACCGCACGGAAGTCGCCGCCCGTCACGAGCGCGCCGCCGATGCGGATTTCACCCGCGGTGGCCGGGATGAGGCCGAGCATCATCTTGAACATCGTGCTTTTTCCCGCGCCGTTGTGTCCGATGAGGCCGAACAGTTCGCCGCTGCGGATGTCGAGGTCCACGCCGTCGACGGCGTGGATGCTGCCATAGTGCTTGCGCACCCCCCGCGCGACGATCAGCGGTGCGTCGGCGTTATCGGGATCGGGGATAGTATCGGCCAAGCCATTGTCTCCAGTCGGGGTTGTGGGGCTGCATCCGTGGTTGGGGATCGACGATGCTGGTCGCGCGCAGCAGCGGGAACTGCTGGCTGACCATGCGCAGCGTCTGGACGGCCGGACTCGCCAGCAGCAGCTTCATCATCGGGTGGCGCCACGAGAGGTAGTCGACCATATCGTTCGCTTCGTAGGGCACGTCGCCGATGCCGTCGCCGTTGCGGTCCCAGCCGACATAATTGCTCCAGTAGTTGCCCGGCCAGACGTCGTCCCGGGCAGCCACATACTTGATCTGGGTGCGGTTCGAGATGAAATCGTTTCCCTCCGCCTTGTTGTGATAGGAACCCGCCCACAGGTGCACGCCGACCGTGTTGTCCACAACGAGATTGTTGCGGATCGTGTTGTATTCGGCATCGTAAATGAAGAAGCCGCGGTTGTTGCCGGCCACGATGTTGCCCTCGATTACCGAGTCCTGGATGGTGCGCAGCATGATGCCGTGATCGGAATTGCCCCATGCTCGGTTGTTTCGCACGACTATATTGCGCACCTCCATCAGGGCGAGGCCGCCGCGGTTGTGATAGGACTCGTTGCCTTCCCACACGTTGTAGTAGGAATTCATGTAGTGCGTCCCGTAGCGCGCGTCGTGGATGCGGTTGTCGCGGAAGATCGCATGGTGGGAGACGTCCACGTAGATACCGTCCCGCACGAAGCTGATCTGGTTGCCGACGATGCGGGCACCCGTCGTGTTGTAGAGCTCGATGCCGTTGCCTCGGCGCGCCGACTGGTAATCGCGCTTGCCGGTGATGACGTTGTCGCGGATATCGACGTCCTTGACCTTCTCGATCCAGAGGCCGAAAAGGTTGTAGGTCAGATCGCAATTGCGCACGGCGGCACGGTCGGCGCCCGGCTGGATGTAGACGCCGGCATTCTGTGCAACCTGATCGTCGCCCGAATCGCGCACGATCATCCCATCGATGGTGACATCGGCTGCGGTTATGCGGATGGTGTCGCCCTTCATGCCGCCGCTCACGGTGGGGCGATCGATTCCCTTGAGCGTAAGGGGCTTGTCGATGCGGAGGTTTTCCCGATACAGGCCCCGGTCGACACGTATTTCGTCACCGGGACGGGCCTGCGCGATCGCTGCCCTGATCGACTGGCCCGGATGGACCGTGAGGACGGCCGCGGCGGCGGGGGGGGCGTGCAGCAGGCAGCCCAGCGCGCCGAGGAGAACCGCATGCCATGCGGCGGATCGGCGCCTCAGCCGATCCTGCGTGGTGGTGCTGGGACACCCAGTCGGAAGAGTCATTGAAACGAAGGCAGGCCTTGAAGAAGGTCGAGTATGCCAGTGCCCTTCATGACGAGGAACAGGGCGGCGGCGATGAGCAGGTTCTTGAACGCCACGTAGGAGGCCATGTCCGCCCACGACGCGGGCCGCAGGTTGCGTCCCCACCACGGGCCGTCCTTCACATACGGCTTGCAGCGCATGCGCACGACCAGCTCGTAGACGCTCCAGCCGACCCACCAGCCGAGAACGATCCCGGGACCGATCCGGCCGGCGGCGCCCAGCACCCACACCCAGGTCACGAGGACGGTCAGCCCGAACATGGTCGCCTGCAGCAGGATCGGCTGCTGGAACACCTTGCGGCTCCACGGGAACAGATGGTCGAACAACTCCTGGCCGACGAAGGCAGGCAGGCTTTGCCGCGCGGCCGACGCCGGCGCGGCCGCCGCGCTGACGGGCACGATCGGGATGAAGTAGCCGTTCGCGCCGATGGGCGTCAGCGGTTCGCCGGCCTTGGTGCGCCGCTTGCGCTCTTGCGCCAGCGGCGGGCAGGCATGGTCATCGTAGTAGAGCACCTGGCAATCGAGGCACAGCAGGCATTCCCGCTGGTCGATCCGGCCGGCATCGTCGATCGCCTGCGAGCCGCATCCGACCTGGCACGCCGCGCACGGCCCGCATTCCTTCTTGCGCTTGAGTCCCCACCAGCGGAAGGTCGACGGAACGGCGAGCGCCGCGCCGAGCGGGCACAGGTATTTGCAGAAAGGACGCTCGAAAAAGAGCGAGGCAACGAATAGCGCGGTCCAGAACGTCACGAAAGGCCAGGTGCGATTCCAGACGCCGACCAGGAACGTGGTCTTGAACGGCTCGACTTCGGCGAGCTTCTCGGCGATGCCCATCGAATAGAAGGACACGGCGAGCAGAACGGTGAAGACGCCGTACTTGATCCACTTCAGGCGATCATGCCAGCTGCGGGGCAGGAGATGGCGCTGGAAGCGTTTCAGCCCCACCTTGCCGGCGATGTGATAGGCCAGTTCCGCGAGCGAACCGTAGGGGCACATCCAGCCGCAGAACATTCCGCGTCCCCAGAAGAATACGGTGACGATGATGAAAATCCAGAACAGGAAGATGAAGGGGTCGGACAGGAACAACTCCCAACGCCAGTCGAACAGGATCGAGTGGAACCACGTCAGCACCTGGGTGATGGACGGCACGGCGAGCAGATAGAACCCGACGAAGCCGATCGAGGAAATCCACATCACATAGCGGGGAATGTCTTTCCAGCGCGTGTCCTTCATCGTCGAGCGCCGGACCAGCTTGTCGCGCAGCGCGTACACCGTTCCCGACAGCACGAGCCAAAGCACGAACAATACGATTTCGAGCTTGCGCGCCTTCCAGACTTTCACCCACGTCGGCTCGGGTTTCACGACGACCGGACGTCCGCCTTCCAGATAGCGGGCGGGCATCCAGTATTCCTTGTCGAAGCTCGCGAAGGTCTTGGCGCCGGTCTCGCGATCGCGCTTGTTGCCGAGATAGACCAGGCTCCACGGATAAGCCGCGCTGAAGGTCGGCGAGTGAATGATGAAGATGGCCGATTCCTTGTACGACGGCGCACCGGCGGCCTCGATGCCGTACAGGTTGTGATAGTCAAGATCGCGGAACGTGAACGAATCCATGTCCTGCGACACCTGCACCCGGTCGTAGATGCCGCCGCGCACGAAGCCCGATCCCTTGAACGAGCCCCGGCCGTTGGCGATCAAGAAAATCGCATGTTCGCCCGGCTTGAGCTGGGACATCAGCGACGCATAGCCGTGCTCGCCCAGGATGCTGCGGCCGATGGTCGGTTGGTTGAGATAGCCGAAATAGATATCGATATAGGGCTCCGGCGACGGCGCCTCGCCAAGATCCTCGGTCCTGACCTTCAATTCCTGGACGCTGCCCTCGGCAAGCAGGGCCTGCCAGTCAAGTTTGTCCGGCAGATCCTTGAACTTCGCCTGCGGGCGGATCGTGGGTTTGACGATGCCCACCTGCTTGGCGACCTCGAGGCCGCTGCGCAGGATGACCTGGTTTTCCGCGATCACCGTGACGGTGGCGCCGGAAATTGCGTCGACGCCGACCATGCCTTCGTCGGGCCGTGACGAGCCGACTTCGATCTTGGAGCCGACGAACTTGCCGACATACTGCTTGACGAATTTGGTGAGTTCCGACTCCGGAATGCCCACCAGCAGGATCGGCTCCGAGTGGCGCAGCACGCGGACGCCGGTGACGACACCCTTGGTGTCCATGCCGATCAGCGTCACCACGGGCTTGCCCGAGTAGGCCGGGATATCCACGATGTCGGTGGACAGGAAGACGTAACCGATCAGCTTGCGGCCGTGTTCCTCGCCGTCCTTCCCGGCACCTTTGCCTTTGTCCTCGTCATGCCCGGCTTTTTCGCCGTGACCGCCTTTCGTGCTCTGATACGCCTCGACGTAGGCGGGCTTGCCCTTGCGAGGTGAAAAGCTGTCGGCGCCCGGCATCACGTCCTTGCAGGGAACATAGGCGCACAGGTCGGGGTCGGTAGACAGTTGTGCCGGCAATGGCGCCTCATAGCTGCTGGCCGATGCCAGCCCAGGGGCGCAGCACAGACACAACATCGTCAGGAAACGGGCAGCAAGACGGGTGAGGGGTGTCATGAGAAGAACCGCTAATTATTACTATAAATCAAAAGATTGCGCACGATGATTTGCAAAGTGCGCGAGCTTCGCGCCGCCCCCGTGCTCGACGGCGGCGCGTTGCAGAGATCGTCCGTTCCTTCCGCGCAGAAGGAACGGAGAGCTGGCTTAGGCTTCGACAAGCAGACGGCTGCGCATTTCCAGGTGAAGTGCGTGGCAGAAGTTGGTGCAATAGCACCAATATACCCCCGGTTTGTCCGCGATAAAAGTGACGGACTGGGTCTGCTGCGGGTTCACGATGAACTGGATGTTGTATTTCGGAATGGCGAAGCCGTGGGTGAGGTCCTCGACCTTGTCGTGGTTGGTCAGGATGATGGTGACTTCGTCGCCCTTCTTGACCTTGAACTCCCGCAGGCTGAAGGCTGGCGCCTGGCTCGTGAGCTTGATGGTCACCTTCTTGCCGTTGCGGAAGACGCCGGAGTCCTTCGGGTCCTTCACCGCGTGGGGGAAGTCGTCCAGATTGTAGACCTGGCGCGTCTTGATGATGTCGCGGCGAACGATGATGGAATCGTGCGGCTCCGAGTACACCGAGTGGTCGGCGACCAGCTTCATCTTGTCGCCGCTGATGTCGATCAGCTGCGCCGTTTCGGCGTGGAGCGGGCCGACCGGTAGGAAGCGGTCCTTGGAGAATTTATTGTCCGAGATGAAGTATTTGCCGTCCGAGTCCTTGGTCTCGCCCATCGAGGTGAAGCCGTGGCCCGGCTGGTAGTGCACGTCGATGCGGTCCAGCACGACCTTGGCCTGCTTGTCGCCCTTGAACGCCTTGATCGCGGCCTCCACGTTCCATTTGACGATCTGGCTGTCGAGGAACAGGGTGGTGTAGGCGTTGCCCTTGTTGTCGAAGCCGGTGTGGAGCGGGCCGAGGCCGATCTCGGGTTCGGCGACGACCACATCGCGCGGATTGGCCAGCTGGCCGTCGAACCATTTCAGCACCAGCGCGTGCTCGATGACCGAGGCGGTCGGCGACAGCTTGCCCGCGCAGGCATAGTACTTGCCGTCGGGGCTCATGTTGACGCCGTGCGGATTCTTCGGGATCGGCACGTAGCAGGTCAGCGCGGTCTTCGGATCCTTGTTGGCGGCCTTGGTGCCGTCGACCACGGGCACCTTGGAGCCGGCGATGGTCTTGAACTTGCCGGCCTTCACCGCCTCCTCGATGCGGGCGACATTGAAGAACAGGCAGGCATCCATCTCGGACGCCATCATGTCCTCGTAATGCAGCCCCATCTCGGTGTTGTACTGGTTGGTGCAGGTCAGCTTGCCGTCATAGGAGGTGGCGACCAGGTCGCAGTTGCCGTCGATCAGCACCTGCCAGCGCACGTCCATCGTGTTCGAATCCACGCAGGTGAAGATCGAGCGGTACTTGCTGCCGTCTTCCAGGTCGCGCCCGTCGTTCGGCAGCGGAGTCGCGAACTCGCCGCCGCAGAAGACGCGGGTCGTGTGGTTGATGTTGGGGTCGACCGGGTCGCGCTTGTCGGGGAAGGTGCCGTGGAAGCCCTGGACGTTAGGCAGTTCGATGATCTTGTCGGTTTCCATGGTATCCATGCGGATGCGCGCGAGGCGGCCGTGGATCTTGTCGTTGACGAACATGTACTTGCCGTCGTAGACACCGTCCGTGTAGGACTGATGGACGTGGTGCGTGTCGCCGGTGGTGTACTTGGGCGTACCGTCAGCCTTGGTGCCGAGGATCGCCTTCGACTCGTTGGTCAGGCCCCAGCCGACCAGCGCATCCATGTTGAAGACCGGGATGCGCTTGAGCTCGCGTCCCGAGGGGATGCCGTAAATACGGCACTCGCCCGAATGGCCGCCGCTGGAAAAGGCGTAGTAGTCGTCGAGCTGGCCGGGCGGGACCTCATATTTGCTGTAGTCGACGGCGCGTTCGCCGCCGGCGACCGGGCCTTTTGCCGCCGGGGTAGCGGTGCCAGGCTCGGATTTCTTGTTGCATGCCGACAGCCCGAGCGACAAGCCCGCGCCGGAAAGACCGACCAGTGCGGCGGTATTCATGAATTTGCGGCGCCCCAGATCAAGCTGGGTATCGGGTAATTTGCTATCGTCCTGCTTCATGTCGTGTGACTCCCTGTCTCAAATGAACTCGACGTCTCTTCCGAATGGGTGGATAACGGGCAGAAGGACGTCAGCGCCGACTGCCAGTGCGACAATTCGCCGCACCTGAAAATTAGCACAAAATCTAATCCGAAAACAGGATCATAAGGTCTTTAAATAGGGATGATGGCCGAGGGAGCCCTCCTGCTTCGGCCATCATGAAAGCCATGCAACCTGTTGTTTCAATAGGAAACATATTCCTCCGGACAGCGTGGTCCGGAGCAAAAGGCGCAATTGGAGTACCTCTTTTTGACTAGGTGGGTATACAACATCGCGAGGCGAACATGAGAGAGCAACTCGAGTTCCTGCAACATTCGCTGCTGCTGAAGCTGGGCGGCGCGCTTGCGCTGATCGTCTGTTTCGCCGTCCTGGGGATGGCCAGTTCGGGCATCATCGCCGAGTCGGTGCAGGGCAGCGCCGCTGCAATCAATCTGGCAGGCAGTCTGCGCATGCAGGCATACCGGATGACGAGTCTCGCCCTGTCGGCGAGGCTGTCGCAGGATGCGGACTCGCCGGCCCAACTGGACGAGGCGGTGAAGACGTTCGAGGCCACGCTCACCGACCAGCACATCACGGCACTGATGCCGAGACGGGTCGAGACCGAGCTTTCGCGCAGTTATGCAACCGTGCTGCGCGCCTGGAAGCAGGTGAAGCCGCGTTTTCGGGCGGAGGCCGGAGGCAGTCTGCCCGCGGAAGCGAACCGGGTCCCGCTGATCACCGACGTCGCCGTCTTCGTCGGTGAAATCAACCATCTGGTCAAGCAGATCGAACGCGATACCGAGGCCAAGATCCTGGTGCTGCGGATGGTGCTGGGCGCAGCCCTGCTGATGACCTTGCTGGTCGGCGTGCTGACCCTGTATCTGGCACGCAACGATCTGATTATGCCGCTGCAAGTTCTGCTCGCCTTTGCCGCCGACATCGGACGCGGCAATCTCGCGATGCGGACCGAGCACACCGGGCCGGACGAGCTGGGGCGTCTCGGCCAGGCCTTCAACCACATGGCGGAGGACCTCTCGCGGCTGTATCAGAATCTGGAGACGCGGGTGGAGGAAAAGACCGCGGAACTCACCATCGCCAACCATTCGCTGGAGCTGCTTTACCACTCGATCGCGCGGCTCTACAACGGCCCCGTCGCGCAGGATACGTATGCCATCCTGCTGCACGATCTGGAGGCCGTGCTCGGCGTGGGCCACGGGGTCGCGTGCCTGGTGGAGACCGGCGAGACGCACGCGCGCATGATCGCCAGCACGCTGCGCCCCGACCGGGGCGACGCCGACCTGTGCGGCCTCATGAGCTGCGCCGATTGTCTCGCCCATCAGGACGTGGCCGTGCATGCGCTGCGCGATGGCCGGCGCGTGCTGTCGTTGCCGCTCAAGGATACCGAGCGGCGCTATGGCGTACTGCAGCTGGAAATGCGGCCGGACAGCGAACTCGCGCCGTGGCAGACCCAATTGCTGGATGCGCTGTCGCGTCACATCGGCATTGCGATCGGCACGGCGCGGCGCACCGAGCAGAGCCGGCGACTGTCGCTGCTGGAGGAGCGCGCCGCGATGGCCCGCGAGCTGCACGACTCGCTGGCGCAGTCGCTGGCGTACATGAAAATCCAGGTGAGCCGGCTGAAGCCCTTGATCGAACGTTCGGGCGCAGGCAGCGAAGCCGGCGAGGTGCTGGCGGAGTTGCGCGAGGGCCTCAATAGCGCGTATCGCCAGTTGCGCGAACTGCTCACGACTTTCCGCCTGCGCATCGAAGGCGAGGGACTGGCGGCTGCGCTGCGCACCACCGTCACCGAGTTCATCGCGCGTGCCGGCATCCCGATCTCGCTGGAGGTGCATCTGGCGGGCTGCGCGCTCACCCCGAACGAGGAAATCCACGCCCTCCAGATCATCCGCGAGGCGCTGTCGAACGTGCTCAACCACGCCAAGGCGCGGCAGGCGGAAATCAAGGTGCTGTGCAACAGCGACGGCTCGGTGTCGGCGACGGTGACCGACGACGGCATCGGCGTGCACCAGGCGGCGGGGGCGCATCACTACGGCATGGCGATCATGGAGGAGCGGGCAAGGAATCTGGGCGGCACGCTGCGGGTGGAGAACCTTCCCGCTTTCGGCACTCGCGTTACACTGCACTTCACACCGAGCGGCCGCTACGACACTATTCCGCTTTATCCCGTTCAATTGCCCAGCCAGCCATGACCGAGCCCGAACCTCAGACCATCCTGGTCGTCGACGACCATCCCCTGTTTCGCAAGGGCGTGATCCAGCTGATCCAGGCTGCGCCCGAGTTCCGTTTCATCGGCGAGGCTGCGAGCGGCACCGAGGGCATCCAGCTCGTGCAGCGCCTCCATCCAGACATAGTCCTGCTCGATCTCAACATGAAGGACATGAGCGGCGTCGATGTCCTGAAGGCGATCAAGGACGAAGGCCTCGATTCGCGGGTCGTCATGCTCACCGTTTCCGATCAGGCAGACGACCTGGTCGCCGCCTTGCAGGCCGGCGCCGAGGGCTATCTGCTCAAGGACATGGAGCCGGAAGACCTGATGCGGCAGCTGGTCGAGGCAGCGAGCGGCAAGATCACGATCAGCGAGCGCCTGACGCAGTTGCTGGTCACCTCGCTGCGCGGAAAAAGTCGTCCGGTGAACGTCTCCGAAGCGGGGCTGACCGAGCAGGAGAACCGGACCCTCGAGCACCTGATCGCGGGCAAGAGCAACAAGCTCATCGCCCGCGACATGGGCATCGCCGAAGGGACGGTGAAAGTCCACGTCAAGCATCTGCTGAAGAAGCTGAACCTGCGCTCGCGACTCGAGGCGGCGGTGTGGGGCGACCGCTGTCGGCGCCAGGCCAAGCCGTGACCCCCTTGCTTTTCCAGATCGGCCTTCTTCAATAGAAGCGGGATCTGCGGAAAAGGGGATGAAATCATGTCAGCCGGCGAACTTTGCAATCGGAGGGTGGCGATCGCGGAGAAGATGCTGTCGGTGGCCGACGCCGCGCGCCTGATGCGTCGCCTTCACGTGGGCGATCTGGTGGTGATCGAGGAACGGGACGGCCGCAGGCAGCCCGTCGGCATCGTGACCGATCGTGACATCGTGGTGGAAGTTGTCGCCGCCGGCGTGAATCCCGAGGCGCTCACGATCGGCGACATCATGGGGCCGGAACTGGCGACCGTGCGCGAAAACGAGGAGCTTTTCGAAACCTTGCGCTACATGCGCGACAAGGGTGTCCGCCGCATGCCCGTCGTCGATCAGGCGGGCGGGCTCGTCGGCATTCTGACGCTGGACGACCTGCTGGGCCTGCTGGCGGAGGAGATGACCGGGCTGGCCAGGCTGGTGTCGCACGAGCGGCAGCGCGAGGCGGACGTCCGCAGCTGAGTGCATTCCCGGAACGCGAGGCGTGTTCGTTCGGAAAGGCGCCTTCGCGGAGCCTGGACGGTCCGGCGCGCAGGCCGCATGAATTACCCGACAGGACTGTCCGGAAAGCAGAGCTCCTGACGATTCCGCCATTCCTGGCTGACGTAGTTGACGATCAGCGATTTGCGCACGCCGTTCAGGGGCCGCTTCTCGAAGCCGTGCCACGTCTTGTCGCTGGGAACGAAGACGAGTGCCGAATTGAAGGCCGAAGGCGCCCGCCCGAAATGGCTGTCCTTGTCCGAGTAGATGTCGGTTCCCCAATCCGCGCCTTCAGGCTCGCGGTTGAGGTAGATCAGCATGGTGAATTTCTTGACGCCGATGTCCGTGTGCGGCTCCAGCCAGAATCCCTCCGTATCCTGGCAATACTCGATGCGCAGCGAGGTTCCGGCGAGGGGCGCGCCGGTCTCGTGCATCAACGCGTCGACCAATCGCCGCGACTGGAACGCACGGGCAAGCGAGGCGACAACCTCGTAGCGGCTTTGATTTTCAACGCCGAAATGGACGCGCGAATCGTTGTTGGCTTCGCGCCGGCCGATCGCATACTCGGTCCGCGGGGGGGCGATGGGCAGTGCGATCAGGGCATCGACCACCCCCTCGGGGAGACATCGATCCAGGAGCCAATGCGGGTAAGGATGCTTGCGCTGTTCTGCGCATTGCAGGCTCGTCAGGAAGGTATCCGAAATCTCGCCGTCGGCAGGGTGGGTCATGGTGGGGGCAGGCTCGTGAAGGAAGGGGTGAATACTAGCAATCCTGGATTTCAATAGGGGGAATTTTCGGAGACTAAGACAGTGCGCCGCTGAAATCAGTTCCGTCCGGGCTTGCGGAGCAATTCGTCGACGTCGTCGATCTTGTCGTGCAACAGGTTGATCCGGTGGGCAAGGCCCTGGATCTCGGCATGGGCCCGGCGATTCACGTCGAAATCGAGTTCGCTCCGCAGGCGATCCTTTTTGTCCTGGCGGTTCTGGCTCATCATGATGATCGGCGCCTGGATCGCAGCGAGCATCGAAAGGAACAGGTTGAGCAGAATGAACGGATAGGGGTCCCAGGCTTTCTGCCCCAGTTCGACGTTGATCGCCGAGTAGACCGCCAGGAGCACGGCAAACGAAACGATGAAGGTCCAGGAACCGCCGAACGACGCCACCGTATCGGCAACCCGCTCGCCGAGGGTTTCGGCCTCCTCGATCACGGCGTTCGGATTGCGCGCGGCGCGCAGACGAACGAGTCTTTCCGTGGCATGGAACTGCTTGCCCATGACGGTCATCAGGTCCAGTCCGGCGTCCGGTTTCTTTCTCAGCAGGACCGTGATGTCGTTCAGGTCCACCTCGATGCATTCGGTCGGCTCGATCGCCGTGGCGTCGGTCTGGTGGGGCGTCTGCGCCAGCATCGACGCGAACCCGAACACCTCGCCGTGGATCGGCACGCCGAGCACGACGACCTGGTTGTCTTCGTCGATGGTCGTGACCTCGACCGAGCCGGACACCATGATGAAGGCATGCGCGCTCGGCTCGCCGCTCTTGTAGATGCGCTGGCGGGCGGCAAAGCTGCGCAGTTCGACCTGGCCGGCAAGGACCGCCAGTTCTTCCTCGTCGAGCAGCGAAAAAAGCGGAACGGCTTTGAGAACGTCAGGGTTGCAGGCCATCGGTCACCTCGGTATCGGAATCACAATGCGTGGCGGGATCGGTCCGCCGGGCTCACGAGCGGGTCGGAGCGCGCCTTACTCGGCCGGCGGGCCGGTGCGTCCGCCCGCATTCTTGAGGAGCTGCACCGCCGCAGCAAGCCGGCGTCCGTGAATGTCGACCGCGCTGCGTTCGGCGGCCAGTTCCGCGGTCTGCGCGGTGATCACGTTGAGCGAGCTGACCGTGCCGGCGCGATATTGGTCTTCCGCGATTCTCCGCGCGCGGCGCGCCGCCGCAAGCGCCTGCGCCTGTTCGTCCGCTTCCCGCTGCAGCAGGCGCGCGGCCGCGAGATTGTCCTGCACTTCCTGGAACGCGGTCAGCACGGTCTGCCGGTAGGTGGCCACCGCCTCATCGTAGCCGGCGCGCGCCTGTGCGACGGCCGCGCTGCGGGCGCCGCCGTCGAACAGCGTCATCGCCAGACTGGGGCCGACCGACCAGAGCAGATTCGGCGCGTCGAACAGGCGGCCGAGCGTGCCGGCGCGGGATCCCGCCGAGGCGCCCAGGTCGAGCAGCGGGTAGAAGGCGGTCTGGGCAAGGCCGATCTGTGCGTTGGCGGCGGCGGCCAGACGTTCGGCGGAGGCGATGTCGGGGCGCTGCTCGAGCCATGTCGACGGCAACAGGGCGGGCGTCCGCGGGACCGGTGGCAGCGGCGCGAGGCCCGTCGCCTGCGCGTCGGTGCCGCCCAGGAGCGCCGCAAGCGCGTGGGCGAGTTGCGCCTGCTGCAGTTCGACCTCGCTGAGCTGGGTTCGGACGCTGCCCAGCTGGGTCTCGGCCTGCGCGATGTCCAGCGCGGACGCCACGCCGGCAGCGTAGCGGTCGCGTGTCAGCCCGAGGAAGCGCGCGTCGGCCGCGAGCGTTCGCTCCAGCAACCTGCGCTGTTCGCCGGCGGCGCGCAATTCGAACCAGGTCTGGGCCAGCAGCGCCTGCGTCGAGAGCCGCGCCGCGGCCAGGTCGTCGGCGCTCGATTCGGCGCGGGCCCGCGCCCCTTCGACGCTGCGGCGCACGCGTCCCCACAGATCGATCTCCCAGCTTGCGCTGGCCATGAGGCCGACGCTGTTGGCGGTGACGCCGGCACTGCGGCTGCGCGTGGCATCCGCCTTCCCCGTCACGACCGGCAGGCGCGCCGCGGCGGCGCTGTCGACGGCCGCGCGCGCTGCCCGGTAACGTGCCTCGGCGGCCTTGAGTGTCTGGTTGTCGACCACCACCAGCGCTTCCAGCCGGTCGAGCTCGGGATCGGCGAACACGCTCCACCAGCGTTCGGGCACCTGGAACTCGCCCGGCCGCGCGGCGCGCCACTCGCTGCCGGCCTCGCTGAATCGCTCGGGGAGCTGCATCGCCGGCCGCCGGTAGTCGGGGCCGACCGCGCATGCGGCCAGCCACAGCAGGGGAACGAACAGGATCACGCTCAATCGCACTCGGGTCTCCTTCATACGCCATGCAGTGCCGGCACGGGCCGGGCGGGTCGGCGCCTGACGAGGTTGCTCAGCCGGTCCATCAGCAGATAGACGACCGGCGTGGTGTAGAGGGTCAGCGCCTGGCTCACCAGCAGGCCGCCGACGATGGCGATGCCAAGAGGGTTGCGCAGCTCGGCGCCGTCGCCGCTGCCGAGAGCCAGCGGCACGGCGCCGAACGTGGCGGCGAGCGTGGTCATCATGATCGGCCGGAAGCGCATCTGCGCGGCGCGGTAGATGGCGCGCGCGGCGCTGACGCCGTGCCGGCGCTGGTGCCAGATGGCGAAATCGATCATCAGGATGGCGTTCTTCTTGACGATCCCGATCAAGAGGATGATGCCGATCAGCGCGATGACGTTGAATTCGTGGCCGACCGCCATCAGCGCCAGCAGTGCGCCGACGCCCGCCGAGGGCAGGGTGGAGAGGATGGTGACCGGATGGATGAGGCTTTCGTAGAGCATGCCCAGCACGATGTAGACCGTCAGCAGCGCGGTCAGGATCAGGAACGGCTGGCTCGCGAGCGACTCCTGGAACGCCCTGGCGGTGCCCTGGAAGCTGCCGTGCACGCTGGTCGGCACGCCCATTTCGGCCAGCGCGCGGTCGATCGCCGCCGAGGCCTTGCCGAGCGACACGCCCGGCGGCAGGTTGAAGCTGATGGTGGTGGCCGGGAAGGTGCCCTGGTGATTGACCGCCAGCGGCGTATGGGTGGTCTCGACGCGCGCGATGTCGGAGAGCGCCACCTGCCCGCCGGCCGGGGTGCTGAACCAGACCGAGCGCAGCGATTCCGGATGGGTGAGCCATTCGGGGGCGAGTTCCATCACCACCCGGTACTGATTGAGCGGGTTGTAGATCACCGACACCTGGCGCTGGCCGAAGGCGTTGTTGAGCGTCGCGTCGACGGCGCGCATGGTGAGGCCGAGGCTCGCCATCCGGTCGCGGTCGAACACCAGGCTCGTCTGCACGCCCTTGTCCTGCTGGTCGGAACTGACGTCGTCGAGTTCGGGCAGCGCCATCAGCGCGCGACGTATGCGCGGTTCCCATTCGCGCAGGTCGTCGAGATGGTCGGCCTGCAGCGTGTACTGGTACGTGGCATTGCTCGGGCGGCCGCCGATGCGCACGTCCTGCGCCGGGACGAGGAACAGGCTGGCGCCGGCGACGCGCGCCAGCCTGCCGCGCAGCCGCCCCACCACCTTGACTGCCGGGGCGCGCCCCTCGCTCAAAGGCTTCAGCGTGATGAACATGAAGCCCGAATTCTTCTGGCCGCCGCCGGTGAAGCCCACCACCGTGTCCACCGCCGGATCGCGCTGGACGATGCTCATGAGATCGCGCATTTTCTCGCGCATCGCCTGGAAGGAAATGCTCTGGTCGGCCTGCACGACGCCGATGACGCGCCCGGTGTCCTGCTGCGGAAAGAAGCCTTTGGCGATGGTGATGTAGAGATGCACGTTGAGGGCGATGGTCAACGCCAGCAGCAGCAGCATCAGGCCGCTGTGGCGCAGCGACCAGGCGAGGCTCGCGCGGTAGCCGGCCTTGAGCCGACGCAACAGGCGGGCGCTCCAGCGTCCCCATGCGCCGGAGGGGCCCTCGGCACGCTGGCGCGGTTTCAGCAGGTGCGCGCAGAGCATCGGCGTGGTGGTGAGCGAGACGACCATCGATACCAGGATCGCCGCGGCCAGGGTGAACGCGAACTCGCGGAACAGGCGGCCGACGATGCCGCCCATGAACAGGATGGGCACGAAGACCGCCACCAGCGACAGGCTGATCGACACGACCGTGAAGCCGATTTCGCGTACCCCCGCGAGCGCGGCTTCGAAGGGTTGCTTGCCCGCTTCGAGGTGGCGGCTGATGTTTTCGACCACGACGATGGCGTCGTCGACCACGAAGCCGGTCGCCACGGTCAGCGCCATCAGCGACAGGTTGTCGATGCTGTAGCCGGCAAGGTACATCACCGCGCAGGTGCCGATCAGCGACACCGGCACGGCGATGCTGGGAATCAGCGCCGCGCGCACCCGGCGCAGGAACAGGAACACCACCAGCAGCACCAGGCCGACAGCGATGCTGAGCGTGCGCTGGACCTCGCGCAGCGAGCCGCGGATGGTGGACGTGCGGTCCATGACCACGTTGAGATCGATGGCCGCCGGGATGCTTGCCCGCAGATGCGGCAGCAGCGTCCTGACCTGATCGACGGTCTGGATGATGTTGGCGCCGGGCTGGCGATAGAGGATCAGAAGCACGGCCGGGCGGCCGTTGGCGGCGCCGAACGTGCGCACGTCCTGCACCGAATCCCGCACGTCGGCGACGTCGGTGAGTCGCAGCGCCGAGCCGTTGACGTAGCGCAGGATCAGCGGCCGGAAATCCGCCGCGGTGCGGCTCTGGTCGTTGGCGCCGAGCTGCCAGTAGCGGTCGTCGCGCTCCACCGCGCCCAGCGGCCGGTAGGCATTGCTCGCGACGATGGCGGCGCGCACTTCCTCCAGCGACAGGCCGTTGTGATTGAGCGCCGTCGGGTTCAGCTCCACCCGCACCGCCGGCAGCGCGCTGCCGCCGATGTTCACCTGGCCGACGCCGTCGACCTGCGACAGGCGCTGCGCGAGCACGGTCGAGGCGGCGTCGTACATCTGCCCCGGCGACAGGGTGCCGGAGGTGAGCGAGAGGATCATGATCGGCGCGTCGGCCGGATTGACCTTGCGGTACGTCGGCATCGACGGCAGCCCCGACGGCAGCAGCGAGCGCGCCGCCTGGATGGCCGCCTGCACGTCGCGCGCCGCGCCGTCGATGTCGCGATCGAGGCCGAACTGCAGCACCACGCGGGTGTTGCCGAGCGAGCTGGACGAGGTGATCTCGGTGACGCCGGCGATGCGTCCGAGCGTGCGCTCCAGCGGCGTCGCCACCGTCGCCGCCATGGTTTCCGGGCTGGCGCCGGGCAACGCGGCCTGCACGGCGATGGTGGGAAAGTCCACCTGCGGCAGCGGCGCCACCGGCAGGTGGAAATAGGCCATCGCACCCGCCAGCACGATCCCCAGCGTCAAGAGCGTGGTGGCGACCGGCCTGTGGATGAAGGTGGCGAAGAAGCTCATGCCGTTTCGGCCGCGCTACGGGTCGCCCTGAACCGCGCCGCGAGCCGGTCGAAGGCGAGGTAGATCACCGGCGTGGTGAACAGGGTCAGCACCTGGCTGACGAGGAGGCCGCCGACCATGGCCAGGCCCAGCGGCTGGCGCAACTCGGCGCCGACGCCGGTGCCGAGCATCAGCGGCAGGGCACCGAGCAGCGCGGCCATCGTGGTCATCAGGATCGGCCGCAGGCGGAGCAGACAGGCCTGGTAAATGGCTTCGCGCGGCGGCAATCCCTGCTCGCGCTCGGCGGAAAGCGCGAAGTCGATCATCAGGATGGCGTTCTTCTTGACGATGCCGATCAGGAGGATGATGCCGATGATGCCGATGATGTCCAGCTCGTCGCCCGCGAGCATCAGCGCCAGCAGCGCGCCGACGCCGGCCGAGGGCAGGGTGGAAAGGATGGTGATCGGATGCACGGCGTTTTCGTAGAGCACGCCGAGCACGATGTACATGGTCACCACCGCCGCCAGGATCAGCAGCAGCGTATTGGTGAGCGAGGCCTGGAAGGCCAGCGCGGCGCCCTGGAAGCGGGTCTCGATGGACGCGGGCAGGCCCATCCCGGCCTCGGCCTCGCGGATCGCCGCGACCGCGCCGCCCAGCGACGCGCCGGGACCGAGGTTGAACGACACGGTCGCCGCCGGGAACTGGCCCACGTGGTTGATCAGCAGCGGCGTCTCGCGTTCTTCCACGCGTGCCACCGTGGACAGCGGGACCTGCTGGCCCGAGGCCGTCGGCACGTAGAGGCCGGCGAGCGCGTCCGGGCCGGCCTGGAATTCCGGCTTCACCTCGAGCACCACGCGGTACTGGTTGGACTGGGTGAATATGGTCGAGATCAGGCGCTGGCCAAAGGCGTCGTAGAGCGCGTTGTCGATGGCCGCCACGGAGACGCCGAGGCGTCCGGCGGCATCGCGGTCGATGTTCACATAGGCCTGCAGCCCGTCGTTCTGCAGGTCGCTCGCGACACCGGACAGTTCGGGAAGCTGCTTCAGCCGGTCCACCAGCCGGGGCACCCACTGCGCCAGGACATGCGCGTCGGGCGAGCCGAGCATGAACTGGTACTGCGAGCGGGCGACGCGATCTTCGATGGTCAGGTCCTGCACCGGCTGCAGATACAGCGCGATGCCGGGAACCCGCCTGGCGACTTCGGTCAGCCGTCGCATGACGGCAGCCGCGGATTCCTTCCGCTGCGCCAGGGGCTTCAAGGCGATCTGCATGCGCCCGCTGTTGAGCGTGACGTTGCTGCCGTCCACGCCGATGAACGACGACAGGTTCGCCACCGCCGGGTCCCTGAGGATTTCGGCGGCGAGCGCCTGCTGGCGCGCAGCCATCGCGGCGTAGGAAACCGTCTGGTCGGCTTCGGTGACGCCCTGGATAAGGCCGGTGTCCTGCACCGGGAAGAAGCCTTTGGGGATCCACGCGTAGAGCGCGACGGTCAGCGCCAGGGTGGCGACGGCAACCCACAGCGTCGCGGTCTGCCGGTCGAGCACCCATGCGAGGGCGCGCCCGTACGTGTCGACGACGCGCTGGAAGCGCGGATCGGGCCGGTGCCGGTCGTCGGCGCGCAGCAGGCGCGCGCACAGCATGGGGGTCAGGGTCAGCGACACCACCGCCGAGATCAGGATGGCCACGGCGAGCGTGATGGCGAATTCGTGGAACAGGCGTCCGACCACGTCGCCCATGAACAGCAGCGGAATCAGCACCGCGATCAGCGAGAAGGTCAGCGAGATGATGGTGAAGCCGATCTGCTTCGACCCTTTCAGCGCGGCCTCCATCGGCGATTCGCCCGCCTCGACGTGGCGGGTGATGTTCTCGATCACCACGATCGCATCGTCGACGACGAAGCCGGTGGCGATGGTCAGCGCCATCAGGGTCAGGTTGTTGATGGAGAAGCCGGCCAGGTACATGACGCCGAAGGTCCCGACCAGCGAGATCGGCACCGCGAGGCTCGGGATGATCGTCGCCGACAGCTTGCGCAGGAACAGGAAGATCACCATCACCACCAGCGCCACCGCCAGCAGCAGCGAAAACTCCACGTCGTCGACCGAGGCGCGGATGGTGGTGGTGCGATCGGACAGCAGCGTGACGTCGATGGCGGCGGGCAGGCTCGCCTTGAGCGCCGGCAATGCCGCCTTGATGCGGTCCGCGACTTCGATGACGTTGGCGCCGGGCTGGCGCTGGACGTTGAGGATGACGCCCGGCTGCGTGTTGGCCCAGGCGGCCAGGCGCGCGTTCTCGGCGCCGTCGATCACGTCGGCCACATCCTTGAGGCGGATCGGCGCGCCGTTCCGGTAGGCGACGACCAGGTTGACGTAGTCGTCGGCGGTCTTCAGCTGGTCGTTGGCATCGATCGCCGAGGCGCGGTGAGCGCCGTCGAAGCTGCCCTTCGGCATGTTGACGTTGGCGGCGCCGACGGCCGCGCGCAGGTCCTCGAGCGAGAGGCCGGACGCGGCCAGCGCCCTGGGGTTGGCCTGGATGCGGACTGCCGGACGGCGGCCGCCGGCCAGGGTGACGAGGCCGACGCCCGGCAATTGCGAAATCCGCTGCGCGACGCGACTCTCGGTCAGGTCATGCAGGCGCGTGACCGGCAGCGAGGGCGACGTCACCGCCAGCGTGAGGATCGGGGCGTCGGCCGGGTTCACCTTGCTGTAGATAGGCGGCAGCGGCATGTCGGTCGGCAACAGGTTGGACGCGGCGTTGATGGCGGCCTGCACTTCCTGCTCGGCGACGTCGAGCGTGAGGTCGAGACTGAAGCGCAGCGTGATGACCGACGCGCCGCCCGAGCTCGTCGACGACATCTGCCTGAGCCCCGGCATCTGGCCGAGCTGGCGCTCCAGCGGCGCGGTGATGGAAGCCGTGACCACGTCCGGGCTGGCGCCCGGGTAGAGCGCCATGACCTGGATCGTCGGATAGTCCACTTCCGGCAAGGCCGACAAGGGCAGCAGGCGGTAAGCCACCGCGCCGGCCAGCAGGATGGCCAGCATCAGCAGCGAGGTGGCCACCGGGCGCAGGATGAACAGGCGCGACGGGTTCATGGCGGGAACGGTCTACTCCGCGCTGCCGCGGCCGCCCGACGGCGCGTTGCTCGCGGCGGCCCGCTGCTTGTCCCCCGACGCCTTGGGCATGTGCTTGCCTTCCCGCCCGCGGCCGGCGGCAGCGGCCGGCCCGATGATCTCCGCCTTGGCGCCGTCGCGCAGCTTGTCCGCCCCGTCGACGACCACCCTGTCGCCCGCCTTGATCGCGCCGGCCGCCGCCACCCAGTCGCCGTCGACCGCCCCGGGGACGATCGGCACCATCGTCACGGTGCCGCCCGCGTCGACACGATAGACGAAGCTGCCCTTGTCGCCGCGCTGGATGGATGCGGTCGGGACGGCCACGGTTTGCGGCAGGGTGTCGAGCAGCAGGCGCACGTTGACGAACTGGTTGGGGAACAGCGCGTTGTCGCGGTTGGCGAATTCGGCCTTGATCCTGATGGTGCCGGTGGCCGGGTCGATCTGGTTGTCGGTGGTGAGGAGGCGGCCGTCGGCCAGGCGGTTTTTCTGCTCGCGGTCCCATGCCTCGACCGGGATCGTTTCGCGCGCCGCGATCCTGCGATTGATCGCGGGCAGGTTCGCCTCCGGCACGGCAAAAACGACCGTCGTGGGCTGCAGCTGGGCGATGCTCGCCAGGCCGTTGGTGTCGCTCGCGCGCACCTGGTTGCCGGGGTCGACCAGGCGCAGGCCGATGCGCCCGGAAGCCGGCGCGGTGACGCGGGTGTATTCCAGCTGCAGCCGCGCATCGGCGACCTGGCTGCGGTCCGTTTCGACGGTCCCCTGATATTGCCGCACCAGGGCCTTCTGCGTCTCGACCTGCTGGCGGGCGATGGCGTCCTTGGCGAGCAGTTCCTGGTAGCGCGCGAGGTCGAGGTGGGCGTTGTCGAGCAGCGCCGTATCACGCATCAGTTGGCCCTGCGCCTGGGCGAGCTGGATCTCGAATGGGCGCGGATCGATTTCGGCGAGGAGATCGCCCAGTTTGACCATCTGGCCCTCGCGGAAATTCACGCGGAGCAGGGTGCCGTCCACTTTCGCGCGGACGATTGCCAGGTTGCGCGGGGTCACCGTGCCGAGTGCGTTCAGCCAGACGCGAATGTCGGTGCGGCGAACGGTCGCGACCGACACCGGCAGGGCGCGGGCGCCGCCTGCGCCCCTCATCCCGGCGCCGGGCGCCGACCCTCCGCGATGGCCGCTCCAGTACCACACGCCGCCGAAGAGGCCGGCCAGCACGACGACGATCAGGAAGGTGCGGAGCGGACGCCGGCGGCGCTTGGGGGAAGCGGGTTCTGTGCCCATATCGGGATTATTGTACGGTGAGTTGGCAAATCGTCTTGCGGGGTTCGCGGGAGGCGAAACGCCCGCGGGGTGGCGGCGCCCCGGAGAATGCCCTGCCGGGACATCAGCAGATCCGCGGCAACGGGTCGTCCTCCAGTTCGTCGACGACGCGGCGTCCGCCGAGTCCCGTTTCCAGGATCAGGCGCGCGCCTCCCGTCTCGACGCGGCCGATGATGCACGCGTCGCGGCCTTCCGGCAGCGAGCGCCAGCGCGTGAGTATGTCGCCGGCGGCGAAGGGATCGGCGACGGCGACGACGCGTCCTTCGCAGGCCAGAAAATAGGGGTCGTAGCCCAGCATCTCGCAGACCGACACGACTTCGGGCCGCAACGGTACCGCGTTCTGGTCGAGCGCCACGGTGTGCCCGCTGGCGCGCGCGATCTCGTGCGCCACGGTCGCAAGGCCGCCGCGCGTCGGGTCGCGCATGAACTTGAGATCGGGAAAATCGCGCACGGCGCGCGTCAGCGGCAGCACCGAAGCCGAGTCGGACCGCAGTTCGCCCGAGAGGCCGAACTGCTCGCGCGCCAGCATCACGGCGATGCCATGATCGCCCACCGGGCCCGACACCAGCACGACGTCGTCCGGCGCGATGCGGTCCATCGCGAGCCGGGTGGCGGCGCGCTTGACGCCGACGCCGGCGACGGAAAGATAGAGGCCGCTGCCTTCGCCGCGGCGCACCACCTTGGTGTCGCCGGCGACGACCACGACATGGTTTTGGCGCGCGGCGCGCGCGAAGCTCGCGATGTAGCGATCGAGGGCGCGGATGTCCAGTCCTTCCTCGATGAGCGCGGATACCGTGAAGTAAAGCGGATCCGCACCGGCGACCGCGAGATCGTTGACGACGCCGTGGACGGCAAGCGAGCCGATGTCGCCGCCGGGGAATTCGAGCGGCTCGACGGTGAAGCCGTCGGTGGTGACCATGATCTCGCCGTCGACGTGCGGCAGGGTGACGGCATCGGCGTCGGTGTCGAGCAGCGGGTTGCCGAGATGGCGGGCAAAGATGTCGGTAATGAGCTCGCGCATGAGGCGGCCGCCGTTGCCGTGCGCGAGAAGGATGCGGGTGTCGTCCATGGATCTCTACGAGTGGATGAATTCGATGACCTGTCCCAAGCTTAACCCGGCATCGTTGACCGGGATACGTCGCGGCAACCGGACAATGAATCCGGCGGCCTCGAGCCGCCCGATGACGGCTTCGGCGAGCAGGCGGTTCTGGAATGCGCCGCCGGTGAGGCCGACGGCTCCGATGCCGGACTGCTCGCGCAATTGTAGAGCCTGATCGACCAGCGCCTGCGCCATGCTGAGATGGAAACCGGCGGCGCGCTTGGCGACGGACAGCGCATCGTCGCGCAGCAGGGACAACAAAGGCGCCCAGTCGCTGCGCCAGATTCCGGCCGCGTCGCGTTCGAGCGGGAGCGCGACGGCAGGGCCCGCGGCCGCCGAGGCTTCCGCTTCCAGGCGCATCGGCCCCTCACCCTCGAAGCTGGCCTGGCTGCACACGCCGCACAGGGCGGCGGCGGCGTCGAAAAGCCGGCCAGCCGCCGAACTCGAGGGACTGTTGAGCCGGCGCGACCAGGCCTGATGCAAGGCGTCGGGGGCGAAGGGCGCGGCCTGCCCGGTTTCCCACAGCAGCGCCGCGGCGGCGCGCCACGGCTCGCGTCCGGCCTTGTCGCCGCCCGGCAGATGAAAGGGGCGGAACGCGGCCGCGCGCCGCCAGCGGCCGGGTGCGCCGGTGAAGGCTTCGCCGCCCCACAGCGTGCCGTCCTCGCCGAGGCCGACGCCGTCCCAGGCAAACGCAATCCACTCGGGAATGTCCGGAAACTCCCAGGCCAGCGCCGATGCATGGGCGTGGTGATGCCATACCTCGAACACGTTCAGCCCGCTGTCGCGCGCGTAGCGGCGGTAACCGTAGCCGGGATGGCGATCGACGAGCAGGCGCGTCGCCCGGACCTGGTACAGGCGCTGGAGGTCGGCTGCCACCTGCGCCAGGGTATCGAGGCTGCGTGCCGTTCCGAGCTCACCGATATGCGGCGAGACGATGGCGCGCACGCCCCAGGCCAGACAGAGCGTGTTCTTCATGTGGCTGCCAAGCGCCAGCACGGGCTCGGGCAGCGCAACGGGCAGATCCAGTTCCAGCGGTGCGTTGCCGCGCCCCAGGCGGAACGGGCGCGGGATACCGGCGATGACGCGGTACACCGGATCGTCGGCCGGCCGCACGATGGGACGGTCGTGGTGCAGGAAGGCGTCGGCGAGATGGGCGAGCCGGCCCTGCGCTTCCGCGTTGTCGGTCAGCACCGGCTCGCCGGACAGATTGCCGGACGTCGCCACCAGCGGGCCGCCGAAATCGGCGAGCAGCAGATCGTGCAGCGGCGAGTAGGGCAGCAGGCAGCCGATTTCCGCGAGGCCCGGGGCAACGAGATCCGACAGGCCGTTGTCGGCGCGCGCCGGCAGCAGCACGATGGGCCGCGCGGGCGAGGCGAGGAAGCTTTCCTGTTCCGGCGTTGCCTCGACCGCGCGACGCAGCATGGCGGGATCGCGGAACATCACCGCCAGCGGCTTGGCGAGGCGCGGCTTCCTCGCGCGCAGGGCCGCGACGGCCGTGTCGCAGGCGGCGTCGCACAGCAGGTGGTAGCCGCCCACGCCTTTTACCGCGACGATCTTTCCCGCCCGCAACGCCGCGACCGCCCCGGCGAGCGCCGCTTCGTCGCCGTCGCGGGCGTCGTCGTCCGAGACGAATTGCAGGTGCGGGCCGCACACCGGGCAGGCGATCGGTTCGGCGTGGAAGCGGCGGTCGAGCGGATTCTCGTATTCGCGCCGGCAATCGGGGCACAGCGCGAAGTCGCGCATCGCGGTGTTGGCGCGGTCGTAGGGCAGGGCGGTGATCAGCGTGTAGCGCGGTCCGCACTGCGTGCAGTTGATGAAAGGGTAGCGATGGCGGCGGTCGGCCGGATCGTGCAGTTCGGCGAGGCAATCGGCGCAGACGAATCCGTCTGTCGGCAGATGGATGTCGGCCGCGCAGGATGCCGCGCTGTCGAGGATGGAAAAGCCTTCGACCCGCTCGGGCGCGCACTCGCGCATGGCGAGCGGGCCGGGCGCCGACAAGGGCGGCGCGTCGCTCAGCAGCGCGTCGCCGAACTGCCGAAGTTGCGCGGGCGCGCCTTCGGCATGGATTTCCACCGCGCCGTTGACGTTGCGCACCCATCCCTTGATGCCGTATTGCCGGGCGAGCCGGTAGACGAAGGGCCGGAAGCCCACGCCCTGCACCCGCCCGCTGATGGTGATGAATCGGGCGGTGCGTTCAGCCATCGGCGGCCATGCGCACGCCGCCCGCCCACCAGATGCGGCACGCGCCCTCGTCCGACACCATGCAGGGGCCGACGGGGTGGCGTGGCGTGCAGGCCTTTCCGTAGATACGGCACTGATTCGGATAGATCTTGCCCAGCACCACGCGCGCGCAGTCGCAGCCGGGCGGCATTTCGCCCGCGCGGCGGCGGTCCGGATCGGCATGGTCGGGGAACAGCAGGCGCGCGTCGTGTTGCGCGAAGGCGGGCTTCAGCGCGTAGCCCGAATTCGGGATGACGCCGATCCCGCGCCAGTTCGCATCGACGACGTCGAGCGTTTCGCCCATCATGCGCCGCGCGGTGGGGTTGCCGTCCGGGTGCGCGACTTCGCGGTAGCAATTGTCGAGAAAGCATTCGCCGCTTTTCAGCTGCCGCAGCACGGAATAGAACGACGCCAGCAGCGATTCGGGGCGGAAGCCCGCTACCGCGGTGGGAATCTCGTGCCGATCGACGACGAAGTTCCATTCCTGCGGCCCCATGACCGTGGAGACGTGGCCGGGGGCGACCAGGGCATCGAAACCCGGGCTGCTGGACTCCAGCAGCATCGCGACCGCGGGCCAGGTGAGCCGGCCCGAGAGCAGGATGCCGAGGTTGTCGGGGATGCCCTCCGTCAGCATCGCGGCGGTTGGCGCGGTGGTGGTCTCGAAACCGGCCGCGAAGAACACCACCGGACGGTCGGGATTCTCCAATGCGATGCGTCGCGCATCCAGCGGACTGGCGATCGGCCGCACGTCGGCGCCGGCGGCCTGCGCCTCGACCAGCGAGCGCACTTCGCCCTTTTTTACGTTCACCGGCACCCGCAGCATGTCGCCGAAGGCGACGAGGATCACCTTGTCCACGAGCGCGAGCCGGATCGCCTGATAGACGTCCTCTTCGGGGCACACGCAGACCGGGCAGCCGGGACCCGGGATGAGTTCGAGCCATTCCGGCAGCGCCCCGCGCATGCCGGCGTGCGTGATCGAGCGTTCGTGGCCGCCGCACACGTTCATGATCTTGACCGGCCGGTCGAACTCGAAGGCGTGGATTTTTTCCAGCCAGGCGCGAGCGTTGTCCATGGGGCGTCTCCCTTACGCGGTGATGCGGTGATAGCGCTGCCCGTCGGCCTGGATCGCCGGGCGGCGCGACTGGCCGATCGCCACGCGGGCGCGCTGCGCCGCCAACTGCTCCCGCAGCCAGGTGACCCAGGCGTCCATGCCGGCGCCTTTCCGGGCGGACAGGCGCAGCACCGGCGCCGGATTGGCGAGATCGCGCAGATGCGCTTCGGCCTTGTCCGGATCGAAGTCGTCGAGCACGGCGAGGAGGTCGGTCTTGGTCAGCAGCATGGCGTCGGCGGCGCGGAACATCACCGGGTACTTCGCCGGCTTGTCGTCGCCTTCGGTGACCGACAGCAGGGTGACGTTGAGGTGCTGGCCGAGGTCGAAGCTCGCCGGGCACACGAGGTTGCCGACGTTCTCGATGAAGAGGAGGTCGACGCCGTCGAGCGTCATGTGGTGCAGCGCATCGTGGACGAGATGGGCGTCGAGATGGCAGGCGGTGCCGGTGACGATCTGGTGCGCCTGCACGCCCTTGGCGCGGATACGCTCGGCATCGTTCTCGGTTTCGAGGTCGCCCTCGATCACCGCGCAGGTGAATTCGTCCTTCAGCGCCGTGAGCGTCGCTTCGAGCAGCGCGGTCTTGCCCGAGCCGGGCGAGGACATCAGGTTGATCGCGAGGATGCCGCGGCGGTCGAAGTGCTCGCGGTTATGCGCCGCCTGGTCGTCGTTCTTGGCGAGCAGCCCCTTCAACACGGAGACGGCCGTCGCGCCCTTGGCGACGGGCTTGAACGCGAGATGCCGATTGCCGGGGGTGAGATTGCAGCCGCAGGTGTCGCACATTTTTCAGGGCCCGGGGTCAGGATTCAGGGGTCAGGGAAGGCGCCGTTTCGAGTTCGACGCTTTCGAGCAGGAGTTCGTCGCCGGAGATCACTTGCGTGTGCCAGTCGCCGCACGCGCCGCAGACGAGGCGGTTCATCGCGGCTTCGGTTTCGCTGCCGCAGGCCTGGCAGCGCACCTTGATCGGCGCGTCGACGAGATCGAGCGTCGCGCGTTCCATGCGGCTGCCGGCGGCGGCGAGCGGAAAGGCTGACGCCAGCAGATCGGGGACGACGCCGGCGAGCGGGCCGATTCGCACCCGGATCCGAGATGCGGCCGAGGCGGCGTGCTGATCGATCACGCTTTCGACCTGTTCGACCAGCGCCTGCGCGACGGCAAGTTCATGCACCGGTTTCCCCCAGAATCTGGTCGAGCAATTCCCAGGCGGTGCGCGCGTCGGCTTCGGCGACTTTCTGGATCGCGTAGCCGACATGGACCATGACGAAGTCGCCGACGGCCGGCAGGGCGTCCTGCATCATGAACAGGCTGACGTCGCGCCAGACGCCCTTCGCCTGGCAGCGGGCGGTAAAGCCGTCGATCGATTCGATCTGCATCGGAATGGCGAGACACATGGGCGGCAATCAGAATCTACACTGAACGCAGTATATGTGATTTGCCGGCCCCGCGCCCCGGCTGGAATATTACGAAATAATTATGAAGAATCAAAAACTTGAGCGAATTGCTTGGTTGTTATTCGAATGGCCGGCTGATAGATTGCAGCCATGAAAACGCTCGTGCTCGGCATAGGCAACACGCTGCTTACCGACGAAGGAATCGGCATCCACGTTTTGCGCGCGCTTGAGCCCGAACTCGCGAATCGGCCCGACGTGACCCTGCTCGACGGCGGCACGCTGTCATTCACGCTGGCGGGACCGATCGAGGAAGCGGATGCGCTGATCGTCGTCGACGCCGCCAACATCAAATCGCGGCCGGGCGGCTGGGCCCTGCTGGAAGGGACGGAAATGGACGCCTTCCTGGTCGGCAATCGCAAGGCATCGGTGCACGAAGTGGGCCTGACCGACTTGCGAGCCATTGCAATCCTCGCCGGCCATTGGCCGGAAAGACGCGCCATGCTGGCGATCCAGCCGCAGACCATCGATTGGGGCGAGACGCCGACTCCGGCCGTCGCTGCCGCCATTCCCCCTGCCTGCGCGGCGATCCGTGACCTGATCCGGGAATGGCACGATGTCGCTTGACGCCATTCCCATCCAGGTCGTCCACACTACGCCGCCTGGCGAGCCGGGTCTCACCGGCAACGCGCCGCCGCTCCTGCGCGAGTTGCTCGAACAGGTGGAGCGCCTGCTAGAGACCGGCGTGCCGTCGGCCATCGACCTGTCCGCGCTGCCGCTGACGCCGGCCGACATGGACTGGCTGCGCAACGCGCTGGGCCCCGGCGAAATCGACGTCACGCTCGACGCCAACGGCGAATCGACGCTGAGCGAGACCGGCTGCCCCGGCGTCTGGTGGATCACGCATCGCAATGAACAGGGCGCGGTGACGTCGCAGTTCCTCGAAGTGACGTTCGTGCCGGAACTGGTGAAGGCGCACCCCCAGGATGTGGCCATGGGACGGGAAACGCTTGAGCGTCTGCTCGCCGATCTCTAAAGTGAATTGAACGCTGTCGTGCTTCAAGGCTGTTGATGTTTTACACCGGAGGAGGAAAACGTCATGCAGGGTCCGTTGATCGATACACTCGCGCGGCAGGGCGTCACCCGCCGGACTTTTCTCAAATATTGCGCCACGCTCGCTTCGATGATGGCGCTGCCTCCCGCGGCGGGACGCGCCATGGCCGAGGCGATGGCAGCGGTGCGACGGCCCTCGGTGATCTGGCTGCCGTTCCAGGAATGCACCGGCTGCACTGAATCGATCACGCGTTCGCACTCCCCGACCATCGAGGGCATGATCTTCGACATGATCTCGCTGGACTACCAGGAGACGCTGATGGCGGCCGCCGGCCACCAGGCCGAGGAAGCCCGGCAGAACGCGATGAAGGCGAACGCGGGCAAATATCTGCTGATTGTCGACGGTTCGATCCCGTTGGGGCAGAACGGCGCCTATTCCTGCATCGGCGGCCGGTCTAACGTGGACATCCTCAAGGAGGCGGCCGGAGGCGCGGCCGCCGTCATCGCCGTCGGCACCTGCGCGTCGTATGGCGGCATCCCGAAAGCCAACCCCAATCCGACCGGCGCGGTGCCGGTGTCCGACATCGTCAAGGACAAGCCCATCGTCAACATTCCGGGCTGCCCGCCGATTCCCGTCGTGATGACCGGCGTGCTGGCGCATTACCTGACGTTCGGCAGCCTGCCCGAACTCGACGACAAGGGACGGCCCAAGTCCTTCTTCGGCGAAACCATCCATGACCGCTGCTACCGGCGCCCGTTCTACGACCAGGGCAAATTCGCCAAGACGTTCGACGACGAAGGGGCGCGCCGGGGCTGGTGCCTGTTCGAACTCGGCTGCAAGGGGCCGGTGACGCACAACGCCTGCGCCACGGTGAAATGGAACGGCGGCACCTCGTGGCCGGTGGAATCGGGGCACGGCTGCCTCGGCTGTTCCGAGCCCGACTTCTGGGACGGCGGCGGCTTCTACAAGGCGCTGTCGGCGCCGGCCGACCCGCTCAAGTTCGCCGCAGCCGCCTCCGTCGTGGGTGCCGCCGTGGGCGTGGGAGTCAGCTTTGCCAACCGGGCCAAGAAGAACAAGGCGAAGGCGACGCACGAAACGATCACCGTGGCCGACCTGGAGAAATGACATGACCGATCTGCAATTTCTGACCTGGACGCGCGGGCCGGGCCTCGACCTTGCCGTCGCCGTCTTTCTCCTCGGCGTGCTGTGGCGCCTGATCGAGATATACACGCTCGGACGCAAGAAGGATCTCGCCGCGCCGCGCCACGCGCCCGGCGCCTCGGGCCTTCATACCGTATTCCGGCGCTCGCTGCCTCCGCCCGGAATGCTGAAACGCTCGCCGGTCAGCTATATCGGCGGCTACGTCTTTCACATCGGGCTGGCGATCATCGTGTTCCTGGGGGCGCCGCATGTCCTGCTGATCAAGAACCTCGTTGGCGTGTCCTGGCCCACCTTGCCCTCGCAGTTCATCGGCCTGACGGCGGTGGTGACGATGGCGGCGATGGTGCTGATGCTGGCCGACCGCATCAACAAGCCGGTCAAGCGCTTCCTCAGCACCTTCGAGGACTGGTTCACCTGGGCGGTGACCTTCCTGCCGGTGCTGACCGGCTGGATGGCGACGCAGCACCTGCTGCTGCCTTATACGCAGATGCTGGCGCTGCATATTCTCTCCGCGGAAATCCTGCTGGTGGTGCTGCCTTTCAGCAAGCTGTTCCACGGTTTCACCCTGTTCGGCTCGCGCTGGTACAACGGCCGCGTCAACGCGCACAAGGGGGTGCCGGTATGAGCAGGGAGCAGGGGCCCCACGCAGTGGGGATGCGACCGTCCGCGAATACCGGCAGCGCCCGACGCGCCAGCCTCGGCATAAACGACACGGCGAAAGAGGGCGCACGTATGAGTAGGGAGCAGGGGCCCCACGCAGTGGGGATGCGACCGTCCGCGAAAACGAAGCTTCGGCGCAGGCTAACTTGCTTCAGCAAGTTAAGCCACGTCGTGGCGGCCGAAGCCAATCCCGGCAGCGCCCGACGCGCTGGCCTCGGAATAACTGAAATATTCAAGGAGGGAGCGGTATGAGCGCCTCACTCGAAAAAGGCATCCACGCCCTCAAGGAAGTCATCGACGCGCCCATCGCCAGCTACTTCGAAAGCTGCGTGCACTGCGGCCTGTGCGCCGAGGCGTGCCTGTTCCACACCGAGACCGGCGATCCGAAGTACACGCCGATCCACAAGGTCGAGCCGCTGCGGCGCGTCTACGAGCGGGAGTACACGCTGCTCGGGCGGCTCAAGAAGATGATCGGCCTATCGAAGCCGGTGACCGACGCCGAGCTCGACGAATGGCAGGAACTCGTCTACGACAGCTGCACCCTTTGCGGACGCTGCTCGCTCGTCTGCCCGGTGGGCAACGACATCGTCTACATGGTGCGCAAGCTGCGCGAGGGCATGGCGGTGTCCGGCCACGCGCCCGCGGGCATCAGGAGCGCGACCAAGAACACCGTCGAGAGCGGGGGGCCGATGGGACTCAAGTGGCCGGCGGTCGCCAATGTGCTCCGGAAGGCCGAGGAGAGCACGGGCCTTCGCATTCCGGTCGACCAGGAAGGCGCCGAATACATGGTGCTGCTCTCGTCGATGGAGATCGTCAACTATCCGGAATACATCGACGCGCTGGCCAAGATCTTCCACAAGGCCGGCATCAGCTTCACGCTCTCGTCCGAGGCCTACGAAGCGACCAATGCCGGCATCCAGATCGGCAGTTCGGATCTGGCGAAAGTGATCGTCTCGCGCATTGTCGACGCGGCGGAGAAGCTGAAGGTCAAGAACGTGCTGTCGCCCGAATGCGGCCACGCCTACATGGCGATTCGCTGGGAAGGCCCCAATCTCGTCGGCCGCCCGTTCAAGTTCAATGTCGTCCATGTGCTGGAACTCCTCGACGATCTGCGCCTGAAGGGCGTGCTGACGATGAGGGACAAGCTGAAGGATCCGCTCATCCTGCACGACCCTTGCCAGATCGTGCGCCGCGGCGGCGTGCTGCAGGCGCCCGAGCCGCTGATCCGCCAGGTCGCGGAGAACTACATCCCGATCGCCGACAAGCAGAAATTGAACTGGTGCTGCGGCGGCGGCGGGGGCGCGTCGGCGATCCACACCGAGGCGGCGGAAGCGCTGCGTGCCACCGCCTTTCGCATCAAGAAGCGCCAGATCGAGGAGGCTGGCGTCGGCACGATGGTGACGTTCTGCGCCAACTGCCGCATCACGATCGAGGAAGGCTTCGACCATTACGAAATGAATACCAAGCTGCTCGGCCTGACCGAGCTTCTGGCAGCACACCTGGAGGCCTGAACCCATGACCACAGCAGAACGCGTTGTCGTCGATCCGATCACCCGCATCGAGGGTCACCTGCGCATCGAAGCGGAAACCGACGCCAGCGGCAAGATCACCCAGGCATACTCCGCGGGCACCATGGTGCGCGGCATCGAAATCATCCTGCGCGGGCGCGACCCGCGCGACGCCTGGGCGTTCGCGCAGCGCATCTGCGGCGTCTGCACGCTGGTGCATGGCGTTGCCTCGGTGCGCTCGGTCGAGGACGCGCTGCACCGAGCGATTCCCGCGTACAGCATTCCGCGGAATGCCGAACTGATCCGCAACCTGATGATTGCCGCGCAGCACGTGCACGACCACGTGATGCATTTCTATCACCTCCACGCGCTCGACTGGGTCGACGTCGTGTCGGCGCTGAAGGCCGATCCCAAGGCCACGTCGGCGCTGGCGCAGTCGATCTCCGGCTATTCGAAGTCGTCGCCGGGCTACTTCGCCGACGTGCAGAAAAAGGTGAAGACCTTCGTCGAGCAGGGCCAGCTCGGCATCTTCGCCAACGCCTACTGGGGCCATCCGGCGTACAAGCTGCCGCCCGAGGCCAACCTGATGGCTGTGGCGCACTACCTCGATGCGCTCGCGTGGCAGCGCGACGTGGTCAAGCTGCATGCCATCTTCGGCGGCAAGAACCCGCATCCGAATTTTGTCGTCGGCGGCGTGCCCTCGGCCATCTCCATCCAGCCGGGCGGCGGGCACGGCCGCGGCGGGCCGCATTATCGCGGCGGCGAGGACGCGACCGCGCTCAACGTGGTGGGCCTGGAAACGATACAGAATGTCATCCGCCAGATGCGCGACTTCGTCGACCAGGTTTACGTGCCCGACACGCTCGCCATCGCCGGCTTCTACAAGGACTGGGCCGGGCGCGGCGAAGGGCTGGGCAATTTCCTGTCGTTCGGCGATCTGCCGTCGAAGAATTTCTGGGACACCGATTCGTATCTCATTCCGCGCGGCGTCATCCTCAACCGCGACCTCTCCAAGGTCCACCCCATCGACCTCGACGCGGACAATGAAATCCAGGAGTTCGTCAGCCATTCCTGGTACAAGTACAGCAAGGGCGACGGCACCGGCCTGCATCCGTTCAAGGGCGAGACGGAACTCCACTACACCGGGCCGACCCCTCCGTACGAACAGCTCGACGTCGACAAGAAATATTCCTGGCTGAAATCGCCGCGCTGGCAGGGGAAATCCATGGAGGTCGGGCCGCTCGCCCGCATGCTGGTGATGTACGCCAGCGGCAATGCGCAGGCGAAGGAACTGGTGGGCTACACGCTGAAGACGCTGGACGTGCCGGTCGATGCGCTGTATTCCACCCTCGGGCGCACCGCCGCGCGGACGCTCGAATCGAAAATCCTGGCGGACGCGATGCAGGGCTGGTACGACGAGCTCGTCGCCAACATCAGGGCCGGCGACCTCAGCACGTTCAACGAGCAGTACTGGGACCCGTCGACCTGGCCGAAGCACATGCAGGGCGTCGGCCTGATGGAAGCGCCGCGCGGCGGCCTGAGCCACTGGATCGTCATCGACGACGGCAAGATCAGCAACTACCAGGCCGTGGTGCCGAGCACCTGGAATGCCGGCCCGCGCGACATGCAGGGCCAGCCGGGGGCCTACGAGGCGGCGCTGCAGGACAACCACGTGATGCACGATCCGAAGCAGCCGATCGAGATCCTGCGCACGATCCATTCGTTCGATCCCTGCATCGCCTGCGCCGTGCACGTGACCGATCCGGACGGCGAGGAACTGGTGAAGGTCAAGATCAAGTGACGCCCCGCCGCCCATTTTCCGACTGATTTCCAATGTGGAGAGCACCGCGATGAACCCGATCAAGCACGCACGCATGACTGCCCTGGTTTTTCTCTGCCTGTCCGCCGGAACGGCGTATGCCCATCCCGGCCACGCAGCGAGCGGCTTTGCCGGCGGCCTCGCCCATCCGTTTACGGGCCTGGATCACCTGTTGGCCATGCTCGCGATCGGCCTGTGGGCCGCGCAGCAGGGCGGGCGGGCGCTGTGGGCGATACCGGCTGCCTTTGTCGGCGCGATGGGACTGGGCGCCGCGCTGGCCTGGTCGGGCGCCGCGCTGCCGCATGTCGAAGCGGCCGTTGCGCTGTCGGTGCTGCTGCTCGGGTTGCTGGTCGCCGTGCGCTTCAAGGCATCGTTGACAGCTGGCACCGCGATCGCCGGCGTCTTCGCGCTCTTCCATGGCTACGCCCATGGACTGGAAATGCCGCAGGCCGCATCGCCCGGGCTTTATGCCCTCGGCTTCGTGCTCGCCACGGCGTGCCTGCATGCGCTTGGCGTTGCCGGCGGCCTGCTCGGCCATCGCGCGATACGAACCGCCGGCATCGGCATCGCGGCGAGCGGCGCGGTGCTGCTGGCGCTTGTGTGAATCCGCGCCTGACCGCACTTCGATAAGCTAACTCGGACAGATGGACGAGCCCCTGCAACGACTGCTCGACGCCGAGGCCCGGGCCCAGGCCGTGATCGACGAGGCGCACCGGGAGCGCCAGCGCATGATGGACGAGGCACTCGCGGCGGTGCGTGATGCCGAGCAGCGATTCGAAGCGGACCGCGCCGAATTGCGGGCGCCTTACCTGCGCGAGGCGCAGGGGCGTGCCGACCAGATGGTGGCCGAGCTGTCGCGCAAATACGGCGAGCGCCAGCGCATGCTGCGCGAACTCGCCGTCCGCCACGAGCGCGAAGCGGTGGACGCGGCGCTGGCTCTGCTGCTCGATCCGGGCGTATGAGCGTTCCGCGCGCCTGAGCGGGGAGGGGATCCGCGAACCGTGCCGTCCACGACCGCCATGTCCGCCTATCTCGACACCCGCGTCACGCTGTACGCCAGCCGCCTCTGGCCGGACGACGCGCTCGAGGCGCTGATCGCAATGCCGGACGCCGCCGTGGCGGAAACCCTCGGCGAACGCGGCCTGCCGCAACTGGCGGCAGGCTACGGCAGCGCGACCGAACCGCAGCAGAACCTCCCCTCGCTCGAACTGCGGATCATCAGCCAGATCCTGGACGAGACGCAGGTGCTGATCCGGCCTTTGTCCGGCGATGCGCGCGCGTTCCTGAATTTTTGGACCGCGCGCTTCGAGGTGTCCAACGTGAAGACGCTGCTGCGCGGCAAGATGACGGGCGAGCGTCCGGCGGCCATCCTCGCCCGGCTGATCCCGATGGGGCCCTTCGGCCGGCTCGACAACGCGGCGCTCGCGCACGCCGAAGACGTCGGCGAACTGTTGCGCCGCCTGGAGGCCGGCCCCTACGCCGCCATCGTTCGGCGCGCGCGACGCGCGTTCGAGCAGAGCCAGGACCCGTTCAGTCTCGACGCGGCGCTGGATCGCGGCTACTACGAAGGCCTCGTCCGGCGCGCCGAGCCGCTGGAGGAAACGGTGGGCGCGCCGTTCCGCCGCCTCATGGCCGACCTCGTCGACCGCATCAATCTGGTGTGGCTGATGCGCTACCGCTTCAATTACGGACTGCCGCCGGCTCAGGTGTATTACCTCCTGGTGGCGTCGCATTACGCCCTGTCCGGCGCTCGCCTGCGCGAACTGGCCGCGCTGGACAGCCCGCAGGCGGTGCTGGCGGCGCTGCCGGCGGCGTGGCAGGCGCGGCTCGCGGGCGCGACGGACATCGCGACCGTTTTCGCCAGGATGGAGCGTGCCGCCGCCGCGGATGCGCTGCAGGTCCTGCGTTCTCGCGCGCCCGAGATCGCGC
Organism: Pseudomonadota bacterium; assembly: GCA_021820845.1. GTDB lineage: Bacteria > Pseudomonadota > Gammaproteobacteria > Burkholderiales > Thiobacillaceae > Thiobacillus. The sequence continues at coordinate 70,860 of JAKADC010000003.1, forward strand.
GTGCGTTCGCCTATCTGATCCTGCGCGAACGCGATCTTCGCGCCGTGCGCGCCGTGTTGCGCGGGCGCCATCTCGGGCTCCCGGGCGACGACATCCGCCTCGCGCTGCGGCGCGGTTCAGCCGGGATGCACTGAATGCTGCGTGCCGAACCCCTGCTGAAGATCCGGTTGATGCTGCTGGCATCCGAGGCGCAGGACGCGGCGCTGACGCTGGCGCGCTTCGGCGTGTTCAACCCCGCGCCGTGCGGACTGGAGGCGCTCGCCGATGCGCCCGCGGCCGCCTACCGCGAAGCGTGGCTTGAGGCCGAGGCGCGCTTGTCCAAGCTGATGGAAACGTGCACCGACGAGGTGCCCGTCGACCTGCCGGCGGCCGCCGAAGCGCCCTCGCTCGCCGATCTCGAGGAACTCAACCATTGGCTGAAGGATGCCTGGAGCGCCTGCTTCGCGTGTCACGAGGACGAGGCGCGGATCGAGGAAATGCGCAGCCGGCTCGGCGCGCTGGAGGAGACGCTGGCGAAGCTGGAAGGGTTGAACGTGAACCTGGCGCAGCTGCTGCGCGCCGACAGTCTGCTGGCGGTGAATATCGGCAGCCTGCCGGCGGCGGAGCTCAAGCGCGTGACCGAGGCGCTGGCGATGACCGGTCATCTGGTGTCGCGGTTCGATCAGGCCGGCGAGCAGGTGTTCGCGGTGATCGCCGGCCCGCGTGCCAGGCAGGGCGAGGTGCGCGGTCTGCTCGCCCAGGCGGGCTGGCGCGAACTGCCCGTACCCGACGAGCTGCGGACCCATCCGCAGGCGGCCCGCATCTGGCTCGATGCCCAGCGCGCCGGTCTTGATTCGCAATCGGGCGCGGCGTGCGAAGTGCGCGACAGGCTGCTCGAAGCATTCGGGCCGCGCCTGCACGAAGCGCGCCTGCGCCTCGCCCTGGCGCGTCCCCTGGCTGAGGCCGCGATGAGCGGCGTGTGCGGCCGGGGCGAGTTGGCCGCGGTGTCGGGCTGGGTTCCGAAACGCCGGCTGGACGCGCTGCGCAGGACGCTGGACGACCGCTTTCACGGACGCTACTGGCTCGACCTTCGCGAGCCGTCTCCGCGCGAGATCGCCGAGGTGCCTTCGCTGATGCGTTACCCGGGCTGGCTGCGCCCCTACGTGCCGCTGGTCAAAAGCTACGGCGTGCCACGCTACGGCGAATTCGACCCGGTGCTGCCGTTCGCCGTGACGTACCTGCTTCTGTTCGGTGCGATGTTCGGCGACGTCGGGCACGGCGCGGCGATTCTGCTGCTGTCGGCGGGCTTCGCGCGGCGTCTTGGCGCCATGGCATGGATCGGCGTCGCGGCGGGCACCGTCTCGATCCTGTTCGGCTTCCTCTACGGCAGCGTGTTCGGCTACGAGGATGTCTTCCCGGCGCTCTGGGTGTCGCCGCTGCACGACCCGACACGCGTGCTGACGATTGCGGTGGCGTTCGGCGTCGGCTTCATCGCGTTCGTGCTGCTGATCAACGCATTCAACAAGGGCGTCGCCGGCCGCGCCAGCGAAGCCCTGTTCGATTCCGGCGGCCTCGCCGGGCTTGCGTTTTATCTCGGCGCGGTCGGCATGCTGGCGAGCCGGGTCGGCATGTTCGACGTCGCCCGGACCGGGGGGCTGCTGGCGGGCGCGGGCATCGCCGTGGTGGCGGCGTACAAATGGCACGAGGCGCGCGGCGGTCTCGGCGAACGTATTCTCGTGACGATCATCGAGACGCTGGAAACCGCCATCACCCTGTTTTCGAATACGCTGTCGTTCATGCGCGTGGCGGCCTTCAGCCTCAACCATGTGGCGCTGGCACTGGCGGTCTTCACCCTGGCGCACGGGCTCGACACGGTCGGCCACGGCATCACGCTCGTGCTGGGCAATATCGTCATCATCGTGCTGGAAGGCGGCATCGTGGCGATCCAGGCGCTGCGCCTGATGTATTACGAAGGCTTCTCGCGCTTTTTCAATGGCGATGGAAGAGAATTCGTGCCGTTGCGGCTGGAAAACACGGCGGGCGGGCAGTAGCGGAGGCGCCGGTTGCCGCGTCGTTCAGCACGGCCTTTTCGTGCGCATAAAGGAGAAGAGATGGAGTGGATGATCGTGTTGATGAGCGTGCCGGTCGCGGCCACGCTCGGCGCCGGCCTCTGGCTGACCCTGAAGCCGCGGCGCGTGTCCGCGGGGTGGCTGAAGAGCGGCCTCGCGGCCAACCTGGCGCTCTTCGGGCTGGGCGTCGCGGGGGTGATGCTGATGGGTGTGCAGGAAGTCATGGCGGCCGAAGCGACCGCGACGGCGGCGCGGGAAATCAGCCTTGGGCAGGGCCTGGCCCTGCTCGGCATCGGGCTGCCGACCGGGCTCGCGGCGCTTGCGGCAGCGATGGCGCTGGGGCCGATCGGCTCGGCGGCGCTCGCGGTGATCGCGGAGAAGCCGGAAATGTTCGGCCGCACGCTGGTTTACATGGGCCTGGCGGAGGGGATCGCGATCTACGGCCTGGTCATGTCGATCCTCCTGCTCGGCAAGCTCTGAGCGATGCGGCCGCCTGTCGATCGTCCCGCCGCAGGTGCCCGGCTCGTCGTGCTCGGGAGCGCGGGTCTTGCCGACGGCTTCAGTCTCATTGGCGCGGAGGTCCACGCCGACGCCGATTCGGCGACCGTGGAAAAAGTGCTCGAGCAGCTTGCGCATAGCGGCGAGGCCGCGCTGGTGCTGCTGGAAACGCCTCTGGCGCACGCGGGCGGGCCGTGGCTCAGCCGTCTGCGCAATGAAGGCGGACGCATCGTCATTACCGAGCTGCCGCCGCTGCCTGCGCCGCAGGAATACGCGCCCGCCGTCGACGCCGTGCTGCGCGGGGTGCTGGGGCCCGGGGCGTTGAGCTAGAGAAGGCGGAGCTCGCCCGGGGTGACATGCGGGCCGAGAATTCGCTTGAACGCTGCGACTTGAATCTTGCGTCGCAAGCTTCTGTTTTTGGAGTGAAACATGGAACCGGACGTCCAGGTCTCCCAACTCGAGCAGGCGCTGCTGCAGCAGGCCGGCACCCTCGCGCGCGAGTTGCTGCAGAACGCGGAAGCGGCGCGCCGCCGCATCGTCGATGAGTCGGCCGAGAAGCTGAGGCTGGCAGGCGAGCACGAAGTGCTGGCGGCCAAGGTCGAGGCCGAACGGCTGGTGCGGCGCCAGACCCAGGCCGCCGAGACCCGTCTCGCCGCCGACCTCGATCGCCTGCGCTGGGCATTGACGGAATCGGCGCTGTCCGAGGTCAAGGCGGCGTTTCGCCAGCTTGAGCAGGACGAAGCGCGCTACCTGCGCGTGCTCGAAGCCTGGCTCGCCGCCGCGGCGCGCGCATTGCCGCCGGGCGACCTGGTGGCGGAGGTGCGGCCCGAGGACGAGAGACGCTTGCGGCCGGCATGGGACGAGATGCTCGCGCGCGTTGCGCCCGGTCGCGCGGTCGCGCTCGCCACGCGGGGCATTCCGACCGACGGCGGCGTCCGTGTGCGTCTCGCCAGCGATCTTGCCCAGCTCGACCAGACCGTCGAGGCGCGCTACGCGCGACTGGCCGACGAACTGGCGCGCGTGGTGATGGAGCGCCTGTTCGCGAGCGCGCCCGATCTGGGGACGCTGGTGCATGGGTGACGCGCCGCGCCGCCGCGCGCACGCGCTCTGAGGAAAAGCATGGGCAAGATACTGGAAATCAACGGCCCGCTGGTCAAACTCGAACTGCCGCAGACCGTGCTCGGCGAGCAGGTCCGGGTCGGGCGCATGGGCCTGATCGGCGAGGTGATCGGACGTGCCGGCGACACGGCGCTCGCGCAGTTGTACGAGGACACGACGGGGCTGCGCCCCGGCGAAGATGCCGAAGGCCTCGGCTGGCCGTTGTCGGTGGAACTCGGGCCGGGGCTGCTGGGCGGCATTTTCGACGGCGTCCAGCGCCCGCTCCAGGCGATGCGCGAACGAAGCGGCGACCGCATCGCGCACGGCGTCGCGGTCGCCTCGCTGTCGCGCACCCAGCGCTGGCATTTTGTGCCGGAGCCCGCCCGCCGCGCGGGAACCCGGCTTGCGGGCGGCGACGTGCTGGGGTTCGTGCAGGAAACCGAGTCGATCCGGCATCGCATCCTGACGCCGCCGCAGATCGAGGGGGAATTGCTGGAACTGGCGCCGGAGGGCGATCACTCGGTGGAGGAGGTGATCGGCCGGGTGCGGCTGGCCGACGGCCGCATCGAGAAGCTGCATCTGTTCCACCGCTGGCCGGTCCGCACCCCGCGGCCCTTCAGGCAGCGCGACCACGCGGTTGCGCCGCTGATCACGGGGCAGCGCATCCTCGATACCTTCTATCCCTTGCTGAAGGGCGGCAAAGCGGCCATTCCGGGACCGTTCGGCGCGGGCAAGACCATGCTGCAGCACCAGGTCGCACGCTGGTGCGACGCGCAGATCGTCATCTATGTCGGCTGCGGCGAACGCGGAAACGAACTCACGGACATCCTCGAATCCATGCCCGAACTGAAGGACCCCTACACGGGCCGCTCGCTGATGGAGCGCACGCTGCTGGTGGCCAACACGTCGAACATGCCGGTGGTCGCGCGCGAGGCCTCGATCTACGTCGGCATCACGCTGGCCGAATATTTCCGCGACCAGGGCTACGACGTGGTGATGGTGGCGGATTCGACGAGCCGCTGGGCCGAGGCCCTGCGCGAGGTGTCCGGCCGGCTGGGGCAGATGCCGGTGGAGGAAGGCTACCCGGCATATCTCGGCTCGCGGCTGGCGGCGTTCTACGAGCGTGCCGGGCGGGTCGAAACCCTGGCGGGCGACCACGGCTCGGTGACGCTGATCGGCGCCGTCTCGCCGCCTGGCGGCGATTTCTCCGAGCCGGTGACGAGCCATACCAAGGAAATCGTCCAGACGTTCTGGGCCTTGTCGAAGGAGCTGGCCGACGCGCGGCATTACCCGGCGGTGGACTGGCTGGAAAGCTTTTCCGGCGACGTGAACTCCGCGGCGAAATGGTGGGCGGAACACGTTCATCCGAACTGGCAGGCGGCGCGCGCGGCGGCGCTCGGCCTGCTCGCCGAATCCGAGGAACTGCAGCGCGTGGTCAATCTGGTCGGCGTCGAGGCGCTGTCCTCGGAACAGCGCTGGGCGCTCGAGTCCGCCAGGCTGATCAAGGAGGGCCTGCTGCAGCAGGCGGCAACCGACGAAGCCGACAGCTTTGCCTCGCCGGAGAAGCAGTACGCGCTGCTTGCCGCGCTGCTCGAAATCCACCGCCGGGGCATGGACCTCGTCCAGTTGGGCGCACCGGCCCAGCGCCTGATCCAGATGCCGCTGCTGGCGCAGGCGCGGCGCTGGAAAAGCCAGCACGGCTCGGACGACCTGGCCGGCCTGCAGGCGAAAATCGCCGCCGTTCCGCAAGCCTTCGAGCCGCTGCTGCTCGAGTATGCGTCGACGCGGCAGCCCGCGGGCGCAGGGGAGGCCCGGCCATGAGGAACGTCGAATTCCGTACCGCCGCATCCGCGCAGGGCGGCCTCGTGGTCATGGCCGGGGTCGCCGGCGTGGCGGCAGGCTCGCGCGTCCAGTTGCGCGACCATGCGGGGCGGGTGCGCTCGGGGCTGGTCATTCGCAGCGCCGCAGACAACGTGGTGGTGGAGGTGTTCGAGGGCACCGACGAGATCGATCTGGAGCGGACCTGGGTCCGCTTCCTCGGCGAGCCGTTCAGGCTGCCGGTGTCACGCGACATTCTCGGCCGCGTCTTCAACGGCTCGGGACAGCCCACCGACGGCCGGCCGCCGATCATTTCGGCCGACCGGCGCGACATCAACGGCGAGCCGCTCAATCCCTCGGCGCGGGCCTATCCGCGCGAATTCATCCAGACCGGCATCTCGGCGATCGACGGCATGAACTCGCTGACGCGCGGCCAGAAGCTCCCGATCTTCTCGGGCGGCGGCCTGCCGCACAACCGCGTCGCCGCGCAGATCGTGCGGCAGGCCAAGCTGCTTGGCGAGGAAGCCGCCGACTTCGTGGTGGTGTTCGCGGCTTTCGGCGCCTCGCATGCCGATGCCCGCTTCTTCCAGGAAAGCTTCGAGGAAAGCGGGGTGCTGAACAAGGTCGTGATGTTCCTCAACCTCGCCGACGAGCCGGTGATCGAGCGCCTGCTGACGCCGCGCGCCGCGCTGACCGCCGCGGAATACCTGGCCTTCGATCTCGACTATCACGTGCTCGTGGTGATGACCGACATGACCGCCTACGCCGAGGCGCTGCGCGAGGTTGCGGTGCTGCGCGGCGACGTGCCGGCGCGCAAGGGCTATCCGGGCTATCTCTATTCCGATCTCGCGGAAATCTACGAGCGGGCAGGGCGCATCAAGAACCGGCGCGGCTCCATCACGCTGATTCCGGTGCTGTCGATGCCGTCCGACGACATCACCCACCCGATCCCCGACCTGACCGGCTACATCACCGAGGGTCAGATCGTGCTGGGGCGCGAATTGTCCGGCGAGGGCGTCTACCCGCCGGTCACGGTGCTGCCTTCGCTTTCGCGGCTGATGAAGGACGGCATCGGCAAGAATTTCACGCGGGAAGACCATCCCCACGTCGCAAGCCAGCTTTTCGCCAGCTATGCCAAGGCGCTCGAGGTGCGCGGACTGGCGGCGATCATCGGCGCCGAGGAATTGAGCGACGCCGACCGCCATGCGCTGGCGTTCGCCGACGCGTTCGAGCGCCGCTTCATCAACCAGGGCGAGGACGAGGACCGCAGCATCCACGAAACGCTCAATCTCGCGTGGGACCTCCTCTCCATGCTGCCGAAGGACGCGCTGACCCGGGTCAGCGAAGAGCAGCTGGCGAAATACCACAAGGGCACGGCATGAGGAAGCGCCTGGCTGTCCCGCCGACGAAGAGCGCGCTGTTGCAGGTCGGCCGGCAGGCCCGTTTTCTGGAGCAGGGCAGGCAGATGCTGGAAAAGAAGCGTGACCTGCTGACGCGCCTCGTATACGAGCGGCTGGCGCAATACCGCGAGCTGCGCGCCCAGACGCAGCGTGAACTCGCCGAAGCGTACCGCTGGCTCGGCATCGTCCAGATGCGCATGGGCGAGCAGATGCTGCGCCAGGCATCGGTCGGCCTCAAGCCGGCAGTCGCGATCAGGGTCGTGGCGCGCTCCAGCGCCGGCGTGGAATACCCCAGCGTGACGGCCGAGGCCCTGCCACTGCAGCCAGTTGGCCTGATGTGGACCGACGTCAGCTTCGATGAGGCGCGGCAGCGTCTGCGCGAACTGACGGTGACGCTGGCGCGGCTGGGCGAGGCCGAAAACGCGCTGTGGCGTCTGCTTGCGGCCAGCCGCAAGACGCAGAAGCGGGTCAATGCGCTCAAGTACAACATCATTCCCCGCTACCAGGCGACGGTTCGGCACATCCGCGCCGCGCTGGAGGAAGACGAACGCAATACGCTGTTCCAGGTCAAGATATTGAGGGCGCGGCAGTCCGCCTGAATGCGGATCGTCGTCGTGAACGCGGGTCTGATTCGTGATCAAGGAGGCTTGCATGCGCTATCCAGGAAAGAAAGCCGCTCCGGCTGTCGTCTCGGCGGTGCTGGCGGTGCCCGCCCGGTCCGCGTCCCGGCCATGAGCGTGTCGCTGCCCACCGGGGAACGCGTCGTCGTCTACACCAGCCCCGGATGCCCGGATTGCGCAGCCGTGAAGCGCTATCTCGCGGAACACGGCATCCCGTTCGAAGAGCGGGACGTCACCGCCCCCGGCGTGGCGGATGAGGCGAAATCGCGCTACGGCGTGCGCGTGGCGCCCATCACCGTCGTCGGCAAGGCGTTCTTCTACGGAACTTTTCCCCAGCAGAAACCGCAGCTCGACGCTGAGCTGGGCAAAGGATGATTTGTGGAAGGGTTCCCGCGGTCTGCCACTCGCCGGTCTAGGCCGCGACGGCAAGACGATTGATGACCTTGTCGACGGCGAACAGCGACCACGCGTCCTGTTCGGCCCGATTCCTTTCCGCCTCGTTCGCGACCAGCCCGTCCAGCGTCACGACCCAATGGTCGGTGCTGACCCGGATCTGTGCCGGATCGGGAATCATGGGATCGATTTCAAGCACCAGCGCCAACGCGTCGCTGACTTCCCCGTCGTTGTCCTGCTCCCGCGGGTCCACCTCCAGCCGGTTCCCCACGTCCCGGCATCCAGGCGTCCACCAGGCCAGCACGCCCGCCAGGCGCTTGTGCGTCAGACTGATGACGGAGCCGTCCAGCATCACCACGCCGTCTTTCACCGAAACCAGAATGTGGCCGCCGATGTAGTCGCCGTGCGCTTCCTGCAAGAGGATCGCCCGCCCCTTTTTCATCACGCGCAGCGTGCAGCTCTTCAATTCGCGCGCGCCGAGCAACAAGGTCTTCAGGGAATCGATGATCGCGCCGTCGCCCTTGTGTTCGGCCGGCGCGACGTGCAGCCGGTCCACGACGCGTCCGGTGTGGTGCAATCCGCAGGCGATTTCCAGAATCCGTTTCTTCGCGGCGATGCTTCCCGTATCGCCTTCCAGCAGCAGCGCGTCATCGCCAAGCAGGCTGGCCTGGATCGGCCAACGGTGCAGATTGATCAGCGGTTCGCGCTCGAGCGCAGCCCGGAGCGATTTGAGAAGGGGAGTTCCGTTGTTCATGTCAGGCCATCTCCGAGTTCAACGTAACATTTGAAGCCGGTGCATCGGCAGCCCACAAGCGCGCTTCGATACGAACTCGATCTTGTGCGGCGGGAGCGAGCCGCTTTCATCCATCAACATAGACCATCGGCCCGCGAGCAGGGGAGGCCGCGCATCGGCGACGGACTCCGAAAAAAAGCGAAATGTCATCGCGGAGCGCCGCCGACGCGCAATTCGCGGCTTTGCGGCTCCCGCGGCGAGGGTCTGTGCGCGACCGCTAGCGGCCGCTTTCGACGTGAATCGTGCTTCTCACCGACGTCACGCCTTCGGTGGCATGCGCGATCGAAACGGCCTTGTCGGCTTCTTCCTGGCTGGTGACCGTGCCGCTCAAAACGACGGCGCCGCCGCTGTCGGTATCGACCTGGATATGGGTCAGGCTTCCCACCTTTTCGGCGGCCAGCTTGGCCTTGATCTTGGTGGTGATGACCGAGTCCTTGACGTAGTTCATCGGATGCTTGCCGTCCGTGTCCTGGTCGGCGGCATGGGCTGCGACGGGAGCCAAAGACGTGCCGATGACGAAACATGCTGCCGCGAGTCGGGTCTTCATGGTTTTGTCCTTTCCTGGGTGGTGGGCGGAAACAACGAGAGGCCTCCAGCAGCAGGCTGCGCGCGTCCCTTTGCCCGCGGGCTCATCGGTCGGGACCGGCCTCAAGCGCTCCAGCATAGAACAATTCCGCACGCCTTCCAGGCGCGGCGCGCCTCACCGGCGGCCCGCGCATCTGGCCGCGGGAGTGTCCGTCGCGTCGCGCCATCTACAATGACGATCTGAAGCGAACGCGTTGATACGGCTGATCCGTCATCTCCGCTTCACGGGGCGACAGAGTGTGAGGACGAGCAGAATCAGTTACGGGGGGACGGCCGCCGTCGTGACGAGCACGGCGCTGGTCAGCGGACTGGGCGCCGCGAACGCGACCACGTCCGTCATTGTGAGTGCGCTTCTCGTCGCCGCGCTCGCCGACAATCTCACCGATGCCCTCAGCATCCACATCTATCAGGAATCTGAACAGCTCGACGAGCGCGAGGCGTTCACCGGGACCGTCAGCAACTTTTTCGCCCGGTTCCTGCTGTGTGTCAGTTTTGCGATCCTCGTCGGATTGTTCCCTCAGGCCGTCGCCGCCCGGGCGGCAATCGCCTGGGGCGCCGTGCTGCTTGCCGCGCTGACCTATCTGGTGGCGCGCGAGCGCCGTGCGAACCCCTGGCTCGAGATCGTGAAGCACCTGGTCGTCGCCTCCGCAGTGATCCTGGCGAGCACCGTGATCGGGTACTGGGTCAGCGCTATCCTCGGCTGACGCCGTTTGACATGCCCTTTGCACGTGCTAGCGTGAATTTCATGTTTCTTTTTCCGGGAACGCGCCCCGCGCGCCGCGCCATGACGGCCGCACTCCCCGAAACGCAGCCCTCACCCGCGTGACAAGACGCCATCGGCGTTCCCACGCCGCACGCACTGGAGTCGACGGATGTTCACTGGCAACCCCTTCTTCGCGGTGACGGATGTGCTTCCTTCCGGCTTCATGCAGGCCTATGTCGTCCTGATGATCCTGGCGGTCGTCGCCGGGACCGCGTTTGATCTCTACCACAAGCGCAGCGCGCAGTTTTTCCTGGCGAAGCGGAAGCAGTCCCGCGCCGCCGCGACGCGCAAGCTCGATGGCGGGGCATTGGCTGCCATCGCCGCCCGCACGCTTGCGCACGACGTGGCGACCTTCGGCGAATTCTGCAATCCGCGTCGAAGGCTCTCGCACGTGCTGATGTTCTATGGATTCGTGCTGTACCTCCTCATGACCGTCGTGCTGGTGTTCGCCTATCCGGCGGACCCGAGCCCTCCGCCGGCCTTGGCAGCGCTCTGGAATCTCGGCGCGGTGATGGTGCTCATCGGCGGATACTGGTTCTTCTTCTTCCTCCGGGTGGACGTCGCACACGAGGGCCATTCTCGCTGGCGCCTCGTGCGCGCCGACCTGTTCATCGTTTCGCTGCTCGCGAGCGTCACGTTCGCGCTCGTATTCGAGGTCGCAGCAGCGGCGCAGAGCGCGGCCGCCACCCGCGTGTGCTTCGGCGTCTATCTGTTCTTCACGACGCTGCTCTTCGTTTCCGTCCCGTGGTCCAAGTTCGCCCACATGTTCTACAAGCCGGCGATGGCGTTCGAGCGGCGGGTGCAGCAGGAAGACGGTTCCTCCGACCTCCCGGCGGCAGCGCGCCGGCACCAGATCTGAGCCCGCCATGCCGACCTTCGTGTACATGGGACGTTGCGACGGATGCGGCCAGTGTGTGGACATCTGTCCATCGGACATCATGCACATCGATCCGGTCTACCGGCGCGCGTTCAATGTCGAGCCGAATTTCTGCTGGGAGTGCTATTCGTGCGTGAAGTCCTGCCCGCAGCACGCGATCGACGTGCGCGGCTACGCGGACTTCAATCCGCTCGGACACAGCGTGCGGGTCCATCGCGATACCGCCCTGCAGACCGTCTTCTGGAAGATCCGCTATCGGGATGGCCGGCTGAAGGAATTCGAGTTTCCCATCAGGACCACGCCGTGGGGATCGATCCAGGCGCCCGCGGACTGTGCGCCGCCGGACCTGAACATGCTCGACTCGCCGATGCTGGCGCACGAACCCGAGGCACTCAAGATCGGCGATCTGCCCCGGCTTCCCAAGAATGAAACCGGAGCGGCGTCATGACTCCGCGACCCTCGCGCAAGATCAGGTTCGTCGACGCCGACATCCTCGTCATCGGCGGCGGCTTCGGCGGCTGCGGCGCAGCGTACGAATCCCGCTTCTGGGGCCGCGACCTGAAGATCGTCGTCGCCGAAAAAGCGCATATCGACCGCAGCGGCGCCGTTGCCCACGGTCTGTCGGCGATCAACTGCTACATGGGCATGCAGTGGAACGAAAACCAGCCCGAGGATTTCGTGCGCTACGCGCGCGGCGACCTGATGGGCCTGGTGCGCGAAGACCTGATCTACGACATCGCGCGCCACGTCGACTCGACCGTGCATAAATTCGAGGAATGGGGTCTGCCGATCATGAAGAACCCGGAGACGGGGCGCTACCTGCGGGAAGGCAAGTGGCAGGTCATGATCCACGGCGAGAGCTACAAGCCGATCGTCGCCGAGGCCGCGAAGAAGTCGGCCGACGTCTACAACCGCATCATGGTGACGCACCTGTTGATGGACGCAACGCGTCCCAACCGGGTCGCCGGTGCGGTCGGCTTCAGCGTGCGCGACGGCAGCTTCTACGTGTTCCGCGCCAAGGCTGTGATCAACGCCGCAGGCGGTGCGTCGCACGTGTTCCGGCCGCGCTCGGTGGGCGAGGGCATGGGGCGGACCTGGTACGCGCCGTGGAGCAGCGCATCGGCGTACGCGCTGCTGCTGGAGGCGGGCGCGAACATGATCCAGCTGGAAAACCGGATCGTGCTGGCCCGCTTCAAGGACGGGTACGGCCCCGTCGGCGCGTGGTTCCTGCTGCTCAAGACCTTCGTCACCAACGCCTACGGCGAGCGCTTCGAGGCGTCGTGGATGGACGAGATCCGGTCCATGGTCGGCAAGTACGCCGACGTCACGCCGCTGCCGACCTGCCTGCGCAATCATGCGCTGCTGCAGGAGGTCAAGGCGGGCAAGGGGCCGATCCTGATGCACACGCAGGAGGCGCTCGACAGCCGCGAAAAAGAGGACATCGGATGGGAGGATTTTCTCGACATGACCGTCGGCCAGGCCGTGGTCTGGGCGTCGCAGAACATCGATCCGAGGGAGACGCCATCCGAGCTGATCACATCCGAACCCTACGTCATGGGATCCCATGCGACCTGTTCCGGCGCGTGGGCGAGCGGGCCGGAGGATTGCGCGCCGGCCGACTACCAGTGGGGCTACAACCGCATGACCACGGTCGAAGGGCTGTTCGGCGCGGGCGACACCGTCGGCGGCTCGGCGCACAAGTTCTCGTCCGGCTCGTTCACCGAGGGGCGCATCGCGGGCAAGGCGGCAGTGAAATACGTGCTCGACCATGCCGGCGATCCGCCGAAAGTGGACGAGCAGCAGGTCGAGCGGCTCCGGCATGCGATTTTCCAGCCGCTCGAAACCTTCGCGCTCGGCCGCAACGAGATCGTCGCGGGATCGGTCGCGCCGGGCTACATCTCGCCGCTGCAAGGGCTCCAGCGACTCGAAAAGATCATGGACGAGTACGTCGGCGGCGTGAGCATGTTCTACGTGACGAGCGAACCGTTGCTCGATCGCGGCATCGAGCTTTTGCGCATGCTGAAGGAGGACCTGGACTACCTTGGCGCCGAGGATCTGCACCAGCTGCAGCGGGCGTGGGAACTGCATCACCGCGTGCTGACCGCCGAGGCCGTCACGCGGCACACGCTGTTCCGCCAGGAAACCCGCTGGCCGGGCTACTACTATCGGGCCGACCATCCGAAGCTGGTCGACTCCGACTGGCACGTCTTCACCTCGTCGCGTTACGACGCAGAGGAGGACGCCTGGGAGATGACGAAGCTGCCGGTCCACCACATCGTTCCGTGAGCGGCGAAGCAACGACGCGGCTCGCCATGCGCCGCTCCGCGACCGCGACCGCGAGCAGGCGGCGCGATTTGCATCTATCCTGAAGCATCGCCAGGCGACGGCCGGCAAGCGTCGCGGACGGCCTGGGCCGCCGCGCGGAATGCGACCTCATGGAAGAAGAAGACCCGCACTGGTACAAGGATGCCATCATCTACGAATTGCACGTCAAGGCCTTCTACGACGGCAATGGCGACGGAGTGGGCGACTTCTCGGGTCTGATCTCCAAGCTCGACTACCTGCAGGAACTCGGCGTCAACACGCTGTGGCTGCTGCCTTTCTATCCGTCACCCATGCGCGACGACGGCTACGACATCGCCGACTATCACAATGTGCATCCCGCCTACGGCGATATCGCGGAATTCCGCACGTTCATCGAAGAAGCGCACCGGCGCGGCTTGCGCGTGATCACCGAGTTGATGGTGAATCACACGTCCGACCAGCATCCGTGGTTCCAGGCCGCGCGCCGCGCGCCGCCCGGCTCGGCGAAGCGCGACTACTACGTGTGGAGCGACAGCGACACCCGGTACGCCGGCACGCGCATCATCTTCAACGACACCGAGACGTCCAACTGGTCATGGGACGAGGTCGCGCAGGCCTATTACTGGCACCGCTTCTTCTCGCACCAGCCGGACCTCAACTTCGCCAACCCCCACGTGTTCAAGGCGCTGATGCGCGTGATGCGCTTCTGGTTCGACGCCGGGGTGGACGCGATGCGGCTCGACGCGGTGCCCTACCTGTGCGAGCGCGAGGGCACCAGCAACGAGAACCTGCCGGAGACGCATGCCGTGATCAAGCGCATGCGCGCCGAACTCGACCGCCATTACAAGGACCGCATGCTGCTTGCCGAGGCGAACCAGTGGCCAGAGGACGTGCGCGAGTATTTCGCCAACGGCGACGAATGCCACATGGCGTATCACTTTCCCCTGATGCCGCGGATGTACATGGCGATCGCGCAGGAAGACCGCCACCCCATCGTCGAGATCATGGAGCAGACCCCGGACATCCCGGACAACTGCCAGTGGGCGGTCTTCCTCCGCAATCACGACGAACTCACGCTCGAGATGGTGACCGACCGCGAGCGCGACTATCTCTACCAGACCTATGCGAGCAACCCGCAGGCGCGCCTCAATCTCGGCATCCGCCGCCGTCTCGCGCCGCTGCTGGACAACGACCGCCACCGCATCGAGCTGATGCACCTGCTGCTGATGACGCTGCTGGGGTCGCCGATCCTCTATTACGGCGACGAGATCGGCATGGGCGACAACATCGAACTCGGCGACCGCAACGGCGTGCGCACGCCCATGCAGTGGAACAGCGGGTTGAACGGCGGCTTTTCGACCGCCGCGCCGGATCAGCTTTACCTCCAGCCGATCGACGACCCGGTCTACGGCTTTGGCGCCGTGAACGTCGAGGCGCAGCATCGCAGCCCCTTTTCGCTGTTGAACTGGACCCGGCGCCTGATCGCGATGCGCAAGGCGAATCGCGCCTTCGGCCGCGGCACGCTGCGTTTTCTGCGACCCGGGAACCGCAAGATCCTCGCCTATCTGCGCGAATACCAGGGCGAAACGATACTGTGCGTGGCGAACCTGTCGCGCGCGCCGCAGCCTGTCGAACTCGATCTTTCCGCGTTCAAGGGACGCGTCCCGGTCGAACTCTTGGGGCGCAGCCGCTTCCCGCCCATCGGCGAACTGCCGTACCTGCTGACGCTCAGCGAGCTCGGTTTCTATGCGTTTCGCCTCGCGGCGGACGTCGAGGCGCCGTCCTGGCACGAGGAGCGCCCGGTGCCGCCGGATCTCCCGGTCCTGGTGCTGGTGGACAGCGGCTGGCGCACGCTGTTCACGCGAGGAGAGGAGGTCGCGGACCTGAACCAGCTGACGCTGCGCCGCGCGCGCGAACAGCTCGAGCACCAGATCATTCCGCGCTATTTCCGCGACCAGCCCTGGTTCGTCAACCATGACGTCGCGGTCGAGAAAATCGAATTCGGCGCCATGCGCGAGTGGACCGTGGATGCGGCGAGCTGGCTGCTCGCCACCGTCGACGTCACCCTCGTCGGCGGAGAAATCCAGCGCTTCGCCATCCCGCTGGCGCTGGCGTGGGACGACGACGCGGAGGGCCGCGGCCCCATGCTGCTGCACGCCACCCTGGCAAAGGTGCGACGCCACGCGCGGGTCGGTGTGCTGTTCGACGCATTCTGGGACGACCGTTTCTGCTGCGCCGTGGCGTCGGCGATGGAGCGGGGCGAGACGCTCGCTTTCGGCGAAGGCAACCTCGAATTCCGTATCACCGCGGCCTATCCGGGCCTTGCATGCGGCCCCACGCCGGCCGGCGTCATCCGCGAAGTGTCCGAGCATGGCCGGCTGCGGGTGAATCTCAACGATCAGCTGGTGCTGAAGACCTATCGCCGGCTGCTGGCGGGGACGCATCCCGAGCTGGAAATATCGCGCTTCCTGACCGAGACGGCCAAGTTCAAGCACGTGCCGCAACTCGCGGGCACCGTCGAGTATGCCAACGCGCACGGCCGTCACGCGACGCTGGCGATTCTCGAACGCTATGCGCAAAACCAGGGCGATGCGCGGCTCTACACGCTGGGTTACCTCGAGCGTTTCCTCGACGTTTGCCGCACGAGCCCCGAGCAGACGCAGGATGAACGGCACCGCGCCTACGTGGTATTGATGAACACGATCGGCCAGCGCACGGCCGAATTCCACCGGGCCCTGGCGCTTCCGGACGACGCGGGCGATTTCGGAAGCGAACCGATCGGACCGGAGGATATCCTCGACTGGGTCAATGCGGAGCGCCATCGGATGGAGCGGATGTTCGAGCTGCTCGGCCAGGCGCTGCCCGAGCTGCCCGACGCGGCGTGGCCGGTCGCCCGGAACCTGCTCGCGGCGCGGCCCAGGCTCTACCGGCGCATCATGCGCGCGTCGAGCGTGCGGCTGCAGGCGACGAAAACGCGCGGCCACGGCAATTACCATCTCGGCCAGGTATGGATCATGAAGAACGACGTCCTGATCGCCAATTACGGTGGCGTGCCCGGGCTCAGCTGGTCCGAGCGGCGCCGCCGGCATTCGCCCTTGCGCGACGTGGCGAGCATGCTGCTGTCGATCGGCGAGGCCGGCGCCGCCGCGCTCGATCATGTCGCCGGCGACTCGGCCGAAGCGCAAGCCGCATTGCAGCGCCGGGTGGACGAATGGGAGGCGCTCGCCCGCAAGGCCTTCCTGCGCAGCTACCGCCGCGGCATGGCCGGGCACCCGGCGTATCCTGCGGAACCCGACGCGGCCGAGGCGCTGCTCACGCTGTTCCTGGCCGAGAAGGCGATCGCCGACGCGAGCGACGCGCTCGGGCGGCATGCACCGGGCACCGGGGCGGCGCTGCGGCGGCTGCTCCAGGTGAGTCGGCGCTGAGGCATGGACATGGCCGCACGACGATTCGACATGCCGTTCGGCGCCGAGCTCACCAGCGAGGGCGTGCGCTTCCGCCTGTGGGCGCCCGGCTGCGATGAAGTCGGGCTGTGCCTCGGCGAGGGCCCCGAGGAAGCAGTGCGGCCGATGAACGCACTCGGCGACGGCTGGTTCGAACTCGACGTTGCGGGTGCCGGCCCCGGCACGCGTTACCGCTACGCGGTGAACGACGGCCTGCGCGTGCCCGACCCGGCGTCGCGCTTCAATCCGGACGACGTGCACGCAGCGAGCGAAGTGATCGATCCCGCCGCGTTCGACTGGCGCGACGGCGACTGGCGCGGCCGGCCGTGGGAGGAGGCGGTCGTGTACGAACTCCACGTCGGAACGTTTTCGCCCGAAGGGACCTTCGCCGGCGTCGCGGCGCGGCTCGACTATCTGGTCGCGCTGGGGGTGACCGCGATCGAACTGATGCCCGTCGCGGACTTTCCGGGCGCGCGCAACTGGGGCTACGACGGCGTGCTGCCGTTCGCGCCCGACAGCCGCTACGGCCGGCCCGAGGATCTCAAGAACCTGGTGCAGGCCGCGCATGCGCGAGGCCTGATGGTGCTGCTGGACGTCGTGTACAACCACTTCGGCCCCGAGGGGAACTACCTTCACGTCTACGCGCGGCCATTCTTTTCCGAGCGCCATCACACCTTGTGGGGCGCCGCAATCAACTTCGACGGCCCGCGCAGCCGCACGGTGCGCGAGTTCTTCATCCACAACGCGTTGTACTGGCTCACCGAATACCACTTCGACGGGTTGCGCCTCGATGCGGTGCACGCGATCGTCGACGATTCGGTGCCGCACATCCTCGACGAACTCGCGGCACGCGTGCACGCGGCGGTCGAGCCCGGGCGCCACGTTCACCTGGTGCTCGAGAACGACGCCAATGCCGCGCGCCATCTCGGCCCCGGCCGCTACGCCGCGCAGTGGAATGACGACATTCACCACGCGCTGCACGTCCTCGCGACCGGCGAAACCGACGGCTACTACGCGGACTACGCGGATGCGCCGTTGCGCCACCTCGGACGCTGCCTGGCCGAAGGTTTCGCCTACCAGGGCGAAGCCTCGCCGTATCGCGGCGACGCGCCGCGCGGCGAGCCGAGCGCGCAATTGCCCCCGCAGACCTTCGTGTCCTTCCTGCAGAACCACGATCAGATCGGCAACCGCGCGTTCGGCGAGCGCATCGGCCAGCTCGCGCCCGTCCCGGCGCTGCGCGCGGCGGCGGCGATCTACCTGCTGGCGCCGGCCATCCCGCTGCTCTTCATGGGCGAGGAGTTTTCGGCCGCGACACCGTTTCCGTTCTTCTGCGACTTCGGCGACGACCTGCGCGACGCCGTCACCAACGGCCGGCGCCGCGAATTCCGCAAATTCGCACGCTTCGCCGACGCCGCCGCGCAGGCGGCGATCCCCGACCCGAATTCGGTGGCGACCTTCGAGTCGGCCAGGCTCGACTGGGCGACCGCCGAAGACGGCGAATGGCTCGCCTATTACCGCGGCCTGCTGACGCTGCGTCGCGAGGTCGTCGTGCCGCGCCTGCCCGGCACGACGGGGCACGCCGCGCAATTCGACGTGCTGGCCCCGAGCGGCGTCCGCGTGGCATGGCGTCTCGGCGACGGCTCGACACTGCGCCTGCTGGCCAATCTGTCGGCGGCGCCGATGCGCGCCGTGACGCCGCCGGGCGAGGCCCTGTTTGCCCTCGGGACCGAGCGGGCAGGCGAGGGCACGCTCGCGCTCGCGCCGTGGGCGGTGCTGTGGACGCTCGATGACGGAGAGACGCAGCGATGAAGAGCCTGCTCGATCAGCTTTGCGAGCGCTGCGGCGTACTGCCCTCGTATTACGACATCTGGGGCGGCGTGCATTCCGCCTCGGATGCGGCGAAGCGCGCCCTGCTCGGGGCGATGGGGGTCGCGGCCGACAGCGACGAAGCGGTCTCGCGCTCGCTCGACGAACTCGAGCGGCGCGAGTGGGACCGCGTGCTGCCGCCGGTGCGCGTGGTGCGCGAAACGGCGCGTCCGCATCGCATCGCCATCGTGCTGCCGGCGAGCGAGGCACAGGCGACGTGGCGCTGGCGCGTGCGCCGCGAATCGGGCGCCGAAGACGCCGGAGAATTCCTGCCGGCGACACTGGAGCCGACAGCGCGCGGCAGCCTTGACGGCCAGGCGTACGTGCGCTGGACGCTGCCGCTGGACCTCGCGCTGGAGCCGGGCTACCACAGCCTGAGCCTCGGGCGCACCGACGGGGCGAGGCCGGCGGCCGAGATGCCGCTCATCGTCGCGCCGGCCGCCTGCTACCAGCCGCCGGCGATCCAGGGCGACGGCAGGGTGTGGGGCTTTGCCGCGCAGCTCTACGGACTGCGATCCGAGCGCAACTGGGGCATCGGCGATTTCGGCGACCTGCGCCGCATGCTCGATTTCTGCGGCGAGGCCGGCGCGGCGACCTTGCTGGTCAACCCGCTGCACGCCCTGTTCCCGGACGCGCCGGAGCACGCCAGTCCCTACAGCCCGTCGAGCCGCGCCTGGTTCAACACGCTCTATCTCGATGTCGAGGCCATCGCCGAGTTCGCCGAGTGCGACGAGGCACGCGCGCTCGTCCACGCGCCGCAGTTCCAGGCGCGGCTGCGCGCCTTGCGCGCGGCCGAGCAGGTCGACTATCGCGGCGTCGCGGTGGCGAAGGCGCAGGTGCTCGAGCGTCTCTACGCCCACTTTCGCGATGTTCACCTGGCGCACGGCAGCGAGCGCGCGGGCCTGTTCCGCGCGTTCCGGGCGGCGCAGGGCGACACCCTGCGCACGCACGCGCTGTTCGAGACGCTGCAGGCGCATTTCCGCGGCGAGGACAGCGCCGTCTGGGGCTGGCCGGTCTGGCCCGACGCGTACCGCGACCCGCAGGCACCGGAAGTCATCGCGTTCCGCGACGCGAACATCGAGCGCATTGAATATTTCGAATACCTGCAGTGGCAGGCATCGAACCAGCTCGCCGCGGCCGGCACGCGTTCCTGGGAACTGGGGCTCGGGGTCGGGCTGATGCTCGACCTTGCGGTCGGCGTCGCGGAGGGCGGCGCTTCGGCCTGGCGCCGGCGCGATCTGTTCGCGCTGAAAGCGAGCACCGGCGCGCCGCCCGACGAGATCAACCGCATGGGGCAGGACTGGGGCCTGCCGCCGTGGATTCCGCAGCGGCTGACCGCGACCGCCTACGCGCCCTTCATCGAATTGCTGCGCGCGAACATGCGCGACGCCGGCGCGCTGCGCCTCGACCACGTGATGGGGCTGTGCCGCCTGTTCTGGGTCGCGCGCGGGCTGCCGGCCATCGAAGGGGCCTACGTCGCCTATCCGTTCGACGACCTGCTCGGCATCCTCGCGCTGGAAAGCCAGCGCAACCGTTGCCTGGTGATCGGCGAGGATCTCGGCACGGTGCCGGACGAGGTGCGCGCCGCGCTCGCGCCGCTGGGCGTGCTGTCGACGCGGCTGCTCTATTTCGAGCGCGAGGACGACGGCCGCCTGAAGCCGCCGCAGGCCTACCCGGCTAACGCCGCCGCGGCCGTGACCAACCACGACCTGCCGACCCTGGCCGGATTCTGGCAGGGACTCGACATCGACCTGCGCACCCAGTTGCACCTGTTTCCCGACGACACCGTGCGCAACCACCAGATCGTCATGCGCGCCGAGGACCGCGCGCAACTGCTGCTGGCGCTGGACAGCGAGGGCGCGCTGCCGCCCGGGAGCGGGCTGCAGCCGACGGCGTTTCCGGAAATGACGCCCGAACTGTCGGCCGCGGTCTACACCTACCTCGGGCGGGCGCCTTCCAAGGTGCTGCTGGTGCAGCTGGAGGACGCCTTCGGCGTGCGCGAGCAGCCCAACCTGCCGGGCACGACCGAGCCGGCCTATCCGAGCTGGCGGCTGAAAATGCCGCTCAACCTCGAATCGTGGCACGCCAATGCCACGCTGCAGGGCGTCCTGCAGGCGCTGCGCCGGGAGCGTCCGGTGGTGCGCGTGCCCGGCCCGGCCGGCGGCACGACGGGCGAGGGCCCGCGTCTGTGGATCCCGCGCGCGACCTACCGGCTGCAGATGAACCGCGATTTCACGCTGCGCCAGGCGACCGCGCTGCTGTCCTATCTCGACGAACTGGGCGTCAGCCACTGCTACCTGTCGCCGATTCTCAAGGCGCGTCCGGGCAGCCGCCACGGCTACGACATCATCGACCACAGCAGCCTCAATCCCGAGATCGCCAGCGCCGAGGACGTCGAGCAATTCGTCGGCGGCCTCAGGCGCCGTCACATGGGGCAGATCATGGACATAGTGCCCAACCACATGGGCGTCATGGGCGCCGACAACGCATGGTGGCTGGACGTCCTGGAAAACGGGCCTGCCTCGCGCTTCGCCGGCCACTTCGACATCGACTGGTACGCCTTTTCCGGTGAGGCGCCCGGGCGGGTGCTGCTGGCGGTGCTGGGCGGCCACTACGGCAGCGTGCTCGAAGCCGGCGAGCTGCGGCTCGCGTTCGATCCGGAGGAGGGGAGCTTCAGCGTCTTCTATTTCGAGCATCGCTTTCCGGTCGACCCGCGCGAATACCCGCGCATCCTGGCCCACGGCCTCGAACGCCTGCAGTCGCGCGTCGGCGCCGACAACCCGCTGTTCCTGGAATTCCAGTCGCTCATCACGGCGCTCGGGCATCTGCCGCCGCGCGATCGCGCCGACGCCGACGCCGTGGCGGAGCGAGCCCGCGACAAGGAAGTGCACAAACGCCACCTCGCCGCCCTCTACGGGGGGAGCGCCGATCTCGCGCAGTTCATCGACGAGAACGTGGCGGAATTCAACGGGGCGCCTGACGATGCGAATTTCGACCTGATGCACGCGCTGCTGCAGGCCCAGGCGTATCGCCCGGCGTTCTGGCGCGTCGCGGCCGACGAGATCAACTATCGCCGCTTCTTCGACATCAACGACCTCGCGGCACTGCGCATGGGCAACCCCGCGGTGTTCGAGGCCACCCACCGCCTGGTGCGCGAACTGCTGGCGCGCGGCTACGTGAACGGGCTGCGCATCGACCACCCCGACGGCCTGTACGCGCCGAAGGAGTATTTCGACAGGCTGCAGGCCATGGCGGCCGCGCTCTCGCCCGACCCGCCGGCGCAAGACGAGCGCTCCTTGTACCTCGTGGTGGAAAAGATCCTCGCCGCGCACGAGCATCTGCCGGAGTCGTGGGCGGTCCACGGCACCACCGGCTACGACTTCGCGGCCGCGTGCTGCGGCCTGTTCGTCGACGCGGGGACGGCAGAGCGCTTCACCCGCATCTATCAGGCCTTCATCCGCGCGCACCTCGATCTCGGCGAGATGCTGCGGGCCAACAAACGCCTCATCATGGAAACCGCGCTGGCCGGCGAGCTGCAGGTGCTGGCGACCCAGCTCACCCGGCTGGCCAAGGGCGACCGCCGCACCCGCGACTACACTTTGAACAGCCTGCGCGGCGCGCTCGCCGAAATCGTCGCCAGCTTCCCGGTTTACCGCACCTACGTCGCGCACTGCGAGGTGTCTTCGGACGACGTCCGCTACGTGGAATGGGCCGTCGGCGTGGCGAAGAAGCGCAGCAAGGCGGCCGACACCGGCATCTTCGATTTCGTGCGCGAGGTGCTGCTGACGCGCCACGGCCAGGGCCGCGACGACGACTACCGGCAGGCCGTGTGTGCCTTCGCCATGAAATTCCAGCAGTACAGCAGCCCGGTGATGGCGAAGGCGGTGGAAGACACGACCTTCTATCAGTACAACCGGTTGCTTGCCCTGAACGAGGTCGGCGCGGATCCGCAGCGTTTCGGCGTATCACTCGCCGCCTTCCATCAGGAGAATCTCCAGCGCTTGCGCCACTGGCCGCACGCCATGCTGGCCAGTTCGACCCATGACAGCAAGCGTTCGGAAGATGTGCGGGCCCGCCTTTGCGCGCTGTCCGAGATGCCGGAAGCGTGGCGCCGCGCGCTGTCGCGCTGGAGCAGACTCAATCGCAGCAAGCGCCGCAGGCTGGGCGAGGAGCGCGCGCCCAGCGCCAACGACGAATACCTGCTGTACCAGACCCTGCTGGGCGTCTGGCCGTTCGAGGAGCCCGACGCGGCAGGTCTCGCGCACCTCGCCGACCGGGTCGAGGCCTACATGACCAAGGCGGTGCGCGAGGCCAAGGTGCACAGTTCGTGGATCAGCCCCGATTCCGACTACGAGGATGCGACCCGCGACTTCGTGCGCGCGCTCCTCGCGCCCGAACCCGGCAATGGATTCCTGCGCGATTTCCTGCCATTCCAGCGGCGGATCGCGCGGGTCGGCGCCTTCAACAGCCTGTCCCAGCTCCTGCTCAAGCTCGCCAGCCCCGGCGTGCCGGATCTCTATCAGGGTTCCGAGCTGTGGGATTTCAGCCTGGTCGATCCCGACAACCGGCGGCCGGTCGACTATGCTCTGCGGCACGCGGCGCTGCGTTCGATCAAGGTCGCGCATGCCGAGCAAGGCGCCGCAAGCTGCGCGCACGAACTGCTCGAGCGCCTGCAGGACGGCGAGATCAAGCTCTATCTCATCTGGAAGGTTCTCGGCTTCCGCCGCGAGCACGAAGCGCTGTTCCGCGATGGCGATTACCTGCCGCTCAGGACCCACGGCGCCCGCGCCGAACAGGTCTGCGCCTTCGCGCGGCAGGCGGGCGGCGAGACGCTGGTGCTGGTGGTGCCGCGCCTGGTCGGCAACTTGATTGCCGAACACGGCCTGCCGGTCGGTTTGGCGGCGTGGGGCGACACCCGGATCGAACTGCCGCCGGAACAGGCCCTGGCGCAGTGGACCTGCGTGCTGACCGGACAGACGTTCGCCGCCCAGACGCAGGACGAATCGCCGTCACTCGCGCTGGCACGGCTTTTCGAGACCTTTCCCTACGCGCTGCTGTACGCGCCGCCCGAGGCCAATCCCGCGGCCGGGGAGGCCTGATCCGCCGGTTTGCCATCGCCGCTTCACGGCGTAGATGGCCTTGCATGCGACCCCCATTTCGATTGGCGTTTTCTCGCCCCGGTATTTATACTGTATATGCATACAGTATTTTGAGGCGAATCCCATGCACGATCCGACCCGCCGTCAGGCAGAAATCCTGAGCTTCATCCAGGGGTGGATCGAGGCGATCTGCCTGCTGCCGACGCGCACCGCGCGTGCGCAGCATTCCGCTTTCAGTTGGCCCGGCGCGGAGAGACGGGTGCCGGCCAGGCAAGGCGTCCGGGAAGGGCGGGCGCCGGGAACGTCGCCATGAGCACGGCACTGGAATCCGTTCTGCAATACCCCGGCATCTGGCGCGGCAACCAGCGTGCGCAGACGGCCGAGGGCGCGCTGCCGACCGGCTACGCGGCGCTGGACGACCTGCTGCCTGGCGGTGGTTGGCCGCTGGGAGCGCTGACCGAGGTGCTGCTCTCGCGGCAGGGCATCGGCGAACTGCGGCTCTTGATGCCGACGCTGGCGCGCCTGTCGGAAGCGGACGGCTGGCTCGCGTGGGTGGCGCCGCCGTACGTGCCCTATGCCGCCGCCCTGGCCGCCGCCGGCGTCAATCTGGAACGCCTGGTGGTGGCAAAACCGCAATCCGAAGCCGATGCGTGGTGGACGGCGGAGCAGGCGCTGCGCTCCGGCGCCTGCGGTGCGCTCCTGGCATGGCTGCGCGCGGCGGACGAGCGCCGCATGCGCCGCATGCAACTGGCGGCCGAGACCGGCCACAGCTGGGGCGTGCTGTTCCGCCACGCGCGCGCCGCGCAGGACCGCTCGCCCGCCGCATTGCGCCTGCTGCTCGAACCCGCCGTGGACGGACTCGCGGTGACGATCCTCAAGCGGCGCGGCGGGCCGGTGAGCAAACCGGTGGTCGTGGGCGTGCCGCAGGCCGGCGTGGCCCGCCGGGCACGGCGTGCGGCGCCGGTACTGGCGGCCGTGAAGGTTTGATCCCGTTTCAAGGCGAGCCCGACATGCATCGCACGCCCATCCTTTCCAGGGTGCAAGCCCTCTCCTGAAGTCATCCTGCGAGTGTTTTTTCATGCTGTGGCTCGCCCTTCATTTTCATTCTCTGTCGCTGGAAGTGTTTTCCCGCGGCACGGCCGCATCCGACCCGCTGGCGATCGTCGAGAAGCAGGGCAGCCGAACTTCGGTCATCGCCTGCAACGGCGCCGCCGCGGCCTGCGGCATAAGTGTCGGCATGGCCGCATCCGCCGCGCAGGCCCTGGCGGACGGCCTGATCGTGCGCAAACGCGACCACTCGGCGGAGCGCGATTCGCTTGCCGGGCTTGCCGTCTGGGCAGGACGTTTCACGCCTTCGGTGAGCCTCTTGCCGCCCGACGGCCTGCTGCTCGAGATCAACACCTGCCTGAACCTGCATCGCGGCCTCGGCAACCTGCTGAAACAGGCGCGCAGCGGGGTCGGCGAGATGGGCTATGCCGCCACCCTGGCCTGCGGGCCTTCGTCGCACGGCGCCTGGCTGCTGGCGAAGGCGGGAATCGAAAAAGCCGTTCGCGAGCAGGCTCGGCTGGGCACGATCCTCGCCGCGCTGCCGGTCGCGCTGCTCGATCAGCCGCCGGCAGTACTGGAAGGACTGGAAAGAATCGGTGCGCAAACACTCGGCGACTGCCTGCGCCTGCCGCGCGACGGCGTGGCGCGGCGCTTCGGCCAGTCGCTGCTCGACGAGATCGATCGGGCGCTGGGCCGGCTGCCCGACGCGCGCAGCTTCTTCGTGCCGCCTGCGAGCTTCGAGCGTTCGCTGGAACTCCCCGCGCCGGTGCATGGCGCGGAAGCGCTGCAATTCGCGGCCTGCCGGCTGCTGCCGGAACTGGAGGGCTATCTCGTGCTGCGCCAGGCCAGCGTCCAGGAACTGGAACTCGCCTGCCGCCACGAGCGCCGGGCCGATACCGTCCTGAAGCTCGGCTTCGCCAAGCCGTCGCGCGACGCGGGACGCATGCAGATTCTGCTGCGCGAGACGCTCGGCCGTAGCCGCCTGCCGGCCGCCGTGCATGCCATCGTCCTGCGGGCGCCGCTCGTGTTGCCGCTGTCCGGGTCGAGCGGCGAACTGTTCCGGAAAACCCGCGAGGCGGACGGCGACCTGCTGCTGGAGCGCCTGCGCATCCGTCTCGGCAAGGACGCGGTCTACGGCATCGGGACCGCCGCCGACCATCGCCCCGAACATGCCTGGCGCGCCTGCCTGGAACCCGGCGGCGCAGCGGCCGCCAACCGCCATCGCCCGCTGTGGCTGCTGCCCCGTCCGCTGCCGTGCCACGACGGCAGGCTCAAGCTGACGTCCGGGCCCGAGCGCATCGAAAGCGGCTGGTGGGACGGCGGCGACGTCGCCCGCGACTACTACGTGGCGGAAGACCGGAACGGCGCGCAGCTCTGGGTGTACTGCGACCGGGTGAGCGGTGAGTGGTACGTGCACGGGATATTTGGGTGAAGGCGAATAAACGTCGACATCATCCGATATGCCTTCTTACGCCGAACTCCACTGCCTCTCCAACTTCACCTTCCTGCGCGGCGCGTCGCATGCGGAAGAGCTGGTCGCGCGCGCGAAGGAACTCGATTACGCGGCGCTCGCCGTCACCGACGAATGCTCGCTCGCGGGCATCGTGCGCGCGCACGTCGCGGCGAAGGAGGCGAGCCTCAAGCTGATCGTCGGCAGCGAGATCCGGCTGAGCGAAGGCCCGCGCGTCGTGCTGCTGGCGACGAGCCGGGCAGGTTACGGCAATCTGTCCGCGCTCATCACCCGGGGGCGCCGCAGCGCGACCAAGGGGCGCTACGCGCTGTCGCTCGACGACCTCGCCGATGGCGTGCCCAGCTGCCTCGCCTTGCTGCTCGCCGATCCGCTGCCTTCATTGATGCACGCGCAGGCTATCGCCGCGCGTTTTTCAGGACGCACCTGGCTCGCGGTGGAATTGTTCCGCGCCCCCGACGACGCCGAGCGGCTGGCGGCGGCGACCGAACTGGCACAAGCGGCGGCCCTGCCGCTCGTGGCGGCGGGAGACGTGCACATGCACGTTCCCGAGCGCCGCCCCCTGCAGGACACGCTCACCGCGATCCGGCTCGGCGCGCCGGTGTTCGACGCCGGCGACGCGCTCCATCCCAACGGCGAACGCCATTTGCGGGCGCCTGGCGATCTCGTGCAACTCTATCCGCCACAGCTTCTGGCGGCGACGCTGGAGATTGCGGCGCGTTGCCGGTTTTCGCTCGACGAGTTGCGCTATGAATACCCCGAGGAACTGGTGCCGCCCGGCGAGACCGCGATCTCGCATCTGCGCAAGCTGACGGAAGCGGGCCTCCTGCGGCGTTTTCCGAACGGCACGCCAGACAAGGTGCGCGGACAGATCGAGCATGAGCTCACGCTCATCGAGGAACTCGGATACGAGCCGTATTTCCTCACCGTGCACGACATCGTCCGCTTCGCCCGCTCGCGCGGCATCCTGTGCCAGGGGCGCGGCTCGGCGGCCAATTCGTCGGTGTGCTACGCGCTGGGGATTACCGAGGTGAACCCGGCGTGCATGGAGATGCTGTTCGAGCGCTTCATCTCGCGCGAGCGCAATGAACCGCCTGACATCGACGTCGACTTCGAGCACGAGCGGCGCGAGGAGGTGATCCAGTACCTCTACGAAAAATACGGCCGCGACCGCGCGGCGCTCGCCGCGACGGTGATCAGCTACCGCCCGCGGAGCGCGATGCGCGACGTCGGCAAGGCGCTCGGATTCGATCTCGAGCAGGTCGACCGGCTGGCGAAGTCGATGGCGTGGTGGGACGGCCGCAAGATCAAGCCCGAGCGCCTGATGGAGGCGGGCTTCGACCCCGCGAACAGAAAAGTGGCGCTGCTGATCCGTCTGGTCGAAGAGCTGGTCGGCTTTCCGCGCCATCTCTCGCAGCACGTCGGCGGTTTCGTCATTGCGCGCGGGCAGCTCTCGCAGCTGGTGCCGATCGAGAACGCGGCGATGCCCGAGCGCACCATCATCCAGTGGGACAAGGACGACCTCGACGCGCTTGGCCTCCTGAAGATCGATGTGCTCGCGCTCGGCATGCTCTCGGCGATCCGCCGCGCGCTCGAACTCGTGAGCGCGGTGCGCGGGCGGCCGTTCGTGATGAGCGACGTGCCCTCGGAAGATCAGGCGGTCTACGACATGATCGGCCACGCCGACACGCTGGGCGTGTTCCAGATCGAGTCGCGCGCGCAGATGGCGATGCTGCCGCGCATGAAGCCGCGCCGCTTCTACGACCTGGTGATCGAGGTGGCGATCGTGCGCCCGGGACCGATCCAGGGCGGCATGGTGCATCCCTACCTGCGCCGGCGCGAAGGGTCCGAGCCGGTGACCTATCCGAGCGAGGAAGTGCGCGGCGTTCTGGAAAGAACGCTCGGCGTGCCGATCTTCCAGGAGCAGGTGATGCAGCTCGCCGTGGTCGCCGCCGGCTTCACCCCCGGCGAGGCCGACAAGCTGCGCCGATCGATGGCCGCGTGGCGCAGGAAGGGCGGCCTCGAAGCATTCGAGCGCCGGCTCGTCGACGGCATGCGCGAACGCGGCTACCAGGAAGACTTCGCGCGACAGATCTTCATGCAGATCCAGGGATTCGGCGAATACGGCTTCCCCGAGTCGCACGCCGCGAGCTTCGCGCTGCTGGTGTACGTGTCGGCGTGGCTCAAGTGCCACGAGCCGGCGGCCTTCGCCTGCGCGCTCCTGAACAGCCAGCCCATGGGCTTCTACGCGCCTGCCCAGATCGTGCAGGATGCGCGCCGCCACGGCGTCGAGGTGCGGCCGGTCGACGTGCTGGAAAGCGAATGGGCGTGCACGCTGGAGGAAGCAGGGGAGGGCAGGCACGCCCTGCGCCTGGGCCTGCGCATGGTCAACGGATTCTCGCTCGAAGGCGTCGCCCGCCTCGCTGCGGCACGCGCGCAAGGGCCATTCACGAGCGTCGAGGAACTCGCCGCACGCAGCGGCATCGACCCGCGCGACCTCAAGTGCCTTGCCGCCGCCGGCGCGTTCGCCAGGCTAGCCGGCCACCGCAGGCAGGCTTACTGGGACGTCGCCGGAATCGAGCGGGCGACGCCGCTCGCCATGGGGTACGTGGCGGAAGCGCAGCCGGCCCTGTTTCCGCTTACCGAAGGCCAGGATCTGGTCGCCGATTACGCGAGTCTCGGACTCAGCCTCGGCCGGCATCCGCTCGCCTTGCTGCGCGACCGCCTGCGGCGCGACCGGATGGCCACCGCCGAGGAATTGCGGCGGCTTCCGCACGGGCGCCTCGCGCGCGCCGCCGGCCTCGTCCTCAACCGCCAGCGCCCCGGCACCGCGAGCGGCGTCACCTTCCTCACGCTCGAGGACGAGACCGGCCACGTCAACGTCGTCGTCTGGCGCGACCTGGCCGAGCGGCAACGGCGCGAACTATTGGGCGCACGCCTGCTGGCGGTCTACGGCACGCTGGAGCGGCACGGCGAGGTGGCGCATCTCATCGCCGGACATCTTCGGGACATGACGCCGCTGCTGGGAAACCTGGTGACGCATTCGCGGGATTTTCATTGAAGGCCGGCTGTATACCAGGCTTGAAACCTGCAGTCACAGGGTGCCAGCGTTTCGCCGACGGCTGGAAGACATCGGCAGCGACCCTACCGGTAAATCAGATCTTCCAGCGATATCACGTATTCCCGTCGGGCTCCATCGTACTTCACGCTGTAGCGTGTCGGGTAGTACGCCTGCCGGGCATAGGCCTTGGGCAGCTTGACTGGGTCGGTGACGTTCGGCTTCGTCTCAAGAAAGGCCCGCGTGGCCATCGGCTCCAGGAAGGCCATCGAGCCGTCGTAAAAGCCGTAAACGAAGGTTTTCGTAAAAACCCGCTTATGGAACTCGGGGCTCGCGGGATCCACTGCGTGAGCGCCCATCCGGGGCACTTCGGTGCCCTCTGGCAGGATATATCCTTCGGGCATGAAATCCGGCGCGGGCGCTTTATGGGTCCTTGCGAGATCGTCCCCCTTTGCCGTGATCCTGTTCCGCTGCTCCGGGCTGATCAGATAGAAATGAAAATCGAAATGGGGGATGTCGTAGACGCCCGGCGGCGGGTGCCCCTTCGGATTCCAGTCAATCTCGACGTGGTTGTAACCGGAGGTTTCAGCCTCTTTCGGCAAGGACAGTACATACTCCCCTGCGTGTCCGTCGTGGGTCAGCCCCGTCGGCAAGCCAGACAAAACGGCTTCTGACATTCTGATGCCGATGGCTGTCGGTTTCCCGGCCGCATCCAGCGTAACAAAGGTATACGCGCGACCGTTTCCCATCTGGCGAACGGGCCCATCATAGGTCCCCGCCGTGCCTCCCGAATTTCCGACGCCCGCACAACCCTGGATGAATGCCACCATTGCCGCTGCAAGAATCAGCCCCAGAGAGCCCCCGGCAGTCATTCTGCAATTGCGCATTTCCTTCCTCCTTGTTTCAGGCCGTACCTTCAACACTCGCGGGCAGAAGAAACATCGATTGCATCAACCAATATAGGCTCGGTTGTATTTATTACAAAAAACGGGACGCGGTCCGTGCGTGTGTGAACGGCTCGGCTTGCCACGGTATCGATACTGTATAAAAATACAGCATGCAATCCGTCGTTTCTTCCGTCATCGAAGCCCCGGCCGACGCGCACGACTACCTGTCCCGCCTGAACCCCGAGCAGCGTGCCGCAGCGGCGCATGGCCCTGCCGACGGTCCGCTGCTGGTGATCGCCGGCGCGGGCTCGGGCAAGACCAACGTGCTGGCCCATCGCGTCGCGCACCTTGTCGCCGAGGGCGCCGACCCGGGCGCGATCCTGCTGCTGACCTTCTCGCGGCGTGCGGCGGACGAGATGTCGCGCCGCGTCGAGCGCATCGTGCGCCAGGTCGCGGCGCGCCGTCCGCAGCTGGCCGGGGCGAAGCTCGCGTGGGCCGGCACCTTCCACAGCATCGGCGCACGCCTGCTGCGCGACTACGCGCCGCGCATCGGCCTCAACCCGGCGTTCACCATCCACGACCGCGAGGACTCGGCCGATCTTCTCAATCTGGTGCGCCACGAACTCGGCCTTGCCGACACCGGCAAGCGCTTCCCGCGCAAGCACACCTGCCTCGCAATCTATTCGGCCGCGGTCAACACGCTCGCGCCGCTACCCGACGTGCTCGCGCAGCGCTATTCCTGGTGCACCGAATTCGAGGACGACCTCAAGCGCCTGTTCCGCGCCTACGTCGAGGCGAAGCAGGCGCAGCACGTCCTCGATTACGACGACCTGCTGCTGTACTGGGCGCACCTGGCCGCGGAGCCGGCGCTGGCGGCCGAGCTCGGCGCGCGCTTCAGCCACGTCCTCGTCGACGAATACCAGGACACCAACGCCTTGCAGGCGAGCATCGTGAAAGCGCTGAAGCCCGACGGCACCGGCGTGACCGTGGTCGGCGACGACGCGCAGTCGATCTACGCGTTCCGCGGCGCGACGGTGAGGAACATTCTCGACTTCCCCGGCCAGTTCACGCCGCCGGCGCGCATCGTCACGCTCGAGCAGAACTATCGCTCGACGCAGCCGATTCTTGCGGCAGCGAACGGCGTGATCGCCCGCGCGCGCGAGGGCTACGCCAAGTCGCTGTGGAGCGGGCGCGAATCGGCCGCGCGGCCGCAGCTCGTGAGCGTGCGCGACGAGGCGGACCAGGCCGCGTTCATCGTCGAGACCGTGCTGGAGCGGCGCGAGGCCGGCATTGCGCTCAAGCAGCAGGCGGTCTTGTTCCGCGCCTCGCACCACAGCGCGACGCTGGAAGTCGAACTCGTGCGCCGCAACATCCCGTTCGTGAAATTCGGCGGCCTGAAGTTTCTCGAAGCCGCGCACGTCAAGGACGCACTGGCGGTGCTGCGCTGGATCGAAAACCCGCGCGACCGCGTCGCCGGCTTCCGCACGCTGCAGCTGATGCCCGGCATCGGCCCGAAGACCGCGGCGCAGGTGCTCGACCAGGTCGCTGCGGTCGAGGACGTGGCGATGGCGCTCGGCGAGGCGCGCATCCCGCCCGCCGCAGCGCACGCATGGCAGGACTTCCGGGCGCTCGTCGACTCGCTGCACGGCCGCGACCTGCCTTGGCCCGCGGAATTCGAGGCGGTCGGCCGCTGGTACGCGCCGCATCTCGAGCGCCTGTACGAAGACGCCGAGATGCGCCAGAGCGACATCGTGCAGCTTCAGCAGATCGCACGCACCTATCCCTCGCGCCAGCGCTTCCTCACCGAACTCACGCTCGACCCGCCCGACGCCACCAGCGACGAGGCGGGCGCGCCGCTGCGCGATGAGGACTATCTGATTCTCTCCACCATCCATTCCGCCAAGGGGCAGGAGTGGGCGGCCGTGACCCTGCTGAACGCGGTCGACGGCTGCATTCCGTCCGATCTCGCGACCGGCACCCCCCACGAGATCGAGGAAGAGCGCCGGCTGCTGTATGTCGCGATGACGCGTGCCAAGGACCACCTGCAGATCGTCGTGCCGCAGCGCTTCTATGTCACCCAGCAGCGGGGTTACGGCGATCGCCACGTCTACGCGGGCAGGACGCGCTTCATTCCGCCCGGAATGGCCGAGCTCTTCGAGACGCGGGTATGGCCGGAAGTCGAGCCACAATCCGCCGCAAGCCCACCGCCGCCCGAGGTCGTCGAACTGCTTTCGAAGATGAAGCAGATGTGGGGTTGACGGACAAGGAACATGGCGCGGATGCGGACGGCGCGGCGCCGCCGACAGTCCGGGAAGGGGATAGGTGCAGGTAAGCAATAGCCGCAAGCAACACGGATCCAACAAAGAAGGAAACGGTCGCCTTACGCCATGTCGCATCCACAAACATCGCGTATGGGGCTCAAATTAGCCACTATCAAGCCAAGGATTGCGGATGCCCCGGTTTAAGAGCCAGCACGGCCACTGATGGGCGATATGCTGGAGTGCCAGAGGCTTGCTGAGCGGCGCATGATGCAGGTTTGAGATGAGGAGGGTGGAGTGAAAAATAAGCAGGGATTACTTTTTGTGTTTCTGCGCATTTGCGGTTTTTTAGCAGTTGTCGCGTTGTCTGCTTTGCAGACAGCATGTAGCAACCAAGAAAGCGAAACTGCCAAGCTTATTCAGACCGTCAATCTCGGGAAGCCACCGATGGCAGTGGCTTGGCGGCCAGATGGTAAACAATTTGCTGCTGTTGGATTTGGCAATCTAGGGGTTTGGGATGCCGCTACCGGAAAACAAGTCCCTACACCTACCATGTGGGCGATTGAATCATCGGTTGTCTACAGTCCCGATGGCCGCCTACTGGTTTTGCACAAGGCCATGGAAGGCCATCAGGGCATGAGTGCATTGGTGTGGCTGGATGCCAAAGATCAGCATGTAATCAGCGAATACTTTGACGAATATCCCAGTGTCATACATGGCACGGCATTCAGCCCGGATAGCCGTTTTTTGGTAGTCGGCGCGAATAAAAAGGCTGACTATGTAGCCACGGTTTTTGATACGGCAGAGAAAAAGCCTGTCGCTAAACTTGTTCCAGCGACTCCGAAAGGGTGGAGTGGTGAATCAATTAATTGCATCATTTTTAGCCCGGATGGTTCTATGGTCATCGTCGGGGGATTGAGTGGCGCCGTGAACGTCTGGTCAACCCGAGATTGGCAGATCATCAAAACCTTCAAGGCACATAAAAGCTCTATCCGCTCTATGGCGATTAGCCCGAATGGCAAGTGGTTGGCGACCGGGAGTGAGTCAGGCGGTGTACGTGGACATTACGACCCCACCACCGGGACAACAACCGAAACCAAGTTAGATGACCCCATCAAGATATGGGATACGACTACTTGGGAGCAAGTAAAGGCTTTGCCGGTACGCGACCAGCCTACCTCATCGCTGGCTTTTCTTCCTGATGGCAAACATCTGGTTTCGGCGAACGCGGACAGAATTGTGTTTTGGGACGTTCAGACAGAAAAACAAGTGGGAATCATCAAGGGTAACTTCAAAGGCGGAAGTGCGTTAAATTTTGCATTAAGTCAGGACGGTAAATATCTGGTTGTAGGGGGCATGGGGTCACTAGAAGTGCAGCTCTGGAAGATCACCGGTCAACTGAACAACTGACTTGCGCTTGCGGCTACGCGTATATCCATGCCCAGCGACATTGCGGGATTCCCTTGCCAAGGTCGGACATCCCGCGCCGCCCAATATCCGCAAGGGCCTTTTGCAGCGCGTTCACCGACGTCCGGCAGGCATTGCTTCTCGATATTGTACGATTCGCATAATGTATATTATGTTAAATAATATGATTGGCTGGGTCCGAGATGTACCCCGGCCGCGAATGGCGCGCGTGCGACAAAACTTGAGACGCACTCCTCTTTGAAACTCTATCGGTGCGCCACGCTTGCGGACCTCGACCCGGTCAAGCCGCACGAGACCTCCGCGAGTCGTTCTCCGGAAAGAACGCGAGCCGACGCCACCGACTGAATGGCGCTGCGATTTTCATGAACGCGCTTTGCCCGAGCTAAAAGATCGGCAACAGCCACTGGCACGCCGCGCAAACGCACTTGGGGTTTTTTTCTTGGCGCCGGCAGACCTCCCGGCGGACTCACGAGACGTTATGAACAAGCGTCTTTTCACGTTAAATACACGAGGTATACATTTGATCCAACGGGACTTAGCTGACGGCGTGGCATAACACCTGGCGGCACTTTGAGGTTCACGTGGCCAAGCGCAGTTTTCTGCGTCGGGCCAAGGCATTTCTTGACCTGTCTTCGCAAATAACGTCTTTATCCAATTGAATCTACGTGTTATGTGGGCGACTGAAACGCTTCGCCCGCTCCTCTACCGTCCCGGCAAGGACTCACCCCACCAGCGCCACCGCCTTGATCTGCGCCCACACCTCGAGGCCGGGACGGAGTTGCAGTTTCGAAGCCGAGCGGCGCGTGATGCGCGCGACGAGCGGCGCGCCGTCGGCATTGAGTTTCACCAGCGCGAGCGCGGGATGGGTGTCGTCCGCCACTTGTTCGACCCGGGCCGGCAGCACGTTGAGGATGCTCGTGTCGCCGTGCGCTTCGAGGGCGAGACTGATGTCGCGAGCGAGGATGCGCACGCGCACGGCACGGCCTACGGGCAGGCCGTTGTCGCGTACCCACAGGTTGCCGCCGGGGGCCGCGACTCGCGCAAGATGCCATGCCGGGTCGATTTCCGCGATCTCCCCTTCCAGCACGACGCCCGCGTCCTCGCCCAGGCGGATCGGCAGGTCGAGCCGCGCGAGCGTTTCCCCCAGCGGTCCCTGCGCGGCGACGCGGCCGGCATCCAGCGCGACGATGTAATCGGCCAGGCGCGCGACTTCGTCGGGTGCATGGCTGACGTAGAGGACGGGGATTTCCAGTTCGTCGTGCAGTCGCTCCAGGTAAGGCAGGATTTCCTGCTTGCGGGCGAGGTCGAGCGCCGACAGCGGCTCGTCCATCAGCAGCACGCGGGGGCTGGTGGCGAGTGCGCGGGCGATCGCGATGCGCTGTCGCTCGCCGCCCGACAGGTGCGCCGGCTTCCGTTCGAGCAGACGGGCGATTCCGAGCAGATCGATGACGCGGGCCACATCGACCCGGCGCATGGCGGGGGGCACCCGCTTCATACCGTATTCGAGGTTGCGTCGAACCGAGAGGTGCGGAAACAGATTGGCATCCTGGAACACGTAGCCGAGGGCGCGCCGATGCGTCGGCACGAAGACGTTCGCCGCATCGTCCTGCCAGGTTTCGCCGTTCACTTCGAGGACGCCCGCCGCGCGCTCGAGGCCGGCGATCAGCCTCAGCAGCGTGGTCTTGCCGGATCCGGATGCGCCGAACAGCGCGCTGACGCCGCGGCCCGGCAACTCCAGCTCCACGTCGAGGACAAATTCGCCGCGCTGGAGCCTGAACTGCGCGCGAATGCTCATGCCTCGCGCCTCCGCCCGAGCCAGTTGAGGCTCAGCAGCACCAGGAAGGAGAACGCCACCATGCTGCCGGCGAGCACATGGGCAGGACCGTATTCCAGGGCCTCGACCCGGTTGTAGATCGCGACCGACACGACCAGCGTCTCGCCGGGAATGTTGCCGCCCAGCATCAGCACCACCCCGAATTCGCCGACGGTGTGCGCGAAGGCGAGCACGATCGCGGTCAGGAAGCCCGGCCGCGCGAGCGGCACGGCGACGCTGAAGAAACGATCGAGGAAGCCGGCGCGCAGCGTGGCGGCCGCTTCCAGCGGGCGCGTGCCGACGGCCT
Organism: Pseudomonadota bacterium; assembly: GCA_021820845.1. GTDB lineage: Bacteria > Pseudomonadota > Gammaproteobacteria > Burkholderiales > Thiobacillaceae > Thiobacillus. Next base: position 106,731 of record JAKADC010000003.1, read on the forward strand.
CGAAGGCGTTCTGGATCGGCTGCACCGCGAACGGCAGCGAGAACAGCACGGAGCCGACGACGATCCCCCAGAACGTGAACGGCAGCCGGCCGACGCCGAGCGATTCGGTCAGATGCCCGATCGGTCCGTGCGGTCCCATCCCGATCAGTAGATAGAAGCCCAGCACCGTGGGCGGGAGTACCAGCGGCAGGTTGACCAGCGCGCCCACCGGTGCTTTCCAGGCCGAGCGCGTATGCGCCAGCCACCACGCGAGCGGCGTGGCGATGACGAGCAGGATCGCGGTGGTGACCGCGGCCAGCCTGAGCGTAAGCCAGATGGCCAGGACATCTTCGGGACTCATGCGCTTCCTCGCATCAGGGCAGACCGTAGCCGAAGCGCCTGATCACCCTGACGGCCTTGGCGCTCTTCAGATATTTCATGAAGGCGACGGCGGCGGCCTGGTCCTGCGGCCGCGCCAGCAGGACGGCGTCCTGGCGGATCGGCGCGTAGAGGGTCTGCGGCACGACCCAGACGGAGCCGCCTACCGGCTTGCCGTCCCGAAACGTCTGCGACATCGCGACGAAGGCGAGGTCGGCAGCACCGCTGTCGGCGAACTGCAGCGTCTGGCTGATGTTTTCGCCCATGACGATGCGGCCTTGCACGCGGTTCCACAGACCCAGCTTTTGCAGGGTTTCCTGCGCCGCGGCCCCGTACGGCGCGAGCCTGGGGTTGGCGATGGCGAGCTTGCCGAATGACCCGTTCAGCACCTCGCCCCTGGCGTCGACCGTGCCGGGCGCCCTGCTCCACAGCACCAGCTTGCCGACCGCGTAGGTGAAGCGGCTCGGTCCCTGGGCCAGCCCTTCCGCAGCCATCCTCGCCGGCGTGGCGTCGTCGGCCGCCAGCAGCACGTCGTAGGGCGCGCCATTCCTGATCTGCGCGTAGAACTTGCCGGTCGCGCCATAGCTCGCCTGCACCGTGTGGCCGGTGTCGGCCTGGAACAGCGCAGCGATCTCCTTCAGCGGCGCGGTGAAGTTGGCAGCGACGGCGACGCGCACCTCGCCGGCGTCGGCGCGCAGGGCGCACAGGCCGAGGGCGGCGGCGAGAACGATACGGGGAAGCATCATGCGGCTCGCTTTCACGGGGCGACGGCGAGGATGATGTGCGAGGCCTTGATCAGGGCGCAGGCGCGCGCGCCGACCGCGAGGCCGAGGGTGCGAACGCTGTCGTTCGTGACGATCGACGTCACGAGCTTGCCGCCCGGCAGTTCGAGCACCACCTCGGCGTTCACCGCGCCTTCCTGACAGCGCACGACGGTTCCGCACAAACGGTTGCGTGCGCTGGTCCTGAGATTGTCCTCGGTGGTGAGGATCACCCACGGCGCCTTGACGAGCGCATAGGCCTCGACCCCGGGGACAAGGTCGAGGTGATCGACGCTGTCGTTGGTGATGATGGCGACGAGCGCGTCGCCGCCGCCGATGTCGAGGATCACCTCGGCGTTGACGGCGCCCTTCTTCACCGACGTCACGCTGCCAAGGAACTGGTTGCGCGCGCTGGTCTGCATGTCGAACCTCCTGATCACGCGGTAATACTGCTCAAAATCGCCCGTCACCTCGCCGAGCCGGGCGAGCACGCGCTGGCGCTCCTGTTCCAGCGCCTTGTACGCGGCGACGACGCGCCGGCCATAGTCGGTGAGGCGCGTGCCTCCTCCGCGCGACCCGCCCGCCTGGCGCGCCACAAGGGGGCGTTCGGAAAGGTTGTTCATCGCCTCCACCGCTTGCCATGCCGCCTTGTAGCTCATGCCCATCGCCTGGGCCGCGGCCGAGATCGAGCCGCTGGCGTCGATGCGCGCCAGCAGGTCGAGATGGTCCCACCGGCGCCCCCGCGGGACGGCGAACGGCAGGGGCTTCGAGGGTTCGAGGGCAGGCTTCATAGGGGCGTCCCCGCTTTCCGTAATTCGTAATTCAATGCGTTATGACTTTATACGACATAACGGGTGATGGAAAGATCGCGTCACCTCGATGCCACTCCAAGCGGGGCCGCAGACCGGTTTGGTTGCGCCGCTGGCGACGCCAAAGAATTTCCCGAAACCGGGAAATTTTCAGAAGAAGAACGTCTATGCTTTTGATTGCCCGCGAACTGTATGCCGCCGTCGACGGCGCTGAACGCCCCGCCGGCGGCGGGCGATGCGACGACGCCGCGTCCTGCGGATTTCGGCCGGTCGACATATGGTTATCATGGCGGGGTCGCCTCCTCTCACCCTCGTTGCCGCCGGGAACCGATGCGAGCAAGCTGCGCCGGTCGAATTGTCATTAATTTCAATCGATAGGAACTTGATTCTGAAATCCTTATTCGCGCCGCGCCGCCCGATCGAGCACTCGGGGGACGAAGGTTCGTGGGCGCCGTTACGCAAAAGCGGCCGGCCGATCCGGGGCGCCGCGATGAAGCGCTGGCTCCCTGCCCTTTACCTGGCAATGGCCGGCTGCGCCCAGTTGCCGCAGGACCTGCCGGCGCGTCCGGCGATGAAGACACCTCAAGTGGCTGCCGCGATCGCCTCGTCGACGCATCAGGCGACGCGCGACGTCGACGCGCATCCCGTGGCCGGGCCCTGGTGGCGCGCATTCGGCGTGGCCGAACTCGATCGCCTGATCGAGACGGCGCTGAAGGATGCCCCCGACCTCGACGCCGCCCGGGCGCGCGTGCGCGTGGCCGGCGAGGCCGAGCGTCTGGCGCGCCTGAACGGACAGGTGCAGTACGCAACCGACGCCTCCATCGTCCGCGAGCGCCTGAGCAAGAACGGGCTGTTCCCCCCGCCGATCGGCGGCAGCACCTTCACGCAGACCGAGATCACCCAGGAGCTTTCCTATGCCCTCGACTGGTGGGGCCGAAACCGGTCGCTCGTGCGGGCCGCGGGCAACGAGCGGCAGGCTGCGAACGACGAGCTCGCGGCGGTGCGTCTTGCCGTGGCCGCGGCCGTCGCCGATGCCTATTTCGCTGGCGCGGATGTCGAGGCGCGGCTGGAAATCGCCCGCGCCCTGAGGGAAGACCACCGCAAGGAATACGATCTGCTCAAGGCGCGCCACGACCTCGGCCTCGATTCGGTTCAGCCGGTGATCGACGCCCGCAAGCGGCTGGACGAGGACGAAGACCGGATCGGGGGACTGGAATATCTCGCGCGCTCGCTGCGCTATCGGCTGAGCGCGCTGACCGGCGCCGACCCGGACCACGCCGCGGATCTGCCCGCCCCCCGGCTTGCCGCCCGCCCGCCTTCCCTGCCCGGCCGTCTTCCGCTGGACTGGCTGGCCCGCCGTCCCGACGTCGCCGCGCTGCGCAGCCGGGTGGATGCGGCCGCCGATCGGAGCGCCGCCGCGAAAGCGGACTTCTATCCCAATCTCGACCTGCGCATGATGGTCGGCCTCGACACGCTCGACCTCGGCAAGCTGCTCCAGGCCGGCAGCCTCACGGCGTCGATCGGGCCGGCCCTGCATCTGCCGATATTCAACGGCGGCACGCTCAGGGCCAAACTGGGCATGCGCGAAGCGGATTACGCGGCGGCGGTCGCGGCCTATAACCGCACGGTTCTCGACGCCGCGCGCCAGGCCGCCGACGCCTATGCCCTGATCGCAAGCCTGGACCTGCGCGGCGAGGCGCAGCGGCAGGCGCTGCAGAAAACCGAGCAGACCCGTGACCTGGCGGAACAGCGCCGGACGCTCGGACTGGCCAGCCCGCTGGACGCGCTCGAAGCAGACAGCGCCGTCCTCGGCGAACGCATGAACGACATCGAGATCCAGGCCGCCCGCCTGCGCGCCCGAGTGGCGCTGTTCAAGGCACTCGGCGGCGACGCCCCTCTCAAGGACCCCGCACCATGACCATTCACGCCCCGGAAGCCAATCCGGCGAAGCGCAAACGCCTGCTGACCATTCTGGCCCTGGTCTTCCTTGTCGCCGGACTTGCCTGGGGCGTGCGCTGGTTCCTGCACAGCCGCGGTCACGAAAGCACGGACGACGCGTATGTCGCGGGCAACCTCGTGCGGGTGACGCCGCGTGTCGGCGGGTCGGTGATGGCGGTGCTTGCGGACGACACCGACCTCGTCAAGCAGGGCCAGGTCCTCGTGAGGCTGGACGATACCGATGCGCGGCTTGCGCTCGACAAGGCCGAAGCCGATCTGGGTGAAACCGTCCGCCGGATCAGCCAGACTTATGAGGCCCATTCCCAGCAGGTCGCCAACCTGGCCGTGAAGCAGCGCACCCTTGAACAGGCCGAGATTGACCTGACGCGGCGCACGCGGGCGGTGGCGGTCGATGCCGTCTCCCGCGAAGAAGCCGAGCACGCCCGCACCGCACGCGACAAGGCGAAGTCCGAACTCGATCTGGCGCGCGCCCAGCTGGCCGCCTCCGAGGCCGAAGTCGGCGGCACCTCGGTGGCGACGCATCCGGCCGTCCAACAGGCCGAGGCCAGGTTGCGCGAAGCCTGGCTGGCCCTGGCTCGCTGCGAGATCCGCGCACCGGAGGCGGGCCAGGTCGCGCAGCGCTCGGTCCAGATCGGCCAGCAGGTCGCCCCCGGCGCGGCGCTCATGGCCATCGTGCCGGTTACCCAGCTGTGGGTGGAAGCCAACTTCAAGGAAGACCAGTTGAAGGGCATGCGCATCGGCCAGCCGGTGCAGCTGGTCTCCGACCTCTATGGCAGCGGCATGACGTTCCACGGCACAGTCGCAGGGTTGTCACCCGGCACGGGCAGCGTGTTTTCGCTGCTGCCACCGCAGAACGCCAGCGGCAACTGGATCAAGATCGTCCAGCGCCTGCCGGTGCGCATCGCGCTCGATCCGAAGGAACTGGCCAAACATCCCCTGCGGGTGGGCCTGTCGATGAAGGTGGAGGTGGAAACCGCCGCCGCCGGGAGGACCGAGGCACTGCCTGCGACCCGCTACGTCACGCCGGTGGAAGATGCAAAAGGTGCGGATGCACTGATCCGTTCCATCGTGCGGGCGAACCAGGTTCGCAAGGGCTGAGCCCGACGCCATGGCCCATCAGCCGCTGCACGGTCCCACGCTGATCCTGCTGACGCTCGGCCTGAGCCTCGGCACCTTCATGCAGGTGCTGGATACCTCCATCGCCAACGTCTCGCTGCCCGCGATTTCGGGCGACCTGGCGGTGAGCCCGAACCAGGGCACCTGGGTCATCACCTCCTTCGCCGTCAGCAACGCCATCGCGCTGCCGCTCACCGGCTGGCTGTCGCGCCGCTTCGGCGATGTCCGCCTGTTCGTGCTGTCCACCCTGCTCTTCACGCTCGCCTCCTGGCTCTGCGGCCTGGCACCCAGCCTGCCCTCGCTGATCGCCGCGCGCGTCCTGCAAGGCGCCGTGGCGGGGCCGATGATTCCGCTATCGCAGAGCCTGCTGCTGAACAACTATCCGCCGGAGAAAAAGGGACTCGCCCTGGCGCTGTGGTCGATGACCGTCATCGTCGCGCCCATCCTGGGGCCGATCCTGGGCGGCTGGATCACCGACAACATCAACTGGCCGTGGATCTTCTACATCAACCTGCCGGTCGGCCTGCTGTCGGCTTTCCTGACCTGGACGATCCTCGGCAAACGCTCCAGCGCGACCCAGGTCGTTCCGATCGACAAGGTGGGCCTGGTCCTGCTGGTGCTCGGCGTCGGGGCGCTGCAGATCCTGCTGGACAAGGGCAACGACCTGGACTGGTTCGAATCCGGCACCATCGTCACCCTCGCGATCGTTTCGGCAGCGGCCTTGAGCGTGCTGGTGATATGGGAATTGACCGACCGCCATCCGGTAGTGGATTTCCACCTGTTCGCCCAGCGCAATTTCCTGATAGGCACGGTCATCCTCAGCTTCGGCTACCTGGTGTTCTTCGGCAACGTCGTGATCCTGCCGCTCTGGCTGCAGACCAACATGGGCTACACCGCGACCTGGGCGGGGATGGCTGCCGCGCCCATCGGCATCCTGCCGGTGTTCCTGTCCGCCGTCGTCGGCAAGAACATGCACAAGGTCGACCTGCGCATCTGGGCCACCTTCAGCTTCGCGGTATTCGCCGCGGTGTCGTTCTGGAACAGCCAGTTCAATTCCGACGTCACGTTCCAGCACATCGTGATTCCCCGCCTGCTGATGGGCTTCGGCGTCGCAACCTTCTTCGTGCCGCTCACGGCGCTGACCCTCTCGGACATTCCGCCCCAACTGATGCCCAGCGCCACCGGCCTGTCGAATTTCTCGCGCATCCTGGCCGGCAGTTTCGGAACCTCGCTCAGCATCACCCTGTGGGACCGGCGCACCACGTTCCACCACAGCATCCTGAGCGCGCACGTCTCGGCGTTCGATCCGAACGCTGCCGAAAGTCTCGGCAACCTCGGGACTGCCGCGACGAATCCCGCCATGCTCGACCGGATCGTCAACCAGCAGGCCGTGCTGCTGGCGACCAATGACCTCTTCTGGCTGTCCGGCTGCTTTTTCGTCGCCCTGATGTTCCTGGTCTGGCTGGCCAGGCCGCCCGCCCACGGCGCCACGCCCGCAGCCAGCGGCGCGCATTGAACGCGATTTTCACGGCCAACGGAAACGGCCGTGCCGCGTCGGTCCAAGGGAACCAAAATTGAATTGCCATTTCTACAATAGGCTTATTTTTCATTTATATTTGTCAATAAGCGCATCGGATGGCCTCCATACCGGCGGGCCGCCTGATGGAGTGAGCGAGCCGCGTCTACATTTGTGCGGTGTTTTCCCAGAACTTTAAATTTGGAGCAAAAATATGAACCAACCACGCTCGTACAAAACCCTTTCCATCCTGGGCGCTTCAGTGCTTTTCATTGGACTCTTGGGCGGATGCGCTACTACCGAAAATGTGACCAAGGCCCAGTCGACGGCCGACCAGGCCTTGCAGAAGGCCAACGACGCCGACGCCAACGCCGCTGCTGCCAAGAGCGCCGCCGACCAGGCCGCGCAGAAGGCCGATGAGGCCAACACCAACGCCGCTGCTGCCAAGTCGACCGCGGATCAGGCCAATTCCACTGCGGAAGCGGCGAAATCCGAAGTCGACAAACTGTCCGAGAAGATCGACCGGATGTTCAAGAAGACGATGCAGAAGTAATTTTTGCAATGCAGAAGGACAGGGAATGCCACGCATCCCCTGTCCTCCGATGTCTCGCGGTTTGCCCGCTACGCGAGACGTCGAATCTCAGCGAATGACAACGCGGGTTCCGATATGGATCCAGTTTGAAAGCCGCCGCAGTTGCCGGTTGCCGAGCGCCACACAACCGTCGGTCCAGTTGACCGCCTGCTGGACGTCGGGATCGCCTCCGCCGAGGCCATGGATACCCAACTGGCCGCCAAGCGGCGTGTTCTGAGGTGGCGTGCGGTGGTGTTGCAAGGCATTCATGATCGCGTCGAATTCTTCCCCGCTGATGCGCCCTTCAAAATAGGCGAGACGCGCAACGGGCGCCGACGGATAATCCAGCCCGTAGAACGTGCCGAAGCGGCTCTGCCGATCTACCCAGGACACATGAAACGTGCCGCGCGGCGTCGTCTGGTCGCCGCGCAGATGATATGCGGCCGCGCCGCCGCTGCCGATGGAAATGTTGGGGAAACGGGCCAGAACGTGGTTGTTCCCCGAAAAAACCGTCAGCGTCAATGCCTCGGTATCCACCAGAATCCAGGGCTGCCGGTCCCCCGCCCGCGAAATCATGGGCAGCGCCAGCATGGCCGTGACAAATAACGTATATAAATAGCGCCGCAACGCGATGACCCTCATAAACCCGTCGATGAAACGAATGTCCTTTTCCGATTCGCGTGCCGCCGCGCGCGCCGCTCGCCACTGGCGCGGGCTCATGCTGTTGCTTTTCTGCTGGGCCGTACCGGCCTGGGGAGCGACCTTCCCGCTGCCGACCGACGGCAGCACGGTCGTCGGGCAACTCAGGGTGGTGACGGCCGACTCGCGCAATACATTGCTGGACATCGCCCGCCATTATGACCTCGGCTACGAGGAAATCACGCTCGCCAATCCCGGCGTGTCGGTCTGGCTGCCCGGCGACGGCACTCGTATCGTCGTGCCCACCGAGTTCATCCTGCCCCCGCGGCCGTGGGTGGGGATCGTCGTGAACATCCCGCAGCGACGACTTTACTATTTCCCCCGCCACAAGGCCAAGGAACCGGCGACCGTCGTCACCTTCCCCATCGGGATTGCGCGGCCCGGCTGGCCTACCCCTTTGGGGAGCACGCGAATCATTGCCAAATTCAAGGATCCTGCGTGGATCGTCCCCAAGAATATCCAGGAAGAGCATCGCCTCCAGGGCGAGGCCAATTTCCCCGACTATTTTCCGCCGGGCCCGAACAACCCCATGGGCATGCTCGCGCTTGAGACCGGCTTTTCGCAGATTTTCATCCACGGCACCAACCGCCCCTGGGGCATCGGGATGGAAGTCAGCCACGGCTGCATCCACTTGTATCCGGAGAACGCGGTCGATTTCTTTTCGTGGGTACCTCCGGGGACGCCGGTGAAATTCGTCAACGAGCCGGTTTCGGTCGGCTACCGGGCGCACACGCTTTATCTGGGCGTCTCCGCGCCGCTGGGCGAGTATCCAGGCGACAACGACAGCCTGCTGATGCGGGCAATCGACGCGCTCGTGGGTTTCAAGGTGAAGGACGCCCCGAGGATCGATCTGGACCGGGTGCGCCAGGTTGTCGAAGCGCGTCGGGTCATGCCGGTGCCGGTCAGCGTGGGCGCGCCCAGCCTCGAGCACATCCTCGCTTCCACGAAGGCGGAAAAATACGACTTCGAGCCATACGGCATCGAAGCCAACGACGCTTCGCCGCCAACCCGGGCCGAACCTGCGCCCAAGCGGGTGATCCCCTAGAATTCACAATCCAGTCGGGCGCGAACGCCCGATTCCAGTCGTCGTCAGGGGGCCTTCGGGCCCGCGTCCATCCACTCATTCGAGGAGCCCTGCCAATGATCAAGCTCACCGTGAACGGCCAACCGCAGCAACTCGACGTGGCGCCCGACACGCCGCTGCTCTGGGCGCTGCGTGACGCCTTGCATCTGACCGGCACGAAGTACGGCTGCGGGCAGTCGCTGTGCGGCGCATGCACCGTGCACGTGGACGGAACGCCGACGCGTTCCTGCTCGGTGCCGGTGTCGGCGGTCGCGGGCCGCAACGTCACCACGATCGAGGCGGTCGACCGGAATCGCATCGGCCAGGTGGTCCAGGAGGCCTGGCGCAAGCTCGACGTCGTCCAATGCGGCTATTGCCAGTCCGGCCAGATCATGAGCGCCGTGGCGCTGTTGAGCCAGAATCAAAAACCCAGCGACGAGGACATCGACAACGCGATGTCCGGCAATCTGTGCCGTTGCGCGACCTACGTCCGGATCCGGGCTGCGATCCACGAAGCCGCGAAAGCGCTTGCCTAGGAGAACGCCATGTCGATACTCGAAAATCTCAGCCGCCGCCGTTTCCTTCAGGGCGGCGCCGGCCTCACCCTCGGCTTTTTCCTGCCGGGCCTCGCCGACGCGACGAGCGCCGCGCCCCGCAAGCCCGGCGAACGCGCGGCCGACACGGCCCGTTTCGAGCCCAACGCCTTCCTCCGCATCGGCCCCGACGATACCGTGACCGTGATTTCCAAGCATCTGGAAATGGGCCAGGGAACCTACACCGGCCTCGCCACCATCCTGGCCGACGAACTGGACGCCGACTGGAAGACGGTGCGTATCGAGGGCGCGCCGGCCGACGCCAAGCGCTACAACAACCTGTTCTGGGGCCCGGCGCAGGGGACCGGCGGCAGCACGGCGATCGCCAATTCCTGGGAGCAGTTGCGCCGCGCCGGGGCCGCGGGCCGCGCGATGCTGGTCGCCGCGGCGGCACGCAAGTGGGGCGTGCCGGCGTCCGACATCACCGTACGCGACGGCGTGGTCAGCCACGCCGGGTCGAAGCGCCAGGCCCGTTTCGGCGAACTGGCCCAGCTTGCCGCCGAGCAGCCGGTTCCGGCCGACGTGAAACTGAAAGACCCGAAGGACTTCCGCCTCATCGGCAAGCAGGTGAAACGCAAGGACAGTACCGACAAGACCAACGGCCAGGCCCGCTTCACCCAGGACGTGCAACTGCCCGGCATGCTGGTCGCCGTCGTCGCGCATCCGCCGCGCTTCGGCGCCACGGTTCGCTCTTTCGACGCCACGCGCGCGAAGGCGGTAAAGGGCGTCGTCGACGTCGTGCAGATCCCGCAGGGGGTCGCCGTCCTGGCCAGCGATACCTGGAGCGCGAAAAAGGGGCGCGACGCGCTCACCGTGAACTGGGACGAAAGCGCCGCATTCAAACTCGGCACCGATGAAATTTTCGCCCGCTACCGGGAGCTCGCGAAGACCCCGGGCCTCGTCGCGCACGCGAGCGGCGACACCGACCGCGCCTTCGGCAAAGCCGCGAAAGTCGTCCGCGCGAACTACGACTTCCCGTATCTCGCCCATGCGGCGATGGAGCCCATGAACTGCGTGATCCGGCTCGGCGACGGCAGCTGCGAGGTCTGGAACGGCGAGCAGATGCAGACCGGCGACCAGCACGCAGTTGCCGCCCTGCTCGGTCTCAAGCCCGAGCAGGTGACGATCCACATGCTCTACGCCGGCGGCAGCTTCGGGCGGCGCGCCAGCTCGCACTCCGACTATGTGGTGGAAGCCGCCCAGATCGCGAAGGCGATCCATGGCCGGGCGCCGGTGAAGCTGGTGTGGATGCGCGAGGACGACATGCGCGCGGGCTATTACCGTCCGCTCTTCCATCACGCGCTGGAGGCGGCGATCGACGGCGAAGGCAGGCTGGCAGGCTGGCGCCACCGCCTGGTCGGCCAGTCGATCATGGCCGGCTCGCCCTTCGCGAGCGCCATGATCAACGACGGCATCGACCGCGTCTCGGTGGAGGGTGCCGCCAACCTGCCCTACGCGATTCCCAGCCTGAAGGTCGATTTGCATACGCCGAACGACATCCCGGTGCCCGTGCTGTGGTGGCGCTCGGTGGGCTCCTCGCACACCGCCTATTCCACCGAGACCTTCCTCGACCAGGTGGCCGCGGCGATGGGCAAGGACCCGGTCGCGCTGCGGGCGGAACTCCTCGCCGGCCACCCGCGCCACCTCGGCGTGCTGAAACTGGCGGCCGAGAAGGCCAACTGGGGCACGCCGCTCAAGCCGGGCAAACCCGGCGAACGCCGCGGCCGCGGCGTGGCGGTACATGAATCGTTCAATTCCTACGTCGCCGAGGTGGCCGAGGTGACGGTCGCCAAGGACGGCAGCGTCAAGGTCGACCGCATGATCTGCGCGGTGGATTGCGGCATCGCCGTCAATCCGGACAACATCCGCGCCCAGGTGCAGGGTGCGGTCGGCTTCGCGCTGTCGGCCGCGCTGCATGGCGAGATCACGCTCAACGAAGGCCGCGTGGTGCAGGGCAATTTCGACGGCTATCCACCGCTGCGCATCAACGAGATGCCGCAGGTGGAAGTGCACATCGTGCCCTCGGCGGCAGCGCCCACCGGCATCGGCGAGCCCGGCGTGCCCCCCGCGGCACCGGCGGTCGCCAACGCCATCGCGGCCGCGACCGGCAAGCACCTCACCCGCCTCCCCTTCAATCGCGCGGAACTCGCCGCCTGAGCATGGACAGCCAGGACGGCGAGGTGCTGTCGGCGGTCCGTCGCTGGGCGGATCAAGGCCACCGCTTCGCCCTCGTCACCGTGGCCCGCACCTGGGGCTCGGCGCCGCGCCCGCCCGGCGCCTGGATGGCGCTGCGCGACGACGGCCGCGTACAGGGCTCGGTATCGGGCGGCTGCGTCGAGGACGATCTGATCGCGCGCATGGCGGCCGGGGAGCTGGGCGGGACGCGGTCCTTCGTTCGCCACTACGGTGTGACCCGGGACGATGCGCACCGCTTCGGCCTCCCCTGCGGCGGCGTTCTCGAGCTGGTGATCGAACCGGCGCCGGACCTCGCCTTGCTGGACGAACTGGCGCAACGCATCGCCAGCGGGCTCCTGGCGCTGCGCACGGTCGACCTTGCCGACGGCACGGTGGGCATCCGCGACGGTTGCCGCAGCGACGGGCTCGAGTGGGACGGCACGCGACTCACCACGCTGCACGGCCCGGCCTGGCGCCTGCTGATCATCGGCGCCGGACAGATTTCCCGCCATCTCGCGTCGATGGCCCAGGCACTGGACTATCGCGTGCTCGTTTGCGACCCGCGCGTCGAATACAGCGCGGGCTGGGATGTCCCCGGCGCCACGCTGTTGGCGGGCATGCCGGACAACGCCGTGGTGGATCTGGCCCTCGATCCCCGCAGCGCCGTGGTGGCCCTGACCCACGATCCCAAGCTCGACGACATGGCGCTGCTGGAAGCGCTGAAGTCGCCGGCCTTTTACGTCGGCGCGCTCGGTTCGCACGCCAACAGCGCCAAGCGGCGCGCGCGCCTGCTGCAGCATTTCGATCTCTCGGAAGCCGAGGTGGCGCGCCTGCACGGACCCGTCGGCGTGCGCATCGGGAGTCGCACGCCCCCTGAAATCGCGGTCTCCATCCTGGCCGAGATGACCGCGGTCAAGAACGGCGTCTCTGCCGGCGCCGACGCTCAGCGACCCGCGGCGGCTGCCGGCGTCGGCTGCCGCGTCGATTGAGCATGGCGCCCGCGCCGGTCGTCGGCATTCTTCTGGCCGCGGGCGGCAGCCGCCGCTTCGGCGGCGACAAGCTGCTGTTCCCCCTGGCCGACGCGACCCCGCTCGCCGTGGCCGCGGCGCGCCGGTTGCGCCCCGCCTGCGACCGCGTGCTGGCGGTGGTACGGCCTGGCAGCGACCAGTTGGCCGGGCTGCTCGCTACGGAGGGTTTCGAACCCGTCGTCAGCCCGGACGCCGCGAGAGGCATGGGCCACAGCCTGGCCGCCGGAATCCGCGCAGCGCCGGACGCCGCCGGCTGGCTCATCGCGCTCGCCGACATGCCCTATATCGCACCCGCCACGCACGTCCGCGTCGCAGAGGCCTTGCGCGCCGGCGGCAGCATCGTGGTTCCGGAATACCAGGGGCGCCGCGGCCATCCCGTCGGGTTCGGGGCGGCATGGGGCACGCAGCTCGCGCTGCTGGCAGGCGACGAAGGCGCGCGCGGCATCCTGGGACGTTCCCCGGAGGCGATCGTGCGTTGCACCGTCGACGATCCGGGGATCGTCCGCGACGTGGACCGGCGCGCCGATCTGATGGAAGATGCGGGCGGGCACTAGCAGGCGCACAGGCAAGGAGCAAAACATGAGCACGTCATCCCTTCTCTGGGGCCTGCTTTTCGGCTCGATCGGACTCGGCTTCTTCCTGTACGGCAAGAAACAGCAGGCCTTCGTCCCCCTCCTCAGCGGCCTGGCGCTCATGATCTTTCCCTATTTCGTGTCGAGCACGGCCCTGCTGGTCACGATCGGAATCGCGCTCACCGCCCTCCCCTATTTCTTCAGGATCTGAACGCGCAGGAGGCACCGGTTTCGGGCGGCGATTCAGTTCTCCGGCGCTTCCGCCAGCAGCTGTTCGCGGAACGACAGCAGTTCCTGGCGGCGCGTCGCGTCGGTCTCGGGATAGCGCATCTTGAGGGCCTTGAACGTATCCAGGATGATCCGGGAGACGATCAGCCGCGCGTTCTCCTTGTCGTCGGCCGGAACGACGTACCACGGGGCATCTTTCGTGCTCGTCGCGCTCAGGCATGCCTCGTAGGCGCGCATGTACTGTTTCCAGAACTTTCGCTCCTCGAGATCGGCCTGGCTGAATTTCCAGTTCTTGTCCGGCTCGTCTATGCGAGCCAGAAAGCGTTTCCGCTGCTCTTCCTTGGACAGGTGCAGAAAGAACTTGATGATCCGCGTGCCGTTGCGATGGAGGTGGTTTTCCATGTCGACGATCGAGCGATACCGCTCCTTCCACACGGATTTCTCGTCGAGCAGGGCGTCGGGCAATCCCTGGCTGCGCAGGATCTCCGGATGGACGCGAACGATCAGCACCTCCTCGTAATACGACCGGTTGAAGATGCCGATGCGCCCCCGCTCGGGGAGCGCCTGCGTCGTGCGCCACAGGAAGTCGTGCTCGAGTTCGGCCGCGCTCGGATGCCTGAAGCTGAACACCTGGCAGCCCTGCGGATTGATGCCGGACATCACGTGCTTGATCGCGCCGTCCTTGCCGGCGGCGTCCATCGCCTGAAAAATCAGGAGGACCGCATAGTGGTTATCGGCGTACTGCAGCTGTTGCAGGTCGCTCAGTTCGGCCACCTGGGCCTCGAGAAGCTCCTGATAGTGCTCCTTCGATTCGTAGACACGCTGGATCCGCGTCGGCCACGCGTCGAGTTTGACTTTCGTGCCTTCCGCAACGCGGAAAGCCTTGGATCGGATTTTCATCTTCGTTTCTCCGTTGTCACGTCGCCCTGCCCTGCCGTGACCAAAAGCCCTCGGCTCGAGTTCCGTCCCACGCTTCGCCACGACGTCCCGATCACGAGGGCGATGCATCGTCGGCGGAGCCTTGCGCGATGAAGCTCCCGCTCGCCGTCGGCTTGCCCTTGAGCATCCACTCGAAGAGAACCCCGATCATTGCGCCGAGCAAAGGCCCCAGCACGTAGATCCACGTCGTGCCGAACTCGCCGCGGAGCAGGTCGGGGGCCAGCGACCGTACGGGGTTCATCGACGCGCCGGTGATCGGCGCCGACCACAATGCGGCGAGCGCGATGTAGCCGCCGACCGCGATCGCCCCGTTGGCGCCGATGTTGCGCGCACCCGCCGCAGTACCCAGGATCGTGTTCACCAGCCCGGCGGTCAGCACCGTTTCCATCGCCAAGGCCACGCCGTCGCTGATGCCACTTGCAGGCGTGGTGGCCCCGAGTGCGCCGGCGGTGCCGAACAGGGTCTTGAGGAAAAACGCGGCCGCGAAACCACCCACCAGTTGCGCCGCAATGTAACCGGGGACGCGCCGCCAGGGAAAATTGCGTCGCATCGCGAACGCGAGGGTGATCGCCGGATTCAGGTGCGCGCCACTGACGGTGCCCATGAAGTAGATGATCACCATTACCGCCAGACCCGGCGCCGCTGCGGTCATGCCTGGCGTCACCGCACCGCCGCTCAGCGCCGCCACCACTTCGCCACCGGCGGCCGCGAGAACCAGCAGGAAGGTGCCCCAGGCCTCGGCGAAGAGGCGTCGCCATTCGTGCAGCGGGTCCAGGAAGCTGGGCGCCTGCTGGCTCCGCATCATGCGTTGCTGCTGCTCGCTCTTCTTGCTGCCTGGGATCGATGCCATGCGCCCCCCGCTTCGACTGTCGCTGCGCGCGCCGGCCGCCGCGCGCACTCTACACTTCAGGAAATATAGCCGGCCGAATCGAAGGCGGGCGTCGCGCCCTTCGATCGCTCCGCGAATTTCCTCCGTCACAGACACGGGACCTTTTTCATGCCAGCAAATCTGCGTGCAATTCAAGCCGACATCACGACGCTCCAGGTCGACGCCATCGTCAACGCCGCCAATTCCTCGCTGCTCGGCGGCGGGGGCGTCGACGGCGCGATCCATCGTACGGCGGGGCCCGCCTTGCTGGAAGCCTGCCGGCGGCTCGGCGGCTGCCCGACCGGCGAGGCCAGGATCACCGAAGGCTATCGCCTCCCTGCCCGCTTCGTGATCCACGCCGTCGGCCCCGTTTGGCGCGGCGGAAACCATGGCGAACCCGCGCTGCTGGCGTCGTGCTATCGCAGCGCGATCAGCCTCGCCGGCCAGCACGGCGTGCACACACTGGCGTTCCCCGCCATCAGCACGGGGGCCTACGGCTATCCGTTCGAGGCCGCCGCCCGCGTTGCCATTGCCGCCGTCCGTGACGCGATCCGCGTTTCGCCCGCCATCCGCGAAGTCGTCTTCTGCTGCCATTCTGCCGACGCGCTGGCGATCTATGAAAAACAGCTCGGCGAGTGCGATCAGGGTGACCCTCGCGCTCGCAGGGATAAGGCGCGTGCGGGGAGAGGCTCGGCTTTGCCGCCCGATGCAAACTAGGCTATCTTTTGCGGCGAGGGGTACGTTCTTTGATGCAGCGGGCGATGCAGCATCCCCCCAAGAACAAATTCCTCCTCGGAGCGATGCCTGGAGGAACATAACGATACGGTTTCACTGCGGCGAATCTGGTTTTGGTAAACGGGCGGACGCTCCGGCGTCGGCTGCGTAGTTCCGACAGGAAGAGCTGAACCACCATGAAAACCGTTGACGCGTATTTTGACGGCCGGAAACCCGCAGCGGGAATATCGCTCATCCGCCGCTTCGTGATCATCTGGCTGCCGATCATGCTGGTGCTTGCTGCGGTCATCTGGGCGTTTTACCTCGTGCAGGCGAAAAGCGCGCTGGCGCTGCAGAAGGCCGCGGAGCGGCAGGCGGTCCAACTGGCCGTCCAGACGAGCGTCACCGAATTCGCGAACGTTCGTTCCGACCTGCTCTATCTGGCCGACCAGTACGCGCTCCTGAATCCCGACGTCTCGGCGATGCCGCCCGCCTATGCCCCGCTCGCCGACCGCTACCTTGCCTTCGCCTCCCGCAAGGCGCTCTACGACCAGGTCCGCTTCCTCGACACGAACGGCCGCGAGGTGGTTCGCGTCGACTGGAACAACGGCCGTCCGGCAAGCGTCCCCGCGCCCGGGCTGCAGGACAAATCCGGCCGCTACTACGTGCGCGAAGCGCTGGCGCTGCCGCAGGGCGGCATCTACGTTTCGCCGCTCGATCTCAATGTCGAAAACGGAAAGATCGAACAGCCTCCGAAGCCCACGATGCGGTTCGCCACGCCCGTGTTCGATCGGCAAGGCCGCAAGCGCGGCATCATCGTCCTCAATTACCTCGGCGAGAGCTTCCTCGGCCACCTCCGGCACATCGCGCAAACCGACCGGGCGACCACCCGGATCTGGCTGCTCAATGCCGACGGCTATTGGATGCTGGGGCCGCGCCCGGCGGATGAGTGGGGATTCATGTTTCGGGATCGCGCGGACAGGCGGCTGGGCACACGCGATCCGCAAGCCTGGACGCGCATCAGCGGCGGCACCCGCGAGGGACAGTTTCTGACCGACCGAGGCCTGTACGCCTACGCCACGATCGAGCCGTTCGCCGCCGCGCCAGGCGGATCGGAAGCCGGCGGAAGCGAGCGCTGGATCATGGTCGCCTACCAGCCGCCGGCGGTGCTTGCCGCCCCAGGCGGCGCGCTGTCGCAGCGCCTGTGGATCGTCTTCGCGAGCCTGGCGCTCATCTTCACCGTCGCGGCCTGGGCGATCGCCTTCTACAGCGTGCGTCGCAAAGTGGCCGAACAATCGGTCCGGGCGAGCGAGGCGCGCTTCCGGGCGCTGGTCGAGTCGGCGCCGGACGCCATCGTCATCGTCGACAGCGCGGGCCGCATCGTGCTGGTCAACGCGCAGACCGAAAATTATTTCGGCTACGCGCGCGAAGAGCTGCTGCGGCAGCCGGTCGAGGTGCTCGTGCCGGAGCCGTTGCGCAACGTGCACGAAGGGCACCGTGCGGGTTATGCCGCCGATCCGTACACGCGTCCCATGGGCGAGGGAATGGAGCTGTTCGGCCGGCGCAAGGATGGCAGCACGTTTCCGCTGGAAATCAGCCTGAGCCCGCTCGACACCGCGCAGGGAAAGGTCGTGACGGCGGTCATTCGCGACATCAGCGTGCGCAAGCAGGCCGAGCGCCAGCGCCGCGAAGCGCAGGCCCGCTACCAGGAATTGATCAACAATCTGCCGGTGGGCGTGTTCCGCAAGACGATCGGACCGGAGCGGCGCTTCCTCGAGGTGAATCCGGCGCTGGTCAGCATGCTCGAGGCCGACTCGGCCGAGGCCTTGCTCACCCGTCCCGTCGCCATCTTCAAGACCGCGTCCGGCGAGCCGCTTTTCCGCGAAAACGGAGGACAGCCGGACATGATCGTCAACGAGGAAATCGAGATGCATACGCTGAAGGGCCGCCCCTTCTGCGGTGCCATCACGGCAACGCTGAAGCGCGAGCCGGGCGGACGCATCTATTACGACGGCATCATCGAGGACATCACGCAACGCAAGGAAATCGAGCGGCAACTGAACAACCGCTCTGTCGAACTGGAGGCCATCAACCAGGAACTCGAAGCCTTCAGCTATTCGGTCTCCCACGACTTGCGCGCCCCGCTCCGCGCAATCGACGGCTTCAGCCACATTCTTCTCAACGACTATTCCGACCGGCTCGACGACATCGGGCGCGACCGTCTCGGGCGCGTGCGCCGCGCGGCGCAGCACATGGGCACGCTGATCGACGATCTGCTCAAGCTGTCGCGCGTCACCCGCACCGAACTCAGGCACGAGCAGGTGGACCTGAGCGCGCTCGCAAACGAAATCGCCGCGGACCTGTCCAAACAAGCGCCGGACCGCAAGGTCGAATTCATCATCGCACCCCACCTCGTGGCGCAGGGCGACAAGGGACTCCTGCGCATCGTGCTCGACAACCTGCTCGGCAACGCGTGGAAATTCACCGGCGGGCGTGACGACGCGCGGATCGAACTGGCGCTCGCGCCCAGCGAGGGCAGCCCTGTCTTCATCGTGAGCGACAACGGCGCCGGCTTCGACATGGCCTATGCCGACAAGCTGTTCGGCGTATTCCAGCGCCTGCACGACACCAGCGAATTCCCCGGGACCGGCATCGGGCTCGCCACCGTGCAACGAATCGTTCACAAGCACGGCGGCAGAATATGGGCTGAAAGCGAAGTCGGAAAAGGGTCGAGATTCTATTTCACACTGGAAGCGGAGGCGTCACCGTGAGCGAAAAGAGCATACTTTTGGTCGAGGACAACCCGGACGATGCCGCACTCACCGTCCATGCCCTCGAAACCAACAACATCGGCAACAGGCTGGTTCTCGCGCGCGACGGCGTCGAGGCGCTCGACTACCTCTTCTGCAGCGGGTCTTACGCCGGACGGGATCCCGACGACCGCCCCTCGGTCGTGCTGCTGGACCTCAAGCTTCCGAAAATCGACGGCCTCGAGGTATTGCGCCGCGTTCGCGCCGCCGAATCGACGCGCCTGCAGCCGGTCGTGATCCTGACCTCTTCGAACGAAGAGGAAGACCGGGTCAAGGGCTACGCCCTCGGCGCCAACAGCTACGTGCGCAAGCCCGTCGATTTCGACGATTTCGTGCGGGCCGCAGGCCAGCTCGGTCTTTACTGGCTGTTGCTCAACGAGGTGCCGCCTCATGCCGGCTAGACACGACGACGAACACGCGGCAAACCCGCCGCGAACCGCCGTGGATGAATCCGGCGAAGGCGTCCCGGTACGCGCCCTGATCGTGGAGGATTCCGAGGACGACGCGCTCCTTCTGGTGGAATACCTGCAGCGCGCGAACCTTCGTCTCGAGTGGCAACGCCTGGATACCGAGGAGGCTTTGCTGAAGGCGCTCGAGCAAACCTGGGACATCGTTTTTTCCGACTACTCGATGCCGTATTTCAGCGGTGCGCGCGCGCTCGAAGTCGTCAAGCGCCACGACCCCGATATCCCGTTCATTTTCGTCTCCGGGACCATCGGCGAGGACACGGCGGTCACCGGGATGCGCGCCGGCGCCCAGGATTACGTGATGAAGGGCAGCCTGTCGCGCCTCGTGCCCGCGGTCTACCGGGAGCTGTCCGACGCGAACGTCCGGCGCGAGCGGCGCGCCGCGGAACAGGCCGTGCGCCGGCTGTCCCTCGTCGTCGAACAGGCGGCCGACAGCGTGTTCATCACGGACCCGCACGGCAAGATCGAATACGTGAATCCGGCGTTCGAGCGGCTCACCGGATTCACGGCGGAAGAAGCCATCGGCGCGTCGCCGGCGCTGATCAAGTCGGCACACCACGACGAAGCGTTTTTCCGCAGCCTCTGGGACACCATCCTCGCCGGAGGCGTGTTCCAGGAAACCTTCGTCAATCGCCGCAAGGATGGCGTCCTGTTCTACGAGGAGCAGACCATCGCGCCGCTGTTCGACGACAGCATGAAGATATCGAGCTTCGTCTCGACCGGCCGCGATGTCACCGACCGGGTGCATTCGGAGGAAAAGCGGGCACAACTGCTGGAAATCCTCGAGGCCACGACGGATTTCGTGGCGATCATGGACGGCGATGGCCGCCTGCACTACCTGAACCGGGCCGGGCGCGCCATGCTGGGGTGGTCGGACGACGAGGACGTCGGCACGAGAGACATGTCGGAATGCTACCCGGAGTGGGCCGCGCAGCGGATCCTGATGGAGGCGTTTCCCGCCGCGCGCCGCGACGGCGCCTGGCACGGCGAGGGCGTCGTGAATGGCGCGAACGGAAAGGAAATCGCCGTTTCCCAGGTGGTGCTCGCCCACAGCGGAAAAAACGGCGCGACGGCTTTTTTTTCCACCATCGCGCGCGACATCAGCGAACGCAAGCATTTCGAGCGGGAGCTCAAGCGCCAGGCCACGCACGACGCCTTGACCGAACTCCCCAACCGCCTGCTGCTCGAGGAACACCTTGCGACCGAGCTCGCGCGCGCGCAACGCGGCGGATTTCTGACCGCGGTACTGTTTCTCGACATCGACAATTTCAAGCGCATCAACGACAGTCTCGGACATGCGGCGGGCGACGCCATGCTGCGCCACGTGGCTCAGCGCTTACGCGAATGCATGCGACCGGACGACGTCGTGGCGCGCTACGGCGGTGACGAATTCACCATCCTGGTCGGCGGCCTGCCCACGCCGGACAGCGTCCTGGCCGTTCTTCACCAGTTGCGCGAGGCGTTCGAAACCGCGATCTACATCGCGGGACAGGACGTCTACGCCGCGTTCAGCATGGGCATCTCGATCTACCCGCATGATGGGAGCAATCCCGAAACGCTTCTGAAAAATGCCGATACGGCGATGTACCGGGCGAAGGCGAACGGGCGCAACCAGTACCAGTTCTATGCGCCGGAAATGAATGCGCGGGGAGAAGAGCTGCTCGCCCTGGAGACCGATCTCCGGCGCGCGCTCGACCGCAAGGAGTTCGTGCTCTTCTACCAGCCCCAACTCGACCTGCGCAACGGCCAGATCGCGGGGATGGAGGCGCTGTTGCGCTGGCAGCATCCCGAACACGGGCTGATGTCGCCGGACGACTTCGTTCCGATTCTGGAAGAAACCGGACTGATCGTCTCCGTCGGCGAGTGGGCGCTGCGCAGCGCCTGCACGCAATACCGGAAATTCCACGAAGCCGGCCTCGCGCCGGTCCGGGTGTCGATCAACGTTTCCGCCCGGCAATTCAGGGAGCAGGCGCTGGTGGACCGGGTGCATCAGGCAATCCGCGACGAGGGCATCCCGCCCCACCACCTTGAGCTCGAGATCACCGAAAGCACCGCCATGCACGACGTGCAGCTCACGAGCGAAATTCTGGGTGCGCTCGATTCGCTTGGCGTGCGTCTGGCCATCGACGATTTCGGAACCGGATACTCGTCGCTGGCGTACCTCAAGCGCTTCCCGCTCGACGTCCTCAAGATCGACCGCACCTTCATTCCCGATTCCCCGAACGACGGAAACGTCTCGGCGATCGCGGAGGCGAGCATCACGCTTGGCCACAAGCTGGGGCTCGAGGTGGTCGCGGAAGGGGTCGAAACGATGGAGCAGCTGGAATTCCTGCGCATGCACGACTGCGATATTCTTCAGGGATACTGCTTCAGCCGTCCGGCGCCGGTGGACACGATCGAGCGGTTCATCACGGATTACGCGCGCGCGCCGTTTCCTGTCACGAAGCCCGTATGAAGACACTTTCTCTTTTCGTCGGCAGGTGCGGCGCCGGGTCGCGATGAGCGGCGCACCTGCCATCCAGCGGAGTCAATCGATCATGCACAGTCTGCCCAATGCCTTGCGCGCCTGGAACACCAATGAGTTCCAGGCGGTTCTCAAGCAGGAAATCGAACAGATGGAGGCCGCGCGGCTCCCCCTGCAACAGGGGCTGTCGTCCAGCAGCTACGTGACGGACCGCCCCTTCCAGGCGATGATCATCAGCGTGCGCGAGGAAAGCAATCTGATCCGGGCCAAGGCGGGCATTTTTTACACCGGCGTGATCGCGGGATGCAGTTGCGCGGACGACCCCACCCCCATCGACGAGCAAACCGAATATTGCGTCCTGCAGTTCGACATCGACCGCGCCACCGCCGAGGCCACCGTGACGTTGCTCGCGGAATGATCCGCGGCGCGTAGACGGCGGCGAGAACCGTCTTGCCTCGCCCGTCCTGCGAGGCGCGGCCCGCCTGGCGGATCGCCTTCAGTCCTGATGATGAGGCGGCAGGTCGAGGTCGTCCGCAAGCGCTCTGCCGGGATACTGAAAGGCGACCGGCCCGTCGGGCTCCGCGTGGACGAATTGATGAACGAAGGGATCGCTCGATCCGCTCATCGCCGACGCCTCGCCTTCGGCCACGACGACGCCGTCGTGGATGAAATAGACGTAGTCGGCGACTTTCAGCGACTCCGATACATCGTAGGTCACCACCACCGAGGTCAGGCCGAGCGCATCGTTGAGTCGCCGGATGAGGTTCGCGATGGTGTTGAGCGAGATCGGATCGAGTCCCGCAAAGGGCTCGTCGTACATGATCAGCATGGGGTCGAGCGCGATCGCCCTCGCCAGTGCGACGCGGCGTTCCATTCCGCCCGACAGCTCGCTGGTCCGCAGCGCGTGGGCGCCACGCAGTCCGACGGCATGCAGCTTCATCAGCACGAGGTCGTGAATGACGTCCTCGGGCAGGTCGGTGTGCTCGCGCATCGGATAGGCGATGTTGTCGAACACCGAAAGGTCGCTGAACAGGCCGCTGACCTGGAACATCATGCCCATCTTGCGCCGCATTGCGTACAGCGCATCGTTGTCCTGCTCGTGGACCACCTGCCCCGCGAATGTCACGCTGCCGCGGGCGGGCCTGAGCTGCCCGCCGACGTGGCGAAGCAGCGTGGTCTTGCCGGAACCGCTGACGCCCAGGATCGCGACGACCTTGCCGCGGGGAATCGCGAGGTTGATTCCCTTGAGTACCTGGCGGCTGCCGTAAGCAAAATGGAGATCTCGCACTTCGACGAGGTTCTCCTCTTCCCCGTTCAAACTGCCTGCACGTGCGATGGTCATGGCGTGGCCTCCAGCAGCGCTTCCGGCGCTTCCAGCGCGGCCTTCACCGCGACCAGGAACTGCACGGCGTCGCGGCCATCGATCAGACGGTGGTCGTAGGTCAGCGCGACATACATCATCGGGCGAATCACGACCTGGCCATGCTCCGCCACCGGGCGGTCCTGGATCGCATGCATGCCGAGAATGGCGGACTGCGGCGGGTTGAGGATGGGGGTCGAAAGAAGCGAGCCGAACACCCCGCCGTTGGTGATGGAAAACGTGCCGCCGCTCAGTTCCTCGAGCGTGAGCTTCGCCTCGCGCGCGCGGCGGGCGAAGTCGGCGATGGCGCCTTCGATTTCGGCGGACGACAAGGTCTGCGCGCGACGCAGGATAGGCACGACAAGACCGCGCGGGCTGGAGATCGCGATGCCGATATCGGCGTCGTCGTGCCACACGATGTCGCTGCCGTCGATGGCGGCGTTGACGATGGGGAACTGCTGCAGCGCCTGGCATACCGCCCGGACGAAAAACGACATGTAGCCCAGCTTGATGCCGTGCCGGGTCTCGAACTCGGCCTTGAAGCGCTGGCGCAGTTCGTTCACGGGCTGCATGTTCACCTCGTTGAAGCTGGTGAGCATCGCGGCCGTGTGCTGCGCGGCGACGAGGCGCTCGGCCACCCGGCTGCGCAGGCGCGACATCGGCTCGCGCCTGGTCGCTGCGGGCGCTCCTTTGTCCCCGGCCTCCGTCGGAGGGCGCGGCTGGGGAGACGGCGGCATGGCCGTCGGCATGGGCAATTCCTTCGCTGCCGCCGCCTTGGTGGAAGCTTCAGATGGGCTGGGCGCGAGCGTCGGCTTGGGCGCCGTCTTTTCCTCGTCTTGCGTCAGGCGCGCGGCCTTCGCCTGCGGCTCGCCCGACGGTTTCTGTCGAACGGCCCGCTCCGGCTGTTCCGGCGTGCCCGCCACGGCGGCGCGCTCGCCGGTTTCGATCACCGCCACGACTTCGTCCGCCTTGACCGTCGCGCCTTCGGCCTGGCGGATCTCGACCAGGATACCGGATGCCGGCGTGGGAATTTCCAGGATCACCTTGTCGGTTTCCAGGTCGACCAGCGTTTCGTCGCGCGCGACGTTCTCGCCGACCTGCTTGCGCCATGCCAGCAGCGTGCCGCTGGCAATCGAGTCGGACAGCGTCGGAACGCGCACTTCAAGTTTCATGGGGAATCTCCAGCGCGTCGTTCAGCAGCGCCTCCAGTTCCGCCCGGTGATGCGAGACGTAACCCGATGCCGGCGCCGCCGCCGCGGGGCGTCCGGCGTAATGGAAGCGCCGTCCGCCCGCGCAGCGGTTGAGGTGATGCAGGGTCTGGTACCACGCGCCCTGGTTCATGGGTTCTTCCTGCGCCCAGACGAAGGTCTTCGCCTTCGGGTAGGCGTCGAGGACTGCACAGAATGCCGTGTCCGGGAACGGATAGAGCTGCTCGACACGGACGAGCGCGACGTCATCCAGCCCGCGGGCCGCGCGCGACGCTTCGAGGTCGAACCATACCCGTCCGCTGCACACGACGATGCGCTTCGCCTGGCGAGGCGCGCGCGGGTCGTCGATCACCGGCTGGAACGCCCCGCCGCTCAAGTCCGTCAGCGACGACACGGAGGCGGGATGCCGCAGCAGGCTCTTGGGGCTCATGATGATCAGCGGCTTCCTGAGCGGACGGACGAGCTGCCGCCGCAGCAGATGGAACATCTGCGCCGGCAGGGTCGGCACGCACACCTGGATGTTCTCCTGCGCGCACAGCTGGAGATAGCGTTCGAGCCGCGCCGAGGAATGCTCGGGCCCCTGCCCTTCCAGGCCGTGCGGCAGCATCAGCGTCAGGCCGCACAGGCGGCCCCACTTGGCTTCGCCGCTCGTGATGAACTGGTCGATCACCACCTGCGCGCCGTTGGCGAAATCGCCGAACTGCGCCTCCCACACCACCAGCGTGTCCGGGTCGGCCGTGGCATAGCCGTACTCGAACGCGAGCACGGCCTCTTCCGACAGCAGCGAATCGATGATCGAGAAATTGCCCTGCTGGTTGTGGATGTGCTCGAGCGGCACGTAGACGCCGCTCTGGCGGCGCTCGCGCTTCTGGTCGTGCCACACGGCGTGGCGATGGAAGAACGTGCCGCGCGACGAGTCCTGGCCCGACACCCGCACGTTGAAGCCGGCATCGAGCAGGCTGGCGTACGCCAGGTTCTCGGCGTAGCCCCAGTCCACCGGCAGCTCCCCCGCGTGCATCCTGCGGCGGTCGTCGAGCACCTTCTGCACGCGCGGGTGCAGCTCGATCTCGTGCTGCAGCGTGGTGATGCGCTCGCCGAGAAAATCGAGCCGCGCCGCCGGCACGGCAGTCGTCGCTTCGACGTCGGCGCCGTCGCGGAAGCGCCCCCAGTCGGTGCCGAATGCCTGCTTGAAGTCGGACGGGACGGGCAGGCTCAGCGATTTGCCCTGCTCCAGCCGCTCGCGGCAGGTATCGACCAGGTCGTCGGCCTGCGCCTGGGTCAGCACGCCCTCGTCGACCAGCCGCTGCGCGTACAGCATGCGCACGCTCGGATGCGCATTGATGCGGCGGTACATCAGCGGCTGCGTGGCAAGCGGCTCGTCCTGCTCGTTGTGGCCATGGCGCCGATAGCACACCAGGTCGATGAAGCAGTTCTTGTGGAAGGTGTAGCGGTAGTCGACGGCAGTCTGCACCGCGAACGCCACCGCCTCGGGGTCGTCGCCGTTGACGTGCAGCACCGGCGCCTCGACCATCTTGGCGACGTCGGTACAGTACAGCGTCGAACGGACGTCGCGCGGGTCGGACGTGGTGAAGCCAATCTGGTTGTTGATGACGACATGGATCGCGCCGCCGTTGCGGAAGCCGCGCGTCTGGGACATGTTGAGGCTTTCCATCACGACGCCCTGCCCCGACAGCGCGGCGTCGCCGTGCAGCACCACCGGCACCACCTCGTAGCCGAGCACGTCGCCGCGGCGGTCCTGGCGCGCACGCACCGAGCCGCGCACCACCGGGTGCACGATCTCGAGGTGCGAGGGATTGAATGCCAGTGCCAGGTGCACGGGGCCGTAGGCGGTGGCGATATCGGTAGAGAAGCCCTGGTGATATTTGACGTCGCCCGACAAGGGCGAGCCCGGATAGCCGTTCGCCGGCTCCTCGTACAGGCTGTCGATCGTGCGGCCCATGATGTTGACCAGCACGTTGATGCGCCCGCGGTGCGCCATGCCCATCACGATTTCCTTGGCGCCGTGGCGCGCGCAGCGGGCGATCACCTGGTCGAGCAGCGGGATCAGGCTCTCGCCTCCTTCGAGCGAAAAGCGCTTCTGGCCGACGTGGCGGGTGTGAAGAAATTTTTCCAGCGTCTCGGCGTCGGTCAGCCGCTTCAACACCTGTTTTTTCTGCTCAACGGAAAGGCCAAAACGCCCCTGTGCCGACTCGATGCGCTCCTGCAGCCAGCGCTTGCGGGCCACCTCCGTGATATGCATGTATTCGACACCGACATGGCCGCAATAGGCGCTGTTCACACGCTGCAGGATGTCGGCCAGCGTGGTGCGTTCCACCCCGACCAGCGAACCCGTCTCGAATTCGCGCGCGAGGTCGGCATCGGTAAGGCCGTAGTGCGCGGGATCGAGCTCCGGGGTCGGCGGCGGCTCGAAGCGCCGCAGGGGATCGAGATCGGCTTTCCGCACGCCGAGATAGCGGTAGGCGTTGATCAGCCGCAGCACCGCGACCTGCGCCGCGTCCGAGGCAGCGGCCTGGCCGGGGAGCGGCAGGGTCAGCCATGGCGCCAGTGCGTCGTCGCCGAACTGCTCCAGATACGCGGCGTTGCCGGCGTACAGCGGCGAAGTCGGGTGCCAGTCAGGGGCGCTCATCGCCAGCCGATCCCCGTTTCCCGTCAGGCCCTGCGCTGCTCGATCGGGACGAACGCGCGCCGCGCGGCGCCGACGTAGAGCTGGCGTGGCCGGCCGATCTTGTGGGCCGGATCGGACAGCATTTCGTGCCACTGCGCGACCCAGCCCGCCGTGCGCGCCATCGCGAAGATCGCCGTGAACATGCTCGTGGGAATGCCCATGGCGCGGAAGATGATGCCGGAATAGAAATCGACGTTGGGATAGAGCCTGCGCTCGATGAAGTACTCGTCCTCGAGCGCGACGCGTTCGAGTTCGAGCGCGATCTTGAACTGCGGATCGTCGCGCAGGTCGAGCTCGTCGAGCACCTCATAGCAGGTCTGACGGATGATCGCGGCGCGCGGGTCCATGTTCTTGTAGATCCGATGTCCGAAGCCCATCAGGCGGAACGGATCGCTCTTGTCCTTGGCGCGATTGATGAATTCCGGGATTTTGGAGACATGATCCATCTCCTCCAGCATCCGCAGCACCGCCTCGTTGGCGCCGCCGTGCAGCGGCCCCCAGAGCGACGCCATACCGCCGGCGATGCAGGCATAGGGATTGGCGCCGCTGGAACCGGCGAGGCGCACGGTCGAGGTCGAGGCGTTCTGCTCGTGGTCGGCGTGCAGGATGAAGATGCGGTCGAGCGCGCGCGCCAGCACCGGGTTGGGCTCGTAGGGTTCGCACGGGCTGGAAAACATCATGTGCATGAAGTTTTCCGCGTAGGAAAGCTGGTTCTGCGGATAGACGAAAGGCTGGCCCTCGTTGAAGCGGTAGGCCCACGCCGCCACTGTCGGCACCTTCGCGATCAGGCGGTGGGCCACCACCTCGCGATGCTCCGGATTGAAGTTGTCGAGGCCGCTGTGATAGAAGGCCGACATCGCACCGGTGACACCGATCATCACCGCCATCGGATGGGCGCTGCGGCGGAATCCGCGGAACACGTTTTCCATCTGGTCGTGCAGCAGCGTGTGGTGGCGGATCGAACGTTCGAACGCCGCCTTCTGCTCGGCGGTCGGCAATTCGCCGTGGAGCAGGAGATAGCTGACCTCCATGTAATCGGACTGGTAGGCCAGTTCGTCGATGGGATAGCCGCGGTAATACAGCAGGCCTTCCTCGCCGTCGATGTAGGTGATGGCGGATGCACAGCTCGAGGTGGCGGTATAGCCGGGATCGTGGGTGAAGTAGCCGTGCGCGCCCAGGGTGCGAATGTCGATCACCGGCTTGCCATACGTGCCTTCTTCAATCGGCAGGTCAATCGACGGGCTGCCGTCGCTGAACGTGAGGGTGACGGTTTTTTTCATCGTGTTTCTCGAAAGTGCTGGAGGCGTTCGATAAGCGCTGCGAGGTCGGCATCGCCCGCGGGCGCCCGTCCCTGGAGCCGGTCTACGATCTCCGCGTCCGGAAGATCCAGCAGCCGCTCCAGCGCGGCTGCTTCGTGAGGTTGAAGTGTAGCGCGGTGGGCGGTCCAAAAGCCACCCAGCCACAGATCGAGTTCGAGCAGGCCGCGCCGGCAACGCCAGGACAAGCGGTCAGACACGCCGTTTCACCAGCAGCGATCTGATGCGGCCTATCGCCGCCGTGGGATTCAATCCCTTGGGGCAGACATCGACGCAGTTCATGATGCCGCGGCAGCGATAGAGCCGGTACGGATCTTCCAGATTGTCCAGCCGCGCGGCGGTCGCCTCGTCGCGGCTGTCCGCGATGAAGCGGTACGCCTGCAGCAGCCCGGCAGGCCCGACGAACGTGTCGGGGTTCCACCAGAACGAGGGACAGGCGGTCGTGCAGCACGCGCACAGGATGCACTCGTAGGCGCCGTCGAGCAGCGCGCGGTCTTCCGGACTCTGCAGCCGCTCGACCTCGGGCTCGGGGGCGTCGTTGACGAGCCAGGGCTTGATCGAACGGTACTGCCTGTAGAACGGTTCCATGTCGACGACGAGGTCGCGGATCACGGGCAGCCCCGGCAGCGGCCGCACCTCGACGGGCTGCTTGAGTTCGGACAGCGGGGTGATGCACGCCAGCCGGTTCTGGCCGTTGACATTCACGGCGTCCGAACCGCACACGCCCTCGCGACAGGAACGGCGCAGCGAGAGCGTCTCGTCCTGCGCCTTGATCGCCAGGAGTGCGTCGAGCAGCATCTTGCCGGCCGGCTCGATGTCGAGCTCGACGTCCTGCATGAAAGGCTTGGCGCCGGTTTCGGGGTTGTAGCGGTAGAGGCGGAATTTCATGAGCGGCTCGCTTTCGCCATTGGCAGGACAAGATGTCCCATCAATACACCCTTTCCTTCGGCCGTATCGACTCGACCGTCAGTGGCTTCAACCGCACCGGCTTGGTGTCGATCTGATCGCCCTCGCGCGAATAGAGGGTGTGCCTGAGCCAGTTGCCGTCGTCGCGCTGCGGAAAATCCTCCCGCGTGTGGGCGCCGCGGCTTTCGGTGCGATGGATCGCCGACACCAGCGTCGCGCGCGCGACGCCGATCAGGTTCTCCAGTTCCAGCGCATCGATGCGCGCGGTATTGAAGACGCGGCTGGTGTCCTGCAGCTCCGCATGGGCCAGGCGCGCTTCCAGTTCGCTCAGCTTTTCGAGTCCCTCGCGCAGCACCGCGTCGGTGCGGAACACGCCGCAGTGCGCCTGCATGGTGCGCCGCAGGTCGTCACTGATCGCCGTCACGCGCTCGCTGCCGCGACGGTCCCAGCGCGCCAGCCGCGCCCGGCTGGGGTCGGCGGCATCCTCGGGCAAGGGGCGCGCATAGGGGTTGTCGCGCAGATATTCCAGCATGTGCGTGCCTGCGGCGCGCCCGAACACGACGAGGTCGAGCAGTGAATTGCCGCCCAGCCGATTGGCACCGTGCACCGACACGCAGGCGCATTCGCCGACGGCATACAGTCCGGGCACGGGCTCCTCCGGCCCGTAATGCGCGGGTGCGACGACCTGGCCGTGCAGGTTGGTGGGGATGCCGCCCATCATGTAGTGCGCGGTGGGCGCGACGGGAATCGGCGCCTTCGCCGGATCGACGCCGGCGAAGCGAATCGAGAGGTCGCGGATGCCGGGCAGCTTCTCGGCGATTGCCGCCTCGCCCAGATGGTCGAGCTTGAGATCGACATGGTCGCCGTGTAGACCGCAGCCGCGTCCCTCGGCGATCTCGATCGCGATCGCGCGCGCGACCACGTCGCGCCCGGCGAGGTCTTTCGCATGCGGCGCGTAGCGCTCCATGAAGCGGTCGCCGTTCCGGTTGAGGAGATAGCCGCCCTCGCCGCGCGCGCCTTCGGTGATGAGGCAGCCGACGCCCGCCACCCCGGTCGGATGGAACTGCCAGAATTCCATGTCCTGCAGCGGCAGCCCGGCCCGCAGCACCATGCCGAGACCGTCGCCGGTATTGATCATGGCGTTGCTGCTGTTCCAGAACACCCGCCCTGCCCCGCCGGTGGCGAGCAGGGTCGTGCGCGCCTCGATCAGCAGCGGCTCCCCGGTCTCGATGCTCATGGCCGTGACGCCGAGGCAATACCCCTCGGCGTCGCGCAGCAGATCGAGTGCAAAGTATTCGTCGAAGAACTGCGTGCGCCGGGCGATGTTCTGCTGATAAAGCGTATGCAGCAGCGCATGACCGGTGCGGTCGGCCGCGGCACAGGTGCGCGTGGCCTGTTCGCCGCCGAAGTTTTTCGACTGGCCGCCGAACGGCCGCTGGTAGATTCTGCCGTCCTCCAGGCGCGAGAATGGCAGCCCCATGTGTTCGAGCTCGTACACCGCGCTCGCCGCCTCGCGGCACATGAACTCGATCGCGTCCTGGTCACCCAGCCAGTCGCTGCCCTTGACCGTGTCGTACATGTGCCATTCCCAGCGATCGTCGTCGACGTTGGCGAGCGCGGCGGTGATGCCGCCCTGCGCCGAGACCGTGTGCGAACGCGTGGGAAACACCTTCGACACCACCGCGACCTTGTAGTCGGAGCGTGCCAGTTGCAGGGCGGCGCGCAATCCCGCGCCGCCGCCGCCGATGATGAGGGCGTCGAAGCGGCGCGTGTTCATGTCGTGCTCCACAAGACGGCGGCAAGATACACGACGCTGCCCGCCAGAATGGTGATCACCGCAAGGTAGAACGCCAACCGCAGTCCGGTCGGGCGAACGTAGTCCATGAGGATGTCGCGCATGCCGACCCAGGCGTGCAGCGCGAGGGCCGCAGCGGCGAGCAGCATCAGCACGCGCAGCCACGGCGGCGAAAACAGCGCCCGCCAGCCGGCAAAGTCGGCCGGCAATGCCGCCAGAAAATAGACGATCAAAATAGGCAGCGCCAACGCCAGCGCCGCTGCCGTCGCGCGCTGGGCGAGCCAGGTCCCGGTGCCGGTATGCGAGCCCGTCGTCGATTTCACGCGAACAATCTCCAGGCGGCCGCGGCCGAGGCCAGCACAGCCCCCAGCATGACGGCAAGGCTGGCCTGCCGCGCGCGCTTCAGATCGAGGCCCCAGTGGACATCGAGCGCGAGATGCCGCAGACCGGCGAGAAAATGATGCGCGAGCGCCCAGACCAGGACGAGGATGCCCAATTTCGCGGGCGGATGCGCGGCCCATGCCTTCGCCTGCTGGAAGCCCGCGTCACCGGACAACGAAAGCCCGAGAAGCCACACGCCCGCAGGCAGGGCCGCGAAGAGCAGTGCGCCCGATGCCCGGTGCAGGATCGACACCCAGCCGGGCAGCGGCAGGCGGATGCGAAGCACGTCGAGGTAGACGGGGCGC
Source organism: Pseudomonadota bacterium (assembly GCA_021820845.1). Classification (GTDB taxonomy): domain Bacteria; phylum Pseudomonadota; class Gammaproteobacteria; order Burkholderiales; family Thiobacillaceae; genus Thiobacillus. The sequence goes on from JAKADC010000003.1 coordinate 138,397, forward strand.
GCGGCTGCTTTCACGTCGATCCGGTCAGCGCCGCTTGGCTGGCGACTTCGCCTTCTTCCGCGTCGCGCCCGCCGCCTTCGCAAGCGGGGTCTTGGCGGCCTTCGCCACCGCTTGCGGAACGCGCTCGGCCAGGCGCGGATCGAAGGGCTTGGGCAGGATGTAGTCGGGGCCGAACGAAAGCTTCTTCAGCTTGTAGGCCTTCAGCACCGCCGCCGGCACCGGCTCGCGCGCGAGTCCGGCCAGCGCGTGCACCGCCGCGACCAGCATGGCCTGGGTAATCTCCTTCGCGCGCGCGTCGAGCGCGCCGCGGAAGATGAAGGGAAAGCCGAGCACGTTGTTGACCTGGTTGGGGTAATCCGACCGGCCGGTCGCCATGACGAGATCGCCGCGCGCGGCCTTGGCCTTTTCCGGCGCGATCTCCGGATTGGGATTGGCAAGCGCGAAGACCACCGGACGCTCGGCCATGCTTTTCACCATCGCGGGGCTCACCAGATCGGCGCCGGACACGCCGACGAACGCGTCGGCGCCGCGCATCGCCTCGCCCAGCGTGCGCAGCCGGGTCTTGCGCGCGTAAGCCTTCTTGAAGCTGTTGAGGTCGCTGCGCTCCTTGTGGACCACGCCTTTCGAGTCGACCAGCAGGATGTTGGATTTTTTCGCACCCATCGCCACCAGCAGGTTCATCGAGGCGATTCCCGCGGCGCCCGCGCCGAGGCACACGATTTTCGCGGTGTCGAGCGATTTCCCCTGCACGTGCAGCGCGTTGATGAGGCCGGCGCAGATGATGACCGCGGTGCCGTGCTGGTCGTCATGGAATACCGGGATGTCGAGCTTCTTCTTGAGCGCGGCTTCGATTTCGAAGCAATGCGGCGCCGCGATGTCCTCGAGGTTGATGCCGCCGAAGGTCGGTGCGATCGCCTCGACCACCTTGATGAAGTCCTGCGGCGTCCTGGCGTTGACCTCGATGTCGTAGACGTCGATGCCGGCGAACTGCTTGAACAGCACCGCCTTGCCCTCCATCACCGGCTTGGCGGCGAGCGGGCCGCGGTCACCGAGGCCGAGGATCGCGGTGCCGTCGGTGATGACCGCGACGAGGTTGCCCTTGTTGGTGTAGTCGTAGGCCTTCGCGGGGTTCTTGGCGATTTCCAGCACCGGCTGCGCGACCCCCGGCGTGTAGGCGAGCGACAGGTCTTCCTGCGTCGAACAGGGCTTGGACGATTCGACCGAGAGCTTGCCGGGCCTGGGCAGGCGATGGTAGTCGAGCGCCTTTTTCTTGAGTGAGGTTTTCGTGACGGGTGCTTGGCTCATGGAAAATACGCGAGCGGATTGAACAAGCCGCCATTATCGCGGATTTGCCCGCGCCGCGTCGCGCCCCGCCGACGATATCGCGTCAGTCTTTCCAGATCTTGAGCTGGGCGCGCAGGCGCGCGACGGCCTGCGAGTGCAACTGGCACACGCGCGATTCCGACACGCCGAGCACCGCACCGATTTCCTTCAGGTTCATGTCCTGCTCGTAGTACATGCCCATCATGCTGCGCTCGCGCTCGGGCAGATGGTGGATCGCGGCAATCAGGCTGTCGCGGAAACCTTCATCCTCGAGCACCGCCAGCGGATCGTTGCTGCCGTCGACCAGATAGCGCTCGAGGAAGCTCGCGCTGTCCTCGTCCGAGAAATCCTCGTAATACAGCAGCTGCGAACATTTCACGTCGCCCAGCATGGCTTGATACTGGTCGATGGGCATGCCGAGCTCGGCCGAGATTTCCTGCTCGGACGGCGATTTCCCGTTGCGCTGTTCGAGCCGGTGGATGGCGGATTCGATCTGCCGCGACTTTTGGCGCACGTGGCGCGGCAGCCAGTCGGCCTCGCGCAGCTCGTCGAGCATGGCGCCGCGGATGCGCTGGGTGGCATACGATTCGAACTGCGCGCCCTGGGTGCCGTCGAAACGCCCCACCGCATCCATCAGCCCGATCAGGCCGACCTGAATGAGGTCGTCGACTTCCACGCTGGCGGGCAGACGCGCCATCATGTGATACGCGATGCGCTTGACGAGCGGCGCGTACTTGGTGATCTGTTCGTCTTGCGACGAGGATTTACCAGACATGTTCCAGGGTTTTTCCTGTCTTTTGATTTATTTCAACAAGCCGTCGGGCCCGTCTCCTCGCCCGCAATTCTAACGGCTGCCGCGGCAAATGCGTCATCCTCGTCCGCCGCGTTGAAAATGGACTGCGTGAAGCGCGGCGCAAGAAAACGAGATGCCGCGGCGAGCACGTGATCACAGGCCGCGGGCTCGCCCAGCAGGCTCACGCTCACGGCATGCGGGAAGCAGGCCAGCGTCTTGAGCACCGCGTACGCGCGCCGCATCGATTCGCCGTCGCGGTCGATCGCGATGACGACGGCATGGGTGGCGCCCGGCGGCACCGCGAGATCGCCGTCCCATCCGCGGTCGAGTATCACCTGATCATAGTCGCTCGCTACCGCAGGCAAGGCCGGATCGTCGGCTCTCACGCCGGGCGCGTACCAGCCGTCGCCGAAGCGCTGCGGCAAGGTCTGCAACTGCCCGCGCTCGAGTTGATGCTTCCAGTCGAACAGGCTGCGGGGCGAAGCGCCTGCGAAAAGACGCCCGCTCGCGTCCGCGAGCAGAACCGATTGGCCGAGCCGATGCAAGGCGTCCGCCAGGCGGAGGCTGGAGCCGGCAGCGGCGGAAAGGCTCGTAATGCAGCGCGGCGATCGTCGGGTCTGTCGACCCGCGGCGCTTGCGTTTCGCCGCAGCCCGGCGGCCTGGTCAGCCGCCACCCGTGCGCTTTTCAGAAACGCCCCGGAACGCATCGCGCTCGAGGCGCTCGGCTTCGACACCGGCGAAGAGCGGCCAGTCCTCGGCTTCGAGCGCATAGGGCGTGACGAGGCGTCCGCCTTTTAACGCGCGATCGACGAGATACGCCGCATTGGGCGTGTGGAGGTCTTCGGGTACGCGTTGCCCGCCCGAGATATAGACAAGCGGCAGACGATGGCGGATCAGGCTGTCGAGCGCCGCCCCCGGCTGCGGCGCTTCATCGAGCTTGGTCAGGATGCAGCCGGCCGCCCCTTCGCCAAAGCGAAGCATCGCCTGTTCGATCGCTGCCCCCTGCTGATTCGCGGCGATCACGGCGAGGCGGCGCGTCCCCATGGCGTCGAGCGCGGCGCCTTCGCGGGCGCGCGGATCGGCGGGCGCGAAGCCGGGCGTGTCGATCAACACGAGCTTCTTCGCGGCGAGTTGCGGCAGCAGCCGGGCAAGCGCGTCGTAGTCTTCGGCCACATGAAGCGACACGTGCAGCAGGTCGGCGTAGATCGTCAGTTGCGCCGCTGCGCCGATGCGGTAGGCGTCGGCGGCGACCAGCGCCACCCGGTCGGCGCCGTGTGCGTCCACACCGCGGGCAGCGAGCTTGGCGAGCGTCGTGGTCTTGCCCGACCCGGTCGAGCCGACCAGCGCGTAATGGCCGCCCGCGAGAAGCAGATCCGCCTCCCGACCCAACACCGGCAGGTTTCGTATCAGCACCTGGCGCAGCCAGTGCTGCGCGCGATCGTCGTCGAGGCCGCGCGGCAAACGGGCGGCGAGCATGCGGGCGAGCGCGCTGCCGAAGCCGGCCGCGAACAGCGTTTGCATCACGGAAACGCGCAGCGGGTCGCGCCGTCGCGCCGCCCCCCAGGCGAAGCCAGCCAATTGGTTCTGCAGCAGCCCACGCAGGCGCGCCAGCTCGGCCAGGATCCGCGAGCTGCCAGCGGGTGCGGGCGTCTCGTCCATCGCCGGCACCGCCAGATCGCCATACGCGCTCGCGAGCAGTTCGACGCCCTGCGGATGCGGGCGCGTGGACAGCACCACTGCGTCATCGCCCAACTCCCGGCGCACGCGCGCCAGTCCCTCGCGCGCATTCGCCGCGACGAACACGCGCACGCTCATTCGGGCACTTCCATCGCAAGTTCCGTGCTGACCTGGACGATTTTATCGGCAGGCACCTCGGCGTAGGCAATCACCGAAAGCCGCGGCAGATTGCGCCGCAGCAGGCGCGACAGGATGGCGCGCAGACCGGGCGACGTCAGCAGCACCGGCGGATAGCCGGCCGCGGCCTGCTCCGCCGCCGCTCGCTCGGCAGCGTCGTTCAACGCGTCCAGCGTGGCGGGCGACAACAGCGCTTCGCCCTCGTCGCCCATCTCGTTCAGCAGACGCGTTTCGGTCTCCGCCGCGAGGCCGATCACGTGCAGCGTGCCGCTTCCTTCGAACAGGCGGTCGACGATGCTGCGACCCAGGGCGGCGCGCACGGTTTCCACCAGATCCTCGATGACTTGGGTCTTGGGCGCGCGCGCCGCCAGGGTTTCGAACAGGGTACGGGTATCGCGGATCGAGACGTTTTCCGCGATCAGCTGCTGCAGCACGGCCTGCACGCTGGTCAGCGGCAGATGGCGCGGCGTCACGTCCTCGACCAGCCCGGGGTGGGTATGCGCCAGCGTATCGAGGAGTTGCTGCACTTCGGTGCGTCCCAGCAGTTCGGGCGCATGCTGACGGAAAACGGCCTCGACGTGTCGCGCGATGAGTTCGGCGGGTTCGAGCACCACGAAGCCGCGCAGCTCGGCCTCCTCCACACGGGCGGAATCTATCCATACGGCGGGCAGCCCCGCCAGCGGATCCGCCCCCGGCACACCTTCCATGCGTCCGAGCACGTCGCCCATGTCGACCGCCAGCACCTGCCCGGCTGGGATTTCGCCGTGCGCCACGTCGACGCCCTTCAGCGTGATGCGGTACGTGCTCGGCTTGAGATCGAGGTTGTCGCGCACGCGGATGAGCGGCACGACCAGTCCCATGTCGGTCGCGAATCGACGCCGCGCCTCGGTGATCTTGTTCAACGCCACGCCGCCCTGATTGCGGTCGACGAGGGGAATCAGGCGATAGCCGACTTCGAGCGCCAGCACGTCGACCGGCGGAATGTCGCCCCAGGTGACGTCGGCCGGTGCGGTCGTTTCCGCTTCGTTCGAATCGAGGGGCACGACGTCGAATGCCGTGACGCGCTGGCGGCGCATCAGCGCGTATCCCAGCGCGCCCAGCACCGCAGCGATGGTCAGAAACGCCACGTGCGGCGTGCCGGGAATCACGCCCAGCGCGCCCAGCACCGTCGCGGCCACGTAGAGGGTCTGCGGCCGGCCGAAGATCTGGCTGGAGAACTCGCGCGACAGATCCTGCTCGCTCGACGCACGGCTCACGACGATGCCCGCCGCCGTCGAGATGATCAGGGCGGGAATCTGCGTCACGAGGCCGTCGCCGACGGTCAGCAAGGCATAGCGTCCGAGCGCTTCGCCGATCCCGAGATCATGCTGCAACAGCCCGACTGAAATGCCGCCGATCAGATTGACCACGAGGATGATCATCCCCGCGATGGCGTCACCACGCACGAATTTGGAGGCGCCGTCCATTGCGCCGTAGAAATCGGCCTCGCGGCCGATCTCGCCGCGCCGCGCGCGCGCCTCGCCCTCGTTGATGAAACCCGCGTTCAGGTCGGCATCGACCGCGAGCTGCTTGCCCGGCATCGAGTCGAGCGTGAAGCGCGCCGCCACTTCCGCGATGCGGCCCGCGCCTTTGGTGATGACGACGAAGTTGATGATGACGAGGATCAGGAACACCACGAAGCCAACCGAGATGTTGCCGCCAACCAGGAAATTGCCGAACGACTGGATCACCTTGCCCGCCGCGTCGGGGCCGGTGTGCCCCTGCATCAGGATGATGCGGGTGGACGCCACATTGAGCGACAGGCGCAATAGCGTGGTCAGAAGCAGCACCGTGGGAAACACGGAAAAATCCAGGGGACGACGCGCGTTCAGGCTCACCAGCAGCACGATCATCGCCAGCGCGATGTTGAGCGTGAACAGCACGTCCAGCATGAAGGTCGGCAGCGGCAGCACCATCATCGCCAGAATCAGCAGCACCAGCGCCGGAACCGCGAGCCGGTTCGCCGGCAGGCCCATCACCATCACGCCCTGCGCGCTCACCCGATCACCTCGTCAACGCGCTGGCCGGCACGCTGCTGGCGGCCGCGCAGTTGTGCGCGAACCTCGGGGTTCCCTTCGGATTCGCGCGCCTCGGCCAGCACCTCCCGCCAGGTCATCGCGTGGCGACGCAGATAACGCCACCAGCGCCAGCCGGCGTCCAGCGCCGCCGCCAGCGCCAGCGTGGCCGCCAGCAGCAGCACGCCGCGTCCGACCCAGGCGGTCGTCGCGTTGAGTGCACCGCTTTGGGCCAGGTTCCGCAATACCGGCCAGCCGCTGGCGAAGGTCCACGCGACGGCAGCAGCGGCGAGCACCAGCCGCAGCAAGGTCAGCAATCCGTCGAACGCGGAATCGGCGGAAAAAAGCCGGGAAAAAGCCCTGAAAGGATGGATGCGCGTCAGGTCGGCTTGGGCTGCTCGCGGCGCGAACACCCAGCCCGAGAGCAGAAGGGGCGCGACCACGGCCGAGAAAAAAATCACCGCCAGCAGCGGGAGCGCCGCCCACGCCACCGACCATGCCGCCTGAAGCATAGCCGGGGAAAGCGGCTGCGCTGCGTGAACGAACGCCGCTTCGGTCAGGGCCCGCAAGGCGCCCAGGAGGCGCGGCCCGAGCCAGGCCAGCACGGCAAGCGCCGACGCCAGTGTCGTCCACGCGACGAATTCGGCTGAACGCGGAACGTCGCCCGTGCGGCGCGCCTGCTGCAGACGCCGGGAACTTGCCGGTTCGGTGCGGGAAAGATCTGTCTCCTCGGCCATGCTCGTCTCGAATTTTGGTTGAGTCTAGCATGAGCCGACTGGGGTTTTCAGCCCGCGCCAGGCGGGCCCGCCGCTCGCCGGCGGCGAATCTTCACGCCGAGTCGGGCGCCCCAGCGGAGCGCAGACCCCGCGCCCGGCAGGGAATGCTCGTGCAAAAGGCGCCGATAATGAATTCATCGACGGTCCAAGGAGGTGTGCAAGACATGAACTGGTATAACGGCTTTGCGAAAGTCACCGCCCGCTTCTCCGGACGCCCCGCCGTCTTTGTCGCGGCCATCGGGGTCGTAGTCGCGTGGATGATATCCGGTCCCCTTTTCGGCTTCAGCGACACCTGGCAACTCGTCATCAATACCGGCACGACGATCGTCACGTTTTTGATGGTGTTCCTCATCCAGAACACGCAGAACCGCGACACGGAAGCCATTCAGCTCAAGCTCGACGAGCTCATCAGAGCGACCCGCGGTGCCCATAACGCGCTCCTCGACCTCGAAGAGCTCGAGGAGGCGAATCTCGACCGCTTCAAGATGCGATACCGGAAACTCGCAAATACCGCCCGACGGCAGCTGGACCGGGGTGCCACGGATACCGGCACGCCGGAGCCCTGACGGCGGCGACCCTCCGTCCCCGCGGCGGCGCGGCCGAAACGCGCTCGGACTTCGCGTACTTGCGATTCGTGTGCCATGATGGGTCGATGAGGATTCTTCTGCGGACCTTTGCGTTCATCCACGCGCTGATGGCGCTGCTTTTTGCTTGCGCCGCCCTCATGCTCATTGTCGTCGCGGCGCACATGGGATGGGTCGCGTTCGCGTCGGGACTGAGTCAGGCCGCGGCGCAGGCGATCATCGAAGCCGTGGGCCTGCTTGCAGCCGCTGTCGTCGCCTTGCAGATTGCCCAGACCATCGCAGAGGAAGAGGTCATTCGCGCCGCCCATATCAGCGCGCCGACCCGGGTCAGACGTTTTCTGTCGCGCTTTTTCGTCGTCGTGGTCGTCGCGGTGGCGATCGAAGGACTCGTCGCCACGTTCAAGGCGCTGCACGAGGATCCCGCGCAGCTGCCGTATGCCGCAAGCATCCTGATTTCGGTCGGCGTCATTCTGGCGGGATGGGGTGCCTTCATCCGGCTGAATCGTTTTGCCGAGGAGCTGGAGCCGGAAGCGATGGCGGAAGCCAAGCGCGAAGACCAGAAGCTCAAGTAGCCGGCCGGGAGATCGACGCCGAATTCGACGCCGCCCCATGAAAAAGGGGGCTCGCTGCCCCCCGTTTTTCACATTGCGTTCCGGTCGGGCGCGCGCGTCTCCCTAGCTTACTTCGTCGATCCATGCCATCTGGATCGCCTCGAGGATTTTTTCGCCCGAGTGCTCGGGATCGTCGTCGAAATCCGGCAGTTCCATCACCCAACGATGCAAGTCGGTAAAGCGTATGGTCCTGGGGTCGATTTCAGGATGCGCCTCGGCAAGTTCGATTGCGATGTCGAGCGAATCGGTCCACTTCATTTCAATGCCCTTCCTTGACCATGTTGATGGTGTATTTTGGAATTTCGACCACCAGATCGCTGTCGCTCACCCGGGCCTGGCATGACAGCCGCGATTGCGGCTCCAGCCCCCAGGCCTTGTCGAGCAGGTCGTCTTCTTGTTCCGTGGAAGGTTCCAGCGAACCGAAGCCTTCGCGCACGATGACGTGACAGGTGGTACAGGCGCACGATTTTTCGCAGGCGTGTTCGATCTCGACGCCATTGGCGAGCAGCGTGTCGCAGATGGTGTCGCCGGGTTTGGCGTCGATCACGGTGCCTTCGGGGCAGAGTTCGACGTGTGGCAATACGATGAGCTGGGGCATGGTCAGATCCGGGCTCCGTCAGGCGGCTTGGGAGTATTGGCTGGGCAAGGCGGCGAGGACGCCGTCCCAGAATTGCAGACGCGCGTTCACCGCGGACTCCGCCGCCGCCCGTGCCTCGTGCCATTTGCCGGCGTCGTCGCCGCACAGCGCCGCGAGCAGGCGCAGCGAGAGCGGCGCATGGAAATCCTCGTCCAGATGAACGTGGCGGTTGAGGTAATAGTGGAAGCTCGGCGCCTCGGCCTCGGTCACCGCCATGCGCGCCAGGAAGGCGCGGAACATCGACGGAATGACGTGCTCGCGGCCGAGCGCCAGTGCGGCGGCCACGGCGTGCGGCTTGTCGCTGGAGATGAAATCGAAGGTGGTCCGGGTGAAGGCGGCCGAGGGCGCGGGTGCGAGGTTCGCGGCGAGCGCGGCATCGATTCCCGCCTCGCCCGCCAGCTGAACGAAGCGCTCGGGCGTCTCGGTGTCGGCGTCGATTTCGCGCATCGCGGCGAGATACAGCGCGAAGTGGCTGGTGTGCCCCGCCTGCCCGGGCAGCGCGACGTCGGTTTCCTCTTCCAGCACCAGCTCGTTGATGAAGCGCTGCACCGAGGGATCGCGGCTCGGGGTCCACGGCCAGCGGGCCGGCGCGACCTGGTGCTGCAGATATTTGATCAGCGACATGAAGTCCCACACGGAATAGACATGGTGCTGCATGAACACGCGCAGGTCATCGGCCGAGGCCACGGCCGCATAGATCGGATGCGCTTCAAGCCTGGTCCGCAGGGATTGGATGTAATCGTCGTTCAGCATGGGTTGCGGTCCGCTCAGCCAAAGGTTTCGAGTTTCTGCCCGGCCATCGCCCGCCGCACGTTGCGATCCATGCGGCGCTGGGCAAATCCCGTCGTGACGGCGTTCAGGGCTTCGATGCCGCGCTTGATGACAAGGTGATGGTTCGGTTCGACATCGGGGCTCGAGATCAGTTTTTCAAGGGCTGCGATCGCGGCCTCGATTTCGGCCGTCTCGGCCGCGTCGATGAGCGCGCCGTCTTCCGCCAGCGCCGCGCGAGTGGCCGCGATGAGCCCCTGGGCGTCGACGACCTGTTCGTTGAGCGCGCGCGCATACATGTCGTCCTTGGCGTGGGTGAAGGCGTCCTTCAGCATGCGCGTGATGTCGTCGTCGCCGAGGCCATACGACGGCTTGACCTGCACGCTCGCCTCGACGCCGCTGCTCTGCTCGCGTGCCGATACCGACAGCAGGCCGTCGGCGTCGACCTGAAACGTGACGCGGATGCGCGCCGCGCCCGCCACCATCGGCGGGATGCCACGCAATTCGAAGCGAGCCAGCGAGCGGCAGTCGGAAGCCAGTTCGCGTTCGCCCTGCAGCACGTGCACGCCCATCGCAGTCTGGCCGTCCTTGAAGGTGGTGAAATCCTGCGCGCGCGCGGTGGGGATCGTCGTGTTGCGCGGGATGACCTTCTCGGTCAGCCCGCCCATGGTTTCCAGGCCCAGCGACAGCGGGATGACGTCGAGCAGCAGCCAGTCGTCGCCGGCGCGGTTGCCGGCCAGCACGTCGGCCTGCATGGCCGCACCCAGCGCGACGACCTTGTCGGGGTCGAGATTCGTCAGCGGCGTCTGCCCGAAGAAATCGGCGACAGCCTGGCGGATGCACGGCATGCGGGTCGATCCGCCGACCATGACCACGCCTTTCACCTCGTCGACGGCGAGGCCCGCATCGCGCAGCGCCTTGCGGGTCGGCGCCAGCGTCTTGCCGACCAGGCTCGCGGTCATCGCGTTAAAAGCGGTCTGGGTCAGGGTCGCGTCCATCATTTCGCCGGTCGAGAGCATCGCGGTCACCCGCACGTCCGTGTGTTCGGTCAGCGCCTCCTTGGCGTCGCGCGCCTTGGTCAGCAGCAGCCGGGCGTCGCCCGCGCACAGCGGGGCGAAGCGGCCCTGCTCGAGCATCCAGCAGAAAATGCGCTGATCGAAGTCGTCGCCCCCCAGCGCCGAGTCGCCGTTGGTCGAGAGCACCTCGAACACGCCTTTGGAGAGCCTCAGGATCGAAATGTCGAAGGTGCCGCCGCCGAGGTCGTAGACTGCATAGACGCCCTCTGAGGCGTTGTCGAGGCCGTAGGCGATGGCGGCGGCCGTCGGCTCGTTCAGCAAGCGCAATACGTTGAGGCCCGCAAGCTGTGCCGCATCCTTGGTCGCCTGGCGCTGGGCGTCGTCGAAATACGCCGGCACGGTGATCACGGCGCCGACGAGCTCGCCGCCCAGCGAAACCTCGGCCCGCTCGCGCAGGACCTTGAGGATTTCGGCCGATACCTCGACCGGGCTCTTCACGCCGGCGGCGGTCTTCAACTGCACCATGCCGGGCGCATCGACAAAGCGGTATGGCAGACTGGCGGCATCCTCGATGTCGGCGACGCCCCGCCCCATGAAGCGCTTCACCGAAACGATGGTATTGCGGGGGTCGATATTCTGCGCGGACTGGGCGGTGAACCCGACGTCGGTCGCGCCGTTCGTGTGGTAGCGCACGACCGAGGGCAGCAGCGAACGCCCCGCCTCGTCGTCCAGCACCACGGCGAGGCCCGAGCGCACCGTCGCCACCAGGGAATTGGTGGTGCCCAGATCGATGCCGACCGCCAGCCGATGCTGGTGGGGCGCGGTGGACATGCCGGGTTCGGAAATCTGCAGCAAAGCCATGTCTTAACTTTCGAGTTCTTCGTACACGTCGCCGATTTCGGCGATGAGTTTGTCCATGAAGCGCAGCTGGCGCACGGCTTCGGACGCAGCCTCGAAGTCGTGCGCGATATCGAGCCGTTCGGCGAGATGCGCCTCGATGCGGCGGTGCGCGGCGCGCAGGTCGTCGGACAGGGCATCGAGCGCCGCGACACTGCCGCTCTTGCGGGCCTCGTCGATCGCCTCGCGCCATTCCATCTGTTGCATCAGGAAAGCCGGCGCCATTTTGGTGTTGCTGGCGTCGAGGGCGTCGATTCCCTGCAGATGCAGCAGATAAACGCCGCGATTCACCGGATGTTTGAGTGCCTGGTAGGCCTCGTTGACGCGGGCCGCCCACTGCATCGCGACCCGCTGCTCGGCTTCGGGCTGCGCGGCGAAGCGGTCCGGATGCACCGTGTTCTGCAACTCGCGATAGGCGGCATCGAGCTTCGCCCGATCCAGCGCGTACGTCGCGGGCAGGCCGAACAGTTCGAAATGGGTTTGGCTGAAATCCATTCTTGGCAATGCGGAATCAGTGGCTGGGAATCATGGAGCGCACGCTTCGCGATTGCGGACGTCTCGCCCGGCCCGCGCCGCCCGGACTGCCGAAACCGGCAGCGCCGGGGCTCAGACGTTGAACGACTCGCCGCAGCCGCACGCGTCCTTCACGTTCGGATTGTTGAACTTGAAGCCCTCGTTCAGCCCTTCGCGGGCGTAATCCAGTTCGGTGCCGTCGAGGTAGGCCAGGCTCTGGGGATCGACGAAGACGGTGACGCCGTGGCTGGTGAACACCTCGTCGCCTTCGGGCGTCTCGTCCGCGAATTCGAGCTTGTAGGCCATGCCGGAGCAGCCGCTGGTGCGTACGCCGAGACGGATGCCGACGCCCTTGCCGCGCTTGGCGATGAAATTCGTGATGTGCTGCGCCGCGCGCTCGGAAAGAGTGACCGCCATGGCTTACTCCAGTCCCTTTTTCTGCTTGTAGTCGGCAACCGCGGCCTTGATCGCGTCTTCCGCCAGAATCGAGCAGTGGATTTTCACCGGAGGCAGCGCCAGCTCTTCGGCGATCGCCGTGTTCTTGATTTCCATCGCCTGATCGAGCGTCTTGCCCTTCACCCACTCGGTGACCAGGGAAGACGAGGCGATCGCCGAGCCGCAGCCGTAAGTCTTGAATTTCGCGTCTTCGATGCGGCCGTCGGCGCCGACCTTGATCTGCAGCTTCATCACGTCGCCGCAGGCGGGCGCGCCGACCATGCCGGTGCCGATGCCGTCGTCGTCCTTGGCGAAGGAGCCGACGTTGCGGGGGTTCTCGTAGTGGTCGAGTACTTTGTCGCTGTAGGACATGAGGTTCTCCTTTACTTCAACTTTTCAGTGTGCAGCCCACTGCACCGAATTCAGATCGACGCCTTCCTTGAACATTTCCCACAGCGGGGAAAGCTCGCGCAGCTTGCCGATCTTCTCGTGCAGGAGCTTGATGGCGTAATCGACTTCCTCCTCGGTGGTGAAGCGGCCGATCGAGAAACGGATCGAGCTGTGCGCCAGCTCGTCGCTGCGGCCCAGCGCGCGCAGCACGTAGGACGGCTCCAGGCTGGCCGAGGTGCAGGCGGAGCCGGACGATACCGCCAGGTCCTTGATCGCCATGATCAGCGATTCACCTTCGACGAAATTGAAGCTGACGTTGAGGTTATGCGGCACGCGCTGGTCCATGTCGCCGTTGAGATGCACTTCTTCGATGTCCTTGAGGCCGTTGTAGAGACGGTCGCGCAGCATGCGGATGCGCTCGTTCTCGGTCGCCATCTCTTCGCGGGCGATGCGGAACGCTTCGCCCATGCCGACGATCTGATGGGTGGGCAAGGTACCGGAGCGCATGCCGCGCTCGTGACCGCCGCCGTGCATCTGCGCCTCGAGGCGGATGCGCGGCTTGCGGCGCACATAGAGCGCGCCGATGCCCTTCGGGCCATAGGTCTTGTGCGCCGAGAACGACATCAGGTCCACGGGCAGCGTCTTCAGGTCGATCGGCATCTTGCCGGTGGCCTGTGCGGCGTCGACGTGGAACACCACGCCCTTCTCGCGGCAGATCTTGCCGATGGCGCCGATGTCCTGGATCACGCCGATTTCGTTGTTGACCGCCATCACCGACGCCAGCACCGTGTCGGGACGGATCGCTGCGCGGAATTCCTCGAGGTCGAGCAGGCCGTTTTCCTTGACGTTCAGATACGTCGCCTCGAAGCCCTGCCGCTCCATTTCACGCACCGTGTCGAGCACCGCCTTGTGTTCGGTGCGGACCGTGATGATGTGCTTGCCCTTGGTCGCCGAGTAGAAGTGACCCGCACCCTTGATGGCGAGGTTGTTCGATTCGGTCGCGCCGGAGGTGAACACGATCTCCTTCGGGTCAGCGCCGACCAGCGCCGCGATTTCGCCGCGCGCTTCTTCGACCGCCGCCTCGGCTTCCCAGCCGTAGGGGTGCGAACGCGATGCCGGATTGCCGAAATGCTCGGTCAGGTAGGGAATCATCTTGGCCGCCACGCGGGGGTCGACCGGCGTCGTCGCTGAGTAATCGAAATACAGTGTCTTCATCGTTTTGCCCTGATTGAAACGTTCAAGCGGCCAGCGTCATCTTCGATACGCGGCGGTCCTGCAGCACCTTTTCCTTGCACTCGTCCTGCTTGGCCACCAGCGTGGCCAGCGTGACGTTGTCCAGATAATCGTAGATGTGGGCGTTGAGACCCGTCCACAAGTCATGCGTCAGGCAGCGGTGCTCGTCGTGGCAGTTTTCCTTGCCGCCGCACTGCGTCGCGTCGATCGGTTCGTCCACCGCCCGAATGATGTCGGCCACGCTGACTTCGCCGAGCGGCCGCGCGAGGTAGTAGCCGCCGCCCGGGCCGCGTACGCTTTCGACCAGCTCGTGCCGGCGCAGCCGGCTGAAAAGCTGTTCCAGGTACGACAGCGAAATGTCCTGACGCTCGCTGATGCCGGCCAGCGTCACGGGATTCTTGCCGCCGCGCAATGCGAGGTCCAGCATGGCTGTCACGGCGAAGCGGCCTTTGGTGGTCAATCTCATGACTCGTTCTCCTGAAATTCCGCTCGAACTATAAAATTCCCGAGCATTTCAGTCAACTATTACTTACCCTATCAAATTAGTCAACTATTTTATTCAAATAATTCGGATCGAAATCGTCCGGCTTGTCCTGCCCCGCCGGCATTTCCGCCCCCAGCTTCTGCAACTGCGCGAGGATCAGTTCCAGCCGCTGGTCGATATGCGCCGAATGATCGATCAGGCCGTGGATCGCCTTCACCATCGGATCGTTCATGTCGGACGAAATGGCGTACGCCGAGAAGCCGAGTTTTTTCGCCTGCTGGCTGCGCTGCTTTTCGGCTGCGCTGTCGAGGATGCGCGCGGGGATGCCGACGGCCGTCGCATTGTCGGGCACATCCTTCACGACCACCGCGTTGGAGCCGATGCGCGCATTCGCCCCGATGGTGATCGGGCCGAGAATCTTGGCCCCCGCGCCAACGACGACGCCGGGCATCAGCGTGGGATGACGCTTGCCCTTGTTCCACGAGGTCCCGCCGAGCGTGACGCCGTGGTAGAGCGTGCAGTCGTCGCCGATTTCGGCGGTTTCGCCGATCACCACGCCCATGCCGTGGTCGATGAAGACGCGGCGGCCGATGGTGGCGCCGGGATGGATCTCGATGCCCGTCAGCCAGCGGCCGACGTGCGAGGCGAAGCGGGCAAGCCACTTCCATTCGAGGCGCCACAGCTTGTGCGCCAGGCGATGGATGACCATGGCGTGAAAACCCGGGTAGGTGGTGACGACCTCGAAGGTCGACCGCGCAGCCGGGTCGCGGTCGAAAACGACGGCAATGTCTTCCCTGAGTTGGCTGAGGAGGCTCATGGCGCGAGGATGCGATTTCCTAGTAAATTAGTCAACTATTTGGGGCCATGGTTCGGCTCGCGCGGGGCCGCGCGCCTGGCTTCCTGGGCAGCGGTCAAAATGCCGCGCAGGATGTTCACTTCCTCCTTCGCCAGGCGCGTGCGCGCGAACAGGCGGCGCAATTTCAGCATCAGCTTGCCCGGTGAGCCGGGATTGAGAAATTCCAGTTCGGTCAGCGCCGTCTCCATATGGGCGTAGAACTTCTCCACCTCGTCCCCGCTTGCCGCGTCCATCTCGGGCTGCGGCCAGCTTGCCTGACCCAGCCAGGCCTGACGGATTTCATAGCTCAGCACCTGCACCGCCGCCGCCAGGTTGAGCGAGCTGTAGTCCGGATTGGCGGCGATCGTCACCAGTCCCTGGCAGAGGCTCAGCTCTTCGTTCGACAGCCCGCTGGTCTCGTTGCCGAACACCAGTGCGACGGGACCGGTTTGCGCCTCGGCCAGGAGACGGGTCGACGCTTCGACCGGGGTGAGCACCTCGGCCACGATGTCGCGCCGGCGCGCCGAGACGCCCAGTGCGAGCGTCGCGTCGGCGAGCGCTTCGGCAAGCGAAGCGCACACCCGCGCCCGCGCGAGCACGTCGGTCGCGCCTGACGCCATGGCGTCGGCCTGGCTGTTGGGGAATACCGCGGGATCGACCAGGACAAGCTGCGACAGGCCCATCGTTTTCATCGCACGCGCCGCCGCTCCGATGTTCCCGGGGTGGCTGGTGCGCGCCAGCACGATGCGAATGTTGGCGAGAAGATTCGGGTCGGGGCGATTATTGGCGGGGAGCTTCGGGTCTGACGGGGTCATCAAGTAAAATAGCGCGCTCGTTCTTTGAATCCATAGCCAGACATCATGCATCCCATGCTCAACACGGCGGTGAAAGCCGCTCGCAAGGCGGGGGCGATCATCAATCGCGCCTCGCTCGACCTCGACCAGCTCACCGTGCGGAGCAAACAGGATCGCGATTACGTCAGCGAAGTCGACCAGATGGCCGAACGCGCCATCATCGAAACCCTGCTCGACGCCTATCCGAACCACGGGATTTTAGCAGAGGAGTCCGGCACGGCCGACGCCAAGAACGGCGAGGACTACCAGTGGATCATCGATCCGCTCGACGGCACCACCAATTTCCTGCACGGCCTGCCGCAGTATTCGGTTTCCATTGCGCTCAGGCACAAGGGCCAGATCACGCAGGCCGTGGTGTTCGATCCCGCACGCAACGAGCTCTTCACCGCAAGCCGCGGGCGCGGCGCGATGCTGAACGACCGCCGCATCCGCGCCAGCAAGCGCGCCAAGCTCTCCGAATGCCTGATCGGCACCGGCTTCCCCTTCCGCGACTTCAGCTTCGCCGAAGCCTATGTCGGCATGTTCCGCGACATGATGAAGGCGACATCGGGCCTGCGCCGCCCCGGCTCCGCGGCGCTCGACCTCTGCTACGTGGCATGCGGCCGCTACGACGGTTTCTGGGAAATGCACCTGCAACCCTGGGATCTCGCCGCCGGCAGCCTGATCGCGCAGGAATCCGGCGCGCTGGTCGGCAATTTCCTGGGCGACGAAGGCTTCCTGGAATCCGGCAACATCGTCGCCGCCACCCCAAAAATCTTCGGGCAGATGCTGCAGGTCATCGCGCCCCACCTGCCGCCCGAACTGAAGGTCTGATCCGAACGGCAGCCGATCCATGTCGCTCGCGAAGGAGCCCACTGCCCACACGCCGATGATGCAGCAGTACCTGGGCATCAAGGCGCAGCATCCCGACATGCTGCTGTTCTACCGCATGGGCGACTTCTACGAGCTGTTCTTCGACGACGCCGAAAAGGCCGCACGGCTGCTCAACATCACGCTGACGACGCGCGGCGCCTCGGCCGGCAGCCCGATCAAGATGGCCGGCGTGCCCTATCACAGCGCCGAGCAGTATCTGGCGCGCCTGTTGAAGCTGGGCGAATCGGTGGTGATCGCCGAGCAGGTGGGCGACCCCGCCATGAGCAAGGGGCCGGTCGAGCGGCAGGTGTCGCGCATCGTCACGCCGGGCACGCTGACCGATTCGGGCCTGCTCGACGAAACGCGCGACACGCTGATTCTGGCCATCGCCCCGGACGGCGCGAGCGCCCCCGCCACGCTTGGCATCGCCTGGCTCAACCTCGCGGCCGGCCGCTTCCGGATCAGCGAGATCGAGTCCTACGCCCTCCCCGCCCTGCTGGCGCGGGTGCGGCCAGCGGAAATCCTCGCCCCCGACGACTTCGCCCTCGACGACGCCGCGTGCGCGGTGCGCCGGCTCGCACCCTGGCAATTCGACACGCGCGGCGGGCAGTCCCGGCTGATGCAGCAGTTCGGCACTCGCGGCCTCGCCGGCTTCGGCGTGGCCGATCTGCCGCTGGCGATCGCGGCGGCGGGCGCGTTGCTCGACTACATCCAGACCACCCAGCGCACGGCCCTGCCGCACGTCCAGAGCATCCGTGCCGAGCGCGACGACGACTTCGTGCAGCTCGACGCCGCCACCCGGCGCAACCTCGAACTCACCGAAACCCTGCGCGGCGAATCGGCGCCGACGCTGCTCTCCGTACTCGACAGCACCGCCACGGGCATGGGCACGCGGCTGTTGCGGCGCTGGCTGCACCATCCACTGCGCGATCGCGAGACCCTGGTGCGGCGGCGCGACGCCATCGGCACCCTCGCCGCGGCGCCGGATACCGCAAGCGCGCTCACGCGCTTGCTGAAGAGCTGCGCCGACGTCGAGCGGATCGGCGGGCGCATCGCCTTGAAAAACGCGCGGCCGCGCGATCTCTCGGGCCTGCGCGATACCCTGGCGCTGTTGCCCGGGCTGGTCGCCGCGCTGCCCGCGAACGACGCGCGCCTGGCGACGCTGCAGGCCGCGCTCGCGGGCCGGCCCGAGCTGCACGCACTGCTGGCGCAGGCGATCCAGCCCGAGCCCGCCAGCGTGCTGCGCGAGGGCGGCGTGATCGCCGACGGCTACGACGCCGAGCTCGACGAGCTGCGCGCGCTCACGCGCGACGCCGGCGCGTTCCTGCTGGAACTGGAAACCCGCGAACGCGCACGCACCGGCATCACCGGCCTGAAGGTCGAATACAACAAGGTGCACGGCTTCTACATCGAGGTCGGCCGCAGCCAGGCCGACAAGGTGCCCGACGACTATCGCCGCCGCCAGACGCTGAAGAACGCCGAGCGCTACATCACGCCGGAACTCAAGGCATTCGAGGACAAGGCCTTGTCGGCCCAGGAGCGCGCGCTGGCCCGCGAAAAGGCGCTGTTCGAGGCGCTGCTGGCGTCGCTGGCACCGCACGTGCCGGATTTCCTGGCGATCGCCGCCGCGTTGGCCGAAATCGACGTGCTGGCAAGCCAGGCAGAGCGGGCGGGCACGCTGAAGCTCAGTTCACCCGACTACAGCGAAGACCCCGGCATCGTCATCCGCGGCGGCCGCCACCCCGTGGTCGAGGCGCAGGTCGACCATTTCATTCCCAACGACGTGACGCTCAACCGCACCCGGCAGATGCTCTTGATCACCGGTCCCAACATGGGCGGCAAGTCGACCTACATGCGGCAGGTGGCACTGATCACGCTCATGGCGTGCTGCGGCCTGTGGGTTCCCGCGAGCTCGGCGAAAATCGGCGACGTCGATCAGATTTTCACCCGCATCGGCGCCTCCGACGACCTGGCGGGCGGGCGTTCGACCTTCATGGTCGAGATGACCGAGACCGCGCACATCCTGCACAATGCCAGCGCCAACAGCCTGGTGCTGCTCGATGAAATCGGCCGCGGCACCTCGACCTTCGACGGCCTCGCGCTGGCGTGGGCGGTGGCGCGCCACCTCGTCGCTGCGACGCGCGCGTTCACCCTGTTCGCCACCCACTACTTCGAACTGACCCAGCTCACGCAGGAATTCCGTCAGCTCGCCAACGTGCACCTCGACGCCAAGGAGCACGGCGCCGACCTCGTGTTCCTGCACACGGTCGAGGAAGGCCCGGCCTCGCAGAGCTACGGCATCCAGGTCGCGCGGCTCGCCGGCGTGCCGAGTCCAGTCATCCACGCGGCGCGGCGTCACCTGCGCGAACTCGAGGACGCCCAGTTGCAGCCGGGCCCCCAGGGCGACCTGTTCGCGGCGCATCTGCCCCACGACGCCCCGCCGCCGCATCCGGCCCTCGATCAGTTGCGCGAACTCGATCCCGACGCGCTCACGCCGAAAGCAGCCCTCGACATCGTCTATGCCTTGAAGGCACTCACGGACACCTCGCCATGAATACGCTTCGCCTCGACGCCACCGAACTCGGCCTGGACTTCAATCGCGCGCTCGCACTGTCAACGAGCATCGCGCGCCATCATCTGGGCGACGACACGATGTTGCTGAGCTGGTACGACCGCGAACGCGACCTGGAGTCGCCGGCCGGGGTAAGCGAATGCCACGCCGGCTGCGCGACCAAGGGATCCTGGGACTACGCGCTCAACCGCGGCGCGCGGCTCGCGGTGGATTTCGACGCCGGCAGATTCACGTTCTGTTTCCTGTAGCGCACCGAGAGCGGCGCGGCTCACGGGCGCCGTGGAGGTATACCCCTTCTTCACGCCGAGCGTTCAACCCGCGACCGCCGGGCCTTCGAATGCAAGGACAAACAATGCCTTAGCCGGCGCACCCCTTACCCACAAAGGGGTATGTCACGGATTTGCGAGCCAATCGCGCCTCTGGTACGCCCCCGTCCGAGGGCGTAAAAAGCACTCCTGAGTTTTTCTTCCCCGCTCGACTGGACCGTCGCCCGCGAACGCGCCGATCCAGGCTGGCGTGCCTTGAAACTCATGACGGAAAGCTTATGGCGAACATCTTGCGCAGACATTTCATGCTCCACTGCATGGCCCTGTTCGTGGCCTCTACTGTGCGAGCCAGGCCGGCTCATGCGGCGGGCATTGCCAATCTCAACGAAGCCATCAACAAGGCAGGCAGCCTGCGCATGTTGTCGCAACGCATGGCCAAGGCGTATTGCCAGATCGGGCAAAACGTCTGGACCGACAACTCGCGCCGCATCCTGGCGTCGTCCATCGATCTCTACCAGACGCGCCTGAACGAGCTCAAGGCTTTCGCGCCGTCATCGGACATCAAGGCGACCTACGCCGACCTGGACGCCAATTGGCAACGCTTCCACCGGTTGCTGGACACGGTGCCGAGCCTCGCCAACGGGCAACGCGTCGCCGAGCTCAGCGAGGAATCCCTGCGGATCGCTCATCTGGCGACGACCCAGCTCGAGCTGTCTTCGCCCACGAGCGTAGGCCGGCTCATCAATATCGCCGGCCGGCAGCGCATGCTGTCGCAACGTTTGGCGAAGCTGTACATGTGCCGTCAATGGGGAATCAGCAACCCGGCCACAGATACCGAGATGGCGCTCGCCAAGCGCGAATTCCTGAGCGCCATGGACGCGCTGGCACACGCTCCAGAAAGCACCGGAAAGATCGGCGACGAACTGAGCCTCGCCCGCCACCAGTGGATGTTCTTCGACAATTCCCTGATGCAGCAGAGCGCGGGCAACAAGGAGACCTACGACGCCGTCAACGTGGCCACCACGAGCGAGCGCATTCTCGAAATCATGGACCATGTCACCGGGCTTTACGCGCAGTTGCCGGCGCCCGCCGCTGCTGCCGCCGCGCGGGCGGCACGGCGCTGAGCCCGAGGCCGTCTTCGGGCGCCCTCAGCCCGCCAGCGTCAGGATATCGCGCCCCATACATCGCACCGTCTGGTTCGCGCGAATTTTTGCCGTCTTGCGGCTTTCCGGACGACCGTCGACCACGACGGCCCCGCTGGCGATCAGACGCTTGCCCTCCCCGCCGCTGCCGGCAACGCCCGCGAGCTTGAGCAGGTCGCAAAGCGCGACGTATTCGCCGCGCAGCCTGAATTCCACCCTGTCCACGCTCATCAGGCGCCGCGCCGACGCCACAGGTAGCGGTATACGAAGCCGGGATAGGCGAACACCACGAACAGCGAGGCGTTGACCGCGTAGAACTCCCAATCCTGGTGCTGGACATCGCCCATGTTGCTTTCCAGCAGACGCGCGATGCCGCCGACAACGAAAAAGAGAATCACCAGCTCGAGCAGCCGCCACCCAAAATTCTTGGCACCCGCCTTTGGCCGGATGACGAAGAAAATGCGCTCGACGAGGAAAGGCAGGTTGGCCGCGATGAAGGCCAGAATCAGCAGCAGCGTTGTGGAGAAGTTCACAGGTGGATCCGAAAAGCTAGGTAACGCCGGAGCAGACTCGTCCCGGCCTGGTTTGGTTCAAACAACCCGGTTCAGAAGGATGCGCCGATCGCATGGATACAGATCGCCATAAGCGGCTGCGGCACGATTCCCAGCGCCAGGATCGCAAGCCCGTTGACCGACATCACGACGCGCGCGTCCGCGCTTGCGGCGATCGGCGAGGTGTCGACCGGCGCATCGAAATACATCAGCTTGACGATACGCAGGTAGTAGAACGCGCCGATCAGCGAGAGCAGCACGGCGGCGACCGCCAGCCAGGCGTAGCCGATTCCGACCACGGCCTGCAACACCGCCAGCTTGGCGTAGAACCCGACCGTGGGCGGAATGCCGGCCATCGAGAACATCAACAGCAGCATCAGGAAAGCCAGCCACGGGCTGCGGCGGTTGAGGCCCTTGAAATCGTCGAGCTGATCGGCCTCGAAGCCGGCACGCGACAACAGCAGGATCATGCCGAACCCGCCGAGGCTCATCAGCGCATACGCGAGCACATAGAACATCGCGCTGCCGTACCCGCTCTGCGAGCCGGCCAGGATGCCCAGCAGCACGAAGCCCATGTGCGAGATCGTCGAATACGCGAACATCCGCTTGAGGTTGCTTTGCGCGATGGCGGCGACGTTGCCGAGCGCCACCGACAGCACGGCCAGGATGACCAGCATGTCGCGCCAATCGCCGACCTGCGGCTCGAGCCCCTGCCCCAGAATCCGGACCGCGAAGGCGAACGCGGCGATTTTCGGTGCGGAGCCGATGAACAGCGTCATCGCCGTCGGCGCGCCCTCGTAGACGTCGGGCACCCACATGTGGAACGGCACGACGCCCAGCTTGAACGCGAGTCCGGCGACGATGAAGACGATGCCGAATACCAGCGGGATATGCAGGTCGGTGCCGTCCTGCAGGGCGGCGGCCATGTCGGCCAGGCCGAGCGAGCCGGTCACGCCGTAGACCATCGACATGCCGTAGAGCAGCATGCCCGACGCCAGCGCGCCGAGCACGAAGTATTTCATCGCCGCTTCCGTCGCCACGCTGGAATCGCGGTGCAGCGCGACCATGGAATACAGCGACAGCGAAAGCAGTTCGAGCCCGAGGTAAAGCGTAAGGAAATGGCTGGCCGACACCATCACCATCATGCCCAGCAGCGCGAACAGCGCGAGCACGAAGAATTCGCCCTTGTAGAGCGCGCGTTCGCGCAGGTAATCGCGCGAGTAGATCATCACCGCCGCGACCGTCAGATAAAGAAACAGCTTCAAGACGTCCGACAGCGGGTCATCGACGAAGAGGCCGCCCAGCGTCAGCCCGGGAGCCGTGGCGAAGCCGCGCAGGGTCAGAAACGCCGCGCCGGCCAGCGTCAACAGCGAGAGGCCGTAAGCCAGATGACGCTGTCTGTGGCCGACCGCGGCGTCGACGACCAGGATCAGCGAAACCATGGCCAGCACGAAAATCTCGGGGAAAACAGGCGCGAACTGCATGATGGCGTGTCTCATCCTGGCACCTTAGGGCAGTTTGCTTTGGGCGACGTGCGCCAAGAGGTTGACCACCGACGCGTGCATCACATCGGTCAGCGGCTTGGGATACAGGCCCATCGCCAGCACGCAGACGGCAAGGGTGCCGAGCAGCAGGATCTCGCGCGCGTTGATGTCGCTCATCTCCTCCACGTGCGGGTTGGCGACCGCGCCGAACACGACGCGCTTGTACATCCAGAGGGTGTAGGCCGCGCCGGTGATCAACGAGGTCGCGGCGATGAATGCGTACCAGAAGTCGACGGGGATGGCGGCCATGACGACCATGAATTCCCCGACGAAGCCGCTCGTGGCCGGCAGGCCCGCGTTTGCCATCGCGAACAGCATAAAGAAGGCGGCGAATACCGGCATCTTGTTGACCAGCCCGCCGTAGTCCTTGATCTGGCGCGAATGCAGACGGTCGTACATGACGCCGATGCAGAGGAACAGGGCGGCGGAGACGAAGCCGTGCGAGACCATCTGCACCAGCCCGCCCTCGGCGCCAAGCGGATTGAACATGAAGAAGCCGAGCGTGACAAAACCCATGTGCGCGATCGAGGAATACGCGATGAGTTTTTTCATGTCGGCCTGCACGAGGGCGACCAGGCCGATGTAGACCACGGCGATCAGCGACAGCGCGATGACGAGCCATGCGAGTTCGTGGCTCGCATCCGGGAGGATCGGCAGGATGAAACGCAGGAAGCCGTAGGCGCCGACCTTCAGCGTGATCGCCGCGAGCACCACGGATCCGCCCGTCGGCGCCTCGACGTGCGCGTCGGGCAGCCAGGTGTGCACCGGCCACATCGGCACCTTGACGCCGAAAGCCAGCAGGAACGAGAAGAACATCAGCGTCTGCGCCGTCATCCCGAGCGGGGTGCCGTGCCAGGTCTGGATGTCGAAGCTGCCTCCCGACTGGAAGTAGAGATAGATCATCGACACCAGCATCAGCAGCGAGCCGAGCAGCGTATAGAGGAAGAACTTGAACGCCGCGTAGACGCGGTTCGGTCCGCCCCACACGCCGACGATCAGGTACAGCGGAATCAGCATGCCTTCGAAGAAGACGTAGAACAGGATGCCGTCGAGGGCCGCGAAGACGCCATTGATGAGGCCCGACATGATGAGAAAGGCCGCCATGTATTGCGCGACCTTGTCCTGAATCACCTGCCAGCCCGCGATGACCACCAGCAGGGTGACGAAGCTGTTGAGCAGGATCAGCGGCATCGAAATGCCGTCGGCGCCCAGGTGGTAATGAATGTTGAACGCGGGGATCCACGCCGCCTTCTCCACGAACTGCATCGCGGACGTGCCGGTATCGAAGCCGGTGGCCAGCGGAATCGCGACGGCGAGGCCCAGCGTCGCGCCGGCGAGCGCCAGCCAGCGGGCGAGCGCGGCGTTGCGATCGGAGCCCGTCGCCAGCACGATCACGCCGGCCAGAATCGGAACCCAGATGACGAGAGAAAGTATCGACTGTCCGAACATGGGCATTATTTTTAGTTGAGCCGCGCGAACCACGTCACCAGGGCGAACACCCCGATCAGCATGGCAAAAGCGTAGTGGTAGATGTAGCCCGACTGGAAGGCCTTGACCAGGCGCGAGAATCGTTCGACCACATGTGCCGAACCGTTGACGAAGAAACCGTCGATCACGTTCTGGTCGCCGCGCCGCCAGAGGGTGCCGCCGAGCAGGCGCGCGCCCTTGGCGAACATCCAGCTATAGAGTTCGTCGAACCAGTATTTGTTGACGAGCATCCGGTAGACGAAGCCGAGGCGCTGCGCGAGCGCCGCCGGGATGTCCGGACGCTTGAGATAGAAGAACGCCGACAGCCCCACGCCTGCCGCCGCAAGCCAGAATGGCAGCGTCGTCAACGCATGCAGCCCCATTTCCATCGCGCCGTGAAATTCCTGATCCAGCTCGTGCATCGCCGGATGGCGGTCGGCGACGTAAATTGCGCTGCCGAAAAAATCGCCGAACAGCATCGGCTCGATGGTCATGTAGCCGATCGCCAGCGAGGGGAGCGCCAGTGCAAGAAGAGGCCCTGTGACGACCCACGGCGTTTCGTGCGGCGTCTCGACGTGGCCGTGGCCGTGAGGGCCGGCATGGCCGGTATCGGGCTCGTTGCCGTGGGCGTGCCCCTGGCGGAAACGCTCCTTGCCGTGAAACACCAGGAAGTACATGCGGAAGGAATAGAAGGCGGTGACGAATACCCCGGCCAGCACGGCGAAATAGGCGAAGCCCGCGCCAGGCAGGTGCGAAACCTTGGCCGCCTCGATGATGCTTTCCTTCGAATAGAAGCCTGACAGGAATGGCGTGCCGATCAGCGCGAGCGAACCGATCAGCGAGGTGATCCAGGTGATCGGCATGTATTTCTTCAGTCCGCCCATGTAGCGGATGTCCTGGTTGTGGTGCATCGCGATGATGACCGAACCGGCGGCAAGGAACAGCAGGGCCTTGAAGAACGCATGCGTCATCAGATGAAAGACAGCAACCGAGTAGGCCGATGCGCCGAGCGCGACCGTCATGTAGCCGAGCTGGGACAATGTCGAATAGGCCACGACGCGCTTGATGTCGTTCTGCACCATGCCGAGGAAGCCCATGAAAAGCGCGGTGATCGCGCCGATCACCATGATGAAGCTCAGTGCCGCGTCGGACAGTTCGTACAGCGGCGACATGCGGGCGACCATGAAGATCCCGGCGGTGACCATGGTCGCCGCGTGGATCAGCGCGGAAATCGGCGTCGGGCCTTCCATCGAGTCGGGCAGCCAGACATGCAGGGGAAACTGCGCCGACTTGCCCATCGCGCCGATGAACAACAGTATCCCGATGACGGTCATCAGTCCCCACGACGCGCCCGGCCAGAGGGCGATCGTGTCGTCGGCCAGCGACGGGGCCTTCGCGAACACAGTCGCATAATCGAGCGAACCGAAATGCGCCAGCACCAGGCCGATGCCGAGGATGAAGCCGAAATCGCCGACCCGGTTGACCAGAAAGGCCTTGAGATTGGCGTAGATCGCGCTTTCCTTGGTGTACCAGAAGCCGATCAGCAGGTAGGACACGAGGCCCACCGCCTCCCAGCCGAAGAACAGCTGGAGGAAGTTGTTGCTCATGACCAGCATCAGCATCGAGAAGGTGAACAGCGAGATATAGCTGAAGAAGCGCTGGTAGCCCGGATCGTCATGCATGTAGCCGATGGTGTAGACGTGCACCATCAGCGAGACGAACGTGACCACGAGCATCATCATCGCCGTCAGCGCGTCGACCAGGAAGCCGACCTCGAAACGCAGGTCGCCCAGTGTCATCCACGTGTAGACGGTGCCGTTGAACGTGTGCCCGGCAAGCACGTCCTGGAACACGAGCACCGATGCGAGAAAGGACGCGGTCACGCCGCCGATCGCGGCGACGTGGGCGCCGGTGCGGCCGACCAGCTTGCCGAACAGGCCGGCGACAATCGCGCCCAGCAGCGGCGCAAGCGGCACGACGAGATAGAGCGTCTGCATGTCCACGCGCATCAGCCTTTCAGGTGGTCGAGGTCATCGACGTTGATCGTGCGCAGATTGCGGAACAGCACCACCAGGATCGCCAGGCCGATGGCCGATTCCGCCGCGGCGACCGTGAGGATGAAGAAGACGAAAATCTGGCCGTGGATGTCGCCGAGGTAATGCGAGAACGCGATGAAGTTCATATTCACGGCCAGCAGCATCAGTTCGATGGCCATCAGGAGGATGATCACGTTCTTGCGGTTGAGGAAGATGCCCAGCACGCTGATGGCGAACAGGATGCCGCCCAGCACCAGGTAATGCGATAGAGAAATCATTCGCCGCTCTCCCCTCTCCCGGCCTTCGGAGTCGATTGCATTTTCACGATGCGCAGGCGGTCGCCGCGCTTGACCCTCACTTGCTGCGCGGGATCGATGTACTTGCTGTCCTTGCGCCGGCGCAAGGTGAGCGCGATGGCGGCGACGATCGCCACCAGCAGGATCACCGCCGCGAGTTCGAACGCGTAGACGTACTCGGTGTACAGCACCCGCCCGAGTTCCTTCGTATTGCTGTAATCGGCGGGGTGCGGCGGCGGTGCCCCGATGACGTCGAGGCCGAAGTGGCGGCTGCCGAGGATCAGGGCCATTTCGATCATCAGCAGTGCGGCGATGAAGCCGGCCACCGGCAAGTAGTCCCAGAAGCCCTGCCGCAACTTTTCCAGGTTGATGTCGAGCATCATCACCACGAACAGAAACAGCACCATGACGGCGCCGACATAGACCAGCACGAGTGTGATGGCGAGGAATTCCGCCTCCAGCAGCATCCAAAGCCCGGCCGCGGTGAAAAACGCGAGCACAAGGTAGAGGGCGGCATGCACCGGGTTGCGCGCGGTGATCACGCGCAGACCGGCAAACACCAGGATCGCAGCGAAGAAATAGAAAATCGCGGTCGTATAGGTCATGTCGATTCGTCAGCGGTACTTGGCGTCGGCCGCCCTGTCTTTCGCGATCTGCGCCTCGTACTGCTCGCCGATCGCCAGCAGCATGGGTTTGGTGTAGATGAGGTCGCCCCGTTGCTCGCCGTGATACTCGAGGATGCGCGTCTCGACGATGGAGTCCACCGGGCAGGATTCTTCGCAGAATCCACAGAAGATGCATTTGGTCAGGTCGATGTCGTAGCGCGTGGTGCGGCGGGTGCCGTCGATGCGCTGTTCCGAGTCGATGGTAATGGCAAGCGCCGGGCAGACCGCTTCGCACAGCTTGCAGGCGATGCAGCGCTCCTCGCCGTTGGGATAGCGGCGCAGCGCGTGCAGGCCGCGGAAACGCGGCGACTGCGGCGTTTTCTCTTCGGGAAACTGCACGGTGATCTTGCGCGCGAACAGATGCCGGCCGGTGAGCATCATGCCGCGCAGCAGTTCGACCAGAAGCAGGCTGCCGAAGAAATTCGTGATCCGTTTCATGGCGCGCTCAGTGGAAAAGGTACCCGTACTGCGTCTGCATCATGGCGCCGGCGAAAATGATCCAGACGAGGGTGATGGGAATGAACACCTTCCAGCCCAAGCGCATGATCTGGTCGTAGCGATAACGCGGGAAGGTGGCGCGGAACCACAGGAAGAGAAACAGCACGAAAGCGGTTTTCAGGAGCCACCAGACGATGCCGTCCGGCAGGAAACTCACCGGCGAAAGCCAGCCGCCGAGGAACATCACGGTGCACAGCGCGGCGACCAGGATCATGTTCGCGTATTCGGCGAGGAAAAAGACGGCGAACGCCATGCCGGAATATTCCACGTGGAAACCGGCGACGATCTCGGATTCGCCCTCGGCGACGTCGAAAGGCGCGCGATTGGTCTCGGCCACGCCGGCGATCAGATAGACGAGAAACAGCGGGAACAGCGGAATGAAATACCAGTGAAGCAGTCCGCCCGACTGGCCATGCACGATATCGGTGAGATTGAGCGACTGCGCCGCCATCAGGACACCCACCAGCGCGAAGCCCATGGCGATTTCATACGACACGATCTGCGCCGCCGAGCGCATGGCGCCGAGGAAGGCATACTTGGAATTGGACGCCCAGCCCGCGATGATCACGCCGTAAACACCCATCGAGGTGATCGCCATCACGTACAGGAGTCCCGCGTTGATGTTGGAAAGGACGAGCGAATCGGTGAACGGAATGACCGCCCACGCCGCGAGCGCCGGGGCGATGGCGAGGATAGGCCCGAGGATGAAGAGGCCGCGGCTCGCACCCGACGGGATGATGATTTCCTTCATCATCAGCTTCACCGCGTCGGCGATCGGCTGCAGCAGGCCCTGGAATCCGACGCGGTTGGGGCCGATGCGCACCTGCATCCAGCCGATGATCTTCCGCTCCGCATAGGTGAGGTAGGCCACGCCCAGCATCAGCGGCACCACCAGGACGAGGATTTTGACCAGCGTCCAGACGACGGTTTGAATGGCGGCCCAATCCATGCCCGTGCTCTCCATCAGACCGGCTCCGCCGTGATCGGCCCGAACATGGGGCCCAAACCCGCTGTCAGCGGATGACCGCTTGGCACGCGCACGCAGGTGTCCGGCAGGAGATCGTCACGCTGGACCTTGAGGGTCAGTGCGACGCCCGTCTGGCGCACTGAAACACGCCCGTTTTCCTGCAGCCCGAGCTTCGCTATCAGCCGGCCATGCATCCGCGCCACCGGAAGTGCCGCATCCAGAGTCGTCTGCAACGAAGGTGAGCGGCGCACCACGGCGTCGGTCTGGTAGATCGGCACTTCGGCGACGCGCTCCAATCCTTCGACGCGCTGTTGCGGAGTGCGCCTCACGCCGCTGATTTCGTTGTTGAGGAAAGCCTGCACCGAGCCGATCGGCGTCTCGCCGAGCGCCTCGCGCAGCACCTCCCGGGAATCGTTGTGCTCGAAGCCGGACAGCCCCAGCAGATTGCCCAGTACGCGCAGCACCTTCCACGCCGGACGCGTTTCGCCGATCGGCTTCACGACGGCGTTGAAACTCTGCACGCGGCCCTCGGTGTTGATGAAGGTGCCGGAGGTCTCGGTCCACGGCGCGATCGGCAACAGCACGTCCGCATAGTCGAGCGATTTGCCCTTGTAGGGCGACATCACCACGACAAATTCCGCCGCGTTGATGCTCGCCATCGCCGTCACCGGATCGTGCGTGTCGAGCTCCGCCTCCACCCCGAGCAGCAGGTATGCGCGCAGCGATTGCGCCAGCATTTGCTGGGCGTTCAGGCCCTTTGGCGCAGGCTGTCCGAGGGCACCGCGCATCGGAATGGCGCCGACGGCCACCGCGCCGACGCTGTTGGCGGCTTCCCCCAGCACGCCGAAGCTGGCGCCTGAAAGGCGCGCCACTTCCTGCGCCAATGCGTGGATCTGCGAATAGCTGGGGTGATGCTGCGCCATGTTGCCGAGAAAGACGGCGCGTGCCTCTACGCCCAAAGTTGTCTGTCCGTCGCCCCCTATGCTCTCCGCCATCTTGCGCGCGGTTTCGTCGACCTCGGCGTGGGACGCGATGTCGGGCACGGGGACGTTCTTCAGTTCGGCCAGCGCCCGGCAGACTCCGGCGAGCGTGTCAGCGAGCTGCGACGGCGCGACGATACGTTTCGCATGAACCTTCCCGAGGAACTCGTCGTCATGCGCATTGATCAGGTTGAGCTCGCCATGCCAGCGCACCGACTCGCGGATGCGATGCGCCATCAGCGGATGATCCTTGCGCAGGTTGGAGCCGACGACCAGCATGCGTTTCAGGCGCGACATGTAGGTGACCGGCATGCCAAGCCAGAAACCGCCGTGCGCCTTGTCGTCGAGCGAGAAATCGGACTGCCGCAGACGGTGATCGACGTTGCCGCTGCCCATGCCGCGCATCAGCTTCTGCAACAGAAAAAGCTCCTCCGCCGGCCGATATGGCGTCGACAGCGCGCCGATCTGGTCGGCCGGAATTGCCTTCAGTTTGTCGGCGACGAACTCGAGCGCCGCCTGCCAGGTCGTTTCCACCCATTGGCCGTTGTGCTTGACCATCGGCTGGGTCAGACGCTCGGCGGTATTGAGTCCTTCATAGGAAAAACGGTCGCGATCGGCCAGCCAGCATTCGTTGACGTCCTCGTTCTCGCGCGGCAGGACGCGCATCACCTTGTTGTTCTTGACGTGCACTTCGAGATTGGAACCCAGACTGTCGTGCGGGCTGATCGAGAGGCGGCGCGACAGCTCCCACGGGCGGGCGGTGTAGCGGAAGGGCTTGCTGGTGAGGGCCCCGACCGGACACAGGTCGATGACGTTGCCAGACAGTTCGGATGCGACCTGGCTTTCCAGGAAAGGCATCACTTCGGCGTGCTCGCCGCGACTCGCCATGCCGAGTTCCATCACGCCGGCGATCTCCTGGCCGAAGCGAATGCAGCGCGTGCAATGGATGCAACGGGTCATGTCGGTGGCGATCAGCGGCCCGAGGTTCTTGTCTCGAACGACGCGCTTGATTTCCTGATACCGCGATGAAGAACTGCCGTAGCCGACCGCCAGATCCTGCAAGGTGCACTCGCCGCCCTGGTCGCAGATCGGGCAGTCGAGCGGATGATTGATGAGAAGGAATTCCATCACGCTCTTCTGCGCGTCGATGGCATACGTCGAGCGCGTGTAGACCTTCATGCCGTCGGTCACCGGCGTGGCGCAGGCGGGCAAGGGCTTGGACGCTTTTTCGACCTGCACGAGGCACATTCTGCAGTTGGCGGCGATGGACAGCTTTTTGTGATAGCAGAAATGCGGGATCGTAATGCCGGCCTGATTGGCCGCATCCATGATGGTGTCGCCGCTTTCGACCTGCAGCGCGCGTCCGTCAATTTCGATATTGAGCGTGGCCATCGTTAAATTCCGTTCACACCATGCAACGCTTGTGTTCGATGTGGTATTCGAACTCGCGGCCGAAATGTTTGAGAAAGCTTTGCACCGGCATCGCCGCGGCATCGCCAAGCGCGCAGATGGTATGGCCGGCGATGCCGCCCGCCACGCTCCTGAGCAACTCCATGTCCTCGGGCCGGCCCTCCCCGTGCTCGATGCGATGAATCACCCGGTACATCCAGCCCGTGCCTTCGCGGCAGGGCGTGCACTGGCCGCAGGATTCCTCGAAATAGAAATACGAGAGCCGTTCCAAGGCGCTCACCATGCAGACCGTGTCGTCCATCACGATGACCGCCCCCGATCCCAGCATGGATCCGGCCTTCGCGATGCAGTCGAAGTCCATCGTGCAGTCCATCATGATGTCGGCCGGCAGAACGGGGGCGGAGGATCCACCGGGGATGACGGCTTTCAGCTTGTGCCCGTTGCGTACGCCGCCCGCCATTTCCAGCAGTTCGGGAAACGGCGTTCCGAGCGGCACTTCGAAGTTGCCGGGCTTGTTGACGTGACCCGAGACCGAGAACAGCTTCGAGCCGCCGTTGTTCGGCTTGCCGAGCTCCAGGAAAGCCTGGCCGCCGTGCTGGACGATCCACGGCACCGAGGCGAGCGTCTCGGTGTTGTTGATGGTGGTCGGCTTGCCATACAGGCCGAAACTGGCCGGGAATGGCGGCTTGAAGCGCGGCTGGCCCTTCTTGCCCTCGATCGACTCGAGCAGCGCGGTTTCCTCGCCGCAGATGTAGGCGCCGTAGCCATGGTGCGCATGCAGCTCGAAGCAGAAGTCGGTGCCGAAGAGCTTGTCGCCGAGATAGCCGGCCTCGCGCGCGTCCCTCAGTGCGCGCTCGAAGGCGTCGTAGACCTCGAAGATTTCGCCATGGATATAGTTGTAGCCCACGCGCGCGCCGAGCACGTAACCGGCGATCGCCATGCCCTCGATCAACTGGTGCGGGTTGTAGCGCAGGATATCGCGGTCCTTGAAGGTGCCCGGCTCGCCCTCGTCGCTGTTGCAAACGATGTACTTGTCGCCGGGAAACGCGCGCGGCATGAAGCTCCATTTGAGCCCGGTCGGAAAGCCGGCGCCGCCGCGGCCGCGCAACGCGCTCGTCTTGAGTTCCGCGATGATGGCGTCGCCAGGGACTTGCTCGGTCACGACCCGGCGCAGCGCCTGGTAGCCTCCATTCGCGACATAGGTCGCGAGCGATGCGGGGTCGTCGAGCGCCTGGGTCCAGCTGCAAACCTGATGCGTGGGCTTGAGCAGGCTCATTTCAGCTCGTCCAGCAACGCATCGATCATCTCGACGGTGAGATGGGTGTGCATCGTATGGTTGTTGTGCAGGCACATGGGCGCATCGCCGCACGCGCCCATGCACTCGCCCTCCTTCAGCGTGTAGCGGCCATCCTCGGTCGTTTCGCCGAAGTCGACGCCGAGCTTCTGCTTGAGGCGTTCGGCGACCTCGTTCGCCCCCCTCAGCGCGCACGGCAGGTTGGTGCACAGGGTAATCTTGTGTCGCCCCACCGGCTTCGTGTCGTACATGTTGTAGAAGGTGGCGACTTCATACGCGGCAATCGCCGGCATGCCGAGATAGTCGGCGACATACTCGATCAACTCGGGCTTCAGCCAGCCCTTTTCGGTCTGGGCGATGCGCAGCGCACCCATCACCGCCGATTGCCTCTGGTCGGGCGGGTATTTCGCGACTTCAATGTCAATCAGTGCGAGCGATTCAGAAGACAACATCAGCGGTCGATCTCCCCGAAAACGATATCCTGGGTGCCGATGATCGCGACGACGTCCGCGATCATGTGACCGCGGCTCATCTCGTCGAGCGCAGCCAGGTGCGCGTAGCCCGGCGCACGGATCTTCAGGCGATAGGGTTTGTTGGCGCCGTCCGAAACCAGGTAGATGCCGAACTCTCCCTTCGGGTGCTCGACGGCCGCGTAGGTTTCGCCCGCCGGCACGTGCATGCCTTCCGTGAAGAGCTTGAAGTGGTGAATCAGCTCTTCCATGTTCTGCTTCATCGAGAGGCGATCGGGCGGCGCGACCTTGTGGTTGTCGACGATCACCGGCCCGGGGTTCCCGCGCAGCCACTCGACGCACTGCTTGACGATGCGGTTGGACTGGCGCATCTCCTCGATCCGCACCAGATAACGATCGTAGCAGTCGCCGTTGGTGCCGACCGGGATGTCGAAATCCATGCGGTCATAGACCTCGTAGGGCTGCTTTTTGCGCAGATCCCACTCTACGCCTGAGCCGCGCAGCATCGGTCCGGTAAAACCCAGGGCCAACGCGCGCTCGGGCGAGACCACGCCGATACCGACGGTGCGCTGCTTCCAGATGCGGTTGTCGGTGAGCAGCGTTTCGTAGTCGTCGATGTAGCCCGGGAAGCGGTCGGTGAAATCCTCGATGAAATCGAGCAGCGAACCCTGCCGGTTCGCGTTCATCGACTTCATCGTCGCTTCGTTGCGGGTGTGCTGTGCCTGGTATTGCGGCATGCTGTCAGGCAGGTCGCGGTAGACGCCGCCGGGACGGTAATAGGCCGCGTGCATGCGTGCGCCCGATACCGCCTCGTAGACGTCCATCAGGTCTTCGCGCTCGCGGAAGGCATACAAAAACACGGTCATCGCGCCGACATCGAGCGCGTGCGCGCCCAGCCACAGCAGATGATTGAGGATCCGGGTGATCTCGTCGAACATCACGCGGATGTATTGGGCGCGTTCGGGCACCTCGATGCCGAGCAGCTTTTCGATCGCCATCACGTAGGCGTGCTCGTTCACCATCATCGACACGTAGTCGAGGCGGTCCATGTAAGGCACCGACTGAAGAAAGGTCTTGTGCTCCGCCAATTTCTCGGTGGCCCGATGCAGCAGCCCGATGTGCGGGTCGGCGCGCTGGATCACTTCGCCGTCGAGTTCCAGGACCAGGCGCAGCACGCCGTGCGCAGCCGGATGCTGCGGGCCAAAATTCATCGTGTAGTTTCTGATCTCGGCCATGGCGTCAACCTTCCCTCGCGCTCGCCTTGCCGCGACGATCTTCAGTGCAGGCCCTGAATGCGGCGGACGTCGCGCTCCCGGAACGGCGGGAGCCAGAATTCATCGTGTCGTTCCGGGTGCCGGTCATCAACGCCCTTTCCCGTAGCTTTCGTCGCGCACGACGCGCGGCACGATTTCGCGCGGCGGGATCGACACCGGCTGGTAGATCACGCGCTGCTGCGTCGGGTCGTAGCGCATCTCGACATGGCCCGAAAGCGGGAAATCCTTGCGGAACGGATGGCCGATGAAACCGTAGTCGGTCAGGATCCGGCGCAGATCGGGATGCCCCTCGAACACGATTCCGTAAAGATCGAAGGCTTCGCGCTCGAACCAGTTGGCGGCGGGCCAGGTATCGACCATCGACGCGACGACCGGCAGATCGTCATCGGGACAAAACACGCGAACGCGGACGCGATGATTGTTCGTGACCGACAGAAGGTGCACCACGACGGCAAACCGTGCGCCCTCCCAGACTCCGTCGCCATAGTCGGAATAATCCATGCCGCACAGGTCTATCAGTTGCTCGAAGCGGCAATCAGGGTGATCGCGCAAGGT
Organism: Pseudomonadota bacterium; assembly: GCA_021820845.1. Classification (GTDB taxonomy): domain Bacteria; phylum Pseudomonadota; class Gammaproteobacteria; order Burkholderiales; family Thiobacillaceae; genus Thiobacillus. The sequence goes on from JAKADC010000003.1 coordinate 173,293, forward strand.
GCGCATCACGGCCCCGTATGCCTGCGGCTTGACGATCAGCGTCAACTCGCCCGAGCGCTCGACGACCTGGACGAGGGCGTCGCCGAGAAGATTTTGCAGGCAAATAGACAGTGACTCCGGCTTCGCAGACATTGGCAGTCTTTAACGGGCTATGGTGTTGGTGCGGCGGATCTTGTTCTGCAACTGGATGATGCCGAACAGCAAAGCCTCCGCAGTCGGCGGGCAGCCCGGCACGTAGATGTCCACCGGGACGATGCGGTCGCAGCCGCGCACCACCGAATAGGAATAATGATAGTAACCGCCGCCATTGGCGCACGAGCCCATCGAAATCACCCAGCGCGGTTCAGCCATCTGATCGTAGACCTTGCGCAGCGCGGGCGCCATCTTGTTGCACAGGGTGCCGGCGACGATCATCACGTCGGACTGACGCGGACTCGGTCGAAACACGATGCCAAACCGGTCGAGGTCGTAGCGCGATGCGCCGGCCTGCATCATTTCCACGGCGCAGCAGGCAAGACCGAATGTCATCGGCCACATCGAGCCGGTGCGCATGTAGTTGATGAGCTGGTCGGCCTTGGTGGTGACGAAACCTTGCTCGAGGACGCCTTCGATACTCATAGCGTGCCCCCCATGCTCACTCCCACTCCAACGCCCCCTTCATCCATTCGTAGATGAAGCCGACGACCAGGATGCCCAGGAATCCCATCATGGCAATGAAACCCGCCAGGCCGATTTCTTCAAGCACGATGGCCCATGGAAAAAGAAAGGCGATCTCGAGATCGAACAGGATGAACAGAATGGCGACGAGGTAGTAGCGCACGTCGAATTTCATGCGCGCGTCCTCGAATGCTTCGAAGCCGCACTCGTAAGGCGAAAGTTTTTCGCTGTCGGGACGATGGGGCGCTAGCAGGCCACCGGCGACGATCGGACCGACCCCAAAAGCCAGGCCGACCAGAATGAACAACAGAATGGGGAGGTAATTCTCCAGCACCGGCTTCTTTCGACTATGCCCTAGTCAGACTGAGTTGTTATGGGCCCAGTTTATTAGTGCCGAGCGGCCACTGTCAAGCCGAAAAATGGGTATTTTTGTCTTAAAAATCAGATGTTTAATCAATAGCGAATGCTAATGAATAAATCAGGAAATTTGATGGTGCCGACGGCGAGACTCGAACTCGCACGACCTAGGTCACTACCCCCTCAAGATAGCGTGTCTACCAATTCCACCACGTCGGCCATGGGCATGCGCCCGGATAACTTGCTTACTGCGGGATGTCTCCCGCCTTTGAGCCGGCGTTCTTGCCCGGCGCCTGCATCGGTGCCGCAGGTTGAGTCGCCGCCGGAACGCTTGCGCGATCGAGCACGCTCGCCGCCGGCTTGTGTTGCTGAAGCCCGAAATACGCAAGTCCCAGGCTGGTCAGAAAGAACAAGCTGGCCAACACCGCAGTGCTCCGGCTCAGGAAATTGGCCGAGCCGCTGGCGCCGAACAGGCTTCCCGACGAACCGCTGCCGAAGGCCGCGCCCATGTCCGCGCCCTTGCCATGCTGCAGGAGCACCAGGGCAATCAATGCGACGGCAACGAAAATGTGAACGACCCAGACCAGTGTTTCCATGACTTGATTCTTGCTCGTCGACGTGTTACTTGGCAGCTGCGCGGCAGATCGCGATGAACTCGTCGGCAATCAGAGACGCCCCGCCAATCAGCCCGCCGTCGATGTCAGGCTGAGCCATCAATTCTGCCGCATTCGCCGCTTTTACGCTACCCCCGTACTGAATAATCAGCCGCTCGGCCACGTTAGCATCGAGCGCGGCAAGCTTGCGCCGAATGAAGGCATGCACGGCCTGCGCCTGTTCCGGCGTGGCCGTCTTGCCCGTTCCGATCGCCCACACGGGTTCGTACGCCACCACCGCCGATGCGAGGGACGCGACACCGGCGGCAGCGATCACGGCGTCGAGCTGACGTGCGACGACCGCCTCGGTCACCCCGCCTTCACGCTCGCTCAGCGACTCGCCCACGCACAGGATCGGCGTCAGGCCCGCCGCCTGCGCGGCCATGTATTTCCTTGCCACGAGCTCGTCGGATTCGCCGTACAGGCTGCGCCGCTCGGAATGCCCGACGATCACGTACTCGCAACCGAAGTCGCGCAGCATGGCGGTCGAGACCTCCCCCGTAAAGGCACCCTTGGCCTGCTCGGACACGTTTTGCGCGCCCCAGCTGATCGACGAGCCCGCGAGCGAAGCCTGGACTTGCGCGAGATACGGAAAGGGAACGCAGACCGCTGCCTCGATGCCGTCCAGCGCAGGCTTGATTGCCGCGAGCAGCGCCGCATTTTCCGTCAGGCTGCCGTGCATTTTCCAGTTACCGGCTACGAGCTTCTTGCGCATGGGAGTCCGCCAAATAAAAGTGCGCGATGGTAAGCGCTGCGCCGCCTGCGGTCAACCCGCGGGCGCGCTGCATCGGCAATCAGCCAAAGCGGCCGGTGATGTAATCTTCGGTCTGCTTCCTGGCGGGCCGCATGAAAATGGTGCCCGTTTCGTTGAACTCGATGAGTTCGCCCAGATACATGAACGCCGTGTAATCCGAGATTCGCGCGGCCTGCTGCATGTTGTGCGTGACGATGGCAAGCGTGTAATCGCTTTTCAGTTCGTTGATCAGTTCTTCGATCTTCGCCGTCGAAATCGGGTCCAACGCCGAGGTCGGCTCGTCCAGCAGCACGATTTCCGGCTTGACCGCGACGGCGCGCGCGATACACAGGCGCTGTTGCTGGCCGCCCGAAAGCGAAAGCCCGCTCTTGTTCAGCTTGTCCTTGACCTCGCTCCACAGCGCGGCCTTGTTGAGTGCCCATTCGACGCGATCGTCCATCGCGCTTTTGGGCAAGCGTTCATAGAGTCGCACGCCAAAGGCAATGTTTTCGTAGATCGTCATCGGAAACGGCGTCGGCTTCTGAAACACCATGCCGATCCGTGCACGCACCAGATTCACGTCCTGACTTTTGTCCAGCAGGTTCTTGCCATGGAACAGGATCTGGCCCTCGGCGCGCTGCCCCGGGTACAAGTCGTACATGCGGTTGAAGGTGCGCAGCAGCGTGGATTTTCCGCAGCCGGAAGGGCCGATGAAGGCCGTCACCTTCTTCTGGGCGATGTCCAGATTGACGTTGGTCAGGCCTTTGAAATCGCCGTAATAGAAATCCAGATTGCGCACCTGCAATGCAACATTTTCGCCGGCAGGCATGGCTTGATCGGGCATCGTGAAGCTCCGGAGAAATTAACGTCTGTCTTTATTGCGGAACACGACGCGCACGCCGATGTTGACCGCGAGTACCAGCAGGGCGATCAGGAGCGCCCCGCCCCACGCGAGCGCCACCCAGTTGTCATACGGACTCAAAGCGAACTGGAAGATCACCACCGGCAGGTTGGCCATCGGCTTTGCCATATTGGCGCTGAAAAACTGGTTGTTCAGCGCGGTGAACAACAACGGCGCCGTCTCGCCGGTGATGCGAGCCATGGCCAGCAGCACGCCTGTCACCACGCCCGATTTGACCGCACGCAACGTCACCTTGAGCGACACCTGCCAGCGCGGCGCGCCGACCGCGAACGCCGCCTCGCGCAGGCTGGTCGGAACCAGCTTCAGCATGTTCTCGGTGGTGCGCACGACGACCGGGATGGCGATCAGCGACAGCGACAGCGAGCCCGCCCACCCCGAGAAGCCGCCGGTCGTCGCCACGAACAGCGCATAGACGAACAGGCCGATCACGATGGACGGCGCCGACAGCATGATGTCGGTCATGAACCGGGTCAGCGACGCAAACTTCGATATGCGTCCGAACTCGGCCAGATAGATGCCGGCAAGAATGCCGATGGGAGTGGAGATGAGCATGGAAAACAGCAGGATGAGGCCGCTCCCGACGATCGCGTTGCGCAGGCCGCCCCCTTCGGAGCTCGGCGCGGGCGTGTCGTGAGTGAACAGATCCCAGCTCAGCACCGCAAAACCTTTGGAAAACAGCGTCCACAGAATCCACAGCAACGCGACCAGTCCCAGGCTCATCGCGAGCATGGAAAGCGTGATTCCGATGCGGTTCATCCAGACGCGGCGGAAATAAAGGCTCATCATGTTGCTACAGCCCCTCCGAACCCATGCTGCGACTGATGAGCCAGCGCGAGATGGCCAGCACGATGAAGGTGATGACGAACAGCACCAGACCCAGCGCAAACAGCGACGAAATATGCAGGCCCGGATCCGCCTCGCCGAACTCGTTCGCCAGGGTGGAGGCGATCGAGGTGCCGGGCGCGAACAGGCTTCCGTTGATGCGGTTGGCATTGCCGATCACGAAAGTCACCGCCATGGTTTCGCCCAGCGCGCGCCCCAGGCCCAGCATGATGCCGCCGATCACCCCGACCCGCGTGAAGGGCAGCACGATGTGGCGCGTGACTTCCCAGGTGGTACAGCCCACGCCGTAGGCCGATTCCTTGAGCACGTGCGGCACGGTTTCGAACACGTCACGCATGACCGAGGCGATGAAGGGAATGATCATCAGCGACAGAACGATGCTTGCCGCGAGAATCCCGACGCCGATGGGCGGGCCCGCGAACCAGCCGCCGACGAGCGGGACGTCGCCAAGGAGCTCCTGCAGCGGCGGTTGAATGTGCTCCGCGAACAAAGGCGCGAACACAAACAGGCCCCAGATCCCGTACACGATGGAAGGAATCCCGGCCAGCAATTCGATGGCGGTACCCAGAGGACGGCGCAGCCACACCGGGCAGGTCTCGGTCAGGAACAAGGCGATGCCGAAGCTGATCGGCACCGCAATCAGCAATGCCAGAATGGATGTCGTCACGGTGCCGTAGATCGCCGCGAGCGCCCCGAAGCGATCGTCCGGCACGCTCCACACGTCGGTCCACAGGAAAGCGGGGCCGAAGGTCTTGAGGCTGGGCCAGGCCTCGATGGCAAGCGACACCAGAATCCCGACCAGCGCCGCCAGGACAACGAAGGCGAAGACCTTGGTGGAATGATGGAAGAACATGTCCTGCAACCGAAATCGTCTGACCTGCCTCGCATGCAGATCGATTTCGGAGGATGCGCTGGGCTCGCTCACGATGGGGTGCCTATCGGTTTGGTTCTTGTTTCTGCGAAAGCAGCCGACAGAGTGTCGGCTGCTTTCGCAGAACGGCCGGGGCGGCGCACCGCCCCGGCCTGCAACGCTTCAGTGCGCCGGCGTCTTACTTGATGTTTTTCATTTCCGCTTCAACCATCTTCACGACGCTGGGCGGCAGTGCGACATAGCCCAGCTCGGCTGCTTCTTTCTGTCCGTTGTTGAGGGACCAGGTGAAGAAGTCGACGACGGCTTTCTGCTTGGCCGCGTCAGCGCCCTTTTCGTACGCCAGGACGAAGGTCGCGGTGGTGATCGGCCAGGCGTTCTTGGCCGACTGATCCAGCAGGTCAGGTGCCATGCCGCGGACCTTGAAATTCGCGCCGGCAGCCGCATCGGCGACCGACTTCTGGCTCGGCATGATGAAGTTGCCGGCGTGGTTCTTCAGCATGACGAATTTCATGTGGTTTTTCACGGCATCGGAGAAATCGACGTAGCCGATCGTGCCCTTGATCTTCTCGACGTTGGCGGCGACGCCCGGATTGCCCTTGCCGCCCACCGAATTCGCCGGCCAGTTCACCGTGTTACCCGCGCCGACTTCGCGCATGAACGCCGGCGACTGCTTGGCCAGGTAGTTGCTGAAGGCATAGGTCGTGCCGGAGCCGTCGGAACGGTTCGCGATCGTGATCGCAAGGTTCGGCAGCTTCACGCCGGGGTTCAGTTTGGCGATTGCCGGGGCGTTCCACTTGGTGATCGCACCGCGGAAGATGTCGGCCGCGGTGACGCCGTCCAGTTTCAGCTTCCCGGATTCGATGCCGGGAACATTCATGACGATGGTGACGCCGCCCATGACGGTGGGAAACTGGACCAGGTGAGCCTCATCCAGATCTTTTTCCGACAGCGGCGCGTCGCTGCCCGCGAAGTCGACGGTCTTGGCCTTGATCTGCTTGACGCCGCCCGACGAACCGATGCCCTGGTAGTTGACCTTGCTGCCGGCCTTGGCCTGGTAGCCTTCGGCCCATTTGGTGTAGATCGCATAAGCGAAGGTCGAACCCGCGCCCGTGATGTCAGCGGCCAGTGCGCTAACAGAGAAGGCCAGGCCCATCGCGACGGCCAGCGAGCCCTTGGCCAGTTTGTTGATAGTAATCATTTGAATCTCCGGTAGTTATGACGTGCCGCTTTGGCGACCGCGCCATACTAACGAGCGAATATTACAGATATATTGCAGGCGGGGAAATCATCGGGCAGCCGCGGCTGCCTTGACCGCGGCCGCAATTGTTTCAGCGGCGTGACGCACAAGAGCCGCGTCGCGTCCTTCCACCATCACTCGGATCAGCGGCTCGGTGCCCGATGCTCTCAGAACGACGCGGCCGCTCCCGTCGAGGGCGGCCTCGGTCTCCGAGACGGATGTCTGCACCGCGGGCGCTGCCTCCAGCCTGAAACCTTTTTCCACCGGCACGTTGATCATGACCTGCGGATAGGTCTCCAGATCGGCCGTGAACGCGTCCAGCGTCTCGCCCGTCTCGCGCAGGGCACGCAATACCTGCAGGGCGGAGATGATGCCGTCGCCCGTCGTGTGTTTGTCGAGGCAGAGGATGTGTCCGGACGTTTCCCCGCCCAGCAGCCAGCCGTTCGCGTGCAGGCGCTCAAGCACGTACCGGTCGCCCACCTTCGCACGCTCGAACGGAATGTGGATGCGAGCCAGCGCGTGCTCGGTGCCGAGATTGGTCATCAAGGTGCCCACTACGCCGCCCTTCATGTATCCCGTCTGGATGCGATGGCGCGCGATCACGTAGACCAGTTGATCGCCGTCGTATATCCGCCCTTCGGCGTCGGCCATCATCAAGCGGTCGCCATCGCCGTCGAGCGCGATGCCGATGTCAGCGCGATGCGCGCGTACCGCCGCGGACAGGGCCTCGGTATGGGTCGCGCCGCATCCGTCGTTGATATTGAAGCCGTTCGGATCCTTGCCGACGGCAACCACCTCCGCGCCGAGCTCATGCAGCACGTGAGGCGCGACGTGATAGGTCGCCCCATGCGCGCAGTCGACCACGATGCGCATACCGCGCAAGTCGAGATTGTTCGGAAAGGTGCTTTTGCAGAATTCGATGTAGCGTGCGGCAGCATCCTCGATGCGGCGCGCGCGTCCCAGCTGGCGCGCTCCGACCGTGGCGATCGGCTGGTCCAGCCGCGTCTCGATCGCCTCCTCCACGCTGTCGGGAAGTTTCTGGCCGCTCGCGGAAAAAAACTTGATGCCGTTGTCTTCGAAGGGATTGTGCGAGGCCGAAATCACGACGCCGGCCTGCAGTCGCAGCGCCCGCGTCAGGTAGGCCACCGCCGGGGTCGGCATCGGGCCGGTCATGAGCACGTTCACGCCGGCAGCGGTAAAGCCGGCTTCCAGCGCGGCTTCCAGCATGTAGCCCGAAATGCGCGTGTCCTTGCCGATCAGCACCGTCGGATGCTGGTCCGGCGGCAGGCCGCCACGGTCGGCCACCAGCACTTGCCCGGCGGCGTAGCCCAGGCGCATCACGAACTCGGGCGTGATGGGCGATTCGCCCACCCTGCCCCGCACGCCATCGGTGCCGAAATAGTTACGTCCCATCGTTGTACTCCTCCACTGCGTTCCAGACGGCGAGCGCATCGCGCATCGCTGCCACATTGTGTACCCGAAGCAGCCGCGCCCCACGCGCCACCGCATACAGATGCGCCGCCGCACCGGCAAATTCGCGTTCATCCACGGGCCGCCCCGTCAGCGCGCCGAGCATCGACTTGCGCGACAACCCGGCCAGAACCGGAAGGCCCAGTTCGGCGACGCGATCCAGGTGCTTCAGCAGCGCCAGATTGTGTTGCGGCGTCTTGCCAAAGCCGAAGCCCGGGTCGACCACGATGCGCTCGCGCGTGATCCCTGCCGCCTCACACGCCTGCACCCGCGCCAGCAAAAACCGCTTCACCTCGTCCACCACGTCCGCGTAGCGGGGCGCCTGCTGCATGCTCTGCGGCTCGCCCTGCATGTGCATGAGACATACGGCGGCATCCGACGCCGCCACTGCGTCGATCGCGCCCGGCGCTTGCAGACCTGCAACGTCGTTCACCATCGACGCCCCCGCGGCGAGCGCCTCGCGCATCACTTGCGGCTTTCTGGTATCGACCGATACGAGGCACCCATCGCGAACGAGCGCCTCGATCACCGGCAGCACGCGGCGGATTTCCTCCTCGACAGGCACCGCCCGGGCACCAGGCCGCGTGGATTCCCCCCCGACGTCCAGGATGTCGGCACCCTCCTCGCGAAGCGCGAACGCGTGGGCGATCGCGGCGCGCGCGTCATGCAGCCGGCCGCCGTCCGAGAACGAATCCGGCGTGACGTTGACGACGCCCATGATGCGGGGCCTGTCGAGGGAAAGGCGGTGCGAACCGGCGTGGAGAACTGACATGAAAATAGAGGGGCGAAAGCCCCTCCATTGTAGTGGGTAGCGACGTCCCGCGGCTCAGGTTTCCTGCGCAGGCCGTGCCGTCGGGGCCGGTGCGCCGGGCTTGTCGCCGCCGTTCGCGGGCGGCTGCGGCGTGGCGGCGGGCTTCGGGGGCCGTACCGGGCGGCCTGCCATGATGTCGGCGATCTGCTCGGCATCGATGGTTTCCCATTCCATCAACGCCGCCGTCATCGCTTCGACCTTGTCCCGATTGTCGGTCAGGATTTTCGTTGCCCGCGCGTATTGCTCGTCCAGGATGCGGCGGATCTCCATATCCACCTTCTGCATCGTGGCCTCGCTCATGTTCTTGTGCGTTGTCACCGAACGGCCCAGGAACACCTCGCCTTCGTTTTCGCCGTACACCATCGGGCCGAGCGCGGTGGACATGCCGTAGCGCGTCACCATGTCGCGTGCGATGTTGGTCGCCCGCTCGAAGTCGTTGGACGCGCCGGTCGAAATGCTGCCGACAAAGATTTCTTCCGCCACGCGCCCGCCGAACAGCATGCTGATCTGCGCCAGCATCTGGTCCTCGTACAGGCTGTAACGGTCGATTTCCGGAAGCGACATCGTCACGCCGAGCGCGCGGCCGCGCGGAATCACGGTCACCTTGTGCACCGGGTCGCAGCCCTTCAAGGTCATGCCGATCACGGCGTGGCCCGACTCGTGGTAAGCGGTCTTCTTCTTGTCCTCGGGCGAGAGAACCATCGATTTGCGCTCGGCGCCCATCAGGATCTTGTCCTTGGCCTGCTCGAAATCGTCCATGTCCACCAGGCGCTTGCTGCGTCGGGCGGCAAACAGCGCCGCCTCGTTGACCAGGTTGGCGAGATCGGCCCCGGACATGCCCGGCGTGCCGCGAGCCAGAATGTCGGCCCGCACGTCCGGGGCGACCGGCACCTTGCGCATGTGCACCAGGAGAATCTGTTCGCGGCCACGGATATCGGGCAAACCGACGACGACCTGGCGGTCGAAACGGCCGGGACGCAGCAGCGCCGGGTCGAGCACGTCGGGGCGGTTGGTCGCGGCGATGACGATCACGCCGACACTGGCTTCAAAACCGTCCATCTCGACCAGCAGCTGGTTGAGCGTCTGTTCGCGCTCGTCGTTGCCGCCGCCGAGGCCGGCGCCGCGCTGGCGGCCGACCGCGTCGATTTCGTCGATGAAGATGATGCAGGGCGAATTTTTCTTCGCCTGCTCGAACATGTCGCGCACGCGTGCCGCGCCGACGCCGACGAACATTTCGACGAAGTCGGAGCCCGAGATGCTGAAGAACGGCACCTTGGCCTCGCCCGCGATCGAGCGGGCCAGCAGTGTCTTGCCGGTGCCCGGCGGTCCCACCATCAGCACGCCGCGCGGGATGCGCCCACCCAGCTTCTGGAACTTGGATGGGTCTTTCAGGAAATCGACCAGTTCGGCGACGTCTTCCTTGGCCTCGTCGCACCCCGCGACGTCGGCGAAGGTCACGGGATTGGCGTTTTCGTCGAGCAGGCGCGCGCGGCTCTTGCCGAACGAGAACGCACCGCCACGCCCGCCGCCCTGCATCTGGCGCATGAAGAAGATCCACACGCCGATCAGGAGCAGCATCGGGAACCAGGAAATGAACAGGCTCATCAGGAAGGACGGCTGCTCTTCCGGCTTGGCTTCGACGGAGACACCGTTCTTCAGCAGATCGGACACCATCCACGGGTCGTTCGGCGCGTAGCTGGTGAAGCGCTGGCCGTCGCTGCGCTCGCCTTTGAGCACGTTGCCTTCAATCACCACCTTGGAGATCTGCTGCTGGCGCACCTCCTCGATGAACTGCGAGTACGGCATCTGCGACTGCGCAGTGCGCTGGGCGCCGAACTGGTTGAACACCGTCATCAGGATGACAGCGATGATCAGCCAGATGGCGATGTTCTTCGACAGGTTGTTCACATTCACTCCTTGGTGCCGAGTACAGCACGTTTAAACTCATTCTAAGCCCAGTGTCGCGGGCTTGTCACGGCGTCTTCCCGCCAGAGGCCGGCGTCCCAGCAAGTACACCTCGTTGCTGCGGTCCCTCGATGCGTCCGGCTTGCGGATCAGCACCTGTTCGAACGCTTCCCGCACCTGCGCCCGGAAATCCTCGAAGCCGACGCCCTGAAACACTTTGACGAGGAAAGCACCGTCCGGTTTCAGCCAGTTCACCGCAAAGTCCAGCGCCAGCTCGCACAATTCGTAATGGCGCGCCTGGTCGCGCAGCGGGATGCCACTGATATTGGGGGCCATATCGCTCAATACAAGGTCGACGGCCCCGTTTTCCAGCTTTTCCTCCAGCCAGGCCAACGCCTCCGCCTCGGTAAAGTCGCTTTCCAGGCTCTCGACGCCGGGCATCGCCGCAACCGGCAGGAGGTCGATCGCCAGCACCTTGCCCTGCCGCTTCATTCGCTGCACCGCCACCTGGCACCAGCTCCCCGGCGCCGCGCCCAGGTCCACGACGGTCATGCCGGGATGCAACAGATGGTCGCGCGCGTCGATTTCCAGCAATTTGTAGGCAGCGCGGGACCGGTAGCCGTCCTGCTGCGCCTTCTTGACGTAGGGATCCGTGACGTGCTCGTGCATCCAGGCACGGCCGGATTTGGTTCGCTTCGCTTTGTGCACCATCTCGATCGGCTACAATCCGCGCTCAGTTCAAGGAATACGCATGAAACCACTCACGCCCGCCCAGCGGCAATTTCTCAAAGGGCTCGCCCATAACCGGCAGCCCGTGGCGATGATCGGCAACCAGGGCTTGACCGCCGCCGTGCTGAAGGAAATCGAACGCGGACTCGACGCGCATGAACTGATCAAGATCAAGGCCGCCAGCGACGAGCTGGACACGCGGCGCGCCTGGCTGGAGGAGATCTGCTCATCGACGGGTGCGGTGCCGGTGCAGCAGATCGGCAAGATACTCGTGATCTATCGCGCCGCCGCCAAGCCCGTGATCGTCCTGCCCGCTTGACGCGGCAAGGCGTCTACCGCGCCAGACCCGAGCGCCAGACCAGCAGCAGCCCGAGCGCGCTCTGAATCAGGTAGAGAATGCTCGACACCCCGTGCCAACGGGCGAAACGGTTGGCGAACACTCCCTGCATCACGGCGTGCGGCATGGCCTGATCCTTGAGGCTCTGCATGATGGGCTGGATGCCGAAATGCCCCGCCAGCGTGAGCGCCAGCATGAGCGCGACCGCCCAGAAAAACAGGGTTTTCAACGCCGCCACGCCGTCGCGGACGAACCGGTAGACGAGCAGGTAGACCGCCGCGGCGATGCCGATCCAGGCGATCACGTCGAAAAGCCGGCCGGCGAGCATGCCTGCGAGCTGCTTGTCGCCCAGGTTGGCGAACAGAACCGGCGCGGCGATGTAGCCCGTCGCCCACATGCCGCCGATCCACAGCACCAGCAGGCTGCCGGCGAGACCGTCCCAGAAGCTTCGCATGCTATTTGTACACGACGTCTAGCACTTCGTACTGGCGCACGCCGCCGGGCGCCTGGACATCCACGCTGTCGCCCGCGTATTTCCCGATCAGGGCACGCGCAATGGGGGACGACACCGAGATCTTGCCCGCCTTGATGTCGGCCTCGTCGTCGCCGACGATCTGATACGTCACGGTGTCGCCCGATTCGGCGTCTTCCAGTTCGATCGTCGCGCCGAAGACGACGCGGCCGTCCGCGTCCAACGCGGACGGATCGATGATCTGCGCGTTGGCGAGCTTGCCTTCGAGATCGGCGATGCGGCCTTCGATGAACCCCTGTTTCTCCTTGGCGGCGTCGTATTCGGCGTTTTCCGACAGGTCGCCCTGCGCACGCGCCTCGGCGATCGCCTGGATCACCGCGGGCCGCTCCACGCTTTTCAGATGTTGCAGTTCGACGCGCAGCTTTTCGGCGCCGACGACGGTGAGGGGAAATTTGCCCACAAGCTTACCTTTCCAGATCAGTGCAGCCGCTGATGCAGCGACTGCAGAGAATAGACTTTCAGTTCGTTGCCATGCTGCATGCCCATGCAGGCGGCGCGCGCGCCGGCCAGCGTCGTGAAGTAGACGACCCGGCGTGCCAGCGCTTCGGCCCGGATCGCATAGGAATCCTTGACCGCCTTCTTGTCTTCGACCACGTTGACGATAAGGTCGATATCGCCGTTCTTGATCATGTCGACGATGTGGGGACGGCCTTCCTGCACCTTGTTGACGATGGCCACCGGAATGTTTGCCGGCTCGATCGCCTGGGCCGTCCCGCGGGTCGCGACGATGCTGAAGCCGAGGTCGTGCAGCATCTGCGCCACTTCGATCACGGCCGAGCGATCGCCGGAACGCACGCTGACGAAGGCGCGGCCGCCCGGCTTCGGCAGTTCCGAGCTCGACGCCAGCTGCGACTTGACGAAGGCTTCGCCGAAGTTGTCGCCCACGCCCATGACTTCGCCGGTCGACTTCATCTCCGGACCCAGAATGGTATCGACGCCCGGGAACTTGCGGAAGGGGAACACCGCCTCCTTGACGGAGAAATACGGCGGGATGATCTCCTTTTCGAAGGACTGCGTCTTCAGCGAAATGCCGGCCATCGCGCGCGCGGCGATCTTCGCCAGCGGCGCGCCGATCGCCTTGGACACATAGGGTACGGTGCGCGACGCGCGCGGGTTCACTTCGAGCACGTACACGATGTCGCCCTGGATCGCAAACTGCACGTTCATGAGGCCGACGACCTTCAGCGCCTTCGCCATCGCCACCGTCTGCCGGCGCAGTTCGTCCTGGACGTCCTGCGACAGGCTGTAGGGCGGCAGCGAGCACGCCGAATCGCCCGAGTGCACGCCGGCCTGCTCGATGTGCTGCATGATGCCGCCGATCACCACCTGCTCGCCGTCGGACAGCGCGTCGACGTCGACTTCGATGGCGTCGTTCAGGAAGCGGTCGAGCAGCACCGGCGACTTGTTCGACACCTTCACCGCCTCGGTCATGTAGCGCCGCAGATCGGCTTCCTCGCGCACGATTTCCATCGCGCGCCCCCCGAGCACGTAGCTCGGGCGCACCACCAGCGGATAGCCGATTTCCTCGGCCATGCGGATCGCGCTCTCGGGATTGCGCGCGGTACGGTTGGGCGGCTGCTTGAGACCCAGATCATGCAGCATCTGCTGGAAGCGCTCGCGGTCTTCCGCTGCGTCGATCATGTCGGGGCTGGTGCCGATGATGGGCACGCCGTTGCGCTCGAGGTCGCGCGCGAGCTTCAGGGGCGTCTGGCCGCCGTACTGCACGATCACGCCGAAGGGCTTCTCGATGCGCACGATCTCCAGCACGTCTTCGAGCGTCAGCGGCTCGAAGTACAGCCGGTCGGAGGTGTCGTAGTCGGTCGACACGGTCTCCGGGTTGCAGTTGACCATGATGGTCTCGAAACCATTCTCGCGCAGCGCCAGCGCGGCGTGCACGCAGCAGTAGTCGAACTCGATGCCCTGCCCGATCCGGTTCGGCCCGCCGCCCAGCACCATGATCTTCTTCGCGTCGGTCGGATGCGCCTCGCACTCCTCCTCGTAGGTCGAGTACATGTAGGCGGTTTGCGTGGCGAACTCCGCCGCGCAGGTGTCGACGCGCTTGTAGACCGGATGCAGCGACAGCTCGGCGCGCCGCGCGCGCACGGCGTGCTGGTCCGTATCCAGAAGCCTGGACAGGCGGCGGTCGGAGAAGCCGGCGCGCTTCAGTTCGCGCAACTCGTCACGTCCGAGATCGGCGAGCTTCCGTCCGGCCAGCGAGGTTTCCATCTCGATCAGCCCCTGGATCTGGTCGAGGAACCACGGATCAATCTTCGACACGGCGTGGATCTCGTCGAGGCTCATCCCGACGCGGAACGCGTCGCCCACGTACCAGATGCGCTCGGGGCCGGGCGACATCAGTTCGGCCTCGATCTCGTCGCGGTCGGCGGTCTTGGGATCGAATCCGTCGACGCCGACCTCCAGTCCACGCAGGGCCTTCTGCAGCGATTCCTGAAAGCTGCGGCCCATCGCCATCACCTCGCCCACCGATTTCATCTGCGTGGTCAGGCGGTCGTCGGCCTGCGGGAATTTCTCGAACGCGAAGCGCGGCACCTTGGTGACGACATAGTCGATCGACGGTTCGAACGATGCCGGGGTCGCACCGCCGGTGATTTCATTCTGCAATTCGTCGAGCGTGTAGCCGACCGCGAGCTTGGCCGCCACTTTGGCGATGGGGAAGCCGGTCGCCTTCGACGCCAGCGCGGATGAACGCGAGACGCGCGGGTTCATCTCGATCACCACCATGCGGCCGTCAGCCGGATTGATGGCGAACTGAACGTTGGAACCGCCGGTATCGACGCCGATCTCGCGCAGCACCGCGAGGCTCGCGTTGCGCATGATCTGGTATTCCTTGTCGGTCAGCGTCTGCGCCGGCGCGACGGTGATCGAGTCGCCGGTGTGCACGCCCATCGGGTCGAAGTTTTCGATCGAGCAGATGATGATGCAGTTGTCCTTGCGGTCACGCACCACTTCCATCTCGTATTCTTTCCAGCCGAGGAGCGACTCCTCGATCAGGAGTTCGTGGGTCGGCGACGCTTCCAGTCCGCGCTCGCAGATCGCGACGAATTCGTCCTTGTTGTAGGCGATGCCGCCCCCCGAGCCGCCCATGGTGAACGACGGGCGGATGATGGTCGGGAAGCCAAGCGCGGCCTGCACCTGCAGTGCCTCTTCCATGCTGTGCGCGATCGACGAACGCGCCGAGCCGAGGCCGAGCTTGGTCATCGCCGCCTTGAACTTCTCGCGATCCTCGGCCTTGTCGATCGCCTCCTTGGAGGCGCCGATCATCTCGACGCCGTACTTTTCCAGCACGCCGTGCTTGGCGAGATCAAGCGCGCAGTTGAGCGCAGTCTGCCCGCCCATGGTCGGAAGCAGCGCATCGGGACGCTCCTTCTCGATGATCTTCTCGACCACCTGCCACGAGATCGGCTCGATGTAGGTGACGTCGGCCATCTCGGGATCGGTCATGATCGTGGCCGGATTGCTGTTGACGAGAATGACCTTGTAGCCCTCCTCGCGCAGCGCCTTGCACGCCTGGGCGCCGGAATAGTCGAACTCGCACGCCTGCCCGATGACGATGGGGCCGGCGCCGATGATGAGGATGCTTTTTAGGTCAGTGCGCTTGGGCATGGTCGGCCATCAGCTGGATAAATCGGTCGAACAAATAACTCATGTCGTGCGGGCCGGGACTCGCTTCCGGGTGTCCCTGGAAGCTGAAGGCGGGGGCGTCGGTGCGGGTGATGCCCTGCAGCGAGCCATCGAACAACGAGACGTGGGTGCTGCGCAGGTTGGCAGACATCGTTTCCGGGTCCACCGCAAAACCGTGGTTCTGGCTGGTGATGGCGACACGCCCGCTATCGAGGTCCTTCACGGGGTGGTTGGCGCCGTGATGGCCGAACTTCATCTTGACGGTCCTGGCGCCCGAGGCGAGCGCGAGCAGCTGGTGGCCGAGGCAGATGCCGAAGAGGGGAACCTTCGCCGCGACGAGTTCGCCGACGGCCCGGATCGCGTAGTCGCACGCGTCCGGGTCGCCGGGGCCATTGGAAAGGAAGACACCGTCCGGCTTCAGCGCCAGCGCCTGCTCGGCGGTGGCGGTCGCGGGCAGCACGGTCAGGCGACAGCCGCGCTCGGCCAGCATGCGCAGAATGTTGCGCTTGACGCCGTAGTCGAAGGCGACGACATGAAAGCGCGGTTCGCTCTGCTTGCCGTAGCCCGAACCGAGCTTCCACTCGGTCTCGCTCCATTCGTAGGGTGCGGCGACGCTCACCACCTTGGCGAGATCCATGCCCGCCAGCCCCGGGAAAGCCCGGGCGGCGTCCAGCGCTTTCGCTTCGTCGACCGCGCCGGCCATGATGCAGCCGTTCTGTGCGCCCTTCTCGCGCAGGATGCGCGTGAGACGCCGCGTGTCGATGTCGGCGATGGCGACGACGTTCTGGCTTCGGAGGTAATCCGGCAGCGACTGCGCCGCGCGGAAATTCGAATGCTGGCGCGGCACATCGCGCACCACGAGCCCGGCGGCGTGGACGCGGTCCGCCTCGACGTCCTCGGCGTTGACGCCGGTGTTGCCGATGTGGGGATAGGTCAGCGTGACGATCTGCCGCGAGTAGGACGGGTCGGTGAGAATTTCCTGATACCCGGTGAGCGCGGTATTGAATACCACCTCGCCGGAAGTGATGCCGTCGGCACCGATCGACAGGCCGCGAAACACCGAGCCGTCAGCTAAAACCAGGATGGCAGGTTGGGCACGAGACAAGGAAGACTCCGAAAGGCAGGTGACAAAATTCAGGCGAGCCGCTTGCGCGCGCCCGCCTGAATTTGAATGCCGATATTGTAGCCGATCCGGTCGCGGCCTTCAATGCCCGATGCCTTTTGCAGCGGCCCTCAGCGCCGATCAGGGCTGAAGATGGTCGAGGCCCCCGTCCATGTCGAGTTCGGTCAATTCGGTGAAACCGCCGATGCAGGTTCCGTCGACGACGATCTGCGGCACGGTGCGTGCGCCGTTGGTGACGACGGCGAATTCCTTCATCGCCTCGCGGTCGAGATCGATGCGGATCTCGTCGTAGCCGATGCCGCGCTTGTCGAGAAAAGCCTTGGCCTTCACGCAGATGGGACAGGTGCCGGTGCTGTAAACCTTGACGGTGTTCATGATGGATTCCTGTTTCATGGGTTATTTCAGATCGAGGACGTCGCGCATGTCGTAGAGGCCGGGTGCACGGCCCTGCAGCCATCTGGCGGCACGCAGCGCGCCGCGGGCAAACGTCGCGCGGCTGCTGGCCTTGTGGGTGAGCTCGACACGCTCGCCGATGCCAGCGAACAGCAGGGTGTGGTCGCCGACGATATCGCCCCCGCGCACAGTGGCGAAGCCGATGGTCCCGGGGTCGCGCTCGCCGGTGACGCCCTCGCGGCCATAGACCGCGCAACTCGCGAGATCGCGGTCGATCGCATGCGCCACCGCCTGTCCCAGTCCCAGCGCAGTGCCCGACGGCGCATCGACCTTGTGACGATGGTGCGCCTCGATGATTTCGATGTCGTAGCCATCCTGTAGCACGCGGGCGGCGACTTCGGCCAGTTTCATCAGCAGATTCACCCCCGCGCTCATGTTCGGCGCGAATACGACGGGAATCCGCTCTGCCGCCGCGGCAATGCGCGCCTTGCCGGCCTGGTCGAAACCGGTCGTGCCGATGACCAGCGGCACGCCGGCCGCAACGCAGGCATCGAGATAGCCGAAGGTCGCCTCGGGTCGCGTGAAATCGATCAGCGCGTGCGCGCCGGCGAGCGCCCCCGCCTCATCGGTCACGCGAACACCGCTGGCGGCGCCCCACGCGGCGCCCGCATCCTGCCCGACGAGCGCGCCGCCGGGGCGGTCGATGGCGGCGCCGAGCACGCAGTCGGTCTCGGCATCCACCGCTTCGAGCAGGGCGCGTCCCATGCGCCCGGATACGCCGGTAATCGCGACTCGCATGCTCATGGCCGGGCGTCCTTCAGGGCCGACAACACCTTTTCCTCGGTGATCAGCCAGCGGCCCTCGCGTTCGACCATGCGCACCTGCTTGACGACGGCATCGTGATAGCTGCCGGACCGGTAATACTGCCTGAACGTCACCGTGGCCGTGCCGTCGCTCTCTTTCTCGACGGATGGCGAGCTCAATTTCACCTCAATGGCCTTCGCCGCGCTCAAGGACCGGCGCTTGCGTGCCTCCCAGTCGGCGCGGCTGCCTTCCTGCGGCGCGAAGCTCGCGTCATATGCCGCGAAATAGGCTTCGCTGTCGCGATGGGCCCAGGCGTCGGCCCAGGCCTTCAGCGATTTCAGCACCGGATCATCGCCCGCCGCGCCAGCACTCGCTTCGGGAAAAGGCGGCATGGTGTCCGGCTTGATCTGCGTGACATCGGTTTCGGGCTTGAGGCTCAGTTGCGGCGCGGGGTGCGGATCGACGTAGGCCGGCGCATCCTTCGGGCTCGACAGCGGCGGGACGATCGTGGTCTCGGATCCCGACGGCCGGGGGGACGCGTCGGGCGCAGCCGTTTCCCCTTGGGTCGCCGGCGCAGGAGCGGGCGCTGGCGCTGCCTGGGCGGCTTCCGGCGCGGCGGCCGTCGCGAATGCGGCTGCATTCGGCACCGCGGCGGCCGCGGGAAGCGCACCGGCCGCCTCTGCCTTGGGCTCGACAGCGGAAGCCGGCTGCGCTGCCGGCGGCAGATCCCCTTCGATGCGCGCCAGCGTATCGCCGTCGAAATACAGGGTGATGTGCTTCTGCTCGGTCAGTTTCCCCGCCTTGTAGTACAGGTACACATAATCCCAGCGGTCGCTGCGGAACGGATCGACGACAAGCGGCGTGCCCAGGAGGAAGCGCACCTGCGAGCGATTGAGCCCCGTCTTCAGCCGGGCGACGTTGTCCTGGTCGAGCGCGTTGCCCTGCTGCACATCGATGCGATGAGGACCGAGGCCGGAACATCCCGCGAGCAGGGTCAAAAACAGGGCAGAAATCAGGAATTGACGCATGTCCAGGAAACCGCGGAGGTTTGGGCGTTGGAAAAAAACGTATCATAACGTATTCGCGTTCCCCTCCTGGAGACCCCGTTGAGCAATCCATCCGATCTCAAGAGCATCGGTCTCAAAGCCACGCTGCCGCGTCTCAAGATACTCGACCTGTTCGAGCAGAGCGGCAAGCGGCACATGAGTGCCGAAGAGGTGTATCGCCTGCTTTCCGACGAAGGCCAGGACATCGGTCTCGCCACCGTTTACCGCGTGCTGACGCAGTTCGAACAGGCCGGGCTGCTGATCCGCCACCACTTCGACAGCGACAAGGCGGTATTCGAGCTCAACCAGGGCGAACACCACGATCACCTGGTCTGCCTGCAGTGTGGAAGGGTCGAGGAATTCTTCGACAGCGAAATCGAGAAACGCCAGGAACGGATCGCCAAGGAGCGGGGCTTCGTGATCCGCGATCACTCGCTGCAGATCTATGCCGAGTGCGTCAAGGAAAACTGCCCGAATCGCAAATCCGCCGATCCGCGTCACCGCGCATAAGGCTTGACCGCCGCGCACAGCTCGGCCACGCCCGCGATCAGCCGCGGCGTGAGACGGTGCAGACGGTCCGCATCGACCCGTACGAAAGCCCCGTTCTTCACCGCCGGCAGGCTGGAAAAGCGCCGCCACCCGCTGCGCACGTCGGGGGCGTCGCTGCCGCTCACGATCACTTGCGGCGCGCGTTGCAGGACCGCTTCGCGCGACACCACCGGAGACAGCGCGTGCAGATCGTCGAACACGTTGCGTGCCCCGCACAGTGCCAGCGCATCGCTGATCCAGTGCGCGCCCCCCACGGTCATCAGCGGACGGTCCCATAGCTCGTAGAAGACGCGGACCGGCGGCCTGCGCTCGTTGCTGACCCGCAATGCGGCGAGCCGCGCGGAAAAATCCCGGGCTGCCCGCTCGCCCTCCCCTGCGTGGCCGCTCGCCCGCCCAAGCAGGCGCAGCAGGCGCGCCACGTCGTCGAGCCGGGCTGCCCGCGTCTGCAGCACGGGCACGCCCAACTGCATCAGCCGGTGGATGTCCGCCGAGCGATTGCCCCCCGCCCAGACAACGATGAGATCGGGCTTCAGCGCCAGGATCCGCTCGAAGCTGATGCGGCTGTAATCGCCGACGCGCGGCAGGCGCCGCGCCGCTTCCGGATAGTCGCTGCCGGCGTCGACGCCGACGACCTGCGCGCCGGCACCGGCGTCAAACAGCAATTCGGTGAGATGCGGCGCCAGCGAGACGATGCGCTGCGGTGCGCGGTCGAATTCGAGGGTCCGCCCCGCGTCGTCGTGCAGGCGGACCGGTTCGGCGGACGCCGACGCGGCCAGCAGCAGGCATAGCCAGAGAAGATGGCGGCGGATCACCGCCGGGCGAGATCGCCGCCGTGAAAGACCAGGCTCGCGCGATCCCCGTCGAGGCGCAGGCGCGTCAGCCCGGCATTCGCCACCTCGATGCGGTAGGCATGCTCCAGCGGCATCGCGAGGGCCCAGGCGAAGGCCATGCGGATCACGCCGGCGTGTCCGACCAGCAGCACGTGCTGGCCGCCGTGTCGCGCCCGGATGGTATCCAGCGCGGCCGCCACCCGCGCGTGAAACGCGGCCAGCGGTTCCGCCCCCTGGGGGCGGGCGTTCACGGGATCCGATTTGAAGCGAGCCAGCGCGCCCGGCGCGTCCTGCTCGATCTCGGCCGCCGTCCTGCCTTCCCATGCGCCGAAACCGACCTCCATCAGCCGTTCGTCCAGCGTCAGCGGCAAGCGATGGCGGTCGGCGAGCGTTTCGGCGAAGGCGCGGCAGCGCTGGAGGGGCGACGAGACGACGGCGTCCCATGGCGCGGCGTCGCCCACGGCGGCGCGCATCTGGGCCCAGCCTTTCTCCGAAAGGGGATCGTCGACCTGCCCGCGGTACCGGCGTCCGCCGACCGGCTCGCCGTGGCGCATCAGATCCACCGTAACGGTCACGCGAGCACCACCAGATTGTCGCGATGGATCATCTCCGGCTCGTCCATGTAGCCGAGTTCCTTCTCGATGGCGCTGCTGGGTTTGCCGGCGATTCGACGCGCTTCGCTGGCGCTGTAATTGGCCAGCCCGCGCGCGATTTCCCGGCCCTCGGGATCGACGATCGCCACCACTTCGCCACGCTCGAACTCGCCGGTGACGCCTTTCACGCCGACCGGCAGCAGGCTCTTGCCGTCCTCCCGCAGCGCGCGCACCGCGCCATCATCGAGCACGACGCCACCGCGCAATTGCAGGTGATCCGCCAGCCACTGCCGCCGTGCCGCGAGCGGCGCCTGGCGTGCCACCAGCTGGCTGCCGATCGCCTCGCCCGCCGCCAGCCTCAACAGCACCCGCTCCTCGCGCCCGCTGCAGATCACGGTATGGGCGCCGCTGCGCGCCGCGCGCTTGGCGGCAAGAATCTTGGTCAGCATGCCGCCGGTGCCGACGCTGCTGCCGGCTCCGCCCGCCATGCGCTCGAGCTCGGGGTCGCCGGCGTGGGCATCCATCACCAGCGTGGCATCGGGCTGCTTGCGCGGATCGGCGGTATAGAGGCCGGGCTGGTCGGTGAGGATGACGAGGCAATCGGCTTCGATCAGATTGGTGACCAGCGCGCCCAGCGTGTCGTTGTCGCCAAGGCGGATCTCGTCGGTGGCGACGGTGTCGTTCTCGTTGATGATCGGCACCACCCTGAGCTCCAGCAGCGTGCGCAGGGTGGAACGCGCGTTCAGGTAGCGCGTGCGGTCGGCCAGGTCCTCGTGGGTCAGCAGCACCTGCGCGGCGTGCAGGCCATGCGTGCGGAAAATCGATTCGTATGCCTGGACCAGGCCCATCTGCCCGACGGCGGCGGCGGCCTGCAATTCATTGACGGCACGCGGACGTTTTTTCCACCCCAGCCGCGCGATGCCCTCGGCGATCGCGCCCGACGAGACCAGCACCACCTCTTTTCCCTGCGCGGTCAACGCGGCGATCTGTTCGGCCCAGCGCGACAGGGCGGCGTGATCGAGTCCGCGCCCCTCGGCGGTGACGAGACTCGAGCCGACCTTGACGACGATGCGCCTGGCGTGCCTCACCACGGCGTGCATCAGCGCACCCCGCGCCGCAGGCTTTCCACCGCCGCCTTGGCGTCCCGGACGGTGACGCCATCGGGACAGAAATGGTCTTCGTAGAGAGCTTTGCGGTACGACAGCAGCGAGCGCAGGCGGATGTCGTGCCAACCGCTGTCGCGGGCCCGGGACCACGTGCCGTCCGGATGGCCGTAGGCATACAGGCGGCGTTCGGCGGTGTCGCAGCGGATACCCTCGTACGACACGTTGGTGGCGCCCCCCGCCGCCTTGACCACGGCCGTGTAGCGCACCACCTTGTCGGGGCCCACGCTGATCGACTTGGCGTCGACGAAGAACCTGTTGTTCGTCGCCGACGAGACCTCGAAGGGGATCAGATCCGGGTCCTTCGGGTAGGCAGGCAGTTGCGCGGCCACCTCGGTCCACGGCTTGTCCTGTTCGAACTCGTGGTCGAAATCCATCCATGCGCCGCGTGCGGTGAGCGGCAGCAAGAGCAGCAGGGCGGGCAGTATTTTCATGCCACGCATTCTATTGATTCGGCGGCGGGATGTCTTCAAGAAAGATGCGCCCCGCGAGGCCGGCGCCCTGCCCTGCCGATCCGTGCCTACGGTGCCCCGGCCGGGGCGTTCGAGGTTGTTCCTTGCGGGGCGAACGGCATGCTCTGAGATACAATCCAGCGACTTCAAGCGCTTCTCGCGAAGCTTCGAATGCTGCCTGCCTCTCTCAAACGTTACGCCTGGCTCTCCATCGCCGCCGCCCTCGCCACCATCCTGCTCAAGGGATGGGCGTGGTGGCTAACCGGTTCGGTCGGCCTGCTCTCCGACGCGCTCGAATCCTTCGTCAATCTGGCCGGGGCGATGATGGCGCTCGCCATGCTCTCGCTGGCTGCCCAGCCGGCGGACGACGCCCACGCCCACGGCCACGGCAAGGCAGAGTATTTCTCCAGCGCGTTCGAAGGCTTCCTCATTCTCGCCGCTGCGGTCGGCATTGCCTACGCCGCCAGCGAGAGACTGCTGAGCCCCCAGCCGCTCGAGGCAGTCGGGGTCGGCCTCGTCGTGTCCGTCGCAGCGTCGGTCATCAACCTGCTCACCGGGCGCGTTCTCCTGAACGTCGGCCGGAAGTACAAGTCGATCACCCTGGAGGCCGATGCGCACCATCTTCTCACCGACGTCTGGACCTCGGTCGGCGTCATTCTCGGCGTCGGGCTGGTCTGGGCGACAGGTTGGCTGTGGCTCGACCCGGTCATCGCGCTGGCTGTGGCGCTCAACATCGTGTGGACCGGCTGGCGGCTCCTGCAGCGCTCGGCCGCCGGGCTCATGGACGTCTCGCTGCCGGAGGAGGATGTCCGCACGATCGAACGCATCCTGGAGCGCTACCGCCAGGAGGGGCTGGAGTTCCATGCCCTCCGCACGCGCCAGGCCGGCACCCGGGCCTTCATTTCCTTCCATCTGCTGGTGCCCGGAGCCTGGACCGTCCAGCGCGGACACGACTGGTCGGAACGCGTCGAGGCCGACATCCGCGCGACGGTCGAGCACGCGCACATCACGACCCACCTCGAACCGAAGGAAGACCCGATTTCGCTGGCTGACCAGCACCTCGACCGCTGAGACCCCCGTACGCTCAGGTGGGCCGCCGCCGCGCCCGCCAGGCCCAGGCATACGCGGCAAGATTGACGGCCACGACGATGACGCCCAGCACCTGCTGGATGGCGAGCGTGAGGTGTTCGGGATAGAGGACCGGCAGGAGGTAGCGCTCGACGAAACCGCCGCCATAGGCACTGCCGCCGCCCAGCACCCGCAGGTGGTTTTCCAGCGGCGTCAGCGGGCAGATGACGCCGCTGAATTCGACGAAGGCACCCCACGCCGCAGCCGGCAGATGCACCCAGGCCAGGCGGGGCCAGCGGGGGAGCAGGAAACCGCCTGCCATGACGAACGCGATGAAGAGCAGGTGCAGCAACACCAGGACGTCGGCAAGGAGCAGCGCCATCGTCATCTCCGATCCCTGCGGGCGCCCCGCACCCATTTGAACAATTCGAACCACGCGACGCCGAGCGCCCCGGCCGCCAGGGCCAGCAGCAGGTCGCCGGCGTGCAGGGGCGCGAAGCCAAACACATCGCGCAGCCAGGGGACGTACAAGGCACAGGCGAGAAAGCCGAGCGTGCCCGCGATCACGCGCCAGAACGCCGCATTCGGCGTGCGCAGCGAATCGCGCAGCGTCGCCGACCAGGAGCGGTTCACGAGAATCAGCCAGAGATTGCCGGCCACGAGGCTGGCGAACGTCAGTGCGCGCGCCGCGTCGGCTCCTTTGCCCTGCTGCAGCGCGAATGCGTACACGACGGCCACCGCCAGGAACACCGTGGCGCCCTGCAGCAAGGACAGCAGCAGGGTGGGCAGGCTGAACAGCGGCGCATCGGATCGGCGGGGCGGCCGACGCATGCTGCCAGCCTCTTCCGGTTCGGCCTCGAAGACGATCGAGCAGGCCGGATCGATGACGAGTTCGAGGAATACGATGTGAACCGGCGCCAGGACCAGCGGCAACCCGAACAGCAGCGGCAGCAGCGCCATCCCCGCGATCGGCACATGGACCGCCAGAATGTACGCCATCGCCTTGTGGAGGTTGGCGAAAATCCGGCGACCGAGCCGGATCGCGTCGACGATGGCCGAGAAGTCGTCGTCGAGCAGGACAAGCGACGCCGCTTCGCGCGCGACATCGGTGCCCCGCCCGCCCATGGCGATGCCGATATGCGCGGCCTTCAGTGCGGGTGCGTCGTTGACGCCGTCTCCCGTCATCGCCACGACCTCCCCATTGGCCTTGAAGGCCTCGACCAGACGCAGCTTCTGTTCCGGCACCACGCGCGCGAAGACGTGCGTCGACCGCAGCCGCTCCCGCAGGGCCGCTTCGTCGAGACCGTCGATGTCGGCGCCGGTGAGGATGCCGCCTGCCAGATCGATCCCCGCTTCGCGCGCGACCGCCTCGGCGGTGCCTGGGTAATCGCCGGTGATCATCGCGACCCGCACGCCGGCCTCGCGCGCGAGCCGGATCGATTCCGGCACGCGCTCGCGCACGCGATCAGTCAGGGCGATCATGCCGAGGAAGACGAAAGGGAAATCGTGCTGGATCGGCGGCAGGCGGGTGCCGGAGAACGTCGCCTTGGCAACCGCCAGCACGCGCAACCCCTGCTTCGCGAGGCGGTCGACCCGTTCCGCAACCGCCGCCGTTTCGGCCGCCGACAGATGGCAGAGATCGGCGATCGCTTCCGGCGCGCCCTTCGCGGCGACCACGAACTCGTCCCGGTGCGTGGCCCGCCAGCCGTGCGACATCGCCAGCATGTCCCGGCTCAACGGATAGTGCCGGACGAGCATCCAGTCGTCGTGCAGGTGCTCGGTGCCGGCAAGATAGCGGTCGGCGAGGCGCCGGAACGCCTTCTCCATCGGATCGAAAGGGTCGACGAGACTGGCGAGCACGCTGAACTCGACCAGTTCATGGAACCGCTCGGGCAGCTCCCCGCCCTCCCCGTCTTCGACCACGAAGCATCCGTCTCCCGTCATCAGCTGCGCGACCGCCATGCGGTTCTCGGTGATCGTGCCGGTCTTGTCGGCGCACAGCACGGTCGCGGCCCCGAGCGTTTCCAGCGCGGGGATGCGCCGGGTCAGGACACGGCTGCGCGAGATGCGCCACGCGCCCAGCGCGAGGAAGACCGTGAGCACGACGACGAATTCCTGCGGCAGCAGCGAGATCGCGAGCGTGATGCCCGCCAGCAGGGCATCGAGCCAGCCGCCGCGCGTCAGGCCATAGAGGACGACGACTGCCGCACACAGCAAGGTTCCGAGCAGCGCGAACAGCCACATCATGCGCCGCACCTGGCGCTGCATCGGGCTCGGCTCGGGGCGCAGCGCCTCGAGGGAAGCGCCGATGCGGCCCATCTCGGTATGTTCCCCGGTGGCGGTCACGCGGGCAATGCCTTGCCCCTGCACCACCAGCGTGCCCGAGTACACCATCGGGGTATCGGGGCCGCCCGGTCGCGGCGGCGGCACGGCGTCGGCACGCGGGGCCTTGCGCACGGGGAACGCCTCACCGGTGAGCAGCGATTCGTCGACCTGCAGGCCGTTGCACATCAACAGCAGCGCGTCCGCCGGCACCCGGTCGCCCTCAGCCAGCAGGACGATGTCGTCGCGCACCACGTCGTGCCCGGCGATGCGCTGCTTCTCCCCGTCGCGCACGACGAGCGCGCGCGGGCTGGTAAGATCCCGCAGGGCCTGAAGCACACGCTCGGTCTTGCGGGACTGATACAGCGTGATCCCCATCACTACGCACACGAAGAACAGCAGCAGCAGCGCTTCGTGCAGGTCGCCGAGCACCAGATAGATGGCAGCCGCGGCGAGCAACAGGATGAACATCGGCTCGCGAACGACTTCGAACACCAGGCGCGCCATGCCATGCCCATCGGCTTCGGGCAGCACGTTCGGCCTGTCCTGCGCCAGGCGCTCCCGCACCTCCGCAGCCGTCAGTCCCCGGAAATCCGGCGTCTCGCAGGAGGGGGCGGCGGGCTGGCTCACGCCGCCATCCTACGCCGTGCCCGCGTTTTCCAGAATGCGTCCTCCGCGCTGCGCCAGCTTGTCCGGTTCAATGGCCAGCCAGCGTCGCCTTTGCCTTCACCAGGCGGCCGGCGCGATAGTCGGCCAGGGCCTCTTCGATCTCCTCGCGGCTCGTCATCACGAACGGGCCGTATTGCACGACCGGTTCGCCGATCGGGCGCCCGGCGACCAGGATGAAGCGCGCCCCCGCGCTCCCCGCCGCCAGTTCGATTGTGTCGCCGCTCCCCAGCACGGCGAGCGTGTGCGTCGCCAACGGCTCGCCCGCGAGCCGCGCGTCGCCCTCGAACACGTAGACGAAGGCATTGCGCGCATCGTCCAGCGGCTCGCTGAAACGGCCGGACGGCGGCAGGCTGACGTCGATGTAGAGCACGTCCGTCGCGGGGTCGTCGATCACGCCGCGCTGTCCGCCAAACGCACCTGCCAGCACCCGCACGCGGGCACCGTTTAGCGTCAGCTCGGGAATGGCTGCTGCAGAGAACTCCTGATAGGCCGGCGCCGACATCTTGTCCCGTGCGGGCAGGTTGATCCAGAGCTGGAAGCCGCGCATCAGGCCGTTGGTCTGCTGCGGCATCTCGGAATGGATGACGCCGCTCGCCGCCTTCATCCATTGCACGCCGCCGGCCTTGAGATCGCCCCGGTTGCCCATGCTGTCGCGGTGCGCCATGTGGCCGTCGAGCATGTAGGTGAAGGTGATGAAGCCGCGGTGCGGATGATCGGGAAAGCCGGCGATGTACTCGTCCGGATTGTCGCTGCCGAAGTGATCCAGCATCAGGAAGGGGTCGAGGTTTCGCAGCGCCGGCGTGCCGATGCTGCGGTGGACGGTGACGCCCGCGCCTTCGCTGACCTCGAAGGCGGGAACGAGCTGGCGTATCGGTCGTGGCGTCATGATCGCTCTTCCTCGCGCCGCGCCTCAGGCGTCGCGATAAATGAAATCCCGCTTGAATGGATAGTTCGGCTGCGTGCCGTCGACGGGCTTGCCCGCGAGCACCTGCCACAATTCCATCCAGCCGTGATCGAAAGCGTAGGCCGAGCCGGCCATGTAGATCCGCCAGATGCGGTATTTCTGTTCGCCGATGAGGCGGCGTGCCTCGTCGGCATGGGCCTCCAGCCGGGTGACCCAGTGCCACAGCGTCCTGCCGTAATGCGGACGCAGGTTCTCGGCGTCGAGACATTCGAGGCCGCTGCCGCCCGCGGCACGCAGCACCTCGGATGCGTGCACCAGTTCGCCGCCCGGAAACACATAGTCCTCGATGAACTCCGAGATGCCGCTGCCGAGGCCGCCGGCATCGGGCTCGGAGGTGGTGATGCCGTGGTTGAGCACCAGCCCGCCCGGTTTCAGCAGCGCATGGATCTTGTCGAAATACGCGCGCAGGTTTAGCCGGCCGACGTGCTCGAACATGCCCACGCTGGCGATCTTGTCGTAGCCGCCGTGTTCGGGAACGTCGCGGTAGTCCATCCGCCGCACCTCGACCCGGCCGGCAAGCCCGCGCGCGGCGATCTGCTGGACGACGTAGGCATGCTGATCGTCCGACAGCGTGATGCCGACCGCGTGCACGCCGTAGCGCTCGGCTGCATGCAGGATCAACCCGCCCCACCCGCAGCCGATGTCGAGAAACCGCTCGCCGGGCTGGAGATCGAGCTTGCGGCAGATGTGATCGAGCTTGGCCGCCTGGGCTTCGTCCAGGCTCATGTCCGGCGACTTGAAATAGGCGCAGGAATAGACGCGGCGGCTGTCCAGCCACAGGCCGTAGAAGTCGTTGGAAACGTCGTAGTGATACTGGATGTTCCTGCGGTCCTTGCTGCGCGTGTGGCGCCACCACTTCCAGCCGTCCGCTCCGGCCTTCGGCGTGACATCGCCGGCGTTGCAGAGGCGATCGCCGAGCGCGAGGATGTCGCGGACGTCGCCTTCCAGGTCGAGGTCGCCCTCGACGTAGGCCCGAGCCAGCGCGCCCAGGCTGGGCTCGGCCATGGCCTTGAGGCTGGCGGTCTGGTGCAGCCGCACCCTCACCGCGGCGTTGTCGGCGGTGCCGACCTCCTCGCCATTCCACAATTCGACGACGAACGGCAGGCCGGATGCTTCCACCCGTCGCCGCACCTGATGAACACGCAATTGATCCAGCATCTCGTCTCCTCCGTAGATGACGGCGCCTTGTCGTATTGCCCTGCCGCCTGTGTATGACTTTAGGTCAGATCGACGACGAGCGCAGCACGCGTCGTCTCCGCGAGCGTCATCGCTTCCACCCGATAGGCCGCCAGGTCGATGCCCATGCGGATCGGGCTGCCGCTTTTGGCAGCCGCGATCGAGGTGGGGTCCAGCTCGAAGCGCAGGAAATGCACCGACGAAGTCTTTTCCTCGTTCTCGCGCTCGAGGTCTTCGTCGGCGATGGCGAACACGCGCGGCTGCTCCGCCACCTGCACCCAGACGCGATCCTCGATGCCCTTCAGGCGAGCCAGCGCCAGCTTCCGCTCGTCCGCGTCGGAATACTGGATCATCATCGTGGCCTTCCAGTTGGTGCCGTCCGGAACCAGCGGATTGTAAGCATCGAGCTCGTCCTGGATGCCGGCTTCCTCGAAGGTGCGCTCGGCGCGCAGCATCTCCTGGATCTGGTAGCGCATGGTCTTCTCATCCTCGAAGATCAGCGTGACATGGTCGCCCAGTTCGACCATGCGGTTCTTCTTGTGCGCCATCACCTCGGCACGCATGGCGGGTCGCACCTTGGCGTATCCCTCGAGGGTCATCAGGCTGTCACGGGTAATGTGCGGCATGTTTGCTCTCCTTGCTGAATTCATTCCAGGCCATAGGCGATGCGCAGCAGCGTGATCGGATGCTGCTTCTGCGCGGCGGAATCGCCCATGCCCTGCAGGATGTGGCGTGCGGCGATCGCGCAGTCTGAACTCACATAGTCCGGCTGCGGTTCAGCCATCTGGCGGAACACCGGCTTGCCGATCTTCATCGACTTGTCGAAGTGTTCGCTCTTCACGCCCCACGTGCCGTCATGGCCGGAGCAGCGCTCGATCATCGTCACCGACGCGCCGGCCAACTGCAGCGCGTCGCGCGTCTTGTTGCCGATGTTCTGCACGCGCTGATGGCACGGCACGTGGTACGACACCTTGCCGAGCGGCGACTTGAAGTCGGTCTTCAGCAGGCCGTCGGCGTTGCGCGCCATCAGGTATTCGAACGGGTCCCACATCGCTTCCTTCACCGCCAGCACGTCGGCGTCGTGCGGGAACATCAGCGGCAGTTCCTGCTTGTACATCAGCGTGCACGAAGGCACGGCGGTCAGGATCGCATAGCCCTCGCGGGCGAGCTTCGCCAGATGCGGGATATTGGTCTCCTTGAGCTTCTCGACCGCATCGAGATCGCCGAGCTCCAGCTTGGGCATGCCGCAGCAGACCTCCTTCTCCACCAGAATGGCGGGAATTTCATTGTGTGCCAGCAGCTTCAGGAGATCGTGGCCGATGCCCGGCTCGTTGTAGTTCACGTAGCAGGTCGCGTAGATCGCCACCTTGCCCGGTGTCTTCTGGCCGTCCCTCACCGCGAAGCCGCCGTTGGGCCTTGCCGTGGAACGGAATTTCGCGCTGTCGTACTCGGGCAGCCTGCGGTCCGGATGGATGCGCAACACGCTGCCCATCAGATTGCGCATGGGTTTGCTCTTCAGGCTGGCGTTCACCGCCTGCACCACCACCGGGATCGAGGCGAGCTTGCCCATCGCGTCGGTGCTCGAAAGGAGCCGGTCGCGGAACGCCGCGCCTTCCGTCTTGAACTTGATCGCCTTGGCACGCAGCATGGTGTGCGGAAAATCCACGTTCCACGGGTGCGGCGGCACGTAGGGACACTTCGTCATGTAGCAGAGATCGCACAGGTAGCATTCGTCGACCACCTTCCAGTAATCGGTCTTGGCGACGCCGTCGACTTCCATCGTCGGGGACTCGTCGACCAGATCGAACAGGGTCGGGAACGCGGTGCAAAGCGACACGCAACGGCGGCAGCCGTGGCAAATGTCGAAGATTCGCTCGAGCTCGTGGGTGAGCTTCTCCTCGTTATAGAAATCCGGATTCTTCCAGTCGATCGGATGGCGGGTGGGCGCTTCCAGGTTGCCTTCGCGTAGGCTCATGCGAACTCCAGCTTAGATTTCGTATAAATAGGACGAGATTCAAAAAAAAGCGGGCCGAATCCGACCCGCTTTCGGCCTGCGCGGTATTAAGCGCCCAGGCTGTCCAGGGTCTTCTGGAACTTGTTCGCATGCGAGCGCTCGGCCTTGGCGAGCGTCTCGAACCAGTCGGCGATCTCGTCGAATCCTTCCGCGCGTGCGTCCTTGGCCATGCCAGGATACATGTCGGTGTACTCGTGGGTTTCACCGGCGATCGCGGTCTTCAGGTTGTCGGCGGTGGGACCGAACGCCATGCCGGTGGCCGGGTCGCCGCACTTTTCCAGGTATTCCAGGTGGCCGTGGGCGTGGCCGGTTTCACCTTCGGCGGTGGAGCGGAAAACGGCGGCAACGTCGTTGTAGCCTTCGACGTCGGCCTTGGCTGCGAAGTAGAGGTAGCGGCGGTTGGCCTGCGATTCGCCGGCGAAGGCGGCCTTCAGATGTTCTTCGGTTTTCGAACCTTTGAGTTGCATAACCTGATCTCCTTTTTTTACATAAACATGCTTTGCAGCACTGAAATTTTCACCCTGTCTGAACCGCCCGGTCCCTTATCTATAGCAGGTCGCCCAGTGGATAAAATCCGGTTTTTAGACTAAGTCTAATACCTGAACGAAGATTAAACCCGCCGTGATGACGCTGTCAACCGTCGCGCGAACAACCCTCGCGCAATCATGGCGATACGGCCCGCTGCCGCCGGCAGCGGGTAAACTGCCCGCCAATCAGGAGATTCGCTCATGACTTCCGACAAGCCGAAAACCGACGCCGAATGGCGTGCCGACCTGAGTCCCGAGCAGTACCGCGTCCTGCGCGAGCATGGGACCGAACGGGCCTTCACCGGCGAATACTGGGACCATCACGAAAGCGGCGAGTACCGCTGCGCCGCCTGCGGCGAGCCGCTGTTTTCGTCGACGGCCAAGTTCGATTCCGGCACCGGGTGGCCGAGCTTTTATCAGCCGATGAACCCCGACGCCATCACGGAAAAAACGGATACGAGCCACGGCATGGTGCGCGTCGAGGCCCTGTGCCGCCGCTGCGGCTCGCATCTCGGCCACGTCTTTCCCGACGGCCCTGCCCCCACCGGCCTGCGCTACTGCATCAACTCGGCTTCGCTGCGCTTCCAGAAGACCCCACAGGACTGAGCCTTGCATATCTTCGACGCCCGGATCACCGCGATCACCGCCGCTACGCCCACCATCCGCACGCTCCGCCTCGCCATCGCCGATGCCGACTTCCGGTTCTTGCCGGGGCAATGGATCGACCTCGGAATCGAAGTCGACGGCGCGTCCCACGCATCGGGATATTCCATTACCACTTCGCCTGTCCACCGAGGCGAGATCGAGCTGGCGATCAAGGCCAGCACGCGCCATCCGGTCGCGCGCTGGGTGCACGAGCAGGCCCGGATCGGCGACCGCGTGCGCGTGAGCCAGGGCCAGGGGCCGTTCGTCTACCTGCCGGAAATGAGCGACAACGTCGTGCTGATAGGCGGCGGCGTGGGCGTCACGCCGCTGCTTTCGATCTTCCGCCACATCCGCGACGCCGAACTGGGCACGGAAGCGCACCTCGTCTACAGCGTGTCGGACAGCCGCGAGATCCTGTTCCGCGACGAGCTCGAGGCGGCGGTGCGCGCGCACGACAACCTCCACGTGAGCATCACCGTGACGCGGCCCGATCCCCAGTGGCACGGCCTCACCGGACGCATCGACCCGGTCAAGCTGCACGCGCTCGACGTGCCGGACGACACCCTGTACTACCTGTGCGGGCCGCGGGGCATGATCGAGGACATGAGCGCCTTGCTCCACGGCCTGGGCGTGCCGATGAGCCGCATCATTTTCGAGAAGTGGTGGTAGGTCGATCCGACCATTAAACAACGCGTGCAATCCGTGTAGGGTGCAGGCACCTCGTTCCGAACGGAGAATCCCATGCGCCTCGCCTCCACGGTCGCCGCCCTCGTTTTCTGCACCGCTGCAGCGGCGGCCCCGAACGATGTCGTCCGGCCCTACCCTGCGCAACAGGTCAGCACCGGCGTCTATGTCATCCACGGCCCGCAGGGCGTGCCGTCCAAAGCCAACCAGAGCTTCATGAACAATCCGGCCTGGGTCGTCACCCGGGACGGCGTGGTCGTGATCGACCCGGGATCGAGCGTACAGGTGGGTCGCATGGTCGCGGCGCAGATTCGCAAGACGACCGACAAGCCGGTCACCCACGTGTTCGATACCCACGTTCACGGCGACCACTGGCTGGGCAATCAGGCCATTCTCGAAGCGTGGCCGAAAGCGACGCTCATCGCGCATCCCGACATGATCAAGCAGGCGAACAACGGCGCCGGCGCGTTCTGGATCAAGCTGATGTCGGACATGACCGGCGGCTATACCGACGGCACCCGCGCCGAGGTTCCCACGATCGAGGCGGCGGACGGCCAGGAATTCAGGATCGGCGGCAAGACCTTCCGCATCCACTCGTCGACCGACGCGCACAGCAAGACCGACCTCATGATCGAACTGGTGGAAGACCACATCCTGTTCACCGCGGACAATGTGCTGAATCATCAGGTCATGAACCTGCGCGACGGCACGTTCAAGGGCGTGATGAAGGCCACCGACCGGGCGCTCGCCCTCGACGCGGCGCTCTACGTGCCGGGACACGGCAAGACCGGCGACCGCAAGTTCGTCGAAGACCAGAAGGCCTATTTCAGCACGCTGATGTCCGAAGTGCGTCGCATGTACGACGAAGGCAAGAGCGACTACGAGATGAAGCCCGTCATCGCCGAGAAGCTCAAGGCCTACCGGGACTGGGCAGAGTGGGATACCAATCTGGGCCGGCAGATCAGCCTGGCGATCCTCGAAATCGAGCAGGAGTGAGGCCGGGGCACGGCCGCCGGCCGCGCTTCGACCGAAGCTAGTCTCTCAGCCGGGAGACGCTCGCCAGGTGTCCCGGCTGCCATTCCCCGTCGAGGTCGATCCATTCGACCCGGTCGCCGAGCATGCGGACGACGCCGGGACGGCGATTGTTGCCGGTATCCGAGAACTCGAAGCGATAGTCGCGCTGGAACCTCAGGTGGCCGCTGGCGTTGCGTGCAAGGCGGATCCGGCTCACGGCCACGCTCTCGTCCAGGAGCTGCACGCCTCTCTCGCCGCAGGTACGACGGCCGCTCGCGACGGCCTGCTCGCGGGCGTGCATGGCGGCATACCAGTACCAGCCGCCCGCTCCCAGCAGTGCCAGCAGGACGGCCTCCCAGCTCACTGCCCGGCGGAATCGGGTTTGACCGGACTGCGAAACAGCGCCGCGACCTGCTTCTTGGGTGCCGGCCGCGTGAGCGCCGGCGCGCTTTCCGGGCGCGGCGCGTTGCTCGGCGCGTAGGGTTCGTCGAACAGCGCATCGCGCGGCGCCGCCGGCTTGCTGCGCGGCGCGCCGCGTTCGCGCTCGCCGTGCCGGTCCGCTCGCGGCGGACGCGCCTGGAAGGCGGGCACATCGGCCGCGCCGGGTTCGAAGCCGGGGACGATCACCGGTGTGAGCGTGCTGCCGATGAGTTTTTCGATGTCCTTGAGATAGCGCGTCTCGGCTTCGCTCACCAGCGAGATCGCCTCGCCCAGGGCGCCGGCGCGGCCGGTGCGGCCGATGCGGTGCACGTAGTCCTCGGCGTTGTGCGGCAGATCGTAGTTGACGACGAAGGGGAGCGCCTCGATGTCGATGCCGCGCGCCGCCACGTCGGTCGCGACCAGCACGCGGATGGTGCCCGCCTTGAAGGCGTCGAGCGCCTTGATGCGCTCCTGCTGCGTCTTGTCGCCGTGGATGGCGTCGGAGTGGATGCCGGCCTTGTTGAGTTCGTTGGCAAGCCGGTTGCAGCCGAGCTTCGTCCCCGTGAAGACCAGCACCTGCCGCAGGTCGCGGCTCTTGATGAGATGCGCCAGCAGTTGCCGCTTGCGCTCGTGATGCACCGGATGCACCACCTGCGTGACCGTCACCGCCGTCGTGTTGCGGGCCACCTCGATGAAGGTCGGTACGTTGAGGATGCTGTCGGCCAGCTTGCGGATCTCCTCGGGGAACGTGGCCGAGAACATCATGTTCACCCGCTGCGCCGGCAGCAGCGCGACGATGCGCTTGAGGTCGGGCATGAAACCCATGTCGAGCATGCGATCGGCCTCGTCGAGCACCAGCGTGTTGACCTGCGAAAGCGACAGCGTCTTGTTCTGCACGTGATCGAGGAGCCGTCCGGGCGTCGCCACGAGGATCTCGACGCCGGTTTTCAGGATGGGAATCTGCGTGTTGATGTTGACGCCGCCGTAGACCACGAGCGAACGCAGTGGCACGTGCTTGGTGTAGGCCTGGATGCTTTCCTCGACCTGGATCGCGAGCTCGCGCGTGGGGGTGAGGATCAGCGCGCGGATCGGATGCTTGGCCGGCGAGGTCCCGTTGTTGGCGAACGGCAGCAGGCGCTGGATCAGCGGCAGCGCGAAAGCCGCCGTCTTGCCGGTGCCGGTCTGTGCGGCGCCCAGGATGTCGCCGCCTTGCAGCGCCAGGGGAATCACCTGCGCCTGGATCGGCGTCGGCGTGGCGTAGCCCA
The DNA here is from genome assembly GCA_021820845.1 of Pseudomonadota bacterium. GTDB lineage: Bacteria > Pseudomonadota > Gammaproteobacteria > Burkholderiales > Thiobacillaceae > Thiobacillus. Next base: position 208,713 of record JAKADC010000003.1, read on the forward strand.
TCTCGTCGAGGGCACGCAGGATGTCGGGCGCGAGCCCGAGTTCAGCAAAAGTCGTCAAAATCGGTCCAGTCAACTCTCTGGTTCGGTTGATGTATCAGCCGGTCAAACCTCGATCCAGTCGAATCCGTTCGTCTGGCAGGCCACGCGCACGTCTTCGTCCGCGCACGCGAGAACCCCGGCCAGCGCACGCCGCGCCAGCGCGGCCGTGTTGTTCGTCCTCGACACGTGCGCGGCCACCACGCAGCGCAATTTTTCATGCCTCAGCTTGCCGAGCAACGCCGCGGACTGGCTGTTTTCCAGGTGGCCGAACCGACCGCCCACGCGACGCTTGAGGCTCGCGGGATACGGTCCGTTTTCCAGCATGGCCGCGTCGTGGTTGCATTCCAGCACGAGTGCGTCGACGCCGCCCAGCATGGCCTCGATGTGCGGCGTGCCGCAGCCCGCGTCGGTCAGCACCCCGAGCGTGCGGTCGCCGTCGCCGAACACGAACTGCACCGGCTCGCGCGCGTCGTGCGGCACTGGAAACGGCCGGATTTCCAGCCCGTCGACGGCAAACGCCGCATGGCTGTCGATCACCCGCACGGCGACGCCGCCGAGGTCCTGCGCCATCGCCAGCGTGCCGGCGGTCAGCCACACCGGCAGCTTGTGCTTGCGTGCCAGCCGGCCGACGCCGCCGATGTGGTCGCTGTGCTCATGGGTCACCACGATGCCGGCGAGATCGGCGGCCGCGAGCTTGAGCCGCGCCAGCCGCGCCACGCTGTCTGCCAGCCCGAACCCGCAATCCATCAGAACCCGGGTCGAACCGGCCTCGACCACGAGGCCATTGCCTTCGCTGCCGCTGCCCAGGCTTGCAAACCGCATCAGGCGCCCTCGCCCGTCACGTCGATGACTTCAAACCCTTCGTTTACTTCAATTCCCTGTGCAGCAGATTGATGATGCGATTCCGCGTCTTGTCGTCGGCAGGCTTGCCGCCGGCCCCGGTGACGCTCACCCGGCTCTTTTCGCCCGCCTCGTTTACGACGATCTGAAGCTGCGGCGAGGACTGCGCCTTCTTGCTGCGCCAGAACGCGAGCTTGGCGAAGACGCCTTCATCGCGCTTGCTGGCATTGTCGACGTCGGGGTCGATGTAGCGCACGTAATAGATGCCCTTCGAGCGGTCGCGGTCTTCCACCGCGAAGCCGACGCGGTCGAGCGCGAGGCCGACGCGGCGCCAGGCGCGGTCGAAGCCCTCATCCATTTCCAGCACGGGGGCACCGGCGGACTGGACGATGTGCGCCCGTTCGGGCTCCTGTTGCTGCTGGGCCAGCAGCGCATCGGCGCGGCTCTTTTCCACCCCGAAGCGCAGCATCAGGCGGCGCAGCATTTCGGCTTCGAGCCCGGGATCGGAAGCGCGCGGCTCCCATTTGGTCTGGTCCTTGCCCTCGGTCGTGTAGACCTCCTTCATGCCGCGATGGCTGATGTAGATTTCGGTGCCGTCCTTGCCCGTCTCGATGCGCGTGCGGAACTTGTCGCGCTCGGCGGTGGAATACAGGCCGTCGAGCACCTTTCCGAGGGTGCGCCGGACGATGTCCTGCGGAATCTTGGCCCGGTTTTCCGCCCAATCGGTTTCCATGATGCCGGTCTCGGGCGATTCCTTGTTGATGATGAACCCGTTTTCCTGCCAGAAGTCCTTGAGCACCGGCCACACCTGCTGCGGCGTCGCCTGCACGACCAGCCAGCGCTCGCTGCCGGCGCGCTCGATGCGGACCTTGTCTTCGGTGGGCAAGAGCGTGTTCGAGGCGGCCGGCGTGGCCTTGCGTTCCTGATTGTAGGTCGACAGCGTGGCAGTGCCGTCACCCTGGGTGTCGGGAATCGCGTAGCGGTTGTCCGCGGCGGGCGATACCAGATCCGGCGGCACTTCGAGCGTCGGTGCCTTCTGCGCCGATTTGTAATCGATTTTTTTGGATTCCATGATGCCGCAGCCGGACAGGGCCACGGCGACCATCAAGAACAGAGGCAATAAACGCATAAGGTGTCCTAAAAGATAAGGCCTACATCAAAGCGGCATGGCAGCGCGCACCGCTAGATCAATCCGGCATGACGCAAGGCGTCGCGGACCGTGTCATGCAGCCCGGCAGACAACGGGGTCAGGGGCAGTCGCAGGCCGGGCGGAATCAAACCCAGTTCGGCGCACGCCCACTTGACCGGAATCGGATTGGCCTCGACGAACAGCTTGCTGTGCAGCGGCAGCAACATGTTGTTGAGTTCGCGCGCGCGCGCGAGGTTCCCGTCGAACGCAGCGGCGCACATGTCGTGCATCAGTTTCGGCGCGACGTTGGCGGTGACCGAGATCACGCCGTGCCCGCCCAGCAGCAGGAAGGGCATCGCCGAGGCGTCGTCCCCGCTGTACAGCGAAAAGTGCTTCGGCGCGCGACGCAGCAGGTCGGCGGCGCGCTCCATGCTGCCGGTGGCGTCCTTGATGCCGACGATGCCGGGCACGTCCGCCAGACGCAGCGCGGTGTCGTTCGACAGATCGGCGACGGTGCGCCCGGGAACGTTGTAGAGGATCAGCGGGAGATCGACCGATTCGGCGATCTTCCTGTAGTGCTGATAGAGGCCTTCCTGCGTCGGCTTGTTGTAGTAAGGCACCACCGACAAGCCGGCCTGCGCGCCCGCGGCCTTGGCGCACTCGGTCAGTTCGATCGCCTCGGCGGTGGAATTCGCGCCCGTCCCGGCGATCACCGGCACGCGCCCGGCGGCCTGCTCGACTGCGGTGCGGATCAGGAGGCAGTGCTCGTCGAACCCGACCGTAGGCGATTCGCCGGTGGTGCCGACGATGCAGATGCCGTCCGTGCCTTCGCCGATGTGCCAGTCGATCAGGCGGCGCAGCGCGTCGAGGTCGAGCGCCCCGTCGGCCGTCATCGGGGTGACTATCGCAACCAGGCTGCCTCTGGCCGTTTTCATTTCTGCCATCTTGTTTCCGCCGCTTTAATATTCAGGATCGCGCCGATCTTCCGGCGAATCAACGATAAACCGCAGCATTCTAATCCATCTGGATGCGGCTGGCTTTATCTCGGCGCGAGCTTCGCCAGCCAGCCCGCCAGCTGCCCGATGCCCAGGCCGATGCCGTGGGCCAGGAGCGGCGCGGCCAGGATCCAGACCACCGTCAGTCCCAGCGCCGCTATGCCCAGTCCGGCCGAGAACATGTCCATTCCCGGCGAGGTGCGCGCGACGATGCCGAATGCCAGCTGCACCAGCAACGCCAGCGCCAGCAGAGGCAGGGCCAGTTGCACGCCGGTCGCAAACAGCCACCCGCCCGCTTCGGCCAACTCGCGCAGGTTCCCCGCACCCGGCAGGACGGCAAGCGGCATCGCGGCAAAGCTGTCGCGAAGCGCGTGAACGATCAGCAGGTGCCCGTCCGCCCCCAGGAACGCCATCGCCGCCAGCCATGCCGCGAGCGCCCGCCACGCGGCGTCCGCCGGCTCCGCCTGTTCGGAAGTCAGCGCCAGCAGGCCACCGGTCGCGGTGTGCCCGGTCCACGCCAGCGCGGCGCTCGCCGCCGCGAAGATGAGCCACACGCAAAGCGCGAGCGCCGCGCCCCATGCAGCTTCCAGGCCCAATGCCAGCACGCCCTGGACGGTGAAGGGGTCGATCGCGCCGGCCGGCAGGGCCGGCGTCAGCGCGGCCGCCAGCACGGCGGCGAGCGCGAGCCGCAGCAGCAGCGGCAGGCGCCCCACCAGCGGGTCGAACAGGGCCCAGCCGGCGAGCCGTGCGAACGCGAACAATCCGGCCGACGCGCTCGCTTCGGTCAGCTGCATCGTCCGCTCATTCCACGAGGCCCGGGAAATCGGTCAGCATGCTGCGCGCAAACTCGACCAATTGCCCGCCCATCCAGCTTCCGAGCAGCGCCAGCACGAGCAGCACGACGATGAGCTTGGGAACGAAGGACAGCGTGGGTTCCAGTATCTGGGTGGCGGCCTGGAACAGGCTGATGGCGAACGCCGTGAGCAGGCTCGCCAGCAGCACCGGCGCCGCCAGCAGCATCACCAGCCGGAGCGCATCGCGTGCGAGGTCTTCCATCAGAAGCTCCCGATCAGCGAACCGACCAGCAGATGCCAGCCGTCCACCGTGACGAACAGGAGCAGCTTGAGCGGCAGCGACACCAGTTGCGGCGGCAGCATGATCATGCCGAGCGCGGTCAGCACGGCCGCGACGACCAGGTCGATCACCAGGAACGGCAGCACGACCATGAAGCCGATCTGGAACGCGGTCTTGAGTTCGCTGGTAAGAAAGGCAGGCGCCAGCACCGCGAGCGGCACCGTCTCGGCCCGCTTGGGATCGATGCGCTTGTCGTCTCCGGTGAAGAGGCCAAGGTCCGCGGCGCGCGTTTGCCGCAGCATGAAGCGCTTGAGCGGCGACGCAGCCCTGTCGGCGGCGGCGTCGAAGCTCAACGCACCGGCAAGATAGGGCTGGTAGGCCTCGGCGTTGATGGTCTTCAATGCGGGCGACATGACGAACACCGTCAGCAGCACCGCCAGTCCCGTCAGCACGAGATTGGGCGGCGCAGTCGGACTGCCGAGCCCCTGCCGCAGCAGGAACAGGACCACGGCGATGCGGGTGAAGGCCGTGAACGCCAGCAGCAGCGCCGGGAGGAACGGGAACAGCAGCAGCCACGGCAGGCTCGTCCCCGGCACGCCGATCACCTGCCCGCCCGCACCCGGGGTCACGCTCAGCAGCGGCACGCTCGCGTCCGCCGCCCACGCCGACGCGCTCAGGCCGAGCGCCAGCAGCAGGAAAAGCGCCCTCATTGCGCGCCCTCCCGCGCCGATCCCGGCTTTGGCCGGGTATGCAGAAGCCGCACATTGCCGCCCCCCACGCCCAGCAACAGCCAAGTATCGTCGACCTCGACGACGACGACGCGTTCGCGCGCGCCGACCGCGGTCGTTCCCACGACCTTGACCGCGCCGTGCGTTCCCACGCCCGGCAGATACCGGCGCACGAGCCACGCCACCGCGACGAAGCCGCCGAGGATGAGTACCAGGCTCAGCAGCACGGTCACCAAACTGCCGGCGGGACCGGCCGCCGCCAGCGCCCAGGACGGAACCAGCAGCAACGCGGCTGCCGCGACGAATCTAGCCATGCCGGATGACCTCCCGCGCCCAGCGCGTCATGTCGGTTGAGGAAGGCGGCAACTGCAGCGCGAGCGCCGCCGGCACCGGGCCGCCTGTAATGTGCCAGGCGAGCGTGCGCGGCACCTCGCCTTGCGCCGGCGCGTCCAGCCAGCACTCCGCCAGCACGGCGTCCAGCGTGCGGACGAACGTGGCGGGAACGAAGGACGCCGCCTCCGTCACGCGCCGGCCGCCGAGGCGGCGCGTCAGCCACAGGTTCGCCAGCGCGTCGTCGGGCCGCCAGACGGGCGCGCGCGGCGCATCGACGTGCCCGGACGCGGGCCGCGCCGTCGCCCGGACCGGCAGGCGCAGGCGCGCGCTCAGCGTCGCCGCGAGCTTGCGGGTCAGGCGCGGCTGCAAGCCGTCGCGAGGCGCCGGGGGCGCCGCCAGGAACGCGATTTCGGCCGGGGTGAGTTCGAGCAGCTGCATCAGCGCCCTCGCTGCCCCGCGTCGCGCCGATGCGTCAGTTCCACCAGTTCGTCGTGATCGCGTTGCTCGATCCGCCGTTGCTGGATGGCGGCGCGCGCGAGATGGCGCTGCTCGAGCAACCGCAGCGCCTTCAGCCGCTGCTCGGTCTGCAGCCACTCGGCCAGGCGCGCCTGCCACTCGTGATGGGCGGCGTCGATCGCGGCCTGTGCCGCCTGCATCTCCGCGGCCTGCGCGCGTTGCAGGCGATTCGTTTCCAGCAGCTGCGCGGCCGTCACGCCGCCGCGAAGTTCGCCCGCCAGCTGGGCGATATGCGCGTCGCGCAACGTCTGCAACTGCACCTGGCGGCCCCGCGCGCGCAGCCAGACGCCGTGCGCGAGCTTGACCCCGCGCGCCAGGGTTTCGCTGCGCCGCTCGGCGAGTTGCAGCACCGGCGCCAGGGCAAACCGCTTCACCGCAGCACCTCGTCGAGATCGTCGCGCGCGGCATCGATCGGCGCGTGCTCGTGCATGCCCTGCATCAGATAGCCCTGCATCTTCGGATACAGCCGGACGCCCTCGTCGAGCACCAGATCGGCACCCGGCACGTAGGCGCCGACGGCGAGCAGATCGCGGCTGCGCATGTAGCGCGAATAGAGATACTTGAACCGCCGCGTGCGCTCCAGCGCCTCGTCGGAGAGCAGATCGGGCTGCGCCCGGCTGATCGAGGCCTCGATGTCAATCGCGGGATAGTGGCCGGCGTCGGCGAGATCGCGGGACAGCACGATATGGCCGTCGAGAATCGCGCGCGCCGCATCGGCAATCGGATCCTGCTGGTCGTCGCCCTCCATCAGGACGGTGAAGAATGCTGTGATCGAGCCGCTGCCGCTGCGGCCGTTGCCGGCGCGCTCGGCGAGCTGCGGCAGCTTGGCGAACACCGACGGCGGATAACCCTTGGTCGCCGGCGGCTCGCCGATCGCCAGCGCCACTTCGCGCTGCGCCATCGCATAGCGGGTCAGCGAATCCATGATCAGCAGCACGTGCTTGCCCTGGTCGCGGAAATATTCGGCGATCGACATCGCGTACGCGGCGCCGTTCAGCCGTACCAGCGGCGGGTGGTCGGCGGGCGCGGCGACGACCACGGCGCGCGCCATGCCTTCGCTGCCGAGGATGCGGTCGATGAATTCCTTGACCTCGCGCCCGCGCTCGCCGATCAGCCCCACCACGACGACGTCTGCCTCGGTCATGCGCGCCATCATGCCGAGCAGCACGCTCTTGCCGACGCCGCTGCCGGCGAAGAGGCCAAGCCGCTGCCCGCGCCCTACCGTCAGAAGACCGTTGATCGCGCGCACGCCGACGTCGAGCGTCTGCCGGATCGGCGCGCGCTCCAGCGGATTGATCGGGCGGCTGTACAAGGGCACGCGGCGCTCGAGCGACAGCGGCCCAAGGCCATCGAGCGGACGTCCGGCGCCATCGAGCACGCGCCCGAGCAGGCCGTCGCCCACCGGCACCTGGCGCACCCGGTCCTGCGCGCGGCGGCGCGGGATATAGCGCATGCCCGGCCGCGGCGGCTGCAGCGCCAGCGGATTGTCGGGAATCACGCGCGCGCCCGGCATCACGCCGTAAATATCGGTGGCTGGCATGATGAACAGGCGGTCGCCGGAAAATCCAGCCACTTCGGCCTCGATGCTCTGGCCGCCCGGGATCTGGATGTGGCACTGGCTGCCCACCGGCAGCCGCAAGCCGACCGCCTCCATCACCAGCCCGGACACCCGCGTCAGCCGCCCGCTGGTCGCGATCGGCGTCGCCCAGCCCACCGCGCGGCGGCAGTCGGCGAGGTATTCGCGCAGGCGGACGATGCGGTCCATTATTCGAGCCAGTTCCGGTTGGAACCGAGCACCTGCACCACCTGGCGCCAGCGCGCCGGCAAGGTGGCGTCGAGGTCGCCCTGCGCGGTTTCGATCAGGCAGCCGCCGCGCACGATGCGGACATCCTCGACGATGCGCAGGCGGTTCTTGTCGAGCACCTGGTCGAGGTGCGGGCGCACCAGCGCGGCGTCGTCCGGATTCAGCAGCAGGCGCGCCTCGCGGCTGGTTTCCGCCATCTGCTTCAATGCCATGTTGACCACGTCGAGGATGCGTTCCGGCCGCGCAGCGAGCTCGCCCGCCACCACCTGGCGTGCAACGTCGAGCGCCAGTTCCAGCACCATGTCGGCCAGACGAAAATCGAGATTGTCGAGGGTCGAGGAAAAACTTTCGGCCAGCTGCTTCATGCGCCCGCAGGCCTGCTCGCCCTCCGAGCGCCCCGCCGCCATCCCTTCGGCGTAGCCCTCGGCGCGCGCGGCTTCGCGCAGCGCGGCGAGCTCGGCCTCGGGATCGGGCTTCGGCGCGGCGTCCGCATCGGCCGCCGCCGCCAGTTCCACCACTTCCCACTGTTCGAATGCCGTGGGTGTCTTGCGCACGGACTCGTCGGGCCTGGCGTCGTCGTCGCGGTTCATGCCGCCTCCTCCTCGGGAAACTCGATCGCGCCTTCCGCGACCAGGCGCCGCAGCGTCGCGCCCGCCTCGTCCTGCGCAGCCTGGATCGCCGTCACGGACACGGGCCCCAGCGTATCAAGATCGACGCGCATGCGCTGCGCGGCCGTCGGACTCATCACGGCGGTCAACGCGTCGAGCACCCGCCCGTCGCTGCCTTTCATGGCTTGCAGCAGCGTGGGCGCGGCGACGTTGCGCAAAAACGCCTTGCGGCCGGCTTCGGACAGCCGCATCAGGTCCTCGAATGCGAGATTGCGCACGCGCAGGCGCGCGCCGAGCTCGGCGTCGTTGCGGTCGAGCTGGCTCAAGGCGGCCGCGGCGCTCCCCGCGCTCATCTGCCCCAGCAGGTTCGCCACCGCGGCTTCGCCGCGCGACGGTTCGGCGGCGGCGTCGAGGCCCGCAAGCCACGTATCCAGATCGCGCAGGGTGTCGGCGTCGGCCGGCTCGGTCTGCGCAAGGCTGAGCAAGGTATCCGCGCGCGTCCTGGCGGGCAGCAGTTCGAGCATCGCCGCGGCGACATCGCGCGGCAGCTGCGATGCCACTGCCGCGATCACCTGTGGCGCCTGCGCTTCCAGAAGGCCGGCAAGCTCCGCGGGCTCGCGCCACGCCAGTTTTTCCAGGGCCTGCGCGCCGGGTGCGCCGAGGCGCTGCAGCATCGCCTGCGCCCGCTCCGGATGAAAGGCCTGCTTGAGCGTCTCGTCGAGAAAACGCCCGGTATCGGCCGCGAATCCGGTCTGCTCCGCCGCCTCGGCGGCGTAATCGCGAAGAACCCCGCGCACGCGTTCGCGCGGCAGGACCTCGAGCTCGCGCATGGCGCCGCCCAGGCGCGCCACCTCCAGCGGGCTGAGGTAGCGGAACACCGCGGCCGTCGCGTCCTCGCCTAGCGCGAGCAGAAGCGCGGCGGATTTTTCGATGCCGGCCTGGCTCATGCGCGCATCCAGAGCTTGATCACATCCGCCGCCACGCGCGGATTCGCCAGAACCTGATTGCGAATCGCGTCGAGTTCGGCATCGAAATCGTCGATGCGCATCCCGTCGCCGCGCCCGCGCCGGAACCGGCGCCAGCCGCCGATGCCGAGTGCCAGCAGGAGCGCGGCGGCGACCCATGCCAGCACCGGCATCGGCGACGGCGGCCGCACATCAGGCTGCGGTCGGACCGGCGCGGCCGGAGGCGCGACACGCGCCGGGCGGTCTGCGGCGGAGGTGTCGGCCGGCCGCTGCGGTGCCGCCGGCAGCGCGTAGACGTTCAAGGTGTCGCCGCGCGCCGGCTGCAGGGCCAGCGCCTCGCGAACGACTTCATCCGCCCGCGCCAGCTGGTCCGCGTTCGCGTCGAATCCAAGGATCACGACGGCGTTGAGGCGCTCGATGCGGCCCTCGGGCGTGTGCGTCGTGCGCACGGTTTTTTCCAGCGGATGCGCCTGGCCGCCGACGACGACGTTGCGCACCCGCTCCACCGTCTGCTCGACGTCGCTGTCCTCGAGCGTCGCGGTGACCTGCACGCTCACGCGGTCCTTGCCGAGCCACGGCGTCAGGACCGCCAGTGCCCGCCGCGCGAGGTCCTGCTCCAGCGCCATCCGGCGCGTCTGCACCACCTCGGGCGCCGCGCCGCCGAGCACGATCCCGCGCGGATCCATCACCTGCACGTCCGGCCGCTTCATGCGCGGCACGCTCGCCGCGACGAGGGTCTGGATCGTGGTGACCTGCTCGGTCGACAGCCGCGCGCCCGGACGCAGGCGCACCAGCACCGCAGCCGTGGCCGGCGGCGCGTCGCGCAGGAAGGGCGAGACCTTGGGCAAGGCGAGATGGACGCGCGCCAACTCGACCGCTTCGAGCGACTGGATCGAGCGCGCCAGATCGGCTTCGAGCGCGTGCTGATAGCGCTGGCGCTCCTCCAGCGACGACGCGCCGAAGTGCGGCGCGCGGTCGGCCTCGTCCTGCACGTCGGCGTCGGATCGGGGCAGCCCGCGCGCCGCGAGGCGATAGCGGGCGACGTGCAGCTTGTCGGCCGGCACTTCGATCGCGCCGTCAGCCGCGGCCAGGCGATACGGAATGTTGAGCTGGTCGAGCGCGGCGATGACCTCGCCTCCCGCCCGATCGGAAAGGTGCGGATAGAGCACGCGATAGATCGGCGGGTTCGACCACAGGTAGGCCGCGCCGAGCGCCGCGAGCGGCAGCAATACGAGCAGGGCAAGCGTCGCGCGGCGCAGCGGGCTCGCTTCCGCGATCAGGTCGCGGAGGCTGCTCAGCCAACCCGGCACCGGAGGCCCCTCGTCTGCGTGGTCGGCGCTAGCTGCATCGCGTTGATGGGTTGGGTAGTCACATGGCGATTATAACCAGTCGGGCGCGGCGACCGCGCGCAATACCACCTGCAATTGCCCCGCGCGCTCGCGGCTCTGGAACCACCAGATCGCGCCCTTCTTCACCGCCAGGTCGCCCGGCTGTCCCGCCAGCAACCGCATCGCGACGCGACCCAGAGTTGGCTGATGCCCGACGATCAGAACCGGGTAGGCCGCGTCGGGCCATCCCGCGACGGTCAGCACGTCTTCGACGCTTGCCCCCGGCGCCAGCGCCGGAACCTGCCGGTAGCCGCGTCCGAGCGCCCGCGCCGTTTCCAGCGTGCGGACGGCAGGGCTGACCAGGATCTGGACGTCCTGCGCGAGCCGGGGCGTGAGCCAATCTGCCATGCGCGCCGCCTGCTTGCGGCCCTTGTCGGTGAGTGCGCGATCGAGATCGGGGGCCGTGTCGGCGGCCTCGGCGTGTCGCCACAAAATGAATTCCATCGATTTTCCTCAAGTAAGGCCGGGGGTCCCGGCGCCCCTAAGATGACTCGCGCGCCGCCCTCCGGTTCATTCGGCGCTACCAGTACGGCTTCGAGCCGAGCAGCGCGCGCACCGGCCCGGCACCCTCGGCGCCGTCCATGTTCGCCCGTTGCGCCGCCAGCCAGCCGAGGACGAAGGCGCCCATCGGCCCGCTTTCGACCTGCGCCGCCGTCAGCAGGTCCGACGCGACGCGCGCATCGTTGAGCCGCCCGAGGCTTTCCTGGGCGTCGCGCAGCGCCGCCAGATAATGCGCCGGGCGTTGCGCGTGCCCGTCCTCGAAAAGCGTCTCGAAAAACTCCACCGCATACCGCTGGCGCTTGATCGCGATGCGCAGCGCATGGCGGCGCGCCGGTGCCAGCGCGGCGAAATCGCGGCCGCCGCGAACGATCCGGCGGTGCCCTTTTTTCAACGCCCGCCGCGCCCACGCATCGAGCGGCGCGAGCTGGGTGAAGCGCTGCGCCGCCGGCACCGTCTCGCCGTCGGGAAGAAAGCGCCAGCCGTGGCGCAACAGCCAGCGGTGCATCGCCAGCAGCCACACGCCGGGGCGCGCCCTGCCCAGCGCCTCGCGCATCGCCGCCCGGACGTCCGCGCGATGCGCTTCCAGCGCCCGCATGCCATGCAGCCACGCGTCGGCAGCGGGGACATGCGGCGCGATCGGCGGCAGGGTTTCGCTGCACAGCACGTCCCAGTCCCGCGCCGGCCCCAGCGCCACGGCCAGTGCGCGCAGGCCGTCCAGCAGTTCCGGCGGCACCGGGCACGCCTTGCGAAAGAGCCGCAGGGCGGCGCGCAGCCGCCGCAAGGCGACGCGCGCCTGATGCACGTACTCGATGTCCTCCGACGCGAGTACGCCCGGCAGGTTGGTCTGGAACTGCGCCAGGCACGCCTGGACGATCGCGGCGAAGGCCTCCTCCACCCCCATGCCGTCGTCCAGCGCCACCGGTGCCGATTTGACAGGCTCGGCCGCGATGCCGCGCGCCAGACGCACGCCGCGCTCCGCCTTGCTGACATCGAACGGCAGGCCGTCGAACGCCACGGCCCATTCGAGCGCCAGCGCAAACAGCGCATCCGGCCGGCCGGACTTCAATTCGAGCTCGATCTCGCAAATCGGCGCGCTGCGTTCGCCGGCGCTGCTTTGGCTGGCGACCTCGCCGACGTCGAGCGCCACCTCGATCCGCGCGCCGCCCGCGCCTTTCAGCAGCCACGCCGTGCGTTCGAACCGCGTCTCGAATACCGGGACGACCCGGACGCGCAACGGCTCCGGCACCAGCGCGCGCGCCTCGGGAGGAAAGCGGCCCCAGTCGGGTTCCCCCCGGCTGACCGGCATTTCATATTCGACGCGCCGCGACAGCCCGCCCTGCCGCTCGCCCTCGGTCTTCAGCGTCTGCAGCCAGCGCGGACGTTGACCGGCGCCCTTCACGACGCGGCGCACGCGCAACGCGACGCCGTCGCCGCTGAGGGCAAAGTCCGGCGTGTCGAAATAACGCGTGACGAGGGTCTGGCGCTCCGGCTGGCTGCGGCGCCGGGCCATCCGCTTGAGAAAGGCCGGGGCCTGCTGCGGCGGCAGCGCGAGCTTGAGCTCGATTTCCTCTGGCGGCGGAGTTGTCATATAAAAGTCATGTCGGGGTCGAGCGAGGCGTTTATCATTGAAGCACACCACGAATAAATCGATCATGAACCTGTCCGGGCCCGACACCCTCATCAACCGCGAGCTCGGCATCCTCGCCTTCCAGAGCCGCGTGCTGGCCCAGGCCGCCGACCCGGGCACGCCCTTGCTGGAGCGGCTGCGCTTTCTGTGCATCGTGTCGAGCAACCTGGACGAATTCTTCGAGGTGCGCGTCGCCGGCCTGAAGGAACAGGTCCGCGCAAACTCCACCCAGTGCTCGCCCGACGGCATGACGCCGCGCCAGCAGTTCCGCGCGGTGTCCGACGCGGCGCATGCGCTGGTATTCCGGCAATACGAGCTGCTCAACAAGCACCTCATCCCCGAGCTGGCCGCGCACGGCATCCACTTCATCCGCCGCACCCGGTGGAACGAAGTCCAGGCGGCCTGGATACGCGAATATTTCTTCCGCGAGCTGATGCCGGTCCTGACGCCGGTGGGCCTCGACCCCGCGCACCCCTTCCCGCGCGTTCTCAACAAGAGCCTCAACTTCGCGGTCGAGCTGTCCGGGCGCGACGCCTTCGGCCGCAATTCCGGCGCCGCCGTGGTGCAGGCGCCGCGCTCGCTCCCGCGCGTCATTCGCCTGCCGGAAGAAATCGCCGGCGGCGAGTACGGCTTCGTCTTCCTGTCGTCGATCCTGCACGCCCACGTCGGCGAGCTGTTCGCCGGCATGACGGTGCAGGGCTGCTACCAGTTTCGCGTCACCCGCAATTCGGACCTGTTCGTCGACGAGGAGGAAACCAAGAACCTGCGCCAGGCGCTGCAGGGCGAGCTGCCGCAGCGGCACTTCGGCGCGGCGGTCCGCCTGGAAGTGGCGGACAACTGCTCGGAGGCGATGGCGGCATTTCTGCTGACGCAGTTCGAACTCGACGCAGACGACCTCTACCAGGAACAGGGCCCGGTGAATCTCGTGCGCCTGATGCAGGTGCCCGACTGGGTCGACCGTCCCGACCTCAAGTTCGAGCCCTTCGTTCCCGCCCTGCCCGCCCGGCTCGCCAAGGACGACGACATCTTCGCGCAGATCCGCAAGGGCGACATCCTGCTGCACCATCCCTTCGAATCGTTCCAGCCGGTGATCGATTTCATCGAGCAGGCCGCCGCCGATCCGCTCGTCGTCGCCATCCGGCAGACCGTCTACCGCACCGGCACCGATTCCAAGCTGATGCAGGCGCTGATCAATGCCGCCCAGTCGGGCAAGGAAGTCACCGTGGTGGTCGAGCTGATGGCGCGTTTCGACGAGGAGGCCAACATCAACTGGGCCGCCAGGCTGGAAGAAGTCGGCGCCCATGTCGTCTACGGCGTGGTCGGCCACAAGACCCACGCCAAGCTGGCGCTCGTCATCCGCCGCGAGGAAGGCGAACTGCGCCGCTACGCGCATCTCGGCACCGGCAACTACCACGCCCGCACCGCCCGGATGTACACGGACTTCGGCCTGCTGACGGCGGACAAAGCCATCACCGCGGACGTCGCCAGCCTGTTCATCGAGATCACCGGACTCGGCAAGGCGGGGAAGCTCCAGCGCCTGTGGCAGGCGCCCTTCACCCTGCACGGCGAAGTCGTCGCAGCGATCAACCACGAGGCCGAACTCGCCGCCGCCGGCAAGCCTGCCGCCATCATCGCCAAGATGAACGCCCTGCTCGAGCCGCAGGTGATCGCCGCGCTCTACGCCGCCTCGCAGGCGGGCGTGAAGATCGACCTCGTCGTGCGCGGGGTGTGCGCGCTCCGGCCCGGCATCCCCGGCCTGTCCGACCATATCCGCGTGCGCTCGATCGTGGGGCGCTTCCTCGAGCACACGCGCATCTTCTATTTCAGGAACGGCGGCGACGCGCGGGTCTTCCTGTCGTCGGCCGACTGGATGGACCGCAACTTCTTCCGCCGCATCGAAACGGCTTTCCCCATCCTCAACCCCAAGCTGAAGAAACGCGTGATCGCCGAGGGCCTGAAACCCTATCTGCGCGACAACGTGCAGGCCTGGGACATGCATGCCGACGGCAGCTATCGCCACCGCGCCAAGCGCAAGGCCAAGGCCTACAGCGCGCAGGTCGAACTGCTGGCGCTGCTGACGAAGGAGAAATGAAAAGCCCGGCCGCGTGGCCGGGCTGATCGCGATTCGGGCGAGTGAAGGGACGCCGTCTAGTCGCCGGGCTGCGGCTGCGTGTCGCGGCGCCGCACCCCGTCCTGCCCGCTGTCATCGCGTCCCTTGCCGCGTCCGTCGGCTTTTCCGTTCTGCTTTTGGTCGCCCCGCCGGCCGTCGTTCGTGTCGCGCCCGCGTTGCTGCGGCGTCGGCCGCGTCTCCGCTCCGCGACGGACCGGCTCCCCCGCTTGCCCCGCAGGCGCACCACGTCCGTCGCGCACCGCAGGCTGCGCGGGCCGCAGCGGCGGCACTTCGCGCATGCGCTCCTGCATCATCGTCGGCCCCTGAGCGGGCCGCGGTCCCATGTCCGGCTGCTGCATGCGCTCGCGCCCATAGGCCGGCGGCTGCGGACGTTCCTGTTCCCGCTCGTAGGCGGGCGGCATCGGCCGCGCGCCGCTGCCGTACCCCTGCTGAGGAGACGGCGGCCGGTCGGTCCCATTCCGGCGGACATCGCGGGGCGTCACGACACGCTGATAGGAAAACCGGCTGCGCACCTGGGACGGCAACGGACGCGCCCGTCGATCATCGTCCACATACTGGGGAACGTCGTTGATATAGACGATGCGCGAGAGCGGATAGCCGTCGCGCACCTCGGTGTCGCGGCCGAATCGCGGCGGCAGCGAGCGCGTCCACGACGAGTCGCGGAAGTGGCTGCGCAGGCGCGGCGGGATCGGATGCGCATAGCGGTAGTCGTCGACATACCAGGGGTCGCCGTCGATATAGATGATCTGGACGTAGTAATAGCCGTCGTAGGCGTCCGTGTCGCGGTAGACCGGATAGCCCGGCCCGTACATTCCGTCGTCGTACACATCCGGCGCAACGGTACAGCCGGTCGCCAGCGCGGCCAGACCGGCCGCGAACATCAACCTGCGAAGATTCATCTTTTCCTCCCAATGCAGTGTCCGTGGCGGGACACGCTGCCTGACATTCCCGAGCTTGCCAACGGCCAGTTTAACGACATTCTCCCGCGATACTTGAAATCGGCTGCCTGCGCCCCCACTTGCCGTTCCACCTTGTTTGTATGTCACGGGAGATCAAGGCATGTCCGCCACCACCAAAAAAACCCTGGGCTTCCAGGCCGAAGTCAAACAGCTTTTGCAGTTGATGATCCACTCCTTGTATTCCAACAAGGACATCTTTCTGCGCGAACTCATTTCCAATGCCTCCGACGCCGCCGACAAGCTGCGCTTCGAGGCCCTGAGCGACCCGGCGCTGTTCGAGAACGACCCCGACCTCAGGATCCGCGTCGCCTTCGACCGCGAGGCCCGCACGCTGACGATTTCCGACAACGGCATCGGCATGAGCCGGCAGGAAGTCATCGACCATATCGGCACCATCGCCAAGTCCGGCACGCGCGAATTTTTCTCGCAATTGTCCGGCGACCAGCAGAAGGACGCCGCGCTCATCGGACAGTTCGGCGTCGGCTTCTATTCCGCCTTCATCGTCGCCGACCGTGTCACCCTCACCACCCGCCGCGCCGGCCTCACCGCCGAGCACGGCGTGCGCTGGGAATCCGAGGGCGCCGGCGACTATACGCTGGAAACCGTCGACAAACCCCAACGCGGCACCGAGATCGTGCTGCATCTGCGCGAAGGCGAGGACGAATTCCTGTCCGACTGGAAGATCAAGTCGGTCGTCCGCACCTATTCCGACCACATCACGCTGCCGATCGTGATGAAGAAGAGCGAATGGAAGGACGGCGTCGAAACGCCGACCGACGAGGACGAGACCGTCAACAAGGCGTCCGCGCTGTGGGCGCGCCCCAGGAAGGACGTCACCGAAGAGGAATACCAGGAGTTCTACAAGCACGTCGCCCACGACTTCGAGCCGCCGCTCGCCTGGTCGCACAACCGCGTCGAGGGCAAGCAGGAATACATCTCGCTGCTCTACGTGCCCTCGCACGCGCCGTTCGACCTGTACGACCGCGAGAAGCGCCACGGCATCAAGCTCTACGTGCGCCGCGTCTTCATCATGGACGACGCCGAACAGCTGATGCCGCAATACCTGCGCTTC
Organism: Pseudomonadota bacterium; assembly: GCA_021820845.1. Lineage (GTDB taxonomy): Bacteria > Pseudomonadota > Gammaproteobacteria > Burkholderiales > Thiobacillaceae > Thiobacillus. Next base: position 225,422 of record JAKADC010000003.1, read on the forward strand.
GTCCGCGGCGTCATCGACTCGGCCGACCTGCCCTTGAACGTCTCGCGCGAAATCCTGCAGTCGAGCCGCGACATCGATGCGATCAAGGCCGGCTCGGTCAAGAAGGTGCTCGGCCTGCTGGAAGATCTCGCCGAGAACCAGCCGGAGAAATACGCCGAGTTCTGGAAAGCCTTCGGCAAGGTCATGAAGGAAGGCCCGGGCGAAGACTTCGCCAACAAGGAGAAGATCGCCGGCCTGCTCCGCTTCGCCTCCACGCACACCGACACCGACGCGCAGGTCGTGTCGTTGAAGGACTACGTCGGCCGCATGAAGGAAGGCCAGACCGCGATCTACTACATCACCGCCGACAGCTTCGCCGCCGCGCAGCACAGCCCGCACCTCGAGATCTTCCGCAAGAAAGGCATTGAGGTCCTGCTGTTGTCCGATCGCGTCGACGAATGGCTGACCGGCAACCTTCACGAGTTCGACGGCAAGCCGCTGAAGTCCGTCGCCAAGGGCGGCCTCGACCTCGGCGAACTCGAAGACGAAGCCGAGAAGACCGCGCAGAAGGAGGCCGAGGAGTCGATGAAGCCCCTGGTCGAGCGCATCAAGACGACGCTCGGCGAGCGCGTCAAGGACGTGCGAGTCACCCACCGGCTGACCGACTCGCCCGCCTGCCTCGTCACCGGCGAAGGCGACATGAGCGCCAACCTCGAACGCCTGCTCAAGGCCGCCGGCCAGGCCGCGCCCACCGTCAAGCCTACGCTGGAGATCAACCCAGCCCACGCGCTCGTCACGCGCCTGAACGCCGAATCCGACGAAGCCCGCTTCGGCGACTGGGCCAACCTGCTGTTCGAGCAGGCGCTGCTGGCGGAGGGCGGACAACTCGACGATCCGGCCAGCTTCGTGCGGCGGTTGAATGGGTTGTTGGCGATGCTGCCGAGCTAAGAAAACAAAAAGGCCGTTCGTGTTGAGCTTGTCGAAACACGAACGGCCTTAACTGTTTTTACTAAGCGCGACCGAGCAATCCGTCTCGCTTTGTTACGTCCAACCGCGTCACACCGTTGCGCCTGAACTTAAATGCTGTAATTCTTGGCTATGTGTCCTGATCAACATGAAGCCTTTGCGGGCAGTTAGCTTTTCACGTTAGCGTTATCCAAATGCCATCAATATCACTGCAAGTCTTTGAGCACGCAATTCAGGATGCCATCGATCTGCTAAATCATTTCGACAGCCTCAACAAGCAGCCCCCGCCGCCCGAAGCGGAAGTACTCAAACGCGCGAGCCTAGTTATGGCGTTAGCCGCGCTGGAAACCTATGTCGAAGATCGGATCAGAGAGGCGACAGACAGAGTAATTGGCGCCGGCTCGGGAGCCAATCGATTGGCAGATTTTTATAAGTCATCACTTGAAAATGACTTAAAGTATTTCCACACGCCAAGCACTGATCGAGTGAGGTCGATATTCGAGAAATATCTTAGCCTCGATGTAACGGAGGGTTGGCAGTGGAATCATTTTGATCCCGTGCGGGCACGCGCGGAGTTGAACAAAATCGCCAAGAAACGTGGCGACATAGCGCATAGATCTTGGCGCCCGTTAGCAGGGCAATCAACAAGTCACGCCGTCACTCGAGAGGATCTGCGGAAGCACATTCGGTTTATTAGAGACCTTGTCACTGCAACTGATTCTTTTCTAGAAAGTAAGCTCTAGCCGTTCCTGTAGGAAGACGCTATGGTCGACAGCGCAGATAACTTGGCGACGTCCGTCGCAAAGCTCTCAAATCTATTGCTACTTCATGTCATTCCTCTGTTCAATATTCGGCCGGGGAAAAGACCTGACTTGATAGGGTCCAGTCTACTGGTCGCGTCGGGAACAAATCGCTTCCTTGTGTCTGCACGTCACGTTATTGACAAGATCACTGAACCGGGAGGACTTCACTACTACATCGAGCCAGGGATGCTTCACAAGTTGTATGGAACTGTGCTTCGCACTATTCCATTGCCAGGGCAGAGCGAACTCGATCCTTATGACTTGGCCATCATCCTGCTCTCGTCCGAAGCAAAAGCTCCCGCAAATGCGGTTTGGAAAACTCCCCTAAATATCTCGTCATTAAGGCGAGGCAAGCTTCCAAGAACAAGGAAGCAATATCTGGTCGTCGGCTTTCCCGCCTCAAGGAGTAAAGCAAACCCACATAACCGACGCCTCAAGTCAGAGTCCTCTGGCTTTCGTGTAATCTCGGCCAATCGTGCTGCCTACGAGAGCTTGGGGCTGTCCGAACAAGAGCACCTTGTTTTAAATCTTGATATCGAGAACATGATATTTCCAGATGGCTCAATTCGCCGGATTCCTGATCCCCACGGAATGAGTGGTGCCCCGGTGTGGATGTTGTTTGACGAGGATGGATGCAACGATGTCGATACCACACCAACGGTAGGTATCGTGATTGAGTACCACAAGAAGAGCAATCTGCTCGTGGCAACGGACATAGGTGTTGCACTCGATCTCATTGCACAATCTCTCCACGTGGCCTAGTCCGAACCAAAGGGTCAGCACCAAAATAATTAAAGAAACAGTGGGGGCAGGTATTGCAATACCGCACGTAATGCGGCCGGGTGAATCATGAGGAGGCTATCTGCAGTGGACATCCCTCGAATATTCAACATCACCGAAAGCGCTCACCGCATCCACAACCCGTTCACCCCCGAAAAGCTTGCCACGCTCGGCGCGGCGCTGCGTCTGGAAGCGGGGGCGCGAGTGCTCGACCTCGGCAGCGGTTCGGGGGAGATGCTTTGCACCTGGGCACGCGATCACGGGATCGTCGGCACCGGCATCGACCTGAGCCAGCTGTTCACCGAGCAGGCGAAACGCCGTGCCAAAGAACTCGGCGTTGCCGGCCAGGTGAAGTTCATCCATGGCGATGCCGCCGGCTACGTCTCGGACGAGAAGGTCGATGTGGCAGCCTGTGTGGGTGCCAGCTGGATAGGCGGCGGCGTCGCCGGCACGATCGCGCTTCTGGCGCAAAGCCTCAGGTCGGGAGGAATCATCCTCATCGGCGAACCCTTCTGGCGGCAGTTGCCGCCGACGGAAGCGGTTGCCAAGGGGTGTCATGCCAACGCGATCTCCGACTTTCTGCTGCTTCCTGAATTTCTCGCGTCTTTCCGCACCCTTGGCTACGACGTCGTTGAAATGGTTCTGGCTGACCAGGACAGCTGGGACAGATACGAGGCGGCCAAGTGGCTCACGATGCGCCGATGGCTCGAAGCCAATCCCGGGGACGAGCTCGCCGAAGAGGTTCGCGCTCAACTGAGCTCGGAACCCGAACGCTACGCGACTTACACCCGCGAATACCTGGGCTGGGGCGTGTTCGCGCTGATGGCGCGGTGACGAGGGATGGCTCGGCGCGTCAACAAGTCGCGGTTACGCGAAAGTAGGCGCGGCAAAAGGAACTTCGCGTTTTGTCTCGCCTCTAGCCTATTACGCAGGCATTGATTGAAGGAGGCAGGCCATGATCAGGAAACTGAAATCCGGCGAATACCGCATCTACTCGATCAAGACCGACCCGAAAACCGGCAAGCGGCGCAATCTCGGCACGTTCGCGACGCGCGAGGCGGCCGAAAAGCACGAGCGGGAAATCGAGTTCTTCAAGCGCCGGCACTGACGGCCGGGCGTGTTTCAAAGGCGTTTCTCCGTGAAATCCTTCCGCCGCCCCGGAATTTCGCGCGGCACCGACCGCTGGTCGCAGCGCGTGACGACCGGCAGCAATGCACTCGATCTGGAGCCGGGCGTGTTTCGCCTCGATGATCCCCGCGCGATCGCGCTGTCGCTCAAGCGGTCTGCCGAGCGCAGCCATCGCCGCAAAACGACGCCTTTCCGCTCGGCCATGTCGATGCTCAACTTCTTCATCAACCGGGCCGGCAAGCAGCTGACCGACGCGCAACGGCAACGCCTCGAAGCGGCGAAGGACGAACTGCGCGCCCTGTACGACCGGCCGCGCCGCCATTGATCGCCGCCACTGATCACCGCTACGGCGCGACGACGCGACGCGCCCGATGCACCAGCAGGGGAAGCGCGAGGCGGTTGACGACGCCCGGCAGGCGCAGCGGCTTGACCAGCATCTTCACCGTCATTTCATAGGGATAGTGGGCGCGCGCCCAGTGCCCGGCGATACGCTGAAAGCGCTGAAAGTCGTCGAGGCTGAAGGGGTGCCCGGGGTTGCGCACGGCATAGGCGTTTTTCAAGGCGAGGTAGGCGTCCTCCTGGCCGATCTCGGCAAGCCGCTGGCGGATGACGCGCGCGACCTGCCAGCGCGATGGGCGCTCCAGTTCCCGGTAACGCAGGAAGGCGTGATAGAAGTACTTGTAATGCCCGACCTCGTCGTTGCGGATATGACTCACCAGCACGGTGAGCACCGGCTCCGGACTGATCTGCTGCAACAAGCCATACAGGCCCGAGGTGCCGGTTTCGACGACGCAGCGCGCGACCATCTCCAACGCGCGCGTCGGTTCCAGAAGTTCGGTCTTGCAATACGGGCGGTAGTCGGCGCAAAAGCCGTCGAACGCGGCCTGCCAGTCGAACGCGGGCCAGACCGTTTCGACGTAGCGCCGCAACGCGCGTCCGTGCTGCAGTTCCTCCGGTTCCCAGCGGTCGCGCAGCCACTCGCTGGCTTCGGAATCGCCCGCCATGTGGTCGAGCAGATTGTGCGTGTACAAATCGGCCAGGCTTTCCACGAACGACGCGGCCGCCAGCACGTAGAACCACGTGTCTTCGCCGGCGATGCGCTCGTGTTCGATGCGGTCGAACGGAATCTGCTCGATCGACCAGGCGCGGGGCGCAACGGAGGCTGTCTGTGAATCCGGCATATCAACTCGCTGCTTGTTTCCTGATCCGACTCGTTTCGGCGGCTGCGGTTCACGGCACGGATTGAATGACTGCTTCCGTATGAAGCTGCGCGGACCAATGCACCGCTGGTCGGGCCTTTGCGGCAAGTCTTGTCTTAGGGCACGGACCTGAAGCCGCAAGCTCGGATTTTTCCCGAATTCCGTATAAGATATTCCGCTCCCAATATCCCCTGCAAGACCGAGGCACGAATCATGAAGCAGTGGCACGCGAAATATCCCAACCGGTTCGCTCTGGCCTCGAATGACGACTATCTGAAATGGCGGGACGAGAAGCTGGCGGCCTACCCGGCGAGCGTCGGCGACCTCGTCGTCGAACTGGGCGACATGACCGCCGTCCAGCCCGCCGAGCGGACCAAGATCCTCGAAACCGTGGAACGGGCCAACATGTGCGTCTTCACGGCGGGGGCCGCCGAACTCGACATGTCCTCGCTGCTGGCTCTGGGACGGCAGCTCGGCGTCACGCGGACGGACAAGTCCGCCCGTCATCCGAAGTCCGACGAATTGACCGATTCGGGCATCCTGAACCACGCGATCCCCTTCTCCACCCGGCACTGCAACTGGCATACCGACGCGACGTATTACGGCTCGGACAATCCGATCGAGGCGCTGTTTCTCCTGTGCAAGCGCCCTGCGCTGGAAGGCGGCAGCAACAAGGTGCTGGACCACGAGATGCTGTACATCCATCTCCGGGACGAGGCGCCCGACGCCCTCGACGTCCTGATGAACAGGGACTGCTTCAATTACCGGAATCCGGCGACCGGCGAGGTCGACGCGCAGCGGGGCGGAAAAGTCTTCTGGACCAACGCCGACGGCCATTTGTGCCACCGGTTCTCGTTCCGCAAGACGGACATGGCCTGGTCCGACGAAAGCGACGTCGCGGCCGCCAGGGACGTTCTCGAGTCCGTGATCTCGAATGAATCGGCGCATGTCATCGAGGGCCGCCTCGAATCGGGGATGGGCCTGATTTCGAACAACGTCCTGCATACGCGCGAACGGCTCGTCGACAGCGACGACGCGGCGAAGAAGCGGCTTCTCTTCCGCGCGCGCTTCCACGACCGGGTCAATCCCGACTATCCGGGCTGAGCGGGCGGCGGCACGGCGCCCCTCCGCTTAAGGAAGCGTTAAGCATCGCGCGCGATGCTGCCGTCAGCCGTCTTGCTGAAGACGGACGACGAGCCGTCCGCGGTGGGCCGGCCCCGACTGTCGAAAGGATAGGAACATGAACCTGGAAACCCCTGCACAGCGCTACGGCGCCTTCATGATCGGCATTCACTGGCTGATGCTGCTGTTGTTCATCGGCGTGTACGGCACGATCGAACTGCACGAGCTATTCGCGAAAGGCAGCGACGCGCGGGAACTCATGAAGACGTGGCACTTCATGCTCGGCCTGCTCGTGTTCATGCTGATCTGGGTGAGGCTGACCGCCCGCCTCTCGCGGCCTGCGCCCGCCATCCAGCCCCCGCCGCCGGCGCTCCAGGAGCGCGCCGCAAAGCTGCTGCATCTGGCGCTGTACGCGTTCATGATCGGCATGCCGCTCGCCGGTTGGCTGACGCTCAGCGCCGCGGGAAAGCCGATCCCGTTCTTCGGCCTCGAACTGCCGGCCCTGATCGGTGAAAACAAGGCGCTTGCCGAGCAGCTCGAGGAACTGCACGGCACCGTCGGAACGATAGGCTATTTCCTGATCGGCCTGCACGCCGCCGCCGCGCTGTACCATCATTACATCGCACGCGACAATACGCTGACCCGCATGCTTCCGAGACGCGCGTAGGCGGTCGTCGCCGGTTGCTTCGCGTATAGTTTCCGGGTGCCGCCGGCGGGTCGGGCCGGCGATTTCGCCGCGCTGCTCCGGCGTCCCGGCCCTTCGAAACGCAACCGCTCACACGACACACGCCGCATGAAAACGCTTCACGCCCTCGTCGATTCCCCCTTCCACCCCGACTTCAGCGCGCTGTACCGCGAACTCGGGATCGCGTCGGAGCGTTTCGCCTCCGCCCGCAATCTTCATCGGGCGATGCAGAAGCAGCCGCCGGATTTCTTCATCGGCGAGTTCGTGTACGGATGGGGAAACAATTATGCCGGCGCGAACGTCTCCAACCTGGACGTCACGATCCGGTCGCTGCAGCGCTTCGCCCCGCAGGCGAAGGTGATCGTGCTCATGCATCCGCGCGAGGCGCCGCATATCGACAAGCTGCTCGAACTCTTTCCCGTCCATGCCGTGCTGACCTACCCGGTTTCCGAACAGGCGATGCGGGAAGCGTTGCAGCCTGCGGCCTGACCGCCCAGCCGATGCCCGTCATCCCGTTCCGGGCACTCGGCTGTCCGCTCGACGGAGCGCCCCTGCGGCTCTCAGGCGCCGCCTGGACCTGCGCCTCGGGACACAGCTTCGACGTCGCAAGCCAGGGCTACACGAATCTGCTGCCCGTGCAACACAAGCGGTCGCGCGATCCGGGCGACAGCAAGGACATGGTCGCGGCGCGGCAGCGCTTTCTCGCGGCGGGTTTTTACCAGCCCATCGCCGCGGCGGTGAGCCGCCTCGCGCTCGACGGCCTGCCCGCCGACGCAAGCCTCAGTTGCCTCGATGCCGGATGCGGCGAGGGATATTACCTGCGGCAGCTCGCCGAAGCGGCGGGCGACGCGCCAACCCTCGCCCTGTTGGGCGTCGATATTTCCAAGTGGGCCGTGCTGTCGGCCGCGAAGCAGGACAAGCGGATCAACTGGGCGGTCGGCAGCAACGCCAAGCTGCCGGTGCTGCCGGCCACGCTCGATCGCGTGCTGTGCCTGTTCGGATTTCCCGTCTATGCCGAGTTTGCGCGGGTGTTGAAGCCGGGCGGCAAGCTGCTGCAGGTCGACGCGGGACCCGACCACCTGCGTGAGTTGCGCGAAGTCATCTACCCCAGCCTCAAGCCCGATCGCACGACCGCGCCGCAGGCGCCGGCGGGCTTCAGCCGCCTGCCGGCGGAGACGCTCCACTTTTCGATTGCCTTGCGCGACCCCGCGCAGATCGCCGACTTGCTTGCGATGACGCCGCATCTCCACCGTGCCAGCGCGGAGGGACGGGCGCGCGCCGCCGCACTGACGTCACTCGCGCTGAGCGTGGATCTGCGCCTGACGTGTTTCGAGCGAAACACGGATTGACGCGAGCGCCTGTCGGCTATTCCTGCGACACTTCCTCCAGGTCGCGAAACAGATCGTTCCAGGACACGTCGGCGTTCCGCACGAAGCAGGCGACTTCCGCGACCCCGCAGACGGACAGCTCGTTTCCCATCATCATCCAGCCCCGCGCAGGCCAGCCCGTCGTGCCCGAGACGGTCATGAGGATATCGCTTGCATGTTGCATGATGCGCCCGTTGGCGTAGCACAGTTCCGCAGCCAGTTGCGCGTCGAGCTGCTCCAGCTCCCCGGCGGCCTCGGCGAGCGTGCCGTCGTCATAGAAACGCAACGTGGCGATGACGCCCTTGATTCCGGACAGGCTTTTTAAGCTCGGCATGGTGTTCTCCTCGTACCGGCGCCGCGCTCAGGCGGCGGCGTTGAAAAGCCGGTAGGCCGCGTCGTAGTCGAAATCCTTCCTGTGCGCGAGCACCGCATTTCCGTTCATGCCCATGACCGCATGATCCAGCGTCACGAAGACGAAGCCGCGTTCGGGAAGAAACCCCTGCTGCGCCGTCAACTTCGTCCATCCGGTTGCCTGCATGCGGTAGGTCGCCATGTTGGCGGCGCACATGTGCGCAATCAGCTCCGCAAAATCCCGGTCCAGCTCGCCGCGCACCTGGCCCAGCTCACCCATGCAGGAAAACTCGACCGCGCCGTACACGCCGGGCAACGACATCAGTTCATCCAATGTTGGCATTTGGTTCTCCTTTTCCGGGCTTGAGGAGTTCGCTGTCGGCCGACTCTGTCATGGCTTTGATCAGGCGGTTGAACGAAGTCTCGCGCCCGCGCACGAGGCACACGCTGTCGTGGATCGCGACGATGGACATGTCCGGTCCCCACGTCACCCAGCAATAACAAGCGTCCCAGCCCGGCTGGTCGGCCATGCGTCCCAACAGCCGTCCCTGCATTTCGGTGGACATCGTGACGGCCGCGCACAGGTTGGCCATTTCGCCCGCCTCCGCCTCGGTCAAGGCCCCTTCGAACTCTTCCAGCAGGCCTTTCCTGGAAAAAATACCGGCGGCCACGGTGCCGGGTAATTTCATCAGCTCAGATGTTCTCGACATAACGCCCCCAAATGTCCGCGCCAGAACACCACTATAGTCAGAACTCGATTTTTTTCCGGCTGCATCGCGCGTGCCCGCTTTGCGTCGAGCGTATTGCGTCTTCGCTGGGATCGGTGCCGGATACCGGTTCACCGCGCGTGCCGATCGGTTTACGCTACGGTCTGGAAGCACCATCCGAGGTTCACGTCATGACCCGTCCGACCATCTACAACATTCCCGTCTGCCCCTTCAGCCAGCGACTCGAAATCCTGCTGACGCTGAAAGGCTTGCAAAACGAAATCGACTTTCGCGTGATCGACATCACCCAGCCCCGGCCCGAATGGCTTCTGCGAAAAACGCGAGGCACGCCTACGCTGCCCGTCCTCGAGACCGCGGACGGCGGGATCGTCAAGGAAAGCCTGGTCATCATGCAATACCTGGAGGATCTTCACCGCGAACAGCGGGTGGCGCAGCGCGATCCTTATCGGCGCGCGGTGGAAAACATGGTGACGCAGATGGCCGGCGACTTCGTCACGCGCGGCTACGGCTGGCTGATGAACCAGGATCCGGCGCGACGCGATGCCTGCCGCGCCGAGATGCTCGGGCAGTACGCGCAACTGAACGACTTTCTGCTGGCGCACGCATCCGCTTCGCCGTTTCTCTTCGAAAATTTCGGTTGGGCCGAGGCGGTATTCACGCCGTTCTTCGTCCGCTTCGAATACCTGGAGTATTACGAGGACTTCGCGCTGCCCGACGAGCCGCGCTATGCGCGCGTGGCGGCGTGGGTCGCGGCCTGCCTCGCGCATCCGGCAGCCCAGCAAGTCAGCCGGGAGCAGGTGGTCAAGCTTTATTACGACTACGCGAAGGGCGCGGGCAACGGCGTGCTGCCGCCGGGCCGCAGCAAATCGTCGATGGCCTTCGAGCCCGATTGGCGAACCCGCCCATGGCCGCCGCGGAACAAATACGAGCACGGCGCCACCGATTCCGAACTGGGCCTGTGAGGCGCTCGCGGTCCGTGCCTCCGGCCCGCGGCCGGCGCGCCGCAAGGCTACCTCTCGCCGCGTAATCCAAATAAAATTGCGTGTCTTCCTCGCGCCCGGCGTCGAGGACGTCGCCTGAACCGCCAACTCCTGTCGGCCCCGACGGCCGAAAATTCCATGCTGAAATCGATTGAACTGTTTTTCGAGAAACTCCTCTGGAACGGCCGCTTCGTCGTGATGTTCGCGGTCATCGCGAGCATGGCGGCGGCCATCGCCATTTTCTACATGGCGACGGTCGACGTCATCTATCTCGTCATTCACATGGCGCATTACGCCGACCCGGCGCTGCCTGCCGAGGCGCGCAAGCTCATCCACGACGAAACGATCACTCACGTGGTCGAAGTCGTCGACGGCTATCTGCTCGCGACCTTCATGCTGATCTTCGCGCTTGGCATGTACGAACTTTTCGTCAGCGACATCGACGAGGCCCGCAGCAGCAGGGCGTCGAGCAAAATCCTCGTGATCGAAAGCCTGGACGACCTGAAGACCCGGCTGGCCAAGGTGATCCTGATGATTCTCATCGTCACCCTTTTCGAGGAAGCGCTCAAGATGCAACTGACGACTTCGCTCGACCTGCTCTATCTGGGCGGCGGCATCGCGCTCATCGGCCTCGCGCTCTATCTCGCGCACAAGTCGGAATCACAGAGCCACGAGACGGAAAGGAAAGGCGCGCACTGAGCGCCGTGGACGCCACGCCCCGGCATTTTGAACAGACACGATCCATCCACACCTGACACCATGACCCCCGCCCAACCCACCACACTCGACGCCGCGCATTTCGACAGCAAGGCCCGCCAATGGGACGAAAACCCGATCTTTCGGGAACGCGCGCTGAAAATTGCCGATGGCATCCGCAGGACGGTCCCGCTGAATCGCGACATGCGCGCGCTCGATTACGGCAGCGGCACCGGCCTGCTTTCCTTCCCGCTCAGGAGCGAACTCGGCGCGATCCTGCTGGCGGACAGCTCCAGCGGAATGCTCGAAGTGGCGGCCGAGAAGATCGCCACGCAGCGGGCAACCAACATGGCGACGGCGAAACTGGACCTGCTCGTCGACCCGCCGCCGACGCAGCGCTTCGATCTGATCTACACGTCGATGACGCTGCACCACGTCCCGGATACCGATCGCATCCTGCGGATATTCCACGATCTGCTGCGACCCGGCGGATACCTGTGCGTCGCGGATCTGGACGAAGAGGACGGCTCCTTCCACGGCCTCGACGTCGTCGACGTGCATCACGGTTTCGCCCGTCCCGAACTCGGCCGGCTTGCGGCCCAGGCTGGATTCGCCGACGTGCAGTTCCAGACCGTTTTCAACATCGACAAGGAACGCGAGACGACGACGCAAAGTTATCCCGTGTTCCTGATGACGGCGAAACGCGCCGGCACCTAGCGAAAGGACGGGAGAATGGCTTTCGAATACATGTTCTTCAACGAGGCGCTGCGCGACCGGTTCGTGGCGTTTGCGTCCGCCCGCGGCGTCTCGAGCAGCGTGCGCAAGGACACGATGGAAGGCTTCGTCGTCGAGTTGCCGGACGGGCTTGCCGACGACCTGCAGGACACGTTCGAAGACGAGTACGAATCGCTCATGGACGAGCAGATGCTGCTCGCCGAGTCGGATTCCGAACTGGTGAGCCATCACGTTGCCGGTATCACGGCGACGCTGTCCGACGGCACGGACCGCCTCGTGCGCATCCCCCCGGCGATCGCGCGGCGCCTCTTCGAGCATTTCACGCCCGAGGAAATCCACGAGATCGCGACCGCGATTGCGCAAAGCCTCGAGAATCCGGTCGACGGGCCGCTCTGCCGCAGGGCGCCCGAATAACACCGGAAAAGGCGCGTGGAATTTTCGCGGGAATTTCATTACCCTGCCCTCGACATCCGCGATCTCAAGGGGATGTTGACGGTCGGGGACCTGCCGCAGCTGTGCGCCTCGATCGTTTCGGCAACCCCCAGCGGCGAAAATCAGGGCGACATCTATTGCGTCTGGGGCGCGTTCAGCGTCCGGCGCGACGAAATCCGCAACGGCGTCCGCTACGCGCTCACCGAGTGTCCGCATGCATTGGCGTGGACCGTGACCTACGATGAAGCGTGCGAGAACGTGATCGTTCATTGCACGATAGACAAGACGCATGAGGATCCGGACTTCGTCGAGTCGATCCATACGTTTGTTTCGGATTGGTCGGACGGCATGCGCCGGGCGCTGCAGCGGTAAAGGCGGCGGCGCGACACCGATCGCTCCGTGTGAAGGGGTAGCGCTGTCGCGCCGAAAGCGGCAAGGCACGTCTACCCGCAGCCACGAGGATCACGCCATGCCCGCCATGTTGCCTTCATGCTCGCGCACGAAAGCGCTGTGTTTGCCGTTCGCGGCACTTGTCGCCTACACCGCCAACGGCATCGCCGCGGACGCGCCCGCACCGGACGACCGGCGGGAGCCGCCTCCCGTGAACCTGTCTGCGGCGAATGAAGCCCCCTCGCCTCCGCCCGCCTCGGAAACGCGCGTCGAGCCGGACTACGCGTTTCCTGCGTGGGAAATCGTCGGCTTCGACATCCTGGTCAATCGCGTCAACCGTTTCGCAGGCAGCCAGCGCGAGGACTATCAGGTCACGCTCGACAGCATTCGCCGCAATTTGCGCAGCAGTTGGGGCACCGACCGGGACCCTTTCGAGATCAACCAGCTCGGCCATCCCTACCAGGGGGCGATGTATCACGGCTTCGCGCGCTCCGCAGGATTCGACTACTGGCATTCGCTCGGCTATACCTTCGCCGGCAGCGCATTGTGGGAAATCGCCGGCGAGAACACGCGCCCTTCGCGCAACGATCAGATCGCCAGCGGCATCGGCGGGACCTTCCTGGGCGAGGCGCTGTTTCGCATGTCGAGCCTGGTGCTCGAGCGAGGCGGAGGCATGCCGCGCTTCTGGCGCGAAACCGTCGCGACCGCGATCGCGCCGTCGGCACCGTGAAACGCGACGGCACCTTGCCGGCGAACTTCAGGCGAAACGAACTCCAGGTCGATTACGCGCTCGACTACGGCCTCCCCGGCAGTCCCGGCTATCGATATCTGCGGCCATTCGACTACTTCGCGTTCCAGGCCACGGCCTCCAGCGCCAGCAAGATCGAAAACGTCATGACGCACGGCGTATTGGTCGGGCGCGGCCACGAGGCCGGCGACAGTTTCCGCGGCGTATGGGGACTCTACGGCAGCTACGACTACATCGCCCCCCAGATGTACCGGATTTCGACCACCGCGCTTTCCATCGGGTCGACGGCGCAGTGGTGGCTCGGCAAGACGCTCTCGCTGCAAGGCACCGCGAGACGGGTCTGGGCTATGCGGCGGTCGGGACGACGCGCGCAAGCGCGAGCGATCGCGATTACAACTACGGCGTCGCCCCGCAAGCGTTGCTCGCCCTGCGCCTGACCCAGAACGACCAGTTCGCGGTCGGTCTCGCGTTGCGGGAATACTTCGTGAGCAGCGTCGCCTCCGGCACCACCGGCGGCCACGACAATATCCTCCGCGGCGAGGCGTCGTTGAGGCGTCGTTAACGTGGCGCATCGCCAAGCGGCGGGCGCTCAGCTTCAAGCTGCTGGGGAATCGCCGCGATGCCAGGTTCAGGACGCCCGGATCGACGCGACAGACAGAGGTGACGGCGGGCCTTTTCTTCACGATTCTCGGCCAGGACCGCTTCGGCGTGGTCGACTGGCGATAAGGCCAAACCGGCGCCGCCGTGCGCGTCCAGCCCCGGCGCCAAAAACGGACAGGACAGGGGCATTATCTTCGCACCGGGAACCGGGGATAATGGCAGCGTGTGCATCGCTTCTACAAGATGATCCCTTCTCCGGCTCCCAGCCTAACGCGACGCCGCGGCGGCCGCGCCCGCGCCGGGACACGCCTTCCCGGACGGCTGGTCGAGCAATGAACGCACCGACGACGATTCTGATTGTCTCGTCCCTGGTGGCGCTGGCCATGGCCGCGGCGCTGTTCATCGTCGCACACACCTATCCGAAAACCATCCGGGGGGTGACCGAATGGGCGTTGGCCGCGCTTGCCATCGCGCTGAGCTTGCCGCTGTTCGTCGGCAGGGGGGTGATTCCCGATCTGTTCAGCATCGTCGGCGCCAATCTCCTGGTCCTGGCCGCTTTTCTGATGATGAATATCGGGATCCGGAAATTCGCCGGGGTACGATCGGAAATCAGCCCCGCGCTGCTGACGCTGTTCATCCTGACCTACGTCGTGCTTTTCCTGCTGTTCACCTATGTGCGCCCGAGCATCGCGATGCGCATTGCGGTCTCCGGCGCATTCACCCTTGTGGTCATTCTCGACCTGTTCGTCCTGGTGCTGAGAGCCTTGCCCAGGACGACGGGCCGCCGCCTCCTGGTCCTTTCCCTCGCGATCCTGATCGGCGCCCGCATCGTTCGTCTCGGAAGCCTGGCGCTCGGCTTCGCACAACCGGCGGGCGTTTTCGACGCCTCGCTCTCTCAGTTCGCGTATATCGCCCTGCCTTCCATCATGATTCCGCTCGGCACGATAAGCCTCGTCATGCTGGCGTCGGAGAAACTGCGCGAGGAGCTGGAATTCAGCAGCCGGTACGACGACCTGACCCATTGCCTCAACAAGAAATCGGCGATGGAGGAGTTGCGGCGGGAAACCGCCCGCGCCAGCCGCTCGGGCAACACGCTGGCGATCATGCTTGTCGACCTGGACAATTTCAAAATCATCAACGACACCCGCGGCCATCTCGAAGGCGACAAGGTTCTTGCCGATTTTTCGAGGCAAGCGAAAACCTTCCTCAGGGAGACCGACTGGCTCGCGCGTTTCGGAGGCGACGAATTCATGGTCATCCTTCCGGACACGGATATCGAGCAGGCGTCGCGCGTCGCGGTTCGTTTCCACGAGGCCGGAAGGGCCGGCCGGCCCGTCGCGTGGTCGGTCAGCATCGGGATTTCGGAGTGGCGGGACCAGGGTGATTCGCTGGACGCGCTGCTCACCCGCGCGGACCAGGCCCTTTACGCGTCCAAGGCACGGGGACGCAACCAGACGCAGTGCCGTTGACCGGTGCCTCCCACTTGGTCGATGCCCCGCCCTAGCGCACCGAGCGGTACACGTCCCGCCTCTCCCGCTTGCTCAGGACGAGCTGCCAGAGCTGGCCCTGGCGCGCGCGGAAAAAACCTGCGCAGCTCATCAGGTAGTACTTCCACATGCGATAGAAACGCTTGCCGTACCTGGCTTCCAGAAACGGCCACGCCGTGTCGAAATTCTTCCACCAGGCCATCAGCGTAAGGTCGTAATCCGTGCCGAAGTTGTGCCAGTCCTCGATCAGGAAGCGGCCCTCCACGGCCGAGGCGATTTCCCGGGCCGAGGGCAGCTTCCCGTTCGGAAAGATGTATTTGTCGATCCATGCGTCGGTCTTGGGCGAGGTGACCGCGTTGCCGATGGTGTGCAACAGGAAAAGACCGTCGTCCTTCAGTGCGCGGTGGGCGGTATCGAAATAGGTCGCGTAGTTTTTCGGGCCGACGTGCTCGAACATGCCGACCGAAACGATCTTGTCGAACTGTTCGTCGAGACTGCGATAGTCCATCAGTTCGATCGTCACCGGCAGCCCGGCGCACCGCTCCCGGGCGAGCTTTTGCTGTTCTTTCGAGACGGTGATGCCGACGACCTCGACGCCGTAGTGTTCCGCAGCAAAACGCGCCAGTCCGCCCCATCCGCAGCCGATTTCCAGCACGCGCTCGCCGGGTTTCAGCTCCAGCTTGCGGCAGATCATGTCGAGCTTTTTCTGTTGCGCGTCCCGCAGCCCGGCCGCGTTGTGCCAATACGCGCAGGAGTAGCTCATGGTCGGATCGAGCATTGCCTCGAACACGTCGTTGCCGATGTCGTAGTGCTGCTCCCCCACCTGGAACGCTCGCCCGGTGGATTGAAGATTGAAGAGGCTGTGGCGCAGGATCTCGCCCAGCAGGCGCAGCCGCGATCCGCTGTCGATCTTGTCTTCGATGTCGACCCGCAACAGGCGATGAAAGAGCTGATCGAGCCGGTCGCATTCCCACATCCCGTCCATGTAGGCCTCGCCGAAACCGAGCGAACCTTTTGTCAGGACGCGGGAATACACCCGCTCGTCGAGCACGCGGATATCCCAGGGCGCGTCGCCGTTGATCGCGACGCCCGCCTCGGCCACGAGAGAACGCAGCACCGCGGGAGGTTCCTGAAGCATTGGCGCGCCGCGCGTCTCCTCCAGGGTGAAGGTGTGATTCTTTTGCATACGTCCCCCTCAAAACATTGATGCAAAGAGTATGTTTTCACTATTTATTTAACAAACGATTTTTTCATGTCCCACATATCGAATATATCGATATCTCTGTCCTCGCTCGCCTTTCCGACCTGCCCTCCGGTCGCGATGGGACTTTCCCGCGCAGCCATGGTCCGTTCGCCACGTCAATCCCCGGAATCGAAAGCATCCCGAGCACTGCCGAAGCGCTCCAGCCGTTGCCACGCGCGGCGCGCTGTCTTTATTTCGAACTGCGCCGCCGCGCCCGTTGATTATTCGAACAGAAGCGCTACATTGAAATTTCCGGCGGGTCCGGTCCTTTTTTTCTATAGCCAATTTGACTTTTTTGATGGCTCATCCGTCCCGCTCGGCGCATTTGCCTTTTGATTGCTTTAATCTGGATGCAATAAAACCGCCCTATAGTCCTGCAACAGGTGTGCGATTTCAATGAGCCGCGAAGAAGGCAATGCAATTCGCGCAGAAATCCGCTTGTCGCCACAAAAATCGGGGGATACGCCATGCGCCACACGCAGCATCTGAATTTCAGGCACGAGGCCAATCGGCCGCCGGCAACGTGGACCGAACCCGCGCCCGACCCGGTCTTCCGGCAGAGCGACCCCCTGGCAGGCGCCCGGGCCGCCTTGAACGAGATGGGAAATATCGTGTCGCGCCACTGCATGACGCATCCGGACACCCTGACCGAAGAACGGATCACCGCCTACGCGCTCGCACTGTTGCGCCTCCGCGAATGCGCTCACGGCGCGAAGCTGGAGCGTCTGATGCATGCCTGCGACGCCCTCGCAGTGACCGTATCCCAGCTGATCGAAGACCGGCGCTGCGCCTGCCGTCAGAAATGCGAGGCGCTGATGCGGTTTATCGGGCACGCGGAAGCCATGATCCAGATGTCTCCCTGGCAGGGCGAAGGCTCCTCTCCGCGCGTCGCGTCGCGCGTCCGCTCTCCAAGCGCTCGCAGCGCCTGAGTCGCGCTAGTCGAAGACGTATTTCATTCCGACTGCCTGCCAGTGCTGCGCTTCCTCTTCGAGCGCCCGCTGGGTGAGCGGCCGCCGTTCCAGCCAGCCCTCCGGCAGCGCCAGGCGAAAGCGCTTGTTGCCCGCCTCCACTTTCACGTCCGGTAGACGCGGCTCGGCACGGTTGCGGCAGAGGATGACCGCCTGCCGCAACGACCACACCAGCAGACGATCATTCTCCGAAAGCATGCCGGCCCCGAAGGCCGGCAGTTTCGTCAGGGCGCCGCGTTGCGCGCGCGCCAGCAGCGCCAGCCGGGCTTGATCGGTGCGTGAGAAGCCGGGCATGTCGGCGTTTTCCAGGATGTAGCCGGAATGACGATGGTAGCCGCCGTGCGACACCATCAGCCCGATTTCGTGCAGACGGGCGGCCCAGTCCAGGAAGCGCACGGCGTTTTCGTCGACACCCCCGTGCGCGGCAAGCAGCTTCATCGCCACCTGACTGACGCGGGCCGCCTGCCGCGTGTCGATGTGATAGCGGCGTGCGAATTCGCTCACGGTCGCCTCGCGCATGTCGTGCCGGTGAAAACGCCCGAGCAGGTCGTAGAGTATCCCTTCGCGCATCGCCGTTTCGGCGACGTCCATTTGCTGGATGTCGAGTTCGGCGAACAGCCCGGCCATGATGGCGAAGCCGCCGGCGATGACCGGGCGACGATCGCGTGTCAGGCCCGGCAGGTCGAGCGCGTCGATGTGCCCCGCCCTGCTGAACGCCGTACGCAGTTGGGCCAGTCCGTCGGCGGTGATGCCGTGTGCCGACCAGCCGCACTGTTCCAGGATTTCGCGCAGCGCGCGCGCGGTGCCGCTGGAGCCAACCGCCTGCTGCCAGTTGCCCCGTGAAAACATTTTTGCAATGCGCTCGACTTCGGCGCGCGCCGCCGTCTCGGCGGCCTTGAGCGAAGCCTTGTCGACGGCGCCGTCGGCAAAGTAACGCTCCGAGAAATTCACGCAGCCCATGTGCAGGCTTTCGCGCTCGTGCGGCTTCAGTCCGTGGCCGATGATGAACTCGGTGGAACCGCCGCCGATGTCGACCACCAGCCGCCGGTCGGGCGAGGCCGGCAGTGAATGGGCGACCCCCAGGTAGATGAGCCGTGCTTCCTCGCGCCCCGCGACGATCTCGATCGGGTGGCCGAGCGCAGCTTCGGCCTTGGGAATGAAGTCTCCGGCATTCCTGGCGACGCGCAGCGCCGACGTGCCGACGCAGCGAACCGCTTGCGGCGACAGGCCGCGCAGGCGCTCGCCGAAGCGCCGCAGGCAGTCCAGTGCGCGTTCCTGCGCGGCCTCGTCGAGCCGCTTGTCGGCGCCGAGACCGCCGGCCAAACGCACGGTTTCCTTCAGCGAATCGAGTGGATAAAGCTGGTCCCCGGCAACCCGCGCCACTTCGAGCCGGAAGGAATTGGATCCGAGATCAACGGCCGCGAGCGTGTCGTACGTATTCATGGGGCCTTGCCGAAAAAGAGATAGGCCATGCCGATGGCGACGAGGATGCCGGCCACGTCGGCGATCAGCCCGCAAGCGACGGCGTGCCGCACACGGCGGATGTTGACCGCGCCGAAATACACCGCCAGCACGTAGAACGTCGTCTCGGTGCTGCCCTGAACCATGGAGGCGAGCCGCCCGGCGAAGGAATCCGCGCCGTGGGCCTGCATGGTGTCGATCATCATGGCACGCGCGCCGCTGCCCGAAAACGGCTTCAACAACGCGGTGGGCAGCGCGTCGACCCAGCGCGCATCCAGGCCGAGCGACAGGACGACGCCGCGCACGCCGTTCATCAGCAGGTCAAGTGCGCCGCTGGCGCGGAACACGCCTATCGCCACCAGCATCGCGACAAGATAGGGAATGATCGTGATCGCCGTATGAAAGCCTTCCTTGGCGCCTTCGACGAATGCATCGTACGCGCTGACGCGCCGCCATACCGCCATCAGCAGGAAGGCCACGATGATGCCGGACAGCACGACGTTGCTGAGAATCGCCGATTGCCGCGTCATCTCGGCGGCGTCGAGGCTGGAAAAATAGGCGACCAGCCCGCCGATCAGCGCGGTGGCGCCGCCCAGATACGCCATCGTGACGCGGTTCCACAGATGCAGGCGCTGGAACAGGCTGGTGACCAGAATGCCGGTCAGCGTGCCGACGTAGGTGGTGATGAGCAGCGGCACGAACACGTCGGTAGGATCGGCGGCGCCGAGCTGCGCGCGGAAGGTGAAGATGGTGACCGGCAGCAGCGTCACCGACGCGGTGTTGATCACAAGAAACAGGATTTGCGCGTCGCTGGCCGTGTCGGTCGAGGGGTTGAGCTTCTGCAGTTCCTGCATCGCCTTGATGCCGAGCGGCGTCGCGGCGTTGTCGAGCCCCAGCATGTTGGCGCCCATGTTCATGGTCATCGCGCCGAGCGCCGGATGGTTGGGCGGCACGTCGGGAAACAGACGGCGGAAGAGCGGCGCGAGGCCGCGAGTCAGCACGTCGAGCATGCCCGCGCGCTCGCCCACCTTCATCACGCCGAGCCAGAGCGCCATCACCCCGGTGAGGCCCAGCGCGATTTCAAACGCGGTCTTGCTGCTGTCGAACAGCGCCTTGACCAGCGCGGCGAATGCGCTCGCGTCGCCGAGAAAAACCAGTTTGAAGAACGCGATTAGGAAGGCGACCAGGAAAAAGCCGACCCACAGCGCGTTGAGCATGGAGCGCGGTCAGCCCATCCAGCCGGCGATGACGATCAGCAGCCCCGCCACCAGCCAGATCACGAGGCCGCGCCAGATCATGCTGACGGCGCTTTCGATGCACTCCGCGTCCGGCGCCTGGCCGACGCCGAGCTCGGGCCGCCAGACGGTTTCGTGCGCGACGTTGAGGCTCTGCCCTAGCCGGACGCCCATCGCGCCCGCACCGGCCGCGAGCACCACGCCGTCCTCGGTCTCCGGCCATCCCGCCGCCTGCGTGCGCCAGCAGAATGTCGCGTCTTCGAAATTGCCGGCGATCGCATACGTCAGCGCGGTGAGACGGGCAGGCAGCCAGTTGACGACGTGAAAGGCGCGCTGCGCGAAGCCGCCGAAGCTGCCGCGGGCGTCGGTCCAGCGCCGCGCGAGGATCGAGGCTGTGCGGAACAGGACCGCGCCCACCGGGCCCAGCGGTGCGAGCAGAACGAACCAGAACAGGACGCCGAACATCTGCCGCTGGCTTGCCGCGAAGACCTGCTCGATCGTGACGCGCACGATGTCGTCGGCGCTGAACTCGCTCGCGTCGCCGCCTCGCCACGTCCCGATCTGCGCGCGCGCCGCGTCGAGTTCGCCCGTGCCGAGCAGGCGCGCGATGCGCTCGGCGTCATCGCTGAAATACTTGAATCCCAGAGTGACGTACAGCACGACGACGTTCCATGCCCAACCCAGCAGCGGACTGATGCCGGCGAGCAGGGAAAAAACCAGCCATACCCCCGCCAGGAGAGGGCCGACCGCGATGGCCCATGCGATCGCGCCGTGGCTGAACTCGCCGGCATTGAACTTGCGTTCGAGCCACTGGATGAACAGGTTGTAGCGCCGATAATGCGGCAACGGCTGACGCAGCGGGCGCACGTGTTCGAGGGCGACGGCGGCGAGAGCGGAAAAGAAAGCCATCAGCGGTTCATTTCCAGGGTAAAGACGCCGATCCGGTCAGCCTCGCCTGCCGGACGGTACAGTTCGACCGTCGGCATGGCGATGTCCCGACCGCGTTTCCTGAGCGCCTCGGCGAGCGCCTGATAGGCCTTGGACGGGGCGAGCAGGACGGCGGCCTGGACCTGCGCCGAGTAGACCGGGCGGCGCGCGACGCTGCCTTCCTTCAGGCCCGAGGGGACCGCGGCATTGTCGGCCAGGAGGTAGCCCAGCTGCGCGCGCACCTTGCCGTTGCCGGCGCGCGGGTCGGTCAGGATCACGCTGATCGTGTCGCCCGGCGCGATCCGCGCGTCGGTGAATTTTTCCAGCGCCATGCGTTGCGGTTTGCGCATGTCGTTGATCGGCCCTTCGTAGTCGAGGTAGGCGAAGCGGTATGGCCCGGCGACGGTTTCGGTCACGCTGACCGCGTTGAAGCCGCCCCACCACCAGAAGACGGCCAAGATCGGCAATACGAATGCCAGCACGAACGCCGGCCACTGTTTTTTGAACACGGATGCGACCCCCTTCTACAACGGCAGAAGATACCACAGCCGGGCTGCCCGGCCGGTGACAGGGCGACGCGAGCGGCATCTATAATGGCGCCTCCATCCGGAGGAGTTCGCCATGATCCGCCTGCTGTTCGCTCTGCTGTCGCTCGTCGCGCTGCCTTTCGCGCACGCTGCCAACGACCTCACCGTGCCGATGAAGGCGGTGCGCGTCGGCGCTCACAGCTATTTCGTGCAGGGCTTGCCTGGGGCGGCCTCGAGCGAAAACCAGGGCTTCATGTCGAATGCGGGATTCGTCGTCACGCGTGACGGCGTGGTCGTCTTCGACGCCCTCGCCTCGCCGCCGCTCGCCGAAAAACTGCTCGGCCTCATTCGTTCCATCACGCCGCTGCCGATTCGACGGGTCGTCGTGAGCCATTACCACGCCGATCATTTCTACGGCCTGCAGGTGTTCAAGGCGCAAGGCGCCGAAATCTGGGCGCATCGCGCAGCCGAAGGCGCGACGCGCACCGAGAACGCTGCGTTGCGCCTCGCCCAGCGCAAGGAAGTCCTGTTTCCCTGGGTCGACGATGGCACCCGGCTCCTGGAAGCCGATCACTTCGTGGACGACGACGCCGAGTTCGAAATGGGCGGCCTGCACTTCGCCCTGCGCCACGTCGGTCCCGCCCATAGCCGCGAGGATCTAGCGATGCTGGTCCGGGAGGACGGCGTGCTCTACGCCGGTGATGTGGTTTTTCGCGGCCGCGTGCCCTTCGTCGGCGACGCCGACACCCGCGGGTGGATCGCCGCGCTCGACAAGCTGATCGCCCTCCATCCGCGCGTCCTCGTCCCCGGCCACGGCGCGCCGTCGCGGACACCGCGCGCCGATCTTGTCTTCACCCGTGACTATCTGGCCTACCTGCGCGCCCGGATGGGCGAAGCGGCACGCGCGCTCGTTCCCTTCGACGAGGCATACGAAAAAACCGACTGGTCGAAATATCGCGACATGCCGGCGTTCAACGAAGCCAACCGCGTCAACGCGTACGACCAGTACCTGCGTCTGGAAGCGGAGGAAACCGGCGAGTAGGCTCTCCTGTCGATTACGGAATCCGTGCACGCTCCTGCCGAAGATGCCTGCAGCGCGGCGGGGAAGCCGGCCGGCTGGCCGGGCCCAGACATAAAGAAATATAATTACTTTTAATACGAGGCTCCAAGAAAACTTATCCAGAATGCTCTGCCCGTCGGAGGAACTCCTGCAGAAGAACCTTGCGCTGTCGACCACTTGGCAGCGCTACCTCGCGGAGCCGAGCTTCGAAAGCTTCGTCGAGCTGGCCGTATCCATCAACAGCTTCACCGAATACCTCATCGACAAGGGCATCACCGTACTGCATCACGCGAGCCATCAATTGGAGCAGGTCGCGCTCGCCTATTTCAATCGGGATATCGGGCATCCACTGCCGCAGTCCACGCTCGACGACTTGAGCGAACGTGTGCGTGCGCTAAGTCGCCTGATCCACGCCCACGCCTCCGCAACCGCGGGGCTCCCCACACACGGTCAGGAGCCACAGCAGGCTTCGCCCGACCCGGGCCCGACCGGCAGAACCTGGCTGATCACGCAAGACCGGGCCGCCTGGGCCGGCCTCGAGGCACAGCTCGGTTATTTCGGCATGGCCGCCGAATTCGTCACATGGGAACAGGCCTTGCCGGAAAACGCGGGCCTGGCGCCCCTCCTGCTGCTCGACATGGGCGGCCTGCCGGAAACCGAGTGGCGCGGCAGGATCGAGACCTTGCGGCAGCGATTCGAGATGGCGCAACTGATCTGCCTCGGCGTGCGGTCCAATTTCGACCAGCTGCAGCAGGCGCTGAGCGGCGGCTGCGACAGCTGCCTGCTGGAAGGCACGCCGACGCATGCCATTATCGAGCACATCATGGAACTCCACGAGCGGCACGAGCAGGAGGCCTACCGCGTGCTGATCGTCGAGGATTCCAGAACGGCGAGCCACCTCATTCAGCGGACGCTGCAGGAAAACAAGATCGTCTGCGAGATCGTCAACGATCCGTGCCAGACGCTGAACGCGCTCAAGCTGTTCAACCCCGACCTCATCCTGATGGACATGTACATGCCCAACTGCACGGGCGTCGAGGTCGCGCGGATCATTCGCCAGCACAATGAATTCCTGAGCACGCCCATCGTCTACCTGTCCGGCGAAACCAACGTCGCGCTGCAGGTCGATGCGATGCGGCTCGGCGGCGATCACTTCCTCACCAAGCCATTCAACCCGGTGTTCCTGAACACCATCATCATGAGCAAGATCGAGCGCTACCGGGCGTTGCGCCGTTCGATGTACCACGACAGCCTCACCGGACTTCTCAATCACTCCAGCGGCAAGAACACGCTCGACATGGTGATGTCCGGCGTGGCGCACGAAGGCGGCTTCCTGTCGGTCGCGATGATGGACATCGACCATTTCAAGCAGGTCAACGACACCTACGGCCATCCGGTCGGCGACCAGGTCATCCGCGGGCTGTCCTGGCTGCTCAAGCAACGCCTGCGCAAGCAGGACATCCTTTGCCGCTACGGCGGCGAGGAATTCCTCATCGGCCTGCCGCATACGGACGGCGAAGAGGCCTTTGCGATGGTGGATCGCATCCGCCAGGATTTCGCGCAGATCCGGCACCCCTATCGCGACAGCCATTTTCTCGCCACCGCCAGCGGCGGAATCGCAACCTTTCCGCTGCACCAGACCGGCGACGCGCTGATCAAGGCCGCCGACGAAGCGCTCTACCGCGCAAAACGCGACGGGCGCAATCGCATCTGCCGCAGCTAGACTATCCCCATATCAGCTTCAGGCCGATCAATACCGTCACAATTTCGAACGCGCGCTTGATCCAGCGGTTGCCCTTGCGGATCGCCAGGTGGCTGCCGAGGTAGCCGCCGAGGATCGAACCTGCCAGCAGCGCGGGCATCCAGCCCCACGCCACGGTGCCGATCACGCCCAGGACCAGTGCGCCAGTTCCGTTCCACACCAGGCCGCACAGGATCAGCGTGTACGCCACCGCGCGCGCGTAATCCAGACCGAACCAGCGGATCAGCCAGATGGTCAGAAAGAGCCCCGTGCCGCTCGTGATCGAGCCGTTGAGAAAGCCGACGCAGAAGAGTCCCGCCATGCCGCCGGCGAGCGGTACGCCGTGCCGGTTTTTTGGCAGGTGCTCCATGCCGAGCCTCGGCTTGAATACCGAATAAAGTCCGAGCCCCAGCGTCAGACCGCCCAGCGCGAGCGTCGCGGCGCGCTCGGGGATGTGCAGGATCGTGAGTGCCCCCAGCACCACGCCCGGCAGTCCCGCGGCGAGGATGATCAGGGAAAAACGGCGTTCCAGGTGCGATTCCTTCAGGTGCCTGAGCGTGGCACCGAGGCCGAGCGCGACACTGGCGATCTTGTGCGTAGCCAGGGCCACCCCGAAGGGCAGCCCCAGAAAAATCAGCATGGGAAACTGGATCAGCCCGGCGCCGCCGCCGGAGAGGGCCGAAAAAAAATTTGCCGCCAGCGAAGCGGCAAACAGGACGATCTGCTCGAGCACGACAGGATCAGGATGTCACGCCGAGTTCCGCCGGCAGCTTCGCGTAAACCAGTTTCAGCCCCGCATCGGAAACAGCCTTCAGCAACTGATCGGCGATTGCCGTCTCGACGAAGAACTCGACCACGACCGGCAGATCCCCCGCGAGTTCGAAGAATCCTGCGTCGTGGCGGCCGTGGCGGCCGAAGCCGGCCAGGGTGCCGAAGGCCGAGCCGCCCGAGATGCCGAGCCCCTGCGCGGTGTCGAGCAACCACTCGTAGGTCAGCTTGCCGTGATGGCGGCTGGACTCGGATACGAACACCTGCAGGCAGACGACGTTCATTTGAAGAGCCTCATCGTGTAGAACCCCAGCGCGGTCGCGGCGAACGAACCGGTCATGTGGGTCAGGGCGATCAGGCCGCCGTTCACCCAGAGCCCGCGCATGAGCGCCACGACGACTTCGGCGGAAAACGTGGAAAACGTGGTGAGGCCGCCAAGCAGCCCGGTGATCATGAACAGGCGCGCTTCGGGCGGCAGGCCGGGGTGTTCGCCGAACCAGGCGATGGCGAGGCCGATGACATAGCCGCCGGCGAGGTTCGCGGCCAGCGTGCCGAGCGGCAACGCAGGGTAGATCGGATTGAGCCACAACCCCAGCCCCCAGCGCAGCCAGGCGCCTATGGCGGCGCCCAGGCCTATCGCGATGAACGCCATCATGGCTGGCGTAAGAGGGACTGGATCATGCGCGCATTCTAGCCGACGGCCGTCGGCCGCGGGCTACATCGCGTCCTTGACGATGTCGTTCAGGAGCTTCTCCACGTTCGCCAGCGCTTTCTTCAACGCAGGATTCCGGGTGGGTCCGGGCTTGCGGTAGGCGATGTAGACGTTCTTGTCGTTCGGAATCGTGTAGACCGACACGATATAGGGACACATCACCATCGCATGCGGATCGGCTTCCATCATCTGCCTGGAAATGACCGCGCTGCAGAACTCGAATTGCTCGCCTTTCTCGTAGACCCGCTTCGTGGCGCCGACTTCAGGGCCGGTGCGCGCGAGCATCTCGGCGATGTTGTTGGTGTGATTGATCTTGAGCCCCTTGCCTTCGATCGCGAACTGAAGCGCGTCGCGCACATCCTGGAAGGTTCCGTGCGTCTTGAAGAGGACCGTGTAGGCATCGGCGGCCATCGCAGACAAAGGCAGGCACGCGATTGCACACGCGGCGAGGAATTTTTTCATGGCGCTCTCCTTAACTGTTGCGAACCGCAATTTTCTGCCGCGCTCGCGCGAACCGCAATGGTCGTTTGCTACACTCGCCGCATGGACGGGCGACTCAAGGCGGACGGGCGTTTCTGGCTGACGCTGGACGGCAGGAATTTTCTCGGACGCGGCCGCGTCGAGCTGCTGCAGCGCATTCGTGAAACCGGCTCGATCGCCAAGGCCGCCAGGATCATGAAGATGAGTTACAAGGCCGCGTGGGATGCAGTGGACGCGGTGAACTCGGCGTGGGGACGCCCCCTCGTCGCAAGCGATCCGGCCGGCAGCCGGCTCACGCCCGACGCCGAACAGCTCATCGCCGCCTATCAGAAAGCCGAGGCGCGGCACGCCGCGTTCATGCGGAAGCTGGCGCAGGATTTGCCGGTCCGCGGCATGACGAATCGCGCGGGGCCGGATCCCGTCCACGAAAAGTCCTGAATCCATCAGGATGCCTTCTCGCCTCGCCGGGCCTTGAGCTTGCGCCACAGCGAAGCCCGGTTGATCCCGAGAATCTGCGCCGCCGCCGTCTGGTTGCCATTCACCTCGTCCAGCACCCGGCTGATATAAGTCTGCTCCTGTTCCTCCAGCGTCGGCAGGCGTCCTCCGGCCTGGCGGAAGTCGAACCCCACCCGCTTCTGCAAGGTTTCCGGCAGGTGCATCACCTCGATGGTGTCGCCCTGCGCGACGGCCGTGCCGCGCTCGATCAGATTCTCGAGTTCGCGCACATTGCCCGGAAACGGATAGTCCATCAGCAGGGCCATCGCGTCGTCGGATATCCGCGTCACCGGTTTCTTCATCCGGCCTGCGAACTTGAGCAGGAAATGCTGCGCGAGCAGCGGAATATCACCCTTCCGCTTCGCGAGCGGCGGAATATGCAGGTTCACCACGTTCAGCCGGAAGTAGAGGTCTTCGCGGAAGCTGCCATTCCTGACCGCTTCGTCGACGTCGCGATTGGTCGCCGCCAGCACCCGCACGTCGCATTTCACCGGCCGCGTCCCGCCAACGCGCAGCACCTCCTTCTCCTGCAGGACGCGCAGCAGCTTGACCTGCATCGACGGCGTCATCTCCGTCACCTCGTCGAGGAACAGCGTGCCCCCCGAACTCACTTCGATCAGGCCCCGTTTCAGCGTCGCGGCCCCGGTGAACGCGCCCTTCTCGTGCCCGAACAGCTCATTGGCAAGCAACTGCTCGCTGAACGCGCCGCAATTGATCGCGACGTAGGGCCCCATCGAGCGGGTGCTGTGCTTGTGGAGGTATTTCGCGAACAGCTCCTTGCCGGTTCCGCTCTCGCCCGTGATGAGCACGCTGCAGTCCGTCGGCCCGACCTGCCGCGCCGTCTCGAGCAGGCGTTGCATCTCCACGTCCTGGGTGACGATCCCCTCGCCGTCCCGATAGCCCTCCACCTCGCGACGCAACGCATCGTTCTCGCGGCGCAGGTGGACCTTTTCCAGCGCTTCCGCCACGACCTTGCGCACCTCGTCGAGGCGAAACGGCTTGGCGATATAGTAGAAAGCGCCGTGCTTGAGCGCCTGCACCGCGGACTCCGCGGTCGCATAACCGGTGATGAAGATGACCTCCGTCTCCGGTTGCAACTCGCGGCTCTTCTTCAGGACGTCCATGCCGTCCACGCCCTCCATGCGCAGATCGGTGAGGACCACGTCGAAGCGGCGCGTTTCGAGCAGCGAAATCGCCGTCGCCCCGCTCTGCGTCGCGGTCACCTCGTAGCCCTCCCTTTCCATGACGTGCTGGAGATTGCGCAGTGCGATCTCCTCGTCCTCCACGACCAGCAGGCTTGCTTCCATCATCGCGCTCCCTTGTCGTCGTTCGCTCCGGCCGCGGGCGCCGGCAGCTGGCCGTCCCGCGGCAGGCGGATGCAGAACGTCGTTTTCTCTCCCGGCACGCTCTGGACGGCGATGCAGCCGCCATGCTCGTCGACGATTTCATACGCGACGAAGAGCCCCAGCCCCATTCCGTGCCCGACGTCCTTGGTGGTGAAGAACGGATCGAAAATGCGCGGCAGAATGTCGGCGGCGATGCCAGGGCCGTTGTCCGAAACCAGGATTTCCACCATCTCCCCTTTCGTTTCGCACCCCTCGCCCAAGGCGGTGCCGGGAGGGGGTTCGCGCACATAGACGTTCTGCGCCGAAATATCGATTCGCCCCTGCGGTCCCAGTCCCTCGATCGCGTTGCGGATCAGGTTGACGAACACCTGCTGCAAACGCTGCGCATCGGCCGGCACGCTGAGCCCCTCGGGGATGGCCAGGTGCACCACCGACTTCGCCGCCACTTCGCCGCGCACGAAGCCGACCGTCTGCGCGACCAGCGGCTTGAGCAGCACCGCTTCCTTGCGGAATGCCCGCTCGCGCGAAAAATCGAGCAGCGAGCGCACGATGTTGCGCGCGCGCACGGTCTGCTGGTCGATTTGCTCCAGATACATCTTCTGCGTCGCCGTGTCGCATTCGCCCGCTTCTTCCTGCAGGATCTGGCACGAGGTCGAGATGTTCGACAAGGGGTTGTTCAGTTCGTGCGCCACGCCGGACAGCATGGTCCCCAGCGACGCCAGCCTTTCCGACCGCATCAGCGATTTTTGCCGCAGGTCCAGTTCCTTCAGCATGTGATTGAAAGCCGTGATGATGGACACGATCTCGCGATCGTCCGACGGCGCGGAGAGCGTCTCCCGCCGGCTCGCCGAGATCGCCGCGACGCTGGCCTCCATTTCCTTCAAAGGCCTGACGACACGTTGCGACAGCGCGCGTCCGATGACCACGATCAGCAACGCCATGCTCAGAATGACACCCATGAGCAACGCGCGAAAGGACGCCAGCGTCGTCTGGATCTGGCGCCGCTCTGATCCCGCCATGTCCTCTGCGATGGCGACCAGTTCCTGGCCCAAGGCGCGCACCTGGGGCTCCCGTTCGAGGGGCGGCGGGTCCACTTTGGCGAAGGCCGACATCTGCCGCTCATAGTCGCCGAGAAGCGCGTGAAACTCGCGCAGGCGCGTCGGCGTCGCGATCGCCAGAAAGTCGGCCCGGTTGTCCGTCAGCATGGTCTGGGCAAGCCTGACGTAGGCCGCGTTTTCCCCGAGATCGGCAGCCTGGTGATGCAGGAAGTAATTGCGCTCGAAGCGCCGTATCTCCAGCACGGTGTTGAACAGGTCGGTGGCGCGCTGCCCCAGTACGACCCGGGCCTCGAGCGTCCGCAATTCGCCCACGAAAAAAAGCGACGCGACCAGAATGCCCGCCGCGACCGCGTAGTAGCCGAGCGTGATTTTGCCCCCCAGGGAATGGCGCAGAAAAGCGCCTGGAACAGCGAATGTCACAGTCTCCTCCGGTTCAATGCGTCAAGTATAGTTGCAATTTGCAACGAAACGAAGATATTGCAACGGTTTCTTGTACGGTCGATTTTTTTATTTTCATTACATGGACTTAAGAGGGATTTGGCTGAACCCGAACGTTGCATTAAGCAACAGATGAAGCTGCGTGCCCTCCCGGGCTATTTAACTTTTTCTTTTGCAATCAAATCGTTACATAAGTGGCACGCATTATGCGTATCAGAGGGCAATCCCACCCGCACTGAGAGCACACCATGAATGTAATGAGCAAAATCCTCGACGCCCTGGCCTTCGCCAACATCAACAGCGCGGACGAGCTTCGCGCGCAACTCGACCAGCTGGAGCGCGCATCGGCCACGGCCGAAGCCCCGCGTCAGCACGGGCCGGCTTCCGGAGTATCCGATGGTCCGTCGGCCGGATCGGGCATCCGCCATGCGCAAGGCGCCCTCTGAATACATGCGCCCACGCATGACTGTTGAACGATGAGGAAACCGAGAGGATGGAATTTTCTGAAGCGCTTGTAACCGATCTTGTCGCGTTCGTGATCAGCGCGACGAGCGTCGCGGCTTATTACCTTTTTCTGAACGCGCGGGTCCGCAAAGACCCGACCTACAGCATTCACGGCGTCAATGCGCTGTCGCGCAGGCTGTGGGTCGAACACGTGATGCGAAGCAATTCCGCCAAGGACATCATGGCGGTCCAGACGTTGCGCAACTTCATCATGGCGCCCACGCTCATGGCCTCCACGGCGGCGCTGCTCATCATCGGCACGCTGACCCTGTCGGGCCAGGCCGAGAATATCTCGCACAGCTGGCACGTCCTGAGCATCGGCGGATCGCACGCCTCGCAGTTGTGGATATTGAAGGTAATGCTGCTGCTTCTGGACTTCATCGTTGCCTTCTTCGCTTTCGCCATGTCGATTCGACTGGCCAACCATGTGCTGTTCATGGTGAACGTGCCGGAGCACGGCAGCCATCATGTCCTGGCGCCACGGGCGGTGGCGTACCGCCTGAACCGCGCGGGAAACATGTTCGCCATCGGCATGCGGGCGTTCTTTTTCTCCATTCCGCTGGTGTTCTGGCTGTTCGGACCCTACTTTCTGCTGGTCGCGTCCATCGGCCTCGTTCTCGCGCTTTACCGGATCGACCGAAGCGAATGCCTGGAGGCGTGCGACACGGAGTTCGCATCTGCCGCACCGGATGCGCCGGTCGTCTCCATGCACGCCAAGTACGCCCATCACGCCAAATAACGCACGGCGAACCGGAAGCGGCGCCCGGGCGACCGGGGCCGCCGGATCCGAACAAAATCAGGAACGCGTCCTGTAAAAAGTCAGCGGAACGCTGTTTTTTGCAACTGCGGGCTTGAGTTTTCCTACCACGTGCATCTCGCACGCCTTGCAATCGAAACGCAGCGCAAGTCTTTCGCTGCCGTTCACCAACGTCAGCGGCGCCGCGCGCACCGTGCCCTGAACGCCGACGACACCCTTTGCCTGCTTGGGGCACAGCGAAAGTGAATAACGCACGCAGTGCTTGGTGATCATCAGCGAGACCTCGCCGGTTTCCTCGTGGCTTTCATACGCCGCAGCAATGATTTTCACCCCGTGCTTCGCGTAGAAATCCCGCGCCTTGCGGTTGTAGACGTTGGCGAGATAGCTCAGCGTGTCCTCGGGATAAAGCGCAGGCGGTTCGACTGCCCGAGACGGCAGCGGGCGTCGATACGCCGCCGCGCGCGCGGCCTCCAGTGCGGTCACGGCTTCGCGGCGCAGCGCGTTGACGAAGGACGCGGGAACGAACCAGGCCTGCGTCAGATCGAGCGCGATGTCCAGCGGCGCAAAGCGCGTGCCCCCGAATTTACCGAGATGCTCGCGCAAGCCCGCTTCAGCCTTGGCGGCGTCCCTGGCCGGCTCTTTGGCGTGCGCCGCGCTGACCGCCACGCTGTTGCCATCCTCGTCCGTCAGCGTCAGCGAAAATCCCTCGGGGCTTTCGTCCAGCCGCAGCCAGACGCCGATGCGGCGCTCGCTCGACGGCTTGTCCAGCAGGCGCATCCAGTTCATGTCGCGGTTGCGGTTCACCGCGGTTCCCGCTCTCAGATCCTTGAAGCTCGCCATCGCATCTTTCGGGAACACGCGCCATGTGCCCTCGCCCACCTTCTCGACGCGGTTGGCAGCAAGGCCGGCCAGGTCTTTCTGCAAGGTGTAGTAGCAAAGGCCGTCGCCGTTGCTGAGCACGGTGTCGGGCGAATCGGTGACGATTTCGACCCATCTGTCGCCGACCTTGCTGACATGGCCAAGGGGCAGCCCCGGGTTCTTCGGCGTATCGAACGCGCCGATGTCGGCCTTGCGGCCGCCGACGAAGTAGTCGGTGAATTCGCGGTTGAAATTCTGATCGGGGTCGGGAACGAAGCTGAACGTCGTGCGCCCGGATGACGCGCGGCCGAATTCCGGCCTGCGCTCGATCAGCGCATCGAGCAACGTGCGGTAATGGGCGGTGATGTTTTTCACGTAGCCCATGTCCTTGTAGCGTCCCTCGATCTTGAAGCTGCGGATGCCGGCGTCGATCAGCGCCTCGAGGTTGCCGCTCTGGTTGTTGTCCTTCATCGACAGCACGTGCCTGTCATGCGCGACGATGCGCCCTTCCATGTCGGTGACCTGGTACGGCAGCCGGCACGCCTGCGAACAGTCGCCGCGGTTTGCGCTGCGTCCCGTGTGCGCGTGGCTGATGTAGCACTGGCCGCTATAGGCGACGCAGAGCGCGCCGTGGACGAAGAACTCGAGCGTCGTCTCCGGATGCAGCGCCGCCCGTATCGCCGCGATCTGCCCAAGGTCGAGCTCGCGCGCGAGCACGATCTGGCTCAAGCCCACATCCTGCAGAAAGCGGGCCTTGTCGGGCGTGCGAATGTCGCACTGCGTGCTGGCATGCAATTGGAGCGGCGGCAGATCGAGCTCCAGCAGGCCCATGTCCTGGATGATCAGCGCGTCGATGCCGGCGTCGTACAAGCGGTGGATCTGCCGCCTCGCCGGCTCCAGCTCGTCGTCGGCGAGGATGGTGTTGAGGGTGACGAACACCCGCGCGTTGAAGCGGTGCGCGTGCGCGGCGAGCCGCGCGATGTCGGCGATGTCGTTGGCCGCCGCCGTGCGGGCGCCGAACGAGGGCCCGCCAATATACACCGCATCGGCGCCGTGGTTGACCGCTTCGATGCCGATGTCGGCGTCGCGCGCAGGCGCGAGCAGTTCGAGTTGATGGGGTTTCACGGGCGGCGTTGAGGACGGCAAAACGCCATTTTACCGCTTTGCGTAAGGCTTATCGCCGCCAGCTCATGCGTTGCAGGAACGGCTGGCGCTCGATGAAGTGATGCTGCACGGCGCCCGCGACGTGCAGGACGACCAGAGCAAGCATCGTGTAATTCAGCGTCTCGTGAACCTCGCCGAGCAGCTCGCCCAGCGCCTTGTTCTTGGCGACCAGATCGGGCAAGGGAAGCACGCCGAACCACACGGTCTGCACCCCCTCGGCCGAACTCATCAGCCAGCCCGACACGGGAATCACCAGAATCAGGACATACAGCAGGCCATGCACGACGGCGCTCGCGCGCCGCTGCCAGCCGATCACGCTTTCGGGGAGAGGCGGCGGCGTGTGCGTCACGCGCCATACCACGCGCAGGCCCGCCAGCACGAACACGGTGACGCCGATCCATTTGTGATAGCTGAAGAGCTTGAGCTTCTCGGGCGACAGCGGCAGGTCGGCCATGTACAGGCCGAGCGGAAACGCGACGAAGATCAGCAGCGCCACCAGCCAGTGCAGCACGACGGCGGGAAGCGAATAGCGCATTGCGGAAGCCATGATGTCTCCTGGGTGATCTCCCATCGTGTTCGCACGACGCCGGGACGGGCATCCGGCAGCGCGGGCAGTCCGGCGCCGGGCAGATTATGCCTGCATCCGACCGCCGCGGATATCGTCGATCGAAAGCGCTTTCAGGGTTTGATCCAGCGCGCCGCCGCGGCGTCGTCGCTGGCGCGCGCCTCTACCCAGCGCGTGCCTGCCGGGGTCTCTTCCTTCTTCCAGAACGGGGCGCGGGTTTTCAGGTAATCCATGATGAATTCGCAGGCGGCGAAGGCTTCGCCGCGGTGCAGGCTTGCGACCGCCACCAGCACGATGGGGTCGCCCGGCAGCAACCGGCCGATGCGGTGGATCACCGTGACGTCCAGCAGCGCCCAGCGCGCGGCCGCCTCTTCGACCACCGCCGCCAGCGCCTTCTCGGTCATGCCCGGATAGTGCTCCAGCGTGATCGCCTGGACGCCGCTGCCCTCGTTGAGGTCGCGCGCCAAGCCGACGAAGCTGGCGAGCGCGCCGATGTCGGTGCGGCCCTGGCTCATCGCGGCCATCTCGGCGCCGGCGTCGAAGCGTTCGTTCTGGACCCGGATCTTCATCTTCAGCCCCCCGTCACCGGCGGGAAGATCGCGACTTCGGCGCCGTCCGGCAGGGCCGCGTCGAACGCGACGATATCCTGGTTGACCGCCACGCGGAACGCCCTGCCCGCGGCGAGTTCCTCCGCCCACACGCCGCCGCGCGCCCGCAGCTCGGCAATCAGGTCCGCGGCGGTGGTGCCGCCGAACGCCAGGCTTTCCTCGGCCACGCCGAAGCGTTCGCGCAGGCGGGCGAAATACAGCACGCGCAGCGTCACGACAGCAATTCCGCAAATGGGATGAAACGCACCCGGTCGCCCGGCCGTACCGTCTGACCGATCTCGATATCGACGAGCCCGTCGGCCCAGGTGCACGAGGTCAGCACACCCGAACTCTGGTTGGGATAGATCGTGGCGCGGCCGTCTTCCTGGATCCGCGCGCGCAGGAATTCGCGGCGTGCCCCCGGCTTGGCCCACGCAAAATCGGCCTCGACGGAAAACGCGCGGTACAGCACGTCGGCGGCGCCCATGCGTTTCAGCAGGAACGGCCGCACGAACAGGCAGAAGGTGACGAAGGCCGATACCGGATTGCCGGGCAGGCCGATGAAGTCGGCATCGTGCACGCGTCCGTAGACGAGCGGCTTGCCCGGTTTCATCGCCACTTTCCAGATTTCGACCGAGCCCAGATTCTGGACCGCGGCTTTCACGTAATCGGCTTCGCCGACCGACACGCCGCCGCTGGTCACGACGACGTCGGCAATGCTGGCCGCGCCGGCCAGCGCGGCTTCGGTCGCTTCCAGCGTATCGGGGACGATGCCGAGGTCGATCAATTCGCAGCCGAGGCCTTTCACCAGCCCGGTGAGCGTATAGCGGTTGGAGTTGTAGATCTGGCCGGGCTGCAACGGCTTGCCTGGGGTCACCAGTTCATCGCCGGTAAAGAAGCACGCCACCTTCAGTTTCTTGAAGACGGGCAGTTCGGCGAGCCCGACCGACGCGGCGAGGCCCATTTCCGCCGCGCCGATGCGCGTGCCGGCGGCGAGCACCTGCGCGCCGGCCCGGATGTCCTCGCCGGCGCGTCGGATGTTGTCGCCCGGGCGCGGCAGCGCATTGATGACGACCTCGTCGCCCTCGGTGTAGCAGTATTCCTGCATCAACACGGCGTCGGCGCCGGGCGGCACCGGGGCGCCGGTGAAGATGCGCGCGGCGGTTCCCGGCCGCAGCGGCGTGCCGACCGCGCCGGCGAGGATGCGCTGCGACACCGGCAGCCGGACACCGGCCGCGGCCACGTCGGCAACCCGCACGGCGTAGCCGTCCATCGCGCTGTTGTCGAGCGGCGGCACGGTGATGGCGGAAGTCTGCGACGCGCCGAGCACGCGTCCGAGCGCAGCGCTCACCGGGACGGTTTCGGTGGCGTTCAGGCTCCGCGCGCGTTCGAGCAGGGCATCAAGCAGTTGGTTGGCTGAGAGCATGGGTCAGGATGAAATCGGCAAGTTGTTGGACGGCATCGAGGTCGATGCGGAGGAAACCCTCGGGCGGTGCGACGTCGGACGCCACCGCCAGAATATGCGGATCGTCTGGAAACAGCCAGGGCTTGGCCGTCTCGCCCCTGTGCACTTCCAGCTTCGGAATCGCTTCGCGCTTGTAGCCTTCGACCAGCACCAGGTCGCACGGCGGAAGCTTGGCGAGCAGATCGCCGAACCGGGGCGGCGTGTCGCGGTGCTCGGTCAGCACCGCCGTGCGGTGATCGGACGCCAGCAGCACCGCCGCCGCACCCGCCTCCCGAGCGCGCCAGCTGTCCTTGCCGGGTCGGTCGATGTCGAAGTCGTGATGGGTGTGCTTGATCACGGCCACCCGCATGCCGCGCGCGGCCAGCAGCGGCAGCACGCGTTCGATCAGCGTGGTCTTGCCGCTGCCGCTGTACCCTGCGATGCCGAATACCTTCATTGTCAGTCGGGCCGTGTCAGGCTATATTCGAGGTTATATTTTTTCATATATAACCCCTTCCTGCCAACACCGTGCCCATGAACGCAGCTGCCCCGGCCGACCAGACAGGCCTCATCGACCAGTTCGGCCGCCGCATCGACTATGTGCGACTGTCGGTCACGGACCGCTGCGACCTGCGCTGCAGCTACTGCATGCCGGAGGGATTCAAGGGTTTCGAGGAGCCCGAGCACTGGCTCGATTTCGACGAGATCGAACGCCTGATCGGCGCGTTTGCGCGCCTGGGCGTGCGCCGCGTCCGGCTGACCGGCGGCGAACCGCTGTTGCGGCGCGACATCGCCGGGCTCGCCGGGCGCCTCGCCGCCCTGCCCGGCATCGACGACCTTTCGCTGTCGACCAACGCCACCCAGCTCGACAAGCACGCCGCGGCATTGAAGGCCGCCGGCGTCACGCGTCTCAACGTCAGCCTCGATTCCTTGCAGCAGGCGCGCGTGGAGCGGATCAACGGGCGCGACGTGCTGGCGAAGGTCATGGCCGGTCTTGCCGCCGCGCAGGACGCCGGCTTCGCGCCGATCAAGCTCAACATGGTGGCGCTGCGCGGCACCAACGACGACGAGATCGACGAGATGGTCGCCTTCTGCATGGCGCGCGGCTTCGTGCTGCGGCTGATCGAGGCGATGCCGATGGGCGAGACCGGCCGTAACGCCGAGTTTCTCGACCTGCAGCCGGTCAAGGAACGCCTGCGCGCGCGGTTCGATCTGGTCGAGACCACCCTCCCCGGCGCCGGCCCCGCGCGTTATCTCGGCACCCCGGACGGCCGCTTCAACGTCGGCTTCATCACGCCGATCTCGCAGCATTTCTGCGAGGCGTGCAACCGCATTCGCATCGCCGTCGACGGCACCGCCTACATGTGCCTCGGCCAGGAGGAACGGTTCGAATTTCGTCCGCTGCTGCGCGCCGGCTGTTCAGACGCCGAACTGGAGGCCGCGATCCTGCACGCGATCGATCTCAAGCCGGCGCGCCATGAATTCCGCGAGGCGCCGCACAAGATTCTCCGCTTCATGTCGATGACCGGCGGGTAAGAGGTCTCAATCCGCGCTCACTGTGCGAAAACCGGCAAACGGATCGCGCCGGTCCGGCCGGTAGAAATTGCGGAAGCCCGGATATTTCAGCGACGCGTCGGTCACCGGGCCGCCGCCGCGCAATTCCCAGTGCGTGTGGAACCACGGCTGCGAGTAATCGCGGTAGGGATCGGGGGTGAATCCCGGGTAGGGCGCGAACGCGTCGCGCAGCCATTCCCACGCGCCGCCCCATTCAAAAGCCGTTTCCGTCGTGGCCTGTTTCCATTGCACCGCCGCGGGCAGCCGCCGGCCCAGCCATGCCGCACAGGCCTCGGCCTCGTGACGGTTCACGTGCAGCACCGGGGTGTCGGCGCGCAAAGGCAGCCAGCGATCGAACCGTCGCGCCTGCCAGCCGTCTTTTTCCAGCCGCCAGTACAGGGGATGGCGAACGTCGCCGGCGACGCGCCAGGCCCAACCCGCTTCCGACCACAGTGCCCTGTGCAGGTATCCGCCGCGCTCGACGAATTCGGCGAAGGCGGTTTCCGAGACGGGGCTCGTGTCGATGTCGAATCCCGCGAACGGGATGACATGGCGCCATTTTTCATTGTCGAAAACGAAGCCCGCGTCGGCGTCGCTGCCGAGCTCGACCTCGCCCGCGGCGACCGTGAGCCGCCGCGGGAGCGCCGTAGCGGCGACCCGGGGCTGCTCGGGTGGCGCATAGCCGAGGTTCTGGAACGCCATCCACCACGCCTCGACGTGCATCAGCTCGTGGTAGAGGGACAATTCCGCGAAGTAGGCGATATCGTCGTCGAACCGGTCGTGCAGGCGGTCGGCGACCGCAACGGCAACGCGGCTCGCATAGTCATCGACCTGGTCCGGTTGCAGCAGGGGCAGATCCCAGCGGGTGTCGTGCGGCACATGCGAGGAATCGTAAAGCGCGTCGGCGCCGGGCAGCAGACCGGGCTGGCAGCTGCC
Source organism: Pseudomonadota bacterium (assembly GCA_021820845.1). Lineage (GTDB taxonomy): Bacteria > Pseudomonadota > Gammaproteobacteria > Burkholderiales > Thiobacillaceae > Thiobacillus. The sequence goes on from JAKADC010000003.1 coordinate 263,426, forward strand.
GTCGGGCCTTTCGCGCAGGCACCAGCGTTCCTGGAACCAGACGATGTGCCCGTATTCCCACAAGGGCGGATTCAGATGGTCGGCACGCGGGCCGAGCCAGCCGTTCGCCGGCAGCGCGTCGATCAGCGCGCGCAGGCGACCGCGTGCGGCGGTGAGTCTCTCGATGAGCTGGCCGGCTGTGTAGCCGGTGACAGGTCGGGTCCGGTTCATGTTATATGTTGACCTTATGCAAAGCACGCTGGCCGCTTTATTCTAGGCATCCATTCCCGACAGGCACAATCGACCCATGAGCGACGTCCCATCGAACGAACCCATCCTGCTGACCCGGCTTTCCCACGGCGGCGGCTGCGGCTGCAAGATCGCCCCGGCGGTTTTGCGCGACATTCTCGCCGACACGCCCTTCGCCTCGAACCTGGCGGCGGCCTACCCCGACTTGCTCGTCGGCATCGAGCACAGCGACGACGCCGCGGTCTACCGGTTGAACGACGAGCAGGCGATCGTGGCGACGACCGACTTCTTCATGCCCATCGTCGACGATCCCTACGAGTTCGGCCGCATCGCCGCGACCAACGCGCTGTCCGACGTCTACGCGATGGGCGGCCGGCCGCTGTTTGCGCTCGCCATCGTCGGCATGCCGGTCGGCAAGCTGCCGAATAACATCATCCGGCAGATCCTCGCGGGCGGCGAATCGGTCTGCAAGGCGGCCGGGATTCCGATCGCCGGCGGCCACTCGATCGACGCGCCCGAGCCGATCTACGGCCTCGTCGGGATCGGCGTCGTGAACCCGCGCAAGGTCAAGCGGAACGGCGGCGGCCAGGCCGGCGACAGCCTCATCCTCGGCAAGCCGCTCGGCGTGGGCATCTACAGCGCCGCGCTGAAGAAGGGCCTGCTGAGCGCCGATCAGTACGCGTCGATGATCGCCTCCACCACGCAGCTCAATGTCGCGGGCGCCGAATTGGCCGACACCGCGGGCGTGCATGCGATGACCGACATCACCGGCTTCGGCCTGCTCGGCCACCTGCTCGAAATCGCGCGGGCATCGAAGCTCGCCGCCCGCATCGAACTCGGTCGGCTGCCCCTCATGCCGGGCGTGGCCGAACTGGCGCAGGCCGGCCACATCACCGGCGCGAGCGAACGCAATTGGGCGAGCTACGGCAGCGAAGTGCGCCTCGCGGACGCCATCGCCGACTGGCAGCGCGCCCTCCTCACCGACCCCCAGACCAGCGGCGGCCTGCTGGTGAGCTGCGCGCCGGAGGCGAGCGGCGCGGTGCTCGATGCCTTCAATCGACACGGCTTCGCCCACGCGCTGGAAATCGGCCGTCTGCAGCCCGGAAGCCACATCGAGGTCGCGCTCTGAGTGTCGTTCGCGTTCAAGCATTTCCCCGCTGCCCGCGACGACCTGCGCGCTGACGTGCTGGCGGGGCTTGCCGCGAGCCCGAAGGCGATTCCACCGAAATACTTCTACGACGACGCCGGCTGCCGTCTCTTCGAAGCGATCTGCACGCAGCCCGAATACGCGCTCTGCCGGACCGAACAGGCGCTGATGGCCGCGCATCTTCCGGATATCGCCGCCGCCGTCGGCGACGTCGACTGCATCGTCGAGCCCGGCGCCGGGGACTGCGCCAAGGTTCGTCTGCTGCTCGGCGCGCTGCGGCCGAGCCATCTTGCCGTCATCGACATCGCCGGCGCGCCGCTGGCCGCTGCCGCCCAGGGCATCTCACGCGATCATCCCGAACTGGCCGTCACCGCGCTGGCGATGGATTTCCTGCGCGACCTCGAGGCCGCGGCCGCCTGGCTCCCGGCGGGCAAGCGCCTCGTCTACTACCCCGGTTCCAGCATCGGCAACTTCCCGCCTGAATCGGCGAGCGGACTGCTCGCGCGCTTTCGCCATCTGGCCGGCGCGGAAGGCCGCCTGCTCGTCGGTTTCGATCTCAAGAAAGATCCGCAGCGGCTGCACGCGGCTTACAACGACGCGGCCGGCATCACCGCGGCCTTCAACCTCAACCTGCTGACCCGGCTCAATCGCGAACTCGACGCCGACTTCGACCTCGCCCGCTTCAGCCATTACGCGTTTTACAATCCGGTCGCCGGCCGCGTCGAGATGCATCTCGTCAGCCTCGCCGACCAGACGGTCGGCGTCGCCGGCGAGCGCTTCCGGTTCGCCCTCGGCGAAACGCTGCACACCGAGCATTCCTACAAGTTTCGCTGCGACGAATTCAGCGCACTTGCCCGGACCGCCGGCTGGCAGCAGGAAGGCGAATGGGTGCGCGACGGGTTCGCGGTCCAGCTTTTCGCCTAGCCGGGTAACCATTGGGCCCGCCGGGTCGCTCCCGCCCGCTCCGGTCTTAGAATCGGGCCATGAAATTCGAATCGCTCACCTTCGACAATGGCTTCGCCCGTCTGCCCGAAGCCTATTATTCGCGCGTCTGCCCCACGCCCGTCCCCGACCCCTACCTCGTCTGCTACAGCCCGGAGGCGCTGGCGCTGCTCGACCTCGACGAGCGTGAAATCACGCGCCCCGAGGTGATCGAGACGCTCGCCGGCAACCGGCTGCTGCCCGGCATGGACGCGATCGCCGCGCTCTACGCGGGGCACCAGTTCGGACATTACGTCCCGCAGCTCGGCGACGGCCGCGCGATCCTGCTGGGCGAAGTGAAGAATGCGGCCGGCGCGGGCTGGGAAATGCAATTGAAGGGCGCCGGCCGCACGCCGTATTCGCGCGGCGGCGACGGCCGCGCCGTGCTGCGATCGAGCATCCGCGAGTTCCTCTGCTCCGAGGCGATGCATGCCCTCGGCGTCCCCACCACCCGCGCGCTCGCCATCATCGGCAGCGACCACCCAGTCTACCGCGAGGACGAGGAAACCGCCGCGCTCGTGACGCGGCTGGCGCCGAGCTTCGTGCGCTTCGGCTCGTTCGAGGTGTTCTACTACCGCAACCAGGTCGAGTCGATCAGGCACCTGGCCGATTACGTCATCGCGCGCTACTACCCGGAGCTGAAGGGCCTTGCCGATCCCTACCCCGAGTTCCTTCGCCAGGTCGCGCTTCGCACCGCCGATCTGATGGCGCAATGGCAGGCGGTGGGCTTCTCGCACGGCGTAATGAATACCGACAACATGTCCATCCTCGGCCTGACGCTCGACTACGGGCCGTTCGGCTTCCTCGATGCCTTCGACCCGGACTACATCTGCAACCATTCCGATACCGGCGGCCGCTACGCCTTCGGCCAGCAGCCGGACGTCGGGGCATGGAATCTCACCAAGCTGGCGCAGGCGCTGGTGCCGCTCATGTCGGTGGAAACGGCATCCAGCGCGATCGCCGAATACCCGCAGGCTTTCGGCCGCGCCTACCTCGAACGCATGGCGGCGAAATTCGGCCTGGCAACCGGCAGCGACGCCCCGCCGCTCATCATGGATGCGCTGCAATTGCTGGCGCAAAATCGTGTCGACTACACGATCTTCATGCGGCGCCTTTGCGACTTCGACAGCAGCGCCGGCGCCGGCAACGCACCGCTGCGCGATCTTTTTCTCGACCGCGCGGCCTTCGATGCGTGGGCGGCGCGCTATGCCGCCGCGCTGCGGCAGCAGGGCCCGGGCGCTGCCGAACGCGGCGCCGCGATGCGCCGCGTCAACCCCAAATACATCCTGCGCAACCATCTGGCCGAAATCGCGATCCGGCGCGCCGCCGACGAGCGCGACTACAGCGAAATCAAGCGTCTGCACGCGCTGCTGGCCCGCCCCTTCGACGAGCAGCCGGAATGCGACAGCTACGCCGCCGAGCCGCCCGAGTGGGCGAGAAAGATTGAGGTAAGCTGTTCGTCGTGAACCGCGCCGCGCTCCCCGCCTGCCTGTTGGCCGCCTGCCTCCTGGCCGCTTGCGGCGGCCCAGGCATCCAGCGCAAGGACGGCAGCAGCAGCGCGCGCGATTTCAGCCTTCGCGACCTGGCCAAGAGCGACGTCGACGACGTGATCGAGATCCATCAGCAGGACGCCATTGCGACGCTCAGGACCCTGACGCTCAAGCTCTACCGCCGCAATCCCAACGAATGGCGGAAATCCGGCTTCGCCAGCGCCGACGCCGCGACCGCGTCCGTGTTCGATCCCTTGCCGCACTGGCGCCTCGCCGCGCAAAAGAACCTCGACTGGCAATCCAGCCTGCGCGATGCCTGGCGCGACGACTACGCGGGCGACCGCGTGAGAGCGCTGATGGACGGCCTGCTGGTGATGCACATGGCGGCGTACGGCCACCACACGGAGTTTTATCGGCTGACCGACATCGATGCGCAAAAGCTCTACAACGCAGCGCGCAACACCGAGGCCGTGGTGTGGAAGCTTTCGACCGCGCGCGGCCCGCGGGGCGAACCCCGGCTGCTGTCCAACGGCGTCGGCGTGAACGGCGCGGCCAACCTCAGCTTCGAGCGTGAATTCGGCAAGCTCATCGGCAACGACGACACGCTGGCGAAGATCGTCGAGGACAAGAGCAACCGCGCGATCCGCTTCGGCATCGTCAACGTCGCCACCATGGCGTTCCTGCCGATCTGACATGCCAGCGGACGCCTATGCCTACTGCGCCGGCCTCACCCGCGACCAGTGGGCCTGGGAGTTTCTCCGCCGCAATCCCGACTACCGCCGCGACTACGATGCGTTCATCGCCATCTGGCGCGCGCTCGAACTCGACTATGGTGCGCCGCCGCATCGCGATTTCTCTCGATGGAAGCAGGACCCGCGCGCCTACGGACCGCTGCCCGGCGAAGCCGCGCTGACCGCCGCCACTGGCGAACTGTGCGTGGTCGACGACGAGCGCGTGCTGCTTGAATGCTGGATGGGTGCGAAATGGGGCTTCTACAAGTTCCCGCTTGCGCCCGATCGCGTCGCCCCCTCCCCCGACGAACTTTCATGGCGCCCGCCGCCGCAATCCGATGCACCCGCCGAAGCGCCGTACCGCCTCGACCTGTCGTTCGATCTGTCGCTGCCGCTGGCGCCGCAGCTCGAAGCGGCGAAATTCCGCCTTGTCGGCCGCGCGGCGGAGTTGCGCCGCCAGGGCCTGGCCGCGCCGATGACAGTGGCGAACCAGCGCGCCCGCTGGGCGCGCATGCTGCAGCTGCTGGACGCCGCGGCTGCAGGTGAGCCGGTAGTGGAAAACGACGCCCCGCTGCTACGCGAAGCACAGGCGATGACGCGCGGCGGCTATCTGGACATCCTGCGCACGGGCTGAGGCGGGCGCGCTACACATGCGGGGTGCCGACGGTGGAGAAGCGGGTGCGGCGCAGACACTGGCCGTCCCCCACTTGTCAGCGCGCCGCCCAGGCATCCGGGTTGGACGCGGGGCGGGTACTATTACGCCTTTGCCTTGCACCCACCCCGCGTGCCGCCCCAGTACCGATGAAGCAACCGGTCAGCCAGCCCCTCCCCCCGTCTCCCGACAATCCGGCTGCGTCACGCACCTCCCCGGTCCCGTCGCTGCAGGGCTGCATCGCGCGCTACCAATCCATCCTTCCCGGTCTCGCCGAGATCGGCAGTCAATTGCGGGACCTCACCCAAAGCGCAAAACCGCTCGATGCGCTGATCGACCTGTACGAGCCGTGCTATCCCCTGCTGGAGCAGGCGATGTGGTCCGGCGCGGCGGACTTCCATCCGCTGCTGGCGAGCTACCAGGCGCTGTTCCGCGAGCAGGAGGCGCTGATCCGGCAACGTTGCGAACATGCTCAAGTCCGCGACGAACGCCATCGTTTCATCCTCGCCATCCCGGTGGCCGACCGCCCGCCCCACCTCAAGGCCTGCCTCGAAAGCATTTACCAGGTCTGCACGCTGTTCGGCTACGGGGGCCAGACCGCCGGTGTGTGGGACCGCATCACCGTCATCGTCAGCGAGGACAGCCGCGACGAATCCAGCATCCGCCGTCACCGGGCACTGGTCGAGGAATACCGGCAGAAAGGCCTGCAGGTCGTCTACTTCGGCCTCGACGAGCAGTACGACCTGCTGCACGCCCTGCCCGCGTCGCAGCGCGAGCGGCTCGGGCATCTGCTCACCACCCAGCCCCGCGAAAACTTCTCGCGGAAGGGCCAGGCCGCCAACCGCAACCTCTGCTATCTGAAGTTCCTGCAGCTCACCACGGACAAGGCCAGGACGCTCTACTATCTCGTCGACAGCGACGAGAGCCTGTGCGTGAACCGGCAGACCGCAGCCGGCGAGGAAGTCGTCTGCGCGCTGCCCTACTTCCACGCCATCGACCGCATCTTCCGCCGCACCGACACGCTCATGCTCACCGGCAAGATGGTCGGCGACCCGCCGGTATCGCCGTCGGTGATGGCCGCGAATTTTCTCGATGACGTCACCGCCTTCTTCAGCCGGCTGGCCGGCCTGCGCAGCGAGGACGCCTGCAGTTTCCACGGCCTGCCGGCGCAGACACCGGGCGACGCCGCGTATCACGACCTGGCGAAGCTGTTCGGATTCGAGAACCAGACGGCGGCCTTCCCCTATTCCTGCCGGCTCAAGGGCGCGCACGACCACGGCGCCTGCCTCGCCGACTTCGCCCAGCGGCTCGATGCCTTCTTCTTCGGCGAGCACCTCACGCGCAAGACCTGGTTCGGCTACGGCCAGGGCTACACTCAGCTCAGTCCCGCGCGCACGGTCTACCCGGGCAACTATGTCATCAACTACGCCGGGCTCAAGTACGCCATCCCCTTCGGCTATCTGCGTTTGAGAATGTCCGGCCCCACCGCGGGCCGGCTCATCGCCGCCGAGATCGGCCCGCGCTTCGCCTCGTTCAACATGCCCAACCTGCACCGGCGCACCACCGAGGCTGGCTTGAGTGATGACTTCCGCCCCGGCGTCGAACTGGCCTGCCAGGGCATCGACCTCTCCGACGAATTCGAACGCCAGTTCTTCGGCGACCTCATGCTGTTTTCAACCGAAGAACTGGTGAAGCGCGCCGACGTGAACCGTCCCTTCGAACGAAAATTGATTGAGGCCGTCGTCAACGGAAAAGAGGCCGAACTGCTCGCGCTCTACCAGCAGAAGCACGACGCCATCGTCGACAAGAACCGGCAGCTCGACGACCTCGTCTTCCGTGGCGGCCACTGGTGGCTGCACGCGCCCCAGCTGGAAAAGGCCCTGCAACACGTGCGCGCCTTCCTCGACAACATCGACCGCAACTTCGGCGAGCATGCGCCGGCCTGGCGCCAGATCCAGTCCGCCGAACACCGCGCCGAGCGCAAACGCCAGATCGTGGAGGCCCTGATGGACTATCGCGCCGATCGCGATGCGTGGGACAGCCTGTTCTAAGTCAGCAGCGAATCATCCGCGCTTGAAATGATCTGCCTGCGGCATGTCTCATAAGCCTCACGCGCCTCGTCCAGCACCACCTCCGGAATCGCGATATGCGAATAGTCCGTCCGCGCCTTGTCGATTCCGCCGCGAAGCATGCGCTCCGACGTATCGCCCCGGCGCACTTTCCCCGTCTGGCTGAACACCTCATACCGCGCGCTCAGGGGCGAATCCAGTTCCAGCCATTCCGTCAGCCGGGGCAACAGCCGCTCCGGCGCGCGCTGCCATAGCTCCGCGTCGAAATAGAAATAAGGCCAATTGCTCGTCCGACAAAACTCTGCCAGCGCCCGTACCCTTTCCATGTAATAGTTTGCCGCCTCCACCGGCGAGGCATACAGATCCGGGTCCGGCTTCTGGCGGAACAGATGCACGATGCTCCGGATCGTGTGCGCCGGCTCCGCCAGCGAAACCAGGATCTTGATGTCGGCCCGCCCCAGCCGCTCGGGCCTCAACACATAGTCGTTGTGCAGCAGCTTGTCGAAGAGGTAGCGACTGTTTGGCTTGAGCGCATCGCCTTGCTGGAACAGCTCAAGCTGCCGATCCAGCGCCGACGCGTCCTCGTAGCTGAGGTGCATCTCGTAGTAGCCGTTGATCTGCGGGTGCGAGCCGAGGATGTGCCCTGCCAGGCTCGTGTAGGCGCGCATGTGGCTTAACAGGAAGATTCGGGCGCAACGGTCAGACACAGCGTTGTGGAGTCGAACTCAACAAGGTGTCAGGGCCTTGCAAAGCTTAACTACTGCGTTCGTTCTCGCTGCTACGAATAAAGCGCGACAAGTGGAAACTGGCGAGCTTCACCTCTTCAGGTGCCAATCGCTGAGGAGCATTTTCCAAAAACTTGGGCAATGCCTTGGGCTCAAGCACCCAGATATTGCGCAGGCTGCCCTCGCTCTGTTCGATAAACCAGCCCGGAAAGACCACGACGGGAAATACTACGCATGGCCGGCCGGTGCTCTCGGTCAACAAGCCCCTAAGCCAACCTGCTTGGGCACGCGCTTGCACAACAGGGTTACGCTCGGGCTCGTGGCCCGCTACTGTAAGTTGCTCTCCATCGAATTTGATACGTGCCTCGCCGCGCTGCGGCTTGCTCCAAGTCTTGGTTTCCACCGTGAACACACCAGCCGGACCAATCAATACATGGTCCACATTGAATCCAGCGCCAATCAGATCATGAAAAACTTGGAAACCGTTTTCCCGAAGCCGTTCGAGAAATTGCCCCACCACTTTTTCGCCTTCAGCGCCGAGCCTCAGCGCGCGCAACTGTGGGTGAATCTTCCAGATACGCCATGCGACAAAAAGAACAAACAGGAGCGCAAACGCAGTAAAGACAATGGGGTTGAGCGGCAACTTCATGTAATAACGCCACCATTCCAAAGCTGCCAAAAGCGTAAAAAACAAGGCAAGCACAAATGGTGTTTCAAGCTTGTCCTCAAACAGCTTTCGCCGTTCTTCTTCAAGAGACTGCCCAGGCGAACGCAATGGCTTGTCTTTGATTGGTGATCTTGTTGTTTCGGCCATAGTTCTCTAACTCACAGCATTCAAGAAGACGCGACTTCTGATTAAAGCACTCAACTCCCAGGTGATGAACACGCCCTCTCGTATCTTCCTCCATTGTCAGCAGATTACGGGCACGCACGGAAGCGGGCATATCGCAGTCAAACACGATTCAGAAAGCTGTCGCGTCTGCACGACGTACTTGGGAGAGGCGATTTCACGCGGTACTGTGAGAGGGTTCTTTTCCCCCTAGAGAGTACTAAGCGTCGCCGCGTTAAGCAGTTGAAACTTGTATTTTGGAATCTTAACCGTGGTGCTTCCCCCACCCTGCATGTTCGTTCCGCCGCCGACGGGCGTCCAGGAAGCCGATTGGGCTAACTCGTCGAATTTGATATACCACCAGTTGACTAAGTTTCGGGCTGATGTGTTATCAATCTCCCTAACGACAAATAGCGAATGGAGATTGCCTCGCTTGGCCGCATAAAAAGCAAGCTTGACAAATGGTCCGACGTCCAAACCAAAGTAATCACCTATCTTGTTGTCCCTTGCGACGGTCTTCTCCTTGATTTCGATGGGGTAGGTGTACTGGTTTCCCCAGAATACGCCATCGACGTCGGCAATCTCACTCATAAACGCGCTTTGAAATGAGATGCGCGCGTGCTCCTTGGAGAACTCTTCTTCGATGGAACTCGCGGGGATTCCGGACACGTTTGCAGTGTTATATCTGAGAAAATTGTATCGCCTTTGGCGAGCTCGGAAGCCCGCTATACACGATGGGAAAGAAGCCCAAGGTGCTTGATTTGGAACGCCTAGCTGGACGGCTTGCCACGTAATGCTACTCGGATCGTTTGCCGTTCCTACGCTGGGTGTGAGGTAGTAGCCGTGAATGCCAATTTGGTGAAATGTTGAGCAGATTGTATGAAGACCATGAGGTGGCTGGGGTAAGACCCGGCTCGCTGGATAGGTCTGTCCCACCCGAATAGTCTCGGGGAAAAACACGACGGTCCTCTGCCCAAAATTTCCCGCTCCTTCGCTTCGTGCGATCCATCCACCCACAGAGACTTGATTTCCGTATCCAAGGCCCTGCAGGTAATTGCGGAAGTCGACTTCGGCGAGTAGTCCATTCAGCTTGTTTGCGTTCAAGCTCGAAATGCTGGCCGAAAGGTAGCGGCGCATTGCGTGAACATCAATTATGCTCAAATTAAGCCTTTCTCGACTGGCAGTTTGGAGTTAGCGACAAGTTTCTTCAAACAGCCGCAACTAATCTAGTAGTGATTAGCCGCAAGAATACAAGTCACTGAGCAGCTTGGAAAGGCGTTGTGGTTGACGCGCCTCGCACTCCCAAATCACAAGGCACCGCCATCCAGCCATCGTAAGAGCCCTTAGGTTTCTTCTGTCCCGCGCTACATTGGCGCGAAGTTTTTGTTCCCAAAAATCCCTGTTAGTTTTTGGCATAACTGCGTTCTTGCAGCCCCGGTGTCGGTGCCAAAAGCATCCATGTACAAATATGACTGTTCGATATTTCGGTAGGACAATATCAGGCTTGCCAGGAAGCTCTTGCACATGGAGGCGATATCGGACACCGCGGCTGTGCAAGAATCGTCGGACCTCAAGTTCAGGCTTGGTATTCTCCCCACGAATACCGGCCATCATCCGGCTACGTGTTGCCTTATCGACAACGTCAGCCATTTATGGAAAGAACCTAGAAGTCAAACGGCGGGGGCGCGCACTGAATTATCATTTCAGGCTGCAATATAGCGGAGGGGCAACTCAGGTTGCTCTAGGGAGTCCGCTTCTAGATACGGTCGCATCAACTTTGCAACGTGAAGCATAACGTCAACTACTACAGAATTGCCGAACTGCTTGTAAGCTCGCGTATCTGATACCGGAATCCTGTACGTGTCGGGGAAGCCCATCAGTCGGGCGCATTCGCGGGGAGTAAGGCGGCGAGGGTTCTTGTTGTCACCTTGATAAACGAGTATTTCTGAGCCGTCCTTGTAATAACGGGCAGATAAGGTACGCGCCACGTTGTCGGGCGTGACAAGTCCGAATCCGAAGCCATTGCCTTTGGCCCGATGCTTTTCAGCGTATTCCTGCAGGTAGCGCCAAAGCTTGTCGGTGAGTGTGTATTTGTCCTGAACCTTGTTCTGGGCATGTTCGAAAAACCGTCCTTCGTCCCACGGTAGTACCGGCTCAGTGCCATCAGCACGATGAAGTATTTCTTTCAGGATGTGCTGGCCTTTGGGGGGCAGGGGCAGCGCGTCGAAGTCAAAAGATACCGGCTCACGAAAGCCAACAATCAGAATACGCTCGCGATGCTGAGGGACAAAATGTGCGCCATCAATGATGCGAGCGTGAATGTAATAGCCGAGTTCTTCCGCAAGCGTACGTTTGATGACATCAAAAGTGCGCCCCCTGTCATGCGACATCAGGTTTTTGACATTCTCCAGCAAAAACGCCCGTGGACGCTTCTCTGCAATGATGCGCGCCACATCAAAGAACAGTGTCCCCTGCGTTTCGCAAGCGAAGCCGTGTGCTTTGCCGAGTGCATTCTTCTTGGATACACCTGCAATGGAAAACGGCTGACAGGGGAACCCGGCTAATAGCACATCATGGTCAGGAATGTCGCGGGCTTGAACTTGCGTTACATCACCATTGATGGCGTGGCCATCGCGAAAATTCTCGGCGTAGGTTTTCTGTGCGTAGCCGTCCCATTCACTAGTGAATACACAGCGGCCCCCAATGCTTTCAAACGCGCGGCGTATGCCACCGATGCCGGCAAACAGATCGATGAAATTGAAGGTGGCTTCACCCTCAACTGGCCGGTCGAGCGGCAACAACTGTTGTAGGGCGTGAACGACGTACGCGGGGGGAAGAGACTGACGGGCCTCCCAGCGACGGATAGTACGGGGGTCCACCTTAAGGTGTCGGGCAATTTTGGCCTGCGAGTGGTGTTCGCGCGCAGCCTTTAGGTAGACCAAAAAAGCGTCGTCTCCCCCATCAGTATGGACAATTGAGATGACAGGAGTCCGAGCGGGCATGAATCTTCCTCTGGGTATTTTTGCGGACAATACGCCCTGTTTCTATATTTTTCAAGCGAAATCTACCCGGTGCCGACGTTGTCTATGTCGAGGCGGACGAGACGCTCCTGAACAAATTTGCGGAAGTCGTGGATTTCCTCCAGTTCCTCGCGCAGCTTGGCACAGCCGGCTTCGGTGTTTTCGCGTTGTTTGAGCAATGCCTTGTTCGCCGTCTTGGGTAATCGCAGCGCCTCGATCTGGTCGCCGGCGACTTCGATCTGGCGGTTGATGTCAGTGACATGGATGGTGCCGGCGTGCTTGGCCTTGCGGCGCGACAGGGATGCTGATGCCGGCGTCGCCGAGCGCCACGGCAGCCAGCCCGAGGATGACGGCGTCGGCCAGAAACAGCGCGTAGTGCGAGGCAAAACTGTTCAATCGTGGCGGAGCGGATTCGAGTCTGACCCCGCGGGGCAAGTGCCAGCCACACAAAAGCAAAAGGGCCGCGACGGCGGCCCTTTGATTCAGCGAGGTGCTTAAGCAAAGTTCGCTTCCGCAAACGCCTGCCTTAAGCGAAATTCGCTTCCGCGAACTTCCAGTTCACCAGGTTGTTGAGGAAGGTCTCGACGAACTTGGGACGCAGGTTGCGGTAGTCGATGTAGTAGGCGTGCTCCCAGACGTCGATGCACAACAGGGCCTTGTCGCCGGTGGTCAGCGGCGTGCCGGCGGCGCCCATGTTCACGATGTCGACGGAACCGTCGGTCTTCTTCACGAGCCAGGTCCAGCCGGAACCGAAGTTGCCGACGGCGCTGGTCTGGAACGCCTTCTTGAATTCGTCGAGCGAGCCCCACTTCTTGTTGATGGCATCGGCCAGCTTGCCGGCGGGGGCGCCGCCGCCGTTGGGCGACAGGCAGTTCCAGAAGAAGGTGTGGTTCCACACCTGGGCGGCGTTGTTGTAGACGCCGCCAGCCGGCGCGCTCTTGACGATGTCCTCGAGCGACTTGCTCTCGAAATCGGTGCCCTTGATCAGGTTGTTCAGATTGGTCACGTAGGCCTGGTGGTGCTTGCCGTAGTGGTACTCGAAGGTCTCCTTGGACATGTGCGGCGCGAGCGCGTCCGTGGCGAAGGGCAATGCCGGTAAAGTGTGTTCCATAACTCTCTCCTGATATGAACAAACGTGAACGATAGATGGCCTATCAAGCTTGCAGACCGCTGTGTCGGCGGCTTTGTTTCGTCCGCCGCAAAAGAAAAAGGGCCGGTTTGACCCGACCCAGATTCTTTCGTTATGTTGGTCGGGGCGAGAAGATTCGAACTTCCGACCCCTTGCACCCCATGCAAGTGCGCTACCAGGCTGCGCTACGCCCCGACGAAGGCCGAGATTCTAACAGATGACTCGCGCGACACGGAAGCCCGTCAGCCCAATATTTTCAGAATGGCGTGGATCTCCGCGCGCAGCTTGCCGACATCGAGCGCGGTCGCTCCAGGCGCCGGGGCCGACTCGGTGCGGGGCTCGCCGTCGTGCTCGAGACGCTGCCGGGCACCGCTGATCGTAAAGCCCTCTTCGTACAAGAGTTCGCGGATGCGCCGGATCAGCAGGACTTCGTGATGCTGGTAATAACGCCGGTTGCCGCGCCGCTTGACCGGGCGCAACTGGCTGAACTCCTGTTCCCAGTAGCGCAGCACGTGCGCCTTGACGGCGCACAGCTCGGATACTTCACCGATCGTGAAATAGCGTTTCGCCGGAATCGGGGGGAGTTCACTCCGCGCTGGGCGTTCCAATTTGGGCGCCTTCGACTTGCGATTTGAGTTTCTGGCTGGCGTGGAACGTCACCACGCGGCGCGCGGAAATCGGCATTTCCTCGCCGGTCTTGGGGTTGCGGCCGGGGCGCTGCGGTTTTTCGCGGCACTGGAAATTGCCGAAGCCGGACAGCTTGACGATGTCGCCCTTTTCGAGCGCCACACGGATCTCGTCGAAAAACGACTCGACGACATCCTTCGCCTCGCGCTTGTTCAAACCCACTTTCTCGAAAAGGAGTTCGGCCAGGTCAGCTTTGGTGAGCGTGGTCATGCTTGTATGTTTGTGCGTCTGGAATGGCTGGGGAAAAAATTGCGTCAAACACGCAGGCTGGCGTTGCAGTGACGAAGCGCGGCACCGACCAGTTTTTCCACTGCCTCCTCCACGTCCTGATCCGTCAACGTGCGTTCAGTATCTTGGATAACTACCCGGATAGCAAGGCTTTTTTGGCTTTCAGCCATGCCTTTGCCCCGGTAATCGTCGAACACGTCGATGGCGCGGACCTGCTCCGTCGCGGCGTCGCGCAACGCGTTCAGCAGCTCGGCGGCCGGCGTATTGACGTCGAGCACGAACGCCAGATCGCGCCGCACCAGCGGGAAGCGGGACAAGCTGGCGTAGCGCGGCAGGCCGCGCTGGCGCAGCGCCTGGCTGTCGACTTCGAACAGCACGGGCGCGGCGGCCAAGCCGAATGCCTGCACCAATCGCGGGTGCAGCGCGCCGATCCAGCCGATCGCCCGGCCGTCGACCCAGATCTGCGCGCATTGTCCCGGATGCAGCGCCGGGTGCGCGCCGGGGCGCGTGTCGAGCGCGTGGCCGAACAGCCGCTCGAGATCGCCCTTCAGATCGAAGAAATCCACCGGCCGCGCGGCGGCGCCCCACTGCTCGGGCTGCGCGTCGCCGTAGGCGAGTCCGCCCACGCGCAGCGGCTGCTCGGCCTGCGACGTGTATACCCGTCCCAACTCGAAAATGCGCACCCGGTCCTGCTGGCGATTGAGGTTGTTGCGCAGCGTGTCGAGCAGGCCGCCCCACAGGGTGGTGCGCATCACCGACAGCTGGCTGGCGATGGGGTTGGCGAGCGGCAGCGGGCGCACGTCGGGATCGAGCGTGGTTTCCCATGCCGGGTCGACGAAGCTGTAGGTGATGACCTCCTGGTAATCCAGATCGACCAGCATCTGACGCAGGGCATCGTCGGTGAGCACGGTTTCGTCCTGCGGCAGCATGCGCGACGGCGCTGCCGGCGGCTGCGCCGGCACGTTGTCGTAACCGAAAAGCCGCACCGCTTCTTCGATCAGGTCTTCCTCGATCGCGAGGTCGAAGCGGAAAGTCGGCGGCGTGACGATCAGGCGGTCTTCCTGGCGCTCGACCTGCGCGCCGAGCGCGGCGAGGCCGCGTGCAACCTGATCGGCGTCGAGTTCGATGCCGGCGACGCGCTTGAGGCGCGCCAGCCTGAGCGTGATCGGCTGCCGCTGCGGAAGCCCCGCCGCGACCTCGGTGATCGGGCCGGCCTGGCCGCCGCAGATATCGATGAGCAACTGGGTCGCGCGCTCCATCGCCGCGCGCGTGCCGCCGAAATCGACGCCGCGCTCGAAGCGGTGCGAGGAATCGGTCGACAGGCCGAGCCGCCGCGCGCGGCCGGCGATCGCCGCGGGCGCGAAGAACGCCGCCTCGAGGAACACGTCCACCGTGGCCCGCTCGACGCTGGTGGGCAGACCGCCCATGATGCCCGCGAGCGCCACCGGGCCGCTCGCATCGGCAACCACCAGCATGTCGGGAGCGAGTTCGGCCGTCTCGCCGTTCAGCAGCGTGAGGCTTTCGCCCTCGCGCGCCATGCGCACCTCGATGCCGCCCTTGAGCCGCGACAGGGCGAAGGCGTGCATCGGCTGGCCCAGTTCGAGCAGCACGTAGTTGGTGATATCGACCGGCGCCAGCAACGGACGGATGCCGCTGCGCTCCAATCGCTCGGCCATCCAGCGCGGCGTCGTCGCCTGCGCGTTGATGCCGCGCACCAGGCGACCCAGATAAAGCGGGCAGGCATCGCGATCCGACACCTGCACCAGCAGCTTGTCCTGGATACGTTCGGGTACCGGCGTGATCTGCGGGAAACGCACCTCGGCGCCGGTGATCGCGCCGACCTCCCGCGCCAGTCCCTGCAGCGACAGGCAATCCGCGCGGTTCGGCGTCAGCTTCAGCGTGACGAGCGTATCGTCCAGATTGAGCCAGTTGCGGAGATCCTCGCCCACCGGCGCCTTGGCGCCCAGCACCATCAAGCCGTCTGCGTCGCCTTCCAGCCCGAGTTCCCGGGTCGAGCACAGCATGCCGAAGGATTCGACGCCTCGCACCTTCGCGACCTCGATTTCGATTCCTGGCAGCTTCGCACCAGGGCGGGCGCACGGAACCTTGAGTCCCGGCAGAGCATTCGGCGCGCCGCACACGATGGTGACCGGCATCGTCTCGCCAACGTCGACCAGACACACGCGCAGGCGGTCCGCGTTGGGGTGCTTCGCGGCCGACACGATCTCCGCCACCACGACCTGGTTGAATGACGGGGCAGCGGGGGTCAGCGCCTCGACTTCGAGGCCCGCCATGGTCAGGGCATGGGCGAGTTGTGCGGTATCCAGGGCAGGGTCGACGAGATTGCGCAGCCAGGATTCAGGAAATTGCATGATGAATGCGCCCCAATTAATTGAATTGCTTCAGGAAACGAAGGTCATTTTCGAAGAACAGGCGCAAATCGTCGACGCCGTATCGCAGCATCGCCAGGCGCTCGACGCCGAGACCAAACGCGAAGCCGACGAAGCGCTCGGTATCGATGTCGACGTGGCGGAACACATTCGGGTGCACCATGCCGCAGCCGAGCACTTCGAGCCATCCGGTATGCGAGCACACGCGGCAGCCTTCCCCGCCGCACATGACGCAGCCGATGTCCATTTCGGCCGACGGCTCGGTGAACGGGAAAAACGACGGGCGGAAACGCACCGGCAGATCGTCGCGTTCGAAGAAGTTGCGCATGAAGTCGGCGAGGACACCCTTCAGGTCCGCGAACGACACCGATTCGTCCACCCACAGGCCTTCGACCTGGTGGAACATCGGCGTGTGCGTGACGTCGGAATCGCAGCGGTAGACCCGGCCCGGTGCGATGACGCGCAGCGGCGGCCGGTGATCCTGCATGTAGCGCACCTGCACCGGCGACGTATGGGTCCGCAGCAAGGCGCCATCCTGCAGGTAGAACGTGTCGTGCATCGCGCGCGCCGGGTGATCCTCGGGGATGTTGAGCGCGGTGAAATTGAAGAAATCGGTTTCGATCTCGGGCCCCGTCGCCACCTCGAAGCCGATCGAGCGGAACAAGGCCTGGATGCGCGTCAGCGTGCGCGACACCGGGTGCAGGCCGCCGTGTGCCAGGCCTCGCCCGGGCAGGGTCACGTCCAGGGTTTCGAACGCGAGCTGGCGGTCCAGTTCGGCCTGCTGCAGCGCCCCGCGACGGTCCTTGAGCGCCGCCTCGACCGCCTGCTTGGCCTCGTTGATGCGGGCGCCCGCGGTCTTGCGCTCGTCGGCCGGCATCGTGCCCAGGCTTTTCAGCAATTCGGTCAACTGGCCGTTTTTGCCCAGATAGGCCGCCTTGACCTGTTCCAGCGTCGGCAGGTCGGGGCAGGCCTGGAGGGCGGTCAGGGCCTCGGCAACGATTTCGTTGGGATTGCGCATGGCAGGAGTCTCGAGTCGTTCACAAACAAAAAAAGGCCTTGCGGCCTTTTCTTGTGACAGTTCGACGGCTTACGCCGCCAGCTTGGCCTTGACCTGATCGACGATCTTGGCGAAGGCGTCCTTGTCGAAGATCGCGATGTCGGACAGCACCTTGCGGTCGATCCCGATCTCGGCGCGGGAGAGCCCGTTCATGAACACGCTGTAGGTCAGGCCGTGCTGACGCGAAGCGGCGTTGATACGGGCGATCCACAGCGCGCGGAACTGGCGCTTGCGCTGACGACGGTCGCGGTACTGGTACTGACCGGCCTTCATCACCGCTTCGTTGGCGACGCGGAATACGTTCTTGCGGCGGCCGCGATAGCCCTTGGCGGCGTCGAGGATCTTCTTGTGGCTGGCGCGGGCGGTTACGCCCCGTTTGACGCGTGGCATGCTTTCTCTCCTTTATGCGTAGGGCAACATGCGCGCAACCGCTTTGTGGTTGCTGGCGTTGACGGTTTCCATGCCGCGCAACTGGCGCTTACGCTTGGTGCTCTTCTTGGTGAGAATATGACGCATGAACGCGTGCGAGCGCTTGAACCCGCCGCCGCCCAGCGCGCGGAACCGCTTGGCGGCGCCGCTCTTGCTTTTCATCTTAGGCATGATGCTTCCTTTTATTTCATGCGGCCAGGTGACCCCGCGACGCGGAATGCTTCACCAACCCGACTGCACGTATTGTGTGGCGTATTGACCCGGTTCGGGTCGAGAAACGCCGGTCTCGTAAACCGTCAGACCTTCTTCTTCGGCGCCAGCATCATCACCAGCTGGCGGCCTTCCATCTTGGGAAACTGCTCGACCACCGCAAGCTCGGCGAGGTCGTTCGAAACCCGCCGCAACTGCGCCATCCCGATTTCCTGGTGGGCCATCTCGCGCCCCCGAAACCGCAATGTTATCTTGGTCTTATCGCCTTCTTCAAGAAACTTGATCAGGTTGCGAAGCTTGATCTGGTAATCGCCTTCGTCCGTGCCGGGACGGAACTTGATTTCCTTGATCTGGACCTGCTTCTGCTTCAGCTTGGCTTCGTGCTGCTTCTTGCTCTCCTGGTACTTGAACTTGCCATAGTCCATGATCTTGCACACGGGCGGCTGGGCCGTCGGGGCAATTTCAACCAGGTCCTGATCAGCTTCTTCCGCCTGCCGCAGCGCGTCGTAAATCTTCACGATGCCGAGCTGCTCGCCTTCCATACCGACCAACCGCACCTCGGGCGCTGTAATTTCACCGTTGATGCGCGTCTGCTTCTTTTCCGTCGCGATGAGCCGTTCTCCAATAAAAACCTGACGCCGTGCGTCAAGGCAAAAAGGCCAAACCAATTAAAGAAGGCGCTGGACCGTTCCCGATCACGGGAGGCCCCGGCGCCTTGTTTGACCGCTGTTACCGGCGCGCCAGCGTTTCGGCTTTAAGGCGCGCGATCAAGTCATCCAAACCGAGCTGCCCCAGGTCCTGATTGCCACGGGCACGGACGGCGATCATGCCGGCTTCCATTTCCTTGTCGCCGACGATCACCTGATAGGGCAGCTTCTGCAAACTGTGCTCGCGGATTTTATAGGTGATCTTGTTATTACTCAAGTCCGACGCTGCCCGGATGCCCGCGTCGCGGAGCGACTGCACGATTTTCCGCGCATATTCGGCCTGGCGCTCGCTGATGTTCAGCACCATCACCTGCACCGGCGCGAGCCA
This sequence comes from Pseudomonadota bacterium, assembly GCA_021820845.1. GTDB lineage: Bacteria > Pseudomonadota > Gammaproteobacteria > Burkholderiales > Thiobacillaceae > Thiobacillus. Next base: position 282,463 of record JAKADC010000003.1, read on the forward strand.
GAGCGGGAAATTGCCGGCGTGGTGCTCGATCAGGATGCCGATGAAGCGCTCCATCGAGCCAAGAATGGCGCGATGCAGCATCACCGGGGGCTTGCGGCCGTTGTCCTCGTCGACGAATTCGGCGCCGAGCCGCACCGGCAGATTGAAATCGAGCTGGATCGTGCCGCACTGCCACAGGCGGCCGAGCGTGTCCTTCAGCGTGAATTCGATCTTGGGGCCGTAGAACGCGCCCTCGCCCGGCTGCAGGTCGAAGGCCAGCGCGTTTTTCTCCAGCGCGGCCGCCAGCGCCGCTTCGGCCTTGTCCCAACTCTCGTCCGAACCGACGCGCTTGTCCGGCCGGGTGGAGAGCTTGACGAGCACGTCGTCGAAGCCGAAATCGACGTAGACCTTCTGCAGCATGACGATGAAGTCCGCCACCTCCTGCTCGATCTGGTCTTCGGTGCAGAAGATGTGCGCGTCGTCCTGGGTGAAGCCGCGCACGCGCATGATTCCGTGCAGCGCGCCCGACGGCTCGTTGCGATGGCAGGAGCCGAATTCGGCGAGCCTCAGCGGCAGGTCGCGATAGGAATGCAGGCCGCTGTTGAAGATCTGCACGTGCCCCGGGCAGTTCATCGGCTTCACCGCGTAGTCGCGGTTCTCCGAGGCCGTGGTGAACATGTTGTCGCGGTAGTTGTCCCAGTGGCCCGACTTTTCCCACAGGCTCCTGTCCATCACCGCCGGCGTTCTCACCTCCTGGTAGCCGTACTCGACGAACTTCTGGCGCATGTACTGCTCGATCTGCTGCCACACGATCCAGCCCTTGGGATGCCAGAACACCATGCCCGGCGCCTCGTCCTGCATGTGCAGCAGGTCGAGCTGCTTCGCGAGCCGCCGGTGGTCGCGCTTCTCCGCCTCCTCCAGGCGATGCAGGTAGGCGTCGAGATCCTCCTTTTTCGTCCAGGCGGTGCCGTAGATGCGCTGCAGCATCGGGTTCTTCGAGTCGCCGCGCCAGTAGGCGCCGGCCAGCTTCATGAGCTTGAAGGCGCGCGGCAGCTTGCCGGTCGACGGCAGGTGCGGGCCTCGGCAGACGTCGAACCAGTCGCCCTGGCGGTAGATGGAGAGTTCCTCGCCCTTGGGAATCACCTCGTCGATGATCTGGACCTTGTAGGTCTCGCCCAGATCGGCGAACACCTTCATCGCCTCTTCGCGCGACCACACCTCGCGCCGGATCGGCAGGTCGCGCTTGACGATCTCGTCCATGCGCTTCTCGATCCGCTCCAGGTCTTCCGGGGTGAAAGGCTGCTCGCGCGCGAAGTCGTAATAGAAGCCGTCCTCGATCGCCGGGCCGATGGTGACCTGGGTGCCGGGATACAGCTCCTGCACCGCCTGCGCCATCACGTGCGCGGCGTCATGGCGGATCAGTTCGAGCGCTTCGGCGTCCTTCGCCGTGACGATCGCGAGCGCCGCGTCGGCGTCGATGAGATGGCTGGTGTCGACCAGCTTGCCGTTCACCTTTCCCGCGAGCGCGGCCTTGGCGAGACCTGCGCCGATGCTGGAAGCGACCTGTGCGACGGTAACCGGGCCGTCGAACTGGCGAACCGAGCCGTCGGGAAGCGTGACGTTGACCATTTCAGACTCCAGAAACGAAAAAAGCGCGGACCGGCCGCGCTTTTGGATAGTACAGAATCAGGGATTGCAGAAGATCTGCGAACAGGATTGCGCCGGGGTTTATCCAGTAACAGCCTGCCTAGTTCGCGGTGACATTTCGCAACCCCCACGGGCCATCCCGGCCCCTTCAATGTTGGTAGGCGCGATTGGACTCGAACCAACGACCCCCACCATGTCAAGGTGGTGCTCTAACCAGCTGAGCTACGCGCCTAATGCGGGGCGCATCATAACCGAAACGCAGCATCAGTGTCGAGCCGACGCGGCTTTTTTTCGCGGTTGGCCGAGCCGACGGAACGAAACGGGCCGCCGACGCGTCGATGCATCGGCCTTCGCGACGAGCGAAACGTCGAGGGGGAAATGCGGCGGCGGATGTCCATCATCGACGCGCCGCGTTCATCGTATTATATTTGTCGAAATATTATTTGCTGCCATAATACTTTGGCGTCGGTAATTCGGGTATGGCAACGCCAGAGGCGGCGCGGGAGGAAGCGCCTCGGGCACGCTGCCATTCGACGTCCTTTTTGCCGGGATGCACGCCGTCCGTCAGCGATGGAAATGTCTTCCGCTCCGACCATCGGGGTTGGGTCGCCGAACACGCGATATTTCGCGCGAACCAGACGACCTCCATTCGGAAAGCGCGGTCGGGCAAGCCGGTTTCTCGCTTTTAACACACAGGTAACATGCGCCTGCTCCAATTCAATGCCATGACAGTCGCGACTCCCCTCGCCCGCGGGATCTCCACGGCGTCTCCTGCAATCCCTCCGCGCCCTCGCGGGCAAACGTATCGAGGTTAGATCGTGTTTCCATCCATCGCGACATCCGCACCGCGTCGTCATCGCGGCTTCACACTCCTTGAACTCCTGGTCGTGCTGGTGATTTTGGGGTTGCTCGCAGGCTACGTGGCGCCCAGGTATTTCGCGCAGATCGGAAAATCGGAAGTCAAGACCGCGAAGGCCCAGATCGTCGCGCTCGAAAAGGCCCTCGACCAGTACCGTATCGACGTCGGCCACTACCCGACGACCGAGCAGGGCCTCGCCGCGCTCAACGCCAAGCCGGCGGACGAGCCGAACTGGGACGGTCCGTATCTGAAAAAAGCGGTCCCCAACGATCCCTGGGGAAAACCCTACCAATACAAGAATCCGGGCGAACACGGCGAAGTCGACATTTTTTCCTTCGGCCGCGATGGTGCATCCGGCGGTAGCGGGGAAGACGCCGACATCGGCAACTGGTAAGGCGGCCGCATGCGTTATCGGGTAAAAGCGCTGTACCCCGGAACGGGCGTGACCGCCACCACCGTGGAAGCGATCGACGAAACGGAGGCTAGGGCGCGGCTGCAGCGCGACGGCGCACAGGTCCTTTCGATCGTCGCGCAGCGCGGCAACTGGCTGCCGACGCACCGGACGCGCTTTCCGCTGGTGCTGTTCACGCAGGAGTTGATCGCGCTGCTGGACGCCGGGCTGACGCTGACCGAGGCGCTGGAAACGCTGGGCGAGAAGGAAAGCCGGACGGAATCGCGCCAGTTGATCGAGCGCCTGCTTGCCGCCATGCGCGAGGGTCGTCCCTTTTCGACGGCCCTGACGATGCAGGGGGCCGCGTTTCCGCCCTTGTATGCCGCGACCGTGCGCGCAGCCGAAAGCACCGGCAATCTCTCACCCGCCCTGGCCCGCTATGTCGGCTACCAGAACCAGATCGATACCGTGAAGAAGAAGGTCGTGTCGGCGTCGATCTACCCGATGCTGCTGATCGGCGTCGGCACGCTGGTGATCGGTTTTCTGCTCGTTTACGTGGTGCCGCGTTTCGCCGCGGTGTATGCCGATGCCGGACGCGAGCTGCCGTGGATGTCGCGGATGCTGCTGGCCTGGGGCGGCGCGATCGAGACGCACGGCGTCTGGATCGTCGTCGGGGCCGCGACGGCCGTTTCGGGAGTCGTCCTGGCGCTGGCGCAGCCCGCCACGCGCGCCGCGGTGACCCGCCTCGCCTGGCGCATCCCCGCGATCGGCGAGCACCTGCGCACGTTCGAGCTGGCGCGCTTCTACCGCAGCCTCGGCATGCTGCTGATCGGCGGCATCCCGATCGTTTCGGCGCTTGGCATGGTCTCCGGGCTGCTCTCGGTACACCTGCGCAGCGGCGCGGGAACGGCGATGGACGCGATACGGCGTGGGGAATCCATCTCGGCCGCATTCGCGCACGGCGAACTGACGACGCCGGTCGCGGCCCGGCTCCTGCGCGTCGGCGAGAAAAGCGGACGCATGGGCGAAATGATGGAGCGCATCGCCGTCTTCCACGACGAGGAGATGGCGCGCTGGGTCGACTGGTTCACCCGCCTGTTCGAACCGCTCCTGATGGTGTTCATCGGGCTGACGATCGGACTGGTGGTGGTCCTCCTCTACATGCCGATTTTCGACCTGGCGGGGTCGATCCAGTGAACGCACCGTACCCGGAAGTGGCCCCTGCCATCCTGGCCACCCTGCACCGCGAGGCGCGTATCGCCGGACAGGCCGTCATGCTGCGGGTACAGGAACAGTTCGGCCTCGATGCCGGCGCCGCGCTGCGGATTCTGGCCGAACACAGCCGTCAGCCCGCCTTCGACATGGCCGCGCTGAATGCGCTGACGGCCGACTTCGGCAAACTGACGTTCAACGAAGCGGCGCGCAGGCATTGCCTGGCGGCGCGCGACGCCGGGGGGCAGCTGTGGGTGCTGTCGACCGATCCGTGGGACAGCGCGAGCCGGGCGTACGCGGGGCACGTGCTGGGCGAGCCGTTCAAGACCGGGCTTGCCCATCCCGCCGATCTCGCGACGCTGCTGGCTCGCCACGAGGAAGGGCTGCGGGCGATGGAGGGCGTCGGCGGAATCGACACGCTCGTGGCGCAGGAATCCGCCACCGAGGCCCTGTCGTTCGCCAGCATCGCCGAGGACGTGAGCCCCGTGGTGCGGCTGGTGCGCTCGACCCTCTACGACGCGCTGAAGGCCGGCGCGTCCGACATCCACCTGGAAACCGACGCGCGCGGCCTGACGGTGAAATACCGCATCGACGGCGTGCTCTCGCACATCGCCCACGCGCCCGGAACCGAAGTCGCCGAGCAGGCGATTTCTCGGGTCAAGGTCATGTCCGAACTCGACATCGCCGAGCGGCGCGTGCCGCAGGACGGCCGCTTCAAGGTGGCGATGCAGGGGCGCGAGGTCGACGTGCGCGTCTCGATCATGCCGAGCGTGTTCGGCGAGGACGCGGTGCTGCGTATCCTGGACCGGCAGGCGCTGTCGGAAGAACTCGCCGGCCTGACGCTGGAGGGCCTGGGCTACGCCGGCGTGACGCTCGCGCGCATCCGCAAGCTCGCGGCCGAGCCTTACGGCATGCTGCTGGTGACCGGGCCGACCGGCTCGGGCAAGACCACGACGCTGTACGCGGCCATTTCCGAGATCAACCATGGCCGCGACAAGATCATCACGATCGAGGATCCGGTCGAATACCAATTGCCGGGCGTGCTGCAGATCCCGGTCAACGAAAAAAAGGGCCTGACCTTCGCGCGCGGCCTGCGCTCGATCCTCCGCCACGATCCCGACAAGATCATGGTCGGCGAGATCCGCGACGCCGACACCGCGCAGATCGCGGTGCAGTCCGCGCTCACCGGGCATCTGGTATTCACCACCGTGCACGCCAACAACGTGTTCGACGTCATCGGCCGCTTCATCCACATGGGCGTCGATCCCTACAGCTTCGTCTCGGCGCTCAACGGCATCGTCGCGCAGCGCCTGGTGCGGGTGAACTGCCCGCACTGCGCCGTGCCGACCGTGCCCGCCGACGAGTTGCTGGAGCTCTCGGGCCTGACGCTCGAGAAGACCCATGACTTCGATTTCCGCCAGGGCACGGGCTGCGGTTATTGCCGCGGCAGCGGGTACAAGGGCCGTCGCGCCATTGCGGAAATCCTGCTGCTGACCGACGAACTGCGCGAACTGATCGTGGCGCGCGCGCCGATCAGCCAGATCAAGGAGTCGGCCGCGCACGGCGGCACCAAGAGCCTGCGCGACGCCGCCCTGGCGCTGGTGAAGACGGGCGACACCACGCTGGAGGAAGTGAATCGTGTCACGCTGGTCGGCTGAACCCCTGCGCATCGCGCTCGCCCCCGGCGAAGCGGCCCTGCTGCGCCGCAGCGACTCGTCCGCGGGCCGCGTGCTGGCGACCGACGACCCCGCCCCGACGAGCCTGCTGCCGCTGCTGGACGAGGCGCTCGCCGATCCTGCCTGGCGTGGCCGCAGCGTCGAGGTTGTGCTGTCGCAGCATTTCGTGCGCCACGTGCTGACGCTGCCGCCGGGCAAGACGCTTTCGCGGATGGAGGAACGCACGCTGGCGAGTGCCGGCCTGCGCGAGATCTATGGTGACCTCGTCGACCGGTGGGAGGTCCGCGTCATCAGCCAGCCGCCGCAGTTCGGACTGGTCGGCGCCGCACTGGACGCGGCGTTCGCGCACGAACTGGACGCGCTGCTGGCGCGCCACGGCTTTCGCAATCCGGCGCTGCGCCCGCTCGGCAGCTTCGCCGCGCGGCACCTGCCGCCGCGATTCGCCGGATGGTGGGCCCTGGCCGAGCCGGGCTGGCTGACCCTGTTCGGCGGCGCCGACGGGATATGGCACCACCTCGCCGGCCAGCCGGTCGGCGACGACTGGGCCGAGGCGCTGCCCGACCTCGTCGCGCGCGAAGCCGGATTGGCGGCGCTCCCGCTGCCGGCGTCGATCTGGATCCAGGGCGTGGGCATGGGCGCGGTGCTGGCGCCGGACTCCGGCGACGCGCACTGGGACGTGCTGCCCCACGATGCCTCGGCGCGCGGCGCACTCGCCCTCGCGGGAATCTGACGATGCCGCGGCTCGATTTCGATTTTCATGCACGGCCGTCCCGACCGAGCCTGCCCGTCGTCCTGCTGGCCTTGGCCGGCGTAGCGGCCCTTGCATGGTCCTGGACGAACCTGCACGCCGCGCGGGCAACCGAGGCAGGACTCGCCATGCGCATCGCGGCGCTTGAACGGCCTCCCGTACACGCGACCGTCAGGCGGGCGACGCACGCGGAGGACGCTGCGCGCGTCGCCCGCACGCGCGTCGAGACCGAGCTGGCCTACTCGTGGCAGCCTGCATTCGACGCACTCGACGCCGCGCGCAGCGGCAAGATCGCGCTGGTCTCGCTCGACGCCGTGCAGGCCAAGTCGCAGCTGAGGCTGGTGGCCGAGGCGCGCCGGCTGGCGGACGCCATCGCCTACATCGACGTCCTGCAGCAACAGCCCGGCGTGCGCCGGGTCGAGCTTCTGCAGCACGAGGTTCAGGTCGACGACGCGCAGAAGCCGTTGCGCGTCAGCATCCTGGTGGAGTTGCGCCCGTGAGCGGCGTGCTGCTGTGGCGGCTCCGGCAAGCCGCCCGTCCCCTTGGCGCGCTCGGCCTCGCCGGTCTCGGCCTGCTCGTGGCCGCGCTGTTGCTGCACGGGTTTCGAATGGCATCGCTGCAGCCGGCGATCCAGGCGCAGCAGGCGAAGCTGGCCGTGCTGCAGCGCGCGGCCGAGCAACGCGAAGCAGCGCCGCCACCGGCTCCGCTCAATCCGCTGGCGACGCTGCCGCCGACCGGCGAAGCGTCGGAAATGGTCGGCGAGCTGGAACGGCTGGCGCGGGCGAACGGGCTGTCCCTGCCGCGCGGGCAATACAGCGTGTCCCCGCTGACCGGCACCTCGCTGCAGCGCTGGCAACTGGTGCTGCCGATCGACGGACCCTACCCCGCTTTGCATGCCTTTCTCGCCGCCGCGCTCGAACGCCTGCCCAATCTCACGCTCGACGAACTGAAGCTGAAACGCGATCGCATCGAGTCGATCCAGCTGCAGGCCGAGCTGCGCCTGAGTCTTTTTGTCGAGGCGACGCCATGACCGAAGCGAAGCGGCGCGCCATTTTGTTCGCGGCCCTGGCGGGCGTCGTGGCCTGGTCGCTGTGGCTGGGGCTCGGCGAACGCGACGAGGCCCTGGTCGACCGTAACGAGGTGGCCGAACCGGCGGCGCGCGCACCGACCCGCGTCGCCGCGTCGCGCCCTCCGGCAACCGCCGCGTATCAAACCCGATCGCTCGAAGCCGAGCCGCGTCTCGGACCGAGCCACGCCAACCTGTTCCCCGAACAGACCTGGTACGTTCCGCCCCCGCCGCCGCCCTACGTCCCGCCGCCCCCGCCGCAGGCGCCCGCGCTGCCGTTCGCCTACATGGGCGAATGGCAGGAGGCCGGCCAGACCACCTACTACCTGACCCGCGGCACGCAACCGGTCAGCGTACGCACGGGCCAGGTGCTCGACGGCGTCTGGCGGCTCGAATCGGCGACCGGCCGCGTGCTGAATTTCACCTACCTACCGCTGAACCAGACGCGCAGCCTGCGCACAGGAGATTGAGTTGCAACGCATCCACCGTGTTTGCCTGACCGCAGTATTCCTTGCGCTGAGCCTGGCGGGCTGCGCCACGAACAAAGCGCTCACCGAGAGCCAGAAGCTGATCGCCTCCGGACAACCCGAAGCCGGCATCGCGCTGCTCCGCGCAAGCGTGGACAAGGAACCGAACAACATCGAACTCAAGGCTTACTACCACACGCAACGCGAACGGCTCGCCAGCCAGTTGCTGACGCAGGCGCAGGCCGATCTCGACGCCGGGCGCTTCGACGACGCCGAAGCCGCGCTGAAGAAAGTGCAGGCGATCCATCCCGAAAACCCGCGCGCGCAAGCCCTGCAGGACGCCCTCGCCGCGGCGCGCGAAAACCAGCGGCGCCTGGAAGCTGCGACCAAGGCGTTTGCGGCGGGCCATCCGGACGAGGCGGAACAGGCCGCGCGCGTCATTCTCGCCCAGTCGCCCGGCCACCCCGGCGCGCTGGCCTTGTTGAAGGAGATCCAGGCGGCGCGCACGCCCGACGAGATCAAGCCGCGCGAACTCGGCGCGGCCTTCCACAAGCCGATCACGCTCGAATTTCGCGATGCGCCGCTGCGCAGCGTGTTCGACATGATTTCCCGGCAGTCGGGTCTCAGTTTCGTCTTCGACAAGGACGTGCGGCTCGACACGCGGGCCACGCTGTTTGCGCGCGACACGCCGATCGTCGACGCCGTCGACATGCTGTTGATGACCGGCCAGTTGGCCAAGAAGGTCGTCAACGCCAATACGCTGCTGATCTACCCGGACCAGCCGCAAAAGCAGAAGATGTACGAGGACCTGATGGTGAAGAGCTTTTACCTCGGGAACGCCGACGCCAAGTCGACCATGTCGATGCTGCGCACGCTGGTGAAGACCCGCGACATGTACGTCGACGACCGCTTGAATCTGCTCGTGATGCGCGACACGCCGGAGGCCATCCGGATGGCGGAAAAGCTGGTCGCGGTCCAGGACCTGGCCGAGCCGGAAGTCATGCTCGACGTCGAGGTGCTCGAGATCAAGCGCGGACGGCTGCTCGACCTGGGCATGCAGTACCCCAGCCAGTTCTCGCTGCTCAACACCATCAACACCCAGACGGCGACGTCGTCGACGGTGGGTGCGCCGGTGGTGACGACCAACACCGAACTGTCGCCGCTGCCGCTGACCGTCGACAAGCTGCGCCACCTCACAGGCGCCGACATCACGATGAACAATCCGCAGCTCAACCTGCAGAAGGTGGACAGCGACGTCAACATCCTCGCCAACCCGCGCATCCGCGTGAAGAACCTCGCAAAGGCCCGGATCCACATCGGCGACAAAGTCCCGGTCATCACGTCGAATACGACGTCGACCGGCGTCGTCTCGGAGTCGGTGTCCTATCTGGACGTGGGGCTGAAGCTCGATGTCGAGCCCGCCGTGCTGGCGCAGGAGGACGTCCAGATCAAGGTCGGGCTCGAAGTCTCCAACATCGTGCGTGAAATCCGCAGCAACAACGGCACGCTCACGTATCAGATCGGCACCCGCAACGCCGGGACCACGCTGCGGCTGAAGGACGGCGAAACCCAGGTTCTGGCCGGACTGATCTCGGACGAGGACCGCAAGACCGCGTCCAAGATTCCGGGCCTGGGCGACCTCCCGCTGCTCGGGCGGCTGTTCTCCGATCACCACAACGAGCGCAACAAGACCGAGATCGTGCTGCTGATCACGCCGCGCGTACTGCGAAGCGACAGCACGCGGCAGCCCGCGCTGACCGAGTTTCCCGGCGGAACCGAAAACGCCATCGGCGGCGGCTTTTCGGTCCCGCCCGGCCAGTCGCAGCAGACGTCGCCGCCGCTGCAACCGGCCATTCCGAATCCGCCCCCGGTCCCGTCCGCCCCCGAAATTCCGGCACCGTCGGCGCTGCCGCAGCAGCCCACCGCGCCGCCGGTCGAGCAGTCGGTCTCGCCGGGCGCCGCGCCGCCGCAGTCCGATCGCGAAATGCCGCCGGCAAGCGGGCAATAGGCATGCGCCAGCGCAGCGCCGGATTCAGCCTGATCGAGCTGATGGTCACCCTGGCCATCCTGGCGCTGCTCGCCACCATGGCCGTGCCGTTCGCCCAGCTCGTACAGCAGCGCCACAAGGAAACCGACCTGCGGGACGCGCTGCGCCAGATCCGCACCGCGCTCGACGCCTACAAGGAGGCGGTCAAGGAAGGCCGCGTCGACGCGCCGGCCGACGGCAGCGGCTACCCGGCCAGCCTCGACGTGTTGTGGCAGGGCGTGCCCGACAAGAGCAAGCCCGACGCGAGCCGGATCTATTTTCTGCGGCGCCTGCCGCGCGATCCGTTTTATCCGGACGCGGCCGCGGCGGCCGCGACCACCTGGGGCCTGCGCAGCTACGCCAGCCCGCCCGACGCACCCGCGCCGGGACGCGACGTGTTCGACGTGTATTCGCTGTCGCCCGCCACCGGCCTGAACGGCGTGCCCTATGCGGACTGGTGACGCCATGCTGAAACGCCTGCTGCGCGGATTCACCCTGATCGAGCTCATGGTCGTGATGGCCATCATCGCACTGCTCCTGACGCTGGCGATGCCGCGCTATTTCAAGCATCTGGAACTCTCGCGCGAAACCGTCCTCAAGCAGGACCTTGCCGTCATGCGCGACGCCATCGACAAGTATCACGGCGACACGGGACGCTATCCCGAGAGCCTCGAGGCGCTGGTCAACGCGCGCTACCTGCGCTCGATCCCGGTCGATCCGATCACCGAGCGCGCGGACACCTGGCAGGTCGTCGCGCCTGCGGAGGATGCGACGGGCGCGATGTACGACGTCAAGAGCGGCGCGCCGGGAACCGCGCACGACGGCAGCACCTATGCCGACTGGTAAGCCCGCGCAATCCGGCTTCACCTACTTCCTCGTGCTGATGCTGATCGCGCTGATCGGCATGGGACTGGCCGCGGCGGGAACGCTGTGGCACACCGAGTCGCAGCGCGAACGCGAGGCCGAGCTGCTGTTCGTCGGCGACCAGTATCGTCAGGCCATCCGCAGCTATTACGCGCTCGACACCGCCCAGCCGCGCCTGCCGCAAAGCATCGACGACCTGCTCGAAGACAACCGCCGCCCCAGCGTGGTGCGGCACCTGCGCCGCGCCTACCGCGACCCGCTGACCGGCGGCGAGTTCGCGCTGATCCGCGAGCCCGATACGCGCGGCATCGTCGGCGTCTACAGCCGCGCGCCCGGCCAGCCTTTCAAGATCGCCGGATTTTCAGCGAAAGACGAGGCGTTCAAGGGGGCAAAAACCTACGCCGGATGGCGCTTCGTCTTCGACCTGCCCGCCACGGTCCGCACCGCTCCAGCGTCGCAGCAGCCGCCAGATCTCCCGAGCGGCCGGGGGCGCTGAGCGGGTGCGGGCGACGCCGACGCGCCGATATTCCGCTCGCGGCCGTCAAGCCGCGCCGGCGGCGCCCCCGGCTCCCAAGGGCCAGCGCCGGACCACCTCGTAATGCGCGCCGTCCGGGGTTGTCACCGACTTTACCAGCACGAAATCCTTGACCCGCCAGCGCACGGGTGAACACGCCGGCGCCTCGCCGCCCGCCGATTTTCTCAGCAGCGTGACGTGCGGCACGTGGGGCCGGGCGTCGACGGCAAACCCCGCTGCGGCGAGGGCGTCGTTCAACACGCGCGCCAGTTCCAGGTACTGCGGCGGCGTTTCGCTCGCGCCGAGCCAACCGATGCGGTTATGTCGCCAGTAGCCCGGCCGGTCGAGGACGAGTTCGAACGCTTCGCTCGTGATCGTGGCGGCGCACGCGGCCAGCGCGTCCAGCTGCGCGGCCGGCGTGCTGCCGAGAAAGGCCAGGGTCATGTGCAGGGTGTCCGCGCGCATGCGGCGGCCGCCCCAGTGCCGGTGCAGCCACCTTCCGGTGCGGTTGAGCGCGTCGCGGGCAGCGTCGTCCGGCCACAGGGCGAAGAAGAGCCTGAAGGTGTCGCGTCCGCCGGGAAGCGGTTCGGCCTGCCCGGCTTCAGTCACGCGCGATCAGGCACACCGCTTCCGCCGCGATGCCCTCGCCGCGCCCGGTGAAGCCGAGTTTTTCGGTGGTGGTGGCCTTGACATTGACGCGGTCGAAGGCGATGCCGAGATCGTCTGCGATGTGCGCGGTCATGCGCGCGATGTGCGGCGCCATCTTCGGCGCCTGCGCGATGATCGTGGCGTCGACGTTGCCGACGCGCCAGCCCTGCCCCTTCAATTGCCCGGCCACGCCGCGCAGCAGGATGCGGCTGTCGATGCCGGCGAACGCCATGTCGGTATCGGGGAAGTGGCGTCCGATATCGCCCAGCCCGGCAGCGCCGAGCAGCGCGTCGCAGACCGCGTGAAGCAGCACGTCGGCGTCGGAGTGCCCGGCAAGTCCGAGGTGGTATGGGACGTCGACGCCGCCGACGATGAGCCTGCGGTTCTCGGCGAAGGCGTGGACGTCGAATCCGTGCCCGACCCGGATGTCATTCATTCAGCTTCCTTATGATCATGCTCGCGAGTTCGAGGTCCTGCGGATAGGTGACCTTGAGATTGCGGCTGTCGGATTCGACGAGCTTCGGCTGCAGGCCGAGCCGCTCGATCGCCGAGGCCTCGTCGGTCATGTCGCCGCCCGCGGCGCGCAGCGCTTCGGTCAGCGTGCCGTGGCGGAACATCTGCGGCGTCTGCGCCTGCCACAGGCCCGCGCGCGGAACCGTCGCTTCGGCCCGCGCGCCGGATGTGGTGTCGGCCGCGGCGCGCTTGAGCGTGTCGGCCACCGGCACGGCAAGGAGACCGCCGACCGGGTCGTCCGCGACTTCGTCGAGCAACTTGCCGAGCATCTCATCGGGCAGGCAGGGACGCGCGGCGTCGTGCACCAGCACCCAATCGTCGGGATCGCAGGTTGTCGCGATCGCTTCGAGGCCGTTCAGCACGGTTTCGGCGCGGGTCGCGCCGCCGCAGCGCAGCACCTCGATGCGCGCCTCCCAGCCCCGCCATTCGTAGTTGTTCCAGCGCTTGTCGGTGGGCGACAGCACGACGAACAGCTTCTCGATGCGCGGCTCGCGCGCCAGCACCATCATCGCGTGGGCGATCATCGGCACCGAGTTGAGGTCCATGTACTGCTTTTCGACGGCGCCGCCCATGCGCGAGCCCGAGCCGGCGGCGGGAATCAGCGCATAGAACGTCATGCCTCGCCCCCCGGCGCGAGCACGTCGCGGTTGCCGTTCGACTGCATCGCCGAGACGAGGCCGGCGCGCTCCATGTCCTCGATCATGCGCGCGGCGCGGTTGTAGCCGATCCGGAGCTGGCGCTGCACCGACGAGATCGACGCGCGCCGCGACTTCAGCACGAAGGCGACCGCCTGGTCGTAGAGCGGATCGGCCTCCGCGCCCGCCTCGCCGTATTCGCCGCCGCCCTCGCCCGCCTCTTCCGGCGACTCGAGCACGCCTTCGATGTATTCGGGTTCGCCCAGCGACTTCAGGTAATCGACGACGCGGTGCACCTCGTTGTCCGAGACGAAGGCGCCGTGCACGCGCTGCGGCAGGCCGGTGCCGGGCGGCAGGTAGAGCATGTCGCCCTGCCCCAGCAGCGCCTCGGCGCCCATCTGGTCGAGAATCGTGCGCGAGTCGATCTTGGACGAGACCTGGAAGGCGATGCGCGTCGGAATGTTGGCCTTGATGAGGCCGGTGATGACGTCGACGCTGGGCCGCTGCGTCGCGAGGATCAGGTGGATGCCGGCCGCGCGCGCCTTCTGCGCGAGCCGCGCGATGAGTTCCTCGACCTTCTTGCCGACCACCATCATCAGGTCGGCGAGCTCGTCGATCATCACCACGATCATCGGCATGGTCTCGAGAGGCTCGGGATTGTCCGGCGTCAGGCTGAACGGATGGGTCAGCGGGGTGCCGGCCTTCTTCGCGTCGCGCACCTTCTGGTTGTAGCCCGCGAGGTTGCGCACGCCGACCGCCGACATCAGCTTGTAGCGCCGCTCCATCTCGCCGACGCACCAGTTGAGCGCGCTGGCGGCCTGCTTCATGTCGGTGACCACAGGCGCCAGCAGGTGCGGGATGCCTTCGTAGATCGACAGCTCCAGCATCTTGGGGTCGACCATGATCATGCGCACGGCCGACGGATCGGACTTGTAGACCAGCGACAGGATCATGGCGTTGACGCCGACCGACTTGCCCGAGCCGGTCGTGCCTGCGACCAGCAAGTGCGGCATCTTGCCGAGATCGGCCACCACTGGGTTGCCTGCGATGTCCTTGCCGAGCGTGACGGTGAGCGGGCTCGCGCTGTCGTGGTAGGCCTTGGAGCCGAGAATCTCGGACAGGCGCACGATCTGCCGCTTCGGGTTGGGAATCTCCAGCCCCATCGTGTGCTTGCCGGGAATCGCCTCGACCACGCGGATGCTGATCACCGACAGGGTGCGCGCCAGGTCCTTCGCCAGGTTGACGATCTGGCTGCCCTTCACGCCGGTCGCGGGCTCGATCTCGTAGCGCGTGATGACCGGGCCGGGCGAAGCCGACACGACCTTCACTTCGACCCCGAATTCGGCGAGCTTGCGCTCGATCATCAGCGAGGTGAATTCCAGCGCTTCGGGGCTCGCGGTCTCCACCGCCTCGTCGGCGGGGTCGAGCAGGTGCAGCGGCGGCAAAGGCGAATCCGGCAGGTCGGAGAACAGCGGCGCCTGCTTTTCGGTGACGGCGCGCTCGGACTGCGGGATTTCGCGCACCACCGGCTCGATGCGGATCGGGGGCGCTTCGACGCGCTTCTTCTTTTCCACCGACACTTTCGCTTCGCGCTTCAACTGCGCCGCTTCGCCGAGCTTGCGGTCGCGGTAGGTTTGCCAGGCCCGGATCGACGTCCACCAGACCCATTCCACCCCCGCGCCGGTGCGCTCGGCCATCGTCAGCCACGACGTGCTCGTGAAGAGGCTGAACCCCACCGCCATCAGCAGCAGCAGGACCAGCGAGCCGCCGGTGAATCCGAGCAGCGCCCCGGCCGCGGCGCCCACCCCCGCGCCGATCACGCCGCCGTGCACGTCCGGCAGCGCCACCGCCCAATGCCAGGCACGCAGCCATTCGATGCCGGTGCTGCCGAGCAGGAGCAAGCCGAATCCGCCCAGTTTCAGCCAGCGCTGACCCCGCCCGGCGTAGGGCGCCTCGTCGAGATGGCGAAAGGTATGAACGACATAGGCTGCCGCGAGCCCCACCCACCACCAGGCCGACACGCCGAACAGCATCAGCAGCAGGTCCGACAGCCAGGCGCCGAAGCGCCCCCCCAGGTTGTGCACGACGCTGGTATCGCCGGTCGTGCTGAAGCCCGGGTCGGCCGCGCTATGGCTGAGCAGTATCCCGGCGAGCAGCAGCGCCGCACAGCCAACGAGCAAGGCGCGCGCTTCGCGCAGCAAGCGCTGCATCCGGGGCGATAAGGGAGTCGAGGGACGGGAAGCGGGACGCGCCATGAAGAGTTGAAGCAGGCAAAAGTGCCCCAATTATAGCGGCCAGGCTTACCGGACTGGCAGCATGGGAATGCCATCGCCAAGTTTGGTTAGAATAATCGTCTTTCCCCCATGGCTGACTACTGACATGAGCACCGCACACCACAAACTCATCATCCTCGGTTCCGGCCCGGCCGGCTATTCGGCGGCGGTGTACGCCGCGCGCGCCAATCTCTCTCCGGTCGTCATCACGGGCATGCAGCAGGGCGGACAGTTGATGACCACGACCGACGTCGACAACTGGCCGGCCGACGTCGACGGCGTGCAGGGCCCCGAGCTGATGGACCGCTTTCAGCGCCACGCCGAGCGCTTCAAGACCGAGATCATCTTCGACCAGATCCACACCGCCAGGCTGGGCGAGAAGCCCTTCACCCTGATCGGCGATTCCGGCACCTACACCTGCGACGCGCTGATCGTCGCCACCGGCGCCTCGGCCATGTACCTCGGGCTGCCGTCGGAGCAGGCCTTCATGGGCAAGGGCGTGTCCGGCTGCGCCACCTGCGACGGCTTCTTCTACAAGAACCAGGACGTCGCGGTCATCGGTGGCGGCAATTCGGCGGTCGAGGAAGCGCTGTATCTCGCCAACATCGCCCGTCACGTCACCGTCGTGCATCGGCGCGACACCTTCAAGTCGGAGAAGATCCTCGTCGACCACCTGATGGAAAAGGTCAAGGAGGGCACGATCAGCCTCGAACTCGACAGCACGCTCGACGAGGTGCTGGGCGACAAGACCGGCGTCACCGGCATGCGCGTCAAGCACAAGGACGGCTCGACCAAGGACATCGCGCTCACCGGCATCTTCATCGCGATCGGCCACAAGCCCAACACCGCGATCTTCGAAGGCCAGCTCGAACTCGACGGCGGCTACATCGTCACCCGCGGTGGCAACAAGGGCAACGCCACGGCAACCAGCATCGAAGGCGTGTTCGCCGCCGGCGACGTCCAGGATCACATCTACCGCCAGGCGGTCACCAGCGCCGGCAGCGGCTGCATGGCCGCGCTCGACGCCGAACGCTACCTCGACGCGCTGGGCAAGACCAAGTGAGATGAAACGCAGCCGCAGCGCGCTCGCGCCCGACGCGTTCGAGGCGCTGGCGCGCGTCCGCCGCGCGCTGCGCGAGCCGTCCGCCCCGCAGGACGCGCCGCATCCGGTATCGAAAACCTCCCGCTCCCCCATCGACGGCACCCTGCTGTTCCGCCGTGCCGTCGCCGGCGCCGTCCCGCTGCCGCCGCCGAACCGCGCCGACGTCGCGCGTCCGCGTCCCAGGCCCGTCGCCCGTCAGCGGCGCGCGGACGAACGGCAGGTGCTGGTCGACGCGCTGTCCGACCCCTGGGACTGGGAGGCCGCCGTCTCCACCGGCGAGGAACTATTCTTCGCGCGGCCGGGCGTGCCGATCGCCGCGCTCAGGAAACTGCGGCGCGGCGGCTGGGTCATCAAGGGTGAGCTCGACCTGCACGGACACACCGGCGACGAGGCGCGCGTCGCACTCGCCGCCTTTCTCAACCGCTGCATGATCGAGGACCGCCGCTGCGTGCGCGTCATCCACGGCAAGGGCCACGGCTCGAAAAACCGCCTGCCCGTCCTGAAGAACAAGGTGCGCCACTGGCTCATGCAGCGCGAGGACGTGCTCGCGTTTTGCCAGGCCCGCACCGTCGACGGCGGCAGCGGCGCCGTCATCGTCCTGCTTAAATCCTCGTCACGTTAAAGAGAGCCCATCATGAGCGAACCCGCCGTCACCGATTTCGAACTGCCATCCACCGGCAATGGCCGATTCAGGCTGTCCGACCATCGCGGCAAGAATGTCGTCGTCTACTTCTATCCCAAGGACAACACCTCGGGCTGCACGCTCGAAGGCCAGGAATTCCGGGATCTCTACGCCGATTTCGGCAAGGCCAGCACGCTCGTCGTCGGCGTCTCGCGCGACAGCCTGAAATCGCACGAAGGCTTCAAGGCCGAATACGGATTTCCGTTCGAACTGCTGTCCGACACGGATGAAACCGTGTGCAAACTGTTCGGCGTGATGAAGCTGAAGAACATGTACGGCAAGCAGGTGCGCGGGGTCGAGCGCAGCACCTTCGTGTTCGATGCGGACGGAAAGCTGGTGAAGAGCTGGCGCGGGCTGAAGGCGCCAGGGCACGCGGCGGAGGTGCTGGCGTTCGTGCAGACGCTTTGAGCGCCAGCCCGACCGCCGCTTGCCGCGGGCGCGGCGAACGCGTCAGAGCTTCAGCCGGTCCAGCCTGAGCACCGCCGTCTCCCCCGCCTCGTTCCGCGCCTGCAGCCACTCGGCGCCATCGCGTGTATACACGTCCAGCGGCAGCAGCCGCTGCGGCGCGCCGTCCACGCGCACATCCAGCCACTGCCGCGTGAGCACGGCGAATTCCAGGCGTTCGTGGTCGGCGCAGGGGATCGGCCGGTAATCGCTCACCGCAGCGTGAAGCCGGCTTTTTCGAACGGCGCCAGCGCGTTCGCCATCGATGCGCCCAGACGCCCCGCCAGCCGTGCGGCCAGACCCTCGTGCTGGGTATAGTCGACGACATCCTTGGCCTTGATCACGTCGCGCGCGACCGACTCGACGCTGCCATAGCCGTCGGCGAGGCCCAGCCGGATGCTTTTCTCGCCGCTCCACACCAGCCCGCTGAACATGTCGGGCGTTTCCTTCAGGCGCTTGCCGCGGCCTTCCTTCACGACGTTGATGAACTGGCCGTGGATTTCTTCGAGCATCTGCTTGGCATAGGCTTCCTGCGTCGGATCGACCGGCGAGAACGGATCGAGGAAGCCCTTGTTCTTGCCCGCGGTCAGGAGGCGGCGCTCGACGCCGAGTTTCTGCATCGTCTGGGTGAAGCCGAAGCCGTCCATCAGGACGCCGATGGAACCGATGATGCTGGCCTTGTCGACGAAGATCTTGTCGGCGCCGACCGCAACGTAATAGCCGCCCGACGCGCAGATGTCGTCCACCACCACGTACAGGGGAATGTTCGGATGCTGGGCGCGCAGGCGCTGCATCTCGTCGTGGATCTGCCCGGCCTGGACCGGGCTGCCGCCGGGGCTGTTGATGCGCAGGATGACGCCCTTGGTCTTCTTGTCGTCGAAGGCGCTCTGCAGGCTCGCGATCACCGCGTCGGCGCTCGCCTTGTCGGACGCGATCTCGCCCTGCAGGTCGACCAGCGCGGTGTGTTCCTTGATGGACACGCCTTCCGAGCCGAACCAGCCGGCCACGAGAAACAGCACGAGGAACAGATACAGGAGGCCCAGCGTCTTGAAGAGGATGCCCCAGTGGCGGCTGCGGCGTTGTTCCTGGACCGCCGCCAGCGCCAGTTTTTCCAGGACTTCACGTTCCCAGTTTGCCGGGGCAGGTTTTTCTTGTTCGCTCATTGTTCTTCCATCAGGCTGTTTCCAATACATACACCTGGCCGTCGCGTTCGACGACCGGGACCGGGCTCAGGCCGCGCCCGGCGCAGCGCCCGCCGACGCAGTGTCCGCTCGCCGGATGATAGAGCGCGCCGTGGACGGAGCAGATCAAGTATAGCCGCGAGTGGTCGAAGAACTCGCCTTCCTGCCAGTCGAGCTCCACCGGCACGTGGCCACATTGATTGAGAAAGGCGCGCGGCTGCCCGCCGTAGCGCACGACGAAAGCCGGCTGCGGCTGGCCGCACCGCGTCAGCTCGAAACGCACGCCCTTGCCCGCTTCGGGCAGGTCGCTCGCCGCGCAGATCAGGCGTTCGCGCTCAGCCATGCGTAGACCTCGGCAAAACTGTCCATCAGCGCGAGCGGCGCGTGCGGATGCAGGTCACCCGCCTCGTGCGCGCCATAGGTCACGCCGAGGCTGGCGACCCCGGCGTTGGCCGCCATCAGCAGATCGTGGCTGGTGTCGCCGATGACCAGCGTGCGCTCAGGATCGGCGTCGAATTCGGCGATCAGTTCGAGCACCATCGCCGGGTGCGGCTTGGAATGCGTCTGGTCGGCGCAGCGGGTGCCGGCGAACCACGCCCCCAGGCCGCTTGTCTCGAGCGCGCGCTCGAGGCCCACGCGGCTTTTTCCCGTCGCCACGGCGAGCTGGAAGCCGGCCGCGTGGAGTTCGCGGATGCCGTCGGCCACGCCGGCAAACAGCGGGATCCCGTCGTCGCGCCCGAGATAGTGATGGCGGTAGCGCTCGACCAGGCGCGGATAGGCCTCTTCCGGCAGGTCCGGCAGCAGCGTCTGCAGCGCCTGCGTGAGCCCGAGTCCGATGATCTGGCGCGACGCGCGGTCGCTCGGCGCGGCGAGCCCGATGTCCTCGCAGGCGCGCTGGATCGAGTCGACGATGATTCCGGCGGAATCCATCAGGGTGCCGTCCCAGTCGAAAATCAGCAGATCAAACTGCTTGGGCTTAATCGTCATGATGCGTCTTCAAGGTGTCGAGAAATCTGGCCAGGTCATCGGGCAGCGGCGCTTCGACCTGCATGCGCTCGCCTGAAATCGGGTGATCGAATGCCAGCCTCGCCGCGTGCAGGAACATGCGCTTCAATCCCTGCTTCGCCAGCCGCTTGTTGAGTTCGAAATCGCCGTATTTGTCGTCGCCCGCGATCGGGAATCCGAGATGCGAGGCATGGACGCGTATCTGATGGGTGCGCCCCGTCTTCAGTTCCGTTTCCAGGAGGGTGAATGCCTCGAACTGCCGCAGGCGGCGGAAGATGGTGTGCGCGGCCTGCCCCTCGTCGCGCACGGTCACGCGCTTCTCGCCCTCGTCGGTCACGCGCTTGTGCAGCGGCAGCTTCACGTGCTGCAGCGGATTCGGCCAGCGCCCCGCCACCAGGGTCAGATAGCGCTTCTCGATCCTGCCCTCGCGCATCGCCGCGTGCAGGCCCACGAGCGCGCGCCGCTTCAGCGCGATCAGCAGCACGCCGGACGTCTCCCGGTCGAGCCGGTGCACCAGTTCCATGTAGCGGCATTCGGGCAATTCCAGCCGCATCTGCTCGATCACCCCGCGCGAAATGCCGCTGCCGCCGTGCACGGCCATGCCGGCCGGCTTGTTCAGCGCGATCAGGGCGTCGTCGCGGTAGAGCACGTTCGGCAGCAGGCGGAGGCCGCCGTGCGGCAGGTGGGTGGCGGGCGTGATCACCGGCTCGGCGGTGCGCACCGGCGGAATGCGCACCTCGTCGCCCAGCTTCAGCCGATAGCCGACGTCGACACGCCCCCCGTTGATCCGCACCTCGCCGCCGCGGACGAGCTTGTAGATGCGGCTTTTCGGCACGCCTTTGAGCCGCGCCATCAGAAAATTGTCGAGGCGCTGATTGTCCGCACTGTCGTCGACCCTCACCCGCCTGACCGAATCTTTCTCTAAGTCCTTCATTTTCATATACACTACCGCCGGTTCAGGCTGAGTTCCGCCTGTCCAATTGCCCGGCAGTCCATGCCGGAAACCTTAGAGATCACGCCGGTTAAAACGCTCACCGGCCGCCGCCATCCGGCCCGCCTGGATTCCTGCCGCCCAGCTCACACTCAAGTTGGCGCGGCCAGTCGAAACCACCGCCCCGCCAGTCGGCAAAGCAGCGATGTTATCAATGACGCGACAAGAAGCATACGAAATCAGCATTCACGCTCGGCCCCAAGCCAGCGGGAATCGGAAAGACCGCCCCGGCCTTGGCCGGTGACCTCTCCAGGAACAGGACACTTCACTCCATGCCATTTCACCAAGCCTATCCGTGATCGCATGAGCCGCCGGCACAAGGCGGCAGTCTGGCCTGTCCCGTATGCACGCGCGCGGGAGTAAAGAATGAAGCGCATGCTTTTCAACGCAACCCAGGCGGAAGAACTCCGGGTTGCCATCGTCGACGGCCAAAAGCTCGTCGACCTTGACATCGAGTCCGCCAGCAAGGAACAACGCAAGGGCAACATCTACAAGGGTGTCGTCACCCGCGTCGAGCCCAGCCTCGAGGCCGCATTCGTCGACTACGGCTGCGAGCGCCACGGCTTCCTCCCCTTCAAGGAAATCGCCCGCTCGTGCCTGCCCAACGGCGGCCGCGTCCCCGAAAACCTGAAGGAAGGCCAGGAACTTCTGGTCCAGGTGGAAAAGGACGAACGCGGCAACAAGGGCGCGGCGCTCACCACCTACGTCTCGCTCGCCGGCCGCTACGTCGTGCTGATGCCGACCAATCCGCGCGGCGGCGGCGTCTCGCGCCGCATCGAGGGCGAGGAGCGCAACGAGTTGCGCGACACCCTGGCGCAGCTCGACATCCCCGAGGGCATGAGCCTGATCGCGCGCACCGCGGGCATCGGCCGCAGCGCCGAGGAATTCCAGTGGGATCTGAACTACCTGCTGAGCCTGTGGAAAGCCATCGACGGCGCGTCCACCTCGCAAAAAGGCGCGTTCCTGATCTACCAGGAAGGCAGCCTGGTGATCCGCGCCATCCGCGACTATTTCTCGGCCGACATCGGCGAGATCCTGATCGACACCGAAGACATCTACGAGCAGGCGCAGCAGTTCATGGCGCACGTGATGCCGGCCAACGTCAACAAGGTCAAGCTCTACCGCGACGACGTGCCGCTGTTCTCGCGCTTCCAGATCGAGCACCAGATCGAATCGGCGTTCTCGCGCCAGGTCAACCTGCCGTCGGGCGGCGCGATCGTCATCGACCACACCGAGGCGCTGGTGTCGATCGACGTCAACTCGGCGCGCGCGACCAAGGGCAGCGACGTCGAGCAGACCGCGTACAACACCAACCTCGAAGCGGCAGACGAAGTCGCGCGCCAGATGCGTCTGCGCGATCTGGGCGGCCTGATCGTGATCGATTTCATCGACATGGAAAATCCCAAGCATCAGCGCGAGGTCGAGAACCGCCTGCGCGATGCCCTGCACCATGACCGCGCGCGCGTCCAGACCGGCAAGATCTCGCGCTTCGGCCTGCTCGAAATGTCGCGGCAGCGGCTGCAGCCCTCGCTCGGCGAGACCAGCTATACGCCCTGCCCGCGCTGCCATGGAACCGGCCACATCCGCGGCACCGAATCGTCGGCGCTGCACATCCTGCGCATCCTGCAGGAAGAGGCGATGAAGGAAAACACCGGCGCGGTGCACGTGCAGCTGCCGGTCGACGTGGCCACCTTCCTGCTCAACGAGAAACGCCCCGACATCCATACGATCGAATCGCGGCTCAAGGTCAATGTGGTGCTGATTCCCAACATCCACATGGAAACCCCGCACTACACGATCACCCGCCTGCGCCACGACGAACTCAACGTGTCCGGATCGGCGGAGCCCAGCTACAAGATGGCGGTCGTGCCCGAAACCGAATCGGTCTACGAGACCGCGCACGCCGCGCTGCCGGCGCGTCAGGAAGCGGCGGTCAAATCGATCGCGCCGCCGCAGCCCATGCCCGCCGCGCGCCCGAGCGTGCCTCCGCTGGGCCAGGCCCAGCCGCAGCACCAGGCCAACCTGTTCGATCGCATCTTCGGCTGGTTCAGGAAGCGCGGCGACGAGACGTCGCCGATCGAAGCCGCGCCGGTGGCCGAACCCGTTCCCGCCATCGCCCGCAAGGAGCGCCCGAGCAGCCGCGGCGAGCGTGAACGCAAGCCGACCCAGCGCCGCGGCCGCGGCGACGGCCGGGCCGAGTCGCGTCCCCCCCGCGAGGCCCGCCCGCAGGAGCCGCGCCAGAGCGAGGCACGCGAAGGCCGCGAGGCCCGCGCCAGCGAGCAGCCCAAGCAGCCGCGTCCGCCGCGCCAGCCGAGGCAGCCGCGTCCTGAGGCCGAAGCCGCGCCGCGCGTGACCGAAGCCGTGGAAGCGCCAGTCGACGCCGTCGCCGAGGAAAAGCGCGAGCCGCGCAACCGTCGCGGCCGCGGCAGCCGCCGCCCGCGCGAGGCGCGTCCGGAAAGCGGAGCCGCCGGCGCGGTCCCGCATGCCGTCATCGAGACCGCGGGCTACCGGGCGATCATCGAGGTCGCGCGCAAGCCCGCGGCCCCGGTCACCGCCCCCGCGCCCGCACAGCAGGCCCTGCAGCTGGAAACGGTCTCCGCGCCCAGCGCGCCGCGTCCGGGCGCGGTCACCGCGTCGCCGGCGACCATCCTGGCGGAACTCTCCGCCAGCCAGGCCAACCTGCTTCAAATCGAGACCCAGGGCGCTGCGGCTGCGGCGGCTGACAGCAACGAACCCGCACGACCGCGCCGCCGTCGCCGGCCGACGGTCGCGGCGGAAGCCGAGCCGGTCAGCCTGATGCAGGTCGAAACCACGGCCCCTGTCACCGATACCACCGACGTCCCGCCGCCGGCCGCCGCTGCCCCTCATCCGACGCGCCGGCGTGCACGGCCTCAGGTGAACGCGCCGCAGGAGCCCCTGGTGCAGGTGGAAACGCAGCCGAAGTGAGGTCCGCCTCGCGATGAAAAAGGGCCGCTCAATGCGGCCCTTTTTTTGTCCCGCCGGATCAGCTTCCGGGCCGGTTCTTTTCCTTCTTTTCGTGCGGCGCGCCGACGATCTCCCGTATCAGGCTCCGCACCGCATCTTCGATCATGTCGAGGTTTTCCTCGAACCCCTTGGGGCCGCCGTAATACGGGTCGACCACGTCGCGGTCGGGGTACTTGGCGCTGAACGACAGCAGGCGGCGAATCTTGCCGTGGTGCCGCGCCGGCGCCCGCCTGACCAGCTGGTCGTAATTGTCTCCGTCCATCACCAGGATGTAATCGAAGCGCTCGAAGTCGGCATCCGCGACCTGGCGTCCGCGCAGGTTGCTGATGTCCACCCCGCGCTGGCGAACCGCCTCTTGCGCGCGCGGATCGGGCGGCGAGCCGACGTGGTAGGCGTGCGTTCCCGCCGAATCCACTTCCACGTCGCGGTCGAGGCCGGCTTCCTGCAGGGCCTTCCGCAACATGCCCTCGGCCATGGGAGACCTGCAAATGTTGCCCATGCAGACCATCAAAATCCTAGTCATGTTCTTCCACCCCGAATAACACCTGCTTGAGTTCCTTCAGCTGGTCGCGAAGTTCCGCCGCCTTCTCGAATTCGAGGTTCTTCGCCGCATCCAGCATTTCTTTTTCGAGCTTCTTGACCCGTTTCGTGAGCGCTTTATCGTCCAGCAACTTGTATTCCGCCACCGTCTGCGCCGCCTTGAGCTCCTGGCGCGAGACGTCGGCGTCGTAGACCCCGTCGATGATGTCCTTGATGCGCTTGATCACGCCGCGCGGCGTGATGCCGTGCTCGGTGTTGAAAGCGATCTGCTTGTTGCGGCGACGCTCGGTCTCGTCCATCGCGCGCTTCATCGAGTCGGTGATCCTGTCGGCGTAGAGGATCGCCGTGCCGTTGAGGTGCCGCGCCGCGCGGCCGATGGTCTGGATCAGCGAGCGCTCGGAGCGCAGGAAGCCTTCCTTGTCGGCGTCGAGGATCGCGACCAGCGAGACCTCGGGAATGTCGAGCCCCTCGCGCAGCAGGTTGATGCCGACCAGCACGTCGAACTCGCCCAGCCGCAGGTCGCGGATGATCTCGACGCGCTCGACGGTATCGATGTCCGAATGCAGGTAGCGCACGCGGACGCCGTGCTCGGCGAGGTAGTCGGTGAGGTCCTCGGCCATGCGCTTGGTCAGCGTCGTCACCAGCACGCGCTCGCCGGCGTCGACGCGCTTTTTCGCCTCGCTCATGAGATCGTCGACCTGCGTGGCGACGGGCCGCACCTCGACGAGCGGGTCGACCAGTCCGGTCGGCCTCACCAGCTGCTCGACCACCTGCCCGGCGTGCTCGGCCTCGTACTTGGCGGGCGTGGCGGACACGAAGACGGTCTGCGGCATCAGCGCCTCGAACTCCTCGAACTTCAAGGGACGGTTGTCCAGCGCCGACGGCAGCCGGAAGCCGTAGTCGACGAGGTTCTCCTTGCGCGAGCGGTCGCCCTTGTACATGCCGCCGACCTGCGTCACCGTGACGTGCGACTCGTCGATGAACATCAGCGCGTCCTTCGCCAGGTAGTCGATCAGCGTCGGCGGCGGCTCGCCGGCCTTGCGCCCCGACAGGTGGCGCGAATAGTTCTCGATGCCCTTGCAGAAGCCCAGTTCGACCATCATCTCGAGATCGAAGCGCGTGCGCTGCTCGAGCCGCTGCGCCTCGACCAGCTTGTTGTTGGCGTAGTACCACTCCAGCCGCTCGCGCAGCTCGACCTTGATCTGCTCGATCGCCCTCAACGTCGTCTCGCGCGGCGTGACGTAATGGCTCGACGGGAACACGGTGAAGCGCGAAACCTTGGAAAGGATCTGCCCGGTCAGCGGATCGAACAGATGCAGCGTCTCGACCACGTCGTCGAACAGCTCGACGCGGATCGCGGTTTCGGCGTGCTCGGCCGGGAAGATATCGATCACGTCGCCGCGGACACGGAACACCCCGCGCTTGAATTCGACGTCGTTGCGGTCGTACTGCATCTGCGTCAGCCGCGTGATGACGTCGCGCTGGGTCATCTTGTCGTTCTCGCGCAGGAGCAGGATCATGCTGTGGTAGTCGGACGGGTCGCCGATACCGTAGATCGCCGACACGGTGCAGACGATCACGGTGTCGCGCCGCTCCAGCAGCGACTTCGTCGCGGAGAGCCGCATCTGCTCGATGTGCTCGTTGATGCTCGAGTCTTTTTCGATGAACAGGTCGCGCGCCGGGACGTAGGCCTCGGGCTGATAGTAGTCGTAGTAGGAGACGAAGTATTCGACCGCGTTTTCGGGGAAAAACTCGCGCATTTCCGAATACAACTGCGCCGCCAGGGTCTTGTTGGGCGCCATGATCAGCGCCGGGCGCCCCAGCCGGGCGATGACGTTGGCCATCGTGAACGTCTTGCCCGACCCGGTCACGCCCAGCAACGTCTGGTAGGCCAGGCCGTCCTCGATGCCCTCGACCAACTGGCCGATCGCGGCCGGCTGGTCGCCCGCCGGCGGGAACGGCTCGAACAAACGGAAGGGGCTATTGGGGAAGGTGACGAACACGGGTTAAAATCGCGCGGCTAAAACTTGTCGATAGTAGCACTTCCGCTCCGGCGGGTGCCCTGAAGGAACCATAGTGGAACTCTCCCGCCGCGTACAGGCCATCAAACCGTCGCCCACCCTCGCCGTCACCGCCCGCGCCGCCGCGCTCAAGGCGAGCGGACGCGACATCATCGGCCTGGGCGCGGGCGAGCCCGACTTCGATACGCCCCAGCACATCAAGGACGCGGCGATCAAGGCGATCAACGCCGGCTTCACCAAATACACGGCCGTCGACGGCACGCCCAGCCTGAAGGCGGCGATCATCGCCAAGTTCAAGCGCGACAACGGGCTGGACTACGCGCCCAAGCAGATCCTGGTGTCGTGCGGCGGCAAGCAGAGCTTCTTCAACCTGGTGCAGGCGGTGATCAACCCCGGCGACGAGGTCATCATCCCCGCGCCGTACTGGGTGTCGTATCCGGACATCGTCATCCTCGCCGACGGCAAGCCGGTGATCGTCGATGCGGGCATCGAACAGGGCTTCCGCATCACCCCGGCGCAGCTGGAAGCGGCGATCACGCCGAAAACCCGGCTGGTCGTCATCAACAGCCCGTCCAACCCGACAGGCGCCGTCTACAGCGCCGCCGAGCTCGCCGCGCTCGGCGAGGTGCTGCGCAGGCATCCGCAGGTCCTGATCGCCACCGACGACATGTATGAGCACATCCGCCTCGACGGCGCGCCGTTCGTCAACATTCTCAACGTCTGCCCCGATCTCTACGACCGCACCGTGGTGATGAACGGCGTCTCGAAAGCGTACTCGATGACCGGCTGGCGCATCGGCTATGCGGCCGGGCCCGAAGCGATCCTGCGCGCGATGACCAACGTGCAGTCGCAATCGACGTCGAACCCCACCTCGATCTCGCAGATGGCCGCCGAAGCCGCGCTGAACGGCGATCAGGGCTGCATCACGCCGATGCTCGACGCCTTCAAGGAACGCCACCGCCTCGTCGTCG
This sequence comes from Pseudomonadota bacterium, assembly GCA_021820845.1. GTDB lineage: Bacteria > Pseudomonadota > Gammaproteobacteria > Burkholderiales > Thiobacillaceae > Thiobacillus. Next base: position 309,903 of record JAKADC010000003.1, read on the forward strand.
ACGGGCTCAACGCGATCCCCGGCTTCAGCTGCGTCGACAGCGGCGGCGCGTTCTACGCCTTCCCCTACGTGCGTCCCGCGATCCTCGACCTGCTGGCGCGCGACGTCATCGAGGAAGCGACCGACATCGCGTTCTGCGAATACCTGCTGGAGTCCGCCGACGTCGCCGTCGTTCCCGGCTCGGCCTTCGGCGCCGAGGGCTACATCCGCCTGTCGTTCGCCACTTCGCACGCCAACCTGGAGAAAGCGCTCAAGCGCATCGCGCAGGCCATGGCCTGAAGGCTGGCCACCTGCACCCGCTGCAGGTAGGCTAGCGCCATGCGCACCCCCGCCCTGCCCCCCACACGTGGCTCCGTTTCCCGGCTGCTGCAGCTCGGCTACACAACCTGGCGCCTGTTCAAGCAGAACGGACTGCAAAACCACGCCGCGGCGACGGCATTCTATTTCCTGTTGTCGGCCACGCCGCTGCTGCTGCTGCTGAGCTACGCCGTGCAGGTGCTGGGGCGCATTGCCGAGAATTCGGTGCCCGCAACCATCCTGATGGCCGCGCTCTACAATCAATTGCAGCTGGAACACCTTACCGCGCTCGGGTTCATTCCGCGCCAGACCCAGCTTGCCGCCGGCGGCGTCGGCCTCCTCACCCTGCTGCTGTCGTCGCGGGGGCTGGTCAATACGATGCAGGGCACGTTCAGCATCATTTTTCCCGATCAGACCCGGCGCAACCCGATTGTGTCCTGGGTGTTGCCGCTGATTATCCTGCCGGTGCTGTTCCTGCTGATGGGACTGGCCGCACTGGCGCAGGTGACCCTGAGTTTCCTGGCGCAGAACGACTTCATCGGCACCGCCAACGCACTGGTGCTGCAGGCGCTCAACACGCTGTTCAGCTTTGCCATGGTGTGGGCGCTGCTGTTCTTCGCCTACTGGCGGCTGCCGCGCCGTCACCCGCGCGCGCGCCAAGCCGCCGTGTTCGCACTGGGCGCGGCGGTCAGCCTCGCCCTGCTGCTCGCGCTGTTCAGCGCCTTCTTCAGTCTCGAGAACTATCGCAACCTGTACGGCGCCCTCGGCGGCGTGGTGTTCGTTCTGATCGGCGGCTATTTCGCGTTCCAGCTTCTGTATCTTTGGGCACAGGCGCTCTACGCCTATGGCAAGGCCGACATCACCGCGCTGGAAAAACTGTTTCTCGCCGGCGGCGGCCCAGGCACGAGCAAGCTCGAGGGCTATGTGTTTGCCGACGCGAGCCGCTTGCTCGAAAAGTACGGCCAGGTCCATGCCCCGGGTTACACCATCATCGAGGAAGGCGACGACTCCCGCACCGCCTACTTCCTCTGCAGGGGCCGGGCGCGCGTATTCAAGAACGTCGACGGCGGACGTCGCCCGCTCAGCGAAGTCAACGAAGGCCAGCTGTTCGGCGAAATGGCCTACCTGCTGAAAGAAAAGCGCACCGCCTCGGTCGTCGCCGACAGCGAAATCACCGTGCTGGCGTTGCCGCCCGAGACGCTGGAAGAACTCATGCGCCATTCCGCCGCGCTGTCGCGCCACATCATCGACACCCTGTGCCAGCGCGTCGAGCGGATGAACCTCGCGAAGCCGGCATGAATCATCGCGGTGCGGTGCCGGATCCCGCGCTACCAACCCCGAAAGCGCATGAAAATTGACCGCCGAGGGTTGACCGAAACGCCCGCCCTCTCTAGAATGCGCGCTTCCCATTCCCCGATAGCTCAGTCGGTAGAGCGACGGACTGTTAATCCGCAGGTCCCTGGTTCGAGCCCAGGTCGGGGAGCCAGATAAAGCAAGGCCCGCAGCGATGCGGGCCTTTGGTTTTCCTGGACCCTGGCAGTCAGGTCATCCAGCGAGTCACCGTTCGCCGGTAATCACGCGAGCGGACCAGTTGAATCGGGCTTTCCCGTTCCCTGAAGTTTGCCGCGCGCCCGAGAGAACCGCGTCCCGGATCGCGTCGCGCGTCGGTTCATCGGTCTTGGCCAATCCGGCGACGACGGGTGCCGCGATCTCGGTCATGAAGAGCCAGTATTGCCCGGGGCTGTCGAATTCCACTTCCCCCGAGATTTCCGTTTCGACGATATTCCTGAGTCCTGCGTCCTGGTAGGCGCTTGCCATGAAGCCCGGTGCGGCGCAGCGAAACAAACCGGGCGCGCCTGGCGCGGCCGGGGGCATCTCCACATGCGCTGCGATGGCCGACATGACCGTGGTCGCCCACGGGTTGCGCTCAGGCGCCCCCCAGACTGCCGAGCAGATCCTGGCGCCTGGCTTGGACACGCGCTTCATTTCCTTCAGTCCGAGGCCGATGTCGGGAAAGAACATGAATCCGAACCGGCACGTCACCGCGTCAAAGCTGCCGTCGTCGAAAGGCATGGCTCCGACATCGCATTGACGGGTCTCGAAATTCACGATCCCGCGGCGCGCGGCTTTCTCGGCCGCGACTTCGAGCATGCCATCCGAAAGATCGATCACGGTCACCTTTCCTCGCGTGACGATTCTGGCGGCGCTCAGGCCGGGCTCACCCGTCCCGCCGGCCACGTCCAGCAAATGGCAGGCGTCGTGAAGCCGGGCGTTGCGGATCAGTTCGTCGCCGACCGGGGCGATCCAGCCGAGGACAAGCTCATCCCACTTTTTCCAACCCGGGGAAAATTTGTCCCAGGTCTGGCGTTGCTGGTCCCTGATCTGATTCAGTTGCTGTTCCATGTGCGTGCCCTCCGGAAATGCTCGTGCGCCCCTGCGGATTCAGACATGACACCGTCTTGCAGATGGATGTCATGCCGGTGGAACAGGCCAAGGAAAGCAGCCTTGATAAGCGATATATAGCAGATCGGACCGTCCAGTTCGCAGGCGGCGGAACCCTTTGTGAGGGGTTTGCGCAGAACAGTCCGAAACACTCCGCGCGGCACGCGATTTTCAAGCAACAAACCCGCGTCGCCGCGGGCTTTTCATGACTGCCGACGGGCCGCCCCCGTCTTATCAATAAGTCGCTTCGTGCACCTGCGGCATGCCGTCGTCCACCCAGCGGGTATACCCGCCTTCCATGTTGAGCACGTTCTTGAAGCCCATCATCTGCAGTACGGCGGCCGCCATGGCGGAACGGCCGCTGGTCGCGCAGTAGACGACGACCTGACGATCGCGGGCGGCGGCGAGTTCCGGCAGGTGCTTGGGATAGGCCGGATCGGCGGCGGCTTCGATGAGTCCGCGCGGCACCAGTTGCGCGCCCTTGATATGGCCCGCCTCGAATTCGCCGTGTTCGCGCACGTCGATCAGAAGCAGGTCTTCCCTGGCGTTGAGCTTGTCCAGCAGCGCCTGCGGCGAGATCTCCTTGACGCAGGATTTGGCGGCGCGGACGAAGTCCATCAGGCCCATGGGCTGTTCGGGTTTGAAGGTGTTGTACATCGTGAAGGCTCCGTGAGGCGTGGTCGAAAAGTCCGCAAAAATAGCAGAACGCGCGGCCGCGCGCATCACGCCCAGTATTTCGCCTTGTCCGGCAGCACCCAGCGCACGCCGCCGCGCGGGTCTTCCTTGTCGCCGCGATAGCGCGGGATGAGGTGAATGTGCAGGTGCGGCACGGTCTGGCCGCCGGCCGGACCGTGGTTGATGCCGATGTTGTAGCCGTCGGGCTGGTGGTGCTTGTCGAGAATCTCGCGGGTCTGCGCCAGCATCTTGAGCAGCGCCGCCTGCTCGGCCTCGGTGGCCTCGAACAGCGTCGCGACGTGGCGGCGCGGGATGATGACGGTGTGGCCGAGCGAGACGGGAAAGCCGTCGCGGTAGGCCACCGCGAGTTCGCTTTCGGCGACGATGCGGTGCGGCTCGAGTTGGCAGAAGGGACAGGGTCTGGTTGCGGTTTCGGTCATGCCTGGGCTGTGCTCGTTTGGTGTTGTGTGTTTCCCTTGGGCGAGTGTAACCGATGCGGCAACCCCTTCAAGGCACGCGGGCGCTGCTGGGCGTCGAGGAGCCGGCGATCGCAACCACGCTATCGCTTGGCCAGAATTTCGTTCCAGGACGGCTTGCGGCCGATGCGCTGGGCGAGATATTCGACGAGGCTTCTGACGCGGTGCGGCACGTAGCGGTTGCTCGGAAAGACGGCGTAGATGCCAAGTTCCGGCGTGCGGAACGTGGAAAGCAGGATGTCGAGCCTGCCTTCGCGCACGGCGGACTCGACGATAAACGTAGGGAGATTCGCGATGCCGAGCCCGCCGGCCGCGGCCGCGAGCAGCGCATCGCCGCTGTTGGCTTCAAGCCGTCCGGCCACCGGAAACCATTCCGTCTTGCCGTCGATGAGAAAGGCCCAGCCCGCGCGCGACGCGAGCATGTAGCCGAAGCATTCGTGCCCGATCAGGTCCCGTGGGTGGCGGGGACGGCCGCAGCGTTTCACGTAGTCGGGCGAAGCCACGACGACGCCCCTGCTGCTGCCGAGCTTGCGCGCGACGTCGCCAGGCTCCAGCCGGTCGGTGATGCGGATCGCGAGATCGAAGCCGCCCTCGATCAGGTTGGCGCGGCGGTCGCTGAATTCGAGTTCGATCGATATCTCCGGGTTGGCGGTCATGAAGTCGCCGAACATCGGCATCAGCTGGCGGATGCCGAAGGAGAACGGAAGGGTGATGCGGAGATGGCCGCGCGGCGCCTGGCTATCCTCGGTCAGTCCGGCTTCGGCGGCGTCCACCAGTCCGAGGATTTCGCGGCATTTTTCGAGGTAGGTCGCGCCGGCCGAGGTGAGGCTCAGGCGCCGCGTGCTGCGTGCGAGCAGCTTGGTTCCCAGGTGCGCCTCCAGCGCCGCCACCTGCCGCGTCACCACCGAGCGCGCGACGTTCATCTGCTGCGCCACGGCGGCGAAGCTTCCCAGTTCGGCGACGCGCACGAAGAGCCGCATGCCGTCGAGTCGATCCATCGATGCTCCTTTTATTGTTGCATTCAACGCAACAATCATTTGCTAAATGTAGCCTATTTCCTGAGCAGAGGTTTGCGTAGAGTGCATCCATCGATGCCAATCGCAAATCGGAGTGAGCCATGCACCGGATCGCCAACCCTTCATTCGGGAACCGGATGAACACGACTTTGAAATCTCGTGCCGGACGCCATGCGGCGATCGGCGGCCTCGCCGCGCTTTTGCTGGCCGGCAGCGTCCACGCCGCCGAATTCAATCAGCTCCAGCCCGGCAAGAGCGCGGTGACGTTCGCCTACAAGCAGATGAACGTGCCGATGGACGGACGCTTCCAGCGCTTCAATGGCCGGATCAGCTTCGACCCGGCGAAGCCGACGCTCGGCCAGGCCGAAATCGCCATCGAGGTCGCCAGCATCGATACCGGATCCGCCGAGGGCAACGACGAGGTTGCGGACAAGCTCTGGTTCAACACACGGCAGTTTCCCATCGCGCGCTTCGTGTCCACCTCGATCAAGCCGCTGGGCAACAACCGCTTCCAAGTGGCGGGCAAGATGACCATCAAGGGCCGCACGCACGACGCGACGACGCCGGCCACGTTCAGGCAGGAAGGCGGCCTCGGCGTGTTCGAGGGCAGCTTCGTGCTCAAGCGCGGCGACTATGGCATCGGCGAAGGCATGTGGGCCGACTACGGCACCGTCGCCAACGAAGTGCAGATCAAGTTCAAGCTGGTCGCCGCTCCGGCACCCGGCAAGAAGTAGTGCGTTCCATCCACCATTCACGAAGGAGAATTCCATGAAAAGACTCGCCATCGCCCTTGCCTTCGCTTCGTTCGCCGCCGGTGCGTACGCCGCGCCGGTCACGTACGCCATCGACACCACGCACACGCAGCCGCGCTTCGAGTACAACCACTTCGGCTACTCGAACCAGGTGCACAGCTTCGACAAGACCAGCGGCACGGTCGTCTACGACGCGCAGGCCAGGACCGGCTCGGTCGACGTCACCATCGACGCCACGTCGGTCAACACCGGCTATCCCCTCCTCGACAAGCACATCCAGGACGAGGACTTCTTCGATACCGCGAAATATCCGACGATCACGTTCAAATCGACCTCGGTGAAATTCGACGGCGACAAGCCGGTATCGGTCGAGGGCAACCTCACGGTCAAGGGGATCACCAAGCCGGTGACGCTGACCATCACCTCGTTCCAGGCGATGCCGCACCCCATCATGAAGAAGGACGCCATCGGCGCCAACGCGGTGACGAAGATCAAGCGCACCGAATTCAACATGGGCAAATACGCGCCCTACGTGTCGGACGACGTGATCCTCCAGATCCCGCTGGAAGCCGTCGCGGTCAACAAGCAGTAAGCGGCCTTCGCCGGTCGAGGAGCCCGCCATGTCTCGCCTGCCCGTCGTGTTCGTGTCCCACGGCGCCCCCGACGCGCTGCTGAAGGCGCCGGAGGCTGTGGCGTGCTGGCGGCAGATCGGGCGAGACCTGCCGCGGCCGTCGGCGATCCTGGCGGTATCGGCGCATTGGGAAGCGCGGCAGCCCACCGCCAGCCTGTCCGGCGCGCCGGAAACGATCCACGATTTCTCGGGTTTCTCGCCGGCCCTCCATGCCATGCAGTACCTGGCGCCGGGCGCGCCGGCGCTCGCCGAGCGCGTCGTTTCCCTGCTGTCCGCGGCCGGCAACGCGGCAGCGCTTCACCCCACGCGCGGGCTCGATCATGGCGCGTGGGTGCCGCTGTCGGCGATGTTTCCCGCGGCCGACGTGCCGGTCACGCAGCTCTCGCTGGTCCGCGACGCCGGCCCCGCCGCGCACGTCGCGCTGGGACAGGCGCTCGCGCCGCTGCGCGACGAGGGCGTGCTCATCGTCGCCACCGGTTCGATCACGCACAACTTCGACTGGCTAGACTGGCAGGGGGCGGGCGATCCGGCGCCGCAGGCAGAAATCTTCGCCGACTGGGTGGCCGAGCGCGCGGCGGCGGGCGATGTCGCGGGCCTGCTCGGCTACCGCGCCGCGCCGCACGGCGCGGCGGCGCATCCGACCGAAGAGCATTTCCTGCCGTTTTTCGTCGCGCTCGGCGCGGCGGCCGGCGACCGGCCCGTGCGGCACCGGCCGCCTTTTGCCTACGGCGGGCTGGCGATGGACGCGTACGTCTGGCCGGCGGCAGGACCCTGAATCTGGAAAGGAGACCTTGATTGTGAGCACGCTGTTTTCCCCGATCGCGCTCGGCACGCGCACGCTGAGCAACCGGATCGTCATCGCGCCGATGTGCCAGTACTCGGCGGACGAAGGCCGGGCGACCGACTGGCACCTGATCCACCTGGGCCACCTGGCGCTGTCCGGTGCCGGCCTGATGTTCATCGAGGCGACCGCCGTCGCGCCGGAAGGCCGCATCTCGCCCGACGACCTCGGCCTGTGGTCGGACGAGACCGAGGCCGCGCTCGCGCGCGTCCTGCAATCGATCCGCGTGCATTCGCCGATCGCCATCGGCATGCAACTGGCGCACGCCGGCCGCAAGGCCTCCACCGCCGTGCCGTGGGCAGGCGGCCAGGCCATTGCGCCGGCCGACGGCGGATGGCAGACCGTCGCGCCTTCCGCCCTGCCCTTCGCCGCCGGAGATCCCCTTCCGGCTGCGCTCGACGAAGCGGAGATGCAGCGCATCCGCGACGATTTCGTGACGGCCGCCTGCCGCGCGCAGCGGCTCGGCGTGGACGTCATCGAACTGCACGCGGCGCACGGCTACCTGCTGCACCAGTTCCTGTCGCCGCTCTCGAACGCCCGCGACGACCGCTACGGCGGCACGCTGGAAAACCGCATGCGCTTTCCGCTCGAAGTGTTCGACGCGGTGCGTGCCGCGGTGCCGCCCGACACGCCGGTGGGCATCCGCATTTCCGCCACCGACTGGGTGGAAGGCGGGTGGGACGTCGAGCAGAGCGTCGTCTTCGCCCGCGAACTGCAGCGCCGCGGCTGCGCATTCATCGACGTGTCGAGCGGCGGACTGTCGCCGCAGCAGCAGATTCCTGTCGAACCCGGCTACCAGGTTCCCTTCGCCGAACGGATCCGCCGCGAAACCGGGCTGCTCACGATCGCCGTCGGCCTCATCACCGAGCCGGAGCAGGCCGAGGCCATCGTGTCGTCGGGCCACGCCGACATGGCAGCGCTCGCCCGCGGCATGCTCTATGACCCGCGCTGGCCGTGGCACGCGGCGGCGAGGCTCGGCGCGCAGGTGGACGCGCCGAAGCAGTATCTGCGCTCGCAGCCGCACGCTTTCAAGAATCTGTTCAAGCCGGGATAAGCGCGGCTCGCGCCGCGACGGGAGACACGCATGACCGCGCCCGCCTTTGAAGGCATCGAGCTGTTGCCCGCCGCCGGGCCGGTCGCGCAATTGTTCATCCTGCTGCATGGCGTCGGCGGCCGCGCATCCGATCTGCTGCCCCTCGCCGATGCGCTCGGCACCGCGTTTCCCCAGGCGGCTTGCCTGCTGCCGGAAGGGCCGTCTCCGTTCGACGAGGCAGCCGAAGGCCGGCAGTGGTTCTCGATCGACGGGATCACCGAGGGCAACCGGCCAGCGCGCGTCGCCGAAGCCCTGCCGGCCCTGCACGCGCTGGTGCGGCAGGCGCAGGCGCGCCACAAGGTTGTGCAGCCGGACACGGCGCTCGCCGGTTTCTCGCAGGGCGCCATCATGGCCCTCGAATACGCCGTCGCGCATGACGGAAGCGTCGGCCGGGTGCTGGCGTTTGCGGGACGCTTCGCGACCTTGCCCGAGCGCGCGCCCGAATTCACGACGCTTCACCTGCTGCACGGAAAAGCGGATCGCATCGTCCCGGTCGATCACGCCTACGCCGCGTACGAGCGCCTCTCGCGCCTCGGCGGCGACGCCACGCTCGATGTCGCGGATTCGGTCGGCCATGAACTCCATGCGGCGCTCGCCGACCGCGCCATCCATCGACTGCGGACGTGCATCCCGCTGCGCACGTGGAAAAACGCACTGGGCGGCGCGCCGACGTGACGGACGCCGTGCGCAACTCCGCCTCGGCCTGGGCGCCGCTGCAGCATCGCGTCTTCCGCATGCTGTGGATCGCGTCGGTCGCGTCGAACATCGGTTCGTGGATGCACGAGGTCGGCGCGGGCTGGCTGATGACCTCGCTCGCCCCCAGCCCCCTGATGGTCGCGCTGGTGCAGGCCGCCGCTTCGATGCCGGTGTTCCTGCTGGCGCTGCCGGCGGGCGCGCTGGCCGACATCGTCGACCGCCGCCGCTATCTCATCGCCTCGCAGGTGTGGATGCTGGCCGCGGCCGCGACCCTGGGCGGCCTCACGCTGGCGGGCCTCACCACCGCGCCCCTGCTGCTGCTCTTCACCTTTGCCCTCGGCATCGGCAAAGCGATGATGATGCCGGCCTGGGGCGCGATCGTGCCGGAGGTGGTGCCGCGGGCGGATCTCCAGGCCGCCGTCGGCCTGAACAGCATGGGGATCAACGTCGCCCGCGCGGTCGGCCCGGCGGTCGCCGGCGTGATCGTGGCAACTGCCGGGCCAGGCGCGGTCTTCGTCCTGAACGCCGTGTCGTTTCTCGCCGTCATCGTCGCGCTGAAGCGCTGGCAGCGCCCCCTAGCGCCGGGCGACCTGCCGGCCGAGCGGCTCGCCGGCGCGATTCGCGCGGGGCTGCGCTACGCACGCCACGCGCCCGAGCTGCGCGCCGTGCTCGCGCGCGCCCTCGCGTTCTTCGTGTTCGCCAGCGCCTCCTGGGCCTTGCTGCCGCTCATCGTCAGGCAGGAACTGCACAGCGGCCCCGGCACCTACGGCATCTTTCTGGGCTGCCTGGGGCTGGGCGCAATCGCGGGTGCCCTGCTGCTGCCGCATCTGCACGCCCATGCCTCGCGCGACCGGCTCGTCGCCGGCGCGACCGTCCTTTATGCGGCGGCCATGCTGGCGCTCGCCCACAGCGGGAACGTGATCGCGGCCGGCGTCGCCATGCTGTTGACCGGGATGGCCTGGATCAGCGTCGTGTCGTCGCTGATGACGGCCGCGCAGACGGCGCTGCCGGCCTGGGTGCGGGCACGCGGACTGGCGCTGTTCTGGGTCGTCTTCATGGGCGCGATGGCCGCGGGCAGCACGCTGTGGGGCCAGGTCGCGTCGTGGTCCGGCATTCCGGATGCCCTGAGCATCGCCGCCGTGGGCGCCGTCGTGGGCATCGCCCTCACCCGCCGGTTTCGCATCGGACGGCACGACATCGCCGACCTCTCGCCCTCGCTTGACTGGCCCACGCCGGTCGCCGCCGGCGGCCTCGATGCCGACCGCCGACCCGCGATGGTCACGGTGGAATACCGCATCGATCCCGCGCAGGCCGAGGCCTTCGCCGAGGCCATGCGGCAGGTCGGCCGCATCCGGCGGCGCGACGGCGCCTTCATGTGGGAACTGTTCCGGGACGTCGAGGATCCGGCACGCCTGGTCGAATGCTTCATGATCGAATCCTGGCTCGAGCACCTTCGCCAGCACGAGCGGGCGACCGTCTCGGATCGCGACGTGCTGGAGCGCGCGCGGACCTTCCATCTCGGCGATACGCCGCCCCGCGTGACGCATCTCGTCGCCGGTCGCCCCTGAACGGCGCAGCACACCGCTGAACCCCCCCGGCCGCACGACACATTCAGAAAGTGCTTGCGCATCTGAATAAGAACGATTATCGTTACGACTACACCAATTTTTCCGGAGTCTCCATGCGTGCCCTTCTCTTCGCCGCGCTGCTGTTTCCCCTTGCGAGCACCGCTGCCGACCTCGAGCTCGGCCTGACCATCAAGGACCACCGCTTCACGCCCGCGGAGCTGAAAGTGCCCGCCGGCAAGAAGATCAAGCTCGTCGTCAGCAACCAGGACAGCACGCCCGAGGAATTCGAGAGCCATGAGCTCAACCGCGAAAAAGTGATCGCCGGCAACGGCAAGGCGACGATCTACGTCGGCCCGCTCACCCCGGGTAAGTATCCCTTCTTCGGCGAATTCAACGAAAAGACCGCGCGCGGCGTGATCATCGCGGAGTAAAACCATGTTCGGATCGGCCATCATCGTATTCAGGGAAACGCTCGAAGCGGCACTGCTCATCGGCATCATCGCCGCCGCCACGCGCGGCCTGTCGGGTCGCAACCTGTGGCTCGCCATCGGCGTCGGTGCCGGGCTCGCCGGCTCGCTGGTGGTGGCCGGTCTGACCGAGACCATCGCCGACATGGCCGAAGGCTCGGGGCAGGAACTTTTCAACGCCGCCGTTCTGGGCATCGCGGTGCTGATGCTGGGCTGGCACAACATCTGGATGGCGACGCATGGGCGCGAAATGGCCGCCCAGGCCAAATCGGTCGGAAACGCCGTCCGCTCGGGGCAGCGCGAGATGTCGGCGGTGGCGATCCTCATCGCGCTGGCCGTCCTGCGCGAAGGCTCGGAAACCGCGTTGTTTCTCTATGGACTGGCCGCGAGCGCCGGTTCCAGCCGGGCCTCGCTGCTGGGCGGCGGGCTGCTCGGCCTTGCCGCAGGCGTCGCCGCGGGCTGGGCCTTGTACTCGGGTCTCGCGCGCATTCCCCTGCGTCATTTCTTCACCGTGACGAGCACGCTGATTCTCTTTCTGGCGGCCGGCATGGCCGGGCAGATGGCGCGCCTGCTGGTCCAGGGCGACCTCCTCCACGCCTTCTCCACCCCGCTCTGGGATTCGTCCTCGCTGCTACCCATGGACTCGCTCCTGGGCAATCTGCTGCACCTCTTCGCCGGCTACGAAGCCCGCCCGAGCGGCATGCAGGTGCTGTTCTACGTGGCGACCTTCACCATCATCCTGGCCGGCATGCGCTGGAGCCGGACGCGTTCACCGCTTCGTTCACCTCAAACAACCTGAAAGGAAACACCATGAAATCGAATGCAGCCCTGATCGCTGCATTGGGCACGCTTTGCCTGCAAACTGCCCACGCAGGTCCCGCCGACTATGTGTACACGCCCAACGTGGAACAAGGCGAGCGAGAGATCGACTTCAAATACGGCACCCAGGACAGCGATCCGCGCAAATCGCTCGGCAGCGTCGGCGTCGGCTACGGCGTCAACAACTGGTGGTTCACGGAAGCCTACGTGAAGTACGGCAAGGAAACCGGCAGCACCCGCTATGACGCCTTCGAGTGGGAAAACAAGTTCCAGCTCACCGAGACCGGCAAATATCCGGTGGACGTGGGCCTCATCACCGAAATCGAAATCCCGCGCGACCACGACGAGGGCGTCGAGTTGAGAGTCGGGCCGCTGTTCCAGACCGAATTCGGCAAGCTCCAGCTGAACGCGAACGTCCTGTTCGAGAAGCACTTCAACGCGGAGGAATCCGGCCCGACCGAGACCGGCTACCAGTGGCAGGCAAAATACCGCTGGCTGCCGGCATTCGAATACGGCCTGCAGGGCTTCGGCGGGACGGGTCCGTGGAACGACCTCGACGCCTCGGGCAACCAGTCGCACATTGCGGGCCCCGCGGTCTTCGGCCGCTTTCACGTGGGCGACCGCCAGTTCATCAAGTACAACGCCGCGTGGCTGTTCGGCGTGTCGAATGCCGCGGCGGACAACACGTTCCGCATGCAGGTCGAATACGAATTTTGAGCACGCCCCGCAGCACGCCAAAAGGCCCGCCTCCGCGCGGGCCTTTTTTATCGCCCGCGAATGCCATGGCGCGCCACGGCGGGAGGCCTAGAATGATTGGACAGGAGGCATCCGCCATGATGTTCGCCAACCGCAACGAGGCCGCCGACCGGCTGGCCGTCGCGCTCGACGCCTACAAGGGCAGGAACCCGCTGATCCTCGCGATTCCGCGCGGCGCGGTGCCGATGGGAAAGCGGCTGGCGCGGGCGCTGGACGGCGAGCTCGACGTGGTGCTGGTGCGCAAGCTGCGCGCGCCGTTCAACCCCGAATTTGCGCTCGGCTCGATCGACGAATCGGGCTGGAGCTACATCGCCGACTACGCGGAGTCGGCCGGCGGCACGCTCGCCTATCTCGAGCAGGAAAAGCAGGCGCAGCTCGACACCATCCGCAAGCGGCGGGCGCAGTACACGCCCTTGCGGCCGCCGATCGATCCTGCCGGACGTATCGTCATCGTCGTCGACGACGGGCTGGCCACCGGGGCGACGATGATTTCCGCACTGCACGCGCTGCGCGACAGGAAGCCGGCACGGCTGATCTGCGCGGTGCCGGTGGCGCCATCCGAAACGGTGGAAAAGATCCGCCCGTACGCGGACGAGGTGGTCTGCCTGTCGACGCCGATGTTTTTCCAGGCGGTGGGTCAGTTCTATGGGGACTTCCCGCAGGTGGACGACGCCGAAGTCGAGGCGATTCTCCGGCAGGCGTGAGCGTCAGCGCGGCTTCACGCGCACGCCGTCACGGACTGTTTCGTCCGGATGCGCGACGACGCGGTTACCCACCTGGAGGCCGGACACGAGCTGCGTGGACAGTCCCGCGCGCTGGCCGATTTCGACCGGCGTCAGGCGGGCGCGGCCGCCGTCGACGCGAAACACCGCCCAGCCCTTGCCGTTGCGGAACAGTGCGCTGCTCGGCAGCTGCAGCACGTCCCGGCCTTCCCACAGCACGAAACGCGCTTCGACGCGGTAGCCGTCACCCAGCCGTGCCCACGCCTGACGCGGCGACGTGAAATCGACGATGACGCGCACCCGCTGCTCCTCGACGCCGAGCGCCGAGATTTTCGTATAGCCGCCCGGCTCGACCACGCGCACCCTGCCCTCGATCGGGCGGTCGCCGCCCCAGCGGTCGAGAATCACTTTCGAGCCGGTCGCGATCTTCACCGCGTCGGTGGACAGCACTTCCACCTCGGCGTCCAGGCTCGCGGGGTTGCCGATCTCGAGCAGGGGCTGGCCGGCCACTACCGCCCCTTCGCTTTCGTGCTGCACGCGCAGGACGCGCGCCGCAACCGGCGCCCTCACCTGCACGATCTCGGCCGCGCCGCCGCGCTGCAGCTGCGCGGTGCTGGCGGCTGCCGCGCGCGCGTTTTCCAGATCGAAGCGGGCCACCCGGACCGAAGATTGCGCGGCCTGCTCCGCCGCGCGGGCACGGGTTTCCGCGCTGCGTGCGGTATCCAGCGCCTGGGCGGAGACGAAATTCGACTGTCGCAGGGATTCCGCGCGGACGCGCTCCTGCCGCGCCAGCTGTGCCGCGGCGGCGGCGGCGCGCGCGTTGTCCTGCGCCACCGCGAGCGCCGCCTGCGCGGCGCTGACCTGGGCCAGGGCCTGGACGCGGGTGCGCGGATCGAGTGCGACCGAACGCGCCGGTTCGATCGCTGCGAGAACCTGGCCGGCGGCGACGGCATCGCCCGCCTTGAGGTCGATGCGCCGCGCGTAGCCGGCGACCGGGGCCGACACGAGGTAGCGCTCGCGCACACGGGTCTTGCCTTCCTCCTCCACGGTCACGGTAAGCGGCGCGCGCGTGATTTCGGCGACGTCGACCGGCACGGCCCGCGGCATGAAGCGGATCGCGAGGCCCGCCGGTGCGGCCGAAACGGCGCCCTCGCCGCAACAGAGCCTGCCCCGACAAGAGCGCCGAAACGATCACGACGCTCGCCCCCATCGCGTAGTTCTCCGGCGTCAGGATCAGCGGCAGCCGGTAAAGCTCGCTCTGGAACGCCACGACCAGGATGCCGACCAGGCCGACGCCGACCAGGAAGCCGACCGGAATCGCCGCCAGCGTCAAGAGCGCCAGTTCCCCGAGCAGGATATAGGCGATCTCGCCGCGGGTGAAGCCCAGCACGCGCAGGCTGGCGAGCTCGCGTCCGCGCTCCGACAGCGCGATGCGCGCGCTGTTGTAGACCACGCCGAAACCGATGGCGCCGGCGAGCACCGTCGCCACCAGGTTGTAGAACAGGATGAATTCGCCGATGGTGGCGTAGAAGCTCTGCACCGCGGTCCTGTTGGCGACCATGCCGAACAGCGCGGCGCGATGCCGGTACTGGCCGAAACGCAGGATCGCCGGCACGTCGCGGTAGCCTTCGACGAATTCGACGCCGGGCAGCGCAGCGAGCTCGTGCAGCGCGCGGCCGGAGGTCGGATCGATGAAGGCGAGCGCCAGATCCTCGCGCGAGGCCTGGCGGAACTGCACGTCGACCATGAAGTCGATCGCGCCCTTCTGATAGTTGCCCACCATCATCAGCCCGCAGGCGCAGGCGATGCCGAGCACGGTCAGGAGCGACTTCAGCGGGCGCCGCCCGATATGGCGCAGGATCATCCGGGACGGCGCGGCGAGCCAGCGCTGCAGGCCGAGGCGCTCGACCAGGCTGGTGCGGTAGCTCGCCGGCATCTCCGGGCGCATGCCCTCGGCCGGCGGCAGCCGCACCGCGCGCATGACGGACACAAGCGTGCCGCTGACCGCCGCCAGCGCCGATACCGCCAGTGCGATCAGCACCGTGCCCGGCTGCAGCCGGTAGTCGAGATAGGGAAAGCGGAAGGTCGTTTCGCTGTAGACATGCGACAGCCCCTGGCCGAACCAGGCGCCGAGCGCCACCCCGGCCGCGACGCCGAGCAGCGCCATCAGGAGCACCATCTTGACGTAGTGCGCGCCGATCGCCGCATAGCTGTAGCCGAATGCCTTGAGGATGGCGATCTGCTCGCGCTGCAGCGCGATCAGCCGGCTCAGCACCACGTTCAGCAGGAAGGCGGCGACACCGAGGAAGATCGCCGGGAACACGGTGGCCATGGTCCGCAGCTGCTTCAGTTCCTCGCTGAGAAAGCGGTTGGAAAACTGGTCGCGGCGTCCGTAGGCGCCGGTGCCGCCGTAGTCCGCCAGGATCGCGTCGACGCGGTCGATGACATCCTGCTCGTTGGCGCCGCGCGCCAGGGTCAGGCTGGCCTGGTTGAAGGCGCCCTTCATGTCGTAGGCGATGCCGAGCGCGTTGCGCCCCATCCACAGCACGCCGTAGCGCTTGAAGTCGGGGAACATGGCGCCGGGCGCGATCTGATAGACGTATTCCGGCGATACCGCGACGCCGACCACGGTGAGCTTCTTGCGCTTGCCGCGGATGATGGCGGCGAGCGTGTCGCCTGGCTGCAGGTGGTGGACGTCGGCGAAGGTGTCGGAGAGCACCACCTCGTCCGTGCTCCACGGCTGGACCGTGCGGCCGCGCTTGAAATACAGCCGGTTGAGTTGCGCCTCGCCGACGTCCGGCAAGGACAGGATCTGGCCGGTGATGGGATCGGAAAATCCCGCGACCTCCAGCTTCACGCCCGCCGTCACCCGCGTTTCCAGCCGCTCGACCCCCGGCACGGCGGCAAGCCGCGCGGCCACCGGCTCGGGCGCCCGCTTCAGGCTGGCGAACACGTCGGCCAGGCGGTATTCGCCGTAGAAACGGTCGCGCGTGGTGACCAGCGAATCGTAGGTGGACAGCGACATCACCATGGTGGCGACGCCGCCCATGATGACGGCTGCGATTGCCAGCACCTGGCCGCGCATGTGCCACAGGTCGCGAAACAGCTTGCGGTCGAGCGCGTTCATCGCGCGGGATACGGACTCACCACGCCAGCTCGTGCGCCGGCTTCTTCTCGGCGTTTTCGCGGATATCGGCGATCTGGCCATCGGACAGGCGGATCACCCGGTCTGCCATGCCCGCGATGCCGACGTTGTGGGTGATCAGCACGGTCAGCGTGCCGAGCTCGCGGTTGACCTTCTCCAGCACTTCGAGCACGACCACGCCGGTCGCCGAATCGAGCGCGCCGGTGGGCTCGTCGCACAGCAGCACCGCCGGATTCTTGGCGACCGCGCGCGCGATGGCGACGCGCTGCTGCTCGCCGCCAGACAGCTGCGCCGGGAAATGGTCGAGGCGATTGCCCAGCCCCACCAGCCGCAGCGCCTCCTCCGGCCGCATCGGCGATGCTGCGATTTCCGTTACCGCGGCGACGTTCTCGCGCGCGGTGAGGCTGGGAATGAGGTTGTAGAACTGGAACACGAAGCCGACGTGCTCGCGGCGGAAGCGGGTGAGTTCGGCCTCGGAGGCGCCGGTAAGCTTGTGGTCGAGGTAATACACCTCGCCGCCGCTCGGCGCGTCGAGGCCGCCGAGGATGTTGAGCAGCGTCGACTTGCCGCTGCCGGACGGGCCGAGCAGTACCACCAGTTCGCCGCGGTTGAGCGTGAGATCGATGCCGCGCAGCGCCTGCACCTCGACTTCGCCCATGCGGTAGATTTTGGTCAGGCCGCGGGCTACGAAAACGGCATCGGCGTGGGCTTCCGGCATGCGAGCCATCATGCCACGCCCTTTGTCAGCGGGCCAGTACGTTCATTGCGGCCTGGACGGCAGATGCTCCGCGAACCATCCCGCCGCCCGCGTCGCCACCGCCTCCAGCGTGCCAGGCTCCTCGAAAAGGTGGGTCGCGCCGGGCACGATCACCATCTCCTTCCTGCAACGCAGCAGGTCGAAAGCGAGCTGGTTGAGGTCGATCACGCCGTCGTCGTAGCCGCCGACCAGCAGGAGCGTCGGTGCGGAGACCGTCCGCAGCGCCTGTTCGGTGGCGAGATCGGGGCGGCCGCCGCGCGACACCACGGCGCGGATCCCGTCACCCAGCGCCGCGGCTGCTTCGAGCGCCGCCGCGGCGCCCGTGCTGGCGCCGAACAGGCCGAGCGGCAGACCCTTGGTTTCGTCGTGTTTGGCGACCCAGCGCGCCGCCTGCAGCAGGCGCCGGGTCAGCAAAGCGATGTCGAAGCGGCGGGAATAATCGGCGTCCTCCTCGGGCGTCAGCAGGTCCATCAGCAGCGTGCCGATGCCAGCCGCGCGCAGTTCTCCCGCAACGTAGTTGTTGCGCGGCGAATGACGCGACGAGCCGCTGCCGTGGGCGAACAGCACGAGGCCGGCGGCGCGCGCCGGGATTTCCAGCATGCCTTCGATCGTGGTTCCGTCCGCCGGAATGCGGACCAGCGTCGAGGCGCTCATGCGCGGCTTTGCGGATGCAGCGCCACCGGAATGCGGCGATGGCCGAACGGATGGCTGAACGCACCGAACCGACCGGCGATGGCGGTGCCGCAATGCGGGCAGTGACCGTCCGGGGTGAGCGTGTAGTCGTCGATGCGGTACCAGTCGCGCACGATCAGCGCCGCGTGGCAGCTCGGGCAGGCCGTGGTGCCGCCGGCCGGGTCGTGCACGTTGCCGGTGTAGACGTAATGCAGTCCGGCCGCCAGCGCGATGTCGCGCGCCCGCGTGAGCGTCGACGCGGGCGTGGCCGGCACGTCCCGCATCTTCCAGTCGGGATGGAATGCCGAAAAATGCAGCGGCACGTCGGGGCCGAGCTCGCGCATGATCCACTGGCTCATCGCCGCGAGCTCGGCGTCGGAATCGTTGTGGCCGGGAATCAGCAGCGTGGTGATCTCGAACCACACGTCCGTCTCGCGCTTCAGGTAGACCAGGGTGTCGAGCACGGGCTGCAAACGCGCACCGGTCAGCTTGACGTAGAAGTCGTCGGTGAAGCCCTTGAGGTCGACGTTGGCCGCATCCATCTTTGAATAGAATTCGCGGCGCGGGACATCGTGGATGTAGCCCGCGGTGACCGCCACGGTCTTGAGGCCCCGCGCGTGGCAGGCATCGGCCACGTCCATCGCGTATTCGGCGAAGATCACCGGGTCGTTGTAGGTGAAAGCCACGCTCTTGCAGCCGCTTCTTTCGGCGGCGAGCGCGATTTCCTCGGGCGACGCCTGGTCCATCAGCGTGTCGGTCTCGCGCGACTTGGAAATATCCCAGTTCTGGCAGAACTTGCAGGCCAGGTTGCAGCCGGCGGTGCCGAAGGAAAACACCGACGATCCCGGGTAGAAGTGGTTCAGCGGCTTCTTCTCGATGGGGTCGACGCAGAAGCCCGACGAGCGGCCATAGGTGGTGAGCACCATCTGCCCGCCTTCCATCTTGCGCACGAAGCACAATCCGCGCTGCCCCTCGTGGAGCTTGCAGTCGCGCGGGCACAGGTCGCACTGGATGCGGCCGTCGGGCAGCGCGTGCCACCAGCGCGCCGGATAATGCGACTCAGGAATGGACATGCGACGCGCCCTCCTTCCACTTCTTCACCGTGTAGCGCGACAGGCGCACCTCGTCGGCCCAGAAATCCGCCGGCAGGCCGGCCTTGCGCTTGAGGTGCGCGAGAAACTCGGCCGGGCCGGGAAGTTGTTCCCAGACCTGCGGCAGGAAAGTGCTGCGGTGATACCCGTATTCGAACACCACGCCGTCGACGCGGGGCCGCAGCGTTTCCAGCGCGTGTTCTTCGCTCGCCACGATCAGCGCCTCTGGCGGCGAGAGCACCGACACCTCGACGCGGACATCGTCGAATTCGACGCGCGTCAGCGGCGTGAAGCGCGGGTCGCGAAAGGCCGCCGCGACCGCGTTCTCGCGCACGTCGGCCGCCAGCGGGCGATGCGCCTCCAGCGTGCCGATGCAGCCGCGCAGCTCGCCCTGCCGCGTCAGCGTGACGAAGCTCGCGCCGGGCTCGGCCATCCATGGCTCGACCATCGGCTCGGGCACGTCCTCCCAGAACTGCCGGGCGATCCCGGCGCGCGCAAGCTTCAGCAGCGAGGCGCCTTTTTCCGCATCCTCCCGCTCGGCCTCGACCTTGCGGCTTTTGCCGGGGGCTGCCTCGGCCTGAAAAGCGAAGGCAGCATAGCCTACGACCCGCTCGAAGTCGCCGGCGGTGTCGCTGGAATTGCGCACGTCCAGCGCGACCGGGTGCAGGCCGTGTCTGCGCGCCGCCAGCAGCAGACCGTTGATGGGCGTGGCGCCGCAGGCCTGCGCGTGGTCGAGATGCGCGTCCAGCGCCAGGATGGCGTCGACGGTCGCCCCGTCGACCTTGCGCGCCAGCGCGTCGGGCAGGAAGTGCGACAGGTCGGAACTGATGACGATCAGCGTCTCGTCGCCGCCCCACACCTGCTCCAGCACCTCCGCCACCTCGGCGGCGGTGGCATCGCCGACCGCCAGCGGCAGAAGCTGGAAATCGCCCAGCACCTGCTGCAGGAAGGGCAGTTGCACTTCCAGTGCGTGCTCCATCTGGTGCGCCGCCGCGCTGCGAACCACCTGCGGCAGCCCGGCGACGGCCTGCATGGCGTCGCGGTCCAGCGCCACCTCGCCGAGCGGGGTGGCGAAGCGGTCCGCCTCGGGAAGCGCCAGCCCGCGCACGGCAACGCGGTGGGCCGGTCCCAGCAACACCACCCGGCGGATGCGGCCGCGCAGCCCGGCGAGGCGCGCGTAGGCGCTCGCGGCGACCGCGCCGGAATAGACATAGCCCGCGTGCGGCACGATCACGGCCTTGGGCGCAGGCGCGGAACGCTCCCCCGCGGCGCCGGCCAGCAGGGTGGCGACGGTGCGCTTGAGTTCGGCCGGATCGTCGGGGTAGAACAATCCCGCGACGGCGGCAGGGCGGACAGTGGACACGCGGGCCTCCTTCCTGGGTTCAGACTAGTACATCTGGGGGGCCGGGCGGATTTCAAGAGACCTGACCAGGGCGCGCGTTTGCCCCGATAATAGGGTCTTCATAGCGGATGCGGGGTTCAGGTTTCCACAGTGGCGACAATCATGGCTTCACCCGGAGCGACCGAGGACGGCGCCCTGCTCAAGGCCATCCTGGAGGAATCGGCCACGGAGGTGGTGGTGTTCGACGCGGACACGCTGCAAATCCTCCAGGCCAATCCGGCGGCGGCGAAGAATCTCAACTACAGGCCCAAGGCCCTGCAGAAACAGACGCCGCTCGATTTTCTGGTTCCCGAGGACAGGCAGGCGTTCAACGCCCTGCTCGCCCTGCTGAGAAACGGCAAGAAGCGCCGCTCCGCGCTGAGCGTTCGCTGCTGCCGGCGAGACGGCACGCGTTATCCGGTCGAGGCCCGAATCCTCTACGCGTCCGAGCGCGAAACGCCGGTCTTCATCTGGATCGCCAACGACGTCAGCCAGCGCGAAGCGACGCGTCAGGCGCTGGCGCATTCGGTGTCGGACATGCACGCGATCGTGGCGCACATCCCCGGCATGGCCTTCCAGATACAGCGCCGGCAGGATGGATCCCGCGCGCTGCGCTACGTGAGCGAACAATCGGCCCAACTCCTCGGCATCAAGGCGGCGGCGCTGCGCAGCGATCCCGGGCGTTTTTTCAAGCTGATCCTGGAAGAGGACCGGCCCGACTACCTGGCCCGGCTGGCGAAAGCGCCCGGCGGCCACATGAGCTTCAACTGGGAAGGCCGCATCCGGCTGAAAGCCTGGAACGACGTGAAATGGGTGTCGATCCGGGTCAGCCAGCGCAAGGCCGGCGATAGCACGATCTGGGACGGCATCATGCTGAACACGACGCAGGGCAAGCAGGCCGAGGCCGAACTGGTGCAGTCCCGGGCGCAACTGAGCGCGCTCACGGCGCACGTCGAGTCGGTCAAGGAGCAGGAACGCCTGAATCTCGCGCGCGAAGTGCACGACGACCTGGGCGGCAACCTCACCGCCATCAAGATCGTGCTGTCCTGGCTGATGGAGCATCTGCCGCCCGGCGAGGCCGCGCTGCTCCGGCGCACTGCCTATCTGGACGACGTCGTCGACCAGACCATCGAGGCGGCGCACCGCATCGCGTCCAGCCTCAGGCCGTCGGTACTGGATTTCGGCATCGTATCGGCGATCGACTGGCAGCTGAAGAGCTTCCACCGGAACACCGACATCGCCTTCGAACTCAAGGTGCCCGACGAAGGGGTGCTGCTCCATCCGGAGAGCGCGATCGCCGTGTTCCGCATCGTTCAGGAAGCCCTGACCAACGTGGCCAAGCACGCCCGCGCGACGCGCGTGCGGGTGAGCCTCTCCCTGGAGGAGGGCGACCTCCTGTTGCGCATCACCGACAATGGCCAGGGTTTGCAGGCGCCAGACGACCGGAACGGCAAGCGCAGCTTCGGCATCCTCGGCATGAGCGAGCGCGCGGCCGCGCTCGGCGGCGAACTCACGGTGCAGCCCGCCAAGCGCCAGGGCACCCAGGTCAGCCTGCGCATCCCGCTGCGCGGCCACGTCCCCGATGCGCCGAAATGACGGATAATCTGCGCAGGACATTCATATCGCGATACCCGTTTCAGCCGTGGCAAAACCCTACCGCATCCTCATCGTCGACGACCATGCCATCGTCCGCGAAGGGCTCAAGCAGATCCTCGCCGAAGTCGACGACATCGAAGTCGCCGGCGAGGCCGACTGCTCCAGCCGTGCCCTGCAGATGGCACGGCTCGGACCGTGGGACCTGGTGCTGATGGATATTTCCATGCCCGACCGCAGCGGCATCGAGACGCTGGAGCTTCTGCGAAAGGAGCATCCCGGCATCAAGGTGCTGATGCTTTCGATGTACCGCGAAACCCAGTACGCAGTGCGGGCGCTGAAATCCGGCGCCGCCGGCTACCTCAACAAGCAAAGCGCGCCGGGGCAGCTGGTCGACGCGATCCGCCTGGTTGCATCGGGCAAGAAATACATCAGCGCCGAAGTCGCCCAGGAACTCGCCAGCCAGGTCAGCGGCGAACGCGACGGCCTGCCGCACGAGGCCCTGTCCAACCGGGAATTCCAGACGCTGTGCATGATCGCCTCGGGCCTCACCGTCACCGCCATCGCCGACAAGCTTGCCCTGTCGGTCAAGACGATCAGCATGTACCGAACCCGCCTGCTGCAGAAAATGCAGATGAAGAACAACGCCGAACTGACGCATTACGCGATCAAGCACGGGCTGCTGGATTGACCAGTCGCAAAGGGCGACATCATCATTTTTCCCCGCAGGAATCCGGCAGCCGCCCTATCCCCCGGAATTGCCGGAATTTCTCCGCTTTAATTCATCTGGCCGGCTTGAGAGCGGGCGGCCATGCCAAGCGCCGCAGCTTGACGTATCCACGAGCACCGCAAGAACCAGAAAAAGCGCCACAAAAATGGCGCTGTTCCTTGTTTGAACAGGAGAACGAGTTCGCATAATAAAAACAGAAACTCAAACTGCCGGCCAAATCAAATGGCACCTAATGCTACCCAGCAGCGAATTGTGGCGCAAACGATAGATCAACTGTTGCGGCAGGCTATTGCTCATCATCAGTCAGGACAACTCCTGGAAGCGGGTGAACTTTACCAAGCCATCCTGCAAAGCCAGCCCAATCACTCGGAGGCAAATCACAACCTGGGCGTGATCGCGGTTCAGGCACAGCAGCCCGCTGCCGGTTTGCCGTATTTCATGGCGGCACTGGATGCCGACCCGGCACGCGGGAAATACTGGATAAATTACATTGACGCCCTGTCGCGGTCCGGGCAGTTGGAAGATGCGCGACAGGTACTGGAGCTTGCCCGCCAGCAGGGATTGCAGGGCGATGAAGCGGACGCATTGGCGACGCAGCTCGCTAGCGCCCATCCCCCGGAACAACCGACTACCGGACACCCGCAGGCCTCCATGGAGGCGGCACCCGTTGCGTCCGCCAGAAAATCCGGCCCACACAAGAAAAAACAACCCGCCCCCGGCGAGCTGGACACACTGCTGGCCGCGTTCCGCGAGGGGCGCTATGCAGAAGCAGTCACCCTCGCGCGAACGATGACGGAACACTTCCCTCAACACGCGTTCGGCTGGAAAACGCTGGGCGTGGTTTACATGCAGTTAGGCAGGCCAGCGGACGCGCTGGATCCCATGAGAAAAACGGCAGCGCTTTCTCCTAATGACGTCGAGGCCCATTACAACCTGGGTGTAACCCTGCAGGAACTGGCGCGGCTGCAGGAGGCGGAATCCAGCTATCGGCGAGCGCTGCGGATCAAGCCGAATTATGCCGATGCGCTCTGCAATCTGGGGGTTACCTTGCGCAATCTGGGCCACCAGGAAGAAGCCGAGGAAAACTTGCGGAAAGCGGTTCAGATCAAGCCGGATTACGCCGAGGCACACAACAATCTGAGCGCAACGCTCAAGGATCTGGGCAGGCTCGATGAGGCCGAAGCCAGCTGCCGGCAAGCATTACAGATCAAACCACATAACGCTGCCGCACATAACAATCAGGGCACGATCTTTCAGGCACTGGGTCGTCTCGAAGAGGCCGAAGCCAGCTACCGCCGGGCGCTGGAGATCGATCCACACTATGCCGAGGCGTACGGAAACCTGGGTAACTCCCTCCAGGAGGGGGGCCGCCTCGAGGAGGCCGAAGCCAGTTTCAGACAGGCACTGCGGATCAGTCCGGATGATGCCGGGATACATAACAATCTTGGCATTACGCTACAGGAACTGGGCCGGTTGGACGAGGCAGACGCACACTTCCAAATGGCGCTGCATATCAAACCGGAAGATGCACGGGCACACGACAACCGGGGCAACCTGCTTTGCTACCTGGGACGCCCGAACGAAGCCGAGGCGAGCTATCGAAAAGCGCTGGAGATCGCCCCGGATCATGCAGGATACCTTGCCAATCTGGGGAAGCTCCTTCGGAAACTGGGGCGCCTGGAAGAAGCTGAAGCCAGTTTCCGTCGGGCACTGGAGATCAACCCGGATGACGTGAACACGCATACCAGCCTGGGGGGGACGCTGCAGGACCAAGGGCTCCTGGACAAGGCTGAAGCCTGCTTCAGGGGTGTTTTGCAGACCTGGCCGGACAGCGTCGGCGCAATTGGCCACCTGGGCCAGGTCCTCCAGAGCCTTGGCCGGCTGCACGAGGCCGAAGCCTGCTTCCGCAAGGCGCAGCAACTCAGGCCTGATTATGCGCCCCTTCACAGTAATCTGCTTTATTACCTTTCCATTACCGGAACCGATGCAAACACGGTGTTTTCGGAGCACGTCAGATTTGGCGAGAAGCATGAATCCCAGCTAAGAGCGCATTGGCCAACGCACATGCACGTACGAGACCCCGGACGGCGTTTGCAGATCGGCTTCGTCTCGCCAGATTTCTATAACCATGCCGTGGCTTCATTCATCGAGCCGGTTCTGACCCATTTGTCAAACCACTCAAAATTGTCACTGCACGCCTACTACAACAATTTCGTCGATGACCACGTCACGCAACGTTTGCGCCAGCACTTCGCAGATTGGCACCCGATCGCCGGCCTGACGGATGCAGACCTGGCAGAAAAAATCCGTGCTGATGGTATCGACATCCTGATTGATTTGACCGGGCACACATCCGGAAATCGCCTGCTGACCTTTGCCCGGAAACCTGCACCCGTACAAGCCAGTTGGATCGGCTACCCCGGCACGACCGGCCTTGGTGCGATGGATTACTACCTGGCCGACCGCTTCCTGTTGCCACCCGGCCGATTTGACGACCAATTCACCGAGAAAATAGCCCGTCTTCCGGCTAATGTCCCGTTCTTGCCTTGCGAACTCGCGCCAGCGGTCAACGCGTTGCCCGCACTGAGCAACGGCCATGTGACCTTCGGCAGCTTCAACCGGCCTAACAAGTTGAGCCGTGAAGTCATTGCCCTTTGGTCCAAACTGCTGCGTGCCCTGCCCGATTCGCGCATGCTGCTGGGCGCGATGCCAACGGATGGCCCGCCGGATGCACTGCTTGAATGGTTTTCACAAGAAGGGGTGGCACGAGAACGCCTGGATTTCCACCCGCGCAGCGACATGAAAAACTACCTGAGCCTGCATCACCAGGTCGATATCTGTCTCGACACCTTTCCCTACAATGGGGGCACCACGACCCACCACGCCCTGTGGATGGGTGTACCGACATTGACATTGGCTGGGGCGGGCACACCGGGCAGAGTGGGCGTGGCAATACTATCCCAGTCAGGCTTGCAGGATTTTGGCGTCGAGAATGCCGAAGCTTTTGTGGCGCGAGGCCTGTATTGGTCGAAGAACCTTGCCGCACTCGGCCGATTGCGCGGCGGCCTCCGCACGCACTTGAGCCAGTCCCCTTTGCGCAAACCGGAAATCGTTGCCGCCGGGCTGGCGCGAGCACTTCGAACCATGTGGCGCCGTTGGTGTGAGGGGATGCCGGCCGAGTCGTTCGAAGTGCCCTTGCACGATGTGACCGGCACGATACAGGACATCAACAAATGACCTCCAGGAAAACCTCGCCCGTTCATGTGACGCGGCCATTGTTGCCGCCATTGGAAGAATTCATTCCCTACCTGGAGCAGATCTGGGAGAGCAAATGGCTGACCAATAACGGTCCGTTTCACGAGCAGTTCGAGCGTGCGCTGTGTGATTATCTGGGTGTCAAATACATTTCGCTGTTCGCCAACGGCACGCTCGCGCTTGTGACCGCCCTCCAGGCATTGCGTGTCACGGGTGAGGTCATCACCACACCCTATTCCTTTGTCGCCACGGCCCATTCCCTGCTGTGGAACGGCATCAAACCCGTGTTCGTGGATATCGACCCGAATACGCTCAACCTCGACCCCGGCAAGATCGAGGCGGCCATCACGCCGCAGACGACCGCGATCATGCCCGTCCATTGCTACGGCCGTCCCTGTGACGTAATGCGCATCCAGGAAATCGCCGACAACTATCGATTGAAGGTGATCTACGATTCTGCCCATGCCTTCGGCGTGCAATTTCAGGGCGAAAGCGTGCTCAACCATGGCGATCTGTCGGTGCTGAGTTTTCATGCGACGAAGGTGTTCAACACATTCGAGGGCGGTGCCATCGTCTGCCAGGATGCCAAGACCAAGCGCCATATCGATCATCTGAAAAACTTCGGTTTTGTCGATGAAGTCACCGTCGTGGCATCCGGCATCAATGGCAAGATGAGCGAAATCAATGCAGCCTTCGGCATGCTGCAGCTCAAGGGAATTGACGAGGCGCTGCTGCAGCGCCGGGCAATAGATTCCCGCTACCGTGCTGGTTTGGCGGGCGTCGGTGGCATCGAGTGCCTGGGCACGGGGTGTGAGGAGATGACGAACCACGCCTATTTTCCGATCATGGTGCGCCCCGATTACCCGCTCAGCCGGGATGTGCTCTATCAGACACTGCGTGACAACGGCATATATGCGCGGCGCTACTTCTACCCCTTGATCAGCGATTTTCCGATGTATCGCGGGATGCCGTCGGCGGCGCATTCCAATCTGCCGGTCGCAAGAAAAGCATCAGAACAGGTGATCTGTCTGCCCATTTACCCGGGGCTGGCCAATGAACAGGTCGATTTTGTTATTGGGCTGATTGCGGGCTGTCGCAGATCGAAAGTTGACGCCATGCCCTGCGTCCGCCGATCAGCTTCAACCGCGGCGGCGCCGTCACGATGAAAAAAATACTTCTTGTCGACACGAATGTTTCGGCAGCGCCGATCTATCGATATCTGATCGGTACAGGGGACGAAGTGTTTGTCGCCGGCGGAAACCCGAATGATTATCTCGCTCGCAGCGCACAGAACTACGTCAATCTGGACTATTCGGATATTGACGCATTAACGGGACTGGTTGATCGCCTCGGGATCGATTACCTGGTTCCCGGATGCAATGATCGATCCTATCTGGCCTGTGCCGAGGTCAATCAGCGCCGTCCCTATTATGGAATTGACACCGTAGAGGCCACCGAGGTCATCAACAACAAGGAGCGGTTCAGGCGGTTCGCCTCCGATGCCGGAATTCCCGTGCCCAGAGTGTTTCCAGCAGACCGGGTGAACACGGACGGGCAAGTCATCGTCAAGCCGGTTGACGCATTCAGCGGTCGCGGAACGACAGTTGTCCCTGGAAGTGACCGCAAGGCGCTCGACGCTGCGATTGCGGCTGCCGAGTCATTTTCACGATCGAACACCTGCATCGTCGAGGAGTACATATCCGGGCGCCTTTACAGTCACTCCGCATTCGTCGCCAACAACGTTATCGTTGCCGATTTCATCGTGGAAGAGCACGGGACGGCAAATCCTTTTGTCGTCGATACCAGCCGTGTCGATTACGCGTTTTCCTCGGATATGCTCGAAGCCATACGCGGTGAAATCATCAAACTGGCCGAGCAGCTGGCCTTGCAGGATGGGCTGCTCCATACGCAGTTTCTCGTCGATGGCGACCGGTTCTGGTTCGTGGAAGTCACACGACGCTGCCCGGGCGACTTGTACAGCCAGTTGATCGAACTGTCGACCGGATTCCCGTACTGTCAGTCGTATGCGCGGCCTTTCATCGGCCAGGCCATGATCGAGCCGCCGAAGGCGCTCCAGCGCCACTGGATCACCCGCCACACGGTGTCCTTGCCAGCCGAGCAGCGCCTTGAATCCGTCGAGTTCAGGAGCCCGATGCGGATCGTCAAATGGGTTCCCCTGGCAACCGCGGGCGACTTGATCCGACCCAGCCCCTTCAGTCGAATCGGGTTGCTTTTCTCTGAATCTGAGAGCCGAGTTGATCAGGATCGGTTGTTTGCGCAAATGCTCAAGCGCGAGCTCTATGAGATACGTCCGTTGCTCGATGAACGTTCGAACGTGTCGAACACCTTCGCGACGACGCTGCCATGAGTCTTCGGTTCGACACACCAATGAAATCATGCAAATGAGCGGGCGATGAGAACAGAACACGTCACGGCGCTTTCGAAGCATCAAGCGGCAGGCCACTAATCCTCGGCCTGAGAGTCAATCTAAATTTTAAACTCACGGAGCGGGCATTGCCCAAAGCAATATGGATGCTGATGAATTTTTCACCCGGTTCGCGTCGAGCAGTACACCAGACAGGTACCTGTTTGGCGTCAATGAATTCTCCGTCCGGGTGGCGAATGAGATTGGCGTAGACGGCTTCATCGACGACTACACCAGCGAGAAGAATTTCATGGAGAAGCCGGTGTTGCGGCTTGGCGAAGTACCGAAAAGCGCCTGGGTGGTTTCATGTATCACGAACGCGCGACCCAAGACGGCGATGCAGCGCCTGGGGGCGCACGGAATTGAAAAATGTCTGGACTACTTTGCGTTCTCCCGCGCGAGTCAGGGAAGAATCCGGCCGATCCCGGCCATTGAGGACGCCGGGATCGACTACCGCCTGAACCCTGAGAAATATACATGGGTGCGAAGCATCCTGGCGGATGATGAGTCAAGAAAGGTATTTGACGACGTCTTGAGTTTTCGTCTATTAGGTAACCTGGATTCGATGAAGCGGTTCGACTACGCGGCGGAGAGGCAGTACTTCGAGGACTTCTTCAGTTTCGCGGGCGAAGAGGTATTTGTCGACGGCGGCGGCTACGATGGCTTTACTTCCCTAGAGTTTGTAAAGCGTTCCCCGCACTATTCAAAAATCCATTTCTTTGAGCCGGTGGAATCCGCGATGCTAGCGGCAAAGGACAAGCTCAAAGGCTTGGACAGCATCGTTTACCACTCGGTGGGGCTTTACGACAGGAAAACCACGCTGTCGTTCGATGCGAGCGCCGGATCAGCGAGCCGAATCTCCGATGAAGGGACACTGAAAATCGACGTCGTCAAGCTGGACGACGTCGTCAAGGATCGGGTGACTTTCATCAAGCTTGATCTGGAAGGCGTCGAGGTGCAGGCGCTCCAAGGCATGCAGAGGCACATTGTCGAAGATGCGCCCAAGCTGGCAGTCGCGGTTTACCACCACCCGAGCGATTTCTGGCGGATTCCTCAATACATTCTTGGATTGCGGAGCGATTACGCCGTCTATCTCCGGCACTACACCGAAAGCTGGACGGAAACGGTCGCGTACTTCATTCCAAAAACCATTCCCGTCTAAGCCGACCGGTCGAGAAGTACGGCAGGCAGACGACATGTCGGCGGAAACAGTTCCTTACGAATCGGAGTCGATACGATGACATTTACTCCTCAAGAACCGCTGCGCATCGCATTCATCGGTGGCGCATTGAACTCCGCGGTGGGATTCATGCACTTCAACGCGAGCCGGCTTGATGGCCACTTCCGCGTCGAAGCCGGCTGCTTCAGTCGCGACTCCTCCCAGAACGAGCACTCCGCGCGTGTCTACGGCGTAACTCCCGAGCGGGTGTACCGAAGTTGGCGAGAATTGCTTGGCGCCGAGGCAGGCAGCATCGATGCGGTCGTGATTCTCACGCCAACCCCGAACCACACGGAAATCGTCATCGAAGCAATCGACGCAGGCTTCCCGGTGATTTGCGAAAAGGCGCTTGCGGTGTCCAGTACCGACTGCCTAGCGATCGAGGAAGCGGTCGAGCGAAAGCGCGGATATCTCGCCGTGACGTACAACTACTCGGGATACCCCATGGTCCGGGAACTTCAGCAAATGATCCGCGAAGGTCGCCTCGGAAAGATTCAGCAGATTCAGATCGAAATGCCACAGGAGGGTTTCCTGCGTCTGGGGGCGAATCCTCAGGACTGGCGCAGGGTCGACCATGCGGTGCCGACCGTCTCGCTCGACCTGGGGATTCACGTGCACCATCTGGTCGATTTCCTGACGGGGGGCTGCAAACCGCGGCGCCTGGTCGGCGACCAATCGAGCTACGGGCAGTTCGGCGGCCTCATCGACAATGTCTATTGCCTGGCTCATTACGAAGACGACATACGCGTCAATGCGTGGTGGGGAAAAACCGCACTCGGCCTTCGCAATGGGCTGCGCATTCGGGCTTTCGGGGACTCCGCCAGTGCAGAGTGGTTCCAGATGGAACCCGAAAACCTGAATTGGGCGGATAACGACGGGCGTCACTGCGTGCTGGACCGCGCATCGGGTGAGGCGAAGACCGCACAGCAATTGCGATACAACCGCTTCAAGGCGGGGCATCCTTCAGGGTTCATCGAGGCATTTGCGAACCTCTACGCAGATATTGCAGGCGAATTGAGATCCTTCAGGGAAGGGGGGAACGTGCGTTCTGAGTTCGTGTTCGGAGCCAGCCAATCGAGGGAAGGCCTGCATTTTCTCGAAAAAATCAGCGAGTCAGCCCGCCAAATGGAGTGGCTAAACCTCTAGCGAGGTGCGACGCCATGTCTGCGGGCATGTGATTGACAGCCGTGGACTGTCCCGTGTTCGGCAGACCTTCCTGGGCAAGGGAGCCCGAATTCGTGCAAGCCTGATCGACAGCGTCACGGCACCCTCTTCCCATTCGCTCCTCTCCGGAAATACCTCCCTTTTACTGTCCTAATCCGGCCTTCGCCGCGGACTGCCTGCCTCTAGCATGCGGAGCATGGTAAATACTCTCCCCGCGACCGAGCGTCCTCATGGCTGAACCTGCCGCCAACGTCAATCCTGCCAACCCGACCGAAGTCGCGCGTGAAACCCTGCGGCGCCTTGCCATGCGCAGGATTGCGCCGACGCCCGACAACTACCGCACGCTGTACGAGGAAATCGTCGGCGTGCCCGACGCGCCTCCGGCCGATGCGGGCCTGCCCTCGGCCGTCACCACGCTTTTCGGCCTCGTGAGGGACCTCAACCTGCATTACCCCGAGCTCGCCGTCGCCGTGGAAGGCCTCAACCAGGCGATTCGCAAGGCCGACTGGGCGCAATGCCGCAAGCAGCTCGGCCAGATCGTCCTGCAGCTCAGGCAGCAGGACGAAAGCAGCGGAAGCGGCGAAACCCCGGCCCTGCTGCGCGACCTGCTCGCCAGGACCCTCGAATTCGGCGTCGCCACCCAGCTCTCGCACAGCCCGCGCCTCGCCGAAAAAGCACTGCAACTCGCCGCGGCCGTTTCCGACGCGCGCAATGCGGCCTCGCTGCGCAGCGTGACGTCGGGGCTGAAATCGCTGTGGGTCGGCGTCGAGATGCAGGCGCCGGACGTCCAGCAGCAGCAGGAAATGCTCAGGCGCATCCTGCTGCTGCTGATCGAAAACATCGGCGAACTGCTCGACGACGATACCTGGCTGCGCGGCCAGCTCGACACGGTGCAGGAAATCATCAACGGCCCGGCGGGCATCCAGTCGCTGCAGGAGGCGGAAAGGCGGCTCAAGGAGGTCATCTACAAGCAGGGCCTCGTCAAGCACAGCCTGCGCGAGGCCACCGTCACGCTCAAGGCCGCGATGACGACGTTCGTCAGCCGCATGAGCGACGCCGTCGCGGCCAACGACGAGTTCCAGGGCAGGATCGCGTCGCATGTCGAACGCATCGGCAACACCGAGGACGTGCTCGAGCTCAACCGCATCCTCGAAACGCTGGTCGACGAAACGCGCGCCGCCCAAGCCGACGCCCATCGTGCCCACGATCAGTTGATCGGCGAACGCGATACCGTGCTGCGCGCTGAGAAGCGCATCCGCGAACTCGAGAGCGACCTCGCCGAAATGAGCGCGCTGGTGCGCGAAGATCCGATGACCCACGCCCTCAACCGGCGCGGCCTGGACGACGAGTTCGCGCGCGAGACCGCCCGCGCCGAGCGCTTCGACGCGCCTTTCAGCATCGCCGTGCTCGACGTCGACAACTTCAAGGCGCTGAACGACCGGCGCGGCCACAAGACCGGCGACGAGGCGCTGATCCATCTCGTCAGGATCGCCAAGGAGGAGTTGCGTCTGACCGACCACATCGCCCGCATCGGAGGCGAGGAATTCCTCATCATCCTGCCCAACACGGCGGTCGCGGAGGCGGCGCAGATCGTCGCCCGGCTGCAGCGCAGCCTCACTCGCAAATATTTCCTCGACAACAACGAGAAGGTGCTCATCACCTTCAGCGCCGGGGTGGCCGAGCGCCGCGCCGACGAGACCCAGGAAGCCCTGATCGCGCGCGCCGACGGCGCGATGTACGAAGCCAAGCACAGCGGCAAGAACCGCGTATGCCTCGCGCCGGGCTCGCCTGCGCGCGCCCCGGAGTGAAGCGCATGCAGATTTTTGGAAGCGAAGCCTTAACTTTCTCCACCCCCCGACGATTCCTCACACAACGGCGGTTCAACTAGCCCGGCGGGCAAACCAACGTTGACGGCACCAGGACCCTCCGGGGCACGAAAGCCGAATCGATCGACCCACTATAGGAGAAACACATGGCACAAGTCATCAACACCAACGTCGCCGCCCTGTTCGCCGGCGCGGCCCTGAACAAATCGGCGCTCGCCCTGCAGACCGCCCAGCAGCGCCTGTCTTCCGGCCTGCGCATCAACAGCGCCAAGGACGACTCGACGGGCCTCGGTATCGCGACCCTTGACGACGCCAAGATCCGCGGCGCCAACATGAACATTCGCAACGCCAACGACGGCATTTCCGTGGCGCAGACCAACGACGGCTACATGGCCCAGATCACGGAGAACACCCAGCGCCTGCGCGAGATCTACGTGCAGACCGGCGCCGTCAGCAACGAGGAAGCCACCGCGCTGATCGCCGAAAACACGCGTATCTCGGGTCTGGTCACCGCCGACACCGCAGTCACGGTGGACCCCAGCGGCGGCACCGCCGGCGGCACGGGCACGACCTTCACCTCGGCGACCGCCTACGCCAACCTCGCTGCGTTCGACACCGAGCTGGGCAACATCAATACGGCGCGCGCGAAGTTCGGCGCCGACATGGCATCGCTGTCGTCCGCGGTCGCCAGTCTGCAGACCGCTTCGGTGAACCTCTCCGCGTCCTACAGCCGCATCATGGATACCGACTACGCGGCGGAGACGACGGCGCAGGCGAAGAACAACATCCTCCAGCAGGCGGGTACGGCGGTTCTGGCGCAGGCCAACCAGACACCGAACACGGTTCTGAGCTTGCTGCGCTGAGAGGCAATTTGACGACCCGCCCCAACCGGAAACCTGAAGGGCCGGTTGGGGATTTGGCATGAAGGATATCGCCATGATCATCCAGAACAGCGCTCTCGCGAATCAGGCGGCCGCACCGGCCGCGCGGGTCAATGGCACGGCAGGGGTCGCCGCCCAGTCCCCGGCGGCCGCAGGCGCGCCCGAGCGGCATGCCGAACCGCACCCCTCCGCCGACACGCTGGCGAGCGCGGTCGCGACCCTCAACCAGGCCATGCAGGAATCGAACCGGAACCTCGAATTCAGCGTCGACACCGGCACGAAAAAGGTCGTGGTCAGAATGGTCGACACGAGCACCGGCGAACTGATCCGCCAGATTCCGTCCGACGAGACGCTGGCGATTTCGCGCGGCATCGAGCAGTTTCAGCTCGGCCTGCTGCTGAAACAGAAGGCTTGAGCCAGGAGCGTCATCATGGCCATCACATCCTCCAGCACCACCGCACTCGACGTTCCGACGCTGGTCTCCCAGCTGATGGCGGTCGAGCGCCGGCCGATCGACCAGCTCAACTCGCAGATCACCAACTTCCAGGCGAAAATTTCTTCCTTCGGCACGCTCAGCAGCCTGGTATCGAGCTTCCAGACCGCAGCCGGAAACCTGAGCGCCAGCCTGCAGAAGCTGTCCGCCACGCCGTCCGATCCCAACGCACTCTCCGCCGCCGCCGACAGCACGGCGGTCCCCGGCGCCTACACGGTGAACGTGAGCCAGCTCGCGCAGGCGCAGAACCTGGTGAGCGCGGGTCAGGCCAGCACCACCGCGGCCATCGGCAGCGGCACGCCCACCACGATCACCTTCGATTTCGGCACCATCAGCGGCGGCACCCTGAGCAACGGGATCTACAGCGGCGCCGCCTTCACGTCCAACGGCAGCGGCACCAAGAGCATCACCATCGACGCCACCAACAATACGCTTGCCGGCATTCGGGACGCGATCAACAACGCGGCGATGGGCGTCACCGCCACCCTCGTCAACGACGGCAGCGGCACCCCCTACCATCTCGCCCTGACCTCGGCCAGCTCCGGCGTCGCCAACAGCCTCAAGATCACCACGAGCGGAGGTGACGCCGCCGTCGACGGCCTGCTCGCCTACGACCCCGCGGGCACGCAAAACCTGACCCAGACGCTGGCCGCGCAGAATGCCGATCTCACCGTGAACGGCATCGCGATCACCAGCGCATCCAACACGGTCAGCGGGGCGATCCAGGGCGTCACGCTGACGCTCAGGAACACGACCGCCAGCCCCGACACCCTCACCGTCGCGCGCGACACGGCGGCGATCGACAGCGCGGCTTCGAGCTTCGTCGATGCATACAACGCACTCGCGAGCCAGATCAAGTCGCGTTCCGCCTACGGCACCAGCACGGCAGCGGGCGGGGCCCTTGCCGGCGACGGCACCCTGCGTGCCATGCAGGACCAGTTGCGAAGCATCTTCAACACACCCGCGAGCGGCGGCACGCTGACGTCGCTCGCGCAGGTCGGCATCGCGTTCCATAAAGACGGCTCGCTGCAGCTCGACAGCGCCAAGCTCGACAGCGCCATGGCATCCAACTTCAGCGACGTGACGAACCTGTTTTCGTCGTCGACCGGCTACGCGACGCGGCTGCAGGCCTGGGCGAAGTCCACGCTCGCGCCGGGGGGGCTGATCGACACCCGCACCCAGAGCCTCAACGGCTCGATCAAGAGCCGCAATACCGAGATCGACCGGCTCGAAAACCGGATGGTCGCGCTGCAAAAGAAATACACGGCCGAATATACGAACCTGAATCTCCTGCTGAGCAACATGAACGCGACCAGCACCTACCTGGCCCAGCAGCTGAGCAGCAGCACAAGCAAATAATCGAACGAGGAGAAACGCGTGTTTTTGAATTCCAGGGGTGCCGCCCATTCCTACGCCAACGTCGGCCTGGAAACCGGCGTGCTCGCAGCCAGCCCGGTTCAGCTGATCGTCATGCTGTACGAAGGCGCGGAACTCGCCGTCCGCAAGGCGATCCGCCACATCGGCGAAGGCGACCTCGCGAAAAAATCGGCGGCGATTTCGCAGGCCAGCGCGATCGTTCTCGATGGCCTGCGCGCCGCGCTCGACCTCAAGCACGGGGGCGATATCGCGCTGCAGCTCGATGCGCTCTACGACTACATGAACAAGCGCCTGATGCTTGCCCACCTCAACAACCAGACGGCGCCGCTGGAAGAAGTGCTCGGCCTGCTGCGCGAGCTTCATGACGCCTGGCTGCAGGTCGCGCCGGCCGGACGCGCGGCGTCGGCGTCCGGCTATCAACCCGTTGCAGCCTGAACCGGAGACTTTCATGACCAGCCACGAAGTCCTCGCAACCTACGAATCGCTCTCCGAATTGACCGGCACGATGCTGGACGCCGCCCGCCAGGGCGAATGGGACCACCTCGCCGCGCTCGAGCAATGCTGCCGGAAACACGTCGGGACCTTGATGCAGGCGCCGCCGGTGAAAATGAACGACAAGGACGAGCGCACCAAGGTCGCCATCATCCGCGCGATCCTCGAGAACGACGCCCGCATCCGCGCGCTGACCGAGCCGCGCCTGCACGAGTTGCAGCAGCGGCTGCACATGCTGCGCGCCGGCCGGCACGGCATGGAGGCCTACGGAGCGCAGGGGGCCTGACGCCCTTCCGACATGATCCCGATCCCGTATCTGGCCCGCATCCTGGATGTCCCGCTCGCGCCGGCGCCCGCGGACCGGCCGGTGTCGGGGCTCATTCCGGTGCAGCCGGTCCCGAGCGCCACCCGGCGCGACGAGGCCGCGCCGCGCGCGGCGTTCGAGCACCTGTCGATCGGGCAGACGCTGAGCGGGCTCGTGAGGAGCCTCGCCAAGGGGATCGCGCTGGTCGAGATCGACGGGCGGACGGTCGCCATGCGCTTGCCCCGGCAGGCGGCGCCGGGCGACACGCTGCGCCTGCGCTTTGCCGGCCATTTTCCGCAGCCGGTGTTTCTGCTCGAAACGCACGAGGCGACGCCGGGCGCCGCCCCGCAATTGAGCCAGACCGCGCGCATGCTGAGCGAACTCGTGCAGCGCGCGCCGGAACGTACCGCCCCCACCGTGACGCCGTCCGCCCCGCTGCTCGACCGGCCCGTCGCGCAGCCGGCGGCGCTGGCGCTCGCGCTGCGCAACGCGGTGGTCCGCAGCGGGCTGTTCTACGAATCGCACCTGGCCGACTGGGTCGTCGGCCACGACAGCCTCGACGGCCTCATGCAGGAGCCGCAGAACCGCCGGACCGCGGCGGATTCCGCGCACGCCACGGCCATCGCCGCGGATGCCCCCGCCGCGCCGGCCGGCGAGAAGCCGGCGCTCGCCCCCCTGCACGCCCTGCTGTCGCAGCAGCTTCAGGTGCTGGAGTCGCCGCAATTCGTCTGGCGGGGAGAAGCGTGGCCGGGCCAGCCGCTTGAATGGCAGCTGCGCGAGGAACCCGGCACGGAGCCGGACCCCGGGCACGCGGGCGCGCCGCACGACGCGCGAACGAAATGGGAATCGCGCCTCACGCTCCGCCTGCCGCATCTCGGCGCGCTGACCATCCACCTCGGCGTCGATGCGCAGCAGGCGTTCAACATCCGTGTGGTTCCGGAACAGCCCGGCGTCGACGCCCTGCTGCAGCAGAACCAGCGCGGGCTGACGGAGCGGCTGGCGGCAGCGGGCTGCGCCCTCCGGAATCTTACGGTGCAAAGCGATGCCGGCGCCTGACGACCGGAACGGCACGTCCGCCGCGCTCTCGGGCGAAGGCTTTTCCGCGACGTCCGCGCCGCAGCCGCGGGCCGCGCTGCGCGAATGCGCGGCGCTCGCCTACCGCGACGGCGACGCCGCGCCGCGCGTGGTCGCCAAGGGGCGCGGCATTCTCGCCGACAGCATCATCGAGAAAGCCCGCGCCTCGGGCGTCTACGTTCACGAATCGCGCGAACTGCTGGCCTTGCTGATGCAGGTCGATCTAGACAGCCGCATCCCGCCGCAGTTGTATGTCGCGGTCGCCGAGCTGCTGGCCTGGCTCTACCGCCTGGAGGCGTCGGGCGCCGAAGCCCTGCCGCGCGACCCCGCCTGACCCGCATGGATTCTTCGCCCGCCTCCCCCTGCCCCGGTCACGATGGCCCGCTCGCACCGTATACCCTGCATTCGCGCTCCGAGATCCTCTTCCTGCTGCGCGCCATCCAGAAACGCAAGCTGCTGGTCAATCTCGACCTGCCGGGCAGCCGGCAGATCATCGTCACGTCGGTCCTCGCGGTGAAGGAAACCGGCCGCGCGCTCATCCTCGACAGTCCCCGCATCGACGCGCTCAACCGCGAGCTGCTGTCCGGCGCGGGCGCGCAGTTCGTCACCCAGATCGACGGCGTCACGGTCTCGTTCGCGACCGGCCCGGTGACCCTGTGCGAATACGAGAAGCTGCCCGCGCTGCGCATCGCCCTGCCCCGGTCGCTGATCCGGCTGCAGCGGCGCGAGCATTTCAGGGTGCAGCTGCCGCTCGCCAATCCGGTCCGATGCATCGTGCCGGCGGCCGACGGCGGCGAGCCGGTCGTCACGCATGTCCTGGACATCGGCTGCGGCGGGGTCGCCATCGCTGAAACCGGCGGGCGCATCCCCACCGACACCGGGCGCGTGCTCGCCGACTGCAAGCTGCTGCTCCCCGACAGCGAGCCGCTCGTGACCGCGCTGGAGGTGCGCAACGCGTCGCGGATCCGGCTGCACAACGGCGTCTTCCAGACCCGCCTGGGCTGCAAATTCGTCGACCTGCCGCACGGCGTGGCGGCGAGGCTGCAGCGCTTCGTCATGAACATCGAGCGCGCGCGCCGCAACGGCGTCTGAGCGCACCTCGGACAACGATCAAGGAGACCCCGCATGCAAACGATCCAGCAGGAAATCGACGAACGGACCAATCTCACCAGCTCGAACAAGCTCGAACTGCTGCTGTTCCGGCTGGGCGAAAGCGCCGGCGCCGACCGCAGCGAGCTGTTCGGCATCAACGTGTTCAAGATAAGGGAGATCATCCCGATGCCGGTCATCACGACCGTGGCCGGATCGCCGCCCCACATGATGGGCGTGGTGGACCTGCGCGGGCAGGTGCTGCCCGTCATCGACCTGCCCGGCGTGGCGGGCTGCACGCCGAAAACCGGGCTGAACATCCTGCTGGTCACCGAGTATGCCCGCAGCACGCAGGCCTTCGCCGTCGAATCGGTCGAGGACATCGTGCGGCTCGACTGGCGTCAGGTGCTGTCCGCCGAGGGCAACGGCGCGAGCGGCATGGTCACCAGCATCGCCCGCCTCGACGGCGACCACAGCGAGCGCCTGGCCCAGGTGCTCGACGTCGAAACGATCCTGCGCCAGGTCATGCCGCCCGACGAGCCCGACGTGTCACCCGACGTCGCGGGTCCCCAGGTCGCCATCCGGCGCGGCACCGTCGTCCTGGCGGCGGACGATTCGCTCATCGCGCGGACGATGATCGAGCAGGGCCTCGCGGCGATGGGCCTGCCCTACATCATGTGCAAGACCGGCAAGGAAGCGTGGGAACAGTTGCAGGCGCTGTCGGCCAAGGCGCAGGACGCGGGGCAAACCGTCCACGACCGCGTCGCGCTGGTGCTGACCGACCTGGAAATGCCCGAGATGGACGGCTTCACGCTGACCCGCAACATCAAGCAGGACCCGCGCTTCAGCACGATTCCCGTCGTGATCCACTCGTCGCTGACCGGCTCGACCAACGAGGCCCACGTCAGGAAGGTGGGCGCGGATGCCTATGTCGCGAAATTCGTCGCCGAGGATCTGGCGAACGCGCTGCGCGAGGCGTTGCAAACACGGCATTGACGCCGCGGGGCGGCATTCCCGGCCGTGACCGGGATCGCGCCGGTCGCGCTCAAATCGGCATGTTCATGATTTCCTGGTAGGCCGATACGAGCTTGTTGCGCACCTGCACGGTCGCCTGGAACGCGATGCTCGATTTCTGCAGGGCGATCATCGCGTCCGACAGGCTGACGCTGCTGTCGCCCATCTCGAAGCGCTCGGCCAGCTTCTGGGATTGCAACTGGCCCTGGTTGACCTGATCGAGCGAGGATTTCAGCGCCGACTGGAAATCGACCGCGCCCGCGGCGGGCCCGGCCTGAAGTCCGCCCTCGCCCACGGGGCTGGCGCCCGCAGGCGTCGCGCGCGCGGCGGCCGCCTTCAACTGGGCCACCATCGCCTCGATCCGGCTCGTGTCGATCATGCCTACGCTCATCGCGCCCTCCTCGCCCATCCGGGCGGTTTTTCACGCACCCACCATATCAGCGCCACGGCAAGCCATTCGCGCGATAAGCGGCCGAAACCCGCGCCTATTCCGCCGATTGAACCGCCGGTCGCTGCCGATAATTCGATCACACGAGTCCGATCGGGACGGCTTCATGGGACGACAAGAGTGAATACGGCAATCAGAACCCCGGCGCGCCATGACGCCGGCACGGCGGGAGCACGATGATGGCGGGCGCGGGTGAACTGGTGATACCGGGGAACGTGATGGATTTCACGCGGACCGCCGGCGGACGCAAGATCGTCCTGATGCTGGGCGTGGCCGCCGTGATCGCGCTCATGGCCGCCGTGTGGATGTGGGGGCGGCAGCCCGAGTATCGCGTGCTGTTCTCGAATTTCAGCGATCGCGACGGCGGCGAGATCGTCGCCCAGCTCGAGAAGATGAACATCCCCTACAAATACGCCGAAGGCGGCGGCGCGCTCCTGGTGCCGGCCGACCGCGTGCACGACGCGCGCCTGAAGCTCGCCGCCCAGGGCCTGCCCAAGGGCGGCAACGTCGGCTTCGAGCTGATGGAAAACCAGAAGCTGGGATCCTCGCAATTCCTCGAGCAGGTCAATTTCCAGCGCGCGATGGAAGGCGAGCTGGCGCGTTCGATCGAATCGCTCTCGGCCGTGCAGGCCGCGCGCGTGCACCTGGCGATGCCCAAGGACTCGGTGTTCGTCTCCGAGCAGAAGCAGCCCACGGCGTCGGTGCTGCTGAACCTGCATCCCGGGCGCGTGCTCGACGCCCAGCAGGTCAGCGCCATCGTGCATCTCGTCGCCAGCAGCGTGCCCGAGCTGTCGCCGAAGAACGTGACCGTCGTCGACCAGAACGGCAACCTGCTGTCCGACACCGGCAAGGCCGCCAGCGCCAACGGCATGGACCCGAGCCAGATCAAATACGTCCAGGACTACCAGCAGAGCGTCGTCAAGCGCATCGAATCGATCATCAGCCCCATCGTCGGCGCCGACAACGTGCGCGCGGAAGCGACGGCCGACATGGATTTCTCGCGCAGCGAACAGGCGGTCGAATCGTACAAGCCGAACCAGGCGCCGGACGCCATGGCCATCCGCAGCCAGCAGACCAGCGAATCGACGAACGCCTCGCCGAATCCGGGCGGCGTGCCGGGGGCGCTGACCAACCAGCCGCCGGCACCCGCGACCGCGCCGATCACGACGCCGGGACCCGCCGCGCCCGGGCAAAAACCCGCAGTGGCCGCGGCGCCGCCCGCCCCCCCCACCGCCACGCACAAGGATGCCACGGTCAACTACGAAGTCGACAAGACGATTCAATACGTGCAGAAGGCGGGCGGCGGCCTGAGGCGCCTGTCGGTGGCGGTGGTCGTCAACTACCGGAAGAGCGTCGACAAGGCCGGCAAAGTCGCGATGATGCCGCTGAGCCCCGCCGAGATCGCCCAGATCACCAACCTGGTCAAGGAAGCGATGGGCTACGACAAGACGCGGGGCGACACGCTCAACGTGGTGAACAGTCCGTTCGCGACCGCGACGCCGGAAACCATCCCCGAGGTGCCGCTGTGGAAGCAGCCGCAGACCCTCGACATGGGCCTGCAGGCCGGCAAGTACCTGCTGATGGCCCTGGCGCTCTTCGTCCTGTACACGAAGGCCGCCAGGCCGCTTCTCAAGAAGCTTTCCGACATGCCCGCATTGCCGCCCGCCGCCCAGGACGTCTACCTGCAGCACGGCGCGGGCGGGGAAACGCTCGCCCTGCCGGGCCGCCGCAACTATCAGGAAAACCTTTCCCGCGCCCAGAAGCTCGCCAGCGAGGATCCGCGCGTCGTCGCCAACATCGTCAAGACCTGGGTAGGCAGCAATGAGTGAGGCCGGCATCACCAAGGGCGCGATCCTGATGCTCGCGCTGGGCGAGGAAGGCGCGGCGGAAGTCATGAAATACCTCGGCCCGCGCGAGGTGCAGAAGCTCGGCGAGGCGATGACCGGCATGAAGGCCATTCCGCAGGAAGAGGTCGAGACCGTGCTGCACGACTTCAACAACGAGGCCGACCTCAATTCCTCGCTGGGCCTCGACTCGGACGACTACATCCGCAGCGTGCTGCGCAAGGCGCTGGGCGACGACAAGGCCAATTCGCTGCTCAACCGCATCCTCGGCGGCGGCGGCGACGCCAGCGGCATCGAAAGCCTGAAATGGATGGACGCCGAATCGGTCGCCGACCTCGTCCACAGCGAGCATCCGCAGACCATCGCGACCATCCTCGTTCACCTCGAGCGCGACCAGGCGTGCGAGGTGCTGGGCTGCTTCACCGAGCGGCTGCGCAACGACGTCCTGCTGCGCATCGCCACGCTCTCCGGCGTGCAGCCCGCTGCGCTGCGCGAGCTCAACGACGTCCTCACCAAGCTCCTGTCGGGCAGCGACGTGCTGAAGAAGCAGCCGATGGGCGGGACGCGCACGGCAGCCGACATCCTCAATTTCATGAGCGGCGAGAACGAGCAGTCGGCCATGGAATACCTGAAAAGCTACGACCCCGACATGGCGCAGAAGATCATGGACGAGATGTTCGTGTTCGAGAACATCATGGACATCGAGGATCGTGGCGTCCAGCTGCTGTTGCGCGAGGTGCAGTCCGACGCGCTCATCATCGCGCTCAAGGGCGCGTCGGAAGGGATGCGCGAGAAGGTCTTCAAGAACATGTCGCAGCGCGCCGCCGAAATGATGCGCGAGGACCTCGACGCCAAGGGCCCGGTGCGGCTGTCCGAGGTCGAGGCGCAGCAGAAGGAAATCCTCATGATCGTCCGACGGCTGGCCGACGAAGGCCAGATCTCGCTCGGCGCGAAGGGGGAGGAGCAGTATGTCTGACCGCGCCGCCGGCAGCGTCCGTCCCGCAACCCGGCCGACGGCGAGCGTCATTCCGGGTGGCGACCCCGCCGCCTTCCAGCCCTGGGAAATGGCGAGCTTCGACGCCCGCCCGCATTCGCCGAAAAACGCCGGCCAGCCCGCCGTCGTCCTGCCGACGATCGAGCAGGTCACCGCCATCCAGGAGCAGGCCCGGCAGGAGGGCTACCAGGCGGGCCACGCCGAGGGACTCGCCGCCGGACGCGAGGAGGCCGCGCGCGAAGCGGCGCGCCTGCATGAGCTCGCCGGAACGTTTTCGGCGGAAGTCGGCAAGGCCGACGAAGCGATCTCGCAGCAGGTCCTCGACCTGTCGATCGACCTCGCGCGCGCGCTGCTGAAGTCGGCCCTGGCGGTCCGTCCCGAACTCGTCATCCCCGTCGTCAAGGAAGCCGTGCGCTACCTGCCGGCCTTGCACCAGCCGGCCCTGCTGTTCCTCAACCCGACCGACGCCGTGCTGGTCCGGGAGCGGATCGGCGACGAACTCGAGAAAATGGGCTGGCAGCTCGCCGACGACGGCG
The DNA here is from genome assembly GCA_021820845.1 of Pseudomonadota bacterium. Taxonomy (GTDB): domain Bacteria; phylum Pseudomonadota; class Gammaproteobacteria; order Burkholderiales; family Thiobacillaceae; genus Thiobacillus. Next base: position 352,957 of record JAKADC010000003.1, read on the forward strand.
CGCTCGAGCCCGGCGGCTGCCGCGTCGAAACCGCCAGCAACCAGATCGACGCCTCGCTGCCGACCCGCTGGCAACGGCTGACCGCCGCGCTGGGCAGGCAATCCGACTGGCTGGCCGCGTGATGGCGCCGCATTCCCGCAGCGCGCGCTGGAACGCCTACCTGCAGGACTGCGGCGAGCTGTTGGCGATCGCCGAGCCGATGCAGGTATCCGGCCGCGTCACCCGCGTCGCCGGGCTGGTGATGGAGGCGGTCGGCCTGAAGCTGCCGGTCGGCAGCGCGTGCAGCGTGCCGATGCCGAACGGCTCGAACCTCGAGGCCGAGGTGGTGGGGTTCTCCGGGGAGCGCATCTTTCTCATGCCGCAGAGCGACATCGAGGGCCTCGTGCCCGGGGCGCGCGTGTTTCCGGCGGAAGTGATCCCCACCCTGCCGCGCGCAGGGCAGGTGGACCATCCGCGCCGGCGCCCGAGCGACCGCGCCCGCCACCTGCCGGTCGGCGATGCACTGCTCGGGCGCGTGCTCGACAGCAACGGACGCCCGCTCGACCAACTCGGGCCGCTCCGCGCCACCGCGACGGCGCCGCTCTCCAACCGTGCCGCGAACCCGCTCGCACGTGCGCCGATCACCGACATCCTCGACGTCGGCGTGCGCGCCATCAACAGCATGCTGACGGTCGGCCGCGGCCAGCGCATGGGCCTGTTCGCCGGCTCCGGCGTCGGCAAGAGCGTGCTGCTCGGGATGATGGCGCGCTACACCAGCGCCGACGTGATCGTGGTCGGCCTGATCGGCGAACGCGGCCGCGAGGTCAAGGAATTCATCGAACAGATACTCGGCGAGGAAGGCCTCGCGCGCGCCGTCGTGGTCGCCGCGCCCGCCGACACGCCGCCGCTCATGCGATTGCAGGGCGCGGCCTACGCCACGTCGATCGCCGAGCATTTCCGCGACCAGGGCAGGAACGTGCTGCTGATCATGGACTCGCTCACGCGCTACGCCATGGCCCAGCGCGAAATCGCGCTGGCGATCGGCGAGCCGCCCGCGACCAAGGGCTACCCGCCGTCGGTGTTCGCCAAGCTGCCCGCGCTCGTCGAGCGCGCCGGCAACGGCAGGCCCGGCGGCGGTTCGATCACCGCGTTCTACACCGTGCTCACCGAAGGCGACGACCAGCAGGACCCGATCGCCGATGCCGCGCGCGCGATTCTCGACGGCCACATCGTGCTCGATCGCGCGCTGGCCGAGAGCGGCCACTATCCGGCCATCGACATCGAACAGTCGATCAGCCGCGCGATGCACAGCATCACGACGCTCGAGCAGCAGCAGCTCGCGCGCCGCCTGAAAAAGCTCTATTCGCGCTACGAGCGCAGCCGCGACCTGATCAACGTCGGCGCCTACGCGGCCGGCACCGACCCGCTGCTGGACGAGGCCATCCGCCTGCAGGCCGGGATGGAAGCCTTCCTGCAGCAGGCCATCCACGAGCGCTCGGGCGTGCCGGAAAGCCTCGCCGACCTCGCCGCGCTGTTCCAGTGACCCCCCACGAATCGAACCCAGCGAAATGACGGCTCCCTCCCCTCTCTCCCTCCTGATCGAACTGGCGCACAAGGAGACCGACGACGCCGCCGCGCAACTCGGGCTCGCGCTGCGCGCCGGCGACGAGGCGGCGCAGAAGCTCGACCTGCTGCTGCAATACCGCGACGATTACGCGGCGCGCTGCCAGAACAGTCTGAGCGAGGGAATCAGCACCACGCACCTCCACAACTTCCAGGTGTTCATGCAGAAACTCGACCAGGCGATCGCGGGCCAGCAGAGAGTCGTCAGCGACGCGCGGCTGCGGATCGCGCAGGCACGCAGCGTCTGGCAGGCGTGCGAGCAGAAGAAGATGTCCTTCGTGACGCTCGCCCAGCGGGCCGACAAGGAACAGTCGCGCCGCGAGCTGCTGCGCGACCAGAAGCAGAACGACGAGCATGCCGCGCGGCGCGCGCTCCACAAGCTCTCCTCCTCCTGAGACCGGATCCACCATGAACGCGAGTCCCACGAACCTCAATCCCCTCCAGGCGCTTCGCGCGCCGTCGCCCGCCGGCAAGGACGCGTCGGCTCCGGACGTGCCGTTCAGCCAGGTGCTATCGGGCGAAATCGCGCAGGCCCGCAGCCATGCCGCGGCGAAGGCGAGCGGCGAGACGGGCGCGAAGCCCGATCCCGCGCGCCCCGGTGAGCCGGCCGACGGCGGCAAGGATGCCGCGCGCGCCGCCAAGGACGACAAGCACGGGCGGGCGGAAGACACGGTCGCGGCGCCCGCGGCCGACGCCGCAATCGCGCCCGCAACGCTGCTCGCGCTGCCCATCGCCGCGGACGCGCCCAAGCCGTCCGCCGACCCGGGGACACGGCTCGCCCCGCCCGAACTTGCGTCCGCCACGGCCGCCGCTCTGCCGGCCGCCGCCCAGCCGGCCGCGTCCGGCCCGGCCGACCTCAGCGTCCGCGACACCCACGAGGGGCGCAAGGGCCGCGCCGTTCCCGGCGCACCCGCGGGGCACCGCGCCGCCGATCTTCACGACGCGCCGAAGGCCGACCCCGAGGCAGCCACGAAGGCCGGCGCGCAGCTCGACGGCGTCGCCGCGCGCACTGCGCAAGCCGCCGCCGAGCCCGCACCCGCCGCTGCCTTCGCGGCTCAACTCGCGGCGGCT
>JAKADC010000010.1 GCA_021820845.1 Pseudomonadota bacterium
CCAAGAAGGCGGTGGAGGAGATTGCGCGCAACGGCGTGACGACCTACTGCATGAGCCTCGACCCGCGCGCCGACAACTACGTCTCGCGCATCTTCGGGCAGAAGAACTACATGGTCGTCGACCACGTCCAGCGGCTGCCCGAGAAGCTGCCGCTTCTCTACGCCGGCTTGACACGCTGACGCCGGCGCGGCGGACGCGACGCGGATGCGATCCGCGTCCGCCCGCGTACCCTTTTTCGCGCGCTACCGAGGCGGCATTCCGGCTTTGCCGGGATGCCCGGCGAGCCACGCGGGCAGTTCGCGCGACCCGGCGTTCTCGACGATGTACTGGCGCATCAGCTTGCGAATCACCTGCGATGACGTGAGGTCCTGCCGGGCGCAGATGTCGTCGAAGAGCTGTTTTTTGATCGGATCGATCAGGATCGTCATCCGGGCGGTGCGGTTTTCCATGGAACGGGTCGATGAGGCGGGATGGCGATAATATGATAATTCCATTATCATGTGAATGTCATTCCGTATGACGTTTGTTCGTGAAGCGCGGGCTCACCCCGGCGGCGCGCGATGACGCGCCAAGCTCAAAACCAAGGAGTCCCATCCATGCAGAAAATTCATGCCTATCTGAAAGGCCGGGGCGAGCAGCTCGATTCCGAGATCGCCGCGGCGACCCGGATTCCGCTGGAAGACGTGCGCGCTTATCTGTCCGAGATGTCGAAGCGGGGAGACATCATCGCGTGCCACACGACGCGCTTCATCAAGGGCAAGAAAAGCGAAGGCATGCTGTGCCGGATCTCGGGCTACATCCCGCCGGCCGCCCCGGGCAGGAAACCGAAAGCCCGCAGCTAGCCTGCGGCGTGCGGCCTGCCGGCGCTGACGGCGGCGAGGATGCCCTGCAACAGGGCGACCGGCGTGGGCGGGCAGCCGGGAATCTCGACATCCACCGGAATCACGTTGGCGACCTTTCCGCACGACGCGTAGCTTTCGCCGAACATCCCGCCGCTGCACGCGCACTCGCCCATCGCCACCACCCACCTCGGCTCGGGCATGGCGTCGTAGGCGCGCTTCAGCGACGCTTCCATGTTGCGCGAGACGGGGCCGGTCACGAGCAGGACGTCGGCGTGCCGCGGGCTGGCGGCGAACTTCACGCCCATGCCGTCGATGTTGTAGTGCGGTCCGTTCACCGCGTGGATCTCGAGTTCGCAGCCGTTGCAGGAGCCGGCGTCGACGTGGCGGATCGCCACCGCCTGGCCGAAGACCTTGAGGATTTCCGCATGCAGCGCCTGTTCGCGCGTCCGTAGCGCGGCGTCGGCGTGCGGCGCCGGTTCGGAGACGAAGCCGGTCTTGAAAATTTTCCGCAGGATGAGAGTCGCCGCCATCTTATAGATCCGTTCCGCTGTAGGAGAGGTTGAAGGATTTGTTGACGAGCGGGAAGTCGGGCACGATGTTGCCCAGCACGCCCATCTCGAGCAGCGGCCAGTTCTGCCACGACGGGTCGTGCGGATGGACGCGGTCGAGCGTGCCGTCGGCCGCGATCCGCACCGCCACCACGACTTCGCCGCGCCAGCCTTCCACCCAGCCCAGACCTTCGCACGCCGCCCGCACCGGCTCGAGCGGCGCGTGCACGGGCCCCGCGGGCAGCCGCGCGAGGATGTCGCTGATCAGCCGCAGCGATTCGTGCACCTCGGCGAAGCGCACCTCGGCGCGCGCCAGCACGTCGCCGCGGCGCTGGGTCGCCATGCTCACGTCGAGCTCGTCGTAGGGCGTCTGCGGAAACTGCGTGCGCGCGTCCCACGCCTGCGCGCTCGCGCGGCCGGCGAGCCCCGTCAGCCCCAGTTGCGCGGCCAGTTCGGGCCGGCACACGCCGGTATCGGCGAAGCGGTCCTGCAAGGTCGGATGCTCGTCGTAGACCGCCTTGAGTTCGCGTGCTTCGGCGCCGATGCGGCGGGCGAGCGCGTCGAGTTCGGCACGCCCGGCGTCGTCGATGTCGACGGCCACCCCGCCCGGGACGATGCGATCGAACAGATAGCGGTGGCCGAACAAACTCGCCGTCATCCGCATCCAGTCTTCCTTCAGGCGCCAGAACTGCGCGAAGCCGAACGCGAGCCCGACGTCGTTGCCGAGGTAGCCGAGGTCGCCGAGATGGTTGGCGACGCGCTCGATCTCGAGGAACAGGGCGCGCAGCCACAAGGCGCGCCCGGGCACCGTGGCGGCCGCCGCCGTCTCGACCGCCATGCAGTAGGCCCAGGCGAAGGCGCTGTGCGAATCGCCGGAGACGCGCCCCGCAAGCCGCGCGCCGGTGGCGAGATCCATGCCCTCGAAGCGCTTTTCGATGCCCTTGTGCGCGTAGCCGAGCCGCGCCTCCAGCTTGAGAATGCGGTCTCCGATGACGGAGAAGCGGAAGTGCCCGGGTTCGATGGTGCCGGCGTGGATGGGGCCGACCGCGATTTCGTGCACGCCGTCGCCCTCGACGCGGATGAAGGGGTAGGCTTCGGGGCCGCGCGGCGAGACCGCGGGACGGAATGCGTGATCCTTGCGCAGCGGGAATTCGTCTTCGGCCCAGGCGTTGTGGCGCAGCCACTTGCGCTCGTCGACCGCCCCCTCGGCGCGAATGCCGAGGAGATCGTAGGTCGCGCGCTGCATGCGGTCGGCCTGCGGGAAGATGTGGGCGAGATCGGGATAGGCCGGGGCGTCAGCGGCCAGCGCGCTCGACACCCAGGCCAGTCCCGCGCTCGTCAGGAAGGCGGCGTGGATGCCGAAACCCGCGCCGTCGCGGCGATCGTCCGTTCCCCACAGCGCGACGAGCTGCCCGCCTTCGTCCTTTACCGCGCGCGCCAGCGCCAGCAGCCGCCCGGGTTCCATGCGCCCGCGCCAGCGGTGGCGTCCGATCGCGTCGAGGCTCCAATCGTGATCGCCGATCCTCATCTCAGCCTCCCAGCAAGTGCGCCGCCTGCCTGTACCAGGCGGCGAGATACGGCGGGATGAACAGGCCGAGCATCAGCACCAGCCCGAGATGCAGGAAGACCGGCGTCTGCGCGGGCTGGTGGGGCAGACGCGGCAGGCCGGTCTCGCCGAACACCATGGGCTGCACCTTGCCGAAGATGGCGGCGAACGCGACACCGAGCGCCAGCAGCAGGAAGGGCGTGGCCCACGGGTGCTCGTGCATGGCGGTGGTGATGATGAGGAATTCGCTGGCGAACACGCCGAAGGGCGGCACGCCGAGGATGGCGATCGTGCCGAGCATCAGGCCCCAGCCCAGCGTCGGATTGGTCCTTATCAGGCCGCGGATGTCGTCCATCAGTTGCGTGCCGGCCTTTTGCGTGGCGTGGCCGACGGCGAAGAAGATGGCGGACTTGGTGAGCGAGTGCATGGTCATGTGCAGCAGGCCGGCGAAATTCGCCACCGCGCCGCCCATGCCGAAGGCGAACGTGATCAGGCCCATGTGCTCGATCGAGGAATACGCGAACATGCGCTTCACGTCGGTCTGGCGCTTGATCAGGAACGCCGCCAGCACCACCGAGAGCAGCCCGAAGCCCATCATCAGGCTGCCCGCCATGTCGGTGCCGAGCGCACCGTCGACCAGCACCTTGGAGCGCATCACCGCATACAGCGCGACGTTGAGCAGCAGCCCGGAGAGCACGGCGGACACCGGCGTCGGGCCCTCGGCGTGGGCGTCGGGCAGCCAGCTGTGCAGCGGCGCCAGGCCCACCTTCGTTCCGTAGCCCACCAGCAGAAAGACGAAGGCGAGCGACAGCACCGTGGGCTCGAGTTGCGCCTTCACGCCGTTGAGATGCGTCCACAGCAGCGCGGTGCCGCCCGGGCCCAGCACTTTCTCCGCGGCGAAATAGAGGAGGATGGTGCCGAACAGCGCCAGCGCGATGCCCACGCCGCACAGGATGAAATATTTCCACGCCGCTTCCAGCGACGCCGGCGTGCGGTAGAGCGAAACGAGCAGCACCGTCGCGAGCGTGGCGGCCTCCATCGCGACCCACAGGATGCCCATGTTGTTGGTCGTCAGCGCCAGCAGCATGGCGCCGATGAAGATTTGATAGCTTGCGTGATAGAGGCGCAGGCGCGCGGCGTTGAGCCGGCCGTGTTCCTGCTCGATGCGCATGTAGGGTCGCGAGAACAGCGCGGTGGTGAAGGCGACGAGCGCGGTCAGCGCGACCAGGAAGACGTTGAACGAATCGATGAAGAACCAGCCGTCGCCCACGACCATCGGCCCCGACTCGACGATGCGGGCGGTCAGCAGGCTCGCCACCGCGAGCGTGAGGAAGCTGAACAGCGCGTTGATTTCCGGCGCGTTGCGCCGGCAGCCCCACAGCGCCAGGAAGACGCCGCCGGCCAGCGGAATGCCGAGTAGCCAGAAGAGTTCCACGTTCAGCCTTTGCCGCTGGCGACGGCGTCGCCCGCTTCCGCGAGCGGCCCGGGGTGAGGGAGACGGTGCACGGTCATTTTTCCTTGAGCTTTTCCATGTGTTTCAGGTCCAGCGAATCGAACGTTTCGCGGATCTGGAAGATGAAGATGCCGAGTACGAACACGCCGACCAGCACGTCCAGCGCCACGCCCAGCTCCACCACCAGCGGCATGCCGTAGGTCGCGCTGGTGGCCGCGAAGAACAGGCCGTTCTCCATCGACAGGAAGCCGATCACCTGCGGGATGGCCTTGGTGCGCGTGATCATCATGAGGAACGCGAGGAGGACGCAGGCGATCGCGATGCCGAGCGTCGAGCGCGTCACGGTGCCGGACATTTCCGAGATGGGGAGCGCCAGGTTGAAGGCGAAGATCACCAGCAGGATGCCGATCAGCATCGTGGTCGGGATGTTGATCAAGGGTTCGACGACCCGGTTCACGTCCAGCTTGCGCACCAGGCGGTAGAAGTACCAGGGCATCGCGATCACCTTGAGGCCGAAGGTCAGCGCGGCCGAGTAATACAGGTGGTACTGGCCTGTCGTCCCGGCGACGATGGCGGTCGAGACGGCGAGGGCGGCGCCCTGCCAGGCGAACAGCGTCACCAGCCCGACGACCCGGCGTTGCGAGAGCATGGCGAACGAGATCAGCAGCAGCAGGGCCGCGAGCAGGTTGACGACCTGCAGGTGGAAGGCGAGTGCCATCATGGTCTGCGTACCCCGCCCGACGCTCGAATCGGTTCGCGCTTCATCTCAGGCCTCTAGCAGGAAGTGGATCAGCATGCCCAGCACCGCGAGCAGGAAGGCCGTGCCGAGGAATTCCGGGACGCGGAACAGGCGCACCTTGGCCGACACGGCCTCCAGCAGCGACAGCGCGGCACCGCCGGCCGCGAGCTTCGCCACCATCGCGGCGAGCGCCAGAGGCAGGGCGGCGACGTCGCCCTGCGCGGCGATGCCCCACGGCACGAAGAGCGCGATGCCCAGCGCCGAATACGTGAACAGCTTCACCGCCGTCGCCCACTCGATCAGCGCGAGGTGCCGGGCCGAATATTCGAGGACCATCGCCTCGTGGATCATCGTCAGTTCGAGATGCGTGGTCGGATTGTCGACCGGGATGCGCGCGTTCTCCGCCAGCGAGATCATCCAGAACGCCACCGCCGCGAACGCGAGGCTGGGGTGGATGGCGAACGCCTTGTGCGCCAGGGTCGCGACGATGACGGGCAGCGCGGTCGACTGGGAGATCAGGCTGGCGGTGAAGAAGACCATGAGCAGCGCCGGCTCGGCCAGGAAGGACACCAGCATTTCGCGCCGTGCGCCGAGGGTGCCGAACGCCGTGCCGATGTCCATCGCGGCGAGCGCGAGGAAGACCCGTGCCAACGCGAAGATGCCGACCAGGGCGATGACGTCGGCCGCCGGCGAGAACGGCAGGTCGTTGGCGAGCGTCGGCACGATGCCGGCCGCGAGCGCCATGCTGGCAAAGACCATGTACGGCGCGAAACGGAACAGCGGCGAGGCGTCGTGCGCGAGCACCGCGTCCTTGTGGAACAGCTTGCGCAGGGCGCGATAGGGCTGGACGATGGACGGCGCGCTGCGCCCCTGGAGCCAGGCGCGGCACTGGTTGACCCAGCCCATGAGGAGCGGCGCCAGCAGGATGGCCAGCAGGGTCTGGGCGGCTTGCAGAAGAATGCCGGTGCTCATCGCGCGAACACCAGGAGGAAGATGAGGGTGGCGAAGCTGTAGACCAGATACCACTGGATGCGGCCGTGCTGCAGGCGTCCGGCCTGCCGCGACAGCCACGCGGTCGCGTCGGCGATGGGCTGGTAGACCAGCAGCCACACCTTGTCGCGGCTGTCGCCGCGATAGCGCGGCTGGCGGTCGAAGGGATCGGGCGTTTCGCGCTCCACCCGCATGAACACCGCGAAGATCTGCCGGATCGGCTGGCCGAAGCCTTCGGCGCTGTCCTGCATCCGCGCATCCTGTTCCGGATAGCCGCAATCCCACGGCGCGCTTCGGCGCACCCTGCCGTGGTAGACGCGGCGCACCCACAGGACCGTGAGCCCGACCACCACCGCCATCCCCGCCAGGAAAACCAGCGGGGCGTAGCTTGCCCGCCCGGCAGAGACCGGCGTCAGCAGCAGCCAGTTGCCGATGCCGGGCAGGCGCTGCCCGGTGAGCATGCGGACCACCGGTTCCAGCCACTGGATGACCTGGGTCGGAAAGAGGCCCAGGAGGACGCAGCCGGCCCCCAGCCAGAGCATGCCGAGGCGCTCGGGCCAGCCGGCTTCGTGCGCCTGCCGCAGCGCCGGATCGCGCGGCTGTCCGAGGAAGACGACGCCGTAGAATTTCACCATCACGTAGGCGGCGAGCGCGGCGGCGAGCGCCACGGTCGCGGCGGCCACCGGGATCACCATGTTGAGGTAGGGCTGGGCGAGCCCCGGCGTCAGCAGGAAGGCCTGCAGCAGCAGCCATTCCGAGACGAAGCCGTTGAGCGGCGGCAGGCCCGCGATCGCCAGCGCGCCGATCAGCGTGAGCCATGCCGTCCACGGCATGCTGCGGATCAGCCCGCCCAGATGGCCCATGCGCCGTTCGCCTGTCGCATGCAGCACGGAACCCGTGCCGACGAACAGCAGGCCCTTGAAAAACGCGTGGTTGAGGGCGTGATAGAGAAGCGCGGTCAGCGTGAGCGCCGCCAGCTCGCCCTTGCCTTCGGTGCGAAAAATCAGCGTCAGGCCGAACGCCGCGAGGATCACCCCGATGTTCTCGATCGACGACCAGGCCAGAAGCCGCTTCATGTCCGACTGCACGGCGGCGAAGATCACGCCATAGAGCGCCGTGACGAGGCCCAGCGCCAGCGCCAGCGTGCCCCACCAGCCAAGCTGCATCGGGAGCAGGTCGAACGTCACGCGCAGCAGGCCGTAGATCGCGGTCTTCAGCATCACCCCGGACATCAGCGCGGACAGAGGCGAAGGGGCGGCCGGATGCGCTTCGGGCAGCCACACGTGCAGGGGCACCAGCCCCGCCTTCGCGCCGAAGCCGAACAGCGCGAGCAGGAACGCCGCCGACGCCCAGAACGGCGCGACGCCGGCCGCACGCATGGTGTCGAAGGTGTAGTCGCCGTGGCCGCCCTGCAGCACGCCGAAGGCGAGCAGCAGCGACACCGCGCCGACGTGCGCGATCAGGAGATAGAGAAAGCCGGCGCGGCGGATCTCCGCAATCTTGTGGTCGGTGGTGACGAGGAAATAGGACGACAGCGCCATCACTTCCCACGCGACCATGAAGGCGTACGCGTCGTCGGCGAGCAGGACCATGGCCATGCCGGCCAGGAACAGGTGATACCACATCGCGAGCAGCGCAAGCGGGCCGCCCGCCATGCTGCGGAAGTAGCCGGCGGCGTGGACGGTCACGCCGAAGGCGGCGGCGCCCAGCAAGACGAGGAAAAAGGCCGACAGGGCGTCGAGCCGCAGATGGAAGGGCAGGTCCGGCAGGCCGATGGGCAGCACCATGGACGAGGCCGGCAGCAGCAGGCCGGCGACGCCGATTCCCGCGACGAAGAGCGCGCCCAGGGCGCCGAGGGGAAAGATCAGGCGAACGAGCAGGCCTGGCCGCGCTTGCAGAAACAGCGCCGAAGCACCCAGCGCCAGCCAGTACAGCACACCGCCCCAGGCCAGGTCGAGGACATGGGCATCAAGGGTTGCCGGGGATGACATGGGGGGCGCGCATGGGTTGGATGAGATTTGATTCTATTGACAAACCAAATCAACTACAATGTTAATCTGATTAACATGTGCCGCATCATCCCGTCACCATGGAAAACCGTACCGCCCGGCTTACCGTTCTGATCGATCCCCGTAAAAAGAAGCTGTTCGAAGAAATCTGCGCGCAACGCGACCTGACCCCGTCGCAGGTCGTGCGGCGGCTGATCCGTCAATACATCATGGAAAACGCGGAGGGGCGGGAACTGCCCAAGTGGCTCACGGCGGCGGCGCCGCGAGGCGAGGAATGACGTCCGGGGGGTCTCCCCCGGCGGTCAGAACTCGTTGCGGATGCGCTTGTAGCCCTTGACCAGCTCGTGGTTGGCCTGGGCGACGCTTTCCGAGAAATCGGCGGCCTGCGGCGAGACGCGCTCGATCGTCGCCAGGTCGGCGTTCGAATGGATGTTGGCGGTCGACGGAATATAGAAGCCCGGCGGCACGGTGCAGCCTTCGACCACGGAGTTGTGGCGGATCACCGAACCTTCGCCCACGACGCAGTTGAACAGCACCGAATTGAAGCCGACGAACACGTTGTCGCCCACGGTGCACGGCCCGTGCACGATGGAGCGGTGGGCGATCGACGAACTCTGTCCGATCGTGACGCCGCCGCCCGCCTTGCAGTGGATGACGACGCCATCCTGGATGTTGGAATGGGCGCCGATGATGATAGGTTCCATGTCGCCGTTCGCGTCCACCTCGTCGGCGCGGATCACCGCGTAGGGGCCGATGAACACGTTTTCGCCGACGATGATCCTGCCGCACAGAATGGCGGTGGGATCGACGAAGGCGGTCTCGTGCACGACGGGCAGGTGCCCGGAGGGGTTCTTGCGGATCATGACTGGCGAGGCTCCCCGTTCGGCAGGTGCTGCTGGCAGACCGCGAACGCGCGCACCGAACAGTTGCGGCACGTCTCGTTGTCGAGCGTCGGGTAAAGGATCTCCGCCGGACGGGTGCGGGCGCGGAAGAGGTTCTTCTCGCCGATGTCCTGCATGAAGTGGCCGCGCCTGAGCGTTTCCACCAGCCCGTCCTTCATGCGATAGAACGACAGGGTGCCGCCGATCTTCTCCCGCTGGCGGGCGGCCTCGGCCAGAAACTCGGAACCGGCCAGATCGACGAAGTTGATGCCGCTCGCCATCACGACCAGATGCTTGCGCTCGGGTTCGGTTTCCTCGAGTTCCTGCATCTGCTGCTGCAGGTGCGCGACGGCGCCGAAGAAGATCGAGCCGTTCAGCCGCACCATCTTGATCTGCGGGCACTCCTTGCGCCCGTCGAGCGGGGTGTAGTGATAGCTTTCGGGGTCGGGGTCGGGCAACACCGCCTCGAGCGTGGGACGCGACGTGCGGTACAGGTAGAACACCAGCGACAGCGCGATGCCGAAGAAGATGCCCTTCTCCAGATCGACCAGGGTGCCGATGAGCGTGACCCACAGGACCAGCGTTTCCTGCCGGCTGACGCGAGGCAGCAGGTTGATGTGGTGGAAGTCGATCAGGCCCCACGCGACCAGAAACAGGATGCCCGCCATCGCCGCGTTGGGAAGATAGGCGGCCAGGGGGGCGACCAGCAGCAGAATCACCACCAGGAACAGCGAGGCGAACACTGCGGCCAGCGGGGTGCGCGCGCCGGCGGCGTAGTTGACGCCGCTGCGGTTGAAGGAACCGCTCGACGCGTAGCTGGAGAAGAAGCTGCCGATGATGTTCGACAGGCCCTGGCCCACGAATTCCTGGTTGCCGTCGATGTGCTGGCCCGATTTCGTGGCGATGGCGCGGGAGATGGATACCGCTTCAGTCAGCGCCAGCATCGTGATGATGAGCGCCGGGAACAGCATCTTGTCCAGCGCGCCGAAGGACACGTCCGGCGCCGACAGCGGCGGCAGGCCGGCGGGCAGGGCACCGACGGTCTTGATGTGCGTGACGTCCACGCCGTAGCGTGCGTTCAGCACCGCCGCGGCGACGCTGCCCACGAGCATGGCCGCGATCATGTAGGGGAACTTCGGCATGAAACGCTTGACCAGGATCCCCGACGCCAGCGTGAGGACCGACACCGCGGTGACGTAGGGGTCGATCTCGTGGATCTTCTGCGCAAACAGCGACAGGATTTCGAAGAAGGGCGTGCCGCGCGGGATATCCAGCCCGAAGAAATTCTTGATCTGGCTGCCGGCGATCAGCATCGCCGCGCCGGCGGTGAAACCGATCACGACCGTATGCGAAATGAAGTTCACCAGCACGCCCATCCGCGCGAGACCGAGCGCGAGCTGGAAGATCCCGGTCATGAACGTCAGCGTCAGCACCAGGCTGATGAATTCCGGCGAACCCGGCGGCGCGAAGGGGCTGACCGATGCGAACACGGCAATCGAAATCGCCGTCGTGGGGCCCGACACGAGGTGCCACGACGAGCCGAACAGCGCCGCGATGACGGCCGGCATCATCGCCGCGTACAAGCCATATTCGGGCGGCAAGCCGGCGATCGTGGCGAACGCGACCCCCTGCGGCAGCACGATGAGGGCGCCGGTGAGTCCCGACATCGCGTCGTCGCGCATCGTGCCGCTGTTGACCGACGGCCACCAGCGCAGGAAGGGAAGGAATTTGTAAACCCAGAGCGGGCACACCAGAGAGGACTTGTAGAGGGCTTTTTGCATAGTAGGCGGATTTTAAAGCATTTTGGCCCCTTGACCCAGTGGAAAAGTGCCTTTGCATTCCCGAAACGGGAGGGGAGCGGAGCGGATGGCTGCGGGCGTCGCGGCAAGCGGTGGGAGGCCTGCGGGCCGCGCGAGGACCGGCAAAGCGCTCGGCTCTGCGGGGTCTTCGGCCGCAATCCGCTGCGGGCGCGCGCGTGATGTTTCCCAAAAATCGCCCCGTATCCCGAAGATCCCGGCTCGGGCGGGTATCTGAGGCACTGAAGGGAGCGCCGGTCGTGTGAACAGGGGCCAGGGTCCGGCCGGCGCGAGCGGAGATTCTCCCCCTGCCGCGCGGGCGAAACCAGGTGGTCCTTCCGGCCGGTTTATCGAGGCGCGTCTGGGGGTTTGGTGTCCGCGCCGGAATGAAGCGCGAGCACGCTTGCGGGTTCTTCCGGCCTCTGGCGCTCGGCGAGTAGCAGCAGCGCCTGGTGGAATTCGACAGGCAGGCGTTTCATCGTTTCCGCGGCCTGCGGAAGATAGTGCACCACCTCGAACGGCACCCGCTCGTCGAGCGAGTTGCGGGCCTGCGGGCGAAAATTCTGCCAGGCGAGCTCGACCCAGGCCTTGCGCCGGCCGTCGACGAAGATGAACTCCTCCGCGTCCAGAACCGCCATGTATTGGAGGCTGCGAATCGGCACGAACAAGCAGGCGCCCGCGCGCGACAGAAGGGTATGGGCGACGTTGTAGGCGGCAGCCGGGAGAAAGGCCGGAAAACGCGCGATTTCCTTTTCGCGATAGAAACGTTCTTCCATGGCGTAACGGTAGCAGCCGATTCCCGGTTGGTTAAGCATTTTTTCGCGCCGCCCCGCGGCGAGCCGACCGCTCGGGCAGCGGAGGTCCAGGCGCTTGAGGCAAAATAGCGGGCAGTCATTTCGAACCCACAACGCCATGAACGACACTGCAACCCCTCCCGCACCGGGCCCGATTTTCGACACGGGCCTCGAAGATTTCGAGCGCGACGTGATCGAGGCTTCGAACGCGCGGCCCATCCTGGTCGATTTCTGGGCCGACTGGTGTCCGCCCTGCCGCGCCCTCACCCCCGTCCTCGAACGCGTGATCGCCGGCCACGCCGGCAAAATCCACATGGCCAAGGTCGAGGTCGACGAAGGCGCCAACATGAAGCTTGCCGGCCGCTATGCGTTGCGCGGCTTTCCCACCGTGCTCCTGTTCGTCGGGGGCGAGATCGTCGGGCGGTTTTCCAGCGCGCATCCCGAACAGTGGGTGCGCGAATTCATTGCCGAGCACGCGGGTATTGAATAAACCGCTGCTGGTCCTCGACACCAACGCGGTGCTCGACCTGCTGCATTTCGATGATGCGAGTGCCCGCCCGTTGCGGCAGGCGCTGGAGGACGGGCGCGTCCGCTGCGTGGTGTCCGAAGCGACGCTCGATGAGTGGCGGCGCGTGCTGAGGTACCCGGCGTTCTCGCTGGACGCGACGCGCCAGGCTGCGCTGTTCGAGCGCTACCGGTCGCTCTCCTCGCCCGGCTCGCCTCACGCGCCGGCCCCGTCGTGCAGCCGCCTGCCGCGCTGCCGCGACGCCGACGACCAGAAGTTCATCGAGCTGGCCGCCGCGGCGCGGGCGCACGTGCTCGTCAGCAAGGACCGCGCGGTGCTGAGGCTGCGTCGCCGCTGCGCACCGTGCTTCCGGATCATGACGCCGGCGGAGACGGTCGGCTGGCTCGGTGCTCTGCCGGCGTGACCGGTTGCGGCGTCAGTCCGCGTCTGCCTTCAGAAACCGCTGGCGCGCCGCTTCGCTCACCGCCAGCACGGCCGGATGGCTCAGCCGCCGCTCCACCGAAATGGCGAAAAAGCGCTCGCGTATGTCCTGCGTTCGTCCCACCTCGATCACATCGTGTTGCCGCATCACGTCCTGGACGCTCGCAGCGGGGACGGGAAACACGCCGGCGCCCGCCTGGCCGAATGCGCTCATCAGCGCGCTGTCGTCGAATTCGCCGACCACGTTCGGCTGGACGCCCCTGCGTTCGAGCCAGCGCAGCAGCGGGACGCGCAGCGCGCTGTCTTCGCCCGGGATGAGCAGGGGGACGCCGTGCAGATTGGCGGGGAACTCCGGTCCGAGCGCGTCGGCCACCGCGCGCGCGGCGAGGAAGGTGACGCCGCATTCGCCGAGCGGGTGGCTGTAGCCGCGGATGTCCATGCTGGCCGGAAGCGGACGGTCCGCCAGCACCATGTCGAGCCGGTGGATCGCGAGTTCCGCGGCGAGCTGTTCGAGCCGGTCTTCCCGGCACACCAGCTTGACCGGCTCGGCCAGCGTGAGCGCCGGCGCCAGCAGCTGGTAGGCGACGGCCTTCGGGACGACGTCCGCGATGCCGACCCGGAATGGGTGCGCGCGCGCCGCCAGCCGGTTCTGCAGCGCTTCCTCGAGCTCGGCGCCGATATGGAAGATTTCATCGGCATAGGTGAGCGCGGTGCGCCCGGCGTCGGTCAGTTCGAGTCGGCGGCCGCTGCGGCGGAACAGCGCGACCCCGAGCCGCGCCTCGAACGCCCCGATCTGCCCGGACAGCGTCTGCGGCGTCAGATGCAGCTTTTCGGCGGCGCGATTGACCGCCCCCGTTTTGGCGACGGTACGGAAGTAGTGCAAATGCTTGTAATTGAGCATGCTGGCAGCCAATTCGATAAAACGGAACAATAGCACTATAAAAATCGAGTTTTATTGTGGCTTTCCCATCTATATTCTTGTCATGTGCCGTAGAAGCGGGGCGAGCCTCCGCGAATTCTGCGGGTCAATCAGGAGAACACCATGAAGCGTATTGTCTTATTCCTCGCCACCAACTTGGCGATCGTGCTGGTGCTGTCGCTCACGATGCGCGTCCTGGGCGTCGAGCCCTACCTCACGGCGAACGGCCTGAACCTTAACTCGCTGCTCGTCTTCGCGGCGATCATGGGCTTCGGCGGATCGCTGATTTCGCTCGCGATCTCGAAATGGATGGCGAAGAAATCGATGGGCGTGCGCGTCATCGAGACGCCGTCGAATTCCACCGAGTTCTGGCTGGTCGACACGGTGAGGAAATACGCGGCCGACGCCGGCATCGGCATGCCCGAGGTCGGAATCTTCGACGCGCCCGAGGCCAATGCCTTCGCCACCGGGATGAACAAGAACAATGCACTGGTCGCCGTCTCGTCCGGGCTGCTGCACGTCATGACGCGGCAGGAAGCCGAGGCGGTGATCGGCCACGAGATCGCGCACGTGGCGAACGGCGACATGGTCACGCTCGCGCTGATCCAGGGCGTGGTGAACACCTTCGTGATCTTCCTGTCGCGCGTGATCGGCCACACCGTCGACCGCGTCGTGTTCAAGAACGAGGAAGGGCACGGTCCGGCGTTCTTCGTCACGATGATCGTGTCCGAACTGGTGCTCGGCATCCTCGCCTCGATCATCGTCATGTGGTTCTCGCGCCAGCGCGAATTCCGCGCGGACCGCGGCGGCGCCTCGCTCGCCGGCAAGCAGCCGATGATTTCCGCGCTGGAGCGGCTGGCGAGCCTGCACCCGCATCCGTTGCCCGACAAGATGGCCGCCTTCGGCATCGCCGGCGGCGCGGGCGGCGGCATCAAGCGGCTCTTCATGACCCACCCGCCGCTGGAAGAGCGCATCGCCGCGCTGCGCGCGGTGCGCGGCTGACGCGACCCCGGACGTTCGAATGGACACCGCGCTCCACATCGGCGAGCCCTGGATGTGGGCGGCCTTCGTCGGCTTCGTGCTGGCGATGCTGGCCGTCGACCTGTTCCTGGTCGGCGGCAACAAGGCGCACAAGGTCGGCTTCAGGGAGGCGGCGGCGTGGTCGGTTGTGTGGGTCTCGCTCGCCATGCTGTTCAACGCCGGGCTGTGGTGGTATCTGAAGGGAACATACGGCGGCGAGGTGGCCGACGCCAAGGCGGTCGAATTCCTGACCGGCTACCTGATCGAGAAGGCGCTCGCGGTCGACAACATCTTCGTCTTCCTCATGATCTTCGGCTTCTTCGCCGTGCCGGCGGAGGTTCAGCGGCGCGTGCTGGTCTACGGGGTGTTCGGCGCGATCGCGATGCGCGCGGTGATGATCGTGGCGGGCGCATGGCTCGTTCAGGAGTTCCACTGGATCCTCTACCTGTTCGGCGCCTTCCTCGTCGTCACCGGCGTCAAGATGCTGATGTTCGCCGAGGCCGCGCCGGATCTCGCGAGGAATCCTCTGCTCAACTGGATCAAGCGGCACGTCCCGTTGACGCCCGACTATCGCGGCGAGAAATTCTGCGTGCGGGAAAACGGCGTCCGCGTGTTCACGCCGCTGCTGCTGGTGCTCGTCATGATCGAATTGTCCGACCTGATTTTCGCGGTCGATTCGATCCCGGCGATTTTCGCGATCACCACCGATCCCTTCATCGTCTTTACCTCCAACATCTTTGCCATCCTCGGCCTGCGCGCGATGTATTTCATGCTCGCCGGCATGGCGGACCGCTTCCATCTGCTTAAATACGGACTGGCGATGGTGCTGGTATTCGTGGGGACGAAGATGCTGATCGTCGATTTCTACAAGATCCCGGTGGGATTGTCGTTGGGCATCGTCGCCCTCGTCATCGCCACCTTCATGTTCGCCAGCCTGTGGACGACACGAAAAAAAGAGGCTTCCCTCTGAAGCGAAACAACGCGGTCGCCGCCGCGGCCGCCGCCTGATCCAGCGGGAGTGCGCATGCCGACCGAGCCCGATCTTCCTCTCGCACGACGCGTGGCGACGCTCGGCTTCCTGGTCACCATTTTCGGGCTGACACTCTGGATCCTGTCGCCCTTTCTCGCTTCGCTCGCGTGGGCGGGAATCCTCGCCTACGTCACCTGGCCGCTTCACCGTCTCGTCGGCCGGCGGCTGCCGGGTCGCGACAACCTCGCGGCGCTGCTGACGACGCTGGCCGTAACCGCGACCCTGCTGCTGCCGCTGCTCTGGGTGCTGTTCATGCTGGCGTCGGACGTGACGGCGGCGTCGGCGGCACTCAAACAATTGGCCACCACGGGACTGCCGCCGCTTCCCGCAGAGGTGCGCACCTGGCCCGGCGGAGACTGGATCGCGGGGCAATACGAGCGAATCCAGTCCGACCCGGAATGGGTCCGCGGCCAGATGGACGCGCTGGGCCTTACCCACGCCGCCACGCTGAAGCTGCTGGCCGGCGGGGTCGGCCGCAACATCGCGAAATTCGGGCTCGCAGTGCTGGCCTTGTTCTTCCTGTATCGCGACGGCGTCAGCGTGCTGACGCAATTTCGCCGCGTGGCGGCGCGCTGGATCGGCGCCTCCGCGCAGGGCCATATCCAGGCGGTCGGCGTGACGGTGCGTGCCGTGGTCTTCGGGATCGTGCTGACCGCACTGGCGCAGGGCATCCTCGCCGGGTTCGGCTACTGGATGGCAGGGCTGGAAGCGCCGGTGCTGTGGGGCGTGATCACCGCTCTGGTGTCGCTGATACCGTTTGTCGGTCCCGTCGTATGGATCGGACTGTGCCTCGTCCTGCTGGCGAACGGCGAAAGCGGTGCGGCGCTCGGCCTCTTCCTGTGGGGGGCGCTGGTGGTGAGCTGGATCGACAACCTGATCCGCCCGCTCGTCATCAGCGGGCCGACGCGGATCCCGTTCCTGCTGGTGTTTCTGGGGGTGCTTGGCGGCCTCCACGCCTTCGGCCTGATCGGCCTGTTCCTGGGGCCGGTGCTGCTCGCGGTGTCGTTGGCGGTGTGGCGCGAGTGGCTGGGCCACGTCCGGGCCGACGCGGGTTGAGGTATCCTTGCGGATCGTCCGCGCAAAACGGCTTCCTTACGCGGCGGCGCGGTCAGGGGCAATCAGATGGACAGAAGAGATTATCGATCATGAACACCAAAATGACCTATGCCGGCTTTTACAAGGACAAGCACGGCGTCACCACGCTGGCACGGGTCGTCCTCGACGGCTGGCTGTTCGGCCTGATCCCCGAAAGCGAGGATTGCGCCGGCTGGCAGATCGCGCAAATGCAGGCGTTGACGGAAAAGATCGAAGCCGAATGGGACAAGTACGGCAACCTGCCCAGCCGCCTGCCGCCCGAATTGCGCGGGCGCCATGAAGCCCTGTACAAGATGGCCACGACGCGCGCGCGCGAGATGGGCTGGAACCCCGAGCTCGACGAAGACGAATAATGTCCGCCCGCGGGGCGCCTTTTCCCCGGCCTGCCCGCCCGCCGCTCCCCATGGAACTCACCCCACCGCTTCTGCAACTCGCCACGCAGGCGCTCGACCTGGTGCTGGATTTCACCCGTCCGGCGGACGCCGTGCTGTCGGCTTTTTTTCGCGAGCACAAGAAGCTCGGCTCGCATGATCGCGCCTTCGTCGCCGAAGCGGTATTCGGCGTGTTGCGCCGCTACCGCTATCTGTCGGTCGTGGTGCCGGCGGCGAACCCGCGCGCGCTGATCATCGCCTGGCTGATCAAGATCCGCGGCATGAGCGGGGCGACGCTCGAAAAATTCGCCAAGCCCGAACTGGTCGACCATATCCGCCATGCAAGGACCGACGATCTGCCGCTGGCCGTGAATGCGGAACTGCCCGACTGGCTGGTCGAGAAGTTGCAGTCGACGATGAACGACCCCGACATTCTCGCGCTCGGGCGCGCCCTGCAGCAGCCGGCGCCGCTCGACGTGCGCGTGAACGCGCACAAGGCCGACCGCGACACGGTGCTCGCGCAGCTGCGCGAAGAGGGATTCGCGGTCGACGCGACCCCTTATTCGCCCTGGGGCATCCGCTTCAAGGATCATCCCGCGATCAACCGCCATCCGCTTTTCGTCGACGGCAGCCTCGAAGTACAGGACGAGGGGAGCCAGCTGCTGGCGCTGCTGCTCGGCGCGCGGCGCGGTGAAATGGTGTGCGACTTCTGCGCCGGCGCCGGCGGCAAGACGCTCGCCCTCGGCGCGATGATGGCCTCGACCGGCCGCCTGTACGCCTTCGACGTGGCGGAAAAGCGTCTCGCGAACCTGAAGCCGAGGCTCGCGCGCTCCGGCTTGTCCAACGTGATGCCGCAACTGATCGCGTCGGAAAACGATGTGCGGGTGAAGCGGCTCGCGGGCAAGCTCGACCGCGTCCTCGTCGACGCCCCGTGCTCCGGCCTCGGCACGCTGCGGCGCAACCCCGACCTGAAATTCCGCCAGTCGCCCGAAAGCGTGGCGGAACTGACGCGCAAGCAGGCGTCGATCCTGCGTGCCGCCGCCAGACTGCTGAAGCCCGGCGGCCGCCTCGTGTACGCCACGTGCAGCCTGCTTCCCGAAGAGAACGAGCGCATCGTCGAGCCGCTGCTGGCCGAGGGCGGCTTCACGCTCGTGCCGGCGAACGAATTGCTCGCCCAGCACAAAATCCCGCTGGATACCGGTGCCATGCTCAAACTCTCGCCCGCGGTGCACGGAACGGACGGCTTTTTCGCGGCCGTGCTGGTCAAATCCGCCGCTTGACCGCAAGCGGCATGCGGTCGACCATGCGGCGATTCTCCAGCCTGGCTCGATCGATCTGACATGGCAGCTGCATCTTTCCACCCCGATTCGCTCGGCACGCTCTGCGGCCTGTTCCGCGCGCGCGTCGCGGCAACGCCGGATCAGGTGGCCTACCGCCAGTTCGACGAGGCGGGCGAGACCTGGGTCGGCTTCACGTGGGCGCAGGTTGCGGCGGAGGTCGCGCGCTGGCAGGCGGCGCTGGCGAAGGAAGACCTGGTACCGGGTGACCGTGTGGCGGTGATGCTGAAAAACGGCGTCGAGTGGGTGATTTTCGATCAGGCCGCGCTCGCGCTGGGTCTCGTCACGGTGCCGCTCTACCTCGACGATCGTCCCGAGAGCGCGGCCTATATCCTCAATCATTCCGGCGCCAAGCTCCTGCTGGTCGAGGGACGGTTTCAGCACAGGAACCTGGCCGAAATCGCCGGTTCGGTGAAGACCTTGCAGCGCATCGTCAGCCTGACCGCGCCGGACGAGGGGCTGGCGAACTGGAGCACGCGCTTCGCACTGGCGGCCGACTGGCTCGCCGCCGCGGCCGGTACGCCCGTTCCCGAGCGCCATCTCACGCCAGACCTACTCGTCAGCATCGTCTACACGTCGGGCACGACGGGACGCCCCAAGGGCGTGATGCTCACCCACGAAAACCTGCTGTGGAATGCGTTCTACGCCTCGCAATGCGCGGATTTCCACGCGGACGAAGTCTTTCTGTCTTTCCTGCCCCTGTCGCATACGCTGGAGCGCACCGGCGGCTACTATCTGCCGATGCTGATCGGTGCCGAAGTCGCCTATGCGCGCTCGATCGCCCAGCTGGCGCAGGATCTCCAGGTGATCCGTCCAACCGTCCTGATTTCGGTGCCGCGCATCTACGAGCGGATGTACAGCCGCATCCAGGACGGCCTGGAGAAGAAGGGGCGGGCCGCCCAGTTCTTGTTCGGGGTCGCGGTGCGCGTCGGTTGGCGCCGTTTCGGGCGCGGCCAGGGGCGGGCGTCGGCGAGCCCCGGACTGTTGCTGTGGCCGCTGCTCGACAAGCGGGTGGCAGCCAAGGTCACCGAAAAGCTGGGCGGGCGCCTGAGGTTTGCGATTTCGGGAGGCGCCGCGCTCTCTCCCGAAATCGCGCACGTGTTCATAGGCCTCGGCGTCCCCATCATTCAAGGCTACGGGCTCACCGAAGCGAGCCCGGTGGTATGCGTCAACCGTCCGGAGTCGAACGTGCCGTCCAGCATCGGCCTGCCGCTTCCCGGCGTCGAGGTGAAGATCGGCGCCAACGACGAACTGCTCACGCGCAGTCGCTGCATCATGCGCGGCTACTGGCAGGACGAGGACGCCACCCGCGCCATGATCGACGGCGAAGGCTGGCTGCATACCGGCGATCAGGCCACGATCGACGAACTGGGCCACTACCACATCATCGGGCGCATCAAGGACATCATCGTGCTGAACAACGGCGAGAAGGTGTCGCCCACCGACATGGAGTCGACCATTTTGCTCGACCCGCTGTTCGAGCAGGCGATGGTCGTCGGCGAAGGCAAGCCCTACCTGGCCGCGCTCGTCGTCCTCAATGAGCCGCACTGGCAGGATTTTGCCGCGAGCCTCGGCATCGAGCCCGGCCACCCCGGCGCATTGCACGATCCCAGGGTGACAAAGGCGTTGATCCGCCGCGTGGCGCATCACCTCAGGCATTTTCCCGGCTACGCGCAGGTGCGGCGCCTGTATCCGGATCTCGAGCCCTGGACCGTGGACGACGGCCTGCTGACCCCCACGCTCAAGGTAAAACGGGCCGTCGTGCTCGATCGCTACCGCGAGGTGGTCGAAGCACTGTACGCCGACCACGCCCGCTGACTTCCTGCCTTCATCAACACTGTGGAGTACCTCGTGTCTTCATTTCCTCGCAGACGTCTGATCACCGTCCTTGCATTCGCCGGATCGTCCGGCCTGAGCCACGCCGCCGGCTTTGCCTTGATCGAGCAGAATGCGAGCGGCCTGGGGAACGCCTATGCGGGCCAGGCCGCGAGCGCGCAGGATGCCAGCACGGTGTTTTTCAATCCGGCCGGCATGTCGTTGCTGCAAGACACGCAGGGCGTGGTCGCGGGCCATCTCATCCAGCCGTCCGCCCGGTTTTCTGGGACTTTCAGCACGCCCGTCGGCGGCGGCCAGGGAGGCGACGCAGGCGGCGTGGCGTTCGTGCCGAGCCTGTATCTGGTGCACCCGCTGACGCCCGACGTTCATCTGGGCCTGGGCATCAACATGCCGTTCGGCCTCAAGACGGACTACGACGCCGGCTGGGTCGGCCGCTACCAGGCGCTCAAATCCGAGCTCAAGACGATCAACGTCAATCCTTCCGTCGCATGGAAGATCAGCGACCAGCTCTCGCTCGGCGCGGGACTGGATTTCCAGCGGATCGACGCCACCCTTTCCAACGCCATTTCGCCGCTGGTGCCGGGCTCGCTGATGACGGTCAAAGGGGATGACTGGGGATGGGGCTATAACATGGGTTTGCTGTGGGCGACGCGCGACACGCGCGTCGGCCTTGCGTATCGCTCCGAGGTTGCTTACACCTTGAAAGGCCAACTCACCGCCAACGCCGTTTTGCCCAGCGGCGACGTCGCCGCGGACGTCACCATGCCGGCGAGCGCGTCCTTGAGCGTCGTCCACGCCGTCTCGCCCAGCGTGGACCTGCTGGCCGATGTCACGTGGACGGGCTGGAGCGCGTTCGACCGCCTCGCGGTCGCGTACACGACGCTGCCGGTGCCCTTGCCGGCAACGCGCGAAAACTGGAAGGACAGCTGGCGCTATTCGCTCGGCGCGACCTGGCACGCGGACCCCGCCTGGAGCTGGCGCGCGGGCATCGCGTACGACGAATCGCCGGTTCCCGACGCGTATCGGACGGCGCGCATTCCCGATGAGAACCGGACCTGGCTCGCCGTGGGCGGGCAGTACCGCGTCGACGCGAAAAACGCGATCGACTTCGGGTACGCGCACCTGTTCGTCAAGGAAGCGAGCATCGATAGCACCAACGCTGCGGGAACCTTGACCGGCCGATACGACGACTACGTCAACATTCTTTCCGTGCAGTTCACGCACGGCTTCTGATCTTGGCTGCCTCGACGCCTTTCGACAGCCTGCTGACGCGCCTTATCCAGGACAGCCGGGACGTCGACCTCGCATGGCAGGTCGGCGTGCTGGCGGCAGGCGCCCTGATCGCCTGGATCCTGATGCGCATGGCAAGGCCCTACCTCACGGCGACCACCGCGCACTGGTCGGCCGGGCGGGCAAGCTTCAGCCGCGTCGGCTTCCCGCTCGTCATGCTGCTGGCCGTATGGCTCGGGCGCGCTCTCGAGACGGCCTGGCTCGCCAGCACGCATCTGCTGGATCTGGCGATTCCGCTGCTGCTGTCCCTGGTCGGCGTCCGGCTGGTCGTGTATGCGCTCCGCTACGCAGTGAGGTCGCAGGAATCGCTCAAACTATGGGAGCGCACGGCTGCCTGGCTGATCTGGCTGGCATTCGCGCTGCACATCACCGGTCTGCTGCCGCGAATCCATGCCGCGATGGAAGCGCTCTCGTTCCAGACCGGCGGCCACAGGTTCTCGTTGTGGCTGCTGTTCCAGGCAACCGCGGTGGTCGTGGTGGCGCTCGTCGTCGCGCTGGCGCTGGCGCGGTTCATCGAGACCCGCCTGATGGGCTTCACCGAAATGAACCTGTCGCTGCGGCTGGCCCTGTCCAAGGCGGCGCGTACCGTGCTGCTGATTGTCGCCGTGCTGGTGACGCTGCCGGCGGTCGGCATCGACCTCACGGTACTCTCGGTATTCGGCGGCGCGCTCGGCGTGGGAATCGGCTTCGGCCTGCAGAAGGTCGCCAGCAACTACATTTCCGGCTTCATCATCCTCCTCGACCGCTCGGTGCGCATCGGCGACCTCGTCACGGTCGACAACAAGTACGGGCAGGTCAGCCAGATCAATACGCGGTACACGCTGCTGAAAGCGCTCGACGGCACCGAAAGCATCGTTCCGAACGAGACGCTGATCACGCAGACCGTGATCAATCATTCGCTGTCCAAACCCGACGTGCGGATCGCGCTGCCGGTGCAGGTTTCCTACGAGTCCGATCTGGAGCAGGCGGAAAATCTGATCCTCGAAGCGGCGCGCAGCCACAGCCGCGTCGCCCTCGACAACCCGGCCAATGTGCCCAAGGTGTTCCTGAAGGAATTTGCCGACAACGGCATCGTGCTGGAGCTGGCGGTCTGGATACGCGACCCCAGCGAAGGGCAGAACAACCTGCGTTCCGACCTCAACTGGGAAATCTGGCGCCGCTTCAAGGCTGCCGGCATCGGGATGCCGTATCCGCAGCGTGTCGTGCATCTCGCCCAGGGGCCGCGGACGGGCGATAAACCTTGATTTTTATGGGGATAATCCGTAAACTGGAGAGTTCCGTTGTTGCTTCCTGGAATTACGAATCATGCAATTAGGCTTGTTGGATTTACCCTGGTGGGGTTACGTGGCGGTCGCGCTCGGCCTCACGCACATCACCATCGCCGCCGTCACCATTTTCCTGCATCGCTCGCAGGCGCACCGTTCCGTCGATCTTCATCCCATCGCAGGCCACTTCTTCCGTTTCTGGCTGTGGCTCACCACCGGCATGGTGACCAAGGAGTGGGTTGCCATTCACCGCAAACACCACGCCAAGTGCGAAACCGACGAGGATCCGCACAGCCCGCAGGCCAAGGGCATCAGGAAAGTCTTCTGGGAAGGATCCGAACTCTACCGAGCGGAAGCCAAGAACCAGGAAACGCTCCAGAAGTATGGCCACGGCACCCCCGACGACTGGATGGAGCGGAATGTCTACAGCCGCCACTCGGCCAAGGGCATCACGCTGATGATGGCGATCGACCTCGCGCTCTTCGGTCCGCTCGGCCTCACCATCTGGGCCGTGCAAATGGCGTGGATCCCGGTCACCGCCGCCGGCATCATCAATGGCATCGGCCACTACTGGGGGTACCGCAACTTCGCGAGCGAGGATGCGAGCACCAACATCGTGCCGTGGGGCGTGCTGATCGGCGGCGAGGAACTGCATAACAATCACCACGCGT
Organism: Pseudomonadota bacterium; assembly: GCA_021820845.1. Lineage (GTDB taxonomy): Bacteria > Pseudomonadota > Gammaproteobacteria > Burkholderiales > Thiobacillaceae > Thiobacillus. Next base: position 23,379 of record JAKADC010000010.1, read on the forward strand.
ACGGGACGTCGGCGCGCTTGTCGAACAAATGGTACGAGTTCGACATCGGCTGGCTCTACATCAAGCTGATGTCGTACGTGGGCCTGGCTTCCATCCGCAAGGTGGCGCCGACGGTGAAATGGCTGCCGCCCAAGCCGCTCTGCGACCTGGATACCCTGCAGGCCATCATCACCCATCGCTACGACGTCATGTCGCGCTTCGTGAAGAGCGTGCGCGCGGACACCAAGGCCGAGATCGCTCGACTGAAGGCGGGCGCGAACCTGCCGCAGAACTGGAGCTTCGACAGCTTCCGCCGGTGGCTGCACAAGGAACCGGCCGATCTGGCCGAGTCCGACAAGGCAGCGCTCGACACGCTGCTGCGCAAGAGCGAGCGTTTGCAGACGGTTTATCGCATGCGGCAGGAACTCGCGGCCATCTGGGGCCGTTCGACCGCCAGCCGCGAGCAATTGCTCGACCAGTTGCAGGCGTGGTGCAAGCGTGCGGAAGAGAGCGGCATCCAGTCCCTGAAGGACTTCTCGGTGCGCCTGCGCTGCTATGCCTGACCGCTGACGGGCGGCCTGCCGTCCGCTCCGGTACCGGGGGCCGGTCTTTTTCGGTTTCGCCGCCCAACAAAAAGCCCGCTGCAATGGCGGGCTTCTTGTTGGGGCGAAGCCTGCTTATTTCAGCTTCGTTTCCTTGTACATCACATGCTTGCGAGCCTTGGGATCGAACTTGCTGATCTCCATCTTCTCGGGCATGGTCTTCTTGTTCTTGGTCGTGGTGTAGAAGTGGCCGGTGCCCGCAGTGGACTCCAGCTTGATCTTTTCGCGTCCGCCTTTAGCCATGATTCAACTCCTTAAACTGCAACGCCGCTGGCGCGCAGGTCGGCCAGCACGGACTCGATGCCGTTCTTGTCGATGGTGCGGAGCGCCGCATTGGACAAACGCAGACGAACCCAGCGGTTCTCGCTCTCGACCCAGAACCGGCGGTACTGCAGGTTGGGCAGGAAACGACGCTTGGTTTTGTTGTTGGCGTGGGAAACGTTGTTCCCGACCATGGGCTTCTTGCCCGTCACGACACATACGCGAGCCATGTTGCTGCTCCAGAAATTGAGGGTTAACCGGTGGGGTTAACGATGAGGGTTAACCCGAGAACCGCGATTTATACCATACCTCGCGAGCCTGGGGCAAGTTTTGGCCGGCTCAGAGCTGGCCCGACTCCATGAACGACAGCGACGAAGCGCCTGCCACGATGAAATGGTCGAGCACGCGCACGTCGACCATCGCCAGCGCGTCGGCGAGTTGTCGCGTCAGCGAACGGTCGGCCTGGCTGGGCTCGGCGACGCCGCTCGGATGGTTGTGCGCCAGGATCAGTGCGGCCGCGTTGTGCGCGAGCGCCCGCTTGATGATCTCGCGCGGATATACGCTCGTCTGCGTCAGCGTGCCGCGGAACAGCTCTTCCACCGCGATCACGCGGTTCTGCGCGTCGAGAAACACGCAGCAGAACACTTCATATTCCCTGCCGCGCAGCGCCAGCCGCAGATAATCGCGCACAGCCGCGGGCGAAGTGAGCGCGTCGCGCGCCTGCATCTCCTCGGCGAGCGTGCGCCGTGCCATTTCCATCACGGCCTGCAGCAGGGCGTATTTGGCCTCGCCGACGCCGGGCGCGTCGCAGGCGGCCTTTTTGTCGGCGCGGCACAGGCCGCCCAGGCCGCCGAAGCGCCCAATCAGGTCGCGCCCGAGGTCGACCGCGCTTTTCCCGACGACGCCGGTGCGCAGGAACACCGCGACCAGCTCCGCGTCGGTCAGCGCCGCCGCGCCTTGCCTCAGCAGCTTCTCGCGCGGCCGTGCGTCTTCCGGCCAGTCCCGAATCGCCATCGCCTCCCCCCTCCCGTAGAATGTGCCATTCTCATGGAAAGCGGACAGGGAATCGAGACCGTGTCGCTGGCACACAAAAAAATCATTCTCGGCGTGACCGGCGGGATCGCGGCCTACAAGGCAGCCGAGCTGTGCCGGCTGCTGGTCAAGGCCGGCGCGATTGTGCACGTGGCGATGACGGACGCCGCCCAGCAGTTCGTGACTCCGCTCACCTTCCAGGCTCTGTCCGGGCGGCCGGTACTGACCTCGCTGTGGGACGCCGCGAGCGGTGACGGCATGGCGCACATCCACCTGTCGCGCGACGCCGACCTGATCCTGGTCGCGCCGGCCTCGGCCGATTTCCTGGCCAGGCTCGCGCACGGCCGCGCCGACGACCTGTTGGCGACGCTGTGCCTCGCGCGCGCCTGCAAGCTCGCCGTGGCCCCTGCGATGAACCGCGAAATGTGGGCGGCGGCGGCGACCGCACGCAATCTCGAACAATTGCGGGCGGATGGCGTGGACGTGCTGGGGCCGGCAGCGGGCGAGCAGGCCTGCGGTGAAACCGGCCTCGGCCGGATGCTGGAACCGGCCGAGATTCTCGCCGCGCTCCCGGGCTTGCTGGGTGCCGGACCGCTCGCCGGCCGGCGGGTGCTGGTGACGGCCGGCCCCACTTTCGAGGCAATCGATCCCGTGCGCGGGCTGACCAACCGGAGTTCGGGCAAGATGGGCTACGCGATCGCGCAGGCGGCTGCGGAAGCCGGCGCCACCGTGTGCCTGGTGTCGGGCCCGACCTGCCTCGCCGTGCCCCCAGGCGTCCGCCGCGTCGATGTGGAAAGCGCGGCCGACATGCGCGACGCCGTCCTGCGCGAATTGCCAAGCGAGGTGTTCATCGCGGTGGCGGCGGTGGCCGACTACCGGCCGGATGCGGCCGCGGCGCAGAAAATCAAGAAAAGCGAAGCCGGGCTTACCCTGAATCTCGTCGCCAACCCCGACATCCTGGCCGAGGTTGCCGCGTTGCCCGAGCCGCCGTTCAGCGTGGGCTTCGCCGCCGAAACCGAGCAGCTCGCCGCGCACGCCGAAGCCAAGCGTCTGAAGAAAAAGCTGCCGCTCCTGGTCGGCAATCTGGCACAGGACACCTTGGGGCGGGACAGCGCCGAACTCGTGCTGTTCGACGAGCGCGGCTCGCATCCGCTCGCGCGCGCGGACAAGCTCACCCAGGCGCGCCGCCTGATCCGCCACCTTGCCACCCTGCTCAACTGACGAAATCCCGACGAATATGAAGATGGATGTGAAGATTCTCGACGCCCGCCTGCGCGAGCAGCTGCCGCAATACGCCACTGCAGGCTCCGCCGGCCTCGATCTGCGCGCGTGCATCGACGGCCCCGTCGAACTGGCACCAGGGGAAACGCGCCTCATCCCGACCGGGATCGCGATCCATCTTGCGGACCCGGGCTATGCCGCCTTGATCCTGCCGCGCTCCGGCCTTGGCCACAAGCACGGCATCGTGCTGGGCAATCTGGTCGGACTGATCGACTCCGATTATCAGGGCCAGCTCATGGTTTCCGCGTGGAACCGTAGCCAGCAGGCGTTCGAGCTGGCGCCGATGGAGCGGCTGGCGCAGCTCGTCATCGTCCCGGTGGCGCAGGCCGTATTCAACGTGGTCGACGAATTTGAAGGCAGCGCGCGCGGCGAGGGCGGATTCGGAAGCACGGGGCGGCAGTAGCGCCGAACGCTTCACATTGGACCACCAACCGCGCCCGGCAGGCCTGTCTGCCGGGCGCGTCCGTTTTAGGGCATGGAATTTGCTGAGCGAAGATCAGGTCGACGGCGGCCTGACGCGTGGGCGCCGCCGTTGCGGACAAACATATACCAAGAGGTTGGAGACCCGGCTGCCGCAATCATGCCCCATATGTCCATATCGCGGTTTGGCTTCGCCCTCGCCGCAGCCCTGGTGCTGCAGGCAGGCCTCGTCACGTCCGCCGTCTATCTGACGCGCCACGTCGACGAGGCCGCGCCGCAAGAACTGGGCAAGCCGGTGATGGCGGCGCAGATCGAATTCCTCGCCGACGCCGTGAAGCGCAACGCAGCCAGAATCGCCGCGCACCCGCAGACGCTGGCGTGTTTCGTCAGCGGCGCGCCGGGCATTTGCCAGGCGCAGGCCGCCAACCTGCAGGCGCTGAACCAGGACGCCACCGTATTGTTCGTCACCGAGGGCCAGCGGCAGCTGCTGCCGGGTTTCCTGCCGGGCGACACACGTCTCCTGCTGGCCAGCGCCGGGCATGGCAGCGGGGCGGCGGCCGCCTTCACCCTTTCGATGTCGCACCCGGTGACCGACGCCGGCGGCCGGCGGCTCGGCGATGTCATCGTGGAGCAGAGCGTGCCGCAGTTGCAGGCGCTGTTCGATACCTTGCCGCTGCCGAATGACGCCGCCTATGCCGAACTGCAGCAGGGCGCACCCGGCGACATCACCGTCCTGATGCGGCGCGGCAACCAGGCGATCAAGCGCGGCACGCGCCCGGCCCTGATTGCGCTCGCCGGCACGCCGTGGCGAATCGCGGTGTGGCGTCCGGTCGTCCCGGTCGCGGAACGCCTCGCGCCCTACGTGCTCGGCTGGCTGGCGGCGAGCCTCGTCGTCGCCGTTCTGGTCGCTGCGACGACGCTGGCGGTGCGCAACCGCGTCGCCGACAACCTGCGCACGCTGGTCAAGCTGGTCAACGACCTGCGCCAGCAGCGTTTGCGCGCCGACTACCCGGTGAGCCTGAGCGAATTCCAGGCGCCGCTCGATACCATGCTCAAACTCGGCAGGGTCATGCTCGGCAAGCAGAAGGAGGTCACCTCGGCGGCGCGTCTCGACCACCTGTCCAAGGTCAACAACCGACGAAGCTTCGACGAGAAGCAGAAGGAACTGTTCGCCACCCTGAAGGACGGCTGGACGCACAGCCTGCTGATTCTCGACATCGACAACTTCAAGCAGGTCAACGACACCTTCGGTCACGAGGCGGGCGACCAGTTCATCGTCAAGTTCGGCAACACGCTGAAAACCTGCCTGCGCAGCAGCGACTTCATCGCCCGGCTGGGCGGCGACGAGTTCTGCGTGCTGTTTCCATACACGCCGCTCGATCGCGCACGCGAACTTGCGAGGCGCCTGCGCGAGAACATGCCGGAAAGCGTCGAGCTCATCCCCGGGGTGACGCAGAAACTGTGCTGGAGCGGCGGCATGTCCGAGTTCAGCCGCGAGGATCGCGAGGAAAACGAGGCCTTGGCGCGTGCCGATGCCGCGCTCCTGGAAGCCAAGCGCGACGGCCGCAACACCACCCGGATCAGGGCCGCGTGAGTATCGCTGCCAGCAGGACGATCCCCAGCATCCCCCACAGCATCAGCACCGGCGTGTCGCCCCAGCGGACATAAGGTGTGCTCCCCGTGTAGCCCTGAATTTCGCCCGACAGGCTGCCGGCGGTGAAGAGCGGCAGGCTGGCGAGCACGCGGCCTTTCGTGTCGATGATTGCCGTGAGGCCCGTGTTGGTCGCGCGCAGCATCATGCGTCCGGCTTCCAGCGCGCGCATTTGCGACATCTGCGCGTGCTGCCAGGGCGCCAGCGAATCGCCGAACCACGCCAGATTGCTGACGTTGACCAGCATGCTCGCCTCCGGCAACTGGCGGATGATTTCCTCGCCGAACGCGTCCTCGTAGCAAATGTCGGCCGCGACCCGCTGCCCCCCGATGGCGAGCGGCCGTTGATCGACCCCGCCGCGCGCGAAATCCGAGAGCGGGATGTGCAGCACCTCGATGACCCAGCCCCATAGCCGCTTGAGGGGGATGTATTCGCCGAACGGCACCAGGTGCACCTTGCTGTAGCGCTGTCCGGGCGAGCGGCCGAAACTGACGACGCTGTTGTAGTAGGCGCCGTCGAGCGAGCCGGTCGGCAGGCCGGCGAGCACGTCGCCGCCGTTTCGATGCCCGAGTGCGATCAGGAACTCGCGATACTCGGGGGGAAGACCGGACTCGAAGAGCGGCAGCGCCGTCTCCGGCAGCACGATCAATTGCGCCGGCGAGGCCGCGGCCATGCGCGCGTAGGTTTCCAGCGTGGCGCGCGCCTTCCCGGGCTGCCACTTCATGTCCTGCGGGATGTTGCCTTGCAGCAAGGCCACCGAGGTCGGCGCGCCGTCCGGCTTCGTCCACGCGATGCCGCCCAGGACCTGGCCGCCGACGCCGATCGCCGCAATTGCCGCGGCGGTCCAGAGGCGCGTCGTCAGGGGCCTGCGTCGTGCCGCGCCCCACGCCAGCAGGCCCGCGCTCATCGCCAGCAGAAACGAGACGCCGTACACGCCCACGATCGGCGCATAGCCCGCGAGCGGGCCGGCGGGCACCTGCGAGTAGCCCAGGACGAGCCAGGGAAAGCCGGTGAAAATCCAGCCGCGGCTCCATTCCGTGACGCTCCATGCGAGCGGGAGGAGCAGCACGAGCTGCAACGCGGGAGCGATGCGCTGGCGTGCCTCGACGTATCCCTGCAGCGCGCCGGCCATTGCCGGAAACAGCGCGAGGAACGCGCAGAACAGGAAGGTCGCGAGCGCGGCGAGCCAGACGGACATGCCGCCGTAGACCCAAAGGCTGACGAACACCCAGCTCACGCCGGCCAGGAAGAATCCGAGTCCCCAGGCGAGACCGGTCAGAAAGCCGGACCGTGCCGAGCCTGCGTGCGACAGCTGGCCGAACAGCAAGGCCAGGCTCAGCACCGGCAGGGGCCATAGCCCGACCGGTGCGAACCCCGCGACCGCCGCGGCACCCGCGACGAGGCTGAGAAGCAGCGATGGGAAGGACGCGCGGCGCATGGCGGAACGCTTATCCGCCATACACGCGATCAGGGCGCCGCTTCAAAATCGATATGACCGTCGATGAGCGTGTAGCGTACGCGGCCCTGCATGGGACGATTGAGGAAGGGCGTGTTGTCGCCCTGGCTGGCGAGCGTCCTGGGCGTCACCACCCAGTCTGCGGCCTCGTCGAACACGCAGAGGTCGGCACCGCTGCCGACCGATAGGCTGCCGGCGGGTATCCCGAGGATCTGCGCGGGCTTGCGCGAAACCAGGTCGATCGCCTGCATGAGCGGCACGCCCATCTCGCGCGCCCACTTCAGCGTCAGCGGCAGCAGCAGTTCGACGCCCGAGGCGCCGGGTACCGATTCGCCGAAAGGGCGCTGCTTCTCATCCTCGTCGACCGGCGTGTGATCGGAACACAGCGCGTCGATGGTGCCGTCGCGCAAGGCTTCACGGATCGCGTCGCGGTCGCGCAGGCTGCGCAGCGGCGGGACCAGATGCATGTGCGAGTCGAAGCCGATGAGGTCGTTTTCGGACAGGTGGACGTGGGTGCAGGCAACGTCGCACGTCACGGCCAGCCCCTGCGCCTTGGCGGCGCCGACCATCGCGATGCCGTCGCGCGTCGACAGGCGGGCGAGGTGGATGCGCGCGCCGGTTTCCTGCGCCAGCTGGAGAATCGTCGCGAGCGCCACTGTCTCGGCGAGCGCGGGAATGCCGGGAAGACCGAGACGTGCCGCGATGGCGCCGTCGTGCGCGACGCCGCCCTTCGCCAGCGACACGTCCTGCGGGCGCAGCCACAGGCAGAAGCCGAAGGTGGCGGCGTATTCCATCGCGCGCAGGAGGACGAGGGTGTCGGCGAGCGGCGCATCCGCCTGCGTGAAGGCGCGGCAGCCGGCCTCGGCAAGCTCGGCCATCTCGGTGAGCATCCTGCCTTCGAGCTTTTGCGTCAGCGCGCCCACGGGATAGACGCGCGGTCCCGGCAGGTTCCGCGCGCGGAATTTCAGCATCTCGACGAGTCCGGGCTCGTCGAGCGGCGGATCGGTGTCGGGGGGGCAGGCGAGCGAAGTGATCCCGCCGGCGGCGGCGGCGAGCATTTCCGATTCGAGCGTCGCCTTGTATTCGAAGCCGGGTTCACGTAGCCGCACGGAGAGGTCGACCAGGCCCGGGCAGACGATGAGGCCGCTGGCGTCGATGGTGCGATTGGCGTGGAAGTCGGCGGGCGCGTGGCCGTTCCCGACGATCTTGCCGGCGGCGATGTAGACGTCGGCGACTTCGTCGCGCACGTTCGTCGGGTCGATCACCCGTCCATTCTTAATATGGATCTTCATGCGTTCCCCGTCCCTGCGAGCATGGCCATCACCGCCATGCGCACCGCGATGCCATAGGTGACCTGCGGCAGGATCACCGACTGCGGGCCGTCAGCCACTTCGGATGCGATTTCGACGCCGCGGTTCATCGGGCCGGGGTGCATCACGATCGCGTCGGGTTTGGCCAACGCGAGTTTTTCCGGCGTCAGGCCGAAGAACTTGAAGTATTCCTGCGCGCTCGGCAGGCGCGCGCCCTTCATGCGCTCGTTCTGCAGACGCAGCATGATGACGACGTCGCAGCCGGCGAGACCGGCTTCCATGTCGTGGAAGACCTTGACGCCCATCTGTTCGACGCCCTGCGGCAGCAGGGTCTTGGGGCCGATGACGCGCACTTCCGGTACCCCGAGCGTGGTCAGCGCGTGGATCTGCGAGCGCGCGACGCGCGAATGCAGCACGTCGCCGACGATGGCGACGGTCAGGTTGTGGAACTCGCCCTTGTAGCGGCGGATGGTGAACATGTCCAGCAGGCCCTGGGTGGGATGGGCGTGGCGGCCGTCGCCCGCGTTCACCACCGAGATGTGCGGCGCGACGTGGCGGGCGATGAAGTGCGCGGCGCCTGATTGCGCATGACGCATGATGAACATGTCGGCGTGCATCGCGGCGAGGTTGTCGACGGTGTCGAGGATCGCCTCGCCCTTGGTCTGGCTGGAGGTGGCGATGTTGAGGTTGACCACGTCGGCGGACAGGCGCTTGGCCGCGATCTCGAAGGTGGTGCGGGTGCGCGTCGACGGCTCGAAGAACAGGTTGAAGATGCTCTTCCCGCGCAGCAGCGGGACTTTCTTCACCTCGCGTTCGCCGACGTCCATGAAGGATTCGGCCGTGTCGAGGATCTGCAGGATGATGGCGCGCGGCAGACCGTCGAGCGTGAGCAGGTGCCGCAGCCTGCCGTCTTCGGTAAGTTGTAGGTTCATGCGAGGGTCAGGGTCAGATGGCCATCGTCGAGACGGGAAAGGTTGATGTTCTGGTGGGCGGGCACGGCCATCGTCAGGCCGGCGAAATCGGGGCGGATCGGCAGTTCGTGACCACCGCGGTCGACCAGCACCGCGAGCCGGATCGACGCCGGGCGGCCGTAGTCGAACAGCTCGTTCATCGCCGCGCGCACGGTGCGCCCGGTATGCAGCACGTCGTCGACGAGCAGGATGGCACGGCCCTCCAGGTCGAAGGGCAGGTTGGACGGCTTCACCTGCGGGTGCAGGCCGATGCGCGAAAAATCGTCGCGGTAGAACGAGATGTCGAGCGTTCCGAGCGGCGCGGCGCATTGCAGCAGCGCATGCAGCCGTTCGGCCACCCATACGCCGCCCGTATGGATGCCGACGATCAGCGTGTCGGGCGTGAGCGTGGGTGCGATGGCGTCGGCGAGCCGCGCGATGAGGGTATTGGCGTCAGGCAGAGAGGCGTGCATCGAAGAACCCTTGCAAAATGAGTTGGGCGGCGACGGCGTCCGTCAGCGCCTTGTTTTTCTTGCCATGGATGCCGATCGCGTGGAGCTCGGATTCAGCTGCCGTGCTCGTATGGCGTTCGTCCACCAGAAAAACCGGGAGATTGAAGCGGGATTCTAATTTGCGCGCGAAGTTTTTGGCCACCCGGGTCATCGCGTGTTCGCTGCCGTCGGCGTGGGTGGGAAGGCCCAGGACCAGCAGGACCGGCTGCCATTCGGCGATGAGACGGGCGGCGGCGGCGAGCCGCTCCTCGGTCGAGCCGGCCTGAACGACGGTGAGGGGGTGCGCGATGCCGATCGACAGCTCGCCCGAGGCCACGCCGGTGCGCTTCAGGCCCAGGTCGAAGGCCAGCACCGTGCCGCGGGTCTCTCCCGGCTTCAAGCGTGCCCGGCTTCTTCGGACAGGCTGGCGAAGTCGATGCCCAGCAGCTTCATCGCGGCAGGCAGGCGCTCCTCCGGGGCCAGGTCGAATATCACCTGCGGATCCGCCGCAACCGACAGCCAGGCATTCTGTTTGATTTCGTCCTCGAGCTGGCCGGCCGACCAGCCGGCGTAGCCGAGCGACACCATGAATTTTTCCGGTCCCGCCCCCTGGCTCACCGCTTCGAGCACGTCCTTCGAAGTGGTCAGGCTGACCGCATCGTTGACGGTGAGCGTGGAACTGAAGGTGAGCGGCGGCGTGTGCAGCACGAAGCCGCGTTCGGTCTGCACCGGGCCGCCGAAATACACGGCGGTGTGATGCAGGCGCTCGGGCAGCGACAGGCCGATCTGCTCGAACAGGGTCGACAGATCCAGATCGATCGGACGGTTGACGACGACACCCAGCGCACCCTGGTCGCTATGGTCGCATATGTAGGTCAGCGTGCCATTGAAATTGGGGTCGACCATGCCCGGCATGGCGATCAGGAAATTGTGGGTGAGATTGACGGTATCCATGATTGCGTTCCCATTGTAATCTGCCCCGAAACACGCGGGCACCCCTTTTCGTGCCCTTCCTTCACTATAGCGGCCGCCACGCCCCATGCCTCGATACGCCCGCGCCCTGGTCTGGTTTCGCCGCGACCTGCGCGATTTCGACCATGCCGCGCTCCACAGCGCGCTCGAGTCCGCCGGGCAGGTGGCCTGTGCGTTCGTATTCGATCGCGAGATCCTGGATGCGCTTCGCGATCGCACCGACCGGCGGGTCGAGTTCATCCAGCGTAGCGTCGTCGCCTTGCGGCGTGCGCTGGCGTCGCGCGGCGGCGGACTCGTCGTGCGCCACGGCGTTGCACGCGACGAGATCGTGCAGCTCGCAGCCCGGCTCGGGGTCGACGCCGTATTTTTCAATCACGACGACGATCCCTTCGCTCTGGCACGCGACGCTGCCGTGGAAACTGCCTTGCGCGCCCGCGGCATCGCGGTCCACCACGCCAAGGACAGCGTCATTCTTGAACGTGAGGAAGTGCTTACCTCCGCCGGCACGCCCTTCAGCGTCTTCACGCCCTACAGGAACGCGTGGCTGAAAACGCTGACGCCGCATGAGCTCCGGCCGCACCCGATCGATCCGCACGCGGACAGGCTCGAGGCGCGCTCGAGCGCCATCCCGAGCCTCGGGGACCTGGGATTCGCGCCCGCGGGCCTCGACGACCTCAAGCTGATTCCCGGCATGGCGGGCGGGGCGCAGTTGTTCGAGGACTTCCTGCAGCGCATCGACCGCTATCACGAGACGCGCGACTTCCCCGCGCAGAAGGGCCCGTCCTACCTGTCGGTGCATCTTCGCTTCGGCACGGTTTCGGTCCGCCAGCTCGCCGCCGCTGCGTGGCAGGACGGCGGGCGCGGCGCGCAGGCCTGGCTGTCCGAGCTGATCTGGCGCGACTTCTATCACCAGATCCTGTGGCATCGCCCCGATCTCGCCTCCGGCCACGCGTTCAAGCCGCAATACGACGACCTGCCATGGCCGAATCCGCCCGGGCATTTCGAGGCATGGTGCGAGGCGCGCACCGGCTATCCGCTCGTCGACGCGGCGATGCGCCAGCTCGACGAGACCGGCTACATGCACAATCGCCTGCGCATGGTGACGGCCTCGTTTCTCACCAAGGACCTGCTGGTCGACTGGCGCCGCGGCGAAAAACATTTCGCCGACAGGCTGATCGATTTCGACCTCGCCGCCAACAGCGGCGGCTGGCAATGGGCAGCGTCGGTGGGGTGCGACGCCCAGCCGTGGTTTCGCATCTTCAATCCGGTCACCCAGTCGGAAAAGTTCGATCCCGAGGGACGCTTCATCCGCCGCTACATGCCGGAACTTGCACGCGTGCCGGACCGCTTCATCCACGCCCCGTGGACGATGCCGGCTGCCGAGCAGCAGCAGGCCCGCTGCCGCATCGGGCGCGACTATCCCGCGCCGATCGTCGAATATGCCCTGCAGCGGCAGCGCGCGCTGGCGCTTTTCCGCGAGGCGGCTCGGCGCTGAAGGCATGGGCTAAAGTGGCAAGGAGCGGCGCGCTCGCCGCGTTCCAGACAAGGAGTTTCCATGGCGGCATGGCTGATTCCCGCAGTGAAGGCGATCCTGCCCTTGATCGAACCGATCGTCTCGTCGGCGCTGCCGGTGTTCACGACCCGCAAGGGCGACGCCGCGGCGCCGGATCCGATCGGCGTGCTGCAGCAGCAGGTCGCCGAACTGCAGGCGGCCAGTTCGCAGAATGCGCTCTACGTCAAGGAACTGGCGGAGCAGCTCGAAAAGACCGTCACCGCGCTCGAGGGCGCCGCGGCGCTTGCCGAGTCGCGCTTTAGACGGACTACGCTGCTGTGCGGCGCGGCGATCGCGCTGGCGTTGATCGCTTCCGGAATCTCGCTCACCGTCGCCGTCCTCCGCTAGCGAACGTCGCGTCACGCGCAGGAACAAAAAAGCCGGGCAGCGCCCGGCTTTTCCGTCGACGGCCTGGCGAGACTCAGGCGGCCTTTTCGTGATGGTAGCCCGTCACGGTGTCGACTTCGGCCTTGGAACCGAGGATCACCGGGACGCGCTGGTGCAGGCCTTCGGGATCGATGTCGAGAATGCGCTGATAGCCGGTGGTCGCGGCGCCGCCCGCCTGCTCGACGATGAACGCCATCGGATTGGCCTCGTACAACAGGCGCAGCTTGCCGGCCTTGGCCGGATCCTTGGTGTCCTTGGGGTACATGAAGATGCCGCCGCGGGTGAGAATGCGGTGCACTTCGGCGACCATCGAGGCGACCCAGCGCATGTTGAAGTCCTTGCCGCGCGGGCCGGTCTTGCCGGCGAGGCACTCGTCGACGTAGCGCTGCACGGGTTTTTCCCAGAAACGCATGTTGGACGCGTTGATCGCGAATTCCTTGGTCTCGGTCGGGATGCGCATGTTGGGGTGGGTCAGCACGAATTCGCCGACGTCGCGGTCGAGCGTGAAGCCGTTGGTGCCGTGGCCGAAGGTCAGCACCAGCATCGTCGACGAGCCGTAGATCGCGTAGCCGGCGCACACCTGCTGGGTGCCGGGCTGCAGGAAGTCTTCTGCCTTGGCGGCGCGGCCGGCGACCGGGGCCTTGAGGATCGAGAAGATCGTGCCGACGGAGATGTTGACGTCGACGTTCGACGAGCCGTCGAGCGGGTCGAACACGAGGAGGTACTTGCCGAGCGGGTACTTCGCCGGGATCGCATAGACGTCGTCCATTTCCTCCGACGCCATGCCGGCGAGGTGCCCGGCCCACTCGTTGGAGCGGATCATGATGTCGTTGGTGATGACGTCGAGCTTCTTCTGCGTTTCGCCTTGCACGTTCTCGGACTCGAGCGCACCCATGACGCCCAGCAGCGCGCCTTTGTTGACCGCGTTGGAAATCGCCTTGCAGGCGGTGACGACGTCGTTCAGGAGCGAGGTGAAGTCGCCGGTCGCGCCGGCGGTGCGGCGCTGCTCTTCGATGATGAACTGGGTGAGGGTGGTGCCCGTGTGCATGAACGTCTCCAGAAAACGGATGAAAATATCAGAATAATCAAATATTTTATCACGTGATAAAGACATCAAATAGCCCGAGGCCCGAGCCGGTGGCGCGCGGCCGGGGCAAAAAAACCCGCCCAACGGCGGGTTGATGCGGGTTTTCGGTAATTCAGCCGCGAATGCGGCGGCGCACGCGGAAGCCGACCAGTCCCGCTCCGGCGAGCATCGTCACCCAGGTGGCGGTTTCCGACACGGGCGTCATGGGCGTGGCGACGGTCAGGGATTTGAGCTTGGCGAAGTCGTCGATTTGGCCGATGCCGGCCGCCACGGCGATCCAGTTATAGGTTCCGCTGAAGGAGGTCAGATTGATCCAGCGGTTGCCCTGTAGGGTGTCGATGTTGTTGATCGAGAGTGCGGCGGCCGAACTGTCCAGTTTCGAGGGGTTCGTCCTCGAAACCTTCAATGGGCTGGTGCCGGCCCAGAGATTGAGGTCGGAGTCGCTGTTGAATTGTTGCAGGTTCAGCGACTGGAGAGTGACCGGCGCGGAAAAGCTGAACAGGATCATGTCGCTGCCGCCACCCACATTGTCGAGCGTCGTCGTGGCGCAGTTGCTCGTCCCCGCGCAGACGCCGAGCCCGGACGACGGGTCGCTGGTCAGCGTGGCGGCCGTGAAATTGAGCGATCTGTTCGCCTTGAGTTGGGTCCACCAGCCGGTGGCGGTGAGCGCGATGCCGCTCGTGGGATCCGTATAGGTGTAGCTGTTGCCGCTTCCCTGCGTCAACGTACCGAGTCCGGAGACGAAGGAGAAGGAGATCGGCACGGCCTGCGCCTGGCTCGATGCCAGCACGAGGCCGAGAACGGCGATGATTCGATTGAACGCGGTCATGTCTGCTCCTGTTTGAACGGCGGCCGGGCGCGCACCCGGCTGCCGCATTTTCCAGGAATTGAGCAACATGTGTGCCCCGCTCCGGCTGCCATGAATAACTGATTGATCAAAAAGGATAACTTGACTTCCGTTCGACGCCGTTCCGCGCGCCGGCCGGCGTCCGGAATGACGAAATTCAGTCAGTCCCGCCGACAAGCTGGTCGGAGCGGGTGAAGGTCCAGGTGCGCGTGATCGACAGGATGTCGGTTTTTTTCCGCATCTCGTCGGGGAAAGGCGCGTAGGGCGCGGCGAGCTGGACGATCCGGATCGCGGCCGCGTCGAGGATCTTGGAACCCGACGACCGGTCGATGTCGACCTTCTCGACGCGGCCGTTGGAAAAGATCGACACGGTGAGCCGCAGGCTGCCGTAGATGCCCTGGCGCCGTGCCGCCTCGGGATAGTTGACGTTGCCGATGCGTTCGACCTTCGCGACCCAGTCCTCGACATACCGCGCGAACGCGTACTCGCGCACGTTGGCGCCGACGAAGGTCCGCTTCGGGCGTTTCTGGTATTCGTCCCACTGCTGCGAGATGCGCGCCTGCAACTGGGCCATTTCGCGGGCCTGCTCGTTGAGCTGGCTGGCGTCGACGCTCGGCTGAGGCGTGGGCTCGGGCGCCGTGTCCGACGGCCGGTTCTGCACCTCGCTGTCGGCCTTCAACTGGCTCATCAGCGCCTTGGCCTGCCTTTCGAGGGCGGCCACCTTCGCCTGCGCCGCCACCTCCTCGCTTCCGGTCTGGCTGCGGGGGCTCGCCGGCAATGGGCTTTTCAGCCTGCGGTCCTCGTCGGTGTTGCCGCCGCCCGCCAGATTCACCTGCGCCAGCGCATCGGGATTGAGCGGCGCTTCGGCGGTCTTGGCGTTGACCAGCACCACCTCCATCGGCAGGTTGGGGTCCTCGAACAGGCGCGGGTTGACGTGCACGAAGTGGGTCGACAGCACCATGCCGTGCACCGCCGCGGACGCCAGCAGGGCCAGCGCCATGCGCGTGCTCTGCTTGGACGGGGCGGAGAGAGTGGGGGACGGGGCAGACACCATGGGAACCGGATGTGGGCGCAAGCGTGATTCTACGAAAGCGCGGCGCGGCTGTCAGGCGGTGTTTCCAGCGTCTCCCGATACTCCGCGTGGAAGCTGATGTCGAGCAGGTCGATATCGGAGATCGCGAGCAACACTTTCGATCCGGGCGCGATGCCCGCCACCGAGGGCGCGCGCGTCACCATCGGCAGATTGTCGAAGCGCACCAGGTCCTCGCGGATCACGCTGGCGCTCACTTCATGGATGCTTTCCTGCATCAGCCAGCGCAGCATCCAGTAACGCTCGATTCGTCGCTGGAAGTCCGCATAGGCGTCGTATGCCTGCTCGAAGTCGCGTATCGTCGAGAACAGCTCCTCGCTTCTCGGCGGATAGACCGGATCGGCACCCTGCACGATGCTGATCAGCTGGCGCTGGTTGACCAGGTCGACGTAGCGCCGCAGCGGCGAGGACGACCATGCGTACTGGTCGACACCGAGGCCGACGTGCGGGTCGGGCGAGGTCGTCATGCGCGTCTTGCCGTTGGCCTGGGCGCGGTAGATGCCCGGCACCCGCTTTTCGGCCAGCCAGCCGCCCCAGTGCGCGTTGGCGAAAATCATGAGTTCGGACACCACCTTGTCGATCGGGCTTCCGCGCTTGCGCGGCACGATGCTGATGTGTTCATTGTCGAGCTTGAAGGTGTAGTCGACGCGGTCGATGGTATCGGCCTTCCCGCGCCCGGCCTCGAGCACGGCCGCGAAATCGTGCAGCCACTCGAGCTCGCGGCGGTAGGGATAATCGGGGATGTCCGGATTGCGCAGCGTTCCATCGTTGAACAGCGCTTCCAGCGTCTCGTGGCGCAGGTTGTCGGCGATGTGCACCATCTCGAGCCTGGTCTCGGCGCCGAGCACGCGCCGGTCGGGCGCGACGTCGACGTACAGCGACAGCGCCGGGCAGTCGTGGGTTTCGCCGAGCGTGTAGTGGTGGATCAGCGCCTCGGGCAGCATGGTGATCTTGCTGCCCGGATAGTAGACGGTCGACAGCCGCTCGCGCGCGACCTTGTCTAGTTCCGAGCCGGGCGCGATGCCGAGCGCGGGGGCGGCGATGTGGATGCCGACGCGGACCCGGTCGTCCAGCCACTGTACCGACAGCGCATCGTCGATTTCGGTCGTCGCCTCGTCGTCCATCGAGAACGCACGTACCGAGCTCTTGGGCAATTCAGGGGGATCGATCGGCTCGCTGACGGCGGCGAAGCCGGCGCCGCGCGGAAACCATTCGAGCAGGAAGGTCGCCAGGTGGAAGTCGAGCGCCGACGGAATCGCGCCGCAGCGTTCGATCAATCGCAATTGGGACAGCCCGCTGGCCGCCGCCGCGTCCTCCAGTGCCTTGTATTCGAGCGTGTTCTTGTCGGGCGCGATGAGGATGCGCGGGATCAGCGACGCATACTCGGGCGGCAGGCGGAACGCCGCGAGTTCCGCCGCCAGATGCGTCTGCCGCTCGGCGGCGAGGCGTTTCTTCTCCAGCCCCGCCTTCGCCGCCGCGAGCGTCTCGGAGGGCGCCGGGCGGTAGCGCCCCTTGCCCTTCTTGTGGAAATGGATCGGCGACGCATGCAGCTTCAGCAGCAGGGCCGCGGATTCCGCGGGCCGCGGCGCATGGCCGTAATAGTCGCGCGCCAGCTGCTCGAAGCCGAATTCGTCGCTGCCGGCGGCCTCCCACAGGAAGTCGACGTCGAGGTCTCCGGCGAGCGTCTCCGCCTCGGCCATCACCTCATTCGGAGCCGGCGCGGCAAAGCGCAGCAGGATGCTGGCCGACTTGATCTTGCTGCGTTTGCCCGAGGCGGCTTCCACCTGCGCCGTCGCCTCGGTTTCGGACAGGATGGAGCCGGCCTTGAAATGGCCGTCCTCTTCAAAAATCAGGTGCATGAAAATCAGAAATCCAGGATGGTTTGGAAGTGGCGTTCGAATCCGGCGAAGCCGTGGTCACCGCCCTCTTCGATGATCTGCCTGGCGCCCTTGTAATAGGCGACCGCGTCGCGATAGTCGAGCACCTCGTCGCCGGTCTGCGCCAGCAGCAGGTAGCGCGCCGGCTGCGAGATCACGGGCAGGTCGAGTGCCGCGAGTTCGGCCAGGTGCGCCTCGGTAAGTTCCCACTTCTCCCCGCTGTGCCAGTTGGTCTGCGGACCGAGCGCACCGCGCATCAATGTGTGTGCGTGCACGGCCGGGTTCACCAGCACGGCTTTCCAGCCGTGCGCCTCGGCCAGATACGTGGCGTAGAAGCCGCCCAGCGAGCTGCCGACCAACGTGACCGCGCCGGGCTGTCGCCGCGACAGTTCGGCCTCGATCTGCGCGACGGCCTCGCGCGGGCTGTTGGAGAGCGCCGGGCAGTAATAGTCCGCCTGCCGCCCGAGCCCGGCCATGTGTTCACCCAGCTGCCGGGCCTTGCCGGACGCGGGGGAGGAATTGAAGCCGTGAAGATAGACGATCATCGCCGAATTTTACCGGGGCGGCTCGGATAACAGAAACCGCCGCTCGCCGCGGCGCGGCGACGGAGCGCGACGCGTCACGGCAGCTTCCAGGCGTCGAGCGAGGCCAGCAGTTGCCGGAAGATGGCGTCGAGTTCGCCGGCCAGCGCGTCGAGCGCCGGATTGGCGTAAGGCCTGAAGACGTCCGCGGCGGGGCGGTACGCGATCCAGGTGGCGCCGTCCGCGTCGTACAGATGGATGCGCAGCGGAATGTCGATGCCGGCCGTCTTTTCCGCCGCCCACACCCTGGCCGCGTAGTCCGGCCGAAAGACTTCGAGCACCTGGTCGGCCGCGACGCTGATGCCTTTTTTCGCGCAATTGGCCTGGCCGTTGGCGTGCGCGACGAGGCCCATCGGGTAGGCGGCGATGGCGGCGACGAGCTTGTCCGCCGCTTCGTCCGCCGAGAGCGACACCTTGAAACGAATCATGCTTCCTCCAGTTCGGTTGTGGGCGCGACGCCGGCGTATTCAGGCCGGCTTCGGTGCCGGCACGATCTCCTCCCGATAGCGCTGATGCAGCGCGTCCAGGAGCTTTGCGTGAATCCCGCCGAACCCGCCGTTGCTCATCATCAGCACGTGGTCGCCGGGCCGGGCGTCGTCGACCAGCTGCGCGACGAGCGCGTCGAGGTCGTCGAACACCCGTGCCTTGTCGCCCAGCGGCGCCAGCGCCGCGGCGGCATCCCAGCCGAGGTTGGCGCCCAGGCAGTAGACGCGGTCGGCGCCGGCGAGACTGTCCGGCAGCGCGGCCTTCATGACGCCGAGCTTCATGGTGTTGGAGCGCGGCTCCAGCACGGCGAGGATGCGCGAATCGCCGACCTTCGCCCGCAGGCCTTCGACGGTGGTCGCGATGGCGGTCGGATGGTGGGCGAAGTCGTCGTAGACGGTGATGCCATGCACGGTGCCGCGGATCTCCATGCGGCGTTTGACGTTCTCGAAACGCGACAGGGCGTCGGTCGCGGCGGCGGCGGGCACGCCGGCGTGGCGCGCGGCGGCGATTGCGGCGAGCGCGTTCATGCGGTTGTGCTCGCCGATGAGCCCCCATTCCACGCGACCCTGCTGCGCGCCGTCGAGAAAGACATCGAAGCTGCCGTTCGCGTCGGGTGTGCCGGCCGTCCAGCCGCCGGTGCGGCCGAATCTTTCCACGGGCGTCCAGCAGCCGCGTTCGAGCGCATGCGCGAGGTTGGCGTCGTCGCCGTTGACGACGATGAGGCCGTTGCCGGGAAGGGTGCGCACCAGGTGGTGGAACTGGGTCTCGATCGCGGCGAGGTCGGGAAAGATGTCGGCGTGGTCGTATTCGAGATTGTTGAGGATCGCGGTGCGCGGGCGGTAGTGCACGAACTTCGAGCGCTTGTCGAAGAAGGCGGTGTCGTATTCGTCGGCCTCGATGACGAAGAAGGGGCTGTCGGTGAGCCGCGCCGACACGCCGAAATTCTGCGGGATGCCGCCGATGAGGAAACCGGGATTCATGCGCGCGTCGTCGAGAATCCACGCCAGCATCGCCGAGGTGGTGGTCTTGCCGTGCGTGCCGGCGACCGCGAGCACCCATTTGTCGCGCAGGACGTTCTCGGCCAGCCACTGCGGGCCGGACGTGTACGCGAGGCCGCGCGCGAGGATCGCCTCCATCAGCGGATTGCCGCGCGTGACGACGTTGCCGACGACGAAGATGTCGGCGCCGATATCGGCCTGGCCGGCGTCGTAGCCCTCGATGAGATCGATGCCGAGCGCGCGCAACTGGTCGGACATCGGCGGGTAGACGTTGGCGTCGCAGCCCGTGACGGTGTGGCCGGCCGCGCGGGCGATCGCCGCGATGCCGCCCATGAAGGTGCCGCAGATGCCGAGGATGTGGATGTGCATGATCGGTAGGAGGTGAGGAACGTGCGGATTATCCCACGGCGGCGCTGCGCGCTTGCTGGATCAGGTGCGTGAGCAGGGCGCGCAGCTTGGCGGGCCGCAGCGGCTTGTGCAGGAGCGGGAAGCCGGCCTTGCTGATGCGCAGGATGGTGTCGGGCGCGGTGTCGCCGGTGACGAGAATGGCCGGGATGTCGCGGCCGAGCGTCTGCCGCAGGCGGGCGATCACCTCGATCCCGTCGACGTCGTCGGGCAGGCGGTAGTCCGACACGATGACGTCGGGAACGCGGCCTAGGCTGGCGAGCCAGTGTTCGGCTTCGTCGGCGCTGTGCGCGGTGACCAGGTCGAGGTTCCAGTTGTCGAACAGTTCGGCCATGCCGCGCAGGATCGCGCTTTCGTCATCCACCAGCAGCACCAGCGCGTCGCCGGGGATCTGGCCGGGCGCAGGGGCGGGCGCGGGCGGCTGGATCAGGCGGGCGTCGCCGCATGGCACCTCGATGCTGAACGTCGAGCCGTGGTCCGGCACCGACCGGAGGTCCACGCGGTGTCCCAGCAGCCGGCCCAGGCGCGACACGATGGCGAGCCCGAGCCCGAGGCCCTTGCTGCGGTCGCGCGCCGGATTGTGCAGCTGCACGAACTCCTGGAACACGCTGTCCTGCTGGTCCGGCGGGATGCCCCGCCCGGTGTCGATGACGCTCAGGCGCACGGTGCGGCCACGGCGCCGGCAGGCCACCAGCACGCCGCCGTCGTCGGTATAGCGAATGGCGTTGGTGATCAGGTTCACCAGGATGCGCTCGATCAGCAGCGGATCGCTGTACAGCACGACGTCGCATGGCCGGAAACGCAGGCGCAGCTGTTTTTCCGCGGCCAGCGCGCTGAACTGGTGCTCGAGGTCGAGCAGCATCTTGCGCAGCGGAAAATGCACCGGATGCGCTTCGATGGTGCCGGCGTCGAGCCGCGAAATGTCGAGCAGGGCGTCGAACAGCAATTCCATCGCCGCGGTCGACGCCTCGATGTTGTCGATCAGGGTTTGCGACTCGGGCTGCCGGTTGCGCACTTTCAGCGCGGCGACGAACAGCGACAGCGCGTGCAGAGGCTGCCGCAGATCGTGGCTGGCCGCGGCAAAGAAGCGCGACTTCGCCTGGTTGGCGCGCTCGGCCATGTCCTTCTTCGCGGCGAGGTCGGCGGTGGCTTCGTTGATGCGCCGTTCCAGCTCGCTTCGGTGCGCCTGCAGCGCCTCGGCCATGTCGTTCACGCCGGCGGCGAGCGCACCGACTTCGCCGCCGGCCGGCAGCTGAGTGCGCACCGCGAGGTCGTTGCAGGCGAGCCGCTCCACCACGCGGCCGATATGTCGCAACTGCCCCGCAAGCCGGTTGGACAGGCGCCAGGCGAGCGCGGCAGTGAGCGTCAGCGCCAGCAGCATCAGAGACGCGGCATGAATCAGCGTGTCGCGCTTGAACGTCCCGGTCTGGCCGAGCGTGACGCCGACCTCGACGTGACCGGGCAGGCCGCCGGAGAACGCGGCGGGGGCGGCGGACGGCGCGCCGTGAAGGAAGCTCGCGCCGGGCGGGCGCAGGGCGACGTCGAGCCGGAAGCCATCGTCGTCGAACGCGGGGCCGGGCGCATCGCCCGCGCTCGCGAGCGCGCGGCCGTGGCCATCGGTGACGCGGGCAAAGGCGAGCCGGCTGTCGCGGATTTCGGCTTCGAGCAGGTCGCGCGCCTCGGTCGCGCCGCCTGTCGCAAGCGCGTAGGGGAGCGTGTCGGCCAGGTGGCGGACCGCGCTCGCAGCGCGCGCGCGCGCCGTCTGCTCGGCCGCGGCGAACGTCCGCGCGGTGAAGTACGCGACCATTCCGAACTCGGTCAGCAGCGCGGGCAGCAGGGCGATCGCGAGCATCCTGCTGCGGATGCTGGGAATCGACAGGCGGCCGAGACGGGCGCGAAGGGCCATCACGTACCCTGGGTCAGGCGCTGGATCGCGAGCACGGCCTCGGTTCGGTTGCTTACGCTGAGCGTGCGGAAAATTGCGGCGATATGGACTTTCACCGTGCTTTCCGACATCGCGAGCGCGCCGGCGATGGCCTTGTTCGCGCAGCCCCGCGCCAGCAGCCGCGCCACCTCGAGCTGGCGTGCCGTCAATCCGGTCTGCTCGAGGGCCTTGAATCCGGCGGGCGCCGCTCGCGCGGCGATTTGCCTGTCTCCCATGCAGGTGGGCACGAAGAGGTCTCCCGCCAGCACCTGCCGCAATGCGGCCAGCATCACGCTCGTGGAGGCAGCCTTGGGAATGTAGCCGAGCGCACCCGCTTCGAGTGCGTCGCGGATGTCGTGCGGCGATTCGGAGGCGGAGAGGATCACCAGGGGAATGTCGGGGAAGCGGTTGCGGTACTCCGTGATCCCCTGCATGCCGGTGAAGCCGGGCATGTTCAGGTCGACCAGCGCCAGATCGAGGTCGGCGTGCAGCGCGGTCTGGGCGAAGAGGCTGGGATAGTCGTGGGCGTCGATGATTTCGACCGGGGGTTCGAGCTGCGACAGGACCTGCCGCACGCCCTCGCGCATGAGCGGATGGTCGTCGGCCAGTAGGGTTTTCATAGCGGCGCTCCCTGCATGGCGGGATTTTAGCCAACTTCGCCCCGGCCCGGCAGGATGCCGCGGCAGCCGCGTTTCTATTTGCCGCGGACCTTGTTCACGCCGGCGTCGATCGCGCCTTCGAGATAGCCGAAGTAGTAGTCGGGATTCAGCAGGCCGACGATCGCGTCGCCGACGTTGTTTCCCTGCCCGTCGAATACCTGGATGGTGGGCACCATGAACACCTTGTGCGCGGCGGCGAATGCGCCTTCCGTGGTCGACGCGCCGTCAAAGCCGGTGAGCGGGTCGCTGGCACCGATGGTGACTTCGCGGATGATGACGCGGTTGCGATACGCGGGATCCTTGTGCATCGGGATCAGGTAGTCGTGCTTGACGCGTTCGCAATAGGGGCAGTGAGGCGTGGTGAAGACCACCAGAATGGGGACGCGCCGCTTCGCCGCCGTGCGCGCGTCGGCCTGAAAATTCGCGGCATGCACGAGGCCATCCGCCGCGCGCGCAGCGCCGGGCAGCCCCAAGCCCCATGCTAAAATCAGGACACCGGCCACGATCCGCCGCGCGATTGCAGCCATCATTTCGGGTGGGTTCGGATACCTCATAGTTGCCAGTATCGCGCCATCATTTGCCAATTCAAACAGTTTATTCCTACCGACATGCAGACCCTGACCATCGCCTCCCGTGAAAGCGCCCTCGCCATGTGGCAGGCAGAGCATATTCGCGATCGTCTTCGCGCGCTGCATCCCGGCTGCACGGTCAACATCCTGGGCATGACGACGCGCGGCGACCAGATCCTCGACGTGACGCTGTCCAAGGTCGGCGGCAAGGGACTCTTCGTCAAGGAACTCGAAGTCGCGCTGGAGGCCGGCCAGGCCGATCTGGCGGTGCATTCGATGAAGGACGTGCCGATGGAACTGCCGGCGGGTTTTGCGCTCGCGGTCATCGGCGAGCGCGAGGACCCGCGCGACGCCTTCGTGTCCAACCGCTATGCGCGCCTGTCCGAACTGCCACCCGGCGGCATCGTCGGCACCTCCAGCCTGCGCCGCGAGGCGCAGCTGCGCGCGCGCTATCCCCACCTGACGGTGAAGCCGCTGCGCGGCAATGTCGGCACGCGCCTTAAAAAACTCGACGAGGGCCAGTTCGACGCGATCCTGCTTGCCGCCGCCGGCCTCAAGCGGCTCGGGCTGGGCGATCGCATCAAGAGCCTGCTGGACGTGGAAGACAGCATTCCTGCCGCGGGCCAGGGCGCCCTCGGCATCGAAATCCGCAGCGACAACGCGGCGGTCGCCGCCATGCTGACGGCGTTGAATCATCCCGAAACCGCCGCCTGCGTGCGCGCGGAGCGTCAGGTGAGCCGCGTGCTCGGCGGCAGCTGCCAGGTCCCGCTGGGCGCGCACGCCGTATTGCGGGAGGGACGCCTGCTGCTCAACGGCTTTGTCGCGAATCCTGACGGCAGCGGCTTCATCCACGAGCGCGCCGAGGGCGACGCGACGGATCCCGAGGCGGTCGGCCAGGCGCTGGCCGACAAGTTGCTGGCGCTGGGCGCGCGCGCCATCCTCGACGCGCTTCCGGCCGCATGACGCAGCCGCTGGCCGGGCGCACCGTCCTGGTGACGCGGCCTGCCCACCAGGCGTCCGCGCTCGCGCGGGGCGTGGAGGCGGCGGGTGGCGAGGCCTTCGTGTTCCCTGCGCTCGCCATCGAGCCCGTCGCCGGCGACCGCCTGGCCGAGCCGCTTGCACATCTCGCCCGCGCCGATATCGCAATCTTCATCAGCCCCAATGCGGCACAATTCGGCATGGCGGCGATCCGCGCGACCGGCGGCCTGCCTGCGGGCATCGAGGTGTTCGCGGTCGGCGCGGGAACCGCGCGTGCGCTCGCCGCCGAGGGGGTGGCGGACGTCATCATGCCCGACGGCCAGGACAGCGAAGCGCTGCTGGCCGTGCCGCGGCTTCGCGACGTGGCCGGCCGGCGCGTGGTCATCGTGCGCGGCGTCGGCGGCCGCGCGCTCGTCGCCGACACCTTGCGCGCGCGCGGTGCCGACGTGCATTTCATGGAGTGCTACCGGCGCGCGTGTCCGCAGGCGGATGCCGCGCCGCTGCTGCAACGCTGGCAGGCCGGCGGCATCGATGCGGTGACCGTCGCCAGCGCGGAGACGCTGCACAACCTGGCGGCGCTGCTCGGCCCGGCTGGCGCGCCGCTGTTGGCGGCGACGCCGCTTTTCGCGCCGCATGAGAAAATCGCCGCGGCGGCGCGCCGCTTCGGCATCGCGCGCGTAATTGCCACCCCGGGCGGCGACGCAGGCCTGCTCGATGGCCTCATCACGTGGTTCAGGAACGAAACCGACTCTGAAAAATGAATGACACTCCCGATTTGCCTCCCGCACCCCCTGCCGCTGTCCCTCCCGCGTCGCCGCACGGACGCCTCCAGGTCGTGCCGCTGGTCGCCTTGCTGGTCGCGGTGCTCGCGCTGGCGGCGGCCGCGTGGTCGTGGTCGGACAGCCGCGAGCGCATCCGCGATCTGAAGACCGAGCTGGGGCGCCGCCTCGCCGATTCGGGCAAGGACGTGAACGAATCCGTTTTGCTGGCGCGCAACGCGGACGACGCGATGAGGCGGATCGGCGAGCAGGTCGCGCAGATCGAAGGCCAGATGGCGACCTCGCAGCAGCAGCAACAGGCGCTCGAATCGCTGTACAAGGATCTGGCGCAGGGCCGCGATCAATGGACGCTGGCCGAGATCGAACAGGTCCTGCTCACCGCCGCGCAGCAGCTGCAACTGGCGGGCAACGTGAAGGCCGCGATCATCGCGCTGGAGGGCGCGGACACCCGCCTGCAGCGCCTGAACAAGCCGCAGTTCACCGCACTGCGCCGCGCCATCGCATCCGATCTGGCCAATCTGCGTGCGGCGCCCTCGGTCGACGAGGTGGGCGTGAGCGCGCGGATCGAGGCGCTGGTGGCGCACCACGCCGAGTGGCCGCTGGCGAGCGCGCAGGCGTCCGAAGCCGCGCCAGCCCCACGCAGTGCCCGCGCCGCCAACTTCGGCCAGGAGTTGTGGCAGGAGCTGAAGCATCTGGTGCAGATCCGCCGCGTGGAAGGCAACGAGGCCGTGCTGCTGCCCCCCGATCAGGCCTATTTCCTGCGCGAGAACCTGCGCCTGCGCCTGCTGTCGGCGCGCCTGGCGCTGATGTCGCGCGACCAGGCCGCGTTCCGGGCGGATCTGCTCGCGGTGTCGAACATGCTCGAGCGCTATTTCAACACGCGCGATGCCGGCGTCGCCGCCGCGGTCAAGGAGGTCAAGCGGCTGTCCGAGCTGCAGATCGCCGTCAAGTTGCCCGGGATCGACGCCAGCCTCGCCGCGCTCGATGCCTACAAGGGGGAGCATTAAATTGCGCTGGCTGATCTCGCTGCTCATCGTCGCCGTGCTGGCGGTCGCCCTCGCCATGGCGGGGCGCTACGACCCGGGGTACGTGGTGCTGGTGTACCCGCCGTGGCGAATGGAAATTTCCTTCATCGGGTTCGTGCTGGCCGTGATCGGCATGGTCGTCGGCGGCATCGTGCTGCTGCGGCTGGCGCTGCTCACCCTCAACCTCCCGAGCCTCGTGCGCGAACAGCGTGAACGGCGCGCCGCTCGAAGGCGCGACGAGAATTTCGTCGGCGGCCTCCGGGCCTACACCGAATACCGCTACCAGGATGCCGAGCAATCCCTCGGCCAATGGACGGGCGACGAACCCAGGACGGGGCTCGCGCGCGTGCTCGCGGCGCGGGCGGCGCAGGAAATGCGCGCCGCGGCGCTGCGCGAACGCCACATCCAGGCGGCGAGCGAGCACGGCGCCGAACTCGCGGCGCAGTTGTTCGAGGCCGAGGCCCGCCTTGACGCCAAGGACGCGACGGCGGCACTGGCGGCGATCGGCCGCGCCAAGGACATCGCGCCGCAGCACACGGCGCTCTTGCGGCTCGAACTCAGGGCGCGGCAGATGACGGGACAGTGGGACGAGGCCGATCGCCTGCTCGACAGCCTGATCCGCAGCAACGCACTGGAGCCGGGTGTCGCCATCCAGAACCGGCGCATGGCGTACGCCGAAAACCTCAAGCGGCGCGCCGAGGACGATCGCGGCCTGCTGGAATACTGGAAAAAGATTCCGGCCGACCTGAAGGTCGATCCGTGGGTGGCGCGCGCCGCTGTCCGTGCCTTCATGCAGCGCGGCGGAAACGACACCGCGCTCGACATCCTGGAGGCCGCGCTCGGGCGCGAGTGGAACGAGGATCTGGTCGCGCTGTACGGCGAGGCGCGCGGCAGCAGCCCGGCGCGGCAGATCGAGCAGGCCGAAAGATGGCTCCACGCCAAGCCGCGCGATGCGCAGTTGCTGCTCACGCTGGCGCAACTGTGCAGCGTGCAGCAGCTCTGGGGCAAGGCGCAAAGCTATCTGGAGGCGAGCCTCGCGATTTCCGCCAGCGCCGAAGGCCATATCCGCATGGCCGAACTCAAGACGCAGAGCGGTCAGCCCGGCGAAGCCTGTCAGCATTATCAGAAAGCGCTGGCGCTGTGCCGCGCGCAGTAAGGTTTAGCATCGCCGACTGGCACGTTTGTGCGGGGGCGACGCCGCGGGCGGCGTGTATTATCAGAGTTATCTAATATTTAAAAGGAGCGTCTCGATGCGCCGGGGTTTTTTTGCCGTATTGGGTTTCACGCTGGCCGCATCGATGGCCTGCGTGCCCGCCAGTCAGGCCGCAGCGGCCAAACCGACCCAGTCGACGGAGTCCGTCGGCGTCTACAAGGTGGCGGTCGACCACGGCGTCAGCCTGGCTGACGCCGCCGAATCGATGCGGCTGCGCGCCAATGCGTTGAACCTCAAGCTGGTCGCCGAGCTCCCGCTGTCCAAGCAGGTGGAAGCCATCACCGGCAAGCCGCAACACACCATCACCATCTACCAGTTCTGCGACGCGGTGCTCGCCAACGACCTGATCAGCATGAACCTGGATTTTGCCGTCTACATGCCGTGCCGCATCGCCCTGATCGAAGACGCCAAGGGGCAGGGCTGGCTGGTGATGATGGACGTGAACGTCGACGCGGTGGCGAAGGAAAAGCGCCTGCCGCAGGCGCTGAAGGACCGCGTCAACAAGGTGCGTAACGCGCTCGTCGACATCATGCAGGCAGGCGCCAAGGGCGAACTGTAAGCGCTGCATCGCAGCGGGCCGCGCCCGCGCGCCGGGCTTTTCCGGACGCGCGGTCCGGCCGTGCTCAGACCGCCGGCGCGGCTTCGGTATCCGCGTCGGCCGCGTAGGTGAAGGCGTCAGCGAAGAACGCGTCTTCGGGCAGGCCGCGCGTTTCCACGAAGCTCGTGCGCGCGCTCTCGACCATCACGGGCGCACCGCAGGCATACACCTGGTAGCCGGACAGATCCGGAAAATCGGCCAGCACCGCCTCGTGCACGTAGCCGGTCCGGCCCTGCCATCGATCGCCCGGCTGCGGATCGGACAGCACGGGAACGAAGCTGAAATTGGGGCGTTCGGCCAGCCAGCGCTGCGGCAGTTCGACCATGTACAGATCCTTCAGCGAACGTACGCCCCAGTAAAGGACGAGTTCGCGGTCGGTATGCTCGGCAAAGGCGTGTTCGAGCATGCCCTTGATCGGCGCGAAGCCGGTGCCGCCGGCGAGGAAGAGAATCGGCTTGTCGGAATCGTCGCGGATGAAGAAGCTGCCGAGGGGACCTTTCAGGCGCAGGATGTCGCGCTCCTTCATCGTCGAGAACACGTGGCCGCTGAACATGCCGCCGGGCACGTGGCGGATGTGCAGTTCCAGCAGAGCGTCGTCGTGCGGCGGGTTGGCGAGCGAATAGCTGCGCGTCTTGCCGTCCTTGAGCTGGAAATCGATGAATTGTCCGGCGAGAAACTGCAGCCGCTCGTTGGCGGGCAGCTTGATCTTCATCACCATCACGTCGTCGGCGCGCTTCTCCAGCTTTTCCACCCGGCACGGCAATGTCTTGACCACGATGTCCTTGGCGGCGCCGATCTCCTTGGCCTCGATCGTCAGGTCGGTCAAGGGCGTGGCGCGGCAGAAGAGGGCGCGACCCTGCGCCTTCTCCTCGTCCTTCAAGGCGTTGGCGGAGTGGGTGCCGTAGTCGACATCGCCGGAGAGCACTTTGCCCTTGCATGACCCGCACGCGCCATTGCGGCAGCCGTAGGGCAGCGCGAACCCTTCGCGCAATGCCGCTTCGAGAATCGTTTCGTCGTCGCTGACGGTAAATCGGTGCCCGCTGGGCTGGATGGTGACCTGGTAAGCCATGATGTGCGCTTAAAATGCGGTGACAAACCAGTGGATTATCGCGCGAGTGGCGGGCGTTTTCACCCTCGCGGCCGAAGGGTTACGGGCAGAGGAATGAAAAAGATCTTGATTGTGGGGTTTGGCGACGTGGCCGAACGGCTGGTGGCGCGCTACGCGGGCCAGGCCGATTTCATCGGGCTGACGCGCAGGCCGGAACGCGTCCCCGCACTGCGCGCGCTCGGTGTGACGCCCTACATCGGCGACCTCGACGCGCCGGCGACGCTGAAGCGGCTGCCGCGCGTCGACGGCGTGTTTCATTTCGCGCCGCCGCCCGGCGAAGGCCGGACCGATCCGCGCACGGCCCGCCTGCTGCATGCGCTCGCGCGGCACAGGTTGCCCGGCGCGCTGGTCTACATCAGCACCAGCGGGGTCTACGGCAATTGCGGCGGCGACTGGGTGGCCGAGACGCGCCCGGTCGCGCCCGTCAACGGGCGCGCGGTGCGGCGCGTCGACGCCGAACGCCAGCTTCGCGCGTGGGGCGCGGCGATGGGCGTGCAGGTCAGCATCCTGCGCGCGCCCGGGATCTACGCCGCGGACCGCCTCCCGCTGGAACGCGTCCGCCGTGGAACGCCCGCGCTGATCGCCAGCGAGGACAGCTACACCAACCACATCCATGCCGATGATCTTGCGCGGCTCGCCTGGGCCGCCCTGTTCCGCGGCCGCCCGCAGCGCGTCTACCACGCGGTCGATGCGCACCCGCTGAAGATGGGCGACTGGTTCGACAGCTGCGCCGACGCCTTCGACCTGCCGCGGCCGCCGCGGGTGAACCGGGCGGAGGCGGAGTCGCGCCTGTCCGAAGCGCTGCTGTCTTTCCTGCGCGAGTCGCGCCGCCTGTCGAATGCGCGCACCGCGCGCGAATTGCGGCTGAAATATCGCTACCCCACGTCGGAGGACCTGTTGCGGGAAATCAGGCAGGGCCGAGGACAGGCGAGGCTTTTTTGAGACGTCCGCGAATCAGCGCAGCAGGTCGTCGGGTTCCCGCTTGAACTCGCCTTCGAGCACGTTGTCGTTCGCCGGGCGCAGCAGGTCCGGCTCCCGCCTGCGCGGAACCAAGAGCAGAATGAGAGCCAGGATGTCGCTGAGGAAGCCGGGGAAGATCAGCAGTCCGCCGGCGAGAAGGACACGGCTGCTGGAAAACAGCGAGGCGAGCGGGTTGGCGCCGGTCTGCAGCGAAAACAGCAGCCGCGCGCTCCAGGCGATGCGCTCGACGCGGATCAGAGCCGCCCCCGCGATCAGGTCGGCGACGAGCCAAAGCAGCACCCAGTTGCCGATGGCGCTCGCCACCCAGAAAATACCCGCCGCCTCCAGAACCGGAAACGAGAGCAGCAGTAGAACGATCCAACCAAAGCGCATGACATGGAACCTTTGTTAGTCTTGACGAATGTACCCGGGCTCGCGCAGGCCGAGAAACTGGCGCGCGCGCTGGTCGAGAGCGGCGCGGCGGCGTGCGTGAACGTTTTGGCGCCGTGCCGCTCCATCTACCGCTGGCGGGGCGCGGTGGAGGTCGCGGACGAAATCCCGCTGCTGATCAAGACCACCGGGGAAAGCTATCCGCGGGTTGAAGCGGCGGTCCGCGCCCATCATCCCTACGACGTACCGGAACTCATCGCCATACCGATAACACACGGCTTGCCCGCTTATCTCGACTGGGTGGCCAAGGAGACTGAAAAGCATGATTAAGTGGATCCGTTTGCTGGGCGCACTATTTGCAGTTGGGGGCGCATTGGGCCACTTTCCAGTCGCCCACGCCGATGAATTTCTTGACCCCGAGGTCGCGTTCAAGTTCTCGGCGCGTGCACTCGACGCCGATACGCTCGAGGCACGCTGGCAGATTGCCGACGGCTATTACATGTACCGCGACAAGTTCAAGTTCGAAGTCGACGGCGCGACGCTGGGAACGCCGCGCAAGCCTGCGGGCAAGCTGAAGCACGACGACAACTTCGGCACCGTCGAGACCTATCGCAAGGACGTGCGCATCGCGCTGCCGATCCAGCGCAGCGCGGGCGTGACGTCGGTCACGCTGAAAGCCACGGGGCAGGGCTGCGCGGATGCGGGGCTGTGCTACACGCCGCAAACCGAGCGCGTCACGCTCAAGCTGCCGTCGCCGCCGGCGGCCGCGTCGGTTCTTCCCGCGGCGCAGGCCGCCGCGCCGGCATCTACGCCGGCATCCGCGCTGGGCAGCCTCGGCGGTCTGACGGGCATGCCGCAGCTTTTGCCGCCGGACGAAGCCTTCAAGGTGGCGGCCAGCATGCCCGACGCGCGCACCATCCAGCTCGACTATGCGCCGACCGCCAACACCTACCTCTATCGCGACAAGCTCGCGTTTGTCGTCAAGTCGCCGGCCGACGTCAAGGTGACGCGTGCCGACACGCCGAAGGGCGACGTGAAGGACGACCCGAGCTTCGGCCGCACCGAGGTGTATCACCGGAATTTTTCCGCGCGCCTCGCGCTGTCGCGCCCGCTCGCGAACGACGAAAAGCTGGTGCTGGCGGCCACCTGGCAGGGATGCAACGAGGCGGTCGGCGTCTGCTATCCCCCGATCAAGCGTGACTTTTCCCTGACGTCGGCCGGCGCGGCGTCCGTCGCCGCGGCCGCCGCGCCTTCCGCGGGCGGTCCAGCCACCGCGGGCGAATCCGACACCTCCCGGATCGAGCGCGTGCTGAAAGGGGGCAGCTTCTGGGCGGTCGTCGCCACCTTCTTCGGATTTGGCCTGCTGCTGGCGCTGACGCCGTGCGTGTTCCCGATGATCCCGATCCTGTCGGGCATCATCGCCGGGCAGAACAAGCAGCTCACGAAGACGACCGGCTTCCTGCTCTCGCTCGCCTACGTGCTGGGCATGGCCATCACCTACGCGCTGGCGGGCGTGGCGGCGGCGCTCTCGGGCACGCTGCTGTCGAATGCGCTGCAGAATCCGTGGGCGCTCGGCGTCGGCGCAGGCATCTTCGTGCTGCTGGCGATGTCGATGTTCGGCTTTTTCGAGCTGCAGCTGCCAAGCTTCATCCAGAGCAAGGTCTCGGACGCCTCCAACAAGATGAAGGGCGGCAACTTCGCGGGCGTCTTCGTCATGGGCGCGCTGTCGGCCGTGATCGTCGGTCCCTGCGTCGCGCCGCCGCTCGCCGCGGCGCTCGCCTTCATCGCGCAGACCGGCAACACCACGCTCGGCGGCGTCGCGCTGTTCGTGCTCGCGCTGGGCATGGGCGTGCCGCTGCTGCTGGTCGGCCTGTCGGCGGGCGCGCTGCTGCCGCGCGCCGGCGGCTGGATGAACGCGGTGAAATATTTCTTCGGCGTGATGATGCTGGCGATCGCGATTTATCTCGTCTCGCCGCTCATCCCTGCCTGGGTCAACATGGTGCTGTGGGCCGTGCTGCTGATCGCGTCCGCCATCTACCTGCATGCGCTCGACCCGCTGCCCGCCCACGCGAGCGGCTGGTCGCGGCTGTGGAAAGGCCTCGGCGTCGTGCTGCTGATCGGCGGCCTGTCGATCATCCTCGGTCTGCTGGCCGGCAGCCGCGACCTGTTGCAGCCGCTGGAGGTCTACAAGGGCGGCATCACGGGCGGCAGCGGCGGCGCCGCGCTGGCGGCGGAGCAGGACGGACCGACCTTCGAGAAAGTGAAGAGCGTCGCCGAACTCGACGCGAGGCTTGCCGCGGCCAAGGCCGAAGGCCGGCCGGTGATGCTCGATTTCTACGCCGATTGGTGCGTGTCGTGCAAGGAAATGGAGCGCTTCACCTTCAACGATCCCAAGGTCCGGGCCCGGCTGCAGAAGATGGTCCTGCTGCAGGCCGACGTCACCGCCAATACCGAGGCCGACAAGGCCTTGCTGAAACGCTTCGCGCTGTTCGGGCCGCCCGGCCTCGTGTTCTGGAACGGCGCGGGGGCGCAGTCGGACTACAAGGTCATCGGTTTCGAGAAGCCGGAGAAGTTCGTCGCCAGCATCGACGCCGCGCTCGGCACGTAACCCGGGCGGGCTGGCGAACAGCCGCGGGACCTTCTTCCGCAGCGGTCCGTCGTCTTAAGGCTGCCGCCGCAGCACCGCGACGGCGTCGAGCAGCGGGGTGACGACGGGCTGGATCTTGCGCCGCATCAGTGAACCGATGGCGGTGGTCTTGAGGAAGATCGGCCGCACTGTTTCGGCGTCCGCGCTCGACAGCGTGTCCAGCGCGGCGCAGTCCGATTCGAACTGCGGCGCGGCGGCGAGCAGCGCCGTGCGGGCCGCGGCGCGCGACGCTTCGTCGGCCTGGCGCAGCGGCGCGCACCAGTTCGCTACGGCGTTCAGCGTGTGGCTCACCACTTCCTGGATTTCCGGACGCTCGAGAATCAGCGCGGCGGTGGCGAGGAAGGTCTGCCCCTGCCCCGACAAGGCCTTGTCCAGCATGGCGCTGTAGGGATTGGCGGCAAGGCGCGGCACGTTCGCCTGGTCGGCGCGCGCCGCGCGCGGATTGGGCAGGTCGTCGGGTTGCAGTTCGAGAAACGCGACGTAGTAGGAGTTGCGGCTGTTCCCGCGCTTCCAGATCGCGAGCCGCTCGGCCTCGCCGAGCACGCCGGAATGCAGCATCACCGCGACGGTATCGAGAATGCCGACGTCGTCCTCGTGCAGGAAGGCCAGATGCTCGACCAGGAATTCGATCAGCGTGCGGCCCATGCTTCCCTGGCACACCACGTCGCGCATCAGCATCAGCCGCGCGTTGTCCAGGGTCGGCATGCACCACCAGGCGTAGCGCGCCAGCTCGTCGGTGAGCGCGGGCGAATGCACCACCGCGACCACCGCCTCTTCTTCCGCGATCAGCAGCAGCTGCGCCAGGTGCTGTGTCGACAGTCCTGCCTGCGATTGCCGCGTCCAGCGCGTCAGGTGCACCGGATAGCCGCCGGGCGAGCCGAGCGCGTGGCCGGAGAGCAGTTCGCGCACCCGCTTCAGGTAACGGTCGGAACGCTCGGTGGGCTTCAGCGGCACGCTGGCCTCGCCCTCCGGCGTCAGCGCCCACAGCGTCATGCTCGACTCGTCGATGCGCACGGCCTTGAGTTCGGTATTGAACAGAACGTTGAGGCGCAGTTCGTCTTCAGGGGAGAGCTCGTCGTTCATAGGGTCTTGAAGACGTCGCGCGCGGCGCTGACCGTCGCGTCGATGTCGGCGTCGGTGTGCGCGGCGGAGACGAAGCCCGCCTCGAACGCCGACGGTGCGAGGTAGACGCCGCGGTCGAGCATCGCGTGGAAGAAGCGGTTGAATTTCTCGCGGTCGCACTGCATCACCTCGGCAAAGCTCGCGGGCGGCTTGGCGGCGAAATAGAGGCCGAACATGCCGCCGACCGAATCGGCGCAGAAGGTGACGCCCGCGTCCGTTGCGGCGGCGGTCAGGCCCTTCACCAGGCGCTCGGTGCGGCGGGCGAGCGTCGCGTAGAAGCCGGGTTCGGAAACCGCTTCGAGCGTCGCGAGGCCGGCCGCGACCGCGACGGGATTGCCCGACAGCGTGCCTGCCTGATAGACGGGGCCGACCGGCGCCAGCGCGTCCATCACGTCGGCGCGCCCGCCGAAGGCGCCAACCGGCATGCCGCCGCCGATCACCTTGCCGAGCGTGGTGAGGTCGGGCTTGATGCCGAGGAGCTTCTGCGCGCAGCCGAGGTCGACGCGGAAGCCGGTCATGACTTCGTCGAAGATCAGCAGCGCGCCGTGCGCGTCGCACAGGCGGCGCATCGTCGCCATGAATTCGGCGGTCGGCTTGACCAGGTTCATGTTGCCGGCGAAGGGCTCGACGATGATGCAGGCGATTTCATTGCCGATCTCGGCGAAGGTGCGCTCGAGGCCGGCGACGTCGTTGTAGTCGAGCACGAGGGTCTGCGCCGCGACTTCCGGCGGTACGCCGGCCGAGGTGGGGTTGCCGAAGGTGAGCGCGCCGGAGCCCGCCTTCACCAGCAGGAAATCGGCGTGGCCGTGGTAGCAGCCCTCGAACTTGATGAATTTGGAGCGGCCGGTGAAGCCGCGCGCGAGGCGGATCGCGCTCATCGTCGCCTCGGTCCCGGACGACACCAGGCGCACCTTCTCGATGCTCGGCACGAGTTCGACGATGCGGCGGGCGATGGTCAGCTCGGCTTCGCTGGGCGCGCCGAACGACAGGCCGTTGGCGGCGGCGTCCTGCACCGCCTTCACCGTCCCGGGATGGGCGTGGCCCAGGATCGCCGGGCCCCACGAGCCGACGTAGTCGACGTACTCGCGGCCGTCGGCGTCCCACACGCGCGAACCCTTGGCGCGGCTGAAGAACACGGGCGTGCCGCCGACGCTCCTGAAGGCGCGCACCGGCGAATTCACGCCGCCGGGGATGACTTGTTGCGATTGTTCGAAAAGCGCCTGGTTACGGGTCATTGTTCCGATTCCAATTCAAAGAGTTGATTCAGGTCGTGCGCCGCGGCACGGATGTCGGGGGCGTCGAACAGGCCCGACGAGACGGCGAGGCTGTCGGCGCCGGCGTCGAGCAGTTGCGCGGCATTGGCGCGCGTGATGCCGCCGATCGCGACCAGCGGCACGGCGATGCGCGGTGCCGCTTCGCGCAGCAGGTCGAGGCTGGCGCGCGGGGCCGCGGGCTTCGTGGGCGACGCGAAGAAGCTGCCGAAGGCGACGTAGTCGGCGCCCGCCGCCTGTGCCGCCAGGGCAAGCTCGATGTCCTGGTAGCACGATGCGCCGATGAACTTGCCCGGGCCGAGGATGATGCGCGCCTCGCGTACGCTGCCGTCGCCGCGCCCCAGGTGCACCCCGTCGGCATCGGCGAGATCGGCCAGCCGCAGGTCGTCGTTGACGATCAGCGGCACGCCGAAACGGCGGCACAGCGCGACGAGCTTGCTCGCCTGTTCGTGGCGGCGCGCGACGTCGCCGGATTTGTCGCGGTACTGCACCGCCGCGACGCCCCCTGCCAGCGCGGCCTCGACCTGCCCCAGCAGGCGCTCGGTGTCGGCGGTTTCGGGGGTGATGGCGTACACGCCGCCGGGAAAGTCAGGCATTGCCTTCCGCCTGCCCATCCTGCGCCCAGAAGAAGCGCTCCGGAATGTATTGCCCCATGCCGGGACGGAACGCGGCTTTCAGCGACTCGTAGGTGAAGTTCTGCGCGTCGCGCACGCCCTGCGGCACGTCCTGGCCGAACGCCAGCGTGGCGGCGATCGCCGACGCCAGCGTGCAGCCGGAGCCGTGATAGCTGCCGGGAAGGCGGTCCCAGGCGTCGGTCTGGACGTGGCCGTTCGCGTCGTAGAGGCTGTTCAGCACGCGTGGCGTCGCCTCGTGGGTGCCGGTGATGAGCACGTATTCGCAGCCGAGATCGGTCAGGTGGCGGGCGCACGCGGCGAGATCCATCTCCTCCTCGTCCGATTCGAACAGCGCGAGGCGTCGGGCTTCGTGGCCGTTCGGCGTGAGGACGCTCGTCTGCGGAATCAGCAGGTCGCGCATCGCGGCGATCATGTCGTCGGTGGCGAGCTCGTCGCCGCGCCCGGACGCCAGCACCGGGTCGAGGATGACGGGAATGTCCGGGTAGTCGGCGAGGATTTCGGCGATCGCCGCGATCGATTCGGGACTGCCGAGCATGCCGAGCTTGAACGCGGCGACCGGGACGTCTTCGAGCAGCATGCGCGCCTGGTCGGTCACCCACTCCGAATCGATCGCCAGGACTTCGTCGACGCCGGCGGTGTCCTGCACCGTGATGGCGGTGATCACCGACAGCGGATGGCAGCCCATGCTCGCCAGGGTCAGCAGATCGGCCTGGATGCCCGCGCCGCCGGTCGGATCGGACGCGGCGAAGCTGAGCACGAGCGGCGGCGGGGGCTTGGGGGAGAAAATAGGCGGCATGGCGGCGCTGCTTTAAAATCAATCCGTAATTTTAGCCGATTCGTTGCTCCCCCATGTCCGAAGCTCCCCCATACAAACGCTGGATGTGCCTGATCTGCGGCTACATCTACGACGAAAAAACCGGCGCGCCGGCCGACGGCATTCCGCCCGGCACGCGCTGGGAAGACGTTCCGGTCAACTGGAGCTGCCCCGATTGCGGCGCGCGCAAGGACGATTTCCTGATGATGGCGGTCTAGACGATTTCGCCGCGCGTTCAAGAATCGCCCGGGAAGCGACGTTAACTGCCGAGGAAGTGGAGGGTTGTGGAAGCGCGTCAACGCCGGGTGGCCCGAGGGCGACCCGGCGCCGCCGCGTTCCGAGGGTGTCGTGAATAATATCCAACATAGGAGACGATAATGATCATGCGGTGGATTTCAACGTGGGTGCTGCTTGTTCTCTCGACAAGCGCGTGGGCGATTTCTCCCTACATTCAAGGGAATGCGGTGCCGGCCCGCAGCGTGCAGGCGGTGGCCACGGCGGTCGAGGCCAAGCTCAAGAGCGGCGGTTTCAAGGTGGTCGGCACCTACTTCCCCAAAAACCTCGCCGGCTACGGGGTCGTCGTCGCCACCGATGACACCATGCTCGACGAAGTGGGCGCGGTCGGCGGGAATGCCATCCTCGGCGCCACGATCCGGGTCGGCGTCAAGGCGGACGGCAGCGTCGCCTACACCAACCCGGACTACTGGTATCGCGCGTACTTCCGGGGCGCCTTCGCCAAGAAGGAAGACGCCGTCAAAGCCTTGCAGGCCCGCCTGCAGGATGCCCTGGGCGCCGGAAAGGGGCTCGGCGGCGACGAGTCCGCCGGCAGCCTGTCCAACTACCGCTACATGATCGGCATGGAACGGCTGGATTCCTACAAGAACAAGCTGGCGCAGTACGGCAGCTTTGCCGACGCCGTCAAGACCGTGCGCGAGAACCTCGCCAAAGGCGCGGGCAACACCAGCAAGGTCTACGAGATCGTGATGCCGGGCCGCCGGCTCGCCGTGTTCGGCGTCGCGATGAACGACCCCGAGAACGGCGACGGCGCGTGGATCAAGAAGATCGGCATGCAGGACAGCGTCGCCGGCCTGCCCTACGAGATCTATGTGGTCGACAAGGAGGTCGAGTCGCCGCACGGGCGCTTCCGCATCGCGCTCGCTTTCCCCGACGTCGGGATGGGTCAGTTCATGCGCATCTCGTCCCTGCCGAACACCATCATCGAAACCATGGGCGCGGTGGCGGGCGTTCAGAAGAAATCCGGCAGCGAAGCCTGGCAGTAAGCCATTCCCTGCGTTTGCCGGCAGGGCGCCCCTCGTGGCGCCCTTTCTTTTGTCTGGCGGCCGTCTACAGGGCGCGGGCGCTAAAGAAGCCCCGCCCGGTGCCGTAATGTTTACCACACAGGGGGGCGCGTGCCGCCCGCCCGACGACCTTGCTGGAGAAATGTGTGGATAAGGATGGATTGAAAGGCGTCAAGGTGATGGTCATCGATGACAGCAATACCATACGCCGCAGCGCGGAGATCTTTCTGAACCAGGCCGGCTGCGAGGTCATCCTCGCGCAGGACGGCTTCGACGCCCTCGCCAAGATCGCGGACCACGAACCGGACGTGGTGTTCGTCGACATCATGATGCCGCGGCTCGACGGCTACCAGACCTGTTCGCTCATCAAGCGCAATGCCCGATATCGCGCCACGCCGGTCATCATGCTGTCGTCCAAGGACGGCCTCTTCGACCGCGCCCGCGGCCGAATGGTGGGATCGGACGAATACCTGACCAAGCCGTTTACCAAGGACACGCTGCTGACCGCAGTGCGCGAGCACGCGCGCGCGAGCGCGTAATTTTTTCTCGAGGAGCATAGATCATGGCGATCAGCCGAATTCTGGTTGTGGACGATTCCCCTACCGAGCGCTTTTTCCTGTCCGAACTGCTGGTGAAGAACGGCTATCTCGTCAGCATGGCCGAAAGCGGTGAGGAAGCCGTCGCCCAGGCCAAGCAGACGCTGCCCGACCTGATCGTCATGGACGTCGTGATGCCCGGCATGAACGGCTACCAGGCGACGCGGATGATCACCAAGGAAGAGGCGACCAAGCACATCCCGGTCATCATGTGCACGACGAAGGGACAGGAAACCGACAAGGTTTGGGGCATGCGGCAGGGGGCGAAGGCTTACCTGGTGAAACCCGTAAAGGCGGACGAGCTGCTGTCGCAGATCAAGGCGCTGGGCTGAGCGCGGGGCCATGGCCAAGAAATTCAATCTGCGCGAATTTCAGACCACGCTTTCGCAGCAGTTGCTCGCGGCGGCCAGCCGCGACAATTCGGGTTCCCGGCTCGGCTTCCGCGTGGGCGACGTGAACTGGCTGGTCAGCCTGTCCGACACCGAGGAGGTGCTCCCGGTGCCGCCGATCGTCCCCGTGCCGGGTGCTCGCCGCTGGTTTCGCGGCGTCGCCAATATTCGCGGAAACCTGTTCGCGGTGAGCGATTTTTCCGATTTCATGGGGCAGGGCGCGACGCCCGAGCATGCGGACTGCCGCCTGCTGATTCCGCACCACGATTTCGGCGTGAACGCGGCCCTGCTGGTGCACGGCACGCTGGGCCTCAAGAACATCAGCCGATACCAGCCGCGCGACGCACACGCCGAGCACCCGTGGATCGCGCGCGAATATGCCGACGAATCGGGCACGCGCTGGCGCGACATGGACTTCGGCCGCCTGCTTGGCAACGCCGGGTTTCTCGAGGCCGAGGCGCCGATCGGCAACTGATTGATCATTAAAACCGGGCGCACTGGCGCCGATGAGGAAGGACTGGAGCGATGAGCATGGCTATCACGATGAATGGCCTGAAGGGGCTGGCGGGCCGCATGACCGGGAAGGTCAAGGGCAAGGGTGGGAACGAAAACACCACCATGATCATGCAGACCGTGCGCAAGCTGGCGGACAAGGAGCCCGGCAAGGCCCCCCTGATCGGCAGCCTGCCCGTCGAAAAGCAGTATCTCTACACCGCCGGCACCCTGATCGTTTCCCTGCTCCTGGCGGCCGGCTTCACCATCTACAGTTCGATCCAGCTCGACAACCGCACCGACTACGAAACACGCGCAGGCGAACTCAAGGTGCTGTCGCAGCGCCTGCCGCTGACCGCCCAGCAGTCGGTTCTGGGTAACGCCGCCGCGTTCAAGAAGCTCGCCGCGGGAGAAAGCGGCTTCGAAACGACCTTGAAGGGCCTGACCGAAGGCGACGACAGCGTGCCCGCCACCACCGGCGCCGCGCGGGCGACGCTCGACAAGATCGACGGGCAATGGAAGAAGTTCAAGCCGCAGGTCGCGCAGATCCTGTCGCAGCAGAAGAACCTCGTGGCGATGAGCGTGAACATCAAACGCATCAACGATCTGAGCGTCGACCTGCAGGAGGTGGCCGAGCAGCTCGCCAGCCAGCTCGCCGATTCGGGCGCCAGCGTGCGCGAGGTGTCGCGCGCCAACCACCTGGTCATGCTGAGCCAGCGCCTGCCGAAAAATGCGAACCTGCTGTTGTCGTCCGAGCTGATCGATCCGGCCGTGGTGATGCAGCTGGAGAAGGACACCACGTCGTTCCGCGACACCGTGCAGGCGCTGATGGCGGGGGGGGCCAGCCGCAAGGAAGACAGCATGGCGACCCTCGAGGACCTCGGAAGCAACATGGCGGACATGGTCGAGGTGGTGGGCGCGGTGCTGGCCAACACGCAGCCGCTGCTGCAGGCCAAGGTCTCGGCCAAGAACCTCTTCACCGGCAGCGACGGCCTGCTCGCCGATACCGACCAGCTTTCGAAGGACTATCAGTCAGTCGGCGGCGTCGGCTACCTGCTGGCCGCCCTGTTCGGCCTGCTGGCGGTCGGCTCGCTGGTGATGCTGGGGCTGGTCAACATCAACGAGACCAAGTCGCGCGCACGCAAGAGCGAAGAGGAAAACGGCCGCAACCAGGAGGCGATCCTGCGCCTGATGGACGAACTGGGCGAGCTGGCCGAGGGCAACCTCACGATCAACGCCAGCGTGACCGAGGACATCACGGGCGCGGTGGCCGACTCGATCAACTACACCGTCGAGGAATTGCGTACCCTGGTGCGCGGGATCAACAACGCCGCGCAACAGATGGACCAGGCCGCCGGCCAGGCGGGCCAGGTGTCGGATCTGCTGCAACAGGCGGCGCGCCGCCAGACGGCCGAAATCGAGGAAACCTCGGCGGCGGTGTCGACGCTGGCGCAATCGGTGCAGCAGGTGTCGGGCAACGCCGCCGAGTCGGCCCGCGTGGCCGAGCAATCGCTGGCCGCCGCCGAGAAGGGACAGAAGGCGGTGTCCAACGCCATCGCGAGCATGAACGGACTGCGCGAGCAGATCCAGGAAACGTCGAAGCGGATCAAGCGGCTCGGCGAGTCCTCGCAGGAGATCGGCGAGATCGTCGAACTCATTTCGGACATTACCGAACAGACCAACGTGCTGGCGCTCAACGCGGCGATCCAGGCGGCGTCCGCAGGCGAAGCCGGCCGCGGCTTCTCGGTGGTGGCGGAGGAGGTGCAGCGGCTCGCGGAACGTTCCGCCGATGCGACCAAGCAGATTGCGGCGATCGTGAAGACGATTCAGTCGGACACCCACGACACCGTGGCGGCGATGGAGGTCTCGACCCAGGGCGTGGTCGAGGGCGCCAAGCTGTCGGACGCCGCGGGCCAGACGCTCGCCGAGATCGGCGACGTGTCGAAGAAGCTGGCCGCGCTGATCGCGGACATCTCCTCGGCGACCCGAAGCCAGGCCGAATCGACCGCCAAGGTCGCCGAAACGATGCAGGACATCAAGACCATTTCGGCGCAGACGAGCAGCGGCACGCAGCAGACCGCCGACTCGATCGGCGGCATGAAGCAGCTGGCGCAGGATCTCAAGAACTCGGTTGCAGGCTTCAAGCTCGCCTGATCGGAACGGCCGCGACGCACAGCGGCCCGCCCGCGCAGGCCCGGCACACAACGCAGGAACACACATCATGAGCGCCTTACTCGACTACGACACCGGCCCGTTGAACTGGGTGCGCGGAGACATCGATGCCGCGCTGCAAGCCGCCCTCGGGCGCGTGCAGGCCTACGGCGTGGACGCCGACCTCACCAACGCATTGCGCCTGGCGGCGGACGACGCGCACCAGGCGACCGGCGCGCTCCGCATGGTCGGGCTGGAAGGCGCCGCGACGCTGGCGGCCGCGCTGGAGTCGTGTCTGGTCGACATCAACGAAAACCGCCTGCAGGCGAACGACGGCTTGCTGCGCGCGATCCGCAACGCGATCGAAGGCCTGCAGCGCTGGGTGAAGGATCTGGCGGACGGGCGCGGCAGCGGCGAGCTCGCGCTGTTTCCCCTCTACAAGCGGCTGCGCGAACTGCAAGGCGCGGAGCGGGTGTTCGAAGGCGAACTCTTCTTCCCCGATCTGCGCACGCGCGCGCAGGGCAAGGAGGCGCGCGAGGCGATGACGCAAGACGCCTTGGCGGCCGAAGTGAAAACCGCGCGCGCCGCATTCCAGCGTGGCCTGCTGGCTTTCCTGCGCAACGCCGGGGCGGAGCAGGGGCTGGCGCGGATGCGCGACGCGCTCGCCGCGATCGAGCGCATCGCGCCGTCGCAGGCCTCGCAAACCTTCTGGTGGGCGTGCGTCGGTTTCATCGACAGCCTGATCGCGCACGGCGTCGAAGCCGACTTCCACGTCAAGCAGTTGCTCGCCCGTGTCGACCTGCAGATGCGCCGCCTGATGGAGGGTTCGCCGCAGGTCGCCGAGCGCCTGCTGCGCGACGCGCTGTATTTCGTGGCGAAGAGCCAGGCGCTGGATGGCCGTGCCGCCGAAGTCCGCGCGACTTTCGGCCTCGACCGTTATCTTCCCGGCCGCGGCATGCTCGACCCCGAAGCGCTGGCCCGCATGCGTCCGGTGCTGGACGCGATGCAGGCGAGCCTCAAGGCGGCGCGCGACAGCTGGCACGCCTACGTGGACGGCAACGCGGCGCAGCTCGCACAATTTCTGACCCATCTGGAACGCATGCAACCCCAGGCGCAGATGCTGGAATCGAGCAGGCTGAAGCCTTTGCTGGACGAACTGTCCGCCGCGGCCGTCGCGACCGGCGGGCGCGAGGGGGCGGCGCGCGAGCATCTTGACCTGGAGGTCGCGTCGACGCTGCTTTTCCTGCAGAACGCGGTCGAGCGCGAAGACGTCCTCCACAGCGATTTCGCCGGCCGCGCCGAGCTCCAGCAGGCGCGCCTGCGCGCGTTGATCGAAGGCCGCGAGATGCCGGCCGATGCGATGGATTCGAGCAACCGGCGCGAAGCCGAGCGCGACATGCTGGTGCACATGGCGCAGGAAGTCGGGCAGAACCTCAAGCAGATGGAAGAAGTGCTGGACGCATTCTTCCGCGACGCCGGCGAGCGCGAGGCGCTGGCCGGTCTGCCCGCGCTGGCGCAGCAGGCCCAGGGCGCGC
Source organism: Pseudomonadota bacterium (assembly GCA_021820845.1). Classification (GTDB taxonomy): domain Bacteria; phylum Pseudomonadota; class Gammaproteobacteria; order Burkholderiales; family Thiobacillaceae; genus Thiobacillus. The sequence continues at coordinate 66,247 of JAKADC010000010.1, forward strand.
TGACGATGCTCGAACTGCCCGATGCCGCGAGCCTTCTGGGTGCGGCCATCGCCTCGGTCCAGACGTTCGCGCAAGCGGGATACCCCGACGAAGCCACCCAGCAACGCCTGGCTGATGCCTTCTCCAGTCTCGGGCTGTACATCGAATCGTATTGCGCGGGGCGTGCCGACGCCGCCCGCATCCTGCGCCCCGTCCTGATCGAATTCGGCGTCCTCGACGGCGGCAGCGCCGACGAGGACGCGTTCGACGATACGGTCGAATCGGGCCTGCCGACGCGGCGCGCCGAGGTCAGGGAAAATTACCTGGCGTGGCGCGACGAGCCGGGCGACGGCGCAAAAAAAAAATTCCTTGACGCCCTGACCGAACTCGACCGCGACGCCGACCTGATCGACGACGCGGCGCTGAAACAGCAGACGCGCGCGCTGCTCGACGCCTGCCGCGACGCGATCAACGCGCCGCTGTCGCTCGATGCCGAGGTCGCGGCGCTCACCGGCCCGGCGCTCCCCGAGCGGGCGGCGGAGATTCCGCCGACGATCGAAGAGACGGCCGAATCCGACACCGAAGCCGTCGTCGCCTTTGCCGAAACGGACCTCTCCCACACGCCGCCGGACGACGGGCCGCGCGAAGCGCCTGTGGTGCCAGCGGAGTCGGCGGCCATCGAAATCGCGCAGCCGCTTCTTCCGGAACCCGCCGCGCCCGCCGCGCGAGACCTGGCCGCCGACACGTTCGAGGTCGCAATCCCCGAAGGGGCCGAGGCGGAACTGCTGGACATATTCCTGGAAGAAGCCAACGAAGTGCTGGCGACCATGGGCGAGGCCGGCGAGGCCTGCCAGGGCAACCCCGACGACCAGGATGCGCTGACCGTGATACGCCGCGGCTTCCATACGCTGAAGGGAAGCGGACGCATGGTCGGCTTGAACGAGCTGGGCGAAACCGCGTGGCGGCACGAGCAATTGATGAACGGGTGGCTGGCGGAGAAGAAGCCCGCCAGCGGCGACCTGCTGCGATTGATCGGCCACGCGCGGGCCGTGTTTCAGGACTGGGTGAACGCGCTTCAGGCCGGCCGGCCCGCAAGCTTGCCGGTGCCCGCGCTGCTGGCCGCCGTGGACCGCGTCGCGCAGGGCGAGGCGCTGGACAACAAGCCGATGGCGATGCCCGCAGCGCTCGCCGCGGGCGCACCCTCCGGTCAGCCGGACGTTTCCGCTGCGGCCGTCGCGACCGCAGACGGGGCGGTTGCGGAAACGGGGCCTGCAGTCGACGCCGAGGCGGAAGCGGGCGGCCTCGCTCCGCACGGCATCGAAGTGGTCGACGGACACGACGCGGCGATCACCCTGCTGGACATCGAAGCGGTGGCCGAAGCCGGCACCGAGGAGACGCCTGACGAAACCATCGAGATCGCGGCGATCGAGCCGCACGGCGTGCAGCCCCAGGGCGAAGCGCCGCGTGTCGAGTCGGTTCCGCCCGCAGCGGGGGCGCTCATCGAGTACGCGATGCCCGCGGTGCCGTCCGGCATCGAACAGCCCGGCACAGGCGCCGCGCCGCTCGAGTCCGATGCGGCGCCGGCTGTGGCGGACGAGGTCTGCATCGGGCCGGTCTGCCTGTCCGCGGGCCTCTACGAAATCTTCATGACCGAAGCGCATCAGCGCTTGGCCGTCCTGGCCGAAGAAGCCGAGCGCCACGCCGAAGCGGCAAGCACGGCGGTCAGCGAGCAGGCTCGGCGCGCGATTCACACCCTGGGCGGGATTGCGGGCACCGCGGGCATTTCCGCCCTGTCCGATTTGTCGCATGCGCTCGAGCAGTATTGGAACCGCTTCGCGCACGCGCCGCTCCCGTCCTCGCATCTGCCGCTGATGAAGGACACGATCGCGCGCCTGCACGAGATGATCGCAGGCATCGAGGGCGGCCAGTTGCCGGAGGGCGCGCAGGATCTGATCGCGACGCTCGGCGAACTGGAGGACGAACAGGCGCCGCAGGCTGCTGTTTTGGAACCGCTGTCGCCAGGCGAGGCGCCGGTGGACGACGCGGCGATTCCGGAAGAAGCCCGTTTCCCCGCGGATGTTTCCGTCGAGCCGGCCGCTGCCGCTGAAGCAGACGCCGCCGACGTGGCCGAGCCGAACGCCTCGGGCGCGGCGCTGGGCTTGTCGGAACTCGGCGCCCTCCTGCCCGAGATCAAGCACGCGACGCCGGCACCGGTGTTCGAGCGCCGCGAGGTGGCCGACGAGATCGACTTGCAGCTGCTGCCGATCTTCATCGAGGAAGCCGACACCCTCGTGCCCGACACCAGCGCGCAGCTCCGCGCCTGGAAAAACGCGCCGGCCGACACGCGTCCCCGCGATGCCCTGCGCCGCAATCTGCATACGATCAAGGGCAGCGCGCGCATGGTCGGCGCCATGCGCCTCGGCGAGCTGACCCACGTGATGGAGTCGCGCGTGATCGCCGTGATCGAAGGGCAGCTGAGCGCCGGCGCGGACATCTTCGACACGCTGGAAGCGCAGTTCGACCGTCTGGCCGATGCGGTGGAGCGCCTGAAGCGGGGCGACCTGGCGCCGGCGCTCGAAGAAGCCGCGGCCCCGCTCGAGGCGCCGGTCGAACCGGTGCTCGGGCAGGCGGAATCCGCGCCGGTCGCGGCCGCCACGGCGGATCCGCTCGCGGCCGCGCAGCCCGCCCAGCGCGACAGCAATGCGCTGACCTTGCGGGTGCGCGCCGACTGGGTCGACCGCATGGTCAACCAGGCGGGCGAAGTGGCGATTGCGCGTTCGCGGATCGAGAGCGAAGTGTTCGCGTTCAAGCGCCACGTCAACGAATTGTCGGATGCGCTGGCGCGCCTGCGCGGGCACATTCGCGAAGTCGAGATCCAGGCCGAGTCGCAGATGCAGGCGACGTTCCAGACGCAGGGCGCGGCGGAGGAATTCGACCCGCTGGAGTTCGACCGCTTTACGCGTTTCCAGGAAGTCACCCGCTTCCTGGCGGAAAGCGTGAACGACATTTCCACGGTGCAGCACATCCTGCTGGCCCGCCTCGGCGAGGCGGATGCCGCGCTGATCCAGCAGACGCGGCTGAACCGCGAACTGCAGCAGGACTTGCTGCGGGTGCGCATGGTGCCGCTCTATTCGGTGGCCGAGCGCCTTTACCGGACCGTCCGCCAGACCGCGCGCGACGTCGGCAAGCGCGCGCAACTCGACATCCAGGGCGGCGATCTCGAGATCGACCGCTCGGTTCTGGAAAAGGTGACGGCGCCGCTGGAGCACCTGCTGCGCAACGCGCTCGCGCACGGCATCGAACCGTCCGAGGAACGGCGCGCGGCGGGCAAGGCCGAGTTCGGCGAGATCATCCTGTCGGCACGGCAGTCCGGCAACGAAATGATGCTGACCGTGAAGGACGACGGTGCCGGCCTCAACTACGCCCGCATCCGCGAAAAGGCGGAAGCGGCGGGCCTGCTGCTGCCGGGCGCCGAGCCGACCGAGACGCTGCTGGCGCAGATGATCTTCGCCGCTGGCTTCTCCACTGCGGATTCGGTGACCGAGGTGGCGGGACGCGGCGTCGGCATGGACGTGGTCAAGAGCGAGATCTCGGCGCTGGGCGGCCGCATCGACATCGTTTCGGCGCCCGGCGTGGGCACCACGTTCAATATCTACCTGCCGCTCACGCTGGCGATGACCCAGGCGGTGATGATCCAGGCCGCCAAGCACGACTACGCGCTGCCCGCGCCGCTGGTGCAGCAGGTGCTCGAACTGAAGCCGCACGAGCTGGAACAGGCGCGGGCGGCGGGCGAACTGACGTGGCGCGGCGTGCGCTATCCGTTCTCCTACCTGCCGCATCTGCTCGGCGACAGCGAGGCCGTGCACGAGGTGCAGCGCTACAACCCGGTGGTCTTGCTGCAAAGCGGCTCCAGCCATGCGGCCGTGTTGCTCGATACGATCGAGGGCACGCGCGAAATCGTGGTCAAGAACATCGGCCCGCAGATGGCCCGCATCACCGGCGTCTCGGGCGCGACGGTGCGCGGCGACGGTCGCGTGATCCTGATCCTCAACCCGGTGCCGCTGGCGCTGCGCTGGGCGAGCCTGCCGCACGCCGCGGCGGAACGGGCGGCGCCCGCGGCCGCCGCGGAACTCAACGCCGCGCTGCAGCCGCCGCTGGTGCTGGTGGTCGACGATTCGCTTACCGTTCGCAAGATCACGACGCGCCTGCTCGCCCGGGAAGGCTTCCGCGTCGACAGCGCGAAGGACGGCGTCGACGCGCTCGAAAAAATGCGCGACCTCGTTCCCGACGTGGTGCTGCTCGACGTCGAGATGCCGCGCATGGACGGCTTCGAGCTGGCGCGCGTGATGCGCGGCGACGCCCGCCTGAAATCGGTGCCGATCATCATGATCACCTCGCGCACCGCCGACAAGCATCGCAGCCATGCGCTCGAGATCGGCGTCAACGTGTACCTAGGCAAGCCCTACCAGGAACAGCAGCTGCTCGATTCGATCGCCGAGCAGCTGGGACGGGACGTCGCGCTGCCGGCCTAGCGGTCGCCTCCCGTCCGCGGGCGGGATGGCGGCTGGCGCGGATTCGGTACGAGGCCGGGCGGATAAAAAAACGGACGTGCGAACGTCCGTTTTTTCCTGGCGTTGCCGAACGCCTAGCGCTTCAGTCCGGCGAGATCGCCGCCCGCCAGCGCGTTGAGCTGGGCGTCGCCCGCACCCGAATCGCGATGGAAGGTCGCCGACAGATGGCGCGCGGCGTCGAGCCAGTGGGCTTCAGCCGATTTCACCAGCGCCGCCAGCCGGCCCGTGTCGCCATCGTTCAGCCATGCTTCGTATGCCTGCGGCAATGCCGGGAAGAGCGCGCGGCGAAGCCCGGAAAGATTTGCCAGATAGAAGTGCAGCGACCCGGCGGCCTCGCGTTCGAGCAGCGTCGGCAGCGTCACCAGGCAGTCGGCGAGATGGTCGCGAACGGCGCGCGCCAGCAGTTCGGCGTGCCTTGACGTCAGATGGCCGAGCATCGTGTTCCAGTCTTCGCCCAGGAGCGCCTCGGCGCGCGCTTCGCCGATCTCGTGAAGGATCATCGCCTCGCTCTCCGCCTCGGCCATGCGGTCGAGGCCGCGTTCGATGTCGCGCTCGAAGCCGTAATGGGAAAACGCGCGGCCCAGCGCAGTATCCCTTTCCTTCCACTGCCATTCTTCGTACTTGTTCCACAGCAGGCGACGCACCGCGTCCATGCGCAGGAAGATCGCGCCGTCGCGCATCGCCGCCGGCGGCGCGATCAGGTCGCGCGCGTATTCGCAGCCCGCCACCAGCACCTGTACGCCCTCGCGTACTTCGGCGCGCTTGAGTTCGGCGAGCACGAAATGCGGCTTGCGGAAGTGCCCCAGACCGCTGCTGTAGACGAGTCCCTGCGGAATCAGGGCGCGGTTGATGTCGTCGGCCTCGAATGGATCGATGCCGGACGCGGTGAGCGGGAGCGGCGCGAAATCCTCTTCCTCGACCGTGTCCCAAAGGCTCTCGCGCGCGTTTAGCCAGTCGCCCAGCTCGTCCCGGGGCAACCGCGCACCGTAGGGGATCTCCATCTCCCAGCGGTAATACTCGCGCATTTCCAGGAGGAAGGTGCACATCGTCATGTCGCGCGCGTGGCGGGCATCGGCGATGGTGCAATTCTTCTGCACCGTATCGATGAGGGCGGACAGTTCAAACATGAGGCACTCCTGAGGACGGCTTTATTGGGAGTGTACAAATAAAAACAGCCCGTTCAACCGGACTGTTTTCAGGGGTATGGCCGGGCAGAAAGGCCCGTCTGCGTTCCCTCGCCCGCGAACGGGCGAGGGAACGAGGGGGCGCCTGGCGCCCCGATCGGTCAATGGCGGCGATTCGCGCCGAAGAAATTCAGGCTTGCGCGCGACCGGCGGGAAAGCTCGAAGCGCGCCGCATCGACGCCGCTGAACTGGGCTGCGATTTCGCCGTAGGCTTCGGTTGCCCAGGTCTTGTCGTTGAGCGCGTCGGCGATTCCCTCGGCCCAGCGCAGCTTGTCGGCGGGCTTGCTCAGGTGCGCCCCGCACGCCGCATACCATTTCTTCAGCGCCTCGGCAGGCAGCGCGAAGCCCTTGAGGCGGTCGATGAACTGGATGCAGGCGTCGCCGTTCGGGCACGCCGCGGCCGCGGACGCGTACAGCTCGTCCGCCCGGGCGTCGTTGCCCATGGAGGCATAGAGCCGGCCGATGTGGGTGAGCGCGTAGTGGTCCTTGGCTTGGGCCCGTGCCGCTTCGAGCAGGCGGCCGGCTTCCGTCGCGTCCTGCGTCGCCGCGAAGCTTGCCTCGGCGAGCTTCGCGGTGTCGTAGACCGTGGCATTCGGGTTCGCGGCCAGCGCGGCTTCGCGCGCGGCGAGGTAGGCGCGCGCCCGGGCGACGCCCAGCTCGCGGTGCTTCAGGCGCGCGGCGGTGACGACCAGATCCTTGAACGCGATGAAATCGGTGGCGTTTTCCGCGGCGCGGTCGAGCAGGCGCGAGAGCCACTCGGTGTCGTCGAGGTTCGCGTCCACCGCCAGGATGATGGGCTTGTAGCGCGAGAACTGGTAACCGGTCCCGTCGAGCAGGTTTTCAGCCGACTCGATGAGCTTGGCGGCGTAGAACGGGTCTTCCAGTTCCAGCCGCACCCGTTCGGCCAGGGCGAGGAACTGCTTGACGCGGGTGGCGTCCTTTTCGAGTTGCTGGAATTCCAGATAGCGCGCGTGGTTGGCCTGGCGCTTCTCCAGCTTGGCTTTGACTCGGGCCAGGCGCTCGGCGTCGTCGGTCAGGTGCGCTTCCACCGCGGCCACCAGCTTCTGCATTTCGTCCAGCCCGGCGACGGCGTCCTCGGCCTTGTCGAGCAGGGCCGCCGCGCCCGTCTTGTCGCCTACGCCTGCCAGGCCTTCGGCAAGCTCGATGTACTCGCCGGTGGCGGTCGCGAGTTCGCCCGCCTTTTGCAGCGCGGATTGCATGAACGCGGCGTCGCCCGCCTGCTTGGCCGATTCGATCAGCGTCTTCGCGGCGGTGAAGTCGGTGGCGCCGGCCAGGGCGCGCTCGTACAGCGCCTTGGCGCGGGCCGGGTCACCCAGGGTCTTGGTGACTTCGCTCGCCAGCGAAAGCAGGTCGGGCACGCCCGAAAGCTTCTCGCCGGCCTTGTTGAAGATCGCCGCCGCGTACTCCTTGTCGGCAAGATGCTGGGCCGCCGCGGCCGCGAGCTTGCTGTACTCGACCGCGCGCGAGATTTTCGCCTCGGCCTTTTCCAGCACCTTCCTGGCGAACGCGCCGTCGGCGATGACGCTCATCACGTTCTTCGCCAGATCGATCAGCGGGTCGAGGTTGCCGGTTTCCTTGAGCGCCTTTTCATAGGCCCCCACGGCGGCCGCCTTGTCGCCCAGCACCTTGAACTTGGCCTCGGCCAGCGCGATCTGCTCCTCGCCGCTCATGCAGTAGTCCTCGGCGGTCTGCAGCAGTTCCTCGGCGCGGGCCTGCTCGCCGAGCGCCTTGTAGGCGATCGCGCAGGCCGCCAGATCCTTGGTGAACTGGCAGTCGTCGGCCACGCGGTCCATCAATTCCTTGGCGTAGGCAGCGTCGGCGGGTTCTTGCAGCGCCTCCAGCGCCAGCGCCGCGTACTCGGCGCCGCTGCTGCATTGGGCTTCTTTGGGGGATAGGGTATCGCGCGTGGCCATGGGGTCTCCAGATCAAGGTCATTCAACCGGCCAATTTTCCGCCTGCGGAAACGGACAGCCAAATAAGTAATGTCGATGGAGGCATTAGCGGCGGCATGGAGCCGGCGGCGGCCGCGCCCCGTGCGCAACGGGGTCCGTGAACGGCTGCTTCAGAGGACGTAGCGCGCCAGATCCTCGCGCGCGGCCAGCGTGGCCAGGCGGCTGCTGACGGCTTCGGCGTCGACCACGTATTCGCCCGTGGTGCTGCCGGCGTCGAAGGAGATGTCCTCGAGCAGCTTCTCCATGACGGTGTGCAGGCGGCGGGCGCCGATGTTTTCGGTGCGCTCGTTCACCTCGAAGGCGATCTCGGCGATGCGCCGGATGCCGTCGTCGGTGAACTTGAGGGCGATGCCCTCGGTCGCGAGCAGGGCTTCGTATTGCCGTGTGAGGCAGGCGTCGGTGGCCGTCAGGATGCGCTCGAAGTCTTCCACGGACAGGGCCTGCAGCTCGACGCGGATCGGCAGCCGTCCCTGCAGTTCGGGGATGAGGTCGGACGGCTTCGACAGATGGAACGCGCCGCTGGCGATGAACAAAATGTGGTCGGTCTTCACCATGCCGTATTTGGTCGAGACGGTGGTGCCCTCGATCAGCGGCAGCAGGTCGCGCTGCACGCCCTGGCGCGAGACGTCGCTGCCGTGGGCGTCGCTGCGGGTGGCGATCTTGTCGATTTCATCCAGGAACACGATGCCGTTCTGCTCGACCGCTTCGAGCGCCTGCTGCTTGGTCTCCTCGTCGCTGATGAGACGCGCGGCTTCCTCCTCGGTGAGGAGCTTCATCGCCTCGCGAACCTTGAGCTTGCGGGTCTGGCGCCGGTTCTGCCCGAGGTTGGCGAACATGCCCTGCAACTGCTGCGACAGGTCCTCCATCCCGGGCGGCGTGAAGATTTCCATGCTCGGACTGACCGCCGCGACCTCGATCTCGATCTCCTTGTCGTCGAGCGCGCCCTCGCGCAGCATCTTGCGGAAACGCTGGCGCGCCGCGCCGTCCTCGCGTTGGGGCTCGGGCTCGTTGAAGCCGGTGCTGCGCGGCGGCGGCAGGAGCGCGTCGAGGATGCGCTCCTCGGCCGCTTCCTCGGCGCGAAACTTCACCTTCTGCGTCGCTTGCGCGCGTAGATCCTTGATCGCGGTTTCCATGAGGTCGCGGATGATGGTGTCGACGTCCCGACCGACGTAGCCGACCTCGGTGAACTTGGTCGCCTCGATCTTGATGAAGGGCGCGTTGGCGAGCCGCGCGAGGCGCCGCGCGATCTCGGTCTTGCCGACGCCGGTCGGGCCGATCATGAGGATGTTTTTCGGCGTGATCTCCTGGCGCAGCGGCTCCTCCACCTGCCGGCGGCGCCAACGGTTCCTGAGGGCGACCGCGACCGCGCGCTTGGCGGCGGCCTGGCCGACGATGTGCTTGTCCAGTTCGTGGACGATTTCTTTGGGGGTCATGGCGAGTGAACGGGGAAGAGGAAAGGGGGAAGGGTGGACGCTCCCGGCAGGGCGGATGGCGCGCGGCGCCGGGAGGGGCTCACCCTTCTCCCTCCACCCTTCACAAGGTTTCGATCACGTGATTCTGGTTCGAATAAATGCAGACGTCACCGGCTATGGTGAGGCTCTTCTTGACGATTTCAAGCGGCGGCAGGTCGGTATTTTCCAGCAGCGCGCGGGCGGCGGACTGGGCAAAGGCGCCGCCCGAGCCGATGGCGGCGATGCCGAGCTCGGGTTCCAGCACGTCGCCGTTGCCGGTGATGATGAGCGAGTGCTCACGGTCGGCGACCGCCAGCATCGCCTCGAGCCGGCGCAGCATGCGGTCGGTGCGCCAGTCCTTGGCGAGTTCGACCGCGCTGCGCATGAGGTGGCCCGAATGCTTGTCGAGCTTGGCTTCGAAACGCTCGAACAGCGTGAAGGCGTCGGCGGTGCCGCCGGCGAAGCCCGCCAGCACCTTTTCCTGGTACAGGCGGCGCACCTTGCGCGCGGTGGCCTTGATCACGATGTTGCCGAGCGTGACCTGGCCGTCACCGCCGAGGGCGACCTCGGCGCCGCGTCGAACGGAGAGGATGGTGGTGCCGCGATACTGTTCCATGGGCGGAATGACTCCTGAAAAAAGCGCTTGGCGGTCGAGGGTGCTGCCGGAGGCGGGTTTGCCGGCGTCGCGTGACAGGGTTCGCGCGACGGAATGATGCGGCGATGGACGCTGCCGCGGCGCGGGCTACCGGAACGGCAAGGTCAATCGCGGTGGCGCGGGATGAGTTGCGCCAGTTGATCGATTCCCATGACCCGGAAAAGTTCATGCACGAGGGCGTTGTGGCCGCGCAGGACGATGGTCTTGCCGCTGCCCAGGCATTGCATCAGCACGCTGATGAACTGGCTGACGCTGCCGTAATCGACCCGCGTGACCTGCGACAGATCGACCAGCACCTCGTTGTGCGTCGCGGCGTAACTGTTGATCTGCTGCAGCACCGCGTCGTTTGCCGGCGTGATTTCGCCGGCGAGTTGGAGCGCGTCGTCCGCCGGCTCGGCGGCCTTGGCCTGCACCACTTCGGCGGCCTGCACCTCGCTCCACGAGGGCGGCGAGACCTCGAAGCGGACGGCGTAATCGACCGCCACGTCCTCGAAGCTTTGCTGCTGGCCGAGCGTCTGGTAAAGCTCCAGCAGCAGCAGCCAGTGCGCCGCGCGGCTGTGGGTCGCGCGGGTAAGATCCTGCAGCAGCGCGATCAGGCGATCGACGCCGCTCACGCGCAGCTTGCGCTTCGCTTTGCGCGCGGCGGCAAGAATGCCGGCGCATTCGTCCGCCCCGGTTTCGTCGACCATCTCGATGCGCGAGAAGTCGATTTGCACCACGGCCTTCTTGTCGCTGGCGGCGATGGCGTCGCGCAGGGTTTCGGTCGCCTGCTTGTCGAGCAGCCGCGGCAATTCCAGGCTCGCCGCTTCGGCCTGCTGCGGCTTTCCGTTCGGGCCGTTTCCGCCCATTTTTTGCCAGACCGGCGGCGAGGTTTCGAAACGCATCGCGTAATCGAGCGCCAGCTGTTCGAATTCCTTTTCAAGACGCTGGATGCAATACAGGTCGAAGAGCATGTGCCAGGCGCGGCGATCGCCCGTCACCAGCATGTCCTTCAACATGCGTTCCGCGACGTCGGTCTGGCCACTTGCATAGAGGATGGCCGCTTCGTCCACCGGCGACTGCGGCGCGCTGGTTTCCTCGACCACGATGCCGCCGTTTCCCATGTTCATGGTCAGCAGCGTCTCGGTGGGACGCGAGTCGTGCTCAGGCGCGTGGACAGGCGTCGGGTTGGACGCAGGGGTGGGTGCCTTGTCCTTGCCTTTTTTGAAAAACGGAAGAGCCACGGAGTATGCGTGCACGGGTCGGAGTCAGTGAAGGATACTAGCGCTGTCGCCCGGTCCCGGCAACCGCAAGGCCCGGGCCGCGACGAGCGCGGCCACGGCGAGCGCCAGGACGATCGCCGGGCCTGCGGGCCAGTCGAACAGGGCGGACGCGGCGAGCCCGGCTGCATAGGCCAGCGCGCCGACTCCCCAGCCGACAAGCAGCCCGGCGCGCGGCGGCCTGCCGCGCACGGCGAGCGCCGGCAGAATGAGGCTGGCGAACACCAGGTACACGCCGACCAACTGGACCGAGGCGGTGATGGCGAGGGCGAAGATCAGATAAAAGCCCATGCGGCCGAGGCGTGCGCCGCGCAGCCACCAGAAACCGAGCAGAAGCGCATAGATCACCGCGATCCGGAGCAGTTCGTGCGGGCCGACCCACAGGATCTGCCCGGCCAGCAGTTCGTTCAGGTGCTCGCCGCCGTGCGGGTCGCCCGCCAGCAGCAGCACCGCCGCGCTCGCTGCGACGACGAAGGCGGAACCGATCAGGGCCTCCTGGATTTCGGGACGGCGCGCCTCGCAACGCGCCAGGAACGCCGCCCCCGCGAGCGCCGCCAGCGCGGCCGCGACCTCGGTCTGCCAGCCCTGGGTCTGCCACCCGAGCGCGTGGGCTGCGATCACGCCGAGCACGGCGATCTGGGCGATGGCGAGATCGAGAAAGATGATGCCGCGCGCCAGCACCCGCCGCCCCAGCGGAACGTGCGTGGCAAGGACGAGGAGGCCCGCGGCGAACGGCCAGCCGAGCAGGCCGGGGTCGAGCGCAGCCCAGTTCATCGCGCGACCTTCAGCAGTTGCGCGACGCTGTCGTCGAACAGGCCGAACAGATCGCGCGCCCGCTCCGATCCGCCGACGGTGAACGGCATGGCGACGGCCGGGATGCCGGCGTGCGCAGCCAGCCATTCCGACGGACGCGGGTCCTGGTAGGCCGCCCGGATCACGACCCTGGCGGGCGCGGTCTTCAGCTGCGCGGCGATCTCGGCCAGGTGGCCGATCGAGGGGGCGACGCCGGGCTTGGGCTCCAGCACCGCCACCTGTTTCAGTCCCAGCCAGTTTTCCAGGTAGGGAAAGCCCTCGTGCTGCACCGCGACGGGCATGCCGCGCAGCGGTGCTGCCTCGGCCTGCCAGCGGGCCATCGCCGCGTTCCAGCGGGTGTTGAAATCGGCCAGCCGCGTCCGGTAGGTGGCGGCGTGGGCCGGATCGAGCTCGGCGAGCCGCGCGCCCAGCACCTGCGCGACGCGCGCGATGTTGCGCGGGTCGGTCTGGATGTGCGGATTGCCCGCGGCGTGGATGTCGCCCGCGGCGCGGTCGAGGACGGCCGGTTTTTGCAGCAGCGCGACCTGCTGCGCCGCCTCGAGGTAGCCCGGCTGCCCCGGCTGCACCGCGGCGTTGCCCGCCTGGCGCAGCAGTACCGGCAGCCAGCCGATCTCGAGTTCCGCACCGGTGCAGACGGCGAGGTTGGCACGGCGCATCTGCGCGATCAGGCTGGGGCGCGCCTCGATGTGGTGCGGATCCTGGAAGGCCGTGGTGGCAGTGTAGACCCTGACGGCGTCGCCGCCGAGCTCGCTGGCGAGCGCGCCCCACTCGGGTTCGCAGGCGAAGACGTTGAGGGCGGCATGGGCGAAAGCCGGCCATGCCGCGACGAGGAAGGCGAATAAACGGAATGCTTTCATCGGAAGCTCCTTAAAAAGAGTGCGCGCCGTGCGTGCCGAGGCTGAAGATGTATTGCACGTACCACTGGTTCTCGTCCTGCCCTTCGAGCGCCCGGTTCTTCGTGTACTGGACGCGCCAGCGCGTGAACTCGGAAGGCGAGTAGTCGACCATCAGCGAATGCCGGCTGGGCCGGTAGTCGCTGCGCGGCAGATAGGCGTCGTTGAGGCCGAAATTCCGCGAACCGGGGTCGAGTAGGTCGTAGCGGTAGCCCGCGCGCCAGCGCGGCATGAACTGGTAGACGGCTTGCGCATAGCCGCCGTACTGGGTGGCCCGGTAGGCGCCGAGGGTGCCCGCGCCGCAGAGGCCGCCAGTACAGTCGAGGCTGCCGTTTTCCTCGCGGCGGAAGGCCTCGGCGGCGAACTTGAAGTTGTGGATGGTGGCATTGCCCAGCGGCGCCCATTTCCACACCAAGTCGGCCATCCACGTTTTGCTGTCGCCGCTGAAGGCGGTGTTCACGTCGTTGCCGGCGAAGTCGGAGAGCGTGCCGTCGCGCGCCTCGGCGCGCGTCGACAGATACGACACGCCGCCACGCCAGCTGCTCGAGTCGCCCACGTCGCCGCCGACGTGGCCATACAGCGCGTAGCTGCCGGCGCCATTCGTATTGCGGTCGGTGCCAGGGAAGTTCGCCCCGCGCCCGACCTCGGCGCCCAGTTCGGTGAAGAGGTCGGTCGGCGCCACCCATCTCAGCTGCAGGCCGTCGTTGCCGTAGCCTTCGCCGAACAGCGCTTCGTACATCAGGTTGTTGGTGGCGAAATCCCAGGCGTGCGGATGCTGCTCGTTCTGGTAGCCGATGCCGGAGCGGAAGCGTCCGCCCTTCAGCGTCAGGCCCTGGCCGAGCGTCAGCGTCTGGAACCAGGCTTCCTCCACGCCGACCGTGCCGTCGTTGAGCGTGGCGTTGAAATAGCCGCGGAAATACGGGTCGACGTTGGCGGCCAGCACCACTTCGCTGTCGTCGACCGAGAAGCCGCGCGTGGTGCCGGTCCCCGTGCCATTGGGCAGGAAGCCCGTGATGCGGCGCTCGGGGATGTCCTTCAGATGGGCGTAGCCGCCCTGCAGGATGACCGAGGTTTCGGGATTGAAGGCGCCCGGATTGCTGGGCGCGGAAGCCGCCGCGTCCTGCACGGCCGGGGGGGGCGCGGCGGCCGGGGCAGCCGGGGCAGCCGCCGCAGCCGCCGCGGCGGCTTC
>JAKADC010000004.1 GCA_021820845.1 Pseudomonadota bacterium
TGGAGAGCACCCAGATTTCCTCGGCGTCGTCGCCCGCGGTCTCGACGTCGATCTCGTTGATCATCTCCATCACGCTGACGTTCTTGCGCACCTGCTTGACGCGCTCGTAGCCGGCGCCGGCCGCCTTGTCGAAATCGAATTCCTCGAATTCCCAGAAGTAGCGATTGTCGTCGCGATAGGGCGCAGTGAGCACATCGGTGCGCGGATTGAACGGGATTTTCTTCTGCGTCAGGACGTGCGCGAGCTGCACGCCGATTTCCCACGACGTGACGTTGGCGTCGAGCCGGTCCTGCGCGGCGGCGAACAGCATACGGCCCTCGGTGACCCAGGCATCGTCATCCTGGTAGCCGTCGTCCAGCAGCGCGCGCGCCAGCCGGTTGAGGTAATCGCCCACGCTGTTTCCCATCGCCGGCGTCGCACTGTGCAGCTTGCTCCAGAGCTGCTTCAGGCCGGGAAAGCGGCGGATCGACAGGGTTTCGACGCGCGCGTCCTCGATCACCGAAATCACCGCCATCTGCATCGGGTTCAGCGCTTCGGCGGAAATCGGCTGCTTCGTTTCCACCACATGCGCGGCGCAGTGCGCGGCGGTGGCGCGGTAGAGTTCGAGACCCGACACCGGCTCCTGCCCGTCGATGGTCCAGTCGTCGAAGGCGTCGGGCAGATGCAGCAGGTAGTCCTCGATGTAGGGACGATAGCCTTCGCGGGCCTCGAAGTCGCCCGAGGTCGGGCGCATGAAGAAGTCGCGCGCCCACAGCGCGCGCAGGTACATGTTGATGCGGCGCTGCACGTCCACCAGCAGGGTGCCCTTGCGCTCCTTCTGCAGCATCGCGAGCGACTCTTTCGACTCCAGGCTGAAATAGCGGATCTGCTCTTCGTAGTTCGTGCGGTGCGCGTGCGCGCCCCACAGCGCCCAGCGACGCAGGCCGCCGAGCGTCAGATGCTGGAACAGCACTTCCAGCTTGTCGAGCATCGCCCGGACGCCGCGCGGCGCCTGCGCGATCAGGGTGTTGATGAACTGCAGATACTTGAGAAACAGCTCCGCGTCGCCCAGCCGGTTGGCGGCGGTCGGCGCGCTCGCGAGCAGCAGCTCGATCACCGCGCCCGAGGTCTTCGACGCCAGCATCAGCGAGGCGGTCGCCAGATCGGCCACCACGTCCTCGCCCACTTCCTTGGCGACGTTCGGCGCCTGTTCGATCCAGGTTTCGACGAGCGTGTCGCCGCGCCCGAGGCCGCGGATTGCCGACACGCCCTTCAGGTAGTTGTCGAGCCCGCGCGGCGAGAACACCTTGGTCGCCTCGTGCCAGTTGGCATCGAGCACCTCGCGGCTGCGCGGCGACAGGTCTTCCAGCAGTTCGGCGTAGTCTTCGAGTTTGATCGACATGGTTTACCTCAAAGCATTGAACGGGCTCGTGTGGCCGACCCGGCTCCGGTCGGCCAGTGTGCACGGCCCTTCCGCATCGTTCAGAAGAACGTGCTGACCGCCGCGTCCAGCGCGTCGCGCATGTCGGGGTCGTCGGTGATCGGACGCACCAGCGCGACCCGGCAGGCGGCCATCGGGTTGACGCCCTTGGCGATCAGCGAGCCGGCGTAGATCAGCATGCGGGTGGAGAGGCCTTCGTCGAGGCCGTGGCCCTTGAGGTTGCGGCTGCGCTCGGCGATCGACACCAGCTTGCCGGCGACGTCGGCATTGACGCCAGACTCGTGCGTGACGATCTCGGTCTCGATGGCGTGCTCCGGATAGGTGAAGTCGAGGCCGCCGAAACGCTGCTTGGTCGACTGCTTGAGATCCTTCATCAGGCTCTGGTAGCCGGGGTTGTAGGAAATCACAATCTGGAAATCGGGGTGGGCGTGCACCAGCTCGCCCTTCTTTTCCAGCGGCAGCACGCGGCGGTTGTCGGTCAGCGGGTGGATCACCACGGTCGTGTCCTGGCGCGCTTCGACCACTTCGTCGAGGTAGCAGATCGCGCCGTGGCGCGCGGCGATGGCCAGAGGTCCGTCCTGCCACTCGGTGCCGGACGCGGACAGCAGGAAGCGGCCGACCAGGTCGGACGCGGTCATGTCCTCGTTGCACGCCACGGTGATCAGCGGCTTGCCGAGCTTGTACGCCATGTATTCGACGAAGCGCGTCTTGCCGCAGCCGGTCGGGCCCTTGAGCATCATCGGCATGCGCACCGAATAGGCGGCTTCGTACAACTCGACCTCGTCGGCGACGGGACGATAGTAGGGTTCCTGGGTGACGCGATACTGGTCGACGATGTTGCTCATGAGGTCTCCTCAAGGGAAAGGCTAACTGATCAAATAATCCAACCTTCCGTTCGTGTTGAGCCTGTCGAAACATGAGCGGGCTCTTGGCCTTCGACAAGCTCAGACCGAACGGTGGTCAGGTTCAATTCGTTCCGGTTCGATATTTATCCGCGAATGCCTTGCCGGTCTTGTCGACACGGCATTCGCGGGCAAACAAAAAGCCCCCGCGCCCTGCGGGCGACGGGGGCTGTTACGGTCTCCCGTCGCGACTTAAACCGTCTTGCCGCGGTAGATCACCATCGACGCGCCCTGGCTCTGCGAGAAGTTGTCGTAGCCAATCAGGCGGACGTGGTTGTTGGGGTTGGCCTTATGGCAGGCTTCGGCTTCGCCCAGCACGCGATCCACATCGGTTTCGCCGAACATCGGCAGCTTCCACATGTACCAGTAGGAATCCATCATGTGCTCGGGCTCGATGTGCTCGATCGCCGGGTTCCAGCCCTTCTTCACAAGGTACTCGACCTGCTTCTTGATATTGTCCTTGTCCATGGCGGGCAGGTAGGAGAAGGTCTCGAATTTGCGGCTGGCGGGATCGCTCAGACGGCTTTTGTAATCCATTACTTCAGACATTTCATTTCCTTTATGCGAATAGGTTGAGTGGGGGGCAAGCAGGCGGCCCGCCGGGGGTCGCATCCCCGCCGCGTCTGCGGCGGGGGCCCTGCTCTGCCCCTCGAGCCTTTACTTGTGGGCGACGTCCAGCTTGTCGACGGTATCGAACTCGAACTTGATCTCTTTCCACGTTTCCATGGCGATCTTCAGTTCCGGCGAGTTCTTGGCCGCTTCGGTCAGGATGGCCTTGCCTTCCTTCTCGACCGGGACACCCTTGTTGCGGGCTTCCACACAGGCTTCCAGCGCGACGCGGTTGGCGGCGGCGCCAGCGGCGTTGCCCCAGGGGTGGCCGAGCGTACCGCCACCGAACTGCAGCACGGAGTCGTCACCAAAGATGGTGACCAGCGCGGGCATGTGCCACACGTGGATGCCACCGGAGGCCACCGGCATCACGCCGGGCATGGAGCCGAAGTCCTGGTCGAAGAAGATGCCGCGCGAACGGTCTTCCTTGATGAAGCTGTCGCGCATGCAATCGATCCAGCCCAGGGTCGCTTCGCGGTCGCCTTCCAGCTTGCCGACGACGGTGCCGGAGTGCAGGTGGTCGCCGCCCGACAGACGCAGCACCTTGGTCAGCACGCGGAAGTGGATGCCGTGGTGCGGGTTGCGGTCGAGCACGGCGTGCATGGCACGGTGGATGTGCAGCAGCATGCCGTTGTTGCGACACCAGTTGGCCAGGCCCGTGTTGGCGGTGAGGCCGCCGGTCAGGTAGTCGTGCATGATGATCGGGGCGCCGATTTCCTTGGCGAATTCGGCACGCTTGTACATCTCTTCCGGAGTCGGCGCGGTCACGTTCAGGTAGTGGCCCTTGCGTTCGCCGGTCTCGCGGACCGCCTTTTCGGTCGCTTCCTGGACGAAGGCGAAACGGTCACGCCAACGCATGAACGGCTGGCTGTTGACGTTCTCGTCGTCCTTGGTGAAGTCCAGACCGCCGCGCAGGCACTCGTACACGGCACGGCCGTAGTTCTTGGCGGACAGACCCAGCTTCGGCTTGATGGTGCAGCCCAGCAGCGGACGGCCGTACTTGTTCATCTTGTCGCGCTCGACCTGGATGCCCTGGGGCGGGCCGCCGCAGGTCTTCACGTAGGCGATCGGGAAGCGCACGTCTTCCAGACGCAGGGCGCGCAGGGCCTTGAAGCCGAACACGTTGCCGACCAGCGAGGTCAGCACGTTGACCATCGAGCCTTCTTCGAACAGGTCGATCGGGTAGGCCACGAACGCGTAGAAGCAGGTGTCGTCGCCGGGCACGTCTTCGATGCGGTAGGCGCGGCCCTTGTAGTAGTCGAGGTCGGTCAGCAGGTCGGTCCACACCGTGGTCCAGGTACCGGTCGACGATTCGGCGGCCACGGCAGCAGCGACTTCTTCACGATCCACGCCCGGCTGCGGGGTGATTTTGAAACACGCAAGGATGTCGGTGTCGAGCGGGGTGTACTCGGGCATCCAGTAAGTCTGGCGGTACTCTTTCACGCCAGCGTTGTAAGTCTTGACAGCCATGATTCCTCCTAGCAAAAGGTTAGGGTTACGCGACATGCCAGAAGTGGTCATGCACGATGGGTCGGATCATGCAGGAGGCCAACCATAAATAACAGTCGATTTTCTCTATCTGAATGATAGACTAGTCTCTATACGAAACCGCCCGAAACCTCCGCGTTCCCGCCATGCGCAGCCACACAACTTTTCGCCAGCTGGAAATTTTCGAGGCCATCGCCCGCCTCGGCAGCTTCACCCGCGCGTCCGAGGAGCTGTTCCTCACGCAACCGACCGTGTCGATGCAGATGAAGAAGCTCACCGAAGCGGTCGGCGTGCCGCTGATCACGCAGGTCGGCAAGAAGATCCACCTGACGCCCGACGGCCAGCACCTCGCGCAGGCGACGCGCGAGATCTTCAGCACGCTCGACCGCTTCACGATGTCGGTCGCCGAGCGCCAGGGCCTCAAGCAGGGCCGCCTGAGCCTCGTCGCGATCACCACGGCATCGTACTTCGCGCCGCGCCTGCTGGGCGAATTTTCCAGGCTCTACCCCGGCATCGACGTTTCGCTGCGCGTCACCAACAAGGAGCAGGTGCTCGCCAGCATCGCCGACGGCCTCGACGACCTCTATTTCGTCGGCCAGCCGCCGGAGGACATCGACGTCGTCGCCACGCCGATCATGGACAATCCCATCGCCGTGCTCGCCGCGCCGGATCATCCGCTGGCGCGCCGGAAAAGGATCCCGCTCGAGCGGATCGCGGCGGAGCCGTGGCTGATGCGGGAAAAGGGATCGGGCACGCGCAACGCCATCGAGCGCACGTTCACCGGGCACGGCCTCAATATCCACCCGCGCCTGGAGCTCGGGAGCAACGAGGCCATCAAGCAGGCGATCCTCGCCGGGCTCGGCATCTCGGCCCTTTCACTCCACGCGCTCGCCCTCAACCAGCCGGGGCAGTTCGCGGTGCTCGACGTCGAGCACTTTCCCATCCTGCGCCACTGGTACGCGGTCTATCCCGCGGGGCGCCAGCTCTCGGTCGTCGCGCGGGCGTTTCTCGATTATCTGCTCGCCCGCGAGGAAATCGCCCCGTTGCCGCCCTCCGGCAAGCGGCCGGCGCGCGCCAAAGCCTGAACCGCCGACCGCGCGGCGGTGACACGCCGTCCAGTATTCCGCATCCCCGAAAAGCCCCCGCCACGCCTGCGTCCGCGCGCCTTCAGCGCCGGGCGCGCGGCGAATCCACGCCGGGCAGCGCCGCCACATTCATTTACGATCGTTAATCGTTGCCATAAAAAAATAAGACTGTTTTATATGGATCGACGACTCTAGGATTGCCGTGGCATATCGGGATTGCCGACGTGACACGCCCTCCGTGGCCACAGCCGCTGCGCACGCAATGATAAGCATCGCGCAAGCCACATGGCCAGCACCAAGACGATTGGTTATGGATTAACCATCCTCTCGCCAGGGTCAGCCGCGCCGCCTTCCACGATGCGCCGCCGAACCGCCCGCGGAATGTCCGGGCACACGACGACACTCGATTCAGGAGGATTTGACGCGATGGACAAGCTCATGATCCTGCTTCCGGCCACGCCCTTGCTCGCGGCCTTGCTGGTCGCGCTGCGCCCCGGCCTGGCGCGGCGCAGCGTCGCGCGCCTGAGCGTCGGCTTCAGCGTGCTCACGCTCCTGCTCGCCGCGGCCTCGCTCGCGCTCTATCTGGCGGAAGGCCGGCCGCAGTGGATGGGATTCGGCGCCGGCTGGGGCAGCCTGTATCTCGATCCCCTGACCAGCGTGATGTCGCTGATGGTCGCGGGCATCAGCCTCGTCGTGCACGTCTACTCGGTGCGCTACATGGCCGAGGAACCCGGCTACGCGCGCTTCTACGTCCTGCTCGACCTGATGGCGATGGCGATCCTGCTGATGGTCGCCGCAGGCGATCTCGTCACGCTGCTGGTGGCATGGCACCTGATCGGCGTGCTGCTCTATTTCCTGCTCGGCCACGACAGCGCGCGGCCCGCCGCGCAGCGCTATGCCTTCTGGACCTTCCTGACCTATCGCCTGGGCGACCTGCCGCTGGTGCTGGCCGCGGTCCTGCTGTACGAAAGCTACGGCACCGTGGCCCTGCCGACGCTGTTCGAGCGCATCGCCGCGGCGCCCGACGCGCACACGATCGCGGGCCTGCCGTTGCTCGGCGTCGTGGCGCTGCTCGTCGCGCTGGCGGCGTTCGCCCGCTCGGCCCAGTTCCCGCTCCACACCTGGCTGCCCTACACGATGGAGGGTCCGACCCCGGTGTCGGCGCTGATGCATGCCGGCATCGTCAACGCCGGCGGCTTCATCATCAACCGCTTCGCGCCGGTGTTCGTCCACGCCGGCGGCGTCCTCCACCTGGTCTTCGCGGTGGGGCTGGTCACGGCACTGCTCGGCTCGATCCTGATGCTCACCCAGAACGACATCAAGAAGTCGCTCGGCTACTCGACGATGGGCCAGATGGGCTTCATGTTCGTCGAGATCGGCGTCGGCGCGTTCTCGCTCGCGATCTACCACCTGATCGCGCACGGCCTGTTCAAGGGCACGCTCTTCCTGGGCGCCGGCAGCGTGATCGGCAACGCGCGCAAGCACGACGGCGTGCCGCACGACGACGTCTACACCTTCGTCGTCGAACGCAAGCCGCTGGCGTCCCGCCTGCCCTGGGTGGTGGCAGCCGTCATCACGGTGGCGGTGCCGTTCATCGTGCTCGGCGCGTCGCGCTGGCTGATGGGCGGCAACTCGGTCGGCGAACAGGGCGCGATCATCCTGCTGTTCTTCGGCTGGGTGACCGGCGCCCAGCTTCTGTTCGCGACCTACCGCCTGCGCGTCGACAGTCCGTGGCGCGTGATGGCGATGATCATCCTCTCGCTGGTCATCGTGGTCGCCGGCTACACGCTGATCGAACACGGCTTCGACCTCTTCCTCTATCCCGACCGGATGCTGAGCGAGCGCATCTACGCCGCGGCGAGCATTCCGCTCGCGACCTTCGAAGTGCTGGTGACGATCCTCACCGCCGCGATCGTGGTCGGCTGGCTCGCCACCTACTACGCGGCCGCCAACGGCCGCGAGCGGCGCGGCGACACGCCGCCGCTGCGGCTCGCCCTCTATTCGCTGATTTCGCGCGAGTTCTACGTCGCCGACGTGTACGCCTGGTTCACCCAGGCCGTGCTCGGCCTATCGCGGCGCCTCAACGTTTGGTCAAGGTGGGTGTGACATGACATTGCTGCTGATCGCCTCGCTGTTCCTGCCGCTGTTTCCGCTGAGTGCGGTGTTCAACGCCGCACTCACGCGGACGCAGAATCCCGCCGTGCGCTACGTGCTGCTGCTCGTGTGGCCGCAGCTGGGCGTGGCGCTGCTGCAGCTCGCCGCGCACGACGTGCCGCCCTATTTCGTGCCCTGGGCGCTCATGACGTCGGGACTCTACGCACTTCGGCTGCTGACGGTGCGCGACATGGGCCGCTGGGCCGGCTTTCTCGCCACCTCCGGCCTCGCGCTCGCCTGGGCGCTCGCCGCAAGCGGCGCCGACATCGCCGACCTGCACCTCTTCGCCTTCTGGTTCAGCCTGCCGTCCGCGGTGATGGCGCTGCTCGCCCATGCGCTGGACCGGCGTTTCGGCGCGGCGTACGCCGGCCTTCACGGCGGGCTCATCGGGCCGCTGCCGCGCCTGTCGGGCGTGCTGGCGGTGACGGCGCTGGCCGCGGTCGCCACGCCGCCCTTTCCCGGCTTCTTCGGCCTGTTACGGGTGCTGCACGCGCTCGACTGGACGGGTGCGGTGGCCGGACTCGCGATATGGCTCGTCTGGGGCTGGGCCGCGACGAAGCTGCTGCAGGGATTCATCTTCGGCGTCGACCGTCCCGCGCCCGGCGCGGACATCGGACGGGCCTCGACGCTCGCGTTTACCGGTGTGTTCGGCCTTTTCGTCGCAGCCGGTCTCTACCTGACGGGAGGGGGTCTATGAAGCTCGAACTGGGACGACGCCTGAAGATTCGCGCCATGGTCCACGTGGCCGGGGAGCCCATTCCGTTTTTCTGGCCGATGCGCACCTTCATCCACCACAACCCGCTCTACGGGCTGGAACATCTTCCGTTCGAGCAGGCGGTCGGCGAGGGCGAGCGCCTGTTCCACGCGCGCGGCTTCCTGCCGCGTCCGCTCCAGCAGCGCTATCTGGCGTCGGGCGCGGTCGAACTCGGCGCGCTCGAGGCGCAGGTGCAGCGCTTCGTCGCGGCCCAGCCCGACATCGCCGGCCTCGACCTGCAGCGGCTGCTGATGACGCTGATGACGGAAACCGAGGCGCCCATCGGCGCGCCGCCCTCGCTCGCCGACGCCGGCGACATCCACGCCGCGCTGAACGGCTTTGCCGTGCCGCCGCGGAAAATCGGCGGCGCCGCGCTCACGGCCCAGGTCGGCGCGGACATGCCGCCCGGCCGCCCGCTCTACGCGATCGTGGACATGCTCTTCGGCAGCGAGATCGGCGCGACGCTGAACGAACTCGTGATCAAGAGCTGCCTCGATTTCTTCGACGAAGGGCAGTCGGTGTGGCAGATGCCCGGCCGCGAGAAGGGCCTGTTCGCCGCGTGGAGCGCGGTGGCGCGGCGCAACCTCCGGCTGTTCATCCGCGGCCTGCACATCAAGCGCATCCTCGCCGCCGACAACACCCCCGAGGGCGTCATCCAGCACGTCATGGACGAGCTCGGCGTGCCCGAAGACGACTGGATGAGCCACTTCACCTGCGAACTGACGCGGCTGCACGGCTGGGCCGGCTTCATCCGCTGGCGCGCGGGCGCCAAGCATTACCACTGGAGCCGGCACTACCCGGCCGACCTCGTCGACTATCTCGCGATCCGCCTGGTGCTGGGCCTCGCCCTGCTGCGCGAGCACGCGCAGCGCAAGGGCACGCCCGCCCGCCTCGCCGACCTCGCGCGCTTCGTCGAGGCGCATCCGGCCGAGGCCTACCTGCGGCGCGAACTGCACAGCGGGCGCGTGCTGCCGGACATGGCGCACGCGGTCGAGGAGGCGATCAGCGCGGCGCGGCCGGCGCGCATCGAGCGCATCCTGCCGGACTACCTGTCGCGCAAGCGCGAGCGCGAGGCACAGCGCCACGCCGCCGCCCTGCGCACACTCGCGACCCGCGCCGGATTGGCCGACGCGCTGCCGCGGCTCGCGCCCGAGGCGGTCGGGCAGCTGACGGCCCTGCTCGCGCGCTTCGAACGGGAAGAGGGTCTCATGTGGCTCAACGCGCGCGAAGCCCACTACATGGGCGGCCTGCTGCGCGAACTCGTCCTCGCCGATCCCGCGCCGCGCGAGAAGCGTCCGTTCGCCCAGGTCATGTTCTGCATCGACGTCCGCTCCGAACGCATCCGGCGCCACCTGGAGAAGGTCGGCGACTACCAGACCTTCGGCATCGCGGGCTTCTTCGGGATTCCCGTGAGCTTCATCGGTCTCGACAAAGGCAGCGAGACGCAGCTCTGCCCGGTCGTCGCAACCCCGAAGAACGTCGTGCTGGAACTCGCGATCACGCGCAGCGCCGACGACCAGGCCTTCATGTCGACGCTCGAGCAGGTGTTCCACGAGTTGAAGGCGTCGGTGCTCTCGCCCTTCATCACGGTCGAGGCGATCGGCCTGCTGTTCGGGCTCGACATGTTCGGCAAGAGCCTCGCGCCGCTCGCCTACAACCGCTGGCGCCGGCGGCTGCATCCCGACAGGCCCGACAGCCGGCTGCTGCTCGACAAGCTTTCGCGCGAGCAGGCCGATTCGATCATCCGCTCGCTGCAGCGCGCGATGATCGTCAAGGCGGTGGGGCGCGAACTCGGCATCGAGCGCGAGGCGCTCACCGACGAGATGATCCGCGAGCTGCGCGAGACGGCGCTCGGCAATCATTCCGGCCCCACGGACTTCGCGCGCGCGTTCAAGCTCGACGCCGCGGCCGAGACGCGCTTCGTCGAGCGCCTGCGCGCGGTGTACCGCATCAACCGCGGCTATGCGCGCATTCAGCTCGAGCGGCTCGGACGGATCGGGTTCAGTCTCGACGAGCAGGTGCATTTCGTCAGCCAGGCGTTGCGTTCGATCGGCCTGACCGAAGGCTTCTCGCGTTTCGTGCTGCTGGCCGGACACGGCAGCACGTCGGAGAACAACCCCTACGAATCGGCGCTCGATTGCGGCGCCTGCGGCGGCAACCACGGCATCACGAACGCCCGCGTGCTCGCCCAGATCGCCAACAAGTCCGCGGTGCGCGCCCGCTTGCGCGAGCAGGGCATCGCGATCCCCGACGACGCCTGGTTCGTGCCGGCCTTCCACAACACGACCACCGACGAACTGCGCCTGTACGACCTCGACCTCCTGCCGTCGAGCCACCTCGTCTACGTCGAGCGGCTCAGCAACGGCCTGCAGGCTGCGTCGCGCCTGTGCGCCGCGGAACGCATCGGGACGCTGGAGAACCTGCGGGACAAGGATGCCGATCCGGCGAGCGCCTACCGGCTCGCGCGCCGCAATGCCATGGACTGGTCGCAGGTGCGGCCGGAGTGGGGGCTCGCGGGCAATGCGGCCTTCGTCATCGGGCGCCGCCACGTCACCGACCGGCTCGACCTCGCGGGCCGCGTGTTCCTGCATTCCTATGATTACCGCTGCGACCCCAAGGGGCGCCTGCTCGAAAACATCCTCGCCGGCCCGCTCGTGGTCGGCCAGTGGATCAACATGGAGCATTACTTCTCGGCGGTCGACAACGATCACTACGGCAGCGGCAGCAAGGTCTACCACAACATCGCCGGACGCTTCGGCGTCATGACCGGCAACCTGTCGGACCTGCGCACCGGGCTGCCGGCGCAGACCGTGCTCAAGGACGGCGCGCCCTACCACGAGCCGCTGCGCCTGCTCACCGTGATCGAGGCGCCGTTCGCGCACGCGCGGTCCGCCATCGAAGGCGTCGTGAAGGTGCGCAACCTGGTGCACAACGGCTGGCTGCGCATGGCGGTGGCCGATCCGGAATCCGGCGACGTTTACGTGTTCGAGGACGGCGCGTGGCAACCGCACGCGCTGCGCGCCGTCGGCAACGCCATCGAAGAAAAGGAGCTCACGCTATGAACCACCTCAATCTCAGCCCGTTGAAGAAGATCGAGATCATTCTCGAAGGCGCGCATCAGGAATTCGCCACCGACCTGCTCGACCGCGCCGGCGTGACGGGCTACACCATCGTCGGCAACCTCTCGGGCAAGGGCCGCCACGGTTTCCACGAAGGCCACCTCATGTTCAACGAGGATGCCGTGCTGATCATGATCATCGTCGCCGTGCCGGGGGAACTGGTCGAGCCGATCCTCGAAGGCTTTTCGCCCTTCTTCAACAGCCATACGGGCGTCGTGTTCATCTCCGACATCCAGGTCAGCCGGCTGGTGAAGTTCAAGAGCTAGGCGCCGCGCGCCGGGCGGCTATGAGCGCGTCACCCGCCGGCGCGAGCGCGTCACCGGCTTCGGCTGCGGCAGCTTCATGATGCGGTCGGCCTCGTTCAGCACGAATTCGTGGAACGCCTGCGCGATCGGCGACATGCGCTTGCCGCTGCGGTGGACCATGTACCACTCCTTCATGATCGGGAAGCCCTCGACGCTGAGGATGGCGACGCGGCCCAGCGCCAGCTCGAATTCCAGCGTGTGCAGCGACACGATGCCGAGGCCCAGGCCCGCCATCACCGCGTGCTTGATCGCCTCGTTGCGACTCATCTCCATCGACGCGTTGAACTTGACGCCGTGCTGCTGGAAGAAGCGCTCGACCGCGTTGCGCGTGCCGGAGCCGCGCTCGCGCAGGATGAAGTTCTCCTCGACGAGCCGGCTCAGCGACACGCGGGAGACGCCGACGAGCGGATGGTCCGGCGGCGCGATGATCACCAGCGGGTTCTGCATGAAGGCCTGCGACTGCAGCTCGATGTTCTCGGGCGGCGTGCCCATGATCGCCATGTCGGGCGCGTTGTCCTGCAGCTGCTGCACGACTTCCTCGCGGTTGGTGACCTCGAGATGCACCTGGGTGCCGGGATAGCGCTTGAGGAAGGCCGCCAGCAGGTAGGGGGCGAAGTATTTGCCCGTGCTGGTGACGGTGAGCGAGAGCGTCCCGCGCTTCACGCCCTTCATGTCGTCGAGCACCGATTCGATGTCGCGGAATTGCTGGGCGATGGCGCGGCTGAAGGCATAGACCTCCTTGCCGACCTCGGTGAGAAAGATCTTCTTGCCCATCTGCTCGAAGAGCGGCATCCCGACCTCCTCCTCGAGCTGCTTGATCTGGGTCGAGACCGCGGGCTGCGTGAGATGCAGCTCCTCGGACGCGCGGGTGAAGCTGGAATGGCGCGCGACGGCCTCCAGCAGGCGCAATTGGCGAAATGTGACGTTCACGGTGATCCTTTCCGGGCGCTTTATCCATTCACCTTAGTGAATGACAACAATAAATATTATTCATTTTTTATTATGCAACTGTCTCTTTATAGTTTGCAACAAGGGCAACAGGCACGCATGCCCGACGCCAGACCCTAATGATCAACCGCTGAAGCATAAGGAAACCAGATTATGAGTGAAGCGACAGCAACCGCCACAACCGAACGCCTCAGCGGCCGGGAAGCGGCCATCGCCCGCCGCCAGGCGCTCTCCCTCCACGGGAAGAGTGCGCTCCAGACCGGCAAGACCGCTGCGCCCAGGAGCGCAACCGAAGCCCGTATGGCTGCGCGCGCCAGCGCACCCGTTCCCACCGCGACGTCAGCGGCACCGGCCGGAACGCCGAGCTGCGGCTGCCAGCATAGCGAGACCTATTCCGCGCGCGTCGAAGAGGCGCGGCCAGCCACGCCCGTGGCGCTGGCGCCGATCTCCAGCGCACGCCAGCGCCGCATCGAGCAATCGCTGCGCGGCCGTGGCGACGCGCCGCCCTGCCGCCCCTGCGGCCGCATCAAGCCCGAGCCGCCGAAGGTGGAAATCGGCACGACGCTGGCAGGCAGCACCGTGACCGGCAACCAGGTCGAGCGCACCGCGCACGTGACCGGCAACGAGCCGGGCACCTGCCGCACCGTCACCGGTACCGAATACGTCGGCGCCGAGCAGTTCGGCGAATTCTGCGGCACGCTGCCCGAGCCGGCACCGGCCAAGGTCGGCACGACCAGCACCAGCCGCGGCCGCCGCGTCACCGGCACCGAAGTCGGCCGCAGCACGCGGGTGACCGGCGACGAGACCGGCACCTGCAAGCGCGTGACCGGCACCGAATACCTCGCCGCCGAGCAGGCCGGCGAATTCTGCGGCACGGCACCCGAGCCGCGCCCGGAAAAGGCGGTGATGGGCATGACGGCGGCGCGCAATGCCGTGTCCGGCAGCGATCTCGCCCGCACCACGAAGGTGACCGGCGGCGAGTCCGGCGCGTCGCGCAACATCACCGGCAGCGCCTACGCCGACGCGCTGGTGCGCCCATCCGCCGAGGGCAACAGCCCAAAAAAGGTGGAAACCCGTCGCACGAGCAATGGCGCAACGGTGAGCGGCACCCTACCGGGTCGTTCACCGAAACTTTCCGGCGATGAGCCGGGCGCCTGCGCACGCGTGACGGGTTCCGACTACGTCAATACCGAAGAATTCAAGTCCTTCTGCCGCGCCGAACCCTACCAGTCGCCGGCCAAGGTCGGCGTGTCGCGCACCCTCAAGGGCCTCGACGTGTCCGGCACCCAGGTCGGCCGTTCGGCGCAGGTGACCGGCGACGAGCACGGCGCCTGCAAGCCGGTGACCGGGACGTCCTACATCGGCGCCGACCAGTACGCCGAGTTCTGCGCGGCGCGCACCGCGGCGGAAGCGATCAACCGCGCCCGCCTCGGCCGCAACGCCGACCTCACCGGCATCCAGCCGGGGCCCGACGACAAGATGACCGGCAACGAGCGCGGCACCTGCCAGCCGGTGAGTGGCACGCCCTACCAGGGCGAGAGCCAGACCGCGGCCGCCTGCGGTCGTCCGCCCATGGCACAGGCCTACCGCAGCCGCGGCCCCGAGGGCTCGCAGGCGCCTGCCGCGATCACCGGCAACGCGATGGACGCCGGCCAGGGCGGCAACCGCACCGGCGACTTTTCCGTGGTGTCGCCGGCGCGCGCCGCGCAGTCGAGCGAGACCCGTCGCGTCACCGGCAGCGCCTACGGCGTCGGCGGCCGCATCACCGGTCCCCTGGCCCGCGCCACCGGCCTGGTGTCCGGCACGCCCGAATTCCGCTACCGCGACGAGGCGGGCGCCGTGGCCGTTCCGGCCGCGCCGCAGCCGGTGACCGAGCCCGCGCCCCAACGCATCACCGGCGAAGGCCGCGAGCGCCACATCACCGGCGACGCCTGGGATCGCGGCAACCGCGTGACCGGCACCGAAGGTCCGGCGACCCGTCGCAATCCGACCCTGCGCGGCGATCCGCGTGGCAACGGCGCCACCGCCCGCGACAACCGCGAGATCGAGCGTCCGGCACCGACCGCCAGCCGCATCACCGGCAGCAGCGGCAATGCCAGCGGCGGCGCGGCGATCACCGTGTCCGGCGGCGCCCGGGGCTGAGCAGGCGTAGCGAGGACGATCCGGCATGAATACCCGTCAACGTCTCGACGCGATGCGCGCGCGCCAATCCGCTCCGGCGGGCATGGCGATGCGCACCGCGCCGGCCGCGAGCATGCTGCCGAGCTGGCCCCAGCGCGTGAGCTTCTGCCCGCCCGGCATGCAGGAACGCGCCGGCGAGTGCGTGACCAGCGCCTGCGCGCCGCAAGCCCATCCGCTGATCGACGCGGCGCGCAATGCCGAACTGGCCGACTACGAGCGCACGGTGCGCGCCCGCTTCGACGCCATCGTGCCGACGCTCAAGGAGATCGCCGCGCAGCAGCATGAGGCCGGTTTCGAGCAGCGCGCGCAGCAGATCGCACGCGAGCGCCTCGGCTTCGAACTGCCTGAAACGGTGCTCGCCGACGCCTGGGTGACCACGCTCGACATGCGCAAGCTTTACGGCCACAGCGTGCTGCAGACCTACCACACCCTGGCCCGGGACTACGCCGCGCGCTGGAACGGCCGCGACGAGGTCGAAGCCATGCAGCGCTTCTTCGTCGAATGCGGCTTCCACGAGATCGACATCAGCCCCTGCGCCGATGGCCGTCTCAAGGGCCTGCTGCAGTTCGTGCTGCGCCTGCCGCTCCAGGCGGTGCGCCGCAAGTCCTACGCCGGCGCCATGTTCGACGTCGAACTGAACGTCAAGCACTGGACCGAGACCGAGCTGCGCCGCTTCCGCGAGGGCGTGCCGACGCTGTCGGACGCCGGCACGCGCTACCTCAAGATCGCCGTCTACCACTTCAGCAGTTCGGACCCGCATCACGAAGGCTGCGCGGCTCACGGCAGCGACGATCGCAAGGCCGCCCAGGCTGCGCTCGATCGCCTGGCCGCCTTCCGCACCGCGATCGAGAACGGCTTCTGTTGCGGCGCCTCGGTCGCGACGCTGCTGATCGGCGTGGACACCGACAACGACGCGATCAAGATCCACGTGCCCGACGCCAACGGTGAAATGGACACGGCATGCTTCGTCGACAACTTCGCCGTGTACCAGCAGACCGCCGGCATGGCCGCCTCGGAAGCACGCTGGCGCCTCGGCGCCGCGATCGACGAGGCCGTGCGCGAGGCTGGCCGCAGCGCGCCGGAAACCGGCATGCGCAGCCTGATCGAGCGCCTGCTCACGAACAATCTGTCGCAGATCGACTATGTCTGCGCCAACCACGGCGGCCGCTACGCCGACGTCGGCCACGCCGAGCGCTTCATCAACCTCGGCGACAGCTTCGATGTGCTGCATCTGCGCAACCTGGCCTACTTCGGCCACCTGAACACGATCGAGGAAGGCGCGGCGGACGTGGACGTCGGCATCAAGATCTTCAGCAAGCTGAACGTGGCACACGGCCTGCCGATTCCGATCGCGATCCATTTTCGCTACGACGAGCAGGTGCCGGGTTCGCGCGAGCGCGCGGCGGCGCGCTGCCGCCGAATCAGGGCCGCGATCGAGACGCGCTATCCGGTTCTGGCCAAGGAAGGCCTGCTGTTCTGCGGCATGACGGTGCAGGGCAAGCAGCCGGGCAGCGCGCAGGAAGCCGTGACGGACATCGAACCCGATTCGCATGGGCATTGAGGTGAAGTCATGAAGATCATGCAAGTGGAAAAAACCCTGGTGTCGACCAACCGCGTACGCGAGATGGGCCACCGGCCGCTGCTGGTGGTGCGGGAGAAGGCCGGCGGTGCACGCAGCGTGGCGGTCGATGCAGTGGGCTGCATCCCGGGCGACTGGGTGATCTGCGTCGGCAGTTCGGCGGCGCGCGAGGCAGCGGGCGCGAAGGACTTCCCGAGCGACCTGACCATCATCGGCATCATCGACCACTGGCAGCAGCAGGAGCATTGAGATGGAGATCATGCGCGTGGTGTCCGATCTGGTGTGCACGCGGCGCATTCCCGGCCTCTTTCACGCGTCGCTGCGCGTGCTGGCCGACGCGAAAGGCACGCTCGCCGTGGCCGTGGATCCAGTCGGTGTTCCGGAAGGGAAATGGGTATTTACCGCCGGCGGCTCGGCCGCCCGCTATGGCGCCGGCGATTACAGGATTCTTACCGATTTGACGATCCTCGGGATCATCGATCAGTGGAATGTGGTGGATGAGCACCACAAGGCAAGCAAGGCAGTTTCATTAACCGTGTAAAGGAGAAACATCATGGCAAACGTAATGACGGGCATCGCTCTGGGAATGATTGAAACACGCGGTCTGGTGCCGGCGATCGAAGCCGCCGACGCCATGACCAAGGCCGCCGAAGTGCGCCTGATCGGCCGCCAGTTCGTCGGCGGCGGCTACGTGACCGTGCTGGTGCGCGGCGAGACGGGTGCGGTCAACGCCGCGGTCCGTGCCGGCGCCGACGCCTGCGAGCGCGTGGGTGACGGCCTGGTCGCCGCCCACATCATCGCCCGCGTGCACAACGAAGTCGAAAACATCCTGCCGACCGCGGCTGCGGCCTGAGCGAACTGAAAGCAACTTGTAATAGGAGATAGGAAAATGGCTACTGGAATGACTGGCATTGCCCTCGGCATGATCGAAACCCGCGGACTGGTTCCCGCCATCGAGGCGGCGGACGCGATGACCAAGGCAGCGGAAGTGCGCCTGATCGGCCGCCAATTCGTCGGCGGCGGCTACGTGACGGTTCTGGTGCGCGGCGAGACCGGTGCGGTGAACGCCGCGGTTCGCGCCGGTGCGGATGCGTGCGAGCGCGTGGGTGACGGCCTGGTCGCCGCCCACATCATCGCTCGCGTGCACAACGAAGTCGAAAACATCCTGCCGACCGCTGCCGCGGCCTGATGGGGGTGCGCCATGGACATGGCAGTTGAAACGAAGCGTCCGGTCATGACGGGCACGGCCACCGGGCTTGCGCTCGGCATGATCGAGACGCGGGGCCTGGTGCCCGCGATCGAGGCGGCGGACGCGATGACCAAGGCGGCGGAGGTGCGGCTGATCGGCCGCCAGTTCGTCGGCGGCGGCTACGTCACCGTCCTCGTTCGCGGCGAGACCGGCGCGGTCAACGCGGCGGTTCGCGCCGGCGCGGATGCGTGCGAGCGGGTGGGCGACGGGCTGATCGCCGCCCACATCATCGCCCGCGTGCACGGCGAAGTGGAAACCATCCTGCCGACGGAGCCCGGTGCCGGCGAAGCCGGACGCGACGGCGACGTGACCGGCATCGCCGCCTAGCGAAAGGGGGCGGCATGGCAATCGATCCACGGCTGTTGGGGTATCTGAACCGGGCGCTGGGCCATGAAATGGCGGCAGTCCAGCAATACATGGCCCAGTCCAGGCTCTGCGACCAGTGGGGCATGGCGGACCACTGCGCGCATTTTCGCGAGGACGTCACCGAGGAACTCGGCCACGTGCAAAGCCTGATGGACGCCCTGCTCCGGCTCGGTTCCGCGCCCAATGCCACGCAGTTGCCGCCGGTGCGGCTCGGCCGCAGCCTGGGCGAAATGATCGCGATCGATCGCGTGCTCGAAGTCGAGGCGGTCCGGCTGTACGAGGAAGCTGCGGCCTATTGTGCGCGGGTGCGCGACTTCGTCCACCACGGCCTGTTCACGGGCATCCTGCGCGACGAGTTGACGCATCTGGACGAGCTTCGCAAGATGGAGGCCGACTTGCCCGAAAAGGAACAGCGTTATGCCTGAAGACAACAACCCCATTCCGCACTGGCGGCGGCAGGACCTGCCGCCCATGCTGACGCGGCGTTACGAATTCGAGACCTACGCCCAGACGCGGCATTTCCTGGACGGCGTCGCCAAGCTGTCCGAGGAGGCGGGCCTGTATCCGAACCTGAGCTTCGGCAAGACCTACGTCAGCGTCACCCTCGACGCCGACGGCAAGAAGATCGGACCCGACTGCGTCGCGCTGGCCCAGAAGATCGACGGCCTGGTCGCGCCGGCGAACTGACGCCCATGCCCGGCCTGCGCATCGCGGTCGCGAACCAGAAAGGCGGCACGGGCAAGACGACCCTGGCGCTCAACCTGGCCGCTGGCCTGCAGCGACGCGGCAGCACGCTCGTGCTGGACGCGGACCCGCAAGCCTCGATCAGCCAGTGGGCGGCCATCGGCGACGCGCGCGGGCACCTG
Organism: Pseudomonadota bacterium; assembly: GCA_021820845.1. Lineage (GTDB taxonomy): Bacteria > Pseudomonadota > Gammaproteobacteria > Burkholderiales > Thiobacillaceae > Thiobacillus. The sequence continues at coordinate 19,026 of JAKADC010000004.1, forward strand.
CCCGCGGTCCACGCGGTGGCGCAGGACGACGTCCCCGGCCGCATCGCGGCCGGCATGCGCGGACACCGCTACGTCGTGATCGACTGCCCGCCCACGCTGCAGACCGCGACGGTGGGCGACGTGCTGAACAGCGTCGACGTGCTGCTGGTGCCGATCCAGCCCTCGCCCGTCGATCTCTGGGCGAGCGTGGACATCACCGCGGCGGTGCGCGACTCGCGCCGGCGCAACCCCCGGCTCAAGGCCTTCGCCGTGCTGAACCAGCTCGACACGCGCAACGCGCTTTCGCGCGCCATGCACGAAGCCCTGGCCGAGCTGGAATTCCCCACCCTGCGCGCCGGCCTCGCGCGGCGCGCCGCCTACCGCAGCGCGGCCGTGGAAGGCACCAGCGTGTACGGCCTCGGCCACCGCGGCAAGGCGGCCGCCCACGAAGTTGAAGCCCTGATCGAGGAGTTACTGCAATCATGAACAAGACATCCAGCAAGCTCGCGGACGGCGTGCGCAAAGTGAAGGCGCGCCAGGAAAGCGCCGCCGAAACCGAACCACCGAAGGCCGCGCCGGCACCCAAGCCCGCGCCGCAGCCGGTGCATCCCGACCGCGTCTGGCCGGACTGAGCGGAATCGCGTCCAAGCGGCGCGCCGGCCGTGGCGCGCCCGGCTCGGCGCGCGCCTTGTCCGGCGGCCGTCCTGGACTACGCTGAAGACTCCAACGGTTGCCGGACAGGAGGCCCAGCATGAAACCGAACATGGGTACGGCGGACAAGATCATTCGCCTCATCGCCGTCGCGATTGTCGTCATCCTCTATTTCACGGGCCAGATCTCCGGTACGGCAGCGATCATCCTCGGCATCATCGCGATCGCGTTCCTCGCCACCAGCCTCGTCGGCTGGTGCCCCGTCTACTCGCTGTTCGGCGTTTCCACCCGGAAGACGCACAGACCGCAGACCTGACGCCCCGGCGCCGCACCAGACGCCGTGGACGGGCTTGCCGCGCAATACGCGCTGTTCCTGGCCGAAGCCGTGACGGTCGTGCTGGCGGTCGTCGGCGTCGCCGGCGGGGTCGCCGTCGTCTCGCGCCGTCGCGGGCGCGACGCCGGCCAGATCCAGGTCACCGACGTCAAGCGCCAGCTCGAGGCGGCCGGCGACAGGATCCAGGCCGCGCAGCTTTCCAGGAAGGCGTTCAGAACGCTGCGCAAGCAGCGCAAGGCCGAACGCAAGGCGCAGAAAAAACAGACCGAAGCCGTCGCCTGCAGCTACCTGCTCGACTTCAAGGGCGATCTCCGCGCCTCGGCGCTGGCGTCGCTGCGGGAGGAAATCAGCGCCATCCTGCACGCGGCGAGGCCGGGCGACGCCGTGTTGCTGCGGCTCGAAAGCGGAGGCGGCATGGTCAACCGCTACGGCCTTGCGGCGGCCGAACTGCTCCGGCTCCGCGACGCCCGGTTGCCGCTGACCGTGATGGTGGACGCGGTGGCCGCGAGCGGCGGCTATCTGATGGCTGCCGTCGCCGACCGCATCGCGGCCTCGCCTTTCGCGCTCGTCGGCTCCATCGGCGTGGTCGCGCAAATCCCCAACTTCCACCGCTGGCTGCAGGCCAGGGACATCGACTGGGAACAGTTCACCGCCGGAAAATTCAAGCGCACGGTCACGCTGTTCGGCGAAAACACCGAAACGGGCCGTGCCAAGCTGCGCGAGGAGCTGGAGGACATCCACGCGCAATTCCGCGCGTTCGTGCAAGACCGCCGCGCGCAGCTCGACATCGAAAAGGTCGCGACCGGCGAAGCATGGCTCGGCGCAAAGGCGCTCGACCTCGGCCTGGTGGACGAACTCGCGACGAGCGACGAAATCATTCGCCGCGCCTGCCAGCGCGGCCGCGTGCTGCACGTCTGTTTCCAGCGAAAAGCCGGCCTCTCCGAGCGCCTGCGGGTCTCGGCGCAGGCGGCCTGGGACGGCATCTGGCAGCCGCCCTCCCCGCTGGGGTGACGGCGTGCAAGTGCGGGCGTCTGCGCGGCGCGGTTCACCGACGTCTGCATTCCCGCCCGCGGCCCGCTTCGTGTAACGTTGCATATCCTCCCCTGCCGCCACGGATCGACCGCGATGTCTTCCCTCACCCTCGTCATCGGCAACAAGAACTACTCGTCCTGGTCCTTGCGCCCCTGGCTCGCGATGCGCCAGGCGGACATTCCCTTCGCGACGGTGCGCGTTCCGCTTTACGCGCCCGGATCGGCCGCGGAGCTCGCGGCGTGGTCGCCGTCCGGCAAGGTGCCTGCGCTGCACGACGGCGAGCTCCGGGTGTGGGATTCGCTGGCGATCTGCGAATACCTGCACGAGCGTTTTCCGGACAGGCAGCTTTGGCCGGCCGACGCGGCGGCGCGGGCGACGGCGCGCTCGGTGAGCGCGGAGATGCACGCGGGCTTCGGCGCGCTGCGCGAGCAGATGTCGATGAACATCCGGGCGCGGCGTCCGGGCCAGGGGCGCACCGCAGCGAGCGTGGCGGACATCGAACGCATCCTGGCAATCTGGGCCGACTGCCGCGCGCGCTTCGGCCGCGGCGGCGACTTCCTGTTCGGGCGCTTCGGGATCGCCGACGCGATGTTCGCGCCCGTGGTGCTGCGCTTCCAGACCTACGACGTGACGCTGCAGGGCGCGGCGCGCGAGTACGCCGAGGCGATGCTGGCGCTGCCTGCGATGCGGGAGTGGGTGGCGGATGCGGTGCTGGAAGCCGAGCGCATCGAGCAGTTCGAGCGCGACGAATAAGGCGGCGACGATGCCGCAGCGAGGGGGTGCTTGCGGGAACGGCGCAGGCCGAAACTTGTCGGCGGGAGTGCGGGTCGAATGTTCGATGGGCGTTTCCCGCGCGGCCCACGGCGCGTTGTCTGGACGAGGAGATTCGATGAACACGCTTCGCTCGATGAACCGGCTTCGCGCGGCGTCTGCGCTGCTTCTGGGGGCGCTCGCCTGCCTCGGCTCCGGCGTCGCGGCGGCAGACCGCGGGCACTGGCGCGGGCACGTCGGGGTCGGCGTTGTCGTCGACCCGTTCTGGTTCGGCCCGCCTTATCCCGCGCCCTACTACTATCCCTATCCCGGTTATTACCCGTATTACTATCCGCCGCCGGTCGTGACGGTTCCGTCCGAGCCGCCGGTCTATATCGAGCGCGAGGCGATCCCGGAGTCCGCGCCGCCGGCGTACTGGTATTACTGCACCCGGCCGCGCGGCTATTATCCGCAGGTGAAGAAATGTCCCGGGGGCTGGCAGCCTGTCGCGCCGCAGCCCCCGTCCGATGAGGAGCGATGAGCATGCGTAGCCTGCCAGGAATGTTTGCCTTGGCCCTGCTTGTGGCCGGATGCACCACGATGCCGACCGGCCCGAGCGTCATGGTGCTGCCGGGCAGCGGCAAGAGCTTCGCGCAGTTCCGCGCCGACGACGCGGAATGCCGCAGCTACGCGCTGGCCAGCGTGGGCGGCAGGACGCCCGGCGAGGTGGCGGAGACCAGCGGCGTGAAGAGCGCGGTGGTCGGCACCGCGATCGGCGCCGCCGCCGGCGCCGCGCTCGGCGGGCACGAGGGCGCAGGGGTCGGAGCGGGAACCGGGCTTCTGATCGGGGGACTGGCCGGCACCGAAACCGCCGCGGCGTCGGGCTACGGCCTGCAGCGCCGCTATGACGTCCATTACGTGCAATGCATGTATTCCAAGGGCCACCAGGTTCCGGTTTCCGGCCGCATCTACCGGCCAAGCCGCTCGCCGTATTACGAGCCCTACGAGCCCTTGCCGCCGGGCGTGCCGCCGCCGCCCGCGGGCTATCCGCCGCCCCCGCCGCCGGAACTCCGGTAACTCCTTTTCCACGGCCGGGTGCGCCGTGCCGGTGCGCCCATCGTGAGCGCGGCGGGGAACCTTTCCGCCGCCTCGACGGCCCCATCCGGGGAAATTTTCCGGACACCGTTCATGACGCAACCCAGCAAGGACGCCTTCGCCTCCGGCGCCCCCGCGGCGCCCGACACGGCGCGCGCCGCGGCCTTGAAACGGCCCGAGATCAGCGCGTCCGTCTTCACCGGCTTCAGGCGCGTGCTCAACAAGGGCGTGCTGATCTTCGCGCTCATCATCGCGGTGCTGCTCGCCATGATCGTCTACCTGCACCAGCGCTCGGAAGAGGCGATCCGCTCGGTCGACCACACGCGGGAAGTGATCGCCTACATCAACGCGCTGCGCACCTACCTCCTCAATCTCGACAGTGCGGTTCGCAAGCACGCCGAGTCGCAGAATCCCGCCGATCTCGACCGCAACCTGATCTGCCGCCAATCGTCGTGCCCGAGCGCCAGACAGCTCATCGCGCTGGTCGGCGACGACAGCGCGCAGGCGGCCCGGCTCGCGCCCCTGCCCGCGCTGCAGGCGGCGCTCGAAACCGGGCTCAGTTCGCTCCAGCAAAGCGCGAGCGGAGGCGCGGCGACGCCGCCTCCCGACCCGGGGCTCGGCGGCTTCGACAAGTCCGCCATCGAGCAGATCCATCGCATCCTGATCGAGACCGAACGCGACGAATTGAACGAACTGGAAACGCGTGAAGCGGCGCGCGTTCGCGGCGAAGGCCTGTCGTCGGCGCTGCTCGGAATCGCCGGCCTGTGGATGGGACTCGCGCTGTTCGGGCTGTACCGGGAAACCGTCCGCCTGATTGCCGCCGGCGTCCACGCGGAACGCACGATCCGACAGCTCAGTCTGCACGATCCGCTGACGGGACTCGTCAATCGGCGTTACCTGCAGGAAAACGAGACGCACCTGATCGCCGGCGCGAAACGCTCGCGCACGCAACTGGCCGTGCTGGCGATCGACCTGGACGATTTCAAGGCGGTCAACGATCACCACGGGCACGGCGCGGGCGACGAGGTGCTCGTGGCCTCGGCGCAGCGCATGAAACAGCTGCTGCGCGAAGCGGACGTGATCGCCCGGTTCGGCGGCGACGAATTCGTCATCGTGCTGACCCAGGTCGACGATGCGGCGGCGGCGCGCGAAGTCGCCGGCCGCGTGGTGGACAGCCTGCGCCGGCCGGTCCGGCTTGCCGCCGGCGCGACCGCGCGCGTGGGGGCGTCGGTGGGCATCGCCATGTGCTGCCCCGGCGAGGAGAGCCTGAGCGCGTTGCTGAAGAAAGCCGACGCTGCGCTTTACGCGGCGAAGCGCGACGGCAAGCGGACCTTCCGCGAGGCCGCGGCGTGACGCCAGCGGCTTCACTCGGGTCAGCGCGCCTCCGCGGCCTCCCGTGCCTGCTTCGACGCCCCGTTCGTGCCTGGCGCGATGCCCTTGCGGAGAAACTCGGCGAACCGCTCGCGCGGCAGGGGCGGGCTGTAGAAGAAGCCCTGAATTTCATCGCAGCCGTATTCGCGCAGCCGTTCGACCTGTGCTTCGGTCTCCACGCCTTCGGCGATCACGGTGTGCCGCAGGCTTTTCGCCATCGCGATGATGGCCATGACGATCGCGGCATCGTCCGGGTTGTCCACCATTCCGTCCACGAATGACTTGTCGATCTTGAGCTTGTTGAGCGGGAAATGCTTGAGGTAGCTCAACGAGGAATAGCCGGTGCCGAAGTCGTCGATGGCGAGCGTCACCCCCATGTCCTTGAGCGTGTTGAGGACTGAAATGGCCCGGGTGGCGTCCTGCATGACGACGCTTTCGGTGACCTCGATCTCCAGGAATTGCGGGGCAAGGCCCGAGGTCTTCAGGGCCGCGGAAACCTTTTCCACCGTGTGATCGATGCCGATCTGGCGCCCCGAAATATTCACCGCCATCCGCACGCCGGGCAGTCCGGCAGTCTGCCAGGCCCTGGCGTCGGTGCACGCGTTGATGAGCACCCATTCGCCTATCGGGCCGATCATTCCGCTCTCCTCGGCCAACGGAATGAACACGCTCGGCAGGATCATCCCGCGGGTAGGATGGTGCCAGCGCGCGAGGGCTTCGGCGCCGACGATCCGCCCGCTCGCGAGGTCGATCTGCGGCTGGTAATACACCTCCAGCTCGCCGCGCACCAGCGCCTGGCGCAGGTCGCTCTCCAGTTCGAGGTGCTCCATCCCGGCGGCGGTCATTTCGTTGGAGTAAAACTGGTAGCCGTTCCGCCCTTTGTCCTTCGCGCGATACATGGCGGCGTCGGCATTCTTGAGCAGGGTGCTGACGTCCTCTCCATCCTCGGGGTAGAGGCTGATGCCGATGCTGAGGCCGGTCACGATTTCATGGCCGCCGAGCGAGAACGGACGGCTGATTTCGGTCAGCATCCGCGTCGCCAGCAGCGCCGCGTCCTCGGGCTGGGCGACCCCCTTCTGGATCACCACGAACTCGTCGCCGCCCATGCGCGCGACGGTGTCTTCGCCGCGCAGGCAGCCGGTCAGGCGCTGCGCGACCTCGCGCAGCAGAAGGTCGCCCGCCTCGTGTCCCAGGGTGTCGTTGATCACCTTGAAGCGGTCGAGATCAAGAAAGAGCACCGCGACGCCGCTGCCGCTCCTGCGCGACAGCACCAGCGCCTGCTCCAGGCGGTCGCGGAACAGCAGCCGGTTCGGCAGCCCCGTGAGCGCGTCATGGTGGGCAGTGTACTCGACGCGGTCGCGGGCTTCCTTGATCGACGTGATGTCCGAGAACACGCCGATGTAATTGGCGATCGCGCCCGCGTCGTCGCGCACCACGCTGATATTGAGCCACTCCGGGTAATCGGATCCGTTCTTGCGCCGGTTCCATATCTCGCCCTGCCAGCGGCCGTGCGAATCGATCGCCCTCCACATCCGGTCGTAGTATTCGGCGTCGTGGCGGCCGGACTGCAGGAGAGACGGCTCGCGGCCCATGACCTCGTCTTCGCTGTAGCCGGTGATGCGCGTGAACGCGCGGTTCACGGCCACGATGCGTCGCGCCGCGTCGGTGATCACGACGCCCTCGCTGGTGTTTTCGAAGACCTTGGCCGCCTGGTACAGCCGCAATTCGGCGGCCTTCTGCTCGGTGATGTCCTGCACCGTTCCGACCATGCGCACGGCGTTGCCGTCGGCATCGTAGGCGATCTCCCCGCGCTCCTGGACCACGCGCTCCGAGCCGTCGGGACGCACGATGCGGTGCTCGACGCCGTACGGCTTGCCGTGCTCGCGGGCCGCCTCGAGGGCCTGCTGCACACGCGCGCGGTCGTCCGGATGAATGGTCTGGAGAAACGCCGCGAAGGTCGCGCCGAAGACTTCGCGCGAGAGGCCGAAGATGCGATAGCTGCCGTCGGACCAGCGCAGCTCGCCGGTGGCGAGGTCCCACTCCCAGCTGCCGAGGTTGGCGATGCGCTGCGCCTCGGCGAGGCTGATCTGGCTCTGGCGCAGTTCGCGCTCGACTGCCTTGCGCGCGGTGATGTCACGATCGACGCCGCGGTAGCCGACAAGCTCTCCGCTCGGGCCGAAAACGGGAACCGCGCTGGTTTCGAGCACGACCTCATGGCCGTCCTTGTGGCGGTTGACGTTCTCGATGCCGAAGCCGGGCTCTCGCGACGCCGTGATGACGTCGAACAACATGCGCACGCGCTCGGCCTCCGCGGCGGGCATCAGGTCGAAAGGCGTCTTGCCGATCACTTCCTCGGGCGCGTAGCCCAGCAGATCCCGGATCTTCGGGCTGACATAGGTGTAGACGGTGCGTGCGTCGACCTCCCAGATCAGGTCGCTCGAACTCTCGACCAGCGCGCGGAAACGCGCTTCGCTTTCCTTCAGTTCGGTCTGGGATTTCAGGAGCCGCCGCTCCGCCTGCCGGATGAGCACATAGGAAGCCGCGAACAGCGCGCTCGTCGACACCACCGCAAGAACGGCGAACGGCCATACGCCGTGTCCCTCATCCGCCTCCGCGTGGCTCCAGTAGCCGCCCAGAACGCCGGCAGCCAGCACGGCCAGCACGAGCGACAACGGCGCCAGGATGGCCAGTCTGAGGCCCGGTGTTGGAGGAGTTTCCGCTTTCACTGTTCGGTGCACCTGCAGGCCCTGTCCGGTTGTGCCGCCGCCGTTCGGCAGCGGGCACGCAAGGGGCGCGATCCGTCAAAAAGACGCCCGGCGACCCGGCGAGCCGGCGGCCCCGGGCGTTCCCGCCAAGGCAGCCGGCTGGACGAATCGTATGGCTCATAACGGCTGCGACGCAAACAACTTTATTCAATACAGCCGCTTATGTCTCTGCCCGGTGGACGCTCGCGGCAACGGCGGGTGGGAGACGCCGGCTGCGGCAAACTGAGCAGCGCGCTACTTCGTCAGCGCCATGAAGAGCGCAGGCAGTTTTTCCGGCAGCCGCTCGACGCGGTCGACGACCGTGTACTGGCGACCGAAGATGTCGCCGACATATTCGTCGGCCCTCGCGTCGAGGCTGATGCAGTAGGTGAAGATATCGTCCTGTTCGAGCTCCTTCACCGCCTGCCGGGCGTCCTCGACGAGCAGGCGCTCGTCGTGCGCGTCGACGTCGGACGGCCTGCCGTCGGTGAGGACGAGCATGAGCTTCTTGTCGGCACGCCGCGCCGCGAGATAGTGGCCGGCGTGGCGCATCGCCGCACCCATGCGCGTGGAGTAGCCCGCTTCCATCGCAGCCAGGCGCGCCTTGACCTCGTCGTTCCAGTGTTCGCCGTAGCCCTTGACGTGGAGATAGCGCACGTCGTGGCGCGTGTTGGAGTGGAAGCCCGCGATGGCGAACGGGTCGCCGAGCTTCTCGATCGCCCACGCCAGGAGCGATACCGCTTCCTGCGAGAGCTCGAGGATGGTCTGGCCGGAACCCGGCGCCTTCTCGTTGAGCGATTCCGACAGATCGAGCAGCAGCATCACGGCGATATCGCGGCCGGAGGTCCTGTGGCTCATGTTGATGCGCGGATCGGGGGTGGCGCCGCTCTTGAAGTCGATCAGCGAGCGGATGGCGACGTCGAGGTCGAGTTCGCTGCCTTCCTCCTGGTAGCGGATGCGCACCTTGTCCTGCGGTTTCAAGAGGTCGAGCAGCTTCTTCAGCTGCTTGGCGAGCGCGCCGTGCTTGGCGAGCAGGCGGTCGATGTCGGCGGCGTTCCCGGCGGGATGCAGCGCCTCGTAGACGCTGACCCAGTCCGGACGATAGGTCTGGCTGCCGTAATCCCACTCGGGATAGTGGCGCGGCGGCAGGCCGCGGATTTCTTCGCCCGGCTCGATCTTGCGCTGCGCGTCGAAGGCCTCTTCCTCGTCGCCTTCCTCGATGAATTTCCATAGCTGGCGGTTGTCGTCCCGGTAGTCGACGACGGTGTCGGCGAAGTGGATCTTTGCGAACTGGTCGCTCGCGCGCCGGGTCCTGGCGACGTAGCTCAGCGCAAGCGAGGCCATTTCCTGCGTCGACGATTCGCCTTGCGCCATGACGGCGTGGAAGCGCTGCACGGCATCGAGCAGGTCGGCGTCGACGTAGCCATGGCCGGGGTCGAGCAGCGCGCGCGACAGCATGGCGAGACGATGGCGCAGGCACGAGGTCGTTTCCGGGTCGCACGCATCTGCCGACGGCTTCGGATGCAGCGCGAGAAAGAGCGGGCCGAGGCCGGGGTATTCGCGAATCAGCAGCGTTTCGATGCGGCAGTCCTCGAAGAACTCGACCGCCATGCGCTGGAACGGGCTCCAGTTGTCGGCGATCTGCGCCTCGGACCAGCGGCGGTGGCCGACGATGTGGGCGAGCACGGCACGGTAGCGGTCGAGGCCGCGGATGCGGACGGGCTCCCCGCCCGTATCCGCGGCGACGACGAGATCGTCGTAGACGTCGGGCACGCGAATGCCGAGCTTGTCGTAGTACGGCACCGGCTTGCGGATTTCATCGAACGCCGTCGAGTAGGGCACGAGGTGATCGTGATCGCGCCACAGGCCGCGCAGGTAAAGGTCAAGCTTGCGTTCGACGTCGGCAAGCAGGGTGCCGTGGCGTTCGCGTTGCAGCACGGCGCGGGCGTCGGCCGACTGGAGGCCGAAGTAATCCTTCTGCCGCTCGGGGTGGGTGCGATAGTTGCGGATGCCGTATTCGACCCAGTTCTTCAGGCCGGCGAGCGAAAGCTGATGGAGCAGGGCCGGCGCCTGCGCGAGAAATTCCGGCAGGCCGGGGCTCGGGAACGTGGTGTGGTGGCCATGGATCGATCCGGTGGTCCGCTCCATGAAGTCGAGGGTGACGTCGAGGTAGTCCTGCAACAGTTCCTGCGACTGCAATCGCTTCGCCACCGACGCCACGGTTTGCAGAAAGGGGGCGATGGCGCGGCCGTTGGGCGATTTCTGCATGCGCTGGATCAGCGCCATCACCGAGGGCAGCGCCGATTCACCCACCGCCTTCGCGGCGGACGGCCACTCCTCCATGAAGGCGAGCATCGGCTCGACGCCGCGGCCGAGCTTGCCGATGACGCGTCCCGCTTCGAGATAGGCAGCGAAGCCTTCGGGCGTGAGCACCGCCAAGGCTTCGGCCACGAGGTCGTCGAACACCGCTTCCACCTGCGCGAAGCGGGTGTCGAGCCGCGTCCAGTACGCAGCCATGAGGGGGTGCCGGTATTCGGTTTCGGTCATATCCGTTCCTCTCCGCCTGCCTGCCTGCAGGCGGGGAAGAGATGCCAATCAGGCAAACGTCGCGTCGATGGCGTGGTCGAGCGTTTCGCGGATGTCGGCGTCGTCGGTGATCGGCCGCACCAGCGCCATGCGGCAGGCGTCCGTCGGCGCGACGCCGTCCTTGATCAGCGTGGCCGCGTACACCAGCAGGCGGGTGGAAACGCCTTCGTCGAGCCCATGTCCCTTGAGCGCGCGCGCGACGCCGCCGATCTTCACCAGGCGCGCGGCGACCGCTTCGTCCGCGCCGGTTTCCTGCGCAACGATCCGCGCTTCCAGCGCCGCGTCCGGATAGTCGAAGTCGAACGCGGTGAAGCGCTGCTTGGTCGACTGCTTCAGGTCCTTCATCAGCGTCTGGTAGCCGGGATTGTAGGAAATCACCAGCTGGAAGTCGGGGTGCGCGTGGATCAGCTCGCCCTTCTTGTCGAGCGGCAGCGTGCGGCGGTGGTCGGTGAGCGGATGGATCACCACGGTGGTGTCCTGGCGCGCCTCGACGATCTCGTCGAGATAGCAGATCGCGCCGATGCGCGCGGCGGTGGTGAGCGGCCCGTCGATCCAGCGGGTGCCGTTCGCTTCGAGCAGATAGCGCCCGACGAGGTCCGACGCGGTCATGTCCTCGTTGCACGCGACGGTGATGAGCGGCTTGCCGAGTTTCCACGCCATGTATTCGACGAAGCGCGACTTGCCGCAGCCGGTCGGTCCTTTCACCATCACCGGCAGGCGGTTGCGGTAGGCGGCTTCGTAGAGCGCGACTTCGTTCTTCTGCGGCTGATAGAAGGGCGCCTGCTGAACCTGGTATTGCGCTTTGTCCGTCATCTTCGTTTCCTCGCGGGGAGAAAAAAACGCCCCCGGAAAGCCGGGGGCGTGTAGTGCGGGACGGCTCTCCACGGCTAGGAGATCGCTTCGAGCCTGGCCCGCGCGGGGATTTTCCATCCCCGCTTGCTTATTTGTGCACGCCCAGCTTCTCGCGCCAGCCCGGGAAGAGCTTGTCGGCGTCGCCCGGAAAGGACTCGAACGCGCGGGCGAATTCCTTGTGCTCCTTGGCGAACTCGATCGGGTCGGCACCCGACTTCCAGCACTCGTACGACTGGCGCAGCGAGATCGCGCCGGCGGCCGGGGAGTCGATGTGGCCGTAGGCGCCGCCGCCGGCGGTGTTGATGACGTTGCCGTGGCCCAGGTTCTCGAAGAAGCCGGGCAGGCGCAGCGCGTTCATGCCGCCGGAGATGATCGGGGTGGTGGGCTTCATGCCATACCACTTCTGGAAGTAGACCGGGCCCTGGCACTCGTCGCGCTCGATCATGTAGGCGATGATCTTGTCGTCGCCCTCGCCTTCCATCTTGCCGTAGCCCATGGTGCCGACGTGGATGCCCGAGGCGCCCTGCAGGCGGCTCATCTTGGCGAGCACGAAGGCGGTGTAGCCGCGCTTGGCGCTGGGGCTGGTGACGGCGCCGTGGCCGGCGCGGTGATAGTGCAGGTACTGGCCGGGGTACTGGCGGCGGGCGGTGGTCACCATGCCGGGACCGCCGACGTAGCCGTCGACCAGGAAGGCGAGCTTGTCGGCGTCGGGGCCGAAGGTTTCCAGCGCGAAGTCGGCGCGGGCGCACATCTCATAGTGGTCGTCGGCGGTGATGTTCATCGAGAACAGCTTGGCCTGGCCGGTTTCGTCCTGCGCGCGCTTCATGGCGTCGTACACCAGCGGCAGGGTCTTCTTGATCGGGGCGAACACCTGGTTGCCCTGCGGCTCGTCGTTCTTGATGAAGTCGCCGCCCAGCCAGAACTGGTAGGCCGCGTGGGCGAACGGCTCGGGGCGCAGGCCCAGCTTGGGCTTGATGATGGTGCCGGCGATGTAGCCGCCGTTCTCGACCGGGCGGCCGAGGATGCGCCACAGGTCGGAGATGTCCTTGGAGGGGCCGTCGAACATCTGGATCACGCGCTCGGGCACGTAGAAGTCGATCATCTTGGCATGTTCGATGTCGCCCATGCCCTGGTTGTTGCCGATCGTCAGGGTCAGGAACGAGACCAGCATGAAGCGGCCGTCGGTGACGTTGCGGTCGAACAGGTCGATCGGATAGGCGATCCGCATGTCCTCGGTGGCTTCGTCGATGTGATAGACCAGCGCGTCGACGCCCTTGGTGAACTCGTCGGTGGTGGAAACCTCGACGTTGGTGCCGGTCGACGACTCGGCGGCGAAGTGCGCCGCGGCTTCCAGATAGCCATGGCCCGACTTGGGCTTCATCTTGTAGGCGACGAGGATGTGCTTGCCACCCTTGACCAGGTCTTCCTCTTTCAGGCTGAGGTCGGCGTAACGTGCGGATTGATCCATTGCTTGCTCCTGCGGTAGATAAACGAGGCTTCAGGAGCAAAGCCCCTTGACCCGACGGGGAGGGACTATACGCAGACTCTTATATAATGAATATTAAATTGTTATGATAAAAACTATATAGACAGACTTATATATCAATGCGCCGACTCACGCTTCGCCAATTCCGGGTGTTCGAAGCGGTCGCCCGCCATCTTTCGTTTTCGCGGGCGGCCGAGGAACTGCATCTTTCCCAGCCCGCCGTCTCGATGCAGGTGCGGGGAATCGAAGTCATCCTGGGCTTGCCGCTCACCGAGCAGCTCGGCAAGAAAATCTTCCTCACCCAGGCGGGACAGGAGGTGCTGCACGCGAGCCAGGCGATCACCGCGCGGCTGGACGATCTGCGCGCGAATCTGGCGCAGCTCCAGGGGATCGACAGCGGCCGCCTCAACCTGGCGGTGACCTCGACCGTGAACGCCGTCGCCACCGACATCCTGGTGCGGTTTCGCGGGCAGCATCCCGGCGTGTCGATCCACCTCGGCGTCTCCAACCGCGCCGAAGTGCTCGACCTCCTCGCCGCCAACCGCATCGATCTCGCCATCATGGGCCAGGTGCCCGAGCATCTGGGCCTGGAAGCCATCCGCTTCATGGACAACCCGCTGGTGGTGATCGCGCCGCTCGATCATCCGCTCGCGCGCAAGAAAACCGTCGGCATCGAGGCGCTCGCCGCCGAATCGTTCGTGGTCCGCGAAGCCGGCTCGGGAACGCGCGCGGCGATGGAGCGCTTCTTCGCGGCGCGCGGGCTGGAAATCCGGAGCAGCATGGAAATGAACAGCAACGAGGCGATCAAGCAGGCGGTTCAGGCCGGGCTGGGGCTCGGCGTCCTCTCGCTGCAGACGCTCGAAATGGAACGTGCGCTCAAGCGGCTCGCCGTGCTCGACGTCGAAGACTTTCCGATCATGCGCCACTGGTACGTCGTCCACCGCGCCGACAAGCGGCTTTCGCCGACGGCGCAGGCGTTCAAGGAATTCGTGCTGGCGTCCGGCGGCTCGTGATGACGGCGGCCGGCTCGCCGAAGCGCGCCGCCGGGCAACCCGGGCGCGCCATTTGCGAGTAAATTTGACGGGTCATCGGCGCGTGCGCCCTTTCCGGCCCGCGCGCCCATCGTTGATGTGAGGACAGCATGGAAATCAAGATCCAGCCGGCACCCAAGCGCTGCGGGTGCTCCAACCCTACCGAGAAATGCGAGGAACTGGCGCGCACGATCAAGCCGGCCAAGGTGAACCCCGACAAGGCGCTGGTGTTCGACGTGCGCCGCGAGGCCGACTACGCGGCCTCGGATGAAGTCATTCCGGGCGCGATCTGGAAGAATCCGGACAAGATCGACGCCTGGATCGGCGCGCTGCCGCGCACCCAGGACGTCGTGATCTACTCGCAACGCGGCGGCGCGGTGTCGAACAGCGTGATCGACCGGCTGCACGCGGTGGGCGTCAAGGCGCGCTTCATCGAGGGCGGGATCGAGGCCTACAGGGCGGCCGGCGGCAGGATCGACCGCAAGCGGAGATAATCGCCGATCCAGCGCCGCCGTAATGGTGCCTGCGAAAAGGCGCCCGTCAGCGCGCCGGCTCGGCGACGAAAATCTCCACCCGCCGGTTCTTCGCGCGGCCCGCCGCCGTGGCGTTGTCCGCGATCGGTTCGCGCGACCCGTGGCCCTCGATGGCGATGCGGCTCGCCGCAACCCCGCGGGCAACGAGGTAATCCCGCGTCGCCGCCGCGCGGTTGACCGAAAGCCGGTTGTTGATCGCGTCGGTGCCGGTGGAATCGGTATGGCCGATGATGGTCACCACGGTCACGGGGTTCTGATTCAGCGTGGTCGCGAAGCGATCGAGGACCGGACGCAGATTGGGCTTGATGTCGTAGCGACCGGTATCGAAGGACACATCGCTCGGGATGTCCAGCTTGAGCCGGTTGTCGGCGGTCTGGCTGACGCTCACGCCGGTTCCCTGGGTCGCCTGCTCCATCGCCGCCTTCTGTTCGGCCATGTGCTTCGACCACAGGTAGCCGCCGCCGGCGCCCACCGCGGCGCCGATTGCCGCGCCCGTCGCCGCGCTCCTGCCGCCCCCGGTCGCGGCGCCGATGACCCCGCCCGCGACGGCGCCGATCGCCGCACCCGTTCCCGTGCTCTTCTGGGTTTCGCTCATGTTGGCGCAGCCGGAAAGCCCGCTGAGGGCGATTGCGACCGCACTGAGAGACACCACGATTTTTTCCATGTCATACCCTCCGGTTTGTTGGACCGCTTTGATTGTAGGCAAATATGCGGCGCGTGCGGGGTCTTTGCCGCTGAAGCGCAGTTGCCAGCACGCCCTCCGGACCCGTATGCTGGGGGAGCCGCCCCCAGGCGGACCGCCCCTTTGGATGCCGACGAGATTCCGACCGTATCGATGAATCCTGACTACGCCCGCATGCTGCGCCACCTGCTGCAAACGCAGGAGGTGGCGGCGCTCGGGACGCTGCATCACGGACGCCCCCACGTATCGATGGTGCCCTTCGCGCTGCTGCCCGGCGGCGCCGGTTTCGCGATTCACGTCAGCCAGCTCGCCGCGCACACGCGCGACATGCTGGCGAAACCGGAGGTGAGCCTGCTGGTCGTCGCGCCGCCGTCGCCCGGCGTCCCCGTCCAGGGCCTCGCCCGCATCACGGTGCAGGGCCGGGCCGAGCGATATGCCGAAGGAAGCGAAGGCCGTGCCGAGGCCAAGGCGGCGTATCTCGCCCGCTTTCCCGGCAGCGCGGACCTGTTCGGGTTTGCCGATTTCTCCGTGTTCGCGATATGGCCTGACTCGATCCGCTTCGTCGGCGGGTTCGGGCAGGCGACGACGATTTCGCCGCGGACGCTTGCGGAAGCGCTGAGCGACAACGCGCCCGCACGCTGATCGCGCGCACGGAATCCGTGCGCAAATTTCTTCCATTACATTTTCGTTCTGCGGCACCAATAATGCTCAATGTGGTCGAACGATGGCCGTTATGGAGTTGACGTGATCATCGCAAGCGTCGCGCCGGTCCACCGCCACTGATCAACGACAGGAGTACGTCATGAGCTTGTTCAATCAGTACATCGAACGCTACCGCCAGGAGGAAGAGGAATACTCGCTGGAGGACTTCCTGGAGATCTGCAGGAAGGACCGCATGGCCTATGCAAGCTCCGCCGAGCGCATGCTGGCCGCGATCGGCGAAGCCGAGCTGGTGGACACGCGTCAGGACCCGCGCCTCTCGCGCATTTTTTCCAACAAGGTCATCAAGGTCTACCCGGCCTTCAAGGATTTCTACGGCATGGAGGAAACGATCGAGCAGATCGTGTCCTACTTCCGCCACGCCGCGCAGGGCCTCGAGGAGAAGAAGCAGATCCTCTACCTGTTGGGCCCCGTCGGAGGCGGCAAATCCTCTCTGGCGGAAAAGCTCAAGCACCTGATGGAGAAGGCGCCGTTCTATGCCATCAAGGGCTCGCCGGTGAACGATTCGCCGCTGTCGCTGTTCTCCGCCGACGAGGACGGCGACATCCTCGAACAGGAATACGGCATCGCGCGCCGCTACCTCGGCAAGGTGCTGTCGCCCTGGGCCGTGAAGCGGCTCCACGAATACAACGGCGACATCACCCAGTTCCGCGTGGTCAAGCGCTGGCCGTCGGTGCTGGGCCAGGTCGGCATCTCGAAGACCGAGCCGGGCGACGAGAACAACCAGGACATCTCCTCGCTGGTCGGCAAGGTCGACATCCGCAAGCTCGAAAAATTCTCGCAGGACGACCCCGATGCGTATAGCTATTCGGGCGGGCTGTGCCTGTCCAACCAGGGGCTGATGGAATTCGTCGAGATGTTCAAGGCGCCGATCAAGGTGCTGCACCCGCTGCTGACCGCGACGCAGGAGGGCAACTACAAGGGCACCGAGGGCTTCGGCGCGATTCCCTTCGACGGCGTGGTGCTGGCCCACAGCAACGAGTCGGAGTGGACGGCGTTCCGCAACAACAAGAACAACGAGGCCTTCCTCGACCGCATCTACATCGTCAAGGTGCCCTACTGCCTGCGCGTGTCCGAGGAGATGAAGATCTACCGCAAGCTGCTGCAGCACAGCTCGCTGTCGGAATCGCCGTGCGCGCCCGGCACGCTCGAGATGCTCGCGCAGTTCGCCGTGCTGACCCGGCTCAAGGAGCCGGAGAATTCCAGCATCTACTCCAAGATGCGCATCTACGACGGCGAGAATCTCAAGGATACCGACCCCAAGGCCAAGAGCTATCAGGAATACCGGGACTTCGCCGGCGTCGATGAGGGCATGACCGGCGTCTCGACGCGCTTCGCCTTCAAGATCCTGTCGCGCGTGTTCAACTTCGACCACAGCGAGATCGCCGCCAACCCGGTGCACCTGCTCTACGTGCTGGAGCAGCAGATCGAGCAGGAGCAGCTGCCGCCCGAGACGGAACAGCGCTACGTGGCCTACCTGAAGGAATATCTGTCGCCGCACTACGCCGCCTTCATCGAGAAGGAACTGCAGACCGCGTATCTCGAGTCCTACTCGGAATACGGCCAGAACATCTTCGACCGCTACGTGATCTACGCCGACATGTGGATCCAGGACCAGGAATTCCGCGACCCCGACACCGGCGAGATCCTCGACCGCGCCCAGCTCAACACCGAGCTGGAGAAGATCGAGAAGCCCGCCGGCATCGCCAACCCGAAGGACTTCCGCAACGAGGTGGTCAACTTCGTGCTGCGCGCCCGCGCGCAGAACCACGGCAGCAATCCGGCGTGGACGAGCTACGAGAAGCTGCGCGCAGTGATCGAGAAGCGCATGTTCTCCAGCACCGAGGACCTGCTGCCGGTGATTTCCTTCAATGCCAAGGCGTCGAGCGACGAGCAGAAGAAGCACCAGGACTTCGTCGCCCGCATGGTCGCCAAGGGCTACACCGACAAGCAGGTGCGCCTGCTGGCCGAATGGTATCTGCGGGCGAGGAAGACGTCGTGACGGGGATGCATCGATGAATCGTCTGGTCGACCGCCGTCTCTCGGGCAAGAACCGCAGCGCCGTCAACCGGCAGCGCTTCCTGCGCCGCTTCAAGGTGCAGATTCGCAAGGCCGCCGCGCAGGCGGTGTCGGGCCGCAAGGTGGCGGACCTGGAACGCGGCGAGAAGATCTCCATCCCGAGCAAGGACCTGTCGGAGCCCACCTTCCACCACGGCCCCGGCGGCCGCCGCAACATCGTGCTGCCGGGCAACCGCGAGTTCGTCAGCGGCGACCGGGTGGAGCGGCCCGAGGACGGCGGCGGAAACAGGGGCAGCGGCGGCTCGCCGGACGGCGAGGGCATGGATGAATTCGTGTTCGAGTTGTCGAAGGAAGAGTTCATGGACTACTTCTTCGAGGATCTGGCCCTGCCGGACCTGGTGAAGAAGCAGCTCGCCGCCGTGCCCGAGGTCAAGAAGGCGCGTGCCGGCTTCATCAATCAGGGCAATCCGTCCAGCCTGCACGTGGTGCGTTCGATGAAACAGGCCATCGGCCGCCGCATGGCGATGGCCGCCGGCCCGCGCGAGGCGCTGCGCGAAGCCGAGGACGCGCTCGATGCGCTCGAAGCGCGGGGCCTCGGCGCGAGTCCCGAGGCCGACGAACTGCGCGACGAAATCGAGGCGCTCAAGGCCCGCATCGCCGCCCTGCCCTTCATCGACACCTGGGATCTGCGCTACGCCAACCGCATCGACAAGCCGACGCCGAGCAGCCAGGCGGTGATGTTCTGCCTGCTCGACGTCTCCGGCTCGATGGACGAGGACCGCAAGAACATCGCGAAGCGCTTCTTCATGCTGCTCTATCTTTTCCTCACCAAGAGCTACGAACGCATCGACGTCGTGTTCATCCGCCACCACACGGTGGCCAAGGAAGTCGACGAGGAGGAATTCTTCGCCTCGCGGGAATCCGGCGGCACGGTGGTGTCGAGCGCACTCGAGCTGATGCGCGAGATCATCCTCCAACGCTATCCCTCCGCCAGCTGGAACATCTACGCCGCGCAGGCGTCTGACGGCGACAACTGGGAAAGCGATTCGCCGCGCTGCCGCGAACTGCTGCTGCAAAGCATCCTTCCCCTGACGCAGTACTTCGCGTACGTGGAAATCGAGGCCACCGAGCCGCAGAGCCTGTGGCACGAGTATGAACGCGTGAAGGCGGCGAACCCGCGCTTCGCCATGCAGCGCATCCTCACGCTGGAAGACATCTACCCGGTGTTTCGCGAACTGTTCAGGAAGAAGGCGGCCTGACATGGGAACCGATCCTGCGTCGACCTCCGGCGCTCGTCGCGAGCCGCTGTTCGAGGGTTCGGAATGGACCTTCGAGCTGCTCGACCGCTGCGACCGCGAGATCGCACGGGTCGCCGCGCATTACGGTCTCGACACCTATCCGAGCCAGATCGAGGTCATCAGCTCCGAGCAGATGATCGACGCCTATTCCTCAGTGGGGATGCCGGTCGGCTATCACCACTGGTCGTACGGCAAGCAGTTCCTGTCGACGCAACGGAGCTACAAGCGCGGCCAGATGGGCCTCGCGTACGAGATCGTCATCAACTCCAATCCCTGCATCGCCTATCTCATGGAAGAGAACACGATGGCCATGCAGGCGCTGGTGATCGCCCACGCCGCCTACGGCCACAACTCCTTCTTCAAGGGCAACTACCTGTTCCGCGCCTGGACCGATGCGGAGGGCATCCTCGACTACCTGGTGTTCGCGCGCAATTTCATCGCCGAATGCGAACAACGCTACGGCGAGCTGGCGGTCGAAGAGCTGCTGGACTCCTGCCACGCGCTGATGAATCTCGGGGTCGACCGCTACAAACGGCCGGCCAAGCTCTCCATGGCCAAGGAGCAGGTTCGGCAGGCCGAGCGCGAGGCCTACCTGCAGTCGCAGGTCAACGACCTGTGGCGCACCCTGCCGGCGCGCCCCGAAGGCGAGCGGCGCAAGACGCCGCGCCGCTTCCCCAGCGAGCCGCAGGAAAACCTCCTGTATTTCATCGAGAAGAACGCCCCGCGGCTGGAGCCCTGGCAGCGCGAGGTCGTCAGGATCGTGCGGAAAATCGCGCAGTATTTCTATCCGCAACGGCAGACCCAGGTCATGAACGAGGGCTGGGCCACCTTCTGGCACTACACGCTCCTCAATCACCTGTACGAGGAAGGCAAGCTCACCGACGGCTTCATGATGGAGTTCCTGCAGAGCCACACCAACGTGATCTTCCAGCCGCCTTTCAATAGCCGCTTCTACAGCGGCATCAACCCCTACGCGCTCGGCTTTTCCATGTTCCAGGACATACGCCGCATCTGCGAGCAGCCCACCGACGAGGATCGCCGCTGGTTCCCCGAACTCGCCGGAAGCGACTGGGTGAAGTCGCTCGACTTCGCCATGCGCAACTTCAAGGACGAAAGCTTCGTCGCGCAATACCTGTCGCCCAGGCTGATCCGCGAGCTCAAGCTGTTCGCCCTGGTGGACGACGACCGCGACGACAAGCTGGAGGTCACCGCGATCCACGACGACACCGGCTACCGCACGGTGCGCCAGCTGCTCGCCGACCAGTACAACCTCGGCAACCGCGAGCCCAACATCCAGGTCTACGCAGTCGATGTCTTCGGCGATCGCGCGCTCACGCTGCGCCATTTCATGCACGACCGCCGGCCGCTGGGCGACTCGGCCCCGGAAATGCTGCGCCACGTCGCGCGGCTCTGGGGTTACGCGGTCAAGATCGAGAGCGTCGACGAAGCCGGCGCGATCCGCTTCGTCACCGGCAGCGACGCCTGACGTCCGTTCCCCGGTCGCTTTAGCTTAGCCGAGCACCGACCCCCCCTTCTTCCGCCTGGAAAGACCGTTTTTTCGGCAGCGATCCGTCGCGCCGCCATATTTAATACAAAAAAGTGCTTTTATCTTCGATGGCGGTTCGCCTCGAGCGGCGTGCGATGCAGGGGACGGCCTTGCTGAAAGCCGCGCCTGGACTGGCACGCTGCGAGAGGTTGACTACTTTACTCGGTTATTTTATGGTTGCGAGTCCAACTCATCTTTTTCACAACAAGGACTGCACCATGGAACGCGAAATCAACGGAAAAATTGTCGAAACCGACCCCGAGGGCTACCTCGTCAATCTGGACGACTGGTCCGAGGAACTGGCGATCGAACTGGCGAAGGAAGACAAGCTCGAACTGGGCGAGAACCACTGGAAGATCATCCATTACATGCGCGACCAGTTCGCGCAGAACGGCACGGCGCCCAACCTGCGCTTCCTGCAGAAAGGCCTGAAGGAGGAATTCGGCGACGAATGGGGCGACAAGAAATTCCTGTTCGACCTGTTCCCGTTCGGCCCCGCCAAGCAGGCAGGCCGCTACGCGGGGACCCCGAAGCCGACCGGGTGCGTGTGAAGCAGGATGCCCCGGAGCAAGCCCCGCGCCGCGGGGCTTTTTTCATGGCGGGGTCATCCGGTATTGGAAAAAACCAAGAACGGGAACATAAACTGGCCGATCGTCATCTATCGAGTCCGGAGGCCAGTGTCGAGCAGTGGATGTGAAATCGCTGAGAACGTGCCCCGAGCCTCCCACCCGGAGGACTCCACCTTGACTCTGCGGTGGCGGGGCAAGTCAGTTCGTCCACGAGGCCAAGTCCCGCATGTTGAACAGGATATTCAAAGCCTTATCGAGGCGATGGCGCGGCGGGATCACCCTCCTGCTGCTCGTCTTGTCCGGCACGGCTTCCGCCGATCTCCTCGATGACGCGCTGATGCGTTACGCCAAGCTCGAGACCTACCAGGCCACCCTGAGATCGTCGGCCTTCCCCGGAGGAAAATTCCGGGAAGTCATCCGCTACACCTACAAAAAGCCCGGATGGGTACGAATGGATTTCCAACGACCCCATCCTGGCCTGGTGCTTACCTATGACCCGGAAAAAAACGGGGTGCGATTATGGCCGTTTGGCCCGAAAGGCCCGGATTTCTCCGTCAGCCCGGACATAGCGTGGCTCAGAAGCGGCGGCGGAGAGCGGGTGGACCGTTCGGACATCGGGACCTTGCTGCATCGGGCGATCACGCTTAGGCAGAGCGGCAATGCCCGGATTCTGGGCAAGGAGTCGGTGAATCACCGGGATACGGTGCGCCTGCGGGTAATCGGAGGCGCGGGGAAGAATGTGGAGGGCGTGCACCGCTTCGACTTGTGGCTCGATGACCGCACCCTCATGCCCCTGAAGGTCGAAGCCTATGATGAGCACGACGCTCCGCTGGATATTGTATTAATGGATGACCTGCAGATCGATACGCCATTGCCGGAGCGGATCTTTCTGGGGCCATGAGTATCCATGACGCGCGCGCTCTTGGCGTATCCGTACCCAATCGCCCGGGCAAAGCGAGCCTCACTCGCCAAGCAGCTTGAATTCGATCACGACCTCGTTCTGCACCGCGAGGAATCCGCCGAACACGGAGTAGGGCTGCACGCCAAAATCGGTTTGACGCAGCACGAACGATCCGGCGACCGAGACGTGTTCCGGCAATCCCTCGACGCTGAGTGGAATCCACATCGCTTGCTGCTGGCCATGCATTTCGATCTCCACCTTGGCGGCGAGTTTTGGGGGTTCGCCGGTGATCTGAAGCGAATGCACGCGGACAAAGGGGAATTTGTCGGCTTGCATGTTGTTCGCGCCGAGCATGTGCTCACGTACCCCTTTGATGTCCTCGCGCGTCAGAACGGACGAGAACGCGTCGCCGAGGGCCGACCGGTACCTGGGGTTATCGATCTCCAGTTGATCGAGGCGGAATGCCAGGTCAAATCGTCCCTTCGCTGCTCCGGTAGCAGGCAGGTAAAGGAATCCAGCGAAATGGGGCGCGGAGAGGACATGATTGTGTCCCGCGGTTGCAGCCCGGCCACCCCGGAATACGTAGATACGGACCGTCGACTTACCCGGGTCGAGGGTGAAGACTCTTCCGCCCCCTTTACGCAATGGGGAATATTCGGCCTTCAATTCCGCCCCCGGGTCGCCCCGGGCGGCCGCCGGTCCGCCCGTTGGCGAAGCGGGCGGTGTCACGGTGCAGCTCAGCAGCGTCATGGCGGCAACCGCGCCGGATAGAAAAATCAGGATCTTCCGCAGAGGCATGGTGGCTTCCAAAAGGTCCGGCATTCCACGAATGCTGCGCCGATGATCCTAGTACGTAAAGCTTTACTGGGTCAGCAACCAAAGGTAGGCGCTTGTTATCGCCAGACTGATCAGGCTAACCGGAACCCCAAGCTTGGCGTGCTCTACCCAATCGATCCTGATGCCGTTGCGTGCCGCCTCGTTCACCACGATGATGTTGGCGATGCTGCCGACAATCAGAAGATTTCCCGCCAGGGTGCTGGAGAGAGCCAGCACCGTCCCGGCGTGTTCGCCCATCGTCGTCGGCAACAGCAGCATGACGGCGGGCACGTTGGAAACGACATTGCTGAGAACAAAACTGGTCGCGAGGAGCGGCCCTTGCGAACGCAGGTCGAAGCCATGGGATGCGAGCGCGTCCACCACGCGGGAGGGAAGTCCCGTCTGCTGCATGGCGTGATTGACCACGAACAGCCCCATGAAAAGGATCAGCAATTGCCAGTCCACAAGGCCGAGCATCTTGCGCGAATGGAGGCTGCGACTGGTTAGGAGCAGCCCGGCGCCAGCCAAGGCCATCAGTTCGCGCGGCCAGGGCGCGAACAGGAAGCACGCGAAAAGGGCTGCAGAAACCGCCAGTCCCTTCCCGGTTTGCCATCGATTGAGGGAGGCTTCTTGCCTGTCATGGCCTTCGCTGGCCGCTGCCGCGGAATAGTTCGCGACAATCCAGCCCTGGCGACGCGCAAAGGCCACGATGAGGGCCCAGGTCGCGAACAGGCTCAGCACGACTGGAAGGGATGCGACCAGAAGATACCGGCCGAATGACAGATTGAGCGTTTGGCCGATCAGCATGCTTTGGGGATTTCCGATGAGCGTCGCCGCGGAGCCGATATTGGCTGCGCAGGCGGTGGCAATCAGGAAGGGTATGGGATTGAGCCGCCTGGAAAGGCATATTTCCGCGAGTACCGGCGCTATCGCCAGGCAGACGACGTCGTTGCTGAATACTGCAGAGAGCGCCGCGGCAATGGCAATGATGGTGCCCAGGAGCATCGAAGGGCGAACGTTCAGCATGCCGGCTCGACGTGTCACCCAGGGATAGAAGCCGCCCAAGCGAAGCTGCGCGGAGATCACCATGAAGGAAAACAGCAATATCAACGTCGGAGCATGCAACGACCGATAGGCTTCATCGACGCTCATCGATCGCGATGCAACGAGAACAATGGCCCCGAGCAACGCAATGCCGGTTCGGTCTAATCGCAGAAACGGAAGTCCGCCGAAGAGCATTCCCAGGTAGACGAGCAGGAATACAAGAACAACGAGCGAAGTCATCATGATCCGAGGCGGCGTGAATTGGTCATCGAGCTACTCGGCATGTGGTTTGCCCTCGGAAAACGCGGGCAGGACCGGGGTATGCAGGGAGGCGGGCATGTGAACGCCGATATCGAACGCCATTGTAGGGAATCCGCTCGGGTGCGGCGCTGTTAAAATGCGGCCTTTCGCATTGCGGGGGTGGGCATGATGAACGCGCCTCAGGTTGGGGTGGTGATGGGGTCTTCCAGCGACTGGGAGGTGATGAAGCATGCGGCGACGCTGCTCGCGCAGTTCGGCATCCCCTTCGAGAAGCGCGTGGTCTCCGCGCACCGCACCCCCGACCTCCTGTACGACTACGCCGCTGCCGCCGAGGCGCGCGGACTCAAGGCGATCATCGCCGGCGCCGGCGGCGCGGCCCACCTCCCCGGCATGCTCGCGGCCAAGACGATCGTGCCGGTTCTCGGCGTGCCGGTGCCGTCGAAATACCTCAAGGGCATGGATTCGCTGCTGTCCATCGTGCAGATGCCGAAGGGCATCCCGGTCGCCACCTTCGCCATCGGCGAAGCGGGCGCGGCCAACGCGGCGCTGTTCGCCGCGGCACTGATCGCGCGCCACGACAGCGCGCTCGCCGGCAAGCTCGCCGACTTCCGGCGCGCGCAGTCCGATTCCGTGCTGGCCATGGAACTGCCCGATGTCGAGTAAGGCACTGCCCATCCTGCCGGGTGCGACGCTCGGCATCCTCGGCGGCGGCCAGCTCGGCCGCATGTTCACCATCGCCGCCCGCACCATGGGCTACAAGGTCATGGTGCTCGACCCCGACTTCGCCAGTCCCGCCGGGCAGATGGCCGACGTCCACCTGCAGGCCGACTACACCGACCACGGCGCGCTGAAGCAGCTCGGCGCAGCGTGCGCCGCCGTCACCACCGAATTCGAGAATGTCCCGGCGGCGAGCCTCATCGAACTGGCGAACCATTGCCGGGTGTCGCCCGGCGCCCAATGCGTCGCCATCGCGCAGGACCGCAGCCACGAGAAATCCTGGCTCGCCGAGAACGGCTTCGCCACGGCGCCCTTCGCGCTGGTCTACAACGAGGGCGACCTCGACCAGGGCATCGCCGACACCGGCGCCCCCGCGCTCCTGAAGGTTGCGCGCTTCGGCTACGACGGCAAAGGCCAGGCGCGGGTCAACAGCCTTGAAGAGGCGCGCGCCGCGTTCCGCGAATTCGGCGGGCAGCCCTGCGTGCTGGAAGGCTTCGTCGAGCTGGAACGCGAGGTGTCGGTGGTGCTGGCGCGCGACGATGCGGGCGAGTGCGCGCTGTTCCCGGTGGCCGAGAACCGCCACGAGAACGGCATCCTCGACGTCTCCATCGTCCCCGCCCGCGTGCCCGGTGCGCTCGCGGAAGCGGCATGCAGCATGGCGCGCGACGTCGCCGGCACGCTCGGCTACGTCGGCGTGATGGCCGTCGAGTTCTTCGTCGCCGGCGGCCGCCTGCTGGTCAACGAAATCGCCCCGCGTCCCCACAACTCCGGGCACTACACGCTCGACGCCTGCGTCACCGACCAGTTCGAGCAGCAGGTGCGCGCGCTGTGCGGACTGCCGCTGGGCGACACGCGCCTGCTGTCGCCGGTGGCGATGGTCAACATCCTGGGCGACCGCTGGCGCGACGGCGGCCCGAATTGGGGCGCGCTGCTCGCGCACCCGAACATCAAGCTGCACCTGTACGGCAAGGAAACGGCGCGAGCGGGCCGCAAGATGGGACATTTCAACGTCCTCGACGCCGACCTCGACGCCGCATTGCGGCTCGCCGAACAGATGCGCCATGCGCTTTAGCGCATTCTTTAAGGCCAAGCGCTTTAGCGCATCCTTTAGGGTTAGGCGCTTTAGCGCATTCTTCACGCCCCGACGCAACGGCGCGGTCGCAAGGCGAAGCGCCCTGGCGCTGCTCGCGCCGTCCGCCCTCGCCAGCGCGGCAGGCGGCACCGCGTCGCTGCCGCTGCATATCGGCCCCCACGTCTTCCACGTCGAAGTCGCCGCCACCGCGCAGCAACGTCAGCACGGCCTTATGGGGCGCACCCATCTTGCCGCCGACGGCGGCATGCTGTTCGTGTTCGAGCAGCCGGGACGGTATTGCTTCTGGATGCGCGACACGCCCCTGCCGCTGACGATCGCGTTCATCGACGCGGCCGGCCGCATCGCCGGCATCGACGACATGCAGCCGCGAAGCGAGGCGTCGCACTGTCCGTCCGTGAAGATCCGCTACGCCCTGGAAGTGCGGCAAGGCGAATTCCGCCGGCGCGGGATACGCGCCCCGGCGCAGGTAAGCGGCTTGCCCCGTTAGAGGCCAAGCGCAATCGATTTCTGGAGCGCGGGGCGCTATTCCACCGCGCTGATCGAGCGAATCGTCAGCTCGCCCTCGACGCCGCCCCCCTCCACCCGCAGCACGCGCACCGGCAGATAGTGCCGGTCGACGGCGAGCCAGATTTCGAAGCGCTCGTCGTCGCTCGCCACGCGTGCGAGGTGCAGCGTGCGCAGCGGGCCGAGCGCCGTATCCAGCGTTTCTTCGCCACGCACCGCATAAGTGTAGTCACGCAGCTTCTTGCCGTTGAACACGGTGCTGGTGAGCTGCCCGTCGGGCGGTGGTGCCGTCAGCGCGAGCTGGAAAATCAGGCTCAGCACGTCCTGGACGTCGCCGTGATAGGTGAAATGGCGCGGTTCGCCCTGCGACGCGATCAGGGTGATGTCGTTGTGCGCCGCGTCGAAGCGCGCGCTGCTCTGCTTGTCGCCACGCTGATCCCAGAATTCCTCCGGCTGCAGACCGCGCGGCGTGATGCGGCCGCGGCTGGTCTGCACGAAACGCCCGCGGTAGAAAAGGCCCGTGAGGCCCGTCGCCCCCGCCACGCTGGTGAGCGTGTAGTGCGTGCCGTCGTTCACCCACAGCAGCGTCTGCTCGCCCGACGCCAGGCCGTAGCGCAGCCGGTAATGCAGATCGAGCCGTTTGGGCAGCGGATTCAACGGCGGCGGGGGGGGTTCGGCGGGGGGCGGCGGGGCCGCGTCGGGGGCGCGCTCGGGGGGCGCCGCCGTGACAGTCGCGCGGCTGGCGTCAGCGACGGCGGTCGCGTCGGCATCGGCGGCGGGCGGTTCGGCAGCGGTTTCCGAGCGCGGGCGAGGTTCCGCAACCTTCGGCCGCACGGGCGGCCGGCGCGCGGCGGGCTCGGGACGCGCGGGACGGGGTGGTGAAGCAGCGACCGCAGGTGGCGGTGGCGGCGCCGAAACCAGCCGCACATCCAGCGGCGGCGTCTCGGCCGGTGCCTTCCACCGCGGCAGCCGCCAGTCGAAGCCGCCCAGGATGCCGACGTGCAGGAGCAGCGAAACCGCCAGGGCCGCCCACCACGGTCGAGCGCTGCGCCTCATCTTGGCTAGCGCCCTGCTCCGCTCAGCGCCTGACCGTGGCGCGCACCAGGCGCTGCTCGACGGTGACGCCGTCTTCGCTCACGCGGATCCGCACCGGCAGATTGTTGCGGGCCGGGGCCACCCACACGGTGATGGCCTTTTCGTCGGGCTTTTGCGTGATGCGCTGATATTGCTGCGTCGCCAGCGCGCCCATCGGCGTCTGGATGTCGCCGCCCGCGCTCCGCGCGTAGTGGTAGTCGTTGAGATCGCGTCCGCTCACGACCTGCACGCTGTAGTCCGCGGGCAGGCGCGGGGCGAACATGAACTGATAGACCTGCGACAACTGGTCCTGCGCGCCGTCCCTGAGGCCGTCGACCCGCCGCGTTTCCCCTTTGTACTCGTACGTGATGCTGTGCTGCTTCCAGTCGAGCCGCGCGGTCGCAAGCTTGTTCGGCGCATCGCTGCGGGCATGCTGGAATTGCGCGGGCCGCAGGCCTTTCGGCGTCACGGCGCCGGTGCTTTCCAGACGGATGTTGCCCGGCCACAGCATCTGCAGCGGACCCGTCGCGCGGGTTTCGCTCGTAAGCGTGTAGCGGCTTCCGACGCGGGTGAAGGTGTCGGTCACCTGGCCGAGCTTGACGCCGTTGCGGTACAGCTCGTACGTCACGTTCATCCGGGTCGGGCCCACGGCATGCGCGGTTCCTGCGATCAGGCTGGCGGCCAGCAAGAGAAATTTGATCAT
Organism: Pseudomonadota bacterium; assembly: GCA_021820845.1. GTDB lineage: Bacteria > Pseudomonadota > Gammaproteobacteria > Burkholderiales > Thiobacillaceae > Thiobacillus. Next base: position 47,417 of record JAKADC010000004.1, read on the forward strand.
CGTCACGTTCCTGGGGATAACACAGACTGTGACGTCGAATCGTCCTTCAAGTTTACGCGGCCATGCGAATTGACGAGCCTGCCCTCGGCAAACCAGCGGATGGCCTGCGGGTAGATGCGGTGTTCCTGCGCCAAGACGCGCGCCGCCAGCGAATCCGGCGTATCGTCCGCCCGCACCGGCACCGCGGCCTGGATGACGATGGGGCCGTGATCGAGATCGGCGGTGACGAAGTGCACCGTGCAGCCGTGGATCTTCACCCCCTCTTCCAGCGCCCGCTCGTGGGTTTTCAGCCCCGGGAACATGGGCAGCAGCGAGGGATGGATGTTCAGCAGACGGCCTTCGAAACGGGCGATGAAGGCCGGGCTGAGGATGCGCATGTAGCCGGCGAGCACCACCAGGTCGGGACGATGGCGTTCGATCTCGTCGCCCAGCATGGCATCGAAAAGCACGCGGTCGGGATGCGCGGTGTGATCGAGCGCGACGGCGGGAATGCCGCGCGAACGCGCGTATTCCAGTCCCGCGGCCTGCGGCCGGTTGCTGATGACCGCGACGATGTCGATCGGCAGCTGCGCCTCGGCGATCGCCCGGAAATTGCTGCCGCGCCCGGACAGCAGCACGACGACCTTGCAGGTCACGAATAGATCACCTGCTCCGCGCCGTCCGGCCGCGCGATGATCTCGCCGATCCGCCACACCGTTTCGCCGCTGGCCGCGAGATGCGCCATCGCCGCGTCGGCGTCGGGCGCGGCGACCACGACGCACATGCCGATGCCGCAGTTGAAGGTGCGCAGCATTTCGGCCGGATCGACGTTGCCGGCCTGCTGCAGCCAGTCGAACAGCGGCGGGCGCGTCCAGGATGCCTGGTCGAGGTGCGCGGCGACGGTCTCCGGAAGACAGCGCGGCAGGTTGCCGGTGATGCCCCCCCCGGTGATGTGCGCCATGCCTTTCACGTCGAGCTTTTCCATCAGCGCCAGCAGCGGCTTGACGTAGATGCGCGTCGGCGCCATGACGGCGTCGGCGAACGGACGGCCATGGAAATCGGATTTCAATCCGATGTGGCTGAGGTCGATCAGCTTGCGGATCAGCGAATAGCCGTTGGAATGCGCGCCGGACGAGGCGAGGCCGAGCACCGCGTCGCCCGGTGCGATCGACTGCCCGCCGATGACCCTCGATTTTTCGACCACGCCGACGGCAAAGCCCGCGAGGTCATACTCGCCTTCGGCGTACATGCCGGGCATCTCGGCGGTCTCGCCGCCGATCAGCGCGCAGCCGGCCTGCTCGCAGCCGGCCGCGATGCCTGCGATCACCGCTTCGGCGGTATCGAGCGTGAGTTTGCCGGTGGCGAAATAGTCGAGGAAGAACAACGGCTCGGCGCCCTGCACCAGAATGTCGTTGACGCTCATGGCGACGAGGTCGATGCCGACGCCGTCGTGGCGGTTGAGCTCGAAGGCCAGCTTGAGCTTGGTCCCGACGCCGTCGGTGCCGGAAACCAGCACCGGTTCCTTGTATTTCTTGGAAATCTCGATCAGCGCGCCGAAGCCGCCGATGCCGGCGAGCACTTCGGGACGCATGGTGCGCCTGGCGAGCGGCTTGATGCGTTCGACCAGCGCATCGCCGGCGTCGATATCGACCCCGGCATCTTTGTAGGAAATGGATGGCACGGCCGGCTCCAGAATCAAAAAAGTGCGTTATTTTACCGCCTATGCCTCCGATCCGACGCCCCGGCCTTCCCGGCAACATCCCCTGGCTTGCCTTCGCCGCAGTGCTCGTCACGGGCGGATTGGTTTACCTGCTGGGCCCCATCCTGACGCCTTTTCTCGCGGGGGCTCTGCTCGCCTACATGTTCGATCCGCTGGTCGACCGCCTGGAAGCGCGCGGGCTGTCGCGCACGGTGGGGACGGTCGTCGTGATCGCGCTGGCGGGTCTGGCGCTGGCCGCCCTGTTGCTGGTGGCCTTCCCGCTGTTTCAGGGGCAGTTCGTCCAGTTGTCGGAGCGCGTGCCGGCTGCCCTCGACGCGCTGCAGACCCGCTTTCTGCCGTGGCTGCGGCAGACTTTCGGCATCGCGATCCATTTCGACCCGGCCGCGCTGAAGAGCTGGCTGGCCGACAAGGCCACCCAGAACGGGGCCGCCTGGCTGCCCTCCCTGCAGACCGGCGCCCTCGCCATCGTCGGTCTGCTGGCCAACCTGCTGCTGATCCCGGTGGTGATGTTCTATCTCCTGAAGGACTGGGACCTGCTGGTGGCGCAGGCCGCCGAACTGGCCCCGCGTCCCTGGCTCGGCGCCGTCCGCCGCATCGCCTGCGCGATGGACGCCGTGGTCGGCGAGTTCCTGCGCGGCCAGCTGTCGGTGATGGGCGCCCTGTCGCTGTATTACGCCGTCGCTTTGTGGTTCGCCGGGCTGGATTACGCGTTGCCGATCGGGCTTCTCACCGGCGTGCTGTCCTTCGTGCCCTTCCTCGGTTTCGGCCTCGGCATGGCCCTGGCGTTGCTGGTGGCAGTACTGCAATTTTCCGATTGGACCTCGGTGGCCTGGGTAGCGGGCATCTACCTCGCCGGCCAGGCGCTGGAAAGCTACGTCGTCACGCCGCGGCTCGTCGGCGAGCGCGTCGGCCTGCACCCGGTGACGGTGATCTTCGCGCTGGCCGCATTCGGCCAGCTGTTCGGCTTCGTCGGCGTGCTCCTCGCCGTGCCGCTGGCGGCGATCCTGCTGGTGGCGCTGCGCGAATTGCGGGGGGTGTACGAGGCAAGTGCCTTCTACCGCGGCGGCTATAATGCCGGCTCTTCCGACTCCGCCACGCCCGCCATGCCCGCCCCCCGTCCCGGCCAGCCCCTGTTCGAATCGCGCATCGCCTCGCTCCCGCTGGTGCATCGCGGCAAGGTGCGCGACATCTACGCCGTCGGCGACGACAAGCTGCTCATCGTCACGACCGACCGGCTGTCCGCCTTCGACGTGGTGATGCCGACCCCGATTCCCGGCAAGGGCGAGGTGCTGACGAAGGTGTCGGCATTCTGGTTCGACAAGCTGAAGAACATCGTGCCGAGCCAGGCGCTCGACATCGCGCCGGAGTCGGTCGTCGCCGAAGACGAACGCGACCAGGTGGCCGGCCGCGCCATCGTCGTGAGGAAACTGAAGGCGCTCCCGGTCGAAGCCATCGTGCGCGGGTATCTGGTCGGCTCGGGCTGGAAGGAATACCAGGCCAGCCAGTCGGTGTGCGGCATCCGCTTGCCCGCAGGCCTCGCGCAGGCCGATCGCCTGCCGGAGCCTATCTTCACCCCGTCGACCAAGGCGGCGGTCGGCGCGCACGACGAGAACATCGCGTTCGCCCACGTGGCCGAACTGATCGGCGAGGATCTCGCCGCGCAGGTGCGCGACGTCAGTCTTGCGCTGTACAAGTCCGCCGCGGCGTATGCGCTCACGCGCGGCATCATCATCGCCGACACCAAGTTCGAGTTCGGGCTGGACGAAGCCGGCGCGCTGGTATGGATCGACGAGGCGCTGACGCCGGATTCATCGCGCTTCTGGCCGGCCGACGATTACCGGCCGGGCAGCAATCCGCCCAGCTTCGACAAGCAGTTCGTGCGCGACTGGCTGGAGGCCAGCGGCTGGAACAAGCGGGCCCCGGGGCCGGCGCTGCCCCCCGAGATCGTCGCCCGGACCAGCGAGAAATACCGCGAAGCGATGGCGCGGCTGCTGGGCTGACTTATTTCAGGGTGTCGTTCAGAAACGCGGCAACGGTTTCAACCATCTCTTCCTCGTGCCCGGTATAGAAATGGTCGGCATGGGGCATCACGACCTGCCTCGAGCGGCTGTCGGCCAGACTGGCCCGGCGCTTCGCCGCGCCCGCCTGCACCGGCGGCAGGTCGTTGTCGCCATACATATCCAGAATCGGCAGCTTCAGCCGGCGATAGTCATCCTGCTGCAGCCCCAGGCTCGCCCACGCCTTCACCGACGTGTCGGGTTTGCCCGACAGGTACACACGGCTCATGCGCGACCCCATGCTGTGTGAGACGATTGCCAGATCCGTATAGCCCTTCGCCTTGAGGAAATCGACGGCTTGGGCGATGCGCTCGGCCGCCTCGGGGAAAGTCGGCGGATAGGCCGTTCCCGGCGCATCGGCGGCGAGCACGGGCATCTGGATCGAAAGGGTGGCAAAACCGCGATCGGCAAGCTCGGTGCGCAGCGTGCCAATCAAGCCCCAGTCGGGATGGATTCCCATGCCATGTACGACGATGGCGGCGCGGTGCCCTTCGGCGGGCGTGAACAGCGCAAGAAACTTGTGATGGCCGCGCGGCGTTTGCAGATAGACCGGGTCGCCGACGACCACGCCGGGCACGACCTCGTCCGCCCACTTCTTCTCGCGGCCGTAATCGGCGGCCGGTGCCGCGAACGCCGCGAGGGAAAACAGCGCGGCCAAGGCGGCCGCCAGCCGAAACCATAGGTTTTGCTTCATATCGGTTCACCGTGGGATTAAAGTAAACATTTCCTTCACCCGATAATTCTATCGAAACCGTGGTCTGATCAACCGTCAAGGTAAACAAAGTGACCCTCAAGCTGTTGCGCCTCGTGCCTCCTTCCGAATCGCCAACGTCGCAGCGCGACGCACGTCCTCGCGAAAGCGCGCGCGTCGTCATCGTCGACGACCGCAGCACGGCACGCAATCTTCTGGAAGGGCTGGCCCGCACGCTGGAGCCCGGGGTGATCGTCGACACCTACGCCGATCCGGCGGAGGCGCTGGCGCACATGCAGCACCATACGCCCGACCTCATCATCACCGACTACCGCATGCCCGGCATGGACGGCATCGAGTTCACCCGCCGCATCCGCGCGGAGCGCCGCCTGAGCGACGTGCCCATCGTCATCGTCACCGTGGTCGAAGACCGCCAGATCCGTTACCAGGCGCTGGAGAACGGCGCGACGGATTTCCTGACCCGGCCCATCGACCCGCAGGAATGCCGCGCCCGCTGTCTCAATCTACTGGCGTTGCGGCGCAGCCAGAAGCTGGTCGCCGACCGGGCGCTGTGGCTGGAGGATCAGGTTCTGCAGGCGACCCGCGAAGTGCGGACGCGCGAGCGCGAAACCCTGATGAAGCTGGCCAAGGCGGGCGAATACCGCGACGAGGAGACCGGCAACCACATTCTCCGGATGTCCCGCTACGCGCGGCTGATCGCCGAGGAGCTCGGCCTCAGCGCGATGGAATGCGACGAGATCGAGGTGGCCTCGCCGATGCACGACATCGGCAAGATCGGCATTCCCGACCAGATCCTGCTGAAGCCGGGGCAGCATACGCCCGAGGAGCGCGAGATCATGCGGCGCCACCCCCTCATCGGCCACGAGATCCTGGACGGCAGCCCGTCGCGTTATCTCCAGGTCGGCGCGATCATCGCGCTCGGCCACCACGAAAGATTCGACGGCACCGGCTACCCGCACAAGCTGGCGGGCGACGCGATTCCACTGCAGGCGCGCATCGTGGCCGTGGCCGACGTGTTCGACGCCCTCACCTCCAAGCGGCCCTACAAGGGCGCCTGGCTGTTCGAGGACGCGCTGGAATACCTCCGGGCCGAAAGCGGCCGTCAATTCGATCCTGCCTGCGTGAGCGCATTCGAACGGCGCATCGACGCGGTGGCGGCCATCATGCGCGTGCTGGGCGATTAGACGCCGACGCAAGACGCTCATGCTTTTCGCTTCGCCGTCCCGCTACCTGCACTATCTCATCAGACGGTTTCATAGCCGGCCCGACACGGAATGCCAGCAGGCTCTGATCCGCGTCGTGATCGGGCTCATCTTTCTGGTTTATTTCTCCAGCGACTACGCGGTTCTCGACGACGCGATTCGCGCTCCGGCTCAACTCGTCAGTGCCCTCTTCACCGGGGTCGCGCTGCTGATAAGCGCGCTTCCGCTAATCAGCTTGAACGTGTCGCCCGCACGCCGGCTGATTGCGATGTCGCTGGACTATGCGACATGCTCGTTTCTGCTGGTCTACACGGGTGAAGCCGGTGCTCCCCTGCTGGTCGTGTATTTGTGGGTCACGCTGGGCAACGGCTTTCGATACGGTGTCCGATACCTGTATGTCGCTACCGGGATGGCCGTAGCGGGATTTGTGCTGGTCCTGGCGCTCTCATCCTACTGGAGCCAGCACATGTCCGTCGGACTGGCCTTCCTGCTGTCGATGATCGCCGTACCGCTTTATTCGGCGTCACTTCTTAAGCAGCTCCATTCCGCAATCCAGCGCGAGCGCAAGGCCAACCGGGCGAAATCGAATTTTCTCGCCAACATGAGCCATGAGCTCCGCACGCCGCTGAATGGCGTCATCGGCGTGGCCGACCTGCTCGCGGAGACAAGGCTGGACAAGGAGCAGAGCGAACTCGCCGAGATCATTCGCACATCGGCCAACACGCTGCTTCACCTGATCGATGATGTGCTCGATATCTCTCGCATCGAAGCCGGCCGCATCACCCGCATAGACGAAGATTTCGACCTGCACCGGCTGATGAGCGGCATGATCGCGATACTGTCGACGCAGGCTCGCGGCAAGGGACTGGCGCTCGCGTCACATATCGCGCCGCAGACGCCGTTCCATTTGCACGGCGACGTGCGCCACTTGCGCCATGTCCTCATCAATCTGATCGGGAATGCGATCAAGTTCACCGACAACGGACGCGTTGACGTCTACGTTCGCCCGGTCGGACAAGCCCTTTCTCAACGTCTGCGGTTCGACGTCGTCGACACGGGCATCGGCATACCGGAAGACGCCCAGTCCCGCATCTTCGACACCTTCACCCAGGCGGACGCGAGCATCACGCGGCGCTTCGGCGGCAGCGGGCTCGGGACCGCGATCGCCAAGCAACTCGTCGAAGCGCTCGGCGGCCAGATCGGCCTGCACAGCCGGGAGGGAGAAGGCACGACCTTCTGGTTCGAATTGCCGTTCGCCCCGCAGCCAGGCCGGGACGGCTCGGCGCCCGAAGGATTCGACACGCCGATGCGGGTGGCGATCCTCGCGAGCAGCGAGCTTGCCGACCGCCTTCAGACCATGATCCGCAGCTGGGGAGCCGACCCCGTGGCGGTGCGCAACACCGCGCGCCTCGCCGCCGAATTGTCGACCCACTTGCCGGGCGCCGCGCCGCTCGGCGCAGCGGTCGTGGAACGCAGCATCTTGCCGGGCGATCCCGCGGCCCTGCTGCGCCTGCTGCGCGACGATCCCGGCCTCGCGGCGCTCCCGGTCATCCTGATCGAATCGGAGGCGAGCGCCCTGCCGCGCGATGCGCAGCTCTTGCGCGACGGCTATGCCGCGGTACTCCGGACGCCGGTCAACACGACCTTGCTGTTCAACGCCATCCACGCCGCCACCAGCCGCGACGCGTCGTCCAACGTGGTCTCGCTGGCCAATCACCTGCAGACGCAGGCACGACACGCGCCGGGCCTGAATATCCTCGTGGCCGAAGACAATCCGGTCAACCAGCGGGTGATCCGCGGCCTGCTGGAATACGCCGGTCACAAAACGACGCTCGCGCATGATGGCGAAGAGGCGCTGGACATGCTCGAATCCAGCGAGCAGCCGTTCGATCTCGCCATCATCGACATGCACATGCCTCAGCTGTCCGGCCCCGAGGTGGTGCAGCGCTGGCGTTTCATGGAATCGGGGCATCTGCCGATCATCATGCTGACCGCGGACGCACGCAACGAGGCCCAGGCGGCTTGCGAAGAAGCTGGAGCAGACGCGTTCCTCACCAAGCCCGTCAATAGCCGCGAGCTGATCGGGGTGATCGCTCGTTTGACAGAATCGCGGCCTCAGGAAGAGACGGCGAGGACCCATACGCAACACGCAGCGGACGAGTTGGATGAGTCGATTCTCGATAACCTCGCCCAGCTTGGCGGACCGGCGTTTGTGCAGGATCTGCTGACCAGTTTCGAAGAAGACGGCACCCGCGCACTTCGGGACATCGAGCACGCACTGGCCGAGCAGGATTACGGCCAATGGCACGATCATTTGCACATGCTCAAGGGCGGAGCGCGGGACATCGGGGCCAACCGGCTGGCCCAGCTTTGTTCCGAGGCCGAACACATCAAACCGTTCGAACTCGCAACCCCCGCCGCCAATGCACGACTCGATGCCGTCAGGGAGGCGCTGGACGCCGTGCATGCCATGCTGGCCGCCTATCAATCCGGCAAGTTACGCGCTGAGCACAACTGAATCACCGACATGCGGGGATTCGGCCCTGCCGGTCTGCCGCGCGACCAGCCGTTCCATCATCCGCAAATCCTTGCTTTCGAGCCGCAACGCCGCATCCACCCAGATTTCGGCAATCCGGGTCAGTTCGTCATGGGGGATCGGCTGGGACAGTTCGCGTGCCGCCCGCAATGCCAGGGCGCCATTGCGCTGGCGTGCCTCCTTGCGAACGAAATCGTAGACTGCCTGCTCGCCGCTTCCCGGGTCAGCCAGAATATCCACGGCGCCCAATTCATACATTTCCTCCGCGGTATAGAGCTTGCCGCTGAGGATGACTTTTTCAGCCTTGCCGTGGCCGATTTTGCGGCCGAGCAAGGTCATGGCGCCCATCCCGGGGAACAGGTTGAACAGTATCTCCGGAAAGCCCATCTTCGTACCGCGTTCGGCGATCAGGACGTTTCCAGAAAGCGCGCACTCGAAGCCGCCGCCCAGGGCGTCTCCCTGCACGAGGGTAACGGTTTTCAGGCTGGGGCGGTTCAGATGCAGGGCATTCAAGAAAAGGGGGCGTATGCAAGCCTGCGCATATTTGTGCAGGCTGTCGCGATCACGCGTCTCGATCAACTGGCGGAACAGATTGAGGTCTCCCCCAAGGTTGTATATTCCGGGGTGGCTGGAAGCCACTACGACATAGTTCACGTCGGGACGTTGCGGATCGTCCACACGCCGGGCCACGTCACCAAACCAATCGACGATCTCCCGCAGCAATGTCCCGGTAAAGCAGGGACGGGGCGCGGCGTTCATGTAGCCCCAGGCAATCTGATTGTGTTCGTCGTAATACGTCGTGAGTTGACTGTAATCGTTCTGCTCCGGTTGCAGTGCGGTCTGTACAGCTTGCAGGTGTGCCATGGGAATCTCCACGTAGTCGTTGATCGGTCATGCGGCGAGGTGTCGGCATGCACTGAAAGACTAGCGCGGACAGTATTGCCGTCAAGCACGGAAAAGTGATAGGCGGCGCGTTCCGCTGGGGAGCGGTGCCCGCAGGGCCGAAAGCGTAAAAACAGCGCCGAACGGGAGCCTAGAACGTCCAGGCCATGCGCAGCGCCAGCGCGAGCAGGAGCAGCGCAAAAATCCGCTTCAAGGGGCGGACCGGCAGGCGGTGGGCGGTGCGCGCCCCGAGCGGGGCGGTCAGTACGCTGCCGGCGACGATGCCGACGAGCGCTGGCAGGTACACGAAGCCGAGGCTTCCCGCGGGCAGGCCGCTCGCGTGCCAGCCGCCGAGCGCGTAACCCGCCGCGCCGGCGAGCGCGATCGGGAAGCCGATGGCGGCCGAGGTGGAGATCGCCCGGTGCAGCGGAACGTTGTGCCACAGCAGAAACGGCACCGAGAGCGTGCCGCCGCCGATGCCGACCCAGCTCGACACGGCACCGATCACGCTGCCGGCGAGACCCGTCCCGGCGCCGCCCGGCAGTTCGCGATGCGGCGCCGGCTTGAAGTCGAGCCACATCTGGGCAGCGGCATAGAACAGGAAGACGACGAAAAACAGCTTCAGCGCCGTCGCCGGCATGCTCGCCGCCAGCACTGCGCCCGCCAGGGTGCCGAGCACGATACCGGGCGCGATGCGCCGCACCAGCGGCCATTCGACGGCGCCGTGGCGGTGGTGCGCGCGCACGCTGGAGAGCGAAGTGAACAGGATCGAGGCGAGCGAGGTGCCGAGCGCGAGCTGCGGCTCCCTCCCCGCCGCGAGACCGTGCGCGTGCAGCAGCATGATCAGCACCGGCACGATGATGAGGCCGCCGCCGACGCCGAGGAGGCCGGCGACGAAGCCGACCGCCAGTCCCAGTGCCGCGTAGCCCGCGAACAGCGGCAGGCCGCCGTAGGGCGCCAGCTGCGCGAGCGCGGGATCGACCATTACAGGTGCTTGACGATGAAGGCGTATTCGGCCGGGTCGACCGGCGTGATCGAGAGGCGATTGCCCCTCTGCAGGATGCGCAAGTTGGCGAGTTCCGGGTAGCCGCGGATTTCGGCCAAAGGCATCAGGCGCGTCTTCTTCACCAGTTTGACGTCGACGTTGAACCAGCGCGGCGTTTCCGGCGTCGCCTTGGGATCGAAATACTTGTTCTTGGGATCGAACTGGGTGGCGTCGGGATACGCCGGCGTGCTCACCTCGGCCAATCCGACGACGCCGGGCTCGGCGCACGACGAATGGTAGAACAGCACCTTGTCGCCGGGCCTCATCTGGTCACGCATGAAATTGCGCGCCTGGTAATTGCGCACCCCGTACCAGGCGACGCTTTGCTTCGGCATGGCGGCGAGATCGTCGATGCTCACGTCGCTCGGTTCGGATTTCATCAGCCAGTAACGCATGGGATCTCTCGGTGCTCCTGAAATACGGTTCTGCAAACGCAAAAATCAGACCGCGCCCCGGGTCTGGCGAAAGGAGAGGACGGCAAACAGCGCGCCGACGACGATGCCGCCTACCGCGTCCAGGACGACGTGCTGCCGGGTCGCGATGGTCGACCAGATGATAACGGAACACTGCAGCGCGCTCAGCCACCTCAGCGTCCTGGGCGCGCCGAGCTGGCCGAACACGCGGTCGAGCCAGAGGGCTGAAAACACGGCCGAGGCGACGTGCAGCGAGGGGAAGGCGTTGCCCGCCGCATCCATGCCTTTGATGACGGCGAATTCGGGGTAGGCCTTCCAGTCGATGGGAAACAACGGGGTGCTCGTCGGGAAAAGCCAGAAAATCGCCAGGCAGAACAGGCACAGCCAGCCCATCCAGCGCCCGAATCCGAGCAGCGAACGCAGGTTCCCCAGCAGGGCCGGCGGCAGCGAAACGTAGACCCAGAGCGAGACATAGGCCGGAAACGCCGAAGGCGAAAACCCGATCCACGTGTCGAGCCAGGTCACCGGCATGACACGCGGCGGCGTGAGCGGATTGTGCAGAACCGTGAAATAGCCCCAGAAGAACAGGACCATGAAGCTCATCGTCCCCGCGGCCTTGAGCGGCCACATGTAGACGACGCGGCCGGCGACCTGGCGGTACCAGGGAAGGACGAGTGAAGACGCCATCGGTGGTTGCGTTTACCTGAACATGCGAAACATCAGATTCCGGGCAGCGCGGGCGCGTCGCGAAGTCTTGGGGCCAAGGGGTCGATCGGGTAAAATTTGCATAGTATGAAATCCATTGAACTGATACGCAATTTTCTCGCTGCCCGGCAGGGTATCGAGGCGACGAAAGTTGTTCCTGAAGCGTTGCTTGCCGATCTCGGCGTCGACTCCCTGATGATGCTCGAGCTGGTCTTCGAATTCGAGGACCAGCTCGGCGTGACGCTTCCCGATGAACTGGAGAGTCCGAAGACCGTCGGCGAAATGGTGGCGCTGATGGACGGACTGGTCGCCAGCCAGAAGGGCTGAACCATGGGCCAGCGGCGTGTGGCGATTACGGGCCTCGGCCTGGTCAGCCCTTATTGCGGCGATCTCGCGGACTTTTTCGTCCGCCTGACCGCCGGCGAATCCGCCATTCGCCATCTGCGGATGGAAGACGCGCCGCAGCCGCTTTCGATCCCTTTCGCCGGCTGTCCCGGCTTCGATCCCGACGCCGCGCTCGGCAAGCCGCTCGTCTCGATGACGGATCGCTTTGCCCAGCTTGCCGTGGCCGCCGCGTTCTCCGCGTGGGACGACGCCGGCCTGCCGCGCGCCGGCGACGAATCGCGCGAGGCCTGGGGCGTGAGCTGGGGAACCGCGCTGGGCGGCACGCTGACTCACGAGAAGGTCTACCGCGACCTGTGGCTGAAGGGCCGCGACCGTCTGCCGCCGCTCACCGTCGTGCTCGGCATGAACAACGCCGCCAACGCGCACATCTCGATCCAGTTGGGCCTCGGCGGGGTCAGCATGAGCCATACGGTAGCCTGCGCCTCGTCGACCATCGCCATCGGCGAGGCCTTCCGCCGCGTACGCAGCGGGGAGGCGGCCGTGATGCTCACCGGCGGCTCGGACGTGCCCCAGGCCTACGGCGTCGCCCGCGCGTGGGAAGCGCTGCGCGTGATGGCGCCGGGCGATGCGGAGACCTCGGCGGCGGCCTGCCGCCCGTTCGCCGCGAACCGTCGCGGCCTGGTGCTCGGCGAGGGCGGCGCGGCGCTGGTGCTCGAGGACTGGGACCATGCCGTCGCCCGCGGCGCCCGCATCCACGGCGAAATCGCGGGCTACGGGACGAGCTGCGACCACAGCCATCTGGTCCGCCCCGAGGCCGCCGGCCAGGTCCGCGCGCTGAACGCCACGCTGGCCGACGCGGGGCTCGCCGCCGCCGACATCGATTACGTCAACGCCCACGGTACCGCGACCGCCGAGGGCGACCCGGTCGAGATCGCCGCCCTCAGGACCGTTTTCGGCGAACATGCGGAAACGCTCCCGGTCAGCGCGACGAAATCGATGCATGGCCATCTGCTCGGCGCGGCGGGAGCGATCGAGGCGATCGCCACCGTGCTTGCGCTGCGCGAGCAGGCCATTCCGCCGACCGCCAACCTGACGCCGGACACGCTCGACCCCGCCTGCCGCGGCGTCGACCATGTCTTCAGCGGCCGCCACGGCGTAAAGCTGCGCGCCGCGCTGTCCAATTCCTTCGCTTTCGGCGGCAGCAACGCGGTGCTCGCGTTCCGCGCCGTCGCCCCATAAATCCACGGAAATTTCGCCATGTCCGAAGCCATCCCCCAGCACACCGTCGACGCCCTGCTGCCGGAGGTCGCCCGCCTCATCGTCGAAGCCCTCAATCTCGAAATGGCGCCCGAGGACATCGAACCGGATGCGCCGCTGTTCGGCGACGGGCTCGGCCTCGATTCGATCGACGTGCTTGAGATCGCGCTCGTCATTTCCAAGCATTACGGCTTTCAACTGCGCTCTGACAACGCCGACAACGTGCGGATCTTCGCCTCGCTGCGCGCGCTGACCGCCTACATCGCCAGCCAGCGGACAAAATGACCCCGATCCAGGTGCTGCGCAGCCTGGCCCTCGCCGCCCTGATGGCCGCCTGGGCCGCCGCGGCATTTTTCGGCAGCACCGGGCAGGGCAGACCCGACTTCAACACCGCCGTCGGCGCAGCGCCCTTCGTCGGCATTCTCGCCGTGCTGCTCTGGCGCACGCGGCATCCGCTCTGGATGGCCCTCGGCGGCGTTTCCATGGCCGCCGCGCTCGCGTGGCTGTGGCCGGCGCTGCGCGAGAACGTCGCCCTCCTCTATCTGACCGAACACGTCGGAACCAACCTCGCGTTCGCGGCACTGTTCGGCAAGACCCTCATCGCTCCCGGGGAGGCGCTGATCACCCAGTTCGCCCGGATCGTCAACCAGGGCGTGCTGTCCGCGCGCCAACTCCGCTACACCCGGCAGGCCACGCTGGCGTGGACCGCCTTCTTCGTCGCCAACGCCACGCTGTCGGCCCTGCTCTACGCGCTTGCCTCCCGTGCCGCATGGTCGTTTTACGCCAGCCTGCTGACCGCGCCGCTCATCGGCCTGATGTTCGCCGCCGAACACCTGTGGCGCATGCGGGCGCTGCCACCCGACGAACGCCCGAGCATCGCCGACGTCGTCCGTTCCTGGCGCCAGCGCGCCGCCACCAAGGGCTCATGAGCACGCTGCCGCTGATCGCAGGCCTCGGGCTCGAGGCCATCATCGCCTGGCGCCCGGACGGTCCGCGCCGGGTGCGCGATTTCCTCGCCGACGTCGACGCGCTGGCCGACCGGTTGCCGGCCGGCACCGCCCTGCTCAACCTGTGCCACGACCGCTACCGCTTCGCCGCGGGCTTCGCCGCCGGCCTCGTCGGCGGCAAGATCAGCCTGCAGCCCGCGTCGCAGTCGGCCGAAACGCTCGCGCGCATCCGCGCCGATTTCCCCGATGTCGCCTGTCTCACCGACGGCGAGTTCGACACCTTCGACCTGCCGCGCTGCGATTTTCCCGATCTCGCCGCGGCCGATCCGGGCAGCGTCACCGCCATCCCGCGCATCCCCGCCGACCGCCTCGCCGCCGTCCTGTTCACCTCGGGTTCGACCGGCTTGCCGCAGCCGCAGCGCAAGACCTGGGGCAAGCTGGTCGCCAACGGCCGGGCCGAAGCGGCGGCACTCGGCCTCGACCGCGCGCCGCACACGCTCGTCGCCACGGTGCCGGTCCAGCACAGCTACGGCTTCGAATCGAGCTTCCTGCTCGCGCTGCACGGCGGCTGCGCCTTCTGGTCCGGCAGGCCGTTCTATCCGCAGGACATCGCCGCCGCGCTCGAAGCGGTGCCGCCGCCGCGGCTGCTGGTGACCACGCCCTTCCACCTGTCGACGCTGCTGGCGGCCGGCATCGACCTGCCGGCCATCGATCACGTACTGTGCGCCACCGCGCCCCTGAGCGCCGCGCTCGCCGCCGAGACCGAAGCCCGCACCGGCGCGCCGCTCACGGAGATCTACGGTTCGACCGAGAGCGGCCAGCTCGCCAGCCGGCGCACGACCGCGGGCCCCGCCTGGACGCTCCTGCCCGGTGTGCAGCTGGAACAGGATGCAGATGCCACGGTCGCGTGCGAGGGGCACGTCGAAGGGCGCGTCGCGCTGTCCGACGTCATCGAACTGCTGCCCGACCGGCGTTTCCTGCTCCACGGCCGTCACGCCGACGTCGTCAACATCGCCGGCAAGCGCACCTCGCTCGCCTACCTCAATCACCAGATCGCCGCGGTGCCGGGGGTGGTCGACGCCGCGTTTTTTTTGCCCGAGGACGAGGCCGGCGGCGGCGTCACGCGCCTGACCGCCTTCGTCGTCGCCCCGACGCTCAGCACCGGCCAGCTGCTCGCCGCGCTGCGCCGGCGCATCGACGCGATCTTCCTGCCGCGCCCGCCGATCTTCGTCGACGCGCTGCCGCGCAACGGCACCGGCAAGTTGCCGCGCAGCGCGCTGCAGGCCCTGTACGCCGAGAAAACCCGCCATGCAGCCCGCTGAATTCGTCTGGACCGTTGCGCCCGGCCATCCCGCCTTCCCCGGCCACTTTCCCGGCCGCCCCATCGTGCCGGGCGTCGTGCTGCTCGACCGCGCCATCCTGTTCGCGCAAACCCTGATCGAGAAGGAACCCGAACGCTGGCAAGTCGGCACGGCAAAGTTCCTGAGCCCGGTGGGCCCCGGCGAAACGCTGGTCTTTTCGCTTCAACCCACGCCGCGCGGTTCGATCGCCTTCAGCGTCAAAGCCGGCGGGCGCGAGGTCGCGTCGGGCAGCCTGACCGCGGCATGAGCGGACACGCGACGCCGGGCTGGATGCGCCAGCAGGAACGCAGCAATCTCGCCATCCTGAAGCTGATGGTGTGGATTTCGCTCACCTTCGGCCGTACGCCCGGGCGCATCGTGCTGCATGCCATCGCCCTGTATTTCACCCTGTTCGCGCCGCGCGCGCGCCGCGCCAGCCGCGCCTACCTGAAGCGCGTGCTCGGGCGCTGGGCGAACTGGGCCGACGGCTATCGCCACGTGTTCAGCTTCGCCACCACGATCCACGACCGCATCTACCTGCTGAACGAACGTTTCGACCTGTTCGACATCGAAGTCTTCGGTGCCGAGGCGCTGCACGAGGCGCTCGCGCGGCAACCCGGCGCCATGCTGATGGGCGCCCACCTCGGCAGCTTCGAGGTGCTGCGCGCGGCGGGCCGCGGGCAGGCGGGCCTCAAGGTGGCGATGTTGATGTACGAGGAAAATGCCCGCAAGATCAACGCGACGCTCGAAGCCGTGAACCCCAGGGCGGTGCAGGACATCATCCCGCTCGGCCGCATGGAGTCGATGCTCGAGGCCCGCGACAAGCTCGAATCGGGATATCTTGTCGGCATGCTGGCCGATCGTTCGCTGGGCGACGACGCCACCGCGGACGTCCCGTTCCTCGGCGAACCCGCGCCGTTCCCGCTCGGCCCATGGCGGCTGGCGGCGATGCTGCAGCGGCCGGTCTTCTTCATGACCGGCCTCTACCTCGGCGGCAACCGCTATCAGCTGCATTTCGTGCCGCTCGCGGATTTTTCCGCGACGCGACGCGACGAACGCGACGCCGCCATCGCCGCGGCGATGCAAGGCTACGCCGATTGCCTCACCCGCTTCTGCGGGCTGGTGCCCTACAACTGGTTCAACTTTTTCGATTTCTGGCAGAAGAAAAAATGTTCCGAAACCTGATCGCCGGCGTCGCCCTCGCAAGCCTTGCGGCGACGGCGCACGCCGCCTTCAACATCGACCAGTTGATGGCCGGGCTCGCGCAGCACCCCGGCGGCCGCGCGAAGTTCGTCGAGAAGCGCACCCTCGCCGTGCTCGACCGTCCGCTCGTCGCCACCGGCGAGATGACCTACACGCCGCCCGACCGGCTGGAAAAGCGCACCCTGACGCCCCGGCCCGAGACCCTCGTGCTCGACCGCGATCAGGTCAGCATCGAGCGCGACAAGCGCACCTACACGATCAACCTCGCCAGCCGTCCGGAAGCGCTGGCGTTCGTCGACAGCATCCGCAGCACGCTCGCCGGCAATCGCGCCGCGCTCGAGAAGAACTACACGCTGCAACTGGCCGGCAGCAGCGAGCACTGGGTGCTGACGCTGACGCCCACCGCCCAGCGGATCGCGACCCTGCTGCAGCGCATCACGGTCAGCGGCGCCGGCGACCAGATCCGCACCATCGACTACCTGCTGGCCGACGGCGACCGCTCCGAACTCACCATCGAGCCGCTCGACCCGCGATGACCCGAGTCGGCTGGCGCACCCTGCTGCTGTGGTCGCTCGCCATGCTGGCGGGGGCCGCCGTGGTCTGGAACAGCCGTTTTTCGGCCGACATCTCTTTTTTCCTGCCGGCGCGGCCCACCGCCGAGCAGCAGATCCTCGTCGACCAGCTCAAGGAAGGCGCGGTCTCCCGCCTGCTGATGCTCGCCGTCGAAGGCGGCGACGCCACGCAGCGCGCCCGCATGTCGCGCGATCTGCAGAGCCGGCTCGCGGCACTGCCCGAATTCGCCTCGGTGCAGAACGGCGGGACGAGCGGCGAGAACGCCGCGCGCGATTTCCTGCTCAGGCATCGCTACCTGCTGAGCCCGGCGGTGACGCCGGAGCGCTTCACCGTCGCGGGCCTCAATGCCGCGATTTCGAGCAGCATCGACCTCCTCGCCTCGCCGGCCGGGATGCTGCTCAAGCCCACGCTGACGCGCGACCCGACCGGCGAACTGGTCGAACTGGTCGGCGGCCTCGACGCCGGGGCGGAGCCCGCGAGCCGCGACGGCGTGTGGGCCTCGCGAGACGGGAAGCGCGCGCTGCTGCTGGTGCAGACCCGCGCGCTCGGCTCCGACACGGACGGCCAGGAACGCGCCATCGCGCTGATCCGCGCCCAGTTCGCCGCCGCGTCCGACAGCGCAGGACTCGGCGCGCTCAAGCTTGAGCTTTCCGGCCCCGGCCTGTTCGCCGTCAACTCGCGCGCGACGATCAAGCACGAGGTCACGCGCCTGTCGCTGATCAGCCTCACCGCCATCATCGCCGTGCTGCTGTTCGTCTATCGTTCGCCACGCGTGCTGCTTCTCAGCCTGCTGCCGGTCGCCAGCGGCGCGCTGGCCGGCATCGTCGCCGTCAGCCTCGTCTACGGCACGGTCTACGGCATCACCGTCGGCTTCGGATCGGCGCTGATCGGCGAGGCCGTCGACTACGCGATCTACTACTTCGTGCAATCCGGCCGGCTCGGCCTCGACAACTGGCGCCAACGCTACTGGCCGACGATCCGGCTCGGCGTGCTGACGTCGGTGTGCGGCTTCGCCGCGCTGCTGCTGTCCGGCTTCCCCGGACTGGCGCAACTCGGCCTGTACGCCCTGAGCGGCGTGCTCGCCGCCGCGCTCGTCACGCGCTTCGTGCTGCCGCCGCTCGCCGGCGCACCGGCCCAGATCCCGGTGTCGGCGCGCATCGGCAACGCGCTGCACGGCGGGCTGCGCCGCGTGCGGATCCTGCGCGCACCCGCCGCGGTCCTGGCACTCGCGGCCTTCGCCTACCTGGCGGTGCAGCGCCACGAATTGTGGCTGCCCAACCTCTCGGCGCTGTCCACCGTGAGCGCCGAAGACGCTACGCTCGACACGCGGCTGCGCGCCGACCTCGGCACCCCCGACGCGCGCTACCTCGTCGTCGTCACCGCACCGGACCGCGAAACCGCGCTGCAGACGGCCGAGCGCGCGGGCCGGCGGCTCGATCGCCTGGTTGCCGACGGGGTGATCGACGGCTACGACAGTCCGGCGCGCTTCCTCCCAAGCGCCGCGACGCAGGCAGCGCGGCGCGCGAGCCTGCCGCCGGCCGACGAACTGCAGCGTCGGCTGCAGGCGGCAGTCGCCGGGCTGCCGCTGTCGGCCGGCAAGCTCGCGCCGTTCGTCGCCGACGTCGCGTCGGCCCGCGAGGCGCCGCTCCTCGACCGCCGCGCGCTCGACGGCAGCGGGCTCGCGCTCGCCGTCGATTCATTGCTGCTGCACGGCGCCAACGGCTGGAGCGCGCTGTTGCCGCTGCGGCCCGCCGCCGGCGCCCCGACGACCGACATTCCGGCCGCGACGGTGCGCGCGGCGCTGGCGGGCAGCGGCGCGCTGTTCGTCGACACCAAGGGCCAGTTCGACGCGCTCTACGGCGACTACCTCCAGCAGGCCGTCTGGCTGTCCTCCGCGGGCTTCGTCGCCATCGTCGTGCTGCTGCTGGCGGCGCTGCGTTCGCCGCGCCGCCTCGCCGGCGTGCTGCTGCCGCTCGTGCTGGCGGTCACCCTCGTCATCGCCGGGCTGCACCTCGCCGGCGAGCGCCTGCAGCTGCTGCATCTGGTCGGCATGCTCCTGATCGTCGCCGTCGGCTCCAACTATGCGCTGTTCTTCGACCGCAACACCGGCGGCGCCGAACTCGACACCGCCACGCTGATGTCGATGGCCGTCGCCGCCACGACCACCGTGATCGGCTTCGGCACGCTCGCCCTGTCCTCCGTCCCGGTGCTGCACGCCATCGGCGTCACCGTCGGGCCGGGCGCCCTGCTTGCGCTGCTGCTGTCGGCGGCATTCGCGTCGCACGAGGCCTGACGCATGGCGCGGCCCTGGAAACCCGTTCCCGCGCTGAAGGCAACCGCCGCCGTGCACGGCGCCGCCGCGCTCGGGACGCTGGCGGTTCCCGCCGCGTGGCCGTGGGCGCTCGGCGCGGTCGCCGTCAACCATGCCGTGCTGACCCTGGCCGGCCTGCTGCCGCGCTCGACGCTGCTCGGCCCCAATCTGACCCGGCTGCCGCACGCCGCCGCAGCGCGCCGCGAAGTCGCACTCACGGTCGACGACGGCCCCGATCCCGACGTGACGCCCCGCGTGCTCGACCTGCTCGACGCCGCCGGGATCCAGGCCAGCTTTTTCTGCATCGGCTGGCGCGCCCGCACGTACCCCGGGCTTTGCCGCGAAATCGTCGCGCGCGGCCACCGCGTCGAAAACCACAGCGATTCGCATTCGCTCGTCTTTTCCACGTTCGGCCCCCGCCGCATCGAAGCCGAGATCGCCGCAGCGCAGGCCACCCTCGCCGACATCACCGGCGAGGCGCCGCGTTTCTTCCGCGCGCCGGCCGGTCTGCGCAACCCGTTCCTCGATCCGGTGCTGGTCGCCCTCGACCTCAGGCTCGCGGCCTGGACCCGCCGCGGCTACGACACCCGCGAAGCGCGGCCGCGCGTCGTACTCGGCCGCCTGGTGCGGAACCTCGGCGCGGGCGACATCCTGCTGCTGCACGACGGCCATGCCGCGCGCACGCCGGAAGGTCTGCCGGTCGTCCTTGCCGTCCTCCCGCCCTTGCTGCGCATGCTCGACGAGCGGGGATTGAAGCCCGTCACGCTGGCCGACGCGCTGGCATGAGGCGGCCGCGGGCGCCGCTCTGCTAGAATTTTCGATTCTTCGAATCCGGGCGCCCATCGTGACCCCGCTGCTGCTTTCCGCCTACACCGCCACCACCTGCCTCGGCCGCGGCCTCGACGCCGCCCGGCACGCCCTGCACGCCGGCCGTAGCGGCCTCGCGCCGTGCGCCTTCGAGACGGTGAAGCTCGACACCTGGGTCGGCGAGGTCGCCGGGGTCGACGACGAAAAGCTGCCCGCGCGTCTCGCCGACTACGACTGCCGCAACAACCGGCTGACGCAGATGGGGCTGGAGACCGACGGCTTCGGCGACCGGGTGAGGGAAGCCGTCGCGCGCCACGGCAAGGCCCGCGTCGGCGTGTTTCTCGGCACCAGCACGTCGGGCATCCTCGAGACCGAAATCGCCTACCGCCACCGCGATCCGGCAAGCGGCGCGCTGCCCGACGGCTTCAACTACCGCACGACGCACAATTCCTTTTCGCTCGCCGAATTCACCCGCGCCTATTTCGGGCTCGAGGGCATGGCGGTGGCGATCTCGACCGCCTGCTCGTCGAGCGCCAAGGTGTTCGCCGCCGCCGCGCGCCAGATCGAACTGGGCCTGATCGACGCGGCCATCGTGGGCGGCGTCGATACCCTGTGCCTGACCACGCTCTATGGCTTCGCCTCGCTGCAACTCACCTCGCCGCGGCCCTGCCGGCCGTACGACGCGACGCGCGACGGCATCTCGATCGGCGAAGGCGCCGGCTTCGCACTGCTCGAGCGCGCCGACAACGCCGCGCCCGGCTCGGTACTGCTGCTCGGCGCCGGCGAGTCGAGCGACGCCTACCACATGTCGTCGCCGCATCCCGAAGGCCTCGGCGCACGACTGGCGATGGAAGCCGCGCTGCGCTCCGCCGGGCTCGCGCCGGACGACATCGGCTACATCAACCTGCACGGCACCGCGACGCCGGCCAACGACGCCGCGGAGGGCAAGGCCGTCACCGCGCTGTTCGGCGACCGCGTGCCCTGTTCGTCGACCAAGGGCGCCACCGGCCACACGCTGGGCGCGGCCGGGGCGATCGAAGCCGTCATCTGCGCGCTCGCGCTGGCCGACGGTGTCCTGCCGGGCAGCCCGGGCACCGCGGCGCGCGATCCGGCGATCTCCGTGCAGTACCTGCTCGAGAGCCGCGCAACGGCGGTGCGCCGCGTGCTGTCGAATTCCTTCGGCTTCGGCGGCAGCAACTGCAGTCTCGTCTTCGGGGTCGCCGCATGAATTCGCCGCTGCACGCCTGGATCGAAGGCATCGGCTTTCTCGCGCCGGGTCTTCCGGACTGGCCGGCTGCGCGCGCGGTGCTGCGCGGCGAGCAGTCGTACGCCGCCGCGCCGTCGATCCTGCCGGCGCCGTCCCTCCTGCCGCCCGCCGAGCGGCGCCGTGCGAGCCGCGTGGTCAAGACGGCGCTGGCCATCGGCCTGGAAGCGGTCGCCCACGCCGGTGCCGACGCCTCGCAGCTGGCGACCGTGTTCGCCGCGTCCGGCGCCGACGGCCACAACTGCCATGCGCTGTGCGAACAGCTCGCGGGCGACGACCGCCAGATCTCGCCGACGCGCTTCCATAATTCGGTGCACAACGCCGCCGCCGGCTACTGGGGCATCGCCACGGGGTCGATGGCGCCGTGCCAGGTGCTCTGCGCCTACGACGCGAGCTTCGGTGCCGGCCTTCTCGACGCCCTCGCGCAGGTGGCGCTCGAACGCCAGCCCGTGCTGCTGATCGCCTACGACAGCGAATATCCCGAGCCGCTGCACGCCAAGCGCACCATCCCCGATTGCGGCGGCGTCGCCCTGCTGCTCGCCGCCGAGCGCAGCGCGCGGGCGCTGGCGTCGATCCGCGCCGTGCCGACAAATGACGCGGCCGACACGCTGGCCGACGCCGCGCTGGAGGCGCTGCGCGCGGGCATCCCGGCGCTGCGCGCGCTGCCGCTGCTGGAGCGGCTGGCGAACGCGGCGCGCGGCAGCGTCTGCCTCGACTATCTGCGCCCGATGCAGCTGAAGGTGGACATCGAACCGTGCTAGACCGCGCCTGGATCGCCGCCCACATCCCGCATCAGGGCGACATGTGCCTGCTCGATGCGGTGCTGGAATGGTCGGACGCCATGATCGTCTGCCGCGCCACGAGCCACGCCGACCCCGCCAATCCGCTGCGCGCCGAAGGACGGCTGGGCGCCGCCGCCGGCATCGAGTACGCGGCGCAGGCGATGGCGGTGCACGGCGCGCTGATCGCGGGTGACGACGCGCCGCCGCGCCAGGGTTATCTCACCAGCGTGCGCAGCGTGGCGCTGCACGTGCCCCGCCTCGACGACGTCGCCGGACCGCTCGACGTGCGCGCCGAGCGGCTGTCGGGCGACGGCAACCACATCCTCTATCAATTCTCGCTCGACCACGCCGGCCGTTGCCTCGTCGAAGGCCGCGCCGCAGTGGTACTCGACGCCAGCACCCTGCAAGGAAACAACCCATGAAACGCGCCCTCGTCACCGGCGGCAGCGGCGGCATTGGCGCCGCGATCGCCAAGCGCCTCGCCGCCGACGGCCACCATGTCATCGTCCACGCCAACCGCGGGCTCGACCGCGCCGAAGCCGTCGCCGCGGCGATCCGGGCGGCAGGCGGCAGCGCCGAGGCAATCGCCTTCGACGTCACCGACCGCGCCGCCACGGCCGCCGCGCTCGAGACGCTGCTCGAAGGCGGCGCCATCCAGATCCTGGTCAACAACGCCGGCATCCACGACGACGCGGTGTTTCCCGGCATGTCGGGCGAGCAGTGGGACCGCGTGATCGACGTCTCGCTGAACGGATTCTTCAACGTCACCCAGCCGCTGACGCTGCCGATGATCCGCACGCGCTGGGGCCGCATCGTCAACGTGTCTTCGATCGCCGCGATCGCCGGCAACCGCGGCCAGGTCAACTATTCGGCCGCCAAGGGCGCGCTGCATGCGGCGAGCAAATCGCTCGCGCTGGAACTCGCCAGCCGCGGCATCTCGGTCAACGTGGTGGCGCCCGGCATCATCGCGACCGGCATGATAGACGGCGCGTTCGATGCCGACGCGATCAAAAAGCTGGTGCCGATGCAGCGCGCCGGCCAGCCGGAGGAAGTCGCCGAACTGGTCGCCTTCCTCGCGTCCGACAAGGCGGCCTACATCTCCGGGCAGGTGATCTCGATCAACGGCGCGCTGATCTGACCGCGTTGCCGCTCAGGCGGCGCGACGGACCAGGGCCTGCAGCCGCGCCAGCTTCGGCGCCACCATCGGCACCGTGAGCATCGTGCTCGCGACCGCCATCAGCAGGAGTGCGGTGAAGGTTTCGCTGCTGATGATCCGTTTGTCGAGCAGGATGTTGACGAAAATGATCATGATCAGCGCCTTGGTCTGCAGCAGCCAGCCGATGACCGACGCCTCGCCCGGTGCCCAATGCAGGATGCGGCCGGCAATTCGGAGGCCGATCAACTTGCCGGCGACCGAGGCGACCAGCAGCAGCGCCGCCGCGAGAAAGACCGCCTCGCCGCCGACGCTCCAGTTGGTGCGCAGCCCCGTGGAGAGGAAGAACACGGGCATGACGACCAGCAGGACGTGGTGGCGCAGCAGGTCCATCTTTTTCTGGTCAAACCATTCGGCTTCCATGATCGCGCCGGCGAGAAAGGCGCCGACCATGAAGTGCAGCCCGGACCAGTCGGCGCCGAACGCGCAGACGGCCAGCCAGATCAGCGCGACGTACCAGCGGTCGTGCTCGGCGAGGCGAGCCATCAGGCGGCGGAAGAGATAGCCGGCCACGGCGAAGACGGCGAGGAAGGCCAGCTGCCTGCCGACGCGTTCCCAATCCATCAGGATCATCGCCAGCACGCCCCAGATCGCGACGTCGTCGAGGCTGGCGTAGCGCAGGATGCGTTGCCCGATCGGCTGGCGCAGGACGTCGAGCTTTTCCATGAGCAGGATCAGAATCGGCAGCGCGGTCACCGCGCACGCCATGCCGACGCCGAGCACGAACTGCCAGGTCATCGCCTGCGGCCCCGTCCAGCCCTCGAAACCGAGCAGCACGGCCGCCGCCGCGCAGCCGAACACCAGCGGCGTACCGAGCGCGAGGCCCGCCGTGATGCCGGACTCGCGCCGGTGCGCCCAGACCTTCTTCAGGTCCAGTTCGACGCCGGCGATCATCACGAACAGCATCACCGCCCACCAGGCGATGCCGGTCAGCGACTGGATGACGGCCGGATTGAAGACCAGGTTGTAATAGTCGGGAAACGCACGGCCGAGGATGCCCGGCCCGAGGAGGATGCCGGCGATGATCTGCACGACCACCAGCGGCGCGTAGTAGTCCATGTTGCCGAGGCGCCACAGCAGCCACGGCACGGTGAAGATGATCGTCATCGCGATCAGGAAGGTCTCGGCGGTGCTCATGCCTTGCGGCCGGTGTATTCGCGGAAGATGCCCAGCGTGACCGAGCAGTTCACGTCGGAAAAGCCGGCGCGCCGCATCGCGTCGAGGATGCGCGCGGGTTCGAGCGCGGCCTCGATGGTGTCGCCGTAGTATTCCCACAGCCGCTTGACCTCGCCCTGGCTGCGCGTGAGGCGAGCAAGCAGCGGGACGACGACGCGGATATGAAAGCGCATCAGTACCCGCGCCAGGCGGCTCGCCGGCCGGCTGATTTCCATGATGCACAGGCGCCCGCCCGAATTCAGCACCCGCAGATACTCGGACAAGGCGCTGTCCAGGTCGCCGACGTGGCGCAGCGCGTAGCCCATCGAGACGAAGTCGACGTGGTCGTCGGGGAGGGGAATCGATTCGGCGTAGGCCTCGAGGGTTTCGACGGCGACCTTCTTGCGCAGCTCGGCGAGCATGCCGGGCGAGGGGTCGAGCGCGACGACCCGGCCGCTCGCGCCCACCAGCTCGTGCGCGGCGACGGTCACGAGCCCAGTGCCGGCGGCCGCGTCCAGCAGGGTCATGCCGGCAGCGAGGCCGTTTCGGCGCAGGACTTCGCGCCGGTACCACGCGCCGCTCCCCAGCCCGGTGAGCTTCTCCGCGCGGTCGTAGGCGGGTGCGGCGTGGTCGAACATCTCGCGGGTGACGGCACGCCGCTCCTCCTCGTCGGAAAAATAGGCCGACAGGCGGGGATCGGGTTTCAGCGCCCCGCGGCGGGGCGTGGTTTCGTTCACGGGGCGTGTCATGGCGCAGACCTCACAAGACGCCGCACGAGCAGCAGCGGCAGGCGCAGCACGAAACCGACGAACAGCCGCGTGTGCATCCACGTCAGCAGCACGTTGTCGCGCAGGTATTTGAAGTGCGACACGCCGCCTTCCTCGGCGCTGAGATAGCGCACCGGCGCGTCGAGATTGATCGGCCGCACGCCGGCCCAGCACAGGCGGACGACGGCTTCCGGATCGAAGTCGAAGCGGCGCATGAAAGGGTGATGCCGCATGATGCGGACGAGGGGCGCGATCGGATAGACGCGAAAACCGTACAGCGAATCGCCGATCCCCATCCACAGCGTTTCCAGGTCGGCCCAGGCGTTCGAGATCTTGCGGCCGCCGACGCGCAACGCCGGCGCCTCCGGTCCGAACACGGGCTTGCCCAGGATCATCGCGTGCGGATCGGCCTGCGACGCCGCCATGAACCGGGGAATCAGCCCGGCCGGATGCTGGCCGTCGGAATCCATCGTCAGCACATGCGTGAAGCCGGCGGCCGCAGCCGCCTCCATGCCGGTCAGCACCGCCGCGCCCTTGCCGCGATTCTGCGGCAGCACGATGACGCGCAGGCCGTCATCGTCGGCAGCGAGCGCCTGCAAGGGCGCCGCCGTGCCGTCGGTGCTGCCGTCGACGACGACCCACACCGGCGTCCACTGCGCGCGCGCCGCCCTGACCGTATCCAGCACGCGGAGGCCCGGGTTGTAGCTGGGAATCAGGACGAGATGGGTCGACGAGGCTGCGCGCATGGTTTCAGATGACCGTGGCGGAGGGGCCCAGTTCCGTGCGGAAATACGTCTCGAGCTCGGTCGTGAAGGCGGACAGGTCGGCCGGCGGCGGAAAGCGCCGGCCGCGGCGCACGCGGAACGACAGCGGCAGCTCGGGGCGCCGCCAGAGCGGCCAGGACTTGCCCAGGTAGGGCGTCGAAAATTCGATCAGCAGCGTCTGCACGGGCACGTTTGCGCGGCTGGCGAGAAGGCCGGCCGCCGGCTGGCAGGCGTCGATCGGGAAGCGCACGGTGCGCGTGCCCTCGGGAAAGATCACCAGATGCGCCCCTTGCCGCAGCGCTTCGCGCGCCTTCAGGATCATTTCCAGCGGCGCATCGTTGCGGATGTAGCCGGCAAGGCGTGCCGCGGAGCCGAACAGGATGTTGTCGAGCAGGCTCGCCTTCATCACGCAGACGGCGTTCGGCAGGCGCGAGGCGATCATCACCGCGTCGAGCAGCGACGGATGATTGGCGGCGACGATCAGCGGACCCTCCTCGCGCAGGCAGTCGAGGTCGGCAAGGTCGAAGCGCGCGCCGCACAGCCACGTCAACAACGCGAGGTAGGCGCGGAAACCAAGCGAGATCGCCGCGCGCCCGAGTGGCTGTCCGACGCGGCGCGGCAGCAGCGGATGGAGCAGCATCGCGAAAGGCAGCCAGGCGAGACAGATCGCGGCCAGCATGCCGAGGCCGAGCAGCATGGCGAAGGTTTCGTAGGCGGCCCACAGCGGGTGGCGCGCGGGCAAGGGCTCGGTCATCCGCGCGCCCGCCGCCCGCGAACGGAACCGGCACGAGGCCGACGTGCGATCGCGCGTCTCCTCGCCGCGGCGGTCCGGCTCGCGGCCATCAGTCGTGCTCCATGGGGTGCGAGGCCATCGCCTCGATCTCGAGCAGCAGGTCGGCGCGGCAGATGTCGGCCTGCACGTAGAGCACGCCCCCCGCGCCGAGATGCGGCGCCAGCGCGTCGCGAATCGCGGGAAAATCCGCCGCATGACGCACATAGACGCGGCACGCGAGTTCGTCGAGGGCGAACGGCCGCGAGCGCGCCGCGCGATTCGCCTCGGCGACGACCGAGCCGACGTTGGCCAGCGCCTCGCGGCACTGCCCGGCGACGTCGCCGGGGTGGACGGTCCGGTAGCCGACGATGCTGGCGGTGCCGGAGATGAACAGGATCTCCTGGCCGGGCGGACGGACCAGCGCGCCGCGCGAGAAGATCGGCGCGCGCGGTCCGTATTCGGCCGGGTAGTCGCATGCGCTGACCTGGCGCGGATTCTCGATCGACACCGCAGGCGTCGCCCCGGCGAGAAAAGCGATCGACAGCGGGCCGCCCGCGAGGCCGAGCGCGCACGCCGCCGGTGCGTTTCCGGCGGCGCTGCGCCGGTGGGCGATGAACGCGTCCTGGCGGCCGACGTTGAACTGGCGATAGCGTTCGAGCCCGTGCGTCTCGGCGTTGATGTCCGCCATGTAGTTCCAGATGCGCCACAGGTGCGGCAGGTTCTGCGCGTCGAGCAGCCGGAAGATGCGATGGTACGCGGCTTCGCTGGCGGCCTGCAGCGGCGGGCGTTCGGCGGCCGCATCGAACCCGGCTTCGTCCAGATCGATGACGCCGAACAGGATATCGCCGCAGCGCCGCCACGCGATCCCCTCGCTCGCGCCGTGCACGCACGGACCCGCGGCCTGCCAGGTTTCCTCGAAGGCGGGCGCGGGCGCCCCGAGAAGCGGCGCGCGCACCGCCTGGATGGGCCATCCGGTCGCGGGGGCCGACACGGCCGGCCCGAGCAGGACCGCGCCCAGATCGCTTTCGGAATGGCGCCCGGCGGGCACCGGCGAGAGACGGAATCGCAGCGTCACGGCGCGCTGTTCAGGGCCGGGTCGTCGACCGCGCGGATATTGAAGCGGCGCTCTTTCCAGGCCATGTAGGCGCGCTTCGGCTGGAAGACGTTGGCGAGGTAATAGAGCCCCTTGAAGGCCCAGATCGAGCGCCAGATCGGTGTGGTGCCGAAGATGTCGCCCGCCAGCACCGACAGCAGCGCCTCCTTCACGCGGAAGACGTTCTTCGGGCCCATGAAGAAGTCGCGCATGATCGGATTGGTGATCCGGTAGATGAACCAGGAAAACTGCTTCGGCCCGAGCCGCATCAGCGCGTCGAAGCGCTTCAGCGCGGCGGGCGCGGCGGCGGGATTCTTGAGGCAGGCGTCGACGGCGTCGGCGCCGATCACGCCGCTGTTCATCGCCAGCCATACCCCCGACGAGAACACCGGATCGATGAACGCATAGGCGTCGCCGAGCAGCAGATAGTTGCGTCCGTGGGTGCGCTCGGCGACATACGAGAAGTTGCCGGTCGCCTCGACCTCGGTCAGGAGGCGCGCATCCTTCAGCCGCTGCGCGAGTTCGGGGCAGCCGCCGACGTTGTCCAGGAGAAACTGCTGCAGGCTGCGCGTGCCCTTGGTTTTCATGTGGTACGGCCAGGTCACCATGCCCACGCTGGTGGTGTCGTTCATCATCGGGATGAACCAGAACCAGCCGTGGTCGAACCAGAAGATCGTGATGTTGCCCTCGTCGCGGCCCGCGTGGCGGCGCGCGTGCGCGAAATGGCCGTAGACCGCCGAACTGTTGTGCTTCGGGTTGCGGTGCTTGATCTGGAAGCGGCGCGCCAGAAAGGTGTCGCGCCCCGACGCGTCGACGACGAAACGCGCCTGCCATTCGGCTTCGCGGCCGTCGTCGTGGCGCGCGTGCACCAGCGCCGTGTCGTCCGGCAGGAAATCGACCGCGTTCACCTTGCAGCCCTGGTGCACCTCGACGCCTTTACTGCCGGCGTTGCGGATCAGGATCTCGTCGAATTCGGCGCGCCGGACCTGGTAGGCGTGGGGCATCGACTTGTCCCACGCGTCGGCGAAATGGAAGACCTGCGTGCGGCCGTGGTACGGCGACACGAATTCGGCCGCCCATTTTTCCATCCCGATCGCCTTCATTTCCGCGGCCACGCCGAGCCGTTCGAACAGCGGCAGATTGGCCGGCAGCAGCGACTCGCCGATGTGGAAACGCGGATGGCGCGCCTTTTCCAGCATCACCACGCGGTAGCCCTTTTCGGCCAGCAGCGGTGCGACGGTCGATCCGGCAGGCCCGCCGCCGATGACGAGCACATCGCACTGGTGTCGCTCTCGTGTCTGTTGTTGCCGTTCCACAGGCTCACCTTTCAAATAGCGTTCCCGCGCGGCGGAGGGGATGCCGCCGCCGCGTGCGGGCCCCTTCGCGGGGTGGCGGAATTATACCGGGGGCGTCAGGAACGCTTGATCAGGGTGCCGACCCCTTCGGGCGTCAGCACTTCGAGCAGCAGCGCATGCTCGACGCGGCCGTCGATGATGTGCGCGGTCTTCACGCCGCTGTTGACCGCGTCGACCGCGTAGCCGACCTTGGGAATCATGCCGCCGGAAATGGTGCCGTCGGCGATCAGTTCGTCGACCTCGCGGGGGACGAGCCCGGTCAGGAGCTGCATCTGCTTGTCGAGGACGCCGGGCGTGTTGGTCATGAAGATGACCTTTTCCGCCTGCAGCACGCCGGCGATCTTGCCGGCCGCGACGTCGGCGTTGATGTTGTAGGCGTTGCCCTCGGCATCGGTGCCGAGCGGCGCCACCACGGGGATGAAATCGCGCGCGTCGAGCACGTGGATGATTTCGGGGTCGATGCCGGTGATCTCGCCGACCTGGCCGATGTCGAGCAGTTCGTCGGCTTTTTCCTTGCTCTTCACCAGCATCTTCTTGGCGTGGATGAAGTTGCCGTCCTTGCCGGTCAGCCCCACCGCCCGGCCGCCGTGCTTGTTGATCAGCGTGACGATGTCCTGGTTGACGAGGCCGCCGAGCACCATCTCGACGACGTCGAGGGTTTCCTCGTCGGTCACCCGCATGCCCTGGATGAATTCGCTCTGCTTGCCGATGCGCTGCAAGAGGCCGGCGATCTGCGGGCCGCCGCCATGCACCACGACCGGGTTCATCCCCACCAGCTTCAGCAGCACCACGTCCTTGGCGAACGCCTCCATCAGATGCCGCTCGGTCATGGCATTGCCGCCGTACTTGATGACGATGATCTTGTCGTAGAAGCGCTGGATGTAGGGCAGCGCCTCGGACAGGATGTTGGCCTTCTCGGCGGCGGTGTGGGGCGTGGTCATGGCGGCTCCGGATGCGATTTGCGCGGATTTTACGCCAATAAAAAAGGCGGCGCGCGGCCGCCTTTCCCCTATCCAGGGCGGCTCGCGCCCCGCCGTTGCGTCAGTGCGCGCCGTGCTGCATGGCGCCGCCGCTCATGTCCATGGCGCGCGCGACCGCTTTCACTTCGACCGTCTGCCGCTTGCCACCCGATTCCACGGTCAACGCGAGCGGGATGACGTCGCCCGCGGCGATCGGCTTTTTCAGGTTCATGAGCATGATGTGGTAGCCGCCCGGCTCGAGCGAGACGGTCTTGCCTTTCGGCAGATCGAGCGACTTCACTTCGCGCATGCGCATCACGCCGCCGTCCATGTTCATTTCGTGCACCTCGACACGCGGCACGACGGAACTCGAGACGCCGACCAGACGCGCGTCGGCGTCCGACTGTATGCGCATGTAGGCGCCGCTGACCGGCTGTCCGGGCATGTTGGCGCGCGCCCAGGCGTCGGTGACGCTGACATTGGCAGCCGCGGCGGCCTGCGCGGCGAGGCTGACGGCGGCAGCGATGATCCATCCATAACGCTTCATGTTCGATTCCCCTTTGTCCAAACAACGCATCTCGAGCGGCTCGCGGCCAGGCGTCGGCCGGCCCAACCTGCTCACGATATCAAATCGAAGGCGGCGGATCGTGCGACATATTGCCGCACGATCCGCCGCGCGCCGCCGGCAGGGGGCGCTTGCGACGATTTGTCACATTCTCGCGCTCGCGTGACATCCCTAGACTCGCAAAAGTTCAACAATCAAGAGAAAAATATGCGTTTATCCCGCACCCCGCTCGCCGTGGCGATCTCGCTCGCCTTGCCGCCTCTCTGCACCGATGCCGCCGCGCAGGATGCGCCGCCTTCGCCGCCTGCGGAGACGACGCTCACGACCGTGGTCGTGCAGGGAAGGAGTCCGACCGACGTCGATCTCGGCGGCGCGGCGCTCGACGCGGCCTCGCTCCGCCCCATGCGCGCGGCGACGAGCGACACGGCGACGCTGCTGCGGGACGTGCCGGGGATCAGCACCTACGGCGCCGGCGGCGTGTCGAGCCTGCCCGCGATACACGGCCTCGCCGACGACCGCCTGCGCACCAAGGTCGACGGCATGGACCTGATCGCGGCCTGCCCCAACCACATGAACCCCGCGCTTTCGTACATCGATCCCACCCGCGTCGACCGCATCAGGGTCTACGCCGGCATCACCCCGGTCAGCGTGGGCGGAGACAGCATCGGCGGCACGCTCGTCGTCGAATCGGCCCAGCCCCGCTTCGCCAATCCCGGCGAGGGGGTGCTGACCGCGGGCGAGGCCGGCACCTTCTATCGCAGCAACGGGAACGCGATGGGCGCCAATGTTGCCGCAACGCTGGCGGGCGAGAACCTGAGCCTGACGTATACCGGATCGACCGCGCAATCGGACAACTACAAGGCGGGCGACAACTTCAAGACGAGCACGCTGACGGGCAGGCCCGGACATACGCTGCCGCTCGACGAGGTCGGCTCGTCCGCGTACAAGGCGATCAACCAGGCGCTCGATCTCGCGCTGCGCAACGGCGATCACCTCTTCGACCTGAAGTTCGCGCATCAGAACATCCCTTACGAGAATTTCCCGAACCAGCGCATGGACATGACCGGCAACACGAGCGACCAGGCGAATCTCGGCTACACGGGCCAGTACGGCTGGGGCGTGCTGAAGGCGCGCGTCTACCACGACAAGACCCGGCACGAGATGGACTTCGGGGACGACAAGCAATTCGATTACCCGAACAACGCGCACGGCATGCCGATGAACACGGAGGGGAAGACCACCGGGGCATCGACGAGCGCCGAGATCCTGATTTCCGGACGCGACACCGTGCGGGTCGGCGGCGAATACCAGGCCTACCGCCTCGACGACTGGTGGCCGCCGTCGGGCACCGGCAACATGTCCCCGGGCGTTTTCTGGAACATCAACAACGGCCAGCGCGACCGCTTTGCCGCGTTCGGCGAGTGGGAAGCGAAACTCGCGCCGCAATGGACGAGCCTCGTGGGCGTGCGCCACGAGACGGTGAAGATGGACGCGGGCGACGTGAGCGGCTACAACCCGGCTGCGGCAACCACTCTCGCCGACGCCACCGCCTTCAACGCGCAGGACCACAGCCGGGTCGACCACAACTGGGACCTGACCGCGCTCGCCCGCTATACGCCGGATGCCACGCAGACCTACGAGATGGGGGCGGCGCAAAAGACGCGCTCACCCAGCCTGTACGAACGCTACACCTGGTCCGCCTGGCCGATGGCGGCGACCATGAACAACTCGGTCGGCGACGGCAACGGCTACGTCGGCGACGTCAA
Source organism: Pseudomonadota bacterium (assembly GCA_021820845.1). Taxonomy (GTDB): domain Bacteria; phylum Pseudomonadota; class Gammaproteobacteria; order Burkholderiales; family Thiobacillaceae; genus Thiobacillus. The sequence continues at coordinate 79,906 of JAKADC010000004.1, forward strand.
CCTCAAGCCTGAGATCGCGCACACGCTGAGCGCCTCTGCCGACTGGCACGATGCCGGCAAGCAGATCTGGAGCCTGCGCGTCGCGCCGTACTACACCCACGTCCGGGACTACATCGACGCCCGCTGCAACGCGGCGAGCTGCCCCGACGGTCAGTTCAACGTGCTGAAATACGTCAACCAGACGGCCCGGCTGTACGGCGTCGACCTCTCCGGCCATGTCCTCGTCTCCAGCACGCGCGCCTACGGCGACCTCGTCGTGAGCGGCATCGTGAACGTCACGCGCGGCGAGAACCGGGACACCGGCGACAACCTGTACAACATCATGCCGCTGAACGCGAAGCTGGCGCTCACGCAAAAACGCGGACGCCTGACCAACACGCTGGAAACGCTGTTCGTGGCGCAAAAAGACCGCGTCTCGGACGTCAGGAACGAGGTCGGCACCGACGGCTACACGCTCGTCAACCTGCGCAGCAGCTACCAGTGGAAGCAGGTGCGCCTCGACGTCGGCATCGACAACCTGTTCGACAAGGGCTATGCGCTGCCGCTCGGCGGTGCCTACCTCGGCCAGGGCCGGACGATGTCGATGAACGGCGTTCCCTGGGGCATCCCGGTCCCCGGTCCCGGCCGCTCGCTCTATGCGGGGCTGAACTATCGGTTCTAGGCGCCGGGGCGGAAACATTCCGTCGCCCCGTGCGAAGCGTGCGGGGCCGTTTCGCGCCCGTTCGACGGCGGCGACAGGCAAAAAAATCCCGCCGGGGGAAGCGGGATAGGCTTGGGGTTGGTGCGCGGTCAGGCGCCAACCCACTGTAGTCGGATCCCGCTGCACGCACAATTGGACAAATTGCCGCACCCCGCAGAACCCGGCGACGCGGGCATTACAATGGTCCCCATGTCGTCCGCGACCGACTTCACCCTGCTGTCCACCCTGCCGGCACGCGCTTTGCTCGGCCGCCTGCTGGCGGTGCGCGCATCGCTTGTCGTCGGCTGGGCCGTCGGGATCGTCTGGCTCGACTGGGGCCTGCATGTCCCGCTCCCCCTGCTGCCGATGGGCGCGGTGCTTCTGCTCGTCGGGCTGTTTTCGCTCGCCACCGCCTGGCGCCTGCGCCTCGACATCCCCGCCACGCAGATGGAATTCCTGGCGCATCTGCTCGCGGACCTCACCGCGTTCGCGGTGCTGGTGTTCTTCAGCGGCGGCGTGACCAATCCCTTCGTCTCGCTGATGCTCGTGCCGGTCGTCATCGCCGCGGTCAGCCTGCGGCCGCGCTGGGTGTGGCTGCTGGCCGCGGTGGCCGGCCTCTTCTACGGCCTGCTGCTGTTCTACTTTCGGCCGCTCGCGGTCTCCAATCCGACCGCCGCTTACGGCATGCACCTGGCCGGCATGTGGTTCAACTTTCTCGTCAGTGCCAGCCTGATCGCGTTTTTCGTCACCCGCATGCACGCCGCCTTGCGCATGCGCGACCAGGAACTGTCGGCGCTGCGCGAAAGGCAGCTGCGCGACGAACGCATCGTCGCGCTCGGCACCCAGGCCGCGCTCGCGGCGCACGAACTCGCCACGCCGCTCGCGACCATCCAGACCACCGCGCACGAGCTCGCCGGCGAATTCGCGAACGATCCCGACATCGGCGCCGATTGCCGCCTGCTCGAAAAACAGGCGCAGGCCTGCAAGCTGATCCTGACCCGGCTTGCCGCGCGCGCGCAGGACCGCGCGCCCGCCGCGCTCCCGCTCGACGCGTGGCTCACTTCGCTGCTCGAGCGCTGGCAGGTGCTGCGCCCCGATGCCCGGATCGCCTCCACCCTGTCGGCCGACTCGCGCGCCTTCGCCGCGCCCGACGGCTTCGAGCAGGCGATCCTCAACGTGCTGAACAACGCCGCCGACGCCACCCCGGGGGACGTCGAGTTCAACGCGACGGCCGGCGCCGACGCACTCGTGATCGACATTTCCGACCGCGGCCCGGGTTTCTCGCCCGAACAGAAGGCGCAGGCCGGCCGCGTGCTGTTCAGCGGCAAGCCGGGCCGCGGCTGGGGCATGGGTCTCGCGCTCACCCATGCGACGCTCGAACGGGCCGGCGGCAGCCTCGCCCTGACCGAGCGCGAAGGCGGCGGCACCCGCGTGCGCATCACCCTGCCCTGGAGCCAGACGCCATGAACATTGCCGGAATGAAACTCCTGATCGTCGAGGACGACGCCGATTTTGCCGCGACGCTTGCGCGCGCGATGATCCGCCGCGGCGTCGAGGTCGAGGTTGCGCACGACGCGGCGGAGGCGCAGACGACCGCGGCCGGCTTCGTGCCGAGCCACGCGGTCGTCGACCTCAAGCTGCCCGGCGAGTCGGGGCTGAAGGTCGTCGAGCAGCTCGCCGCGCAGGCACCGGCTCCGGCCATCGTGGTCCTCACCGGCTACGCCAGCATCGCCACGGCCGTCGAGGCCGTGCGGCTCGGCGCGCGCCACTACCTCGCCAAGCCCGCAGACGCCGACGAAATCCTCGCCGCGCTGCTGCGCGACCAGCCCGACGCCGCGCTGGAGGTCAACCCCGAGCCTTTATCGGTCGCGCGGCTGGAGTGGGAACACATCCAGAAGGTGCTGAACGAGCACGACGGCAACATCTCGGCCACCGCGCGCGCGCTCAAGATGCACCGGCGCACGCTGCAAAGGAAGCTCGACAAGCACCCGCCGAAGACCGCCTAGGCCGCCGTCCCCCAGTCCACCCAGCCGAGGTAGGCCGACAGCAGCACCAGCACGCCGAACACGATGCGGTACCAGGCGAACACGGTGAAGTCATGGCGGCTGATGAAGCGGATCAGCCCCCTCACCGCCAGCAGCGCGCTGATGAACGAGGCCGCGCTGCCCACCGCAAACATGCCGATGTCGTTCACGCTGAAGAGCTGCCAGTTCTTGTAGACGTCGTAGAAGGTCGCGGCGAACATCGTCGGGATCGCCAGGAAGAACGAGAATTCCGCCGCCGCCTTGCGCGACAGCCCGAAAAAGAGGCCGCCGATGATGGTCGCACCCGAGCGCGAGGTGCCGGGGATCATGGCGAGCGCCTGCGCGAAGCCCACTTTGAGCGCGTCGCGCCAGTTCATGTCGTCGACCGTCTCCGCCCGGATGACGTGCTTGCGCCGCTCGGCCCACAGGATGAGCACGCCGCCGATGATCAGCGCCGACGCGACGACAATGGGGTTGAACAGGTAGTACTTGATCTGCTTGATGAACAGGAAGCCGAGCACCGCCGCCGGCAGGAAGGCGACGATCAGGTTCGTCGCCAGCCGCTGCGACGCCGGCTCGGTCGTCACGCTGACCAGCGCGTGTCCGAGGCGCGCCCGATATTCCCACACCACGGCGAGGATCGCGGCGAACTGGATGGCGATCTCGAACACCTTGCCCTTGTCGTCGTTGAAGTGGAGGAGCTGCCCGACGAGGATCAGGTGGCCCGTGCTGGACACGGGCAAAAACTCCGTCAGCCCCTCGACGATGCCGAGGATGAAGGCGTGCAGCAGGATGGTAGGGTCGGTCATGGCAGGGTCCTGAGCATAAAAAAAAGCGCGCCACGGGGCGCGCCTGCGGATTATACGCGGGACCGCTTACACCTTGCGGTACACCTCGGCGCCCTGCTTCACGAACTCGACCGCCTTCACCTCCATGCCCTTCGCGAGCGCGGCGGCCTCGTCGAGGCCTTCCTTCGCCGCGAACTCGCGCACGTCCTGGGTGATCTTCATCGAGCAGAAATGCGGGCCGCACATCGAGCAGAAGTGCGCGACCTTGGCCGATTCCTTGGGCAGCGTCTCGTCGTGGAAGGACTTCGCCTTGTCGGGGTCGAGACCGAGGTTGAACTGGTCGTCCCACCTGAACTCGAAGCGCGCCTTGGACAAGGCATTGTCGCGGATCTGCGCGCCGGGATGGCCCTTGGCGAGGTCGGCGGCGTGCGCGGCGAGCTTGTAGGTGATGATGCCTTCCTTGACGTCGTCCTTGTCCGGCAGGCCCAGGTGCTCCTTCGGCGTGACGTAGCACAGCATCGCGGTGCCGTACCAGCCGATCATCGCGGCGCCGATGCCGCTGGTGATGTGATCGTAGCCGGGCGCGATGTCAGTGGTCAGCGGCCCCAGCGTATAGAACGGCGCCTCGGAACAGGACTCGAGCTGGATGTCCATGTTCTCCTTGATGAGCTGCATCGGCACGTGGCCGGGGCCCTCGATCATCACCTGCACGTCGTGCTTCCACGCGACCTGGGTCAGCTCGCCGAGCGTGCGCAGCTCACTCAATTGCGCCTCGTCGTTGGCGTCATAGATCGAACCGGGACGCAAGCCGTCGCCGAGGCTGAAAGCCACGTCGTAGGCCTTCATGATTTCGCAGATTTCCTCGAAGTGGGTGTAGAGGAAGCTCTCCTTGTGGTGCGCGAGGCACCACTTCGCCATGATCGAGCCGCCGCGCGAAACGATCCCGGTCAGGCGGCTGGCGGTCATCGGCACGTAGCGCAGGAGCACGCCGGCATGGATCGTGAAGTAGTCGACGCCCTGCTCGGCCTGTTCGACAAGCGTGTCGCGGAACATCTCCCAGGTCAGCTCCTCGGCCTTGCCGTCGACTTTTTCCAGCGCCTGGTAGATCGGGACTGTTCCAATGGGCACGGGCGAATTGCGGATGATCCACTCGCGCGTCTCGTGGATGTTCTTGCCGGTGGAGAGATCCATCACGGTGTCGCCGCCCCAGCGGATCGCCCAGGTCATCTTCTCGACCTCTTCCTGGATGCTGGAGCCGAGCGCGGAGTTGCCGATGTTGGCGTTGATCTTCACCAGGAAGTTGCGGCCGATGATCATCGGCTCGGATTCCGAGTGGTTGATGTTGTTGGGGATGATGGCGCGGCCGCGCGCGACCTCGGCGCGAACGAACTCGGGGGTGATCTCGTTCTGCAGGCTGGCGCCGAAGTTCTGGCCCGCATGCTGGCGGCTCATCAGCGCGGCGAGCTTCGCGCCCTGCGGCCCGGACGCCTCCAGCGACGCGAGGTAGGCGGCGCGGTTGTTGTTCTCGCGGATGGCGATGAATTCCATCTCGGGCGTGACGATGCCCCGGCGCGCGTAGTGCATCTGCGTGACGTTCATGCCCGCCTTCGCGCGGCGCGGATGACGGTGCAGGCCGGGGAAGCGCATCGCGGCGAGTTCGGGGTTGGCGGCCTGCTGGCGGCCGTATTCGGAACTGAGATCGCCCAGCACCTCGGTGTCGCCGCGCGCCTCGATCCAGCCCTTGCGCAGCGCGGACAGGCCGGTGCGGATGTCGATTCTTGCCGCCGGATCGGTGTAGGGGCCGGAACAGTCGTAGACGAAGATCGGCGGATTGGGCTCCGAACGCGCCGGCGCGCCGTCCGCGCCGGGCTCGCCGCCGAACATCAGCGGCGTGTCGGCCTGGCTGATTTCGCGCATCGGCACGCGGATGTCGGGCGTGCTGCCCTGGACGTAGATCTTGCGCGAATTGGGCAGCGGCTGCACCGCGGCCTCGTCGACGTGGGCGGTGGCGGCGAGAAACTTGGGGTTGGCGTTCATGTGCGCTCCGAAAACCAGGAGGCGTCGGACGGCCCCGCTGGAAGAATTCATGGAGGCCGCTTGGGCCTCGCTGGAAAAAACGTAGCGAGGCGCATCCACCTCCCTACGGCGGTCTCAACCGCATCAGGTTCGAAGGGTATGTCTCACTCCGGCACGGCGGCATGCCGCGCGGAGACCCCTGGCGAGCGGCCAAGGTAGCGGAAATGTGGAATAATTGCAAGGCAAGACCTCGTCTAACCTATTGAAATTCAAGGGCCCCGCATGGACATCGAGCAAGCGCGCTACAACATGGTGGAACAGCAGATCCGCCCCTGGGATGTGCTGAACCAGACAGTGCTGGATCTCTTGTCCAAGGTGCGCCGCGAGGACTTCGTGCCCGAGGCGCACCGCGCGCTGGCGTTCGTCGACATGGAAATCCCGCTCGGTCACGGCCAGACGATGTGGACGCCCAAGCTGGAAGCGCGCGCGCTCCAGGAAGTCGCCCTCCGCCCGACCGACCGCGTGCTGGAAATCGGCACCGGAAGCGGCTACCTCACGGCGCTGCTCGCCTCGCAGGCAGCCGAGGTGGTGTCGATCGACATCGTTCCCGAGTTCACCGCCGCCGCCACGCACAAGCTGCGCGCGCACGGTTTCGACAACGTCCACCTGCATCCCGGCGACGCCGCGCACGACTGGCCCGACGAGGCCGGCTTCGACGTCATCGTCCTCACCGGCTCGACGCCGCTGCTGTCGGATGCCTTCCGCCGGCGTCTGCACGTTGGCGGGCGCCTCTTCGCCATCGTGGGCGAAGCGCCGGTCATGCAGGCGCAGCTCGTCACCTGCACGGCGCCGGGTGCGTTCCGCAGCGTGACGCTGTTCGAAACCTGCGTGGCGCCGCTCCTGAACGCGCCGCACCCCGCCGCCTTCGCATTCTGATGCGCCAGCTTCGTCCGTCCGAACTCGCCGCGCATATCGAGTCGGGGCACACGCCCGTGCTCCTCGACGTGCGCGAGCCGTGGGAGTGGACTCTCTGCCGCCTGCCCGGCGCGATCCTCATTCCGATGCGTGAACTGCCCGCGCGCCTCGCGGAGCTGAACAAGGATGCCGAAACGGTCGTCGTTTGCCATCACGGCGTGCGCAGCTTCCACGCCGCGCGTTATCTTGAAGCGGCCGGCTTCGCCGACGTCATCAACCTCGCAGGCGGCGTCGCCGCGTGGGCCGACGAAGTCGACCCGGCCATGCCGCGCTACTGAGCCCATTTTCCAGGACCGGACCCCATGCAATTCAAGCTGCCGCTGTCCCTCGCCGTCGCCATGGCCGCCGCGTCCGTCGCGCATGCGGAAAACCTGTCCGCCGTTTTCCAGGACGCGCGGGCCTACGATGCGCAATACGCCGCCGCGCGTGCCGCGTATCAGGCCGGCCAGGAAAAAGCCGCGCAGGGCCGCGCGGGACTGCTGCCCAACGTGAACGCCAGCGGCAACGTGACGCGCAACGATCTCCATTCCAGCCTCCCCGGCGGCGACGCCCAGTTCACCTCCAACGGCTATTCGGTCAGCGCCGCGCAGCCGCTGTTCCGCATGCAGAACTGGGTGCAGTACGCGCAATCCAAAGAGCAGGTCAAGATCGCCGAGATGCAGTTCAAGGCAGCCGAGCAGGACCTGATCCTGCGCGTCGCCCAGGCCTACTTCGACGTGCTGCAGTCGCAGGACAACATGGCTTTCATCGCGGCGCAGAAAGCGGCGATCACCGAACAGCTGGCCTCCGCCAAACGCAACTTCGAGGTCGGCACCGCCACCATCACCGACACCAACGAAGCGCAGGCCCGCTATGACCTCGCCGTGGCGCAGGAAATCGCCGAGCAGAACAGCCTCGACATTCATCTGCGCGCGCTTGAGAAGCTGATTGGCAAGCCGCCCGGCGCGCTCGATGCGCTCGCCGAGCCGGCGCAATTCAAGGCCGAGGCCGGCGCCATCGACGATTGGGCCGCGCGCGCGACCCGAGGCAATTTGCAGGCCGAAATCCAGCGCATCACGAAGACCATCGCCGACAAGGAAGTCGAGCGCAACCGCGCCGGCCACTATCCCACCCTCGACGCGGTCGCCGGCTACAACGTCAACAACAACCAGAGCTTCGGCACGATGCAGGTCGACTCGCGCGTCGCCAGCATCGGATTGCAGCTCAACGTGCCGATCTACCAGGGCGGGCTCACCAGCTCGCGCGTGCGCGAGGCGGTCGCCAACCAGGAAAAGGCGCGCCAGGATCTCGAGGCCGCCACCCGCGACGCCGGCTTGCAGGCGCGGCAGGCGTGGCTCAATGTGAACAGCGGCGCCGCGCGCGTGCGCGCACTGGAGCAGGCGCTGGTCTCCAGCCAGGCGCAACTCGATTCGACCAAGCTCGGCCTGCAGGTCGGGGTGCGCACCAGTCTCGACGTGCTGAATGCCGAGCAGCAGGTATTTTCCGCGCGCCGCGACCTCGCCAGCGCGCGCTACACGTATCTGCTGGCGGGGCTGTCGCTCAAGGCCGCGGTCGGTGCGCTCGGCCCTGCCGACCTCGCCGAGGTCGACCGCTATCTGAAACCAGCGGCGCAATAAGCGTCGCCACCCGCTGCGCTGCGCCGCGATGGCGCGCAGCGAAAGCCAGGCCCGCCTCGCCCATGCGGGCGCGCGCCGCCGGGTCGTCCAGCAGCGCCGATGCCTTCGCCACCAGATCGCCGGCGTCGTTCACCCGCAGCGCGGCGCCGGCTTCGACGGCGAGCCGCGCCGCCTCCTCGAAATTGAACGTGTACGGGCCGACCAGCACCGGTCGTCCCACGCTCGCCGCCTCGATCAGGTTCTGCCCGCCCAGCGGCGCGAGGCTGCCGCCGATGAAGGCGACGTCGCACGCCGCGTAATACGCGAACAGCTCGCCCAGGCTGTCGCCCAGCAGCACCCGGGTCTGCGGATCCAGCGCGGCGCCGTCCAGCGTGCTGCGCCGCTGATACGCCAGTCCCGCCGCCTCGATCAGCCCCGCCACCTCGTCGAAACGCTGCGGGTGGCGCGGCACCAGCACCAGCAGGACCTCGTTCGATGCGGCCGTGGCAAACGCCCGGAGCAGCGGCGCCTCCTCGCCTTCGCGCGTGCTCGCCGCGAGCAGGATGCGGCGCGGCCCCCACCCCGTTTTCCAGGTTGCGCCGCGCTCGAGCAGGGCGGGCGGCGGCGCGATGTCGAACTTGAGATTGCCGGTGACTTCAACCGAAGGTGCGCCGAGGCCGCGCAGCCGCGCCGCGTCGGCTTCGCCCTGCGCCGCGATCAGCGCGATTCGCCCGAGGCTCGCCCGCGTCAGCGCCGGCAGTCGCGCGTAGCCGCGCGCGGAGCGCGCCGAGAGCCGGGCGTTGGCAAGGGCCAGCGGCACGCCGGCGTGCGCGGCGGCGTGGACGAGATTGGGCCACAGCTCGGTTTCCATCAGGATGCCGATGCGCGGCCGGGCACGCCGCATGAAGCGGCGCATCGCGCCCGCGTAGTCGTAGGGCAGGTACACGACGCGGGCAAACTCGCCGTACAGCGATTCGGCCGTCGCGCGTCCCGTCGGCGTCATGCACGTGAGCAGCAGCGGCGCGCCGGGATGCGCGTCGCGCAAGGCTTCGATCAGCGGCTGCGCCGCGCGCATCTCGCCGACCGACACCGCATGGACCCACAGCGCGCCCGCGGCCGGCGCCGGGCCGAGCGCGAGACGTTCGCCCCAGTGTTCGAGGTAACCGCGCTCGCGACGCCCGCGCCACAGCAGCCGCAGCGGGATGAGCGGCACTGCGAGCAGCAGCGCCAGCCGGTAGAGGCTCCAGTCGAGAATCAGGCGAAGATCGGACATCGCCGGATTGTAAGGGAGCAGCCCGCGCTTGCGGCGGGGGTGCAAGCCGCTGGATGCTAGAATCGGTGCGACCTTGGAGACCGAAACATGAAGATCCTGCTCACCGGCGCCGCCGGGTTTATCGGCATGCACGTCGCGCAGCTCCTCTTGAAGCGCGGCGACGAGGTGGTCGGCATCGACAACCTCAACGACTACTACGACCCGGCCTTGAAGCTCGCGCGGCTGGAGCAATTGAAGCCCTATTCGGGCTTCCGCTTTCTCAAGGACGACATCTCCGACCGCATGGTGATGGAGGACCTGTTCGAGAAGGGCCACTTCGATGCGGTCATCAATCTTGCCGCGCAGGCCGGCGTGCGCTACTCGCTGAAGAATCCCCACGCCTACGTGCAATCCAACCTGGTCGGCTTCGCCAATCTGCTCGAAGGCTGCCGCCACCACGGCATCAAGCACTTCGTCTACGCCAGTTCGTCCTCGGTCTACGGCGCCAACACCAAGATCCCGTTCTCGGTGCACGATCCCGTCAACCACCCGGTGAGCCTCTACGCCGCGAGCAAGAAGGCCAACGAGCTGATGGCGCACACCTACTCGCACCTCTACGGCCTGCCGACCACCGGCCTGCGCTACTTCACCGTCTACGGCCCCTGGGGCCGGCCCGACATGTCGCCGTGGCTGTTCACCTCCGCGATCCTCGAAGGCCGCACCATCGACGTCTTCAACCACGGCGACATGATGCGCGACTTCACCTACATCGACGACATCGCCGACGGCACGGTGAGGGTGCTCGACCGCATTCCGCAGGGCAATCCCGCCTTCGACCACAAGCACCCCGACCCCGCCACCAGCCACGCGCCCTACCGCATCTACAACATCGGCAACCACACCCCGGTGCAGCTGATGGATTTCATCGGCACCATCGAGAAGGCGCTGGGACAAGAGGCGAAGAAGAATTTCCTGCCGATGCAGGACGGCGACGTGCAGGCGACCTACGCCGACGTGGACGACCTCATCCGCGACACCGGCTTCAAGCCGGCGACTTCGCTCGAGTATGGGATCGGCAAGTGGGTGGAGTGGTATCGGGGGTACAAGCAGCTGAACTGAGCCGCCCGAATCGGCTGCCGTACCCCTGTCTCGCCCTCCCGGCGCCGGCACTCCGATGTCGCCCCACGGCGACAGTCAAAATCGCCGCTATCCATATGTTTTTCAAGAACAATCTCAAAACCGGCCCAATCTGATGTCGCTCTCAGGCGACGATTTGGCCGGTTTTTTCGCGTGGCGCCTCCCCACCGGACCCCTTAACTGCTGTTTATCAACGGGTTTTCCGCGCTGGCCCGGGCGTTGCTGAGGCACCGCTGCGTCCAGTTCCGGGCGCAACCACACCAGAGTGCTGTACCCGTCGTATCCGCTGTTCCCGCCTTACCCCCAGACACCTTTCGAGAGACTGCCCATGCTCAAATCCTTCATGCAACCCGGCGCGCCGGGCGCTGCCAGCAATTCAAGAACCGATTCCAGCCGGACGAACTACACGGGCTACCCGGCGAAACCAACTGAATCCGGCAAACCCGCCGAGGCGGGCAAGGCAGCGCCGGCCGCCAGCGGGACACCGAAATACGCGTCCTCGTCGGACGAGGGCAGCAAGCTCATCGTCGGCCCGAACATCAAGCTGAAGGGCTCGGAAATCACCGACTGCGAAATCCTCGTGGTGGAGGGCCGCGTTGAGGCCTCGATGAACAGCCGCGACATCCGCATCGCCGAGGGCGGCGTGTTTTCCGGCAAGGCGGAGATCGACGTCGCCGAAGTGCGCGGCACCTTCGAGGGCGACCTGACCGCGCGCAAGCGGCTGGTCGTGTACGCCACCGGCCGCGTCAGCGGCACGATCCGCTACGGCGCGCTGATGGTCGAGGAGGGCGGCACGATCACCGGCAACATGGCGACGCACGGCGCCAACGCAGGCGTCGCGATGCTGCCGGACACCTCCGTGCAAGCCCCGGTATCGGAAACGGTTCAGGAAAAGGCGGCGGAACTGGAAGAGGTCCGCTCCGGCTCGACCTATCATCGCGGCCAGCGGCGCCAGGGCTGATCGAAGCCTTGGCCCGTGCGCGCTGTCGTCGATTCGCAACAGCCCTGAATCGAATCCGCCCGCTGGGCCGCAGCCTCCTGCGCCTGGGTTATTCGGTCAGGGCCTTGTTGCGTCTGCGCGCGGCACGCGCGAAGGCCCGCCTGAAGAGCCTCGCAACGCAACGGTCCCGCCGGATGCGCTTGCGCCCCGAAGCGCCGATCCCCTTCAGGGTGCTCGCGCTGACGAAGCGAAAAGGGAAGGGCCGGACGCGATCTACAGCTTCGCGCTGCGTCCGCCGTCCACCGCCAGGATCTGTCCGGTCACGTAGTGTGTGTCCATCGCGAAGAAGCGCACCGCCAGCGCAATGTCGGCGGGATCGCCGGCACGCTTCAGCATGGTGTGCGAGACGATGCGCTGGCGCGAGACCTCGTCGAAATTCGAATCGCCTTCCGGCCACATGATCGGGCCCGGCGCGATGCCGTTGACGCGCACTTCGGGCGCCAGTTCGCGCGCGAGCGACTTGGTCAGCCCGGCGAGACCCGCCTTGGCGACGGAATAGACGACGTAGCTTTTCATCGGCCGGTCGGCGTGGATGTCGGTGATGTTGATGATGCAGCCGCGCCGCTTCTTCAATTCCGGTGCCGCGGCCTGCGACAGAAACATCGGCGCCTTGAGGTTGCTGCCCATGAGGTCGGCCCAGTCCTTCTCGGCGATGGTGCCGACCGGCGTGGGATAGAAACTCGACGCATTGTTGAGCAGCACGTCGAGGCCGCCGAAGGTCGCGACGGTCTGGTTCACCAGCGCGGGCAGGCCGCCGATGTCGTTCAGGTCGGCCTGGATCAGCGCGACCGAATCGGGGCGGCTCGCGTTGAGTTCTTCCTGCAGCGCGCGCGCCTCGGAAGCCGAACTGCGGTAGTGGATCATGAGCTTGGCGCCGGCGGCGTGCAGCAGGCGTGCCGACGCCGCGCCGACACGCTTGGCCCCGCCCGTGATCAACACCACTTTGCCATGCATCGCGATTCACCCTTATAGTCCGTCGATTCCGCATTATCCATGAACTCGATGCTCCCCGCCCCTACGCCCGACGCCCTTGCGCACAGTCAACGGGTGGCGGCGCACCTGCGGTCGCTGATCGAGGACAATGGCGGCTGGGTGCCGTTCTCGCGCTTCATGGAAGCGACGCTCTACGCGCCCGGGCTCGGCTACTACGCTGCCGGGGCAACCAAGTTCGGCGCAGCGGGCGACTTCGTCACCGCGCCCGAGATGACGCCGCTCTTCGGCCGCACGCTGGCGCGCGCGATCGCCCCGGTGCTCGTCGAGACCGGCGGCGAGGTGCTCGAACTGGGCGCGGGCAGCGGCAAGCTGGCCGCCGACGTGCTCGGCGAACTCGACCGGATGGGCGTCCTGCCGGCGCGTTATTCCATCCTGGACGTGAGCGCCGACCTGCGCGAGCGCCAGCACGACACGATCGTACGCGAACTGCCTGAGCTCGCCTCCCGCGTGCAGTGGCTGGACGCGCTGCCCGAGCGTTTCACCGGCGTGATCCTCGGCAACGAAGTGCTCGACGCGCTGCCGGTGGAGCTGGTGCACTGGACGGAGGACGGCCCGATGCTGCGGGGCGTCGCGCTCGAAAACGATGCCTTCGCGTGGCAGGATCGTCCCGTCGCGGATCCGGTACTACGCGTGCGCGCCGAGGCGCTGGATCTTGGGCCGGGCTATCTGTCCGAGATCAATCTCGCCGCCGACGCGCTGGTCGCCTCGCTTGCACAGCGCCTCGACCACGGCCTGATCCTCTTGATCGACTACGGCTTCGGCGCCGCCGAGTATTACCACCCGCAGCGCCACATGGGGACGCTGCGGGCACATTACCACCACCATGCGCTCGACGATCCGTTCTATCTGCCGGGCCTCGCCGACCTCACCGCGCACGTCGATTTCAGCGCGGTGGCGCGCGCGGGGAAACAGGCGGGGCTGGAGCTCGCGGGCTACGCGAGCCAGGCGAATTTCCTGTTGAACAGCGGGCTTGCCGAGTTGCTGACGCAGACGCCGCCCGATGACGCGGCCGCCTACCTGCCGCAGGCCAACGCAGTCCAGCGGCTGGTGTCGCCGGCGGAGATGGGCGAACTGTTCAAGGTGATCGCGTTGAGCAAGGGCCGCATTGCGCCGCTGGCGGCGTTCGCGCGCGGCGACCGGCGCCACGCGCTCTGAAATCCGCCGGCCCGGCGGCCGGTGCGGTGGCCGGGCGACGCCTCAAACCAGCGGCAGCTGCGCGTCCTCTTCCTCGGTCTTCTTCAGGCGCGTCACGCGCACGGCATAGAGTCGGCGGCTGTCGGCCCGCAGGATGCCGAACTGGAAGCCGTCGAACTTCACCGACTCGCCGCGCTTGGGCAGATGGCCAAAGCGCGAGATGACGAGGCCGCCGACGGTATCGAATTCCTCGTCGGAAAACTTTGCCCCCAGCGTCTCGTTGAAGTCGGCGATTTCGGTGCCCGCCTTCACGCGGAACACGTCTTCCTTTTCGCGGATGATGTTGTCCTCGGTCTCGTCGAAGTCGTATTCGTCCTCGATGTCGCCGACGATCTGCTCGAGCACGTCCTCGATCGTCACCAGCCCCGCGACGCCGCCATATTCGTCGACGACGATCGCGATGTGGTTGCGGTTGGAACGGAATTCCTTCAAGAGCACGTTGAGCCGCTTCGATTCCGGAATGAACACCGCGGGCCGCAGCATCCCGCGGATGTCGCTGTCGGCCTCGGCATAGTGCCGCAGCAGGTCCTTCGCCAGCAGGATCCCGATGACGTCGTCGCGGTCCTTGTCGATGACCGGGAAGCGCGAGTGCGCCGTTTCGATGACGAAGGGAATGAAGACTTCGGGCGCGTCGTTGATGTCGACGACGTCCATCTGCGCGCGCGGGATCATGATCTCGCCGACGCGCATCTCGGATACCTGCAGCACGCCCTCGATCATCGCCAGGGCGTCGGCATCCATCAGGTTGTTTTCGTAGGCGCCGTGAAGCAGCTCGATCAGTTGCTCGCGGTCTTCGGGTTCGCGCATCAGCCAGTGGGAGATGCGCTCGAGCAGGCTCGGTTTGTGCGGACTACTGTCAGGGTCCATGGTGGTTCAGGACTGATACGGATCAGGAATGTGGAAGCGCTTCAGTATAACGGCTTCGCGCGATTCCATGACGTCGGCATCCGCCGGGGCGACGTGATCGTAGCCCTGCAGGTGCAGCACGCCGTGCACCGTCATGTGCGCGTAATGATGCTTGAGCGGCTTGTTCTGCTCGCGCGCCTCGCGCGCGACCACCGGGGCGCAGATCACCACGTCGCCGCCGAGGATGCCGCGTCCCGCTTCGTCGCGGCCGACCTCGCCGTACTCGAAGGTCAGCACGTTGGGCACGTAGTCCTTGCGGCGGTAGTCATTGTTGAGCGCCTGCGCTTCCTCGGCATCGACGATGCGCACCGTGATCTCCGCGGGATGCTCCAGCGCGGCGGCGACCCAGCGGCGGACCTGCGCGCGGCTGGGCAGTTCGTCGGCCCCGCTCGCGAACTGCACGGCGAGGCTGAAGTCAGGCGCCACGCTGTTCCGTTTCCGCGCGCCGTGCGGCGTAGGCGGCGACGATGCGGCCGACCAGCGGATGGCGCACCACGTCCTCGGACTGGAAGTGGGTGAAGGCCAGCCCGCGCACGCCTGCCAGGACGTCCGCAGCGTCCATCAGGCCGGATTTCACGTGCTTCGGCAGGTCGATCTGCGTCGGGTCGCCGGTGACGACGGCCCTGGCGCCAAAGCCGATGCGCGTGAGGAACATCTGCATCTGCTCGGGCGTGGTGTTCTGCGCCTCGTCGAGGATGATGAACGCGTGGTTGAGCGTGCGCCCGCGCATGAAGGCGAGCGGCGCGACCTCGATGGCGTGGCGCTCGATCAGGCGCGTCACCTTGTCGAAGCCCATCAGGTCGTACAGCGCGTCGTACAGCGGGCGCAGGTAGGGATCGACCTTCTGCGTGAGGTCGCCCGGCAGGAAGCCGAGACGCTCGCCGGCCTCGACCGCGGGGCGCGTCAGCACGAGACGCTTGACCTGCTCGCGCTCCAGCGCGTCGACCGCGCAGGCGACCGCGAGGTAGGTCTTGCCGGTGCCCGCGGGGCCGATGCCGAAGGTGATGTCGTGGCTGCGTATTTGCTCGATGTATTCGCCCTGGCGCGGCGTGCGCGCGCGCAGGTCGGCGCGGCGCGTGCGCAATGCCGGGCCTTCCTCGTCCGCGCGGCCGCGCGTGAGTTCGACGAGGCCGAGCTGGATGTCGTCAAGGCTCAGCTCGTCGTGCGCGCGGTTGTAGAAATGCTCGATCGCCTGCGCGCCCTTCTCGGCCTGCGCGGCGTTGCCGCTCACCCGGAAGCTCGCGCCGCGGCGGCCGATGGTGACGTCGAACGCCGCCTCGATCTGGCGCAGGTTCTCGTCGAGGGGGCCGCACAGGTTGGCGAGCCGGCGGTTGTCCTCCGGCGCGAGGCGCAGTTCGACGATGTCGGTTTTCAAGCGGTTTCGCTCTCGGAGACGGCGACGTCGCCGCGCAAGCTGTGCGGCAGAGCCTGGGTGATGGCGACGTCGACGAAGCGACCGATCAGACGTGGCTGGCCGGCGAAGTTGACGATGCGGTTGTTGTCGGTGCGGCCGGCGAGCTCTTCGGCGTTCTTGCGCGCATGTCCCTCGACCAGCACGCGCTGCACCGTGCCGACCATGGCCTGGTTCACCCGTTGCGCCTGCGCTTCGATTCGGGCCTGCAATTTCATCAGTCGCTGCGTCTTCAATTCTGCGGACACATCATCAGGATAGTCCGCCGCGGGCGTGCCGGGGCGCTTGCTGTAGATGAAGGAGAAGCTGGCGTCGAAGTCGAGTTCCTCGATGAGCTTCATCGTCGCCTCGAAATCGGCCTCGGTTTCGCCGGGGAAGCCGACGATGAAATCCGACGACAGGCACAGGTCGGGGCGCTGCGCGCGCAGCTTCCTCACGATCGACTTGAACTCGAGCACCGTATAGCCGCGCTTCATCGCCGCGAGGATGCGGTCGGAGCCCGACTGCACCGGCAGGTGCAGATGCGACACCATCTTGGGCAGCCGGCCGTAGCATTCGATCAGCCGCGCCGTCATTTCGCGCGGGTGGCTGGTGGTGTAGCGGATGCGCTCGATGCCCGGAACCTCGTGCACCATCTCCAGCAGGAAGGCGAAATCGGCGGTGCCGCCCTCGTGCAGTGCGCCCTGGTAGGCATTGACGTTCTGCCCGAGGAGCGTGACTTCCTTCACGCCCCGCGCCGCAAGATCGGCCACCTCGGCAATGACGTCGTCGAACGGCCGCGAGACTTCCTCGCCGCGCGTGTAGGGGACGACGCAGAAGGTGCAGTATTTGGAGCAGCCTTCCATGATCGAGACGAAGGCCGATGCGCCTTCGATTCGCGCCGGGGGCAGGTGGTCGAACTTCTCGATCTCGGGAAAGCTGATGTCGACCTGGGCGCGTCCGGTCTGGCGCCGCTGGGCGATCAGTTCGGGCAGGCGATGCAGCGTCTGCGGGCCGAATACGACGTCGACGAAGGGCGCGCGCGCGACGATCGCCGCGCCTTCCTGGCTCGCGACGCAGCCGCCGACGCCGATGATGAGGCCAGGGTTCGCCTGCTTGAGATGGCGCACCCGGCCGAGGTCATGGAACACCTTCTCCTGCGCCTTCTCGCGCACCGAGCAGGTATTGAACAGGATGACGTCGGCGTCGTCCGGCGTGTCGGTCGGGGTCAGGCCTTCGGCGGCATTGAGCACGTCGGCCATCTTGTCCGAGTCGTACTCGTTCATCTGACAGCCGAAGGTTTTGATGTAGATTTTTTTCATGGGGTGCCGGGGCAGTGAATAGACTGGGGGCAGAAACGTCGCTGCGGGTTGGGATCAGGTGAGCAGGAACAAGGAACGGGCCGTCGCCGTCGCCCTTGCCCGCTGGCCGCTTACGTCGAACCCGCCGAAGCGGAGGCGCGATCGCCGGCGGCCGCCATGGCGCGGCCTGCTTCCGCTTCCGCGGCGCCGATTTCGTGCATGTGCGCCTCGAGGGCTCGCTCCTTTTCCACCAGCTTTTTGAAGCGCCGGGTATTGCTGTTGTACTCGCGCGCGCCGACATAGAAGACGGCGATGCCGGACAGGACCAGCAGGAACCCGCTGACCTCGAAGAACGGGTGGCCGATCAGCTTGATGAACGCGATGCCGAGAACCGCCATGGCGATGGCGGTGCGGCTGTACGCCAGAAAGGTGCGCTTGTTGGCGAGGACCGTGCGATCCAGTGCGAGCCAGTCGCGCAGGATCATGGCTTCGCGTTCGAATTCAAGATAGGGATCGTCGATCACGCTTTACCTCGTCAGCTCATCTCTCGTTAATCGGGCGGGCGGATGTTGCACGTCTGTGACCCGCGGAAACGCGGATCGTTCCGGTTTCGGGAACCGGGCCTGTCGTCGGCTGCCCGCGTGTCGGCGACGGAAACGAAAACGGCCTGCATCGCTGCAGGCCGCTGGTGTTCTGGTGGTGATGAGTGGACTTGAACCACCGACCTACGGATTATGAATCCGTCGCTCTAACCGGCTGAGCTACATCACCGAGGGACTGCTTTTCCGGCTGGCAAGGGCCGAAAAGGCGGGCATTTTAGCCGACCGCGCGGGCCGCTGTCAAAGTTCACTGCGGCCGCAGCTTCGCCAGTTCGTCGAGCAGGCTGATCAGCAGTTCGCGCCCCAGCGGCCCCATGCCGGCGACGAGCTGGTCGGCGTCGCGCTCGCCGTTGACCAGCCGGCGCATGCGCCCGCCCAGCAGCGCCATGTCGCCGCCCGCCTTCATCATCTGTTCGGCCATGTTGGCGAGCACGGACATCGCCTGCGCGTCGCCGCGCGCCGAGGCATCGATCAGCGCGGCCAGTCCCGGCGCGGCGCTGCTGCCGTCCGGCCGGGCATCGAGCGGCGGCAGGGTGGCCGGGTTGTCGAAGCCGCGCAGGATGGCGTCGAGCAGGATGCTGTCCTCCTCGTCCAGGCCGAGCTTGATCGAAGGATCGCGGCGTCCGTCGATCACGTGGCGAAGCGCACCGACCAGCCGCGCCCAGCCGGCCTGCTCGGCGGCGTCGAGCTGCTTCATCAGGTCGGGCAGCTGGCTGCGGTCGCGCAGCGCGTTGACCACGGTGTGGATGAAGGACGCGTGGACGCGCAGGACCTGTTCGACGGCGGGCGGGAGCTGGGCCATGGCTTTGCGGAGGGCGAAAGAGGAAAGGATTGTCCGGTCAGGCGGCCGGGTTGGCAATGGCGGGGCGCAGCGGCACGCTTTCGATGCGCCAGTGCGCGCCCGCCCACGCCAGGAGTTCGGCGGGCGCGGCATCCTCCAGCGCCGGCGGCGGCCGCTGGCCCAGCACGGCGAGCGCCGCGGCCAGCACGGCGCCCTGCCCCGCCGCGGGCAAAGGGGGAGCGAGGGTCTGCTTGGAGAGCTTCTGCCCCGCGGCGTTGGTGATGAGCGGCACATGCGCGTAAACCGGCGTCGCCAGGCCGAGCCGGCCTTGCAGATAAATCTGGCGCGGCGTGTTCCACAAGAGGTCGGCGCCGCGCACGACGTGGGTGATGCCCTGGAAGGCGTCGTCGACCACGACCGCGAGCTGGTAGGCGAACAGGCCGTCGGCGCGCCTGACGATGAAATCGCCGACGTCGTGCGCCAGGTTCTGCCGCAGGTCGCCGTGGATACGGTCGTGAAAACCGACGTCCGAATCGGGCACACGCACCCGCCAGGCGCGCGGGATCGCGCCCGGCGGAAGGCCGTTGCGGCAGGTGCCGGGATAGAGAATTTCGCCCTCGGCGTTGCGCGGCGCCTGCGCCAGCTGGCTGCGCGTGCAGGCGCAGGGATAGACCGCGCCGCGCGCCCGCAGCGCATCCAGCGCCGCGGCGTACGCGTCGTCGCGCCGCGACTGGTAGAGCACGTCGCCGTCCCACAGCAGTCCGTAGGCTTCGAGCTGGCGCAGGATGGTGTCGGCCGCGCCGGCCTCGCAGCGCGGCCGGTCGAGGTCCTCCATGCGCACGAGCCAGCAGCCGGCCGCCGCGCGGGCGTCGAGGAAACTCGCCACGGCGGCGACGAGCGAGCCGAAATGCAGGGGACCGGTGGGAGACGGCGCAAAGCGCCCGACGTAGCGCGCGGGATTCACCCCGCGATTATGCCGCGCGCAGACCCGGCCGGGCGGCCGCTTCCGGACGCAGGCTTTGGTAGAGCGCGAGGATGGCGTCGCCCATGCGCGCCTCGCTCCATTCGGCGGCGTAGGCCTTCCCCGCCGCGCCGAGCGCGCGGGCCGCCATGCGGTCGGCGAGAAGCGGCGCCGCGACGGCGGCGAAGCCCGCGACGTCGTCCGGCGCGATCCGGCAACCCTGTCCCTCGCACAGCACGTCCCGCGTGCCCATTTCGGCGAGGGCCACCACCGGCACGCCGAGCGCCATCGCCTCCAGCAGCACCAGACCCTGGGTTTCGGTCCTCGAAGCAAAGACGAAGACGTCCGCCGCGCAGTAGCAGGCCGGCAGTTCGGACCTGCGTTCCAGGTAGCCGACGAAGCGCACGTTGTCCGCGAGCCCCCGCTTCGCCACCGCGCGTTCGAGCGACGCCAGCGCAGGCCCTTCGCCGGCAATGACGAGCAGCACGTCGGGGAGGCTGCGCCGCACCGCCGTCGTGACCTGCAGCAGGAAATCCAGGTTCTTCTCGAACGCCACCCGTCCCACGTAGGCCATGACCGGGCGCTCAGGCGGGATGCCATGGCGGGCGCGAAACGCGGCGCCGTCGCAGGCGGAGAAATCGGCCGTCCGCAGTCCGGTGGGAATGACGTGGACGGGGCTGCTGACGCCGTACGCCAGCAGCGCCTGTTTCATCGCGGACGACGGCGCGATGACCGCGCTGACGCCGTCGCATTCCTTGCGCGAGATCGTCCGCGCCGCCGCCGCCAGCAGGCTTTTCGGCAGGAAGGGCAGGTAGTGGTGGAAGTATTCCTCGAACAGCGTGTGGTAGGTCTCGACGCAAGGCAGGCCGTGCCGCCGCGCCCAGCGCACGCCGGCGCGGTGCGCCAGGAACGGCGTGTGGATGTGGACGAGGTCGAAGTCCGCGGGATCGAGCGCATCGAGCGCGGCGGCGAGCGCGCGCGGGTGCATCAGCCGGTCCTCCGGGTCGCGCGGGATGGGCCAGCCCCGCACCCGCAACACGTCCGGTTCGGCGGGCGCGGCGGGGTAGTCGGGTGCGACCAGCACACTGGCATGGCCCGCTTCGGCAAGTACCTGGCGCAGCGTCTGGATCGATGTGGACACGCCGTTGACGCGCGGGAAATACACGTCGGACACCATCAGGATACGCACGCGACCCTTCTCCTCCGGACAAAAGACTCCTTGTATGGCATGCCGGTTACAGCGCGATGACACGGCGTCTTAAGCTTTTCTTAAAATTTCTCGTCCATTAAAGCCATGTGGCACACAAGGTTTAGATAACAGCCGCCGGAGAACGCATGACCGCAACGCGGTCGCCCTCACCCGAGTCGACACCGCGCATCCCGAGGAGGAGCGATGCGCGGACCGGCCGGCTGGGCGGCCGTCGCGCGGGAAGAAGAGCCGGCGTGGGATGGCCCGATCGCTCGACGCCGGCGCGAAACTCACCCGTCCCGGGAAGGAAAGACTCATGAAGATTGCCACGTCCGTCTTGTTCAGCCTCATGCTCGTGCCCATGACCGGTTCCGCCGCCGGCTGGGAGCCTCTCCCCTCGAGCGCGCCCGCGCCCGCCGACAATCCCACCACGCCCGAGAAGGTGGCGCTCGGCAAGATGCTGTACCACGACCCGCGCATTTCGAGCACCGGGAGCGTCGCCTGCGCCTCCTGCCACAGCGTGATGGGGGCGGCACCGACAACCGCTCCGTGTCGATGGGCGTGCACGGCAAGACGGGGCGGCGCAACGCGCCGACTGGAACGCGGCGTTCCAGTCGGCGCAGTTCTGGGACGGCCGTTCCGCGAGCCTGGAAGACCAGGCGAAAGGCCCGGTCACCAACCCGGTCGAAATGGGCATGAAGGACTGGAGCGCCACGGTGAAACGGCTGCGGGCGATCCCCGGCTACAAGGCGCCGTTCGCGCGCGTGTTCGGCGACGACGATTCCGTCACCGACGACAACGCCGCCAAGGCCATCGCCGCCTACGAGCGCACGCTCATCACGCCGGACAGCCCCTACGACCGCTATGTGAAAGGAAACAAGGCGCGCTCAACGCGCAACAGCTGCGCGGCATGCAGCGCTTCGAGAAGACCGGCTGCACCACCTGCCACTCGGGCCCCGCGTTCAACGGGGTGACCGCGTTCCCGGCGGCCCTGGGCGTGTTCAGGAAGTTCCCGACCTTCACCGACAGCGCGTACGTCAAGAAATATGGGCTCGTGGCCGACGAGGGCCGCTACGAGGCGACCAAGCGGCCCGAAGACCGGCACATGTGGCGGGTGCCGACGCTGCGCAACCTGGGCGAAACCGCGCCCTACTTCCACAATGGCGCGGTCAAGACGCTCGACGAGGCGGTGCGCGTGATGGCGAAGACACAGCTCAACGAGGACCTCGGCGCCGACGAGGTCCACGACATCGTTGCGTTCCTCGGCGCACTCGACGGCACCTTCCCGAAACAGGCGATGCCGCGCCTGCCGCCCACGCCGGGCAACCTGCTCGACTGAACGCGCGAGCGCGATTGCCGCGCTAGAAATCGACCCCGCGCTGCGCCTTCACGCCGGCGCGGAAGGCGTGCTTCTCGTCGGCGACGACCGACACCGTGTCGGCCAGTTCGACGAGGGCATCCGGCGCGGCGCGCCCGGTGACGACGACGTGCTGCATCGGCGGGCGATGCGCCAGCGCGTCGAGGACGACGTCGCCGTCGAGATAGCCGTAGCTCAAGAGATAGGTGAGTTCGTCGAGTACGACCAGTTGATAGGCGGGATCCGCAAGCATGCGCGCGGCGATCGTCCAGCCGCGCTGCGCGGTGGCGATGTCCCGTTCGCGGTTCTGCGTGTCCCAGGTGAAGCCGTCGCCGGTGACGTGCCATTCGACCCCCGGCTGGCGGCCGAGGAAGGCTTCCTCGCCGGTATCGGTGCGGCTCTTGATGAACTGCACCACGCCGACCCGCATGCCGTGGCCGAGCGCGCGCGCCACCATGCCGAACGCCGACGTGCTCTTGCCCTTGCCGTTGCCGGTGACGATGAGGAGCAGTCCACGCTCGTCGGTGGCAGCGGCGATCGCGGCGTCGACGAGCGCCTTCTTGCGCGCCATTCGCGCGGCGTGACGCGCGTTGCGATCGGGTTCGCTCATCGGCTCTCCTTGTTGCACTTACCGCGGATGATATTGCAGCGCGACCAGGCCGTTGACCCCGGGCGTGTTGTAGGCGGGCACCAGCTGGAAGCTCGTGTCGTAGCCTGCCACCAGCTGGTAATCCGCGTCCAGCACGTTGTTGACCCGCATCAGCACGTCCCAGTCGGGATTGATGCGGTACTGCGCCCGCACGTCCAGTCTCGCGTAGCCGGGCAGGCTGACCGTGTTGGCGGAGTCGGCAAAGCGGGGCCCCGACGCCACCAGGGTGGCGCCCAGGGTCCAGCGGTCGAGCGCTTTCGATACGTCCAGCGAGCCGTGGCGGCGCGCGCGGTAGCTCAACAGATGCCCGGTCGCATCGTCCGTCGCCTGCAGCCAGTCCATGCTCGCGCGGATGCGCAGGCCGGCGAGCTCGGTCCCGCCCGCGAGCGTGATGCCTTCGAGCGTCGCCCGGTCGACGTTGGCCATCGTGGAGACCGGGAAAGCCGGAACGTAGACGATCAGGTCGCTGACCCGGTTGCGATAGGCGGTGACGCTCGCCCGGTTCAATCCCTGCTGATAGCGCAGGCTCATTTCGAGATTGCGGCCCTGCTCCGGCTTCAGGTCCGGATTGCCCTGGAAGCCGTACTGGTTCGGCCAGTACATGTCATTGAACGTCGGCGCCTTGAACGAGGTTGCGTAACTGGCGCTCGCCCGCCAGGCTGCATTCAAGGCATACGCGTAACCCGCCATGCCGGTGGTGTGCCCGCCGAAATCGCTGTAATCGTCGTGGCGCAGCGAGGCCTGCAGCGTATGCGGGCCCCACTGCCCGAGATAGCCCACCTGCCCGGCATCGATGGTGCGGCTCGTCTCCGTGAAGGCGGTCGTGGCGCTCACGCGCTGGTCGTTGTGCTCCAGGCTGGCGGTGAGGTTGCCAATGTCCAGCGCGAAATCGTTTTGCCACAGGTACTGCGCCTGGTCGGTATCGAAGCGCGAGGTCGGGATCCCCAGGCTGAAGTTTTCCGTATGGTTCTGCCCCAGGCCGGCACGCAGCTGGCTGGTCCAGATGTCGGAGACGCGCGATTTCCAGTATGCCGCGAGGTCGTTGACCTGATTGTGGGCGACATCCTTCGCCGTGCCATCGTCGAAGTCCACGTTGTCGCGATTGCCCATGGCGGTGAGGCCGACATGGTTGCGGCCGTCGATGGCGTGATCGACATTCAGATGTGCGCTGCGCCTGATGTCGCCGTCCTTGTCGGGGTTGTAGCCGTAGATGCCCGGGCGCGCCGCGGAGAAACCACCCCGCGTGCGGCTATAGCCCGCGCCCAGGTTGAAGCGCGTGTCGCCGGACTCGCCGCCGTAGCTCGCTTGCCCCTGCACGAGCCCGTAGCTGCCGGCCCCGACCGTGGCCGAGGGCTTCGGCGCGCCGCGACCCTGCTTGGTGAAGATCTGGATCACGCCGGCGATCGCATCGGCCCCGTAGAGGCTCGACGCGGGACCGCGCAGGATTTCGATGCGCTCGACCTGGTCCAGCGAGATGTTCTCGAGCGGCGTCGTGCCCGTTGTTGCCGATCCTACTCGCAGGCCGTCGACCAGCACCAGCGTATGGCCGCCGTTGCCGCCGCGAATGAATACCGAAGCCTGGCTGCCCGGCCCCCCGGACTGTTTGAGTTCGACGCCGGGCTGCGCCTGCAGCAGTTCCACGAGCGTGGTCTGGCCGGCGGCAGCGATATCTTTCGCCGTGATGACGCTGATATCGCTGATGACGGCGCTGGCTTTTTCGGGCGAGCGTGTCGGCGTTACGACGATCGTGTCCGCGGTATATTCCGGCAGGGTTTCCGCGTGCGCGAGCGCGGTGAAAGCGACGCCAAGAGCGAGCGCGAGGGAGGTTTGACGCATGATGAATTTCCGGTTGGGGCGCCTGCTTCCCCGCAGGCGCGTTGCACATCCGCTGCGCGATCTTCGTCGCGTCAGGGCTCAGGCCGGTATCCGGGCTCGCGCCTGAAGCTCATCGCCTTCCCGGGCGAGCCCAGTGGCGTGGGTGATGAACCGTTTAGCGCTTACCGTTGCGGGGGCAGCACAGGCGTGGCGGTTTGCGGCCGCGCACCTGTTTCCCGTTTAACCGAAGCGGCGGAAAGCCGCGCCGGCACCTGAAGGCGCGCATTATATCCCCTGGCCGTGGATAATTGACCGCCCGCACGCCGCCACCTATAGTCCCGCCATGCACGCCGAACTCGATACCCTCGAAGCCAAGATCCGCCAGGTGGCCGAGCTGTGCCACACGCTGCGGCGGGAAAACATCGCCCTGCGCCAGCAATTGCTGGCCTCGCAGCAGGACAACAAGCAACTGGCGACCCGGCTCGATGCCGCCAAGGCGCGCCTGCACGCGCTGCTCGACACCCTGCCGGAGGACGTGTGATGGCGGGCCCCCGTTCGATCGAAATCAATATCCTGGGCCGCGCCTACAAGGTGGCGTGTTCGCGCGAGGAGGAATCGGCGCTGATCGCCGCAGCCGACTATCTCGATGAAAAAATGCGCGAGATCCGCGACAGCAGCAAGGTCATCGGCGCGGAGCGCATCGCCATCATGGCGGGACTCAACCTCGCGCACGACCTGCTCAACCAGGGCGGCGGCAGCCTGCTCGGCGAGGCGCGCGCGCGGCTCAGCCATTGCAACACCCTGCTCGACTCGGTGCTGGAAGATCAGGACAAACTCTTCTAAACTTGACTCCGCTCCCTGCGGTGTTCGAGGCCGGTTGCAATTTCTCTGAACCAATGCATACGTGCAAGGCTGCGGTCTATTCCGGTGCGGGCGTGCGCGTGACACGCCTCATGCGCCCAAAGCACCTTTGACTGCGGCCGTCTTGAACCCAGGTTCAAGAGTCCGCAGCCGGTCACGGCACAGGCGGGGAGCCCCCTTTTCTTGATGGACAAATACACCCTCAGGCGCCAACTCAAGGCCGCGCGCAACGCACACAAGCCGGCTGCGCGCCGCCAGGCCGCGCGTGCGGCCCTTCGCCTGGCGCTGCGTCACGGCCTGCTGCTGCGCTCGCAGCGCATCGGTTTTTATCTTGCGCAGGGCGGCGAGTTCGACGTTCATCCCCTGCTCGACCAGGCGCTGGCGATGCAGCGCGCCTGCTACCTGCCGGTGCTGCCGCGCCGGGGTCGGGTGATGCGCTTCGGACGCATGGACAGCACGACGCGCATGAAGGCGAACCGCTACGGCATTCCCGAGCCGCTGGACGCGAAGCCGCTGCGCGCGCGCCAGCTCGACCTGCTGCTGATGCCGCTCGTGGGCTTCGACAAACACGGCTACCGGCTGGGGATGGGGGGCGGCTACTACGATGCGACGCTGGCGTTCATGCGGCATCGGCGGCTGTGGCGCAAGCCGCTGCTCGTCGGCATCGCCTACGAATGTCAGCGAGTGGACGCCCTGCCACACGACCCCTGGGACATGCCGCTCGACGCGGTGCTGACCGAGCGCGGGCTGCACCGTTTCAAGTCGAATCCGCTCGGCCGCGCCCTTCACTCGCCGAGATAGGCCTGGCGCACCGCCGGGTCGGCCGCGAGGTCCGCCGCGGCGCCGCTGGCAGCGACGACGCCGTTTTCCAGCACGTACCCGCGGGAACAGGTTTTCAGCGCGAGGTGCGCGTTCTGCTCGATCAGCAGCACGGCAACCCCGTCCGCCGCGATCTTGCGGATGATATCGAACACCGCCTGCACCATCAGCGGCGCCAGTCCCATGCTCGGCTCGTCCAGCAGAAGCAGGCGCGGCCGCGCCATCATGGCACGGCCCAATGCCAGCATCTGCTGCTCGCCGCCCGACAGCAGGCCGGCAAGCTGCGCGCGGCGCTCGGTCAGACGCGGCAGCAGCGCGTAGACCTGATCGAGGTCGCGCGCGATCGCCGCGCGATCGTTCCGCGCGTAGGCGCCCATCATCAGGTTCTCCGCCACCGACATCCGCGGGAACATGCCGCGGCCCTCCGGCACCAGGGCGAGCCCGCGCCGCGCGATCTCGTGCGGCGGCAGCCGGGCGATGGGCTGGCCGTCGAAATGCACGCTGCCGCTTCGCGGCGCGAGGAGGCCGCTCAGCGCCTTGAGCGTGGTCGTCTTGCCGGCGCCGTTGGCGCCGATGAGACAGACCATTTCCCCCGACGCCACCGTCAGGTTCAATTCGCGCACCGCCTGGATGCCGCCGTACGCAACCGACAACTGGTTGACCGCAAGCAAGGCGCTCACAAGGCCTCATCCCCGAGATAGGCGGCGACGACTTTCGGGTCGCGGCTGACGACGTCGGGCGTGCCTTCGGCGATCTTGACGCCGTAATCGAGCACCGCCAGCCGGCTGCACAGTCCCATCACCAGCTTCACGTCGTGCTCGATCAGGAGCAGCGTCAGCCCGTCGGCCTGAAGCTGCAGCAGCAGGTCGCGCAGCGCGGACCGCTCGGCCTTGTTCATGCCGGCGGCGGGCTCGTCGAGCGCCAGCAGCGTCGGCTCGCTTGCGAGCGCACGCGCGATTTCGAGCCGGCGCTGGTCGCCGTAGGGCAGATTTTTTGCAAGACGCTGGGCATGCTGCGCGATGCCCACGCGCTCGAGCAGCGCATGGGCACGTGCGCGCGAATCAGCCTCTTCGCTGCGCGTGGCGGGCAGGCGCAGCACCGCACCGAGGACGCCGCTCCTCGTGCGCGCATGGCGCCCGACCAGCACGTTTTCAAGCGCGGTCATTTCGGCAAACAGGCGGATGTTCTGGAAGGTGCGCGCGAGCCCCGCCTTCAGCACCTCGTGCGGCTTGCGGCCGTCGAGGCGGACGCCCTCGAGCCGGATTTCGCCGCGATCGACCGTGTACAGCCCGGTGAGCGCGTTGAACAGCGTCGTCTTGCCCGCGCCGTTGGGGCCGATCAGGCCGAAGATCTCGCCCGCGTTCACCTGCAGCGAAACGTCGGAGAGCGCCTGCAGGCCGCCAAACGTCTTGCTCACGCCGGAAACGGTCAGCAGCGCACTCATCCCTGCGCGTCGGCGAATTCGCGGCGGCGGCGCGTCGAGGGCAGCAGGCCTGCAGGCCGATACAGCATGACCGCCACCAGCGCCACGCCGAACAGCAGCATGCGCAGGTCGGCCGGGTCGATGTAGACGTGGCCGAACAGGTCGCGCTGCCAGTCGCCGGTGTAACGCAGCGCCTCGGGCAGCAGGGTCAGGACCACCGCACCGAAAATGACCCCGGGGATGTGGCCCATGCCGCCGAGCACGATCATGCACAGGATCATGATCGATTCCATGAGGTTGAACGACTCGGGACTGATGAAGCCCTGGAAGCTGGCGAACAGGCCGCCCGCCAGCCCGCCGAAGGTCGCGCCCATGGCAAACGCGAGGAGCTTGAGATTGCGCGTGTTGATGCCGGTCGCCGCGGCGGCGATCTCGTCCTCGCGAATCGCGACCCAGGCACGGCCGA
This sequence comes from Pseudomonadota bacterium, assembly GCA_021820845.1. Taxonomy (GTDB): domain Bacteria; phylum Pseudomonadota; class Gammaproteobacteria; order Burkholderiales; family Thiobacillaceae; genus Thiobacillus. Next base: position 108,076 of record JAKADC010000004.1, read on the forward strand.
TGCGCGAATCTTCCAGCCGCATCGAGACGAAGATCACCAGCAGCGTGAACAGCAGAAAAAGATAGTAGGTGAGATGGATGCCGGTGAAGGTCAGGCCGAACAACCGATGCGGCTCGCTCAGGTTGAAGGCGCCGAGCCGCACCGGGTCGATCAGGTTGATTCCCTGCGGTCCGTTGGTGATGTTGACCGGCGCGTTCAGGTTGTTCATGAAGATGCGGATGATTTCGCCGAAGCCCAGCGTGACGATCGCGAGGTAGTCGCCGCGCAGCCGCAGCGTCGGCGTGCCAAGCAGGACGCCGAACAGCGCGGCCAGCATGGCGCCCAGCGGAAGCACCGCCCAGAACGGCAGGTGCAGGCCGAACTGCGGGCTGGCAAGCCAGGCATAGACGTAGGCGCCGAGCGCGTAGAACGCGACGTAGCCGAGATCGAGCAGCCCGGCGTAGCCGACGACGATGTTGAGCCCGAGCGCCAGGATGACGTAGAGAAGCGCGAGGTCAAGCAAGCGCACCCACGAGCGGCCCATGCCAAGGTCGACCAGGAACGGCAGCGCGGCCAGCCCCAGCGCCAGCACGGAAAAGGCGAGCCAGCGCGGCGGCCGTTTCGTCATCTCACGCACGCTCGGCGCCGCGCGCACCCAACAGGCCCGAAGGGCGGAACACCAGCACCGCGATCAGGACAAAGAACGCGAACACGTCCTGGTAGTTGCTGCCGAGAAAGCCGCCGGTCAGGTCACCGATGTAGCCGGCGCCGAAGGATTCGATCAGCCCCAGCAGCAGGCCGCCCAGCATCGCGCCGCCCAGGTTGCCGATGCCGCCCAGCACCGCGGCGGAGAAGGCCTTGAGGCCGAGCAGGAAGCCCATGTAATAGTGCGCCAGGCCGTAATACGCGCTGACCATGACGCCGGCCACGGCCGCAAGCGCCGAGCCGATCGCGAAGGTGGCGGCGATCACCCGGTTGACGTCGACGCCCATCAGGCTCGCCACCTGCCGCGATTGCGCGGTGGCGCGCATGGCGCGGCCGAGCCGGGTTTTCTGCACGACCAGGATCAGCATCAGCATGATGATCACCGCCAGGACGAGAATGGCGACCTGCACGTCGCTGACCGTCGCGCCCAGAATCTCATGCCGGCCCTGCGGCAGGATCCCGGGAAAGGGAATGTACTGCTTGCCCCAGATCATCATGGCGACGTTCTGCAACACGATTGACACGCCGATCGCGGTGATGAGCGGCGCGAGGCGCGGCGCGTGGCGAAGCGGACGATAGGCGACGCGTTCGATCACGAGGCCGAGCGCGACGCAGACCGGGATGGCGACGGCGAGTCCCGCCCCGAGCAGCAGCACGCCCGGCGCGCCGGGCGCCGCCAGTGTCAGCGCGCCGATGACGGCGAGCGCGACCATCGCCCCGATCATGGTGATTTCGCCGTGGGCGAAATTGATGAGTTCGAGGATGCCGTACACCATCGTGTAGCCGAGCGCCACGAGCGCGTAGACGCTGCCGAGCACGAGGCCGTTGATGAGTTGTTGCAGGAAGATGTCCATGTTGTCTGCGCCGGACGCGTGCGCCCTCGACGCGCTCTATTTGCCGCTGCGCACGGTTTCCAGCGTCTGCCAGTGGCCGTTCTTCACCTGGTACAGCGTGACCGCGCCCCCGGCGAGGTCGCCCTTGGCGTCGAAGCGGATGCGGCCGGTCACGCCCTGGTAGTCGGTCTTGGGCAATTCGGCGAGATAGATCGCGGGATCGCTCGAATCGGCGCGCTTCATCGCGTCGACCAGCACATGGACAGCATCGTAGGCGTAGGGCGAATAGTTCTGGATCTTGCCGTACTTCGCCTCGAACTTGGCCTTGAAGGCGCTGCCGCCCGGCATCGCATCGAGCGGCAGGCCGGGATTGGACGCCAGCGCGCCTTCGGCGTCCGGCCCGGCAAGCGCGATGAAGGCGGGCGTCTGCACGCCGTCGCCGCCGAGGAATTTCGCCGTCATGCCCAGCTGATGCATTTGCTTGATCATCGGCGCGCCCTGCGGGTCCATCCCGCCGAAGAACACCAGGTCGGGCGCCTTGCCCTTGATCGAGGTGAGGATCGCCATGAAATCGGTCGAGCGGTCGGTCGTGTATTCGCGCGCCACCACCTCGCCACCGGCCGCCTTGACCGCCTTCTCGACCTCGTCCGCCAGGCCCTGACCGTAGGCGGTGCGGTCGTCGATGATGGCGATCTTCCGGGCGCCGAGGGTTTTGACCGCGTAGGCGCCCAGCACCGAGCCCTGCTGGGCGTCGTTGGTCATCACGCGGAAGGCCGTCTTGTAGCCGGCCGACGTGTAGGCCACGGCGGTGGCGGAGGGCGAAATCTGCGGAATACCGTTGTCGGAATAAATCTTCGATGCCGGAATCGTCGCGCCCGAATTGAGGTGCCCGACCACGCCGGCCACGCCTTCGTCGACGAGTTTCTGCGCCACCGTGGTGGCGGTCTTGGGATCCGCGGCGTCATCCTCGCTCTTCAGCTCGAGCACGACTTTCTTGCCGCCCAGCGTGAGGCCGGCGGCGTTGATCTCGTCGAGCGCCAGGCGCACGCCGTTTTCGTTGTCCTTGCCCAGATGCGCCTGCGGCCCGGTGAGCGGGGAAGCCTGGCCGATCAACACCGCCTGCTTGCCGCCGGTTTGCGCTGTCTTGTCGCCGCACCCCGCGACCAATCCTGCCGCCACCATCATCCAAGCAAGCCTGCGACCCGTCATGTCGGTCTTCTCCGAGCGAACTGAAACGTGGGATTTATACCACAAACCCCGCGCCGGCCGGCCTTTCCGGGGCCTGGAAAGCACAAGGCCGACGCGAGCGCCGGCCTTGGATTGACAGGATGCAGCGCCGGATTATTTCAGGGCGAGGATCCAGGTGACGATCTTGTCGAGATCGGCAGCGCTGACCTGGGGGTTCGGCGGCATGGGGATTTCGCCCCACACGCCCTTGCCGCCGGCTTTCACCTTGGCCATCAGTTTGGCCTTCGCGCCCTTGTCACCCTTGTATTTCTTGGCGACATCCTCGTAGGCGGGGCCGACGATCTTCTTGTCCACGCCGTGACAAGACAAGCAGGCGTTCTTCTGTGCCAGCGCCATGCCAGCGCTCTCGTCGGCCGAGGCAAGGCCGGACATCAACAGCAGGGCAGCGGACGCTGCGGTCATCATCAACTTGTTCATCATCAAAGATCTCCGTGGAAGGCAGGTGGGTCGCGGTGAAAAAGGTATTACGATCTTAATATGACCGAAATTTGCCCCGCGCGCAAGACCCATGATGATGGAATCCCTGCAAGATGCAATAGTCCTTCCAGCGTTCATTCGCGCTCGATCAGATCGCGATACGCATGCCAGCTGGCGTGCCCGAGCCAGGGAAAGATCAGCGCGGTCGCGACGAAGTCGGTCGCCATGCCGACCAGGACCAGACCCGCGATGATGGCGGCCCATAGCAGCATCACCGGAAAATTGAGCCGCGTCGCCAGAAAGCTCGTCACCAGCGCGGTGGCGAAGTCGACCTTGCGGTGCAGCATCATCGGCAGCGACACCACCGAGATGCTGAATATCGCGAGGGCCAGCACGGCGCCGAACGCGAGATAGGTCAGCGCGAAGTCGGCGTGCTGCTGGATCGCGGTGATGCTCCAGACGTCGGACAGCCGCCCGATCCCCGAGCCGTTGAGGAAGAAGCCGACCAGAATGGCCGAGATGCGCTCCCAGGAAATCAGCGCGAACAGCAGCATCACCGTGAACAATCCGAGCGACGAGGGATTGGCGCGCCAGGAAAGCAAGGGCGCGAACAGGCGCGGCAGCCGGTGATGGTGTTCCAGCCGGTGGCTCAGGCAATAAAACACGGTGGCCAGAAGCGGTGCGACGAACAGAAAACCCGAGATCAGCGCCATCGCCAGATGCGGCTTGTCTTCCGCGGCGTGGACCATGCCGTAGCCGAGAAGCGCAAACACCGCACCGTAGAAGAGGCTCAAAGGCCACGCCCTCAGCATGTCCTGGGCACCCGCCCCCAGCCAGAGGAGCGGCCGGTCGAACGCGACCTTGCGGATTCCCGGCACGTTCATGCGCGCAGCCTGCGGGTGGAAGACGGCAGTATCGGTTCCCATGATCGCTCCTCGTCAAAGCCGAAAACCGGCTGTTTTTTTGATAGCAGGCGCGAAGGCGGCTTCCAAACAGCAAATGCTGATGCTTCCTATTCGAGAACCTGGGCCAGATCGTGCACCGGGGGCCGGCACGCGTAGGCTTCCGACGCGCTGGCGGCGCCGCAGACCCAGGCGACCGGATGCTCCGATTCCGGCCTTGCGAGCGCCCCATGCAAGGCCCGTCCGTTGGGCACCGCGAGCATGAGATCACGCGCGCGGAGCTGAGGCGCGAGCGCGCTCGCCCACTCGCGCAGCGCCGCCGCCGGGCCGCGAAGCAGGATCACGCGCGGCGGCACCCGTGCCTCGTCGAGCGCCGCCAGCAGCGTCGGATACGCGATCGGCTGCTCGGCCAGATTTGCGTTGAAAAAGCGCAGGCAGCGCAGACTGGCGTCGTGGTAGCGCGGCTCGCCCGCCAGATGCCCCAACCGCTGCAAGGCATAGGCGGCGACGCCGTTTCCCGAGGGGGTCGCGTTGTCGTAGCCGGGCTTCGGCCGGCTCAGCAGCGCTTCGTGATCGTGGCTCGTGAAGAAGAATCCGCCCGCCTCGGCGTCCTCGAAATGCGCCAGCAGCGCATCGGCGAGCTCGCGCGCCCACGCCATGTCCGCCTCTCGGTAATCCGCCTGCAGCATTTCGAGCAACGCGTCGAGGAGGAAGGCGTAATCGTCGAGGTACGCATTGAGACGCGCCTCGCCGTGCTTGTAGCTGGCAAGAAGGCGCCCTTCGCGCCAGACATGTCCGCGCAGGAAATCGGTCGCGACGCGGGCGGCGTCGATCCAGTCGGGACGCGCCATCACCCGGCCGGCGTGCGCCAGGCCGGCGATCGCAAGCGCGTTCCAACTCGTGAGCTGCTTGTCGTCGCGCCCCGGATGAACTCGCGTCTCGCGCGCGGCGAACAGCTTGTCGCGCGCGCTCGCGAGCCGCGCCGCCGCCGCATCGTCGGCGACGCCCAGTTCCGCCGCGACTTCGTGCAGGGGGCGCGCGATGACGGGATTCCAGCTCGCATTCTCGAAATTGGGCGGCCGGTCGAACCCGTAGACCCGCGCCGCGACGGCGTATTCCTCGGCCGAAAGCAGCGCGCGCACCGCGTCGGGCGTCCATACGTAGAACCGGCCTTCATGGCCTTCGCTGTCGGCGTCGAGCGCGGAATAGAACCCGCCTTCCGGCGCGCGCATCTCGCGCAGCAGCCAGTCGGCGATGCCCTCGGCGGTGGCTTTGAACAGAACCTCGCCGGTCAGGGTCCAGGCGTCGGCATACAGATGCAGCAGCGGGCCGTTGTCATAGAGCATTTTCTCGAAATGCGGGATCGCCCATTGCGCGTCGACCGAGTAGCGGCAAAACCCGCCGCCGAGCTGGTCGACGACGCCGCCAGACGCCATTTTGCGCAGGGTGAACACCGCCATGTCGCGCGCCTGCGCATTGCCTTGCCCCGCCTGGCGTAGAAGAAAGAACAGCTCGCCGGGGCGCGGGAACTTGGGTGCGCGCGAGAAGCCGCCCCACCCGGGATCGAATGCCTGGCCCAGATCGCGCACGGCCTGCGCGAGCGGCGCATCGTCAAGCGCCTGCTGCGTGTCCCCGGCGGGCTGCTGCCGCGCGAACGCCGCGCGCACCGCCTCGTTCTGCGCGAGCACCTCGCCGCGCCGCTCTTGCCACGCGCGCGCGACGTTCTCCATCAGGTCGACGAAGCCGGGAAGCTGGTAGCGCGGCGTCTTGGGAAAATAGGTTCCGGCAAAGAACGGCGTCTGATCCGGGGTGAGGAACACCGTCAGCGGCCAGCCGCCGCCGCGCCCGGTCAGCAGCTGGTGCGCCGACTGGTAGATCTGGTCGAGGTCCGGCCGCTCCTCGCGGTCGACCTTGATGTTCACGAAGAGCCGGTTCATCACCGCCGCTACCTCGGCATCCTCGAAGCAGTCATGCGCCATCACATGGCACCAGTGGCACGCCGAATAACCGATCGACAGGAGGATCGGCCGGTCCTCGCGGCGCGCGTTTTCGAGTGCCTCCGGGCCCCACGGGTACCAGTCGACCGGGTTGTTGGCGTGTTGCAGCAGATAGGGACTGGATTCGGAAGCGAGACGGTTCGACATGGCGGGCGCCGCCTGGACGGCCAATAGTTGATTAAATCAGTCAAGAATTGTAGGCTAGATACCGTCCCGAGAAAAAGCCAGGAGAGACCCATGTCCGAAGAATTATTCGCTGCCGCCCGCGCGGGCGACGCCGCGCGAGTCAAGAAACTGCTGGAGTCCGGAGCCGACCACGCCGCGACCGACGAAGCCGGCGAGACCGCGCTGATGCACGCCGCCCACGCCGGCCACGTCGCCGCGGTACGGACGCTGATCGCCGCCGGCGCGGACGTCAACGCCAAGTCGCCGCAAGGCTGGACGGCGCTCGCGAAGGCCGCCTACAACGGCGAAACCGACCGCGGCTACGTCGAGGTCATCGAGGTGTTGCACGAGGCCGGCGCGGCGCTCGACGAGCGCATCTTCTTCGGCATCACGCCGCTGATGCTCGCCGCCGGCGGCGGCGATGCCCCGGTCGTGGAATGGCTGATCAACGCGGGTGCCGACGTGCTCGCCGCCAACGAAGGCGGCCGCACGGCGCGCCTGATGGCGAACGACAAGTTCTACGTCGATGTCGTCAACCTGCTGACCGAAGCCGAACGCCAGTTGGGTGTGTCGGAGGATGGCGCGTGCTCGTCGACCAAGAGCGTGGCGAAGCCGCACGTGGTCAACCTGATGAAGCCGACCACGCATTGAGCCGCTCGGGCGCGCTCGGCGCCCGACCGACGGCCGCTTTCCCGCATTCTCTCGAGGGAAAAATCAGTCCTCGAGCCAGTCGATCAGCCCGTGCCACTGTTCGATGTCGCGCTCGGCGACGTGGCGCGGCAGATCGAACAGGCTCTTTCCCTCGAACGCAGCGTTGACGTAGTGCTGGGTGTTGCGCAGATGTGCGAGCACCGGCAGATCCTGCTGCGCCATGAACTGCTCCAGCGTGACGCCGGCGCGGGTACGCTGATCGACGCGCATTCCCACGACGCCGATGAACGCGTGCCCCTTGCGCACCGCCTTTTCGGCATGCAGCGCCGCGAGGAAATCCTGTCCGGCACGGATGTCGAACAGCGACGGCGCGATCGGCACGGCCACCTTGTGCGCCAGTTTCAGCGCACGTTCCAGGTTCTTGCCGTGCAGGCCGGCCGGCGAGTCGATCACCAGCCAGTCGCTGTCCCCTTTCTGCCCTTCGTGCAGCAGTTCGATCGACGGCAGCGCCGCGGACCGCATTGCCAGCCACTGGGTGGCGGATTTCTGGCGATCGAGGTCCAGCATCGCCACGCGCTCGCCGGCCGATGCGAGGTAGCCGGCGAGATTCGTCGACAGTGTCGTCTTGCCGCTTCCGCCCTTGGGGTTCGCCACGAGAATGACGCGCATGCCGTCTCCTGACTGAAAAAAATCCGTCCGCGAGCCCTCGGGCACTCGCGGACAAAGAATCTACAGCGCTTCGACGCTGTACGTCACGCTCATCGTGTGCGTTTCGCCCGGCGCCACGGTGACGACATTGTCCATCGCATTCGCCGACTCGACGCACACCATCTCGCGCCAGCCTTCGCCCGAGCCTCCGCGCCCCATGTCGCCCATCTTCGCCGCCTTCTCGGTCCACGGCGACCACACGACGGTCGACCGCGAACCGGTCTTGGCGATGCGAATGCGGCGTCCGAGGCCGGCGTCCTCGATCACGCAGTCGGCTGCGGTGTCGACGTAGACGCGGTCGACTTCGCCGTCGAATCCGATGGCCCCCTGCTGCTTCCTGGTGGCGAAGTTGTCGACCTTGTCGTGGAAAGTCGCGCCCTCGAGGCCCGCGACCTTCACCGAGCCGATGTCGCTGATATGGAAATAGGTATGCAGCGCTTCGCCGATCTGCACCGGCGCATCGCCCGTGTTCGTCGTCGCGAGCCGCATCTCGAGCCTGTCGCCGACGACCACCGTGAGCGTGAGCCGCGTGGCGTGCGGCCATTGCGCGCGGGTCTGCTCGCTGTCGACGAGTTGCAGCGTGATCTCGGTCCTCGCGTCGTTGCGCTTGCGGCTGCCGATGACGGTCCACGGCACGGTGCGCGCGAACCCATGGGCGGGGAACGCGGCTTCGCTCGCGTGGGCGCCGAACCAGGGCCAGCACACCGGCGCGCCGCCGCGGATGGACTTGCCCGGCGCGAATTTGGCGGCGTCGGACACCCACACCACCGGCGTGTGCTGCGACTTGGGACGGTAGCTCACCACGTGCGCGCCCTGCAGGCAGATCGTCGCGCGGCCGCCGTGGTTGTCGATGTCGGCATAGGTCAGGCCGCCCGCGCCCACGCGGAAGCTCAACTGCCCGGGAATCGCAAAACGCGCCAGCGGATCGGCGTGTGCCTGCGCCTCGCTGGGATGCTCGACCTGGGAAACGTCGCGCACGGCGCCGAAGGCCGCCGACGTCGCCATTGCAGCATAGGCACGCAGCGCCGCCGAGACCTCGCGGGCACGGTTGACCGGCTTCCACGCCAGCGCGCCCTTCGCGTCCATCGCGGCGCGGCGGCGCGCGAGCTCGGCATCGCTCACTGCCAGGTTGATGCGGCGGTTGGGAATGTCGATCTCGATCGTGTCGCCCTCCTCGACCAGGCCGATCGCGCCGCCCTCGGCCGCTTCCGGCGAGGCGTGGCCGATCGACAGCCCCGAGGTGCCGCCCGAGAAGCGGCCGTCGGTGATGAGCGCGCAAGCCTTGCCGAGGCCCTTGGACTTGAGATACGAGGTCGGGTACAGCATTTCCTGCATGCCGGGGCCGCCGCGTGGGCCTTCGTAGCGGATCACCACGACGTCGCCGGCGACGATCCTGTCGCCGAGGATGGCGTCGACGGCGGCGTCCTGCGATTCGAACACGCGCGCCGGGCCCGAGAACGTCCAGATGCTCTCGTCGACGCCGGCAGTCTTGACGATGCAGCCGTCTGCCGCGAGGTTGCCGTACAGCACGGCGAGGCCGCCGTCCTTCGAATACGCGTGCTCGATGTCGTGGATGCAGCCGTTGGCGCGGTCGTCGTCGAGCTTCGCGAAGCGGCGGTCCTGCGAGAACGCGGTCTGCGTCGGCACGCCGCCGGGCGCGGCACGGAAGTAGTCCTTCACGTCCTTGTCGGCCGTACGACGGATGTCGTAGACGTCGATCTGCTCGCCGAGCGTCTTCATCAGCACGGTCGGCACGTCGCGATGGATCAGCCCGCCGCGCTCGAGTTCGCCGAGGATCGCCATCACGCCGCCGGCGCGGTGCACGTCTTCCATGTGATAGGTCTGGATCGACGGCGCGACTTTCGACAGGTGCGGCACGCGGCGGCTCATGCGGTCGATGTCGGCCATGGCGAAATCGACGCCGGCTTCGTGCGCCGCGGCGAGCAGGTGCAGCACGGTGTTGGTTGAGCCGCCCATCGCGATGTCGAGCGCGATCGCGTTCTCGAACGCGTCGAAGCTCGCGATCGCGCGCGGCAGCACGCTCGTGTCGCCGTCCTCGTAGTAGCGCCGCGCGTTCCTGACGATCAGGCGGCCGGCGGCGAGGAACAGATTTCTGCGGTCGGCGTGGGTCGCCAGGAGCGAGCCGTTGCCGGGCAGCGAGAGGCCGAGCGCTTCGGTCAGGCAGTTCATCGAGTTGGCGGTGAACATGCCGGAACACGAGCCGCAGGTCGGGCAGGCCGAGCGCTCGAGCTGGTTCACCTTGTCGTCGCTGAACGCGGCGTCGGCCGCAGACACCATGGCGTCGACGAGGTCGAGCTTGATGGTCTTGGATTCCCACACCACCTTGCCCGCCTCCATCGGTCCGCCGGAGACGAACACCGTCGGGATGTTGAGGCGCAGCGCGGCGTTGAGCATGCCGGGCGTGATCTTGTCGCAGTTCGAGATGCACACCAGCGCGTCGGCGCAATGCGCATTGACCATGTATTCGACCGAGTCGGCGATGAGGTCGCGGCTCGGCAGCGAATACAGCATGCCGCCGTGGCCCATGGCGATGCCGTCGTCGACTGCGATGGTGTTGAATTCCTTCGCCACGCCGCCCGCCGCCTCGATCTCGCGCGCCACCAGCTGGCCCATGTCCTTCAGGTGCACGTGGCCCGGCACGAACTGGGTGAACGAGTTGGCGATGGCGATGATCGGCTTGGAAAAATCGCCGTCCTTCATGCCGGTGGCGCGCCACAGGGCGCGGGCGCCGGCCATGTTGCGGCCGCGGGTGGTGGTCCAGGAACGATAGTCAGGCATGGTGGTCACTCAGGCGATCTATAATCAGCCCGCCATTTTACCCGCGCTTTGACCGCGCTGAATCCCGACTCCCGAATCCCGGCTTCCTTCTCATGCTCGCTCCCCAATTCGATCCGGTCGCCCTGCAGCTCGGGCCTGTCGCCATCCACTGGTACGGCCTCATGTACCTCGTCGCATTCGTCCAGGTCATCGTGCTCGGGCGCTGGTGCATCACGCACCGGCCCTGGACCGGTTGGACGCAGCAGATGCTCGACGACGTGCTGTTCTACGGCGTGCTCGGCGTCGTGGTCGGCGGCCGCCTCGGCTACGTGCTGTTCTACAAGCCCGGCGACTATTTCGCCCACCCGCTCGACATCATCAAGGTGTGGCAGGGCGGCATGAGCTTCCACGGCGGCTTCCTCGGGGTGATCGTCGCGATGGCGCTGTTCGCGCATCGGCACAAGCTCCGCTGGCTCGCGGTCACGGACTTCGTCGCGCCGCTGGTTCCGCTCGGGCTCGCCGCGGGGCGGCTCGGCAACTTCATCAACGGCGAGCTGTGGGGCCGCGCCGCCAGCGTGCCCTGGGCCATGATCTTCCCGCAGGCCGGTGACGGCATTCCGCGCCACCCCTCGCAGCTCTACGAGTTCGCCGGCGAAGGGCTGCTGCTGTTCGCCATCCTCTGGCTGTATTCGCGCAAGCCACGCCCGGCCGGCGCCATCTCCGGCGTGTTCCTCATCGGCTACGGCAGCCTGCGCTTCCTCGTCGAATTCACGCGCGAACCCGACAGTTTCCTCGGCCTGCTCCAGTTCGGCCTGTCGATGGGGCAGTGGCTCTCCCTGCCGATGATCGTCGCCGGCATCGTCATGCTGCGCTGGGCGCTGCGACGCGCATGATCGCCCGCCTCTGGCGCGGCGTCGGCTGGCTCGGCGTCATCGCCGCCCTGGTGCTGTCGCTGATCCCACCCGTGGTGAACGAGGCCGGCCACACCGACAAGATCGTGCACCTGTCCGGCTACGCGGTGCTCATGTTCTGGTGGGCACAGCTCATCGTCGCCCGGCGCTGGCGGCTCGCGCTGGCCGTCGTCCTGTTCGGCGGCGCCATCGAGCTGCTGCAGGGCCTTACCCCGGATCGCGACCCCGACATATTCGACGCGCTGACCAACGCCGCCGGCGTCGTCGTCGGCTGGTTCGCCGCCCGTCTGCTGCCCAATCTGCCGGCCACCCTCGGAAAGTGCTTCCGGCCCCGCTAGAAACGCGGCTATAATGCCGCCGCAATGGGGCGGTAGCTCAGCTGGGAGAGCGTCGCGTTCGCAATGCGAAGGTCGGGAGTTCGATCCTCCTCCGCTCCACCAAATTGATGTCTCATGAGGCTTCTTTCACACACCTCACGAGAAAAAAAAGCCGCAAACCTCCTAAATCAAGGTTTGCGGCTTTTTTTTGCGACAAAGACGGTCTGCCTACCCATTGCGAGCAACCGTGGGTCGAAGAACAACAAAGAAATACAAACCGCGAGCCACCAAGCCCCGTTCGATTGAGCGCTTATGGATATGAGCGCGGCCGCCCGACGCGGTCAAGGTCGCGTCGTCGGCCTGGCTTTCCGGCCGCCTTACCCCCCGCGCGTGGCGCCGCCTCGAACTGCTGCCTATGATGCATTTGGGCGCACGCCATCTTTAATGCCAGTCCGCGCCGCTCTAGTTTCCAAAAGCCAAGGAGAAGAAGCGATGAAACTGCAACAATGGTTGATCCTGTCGGCGCTCATGGCCGGCGCAAATGGGTGGGCCGCCGAGGCGCCCGCGGCTAAGCCGGCCGAGCCGGCCACGACGGCGGTGCAAAAAGCCGAGGACGGCGCCAAGCAGGCTGCGGAAGAGGCCAAGGAGGCGAGCCGGAAGGCGGCGGATGCTGCCAAGGTTGCGATGGAGAAGGCCGAGCTGGCGGTCAGCAAGGCCTCGCAGGAAACGGCCGATGCGGCGAAACAGGCGGCCAAGGACGCCGAAGCCGCGGCAAAAGTGGCGGAGCAGAAAGCCGCGGCGGCCACGCGCAAAGCGACCGCGGCAACCCGCGCGGCCGCGAGGAAAGCCGAGCGATCCGCCAGGAAGGCGGCCGCCGCCAGCCATCGCGCGCTGATGAAAGCCGAGGTGTCGGCCAGCAAGGCGGCCTCCAAGGGCAAAGGCATTGCGCAGAAAGCAGCCGAGGAAGCCCGCGAAGCCGCTAGAAAAGCGGTGGCGGCCACGAAGGAAGCGTTTTCGGCTTCCGGAGGAACAGAATCCGATACCCAGGGTGACGTGAAGAAATAACGGATCGGACCGGCTTTTCGCTCAGCCGAGTTCGACCCACACCGGCTGGTGGTCCGACGCCGCGGTCACGGCGTCGATGCCGTGCGCCTTGAGACGGACCGCCAGCGCCTCGGTCACGAAAACGTAGTCGAAGCACTCGGGCTGGCCGACGAAGCCGACCGGATGGATGCCGACCGTGGGGGCGTGGGGCTCGTCAGGGTGGCGCACGGTCCACGCGTCGCGAAAGCCGGGTGCGCCGTCGGCGAAGGGGGCAAGGATGCGCGCCCGCTCGGGCGCCGAAGCGGGAAAATTCATGTCGCCACAGAGCAGCGCCTGCGCCGGCCGGGGGAACACCTCGAAGGCGCCGCCCGCTTCCTCGGGCAGCGGACGACGCGCCGAGGCGACGCAGGCCTCGGCGTGAAGGCGCCGGACGGCCTCGATCTGGGCGAAACGCTGCGCCTGCGAGTAATACTCGAGGTGGGTCGTCATCACGCGCAGCGGGCCGACGTCAGCCTCGACCACGGCCTCGACCAGCACGCGCTGCATGCTGGGCTGGTCCATCTCGACCGGCCACGGCAGCAAATGCCGCCAGACCTGGCCGACGGGCAGGCGGCAAAAAATCGCGTTGCCGAAATGGCTGCGTCCGCCGCCGGCGGCGGGGACGTCGGTGGCGGCGCCGTAGACCGGCGTGTAGCCGGGCAAACCTTCGGCGAGTCGGGCGACTTCGTCCTCGCCCCGGCTTCCCGGCAGCGCGGGAAAATTGACCGCGACCTCCTGCAGACAGACGACGTCGAAATCGCCCAGCTCGCGGATCGTTCGCAGGATGCGCGCAAGGTCCACCCGGCCGTCCATGCCGCGCCCCCACTGGATGTTCCAGGTCAGCAGTCTCATCACTCGGCCTCCCCGCCGTCTGTTGTCAGCATAGGCAGGAATTTCGCGGCGGCGCGACCCGACCGTGTCCCACGCCGCGCCGCGTAAACCCTTGGCGCGGCAAGGCCTTGCCGGACGCGGTCATTGCCGGAGGCGGTGCGAGGGATTAAAATGCCGCACTTTTCGCTTGAATTTTTCGCGGCTTGCCCGATCCGATCGTGACGGGCAGGCCGCTGCTATCTGGGCTCACGGAAACATGGAACGACAACGCTGGCTGGACGGGACGCTGTATTCGCCCGATTTTGAACAGGATAGCTGCGGCTTCGGCCTGATCGCGCAGCTCGACAATCAGCCCAGCCACACGCTGGTGCAGAACGCGATCGGCTCGCTGGCGTGCATGACCCACCGCGGCGCGATCGCGGCGGACGGCCTGTCGGGCGACGGCTGCGGCCTCTTGTTCAAGAAGCCGGATGCGTTCCTGCGCGCGGTCGCGAGCGATGCCGGCTTCGCGCTCGGCGAACTCTACGCCGCCGGCCTCGTGTTCCTGTCGCGCGACGCCGCCCCGCAGGCGCACGCGCGTACCACGCTGAAGTCCGCGCTGGAGGCGCAGGGGCTCGTCGTCGCCGGCTTCCGCCTGGTGCCGACCAATCCCTCGGTCTGCGGCGAATCCGCGCTCGAATCGCTGCCGCACTTCGAAATGGTGTTCGTCAACGCGGCCACGGGACTTTCTGAAGACGACTTCGAGCGCAAGCTCTACATCGCCCGCCGCCAGGCCGAGAAGGCGCTGGAGGCGAGCGACCCGGTGTTCTACCTGCCGACGCTGTCGTGCCGCGTCATCAGCTACAAGGGCCTGGTGATGCCGGACAACCTGCCGGTGTTCTATCCCGACCTCAACGACGCGCGCTTCGCCTCGAGCCTCGTGGTGTTCCACCAGCGCTTCTCGACCAACACCTGGCCGCAGTGGCGCCTCGCGCAGCCGTTCCGCTATCTCGCGCACAACGGCGAGATCAACACCGTCCAGGGCAACCGCAACTGGAGCCGCGCGCGCGAGCAGAAGTTCGAGACGCCCCTGATCCCGGACATGGACGCGATCCGCCCCATCGTCGGCACCAAGGGTTCGGACTCGATGAGCCTCGACAACATGGTCGAGGGCCTGGTGATGGGCGGCGCGGGCCTGTTCCGCGCGCTGCGCCTGGTGATCCCGCCGGCGTGGCAGAACGTCGAGTCGATGGACGCCGACATCCGCGCCTTCTACGAATACAACTCGATGCACATGGAGCCGTGGGACGGCCCCGCAGGCATCGTGCTGACCGACGGCCGCTACGCCGTCTGCACGCTCGACCGCAACGGCCTGCGCCCCGCGCGCTGGGTGCTGACCAAGGACCGCATCCTCACCATCGCGTCCGAAGTCGGCGTGTGGTCGATCGACCCCGCCAACGTCGAGCGGAAGGGCCGCGTCAAGCCGGGGCAGATGGTCGCCGCCGATCTCGATACCGGCCGTCTCCTGATGCCCGAAGACATCGACAACGAGCTGAAGGGCGTGCGGCCCTACCGCGAATGGCTGAAGGCCAGCGCGGTCAAGCTGGAGCTTTCGATCAGCCAGGACGCCGACCTGCCGCTGATGGATACCGCCAGCCTGCTGACCCACCAGAAGCTCTTCAACGTGAGCTTCGAGGAGCGCGACCAGATCATCCGCGTGCTCGCCGAGGACGGACAGGAGGCGATCGGCTCGATGGGCGACGATACGCCGATGGCCGTCTTGAGCCGGAAGGTCCGTTCGCCGTTCGACTACCTGCGCCAGCAGTTCGCGCAGGTCACCAACCCGCCGATCGATCCGATCCGCGAGGCGATCGTGATGTCGCTCAACACCGCCTTCGGACCCGAGCGCAACCTGTTCCAGGAAAGCCCGGCGCACGCGCACCGGGTGGAAGTCCACACGCCGCTGCTGTCGAAGGAAGCGTTCGACAAGCTCCTGAACCTGAACGATCCGGCGTTTGCCGCGGAGACGCTCGACCTCCACTACGACCCCGCCGCGACCTCGCTCGAAGCCGCGATCAAGGCGCTGACCGCGCGCGCGGTCGACGCGGTGAAGGCCGGCAAGGTCATCCTGGTATTGAGCGACCGCAACGTCGCGCGCGACCGCCTGCCGATCCACGCGCTCTTCGCCACCGGCGCGGTGCACCACGCGCTGATCGCCGCCGGCCTGCGCTGCGACGCCAACATCGTGGTCGAGACCGGCACCGTGCGCGATCCGCACCATTACGCCTGCCTGATCGGCTACGGCGCGACCGCCGTCTATCCGTACCTCGCGTACCAGGTGATCGGCGAGTTCGTGAAGACCGGCGAGATCAAGCCCAATCTCGACAAGGCGCTGTGCAATTTCCGCAAGGGCATGGACAAGGGCCTCTACAAGGTGCTCTCCAAGATGGGCATCTCGCTGGTGGCCAGCTATCGCGGCGCCCAGCTGTTCGAGGGCGTCGGGCTCAATGAGGAAGTGGTCGACCTGTGCCTGAAGGGCACGGTGTCGCGCATTTCCGGCGCCAATTTCGACGACTTCGAGTCGGACCAGAAACGTCTGCACAAGGAAGCCTTCAATCCGCTCAAGCCGCTGTCGGCCGGCGGCCTCTTGAAGTTCATGTTCGGCGAGGAATACCACGCCTACAACCCCGACGTCGTGCAGCAGCTGCAGAAGGCGGTGAAGAACGGCGACTACGCCGAATACAAGAAGTATTCCGAGATCGTCAACACGCGCCCGGTGGCGATGGTGCGCGACCTGATGACGCTGAAGGCCGGCACCGCGCCGATTCCGCTCGAAGAGGTCGAGCCGCTGGAAACCATCCTCAAGCGCTTCGACTCCGCCGGCATGTCGCTCGGCGCGCTGTCGCCGGAGGCGCACGAAGCGCTCGCCGAGGGCATGAACCGCATCGGCGGCCGTTCCAACTCGGGCGAAGGCGGCGAGGACCCCAGGCGCTACGGCACCGTCAAGACGTCCAAGATCAAGCAGGTCGCGTCGGGCCGTTTCGGCGTCACCGCGACCTACCTCGTCAACGCCGAGGTGCTGCAGATCAAGATCGCGCAGGGCGCCAAGCCCGGCGAGGGCGGGCAGCTGCCGGGCGACAAGGTGTCGCCGATGATCGCGTCGCTGCGCCACTGCAAGCCAGGCACGACGCTGATCTCGCCGCCGCCGCATCACGACATCTACTCGATCGAGGATCTGGCGCAGCTGATCTTCGACCTGAAGCAGGTCAACCCCGACGCGCTGGTGTCGGTGAAGCTGGTCGCCGAGCCCGGCGTCGGCACGATTGCCGCCGGCGTCGCCAAGGCCTACGCCGACCTCATCACGATTTCCGGCTACGACGGCGGCACGGGCGCCTCGCCCCTGACCAGCGTGAAGTACGCCGGCACGCCGTGGGAGCTCGGTCTCTCCGAAGCCCAGCAGGTGCTGCGCGCCAACGGCCTGCGCGGCCGCGTGCGCGTGCAGACCGACGGCGGCCTCAAGACCGGGCTGGACGTCATCAAGGCGGCGATCCTCGGTGCCGAGTCGTTCGGCTTCGGCACCGGCCCGATGGTCGCGCTGGGCTGCAAGTACCTGCGCATCTGCCATCTCAACAACTGCGCCACCGGCATCGCCACGCAGAACGACAAGCTTCGGCGCGAACACTTCATCGGCCTGCCCGACATGGTGGTGAACTACTTCAAGTTCGTCGCGGAGGAAACGCGCGAACTGATGGCGTCCCTGGGTATCCGCAAGCTGACCGACCTGATCGGGCGCACCGACTTGCTCGATCTGTCCGCCGGCGAGACGCCGCGCCAGGGGCGGCTCAAGCTCGACGTGCTGCTCAGCCAGGGCGACATCCCGGCGGAGGCGCCGCGCTTCGCGCAGCAGGAACGCAACCCCTCGTTCGACAAGGGCGAGCTCGCCGAGCGCATGGTGGCCGACGCGATCGGCGCGATCAAGGCCGGCACCCCGATCGAGCTGCGCTACGAAATCCGCAACGTGAACCGCTCGATCGGTGCGCGCCTGTCGGGCGAGATCGCCAAGGCGCACGGCGCCCATGGGCTGCCGGACGACACCATCCGCATCGACCTCACCGGCTCGGCCGGCCAGAGCTTCGGCGTGTGGAATCACAAGGGGCTCACCCTGACGCTGGAAGGCGACGCCAACGACTACGTCGGCAAGGGCATGGGCGGCGGCCGCCTGGTCATCTATTCGCCGCGCGCCGCGACCTTCGAGCCGTACCGCAACATCATCATCGGCAACACCTGCCTCTACGGCGCGACCGGCGGCGAACTCTACGCCGCGGGCATGGGCGGCGAGCGCTTCGGCGTTCGCAACTCGGGCGCGCTGGCCGTGGTGGAAGGCATCGGCGATCACGGTTGCGAATACATGACCGGCGGCACCGTCATCGTGCTCGGCGACACGGGGCTCAACTTCGGCGCCGGCATGTCGGGCGGCATGGCATTCGTGGTCGACGAGGCCGGCGATTTCATGTCGAAGGCCAACAAGGAAATGATCGAGCTCACGCGCATCACCAGCGTCGAGACCGAGCCCTATCGCGTCTTCCTCAGGGCCCAGGTCGAACGCCACGTCGCGCTCACGGGGAGCGCGCGCGCGCGTGCCATCCTCGCCGATTTCGACGCGACCCTGGCGAAGGTCTGGCTGGTCAAGCCGAAGCGCATTTCGATTGAAGACCTGGTCGAGGATCTGCCCGGCCAGTCACGTGAAGCATTGGAAGCATAAGATGGGCGACGTATTCCAGTTCTTGAAGCAGGCGCGGCGCGACGGCGCAAAGACGCCGGCCGACGTGCGCAAGCACGAATTCCGTGAAATCTACGCGCTGATGGATCCGGCGCAGGCGCAGGAGCAGGCCGACCGTTGCCTCGGCTGCGGCAACCCGTACTGCGAGTGGAAGTGCCCGGTGCACAACTACATTCCCAACTGGCTGAAGCTCGTGACCGAGGGCCGCCTGTTCGAGGCAGCCGAACTCAGCCACCAGACCAACTCGCTGCCCGAGGTGTGCGGCCGCGTCTGCCCGCAGGACCGGCTGTGCGAAGGCGCGTGCACCCTCAACACCGACGGCTTCGGCGAAGCGGTCGGCGGCGGGCCGAACGTGGGCGGCTTTGGCGCGGTGACCATCGGCCAGATCGAACGCTACATTTCCGAAGAGGCATTCAAGGCGGGCTGGCGTCCCGACATGTCGAACGTCGTGGCGACCGGCAAGAAAGTCGCCGTCATCGGCGCCGGCCCTGCCGGACTGGGCTGCGCCGACGTGCTCGCGCGCAACGGCGTGAAAGCGGTGGTGTACGACCGCTACGATGAGATCGGCGGCCTGCTCACCTTCGGCATCCCCGAGTTCAAGATGGAAAAGACGGTGATGACGCGCCGGCGCGAGGTGTTCGAGGGCATGGGCATCGAGTTCCGCCTCAACACCGAAATCGGCCGCGACGTCAGCATGCAGGCGCTGCTCGACGAATACGATGCCGTGTTCATGGGCATGGGCACCTACACCTACATGAAGGGCGGCTTTCCCGGCGAGGACCTGCCCGGCGTGCTCGAGGCCCTGCCCTTCCTGATCTCCAACGTGCGCAAGTGCCTCGACCTGTCCAAGCCGGGCGAAGTGTTCCACGACATGAAAGACCGGCGCGTGGTCGTGCTCGGCGGCGGCGACACCGCGATGGACTGCAATCGCACCAGCATCCGCCAGGGCGCCGCCAGCGTGGTGTGCGCCTACCGCCGGGACGAGAAGAACATGCCCGGTTCCAAGCGCGAGGTCGGCAACGCCAAGGAAGAAGGCGTGGCTTTCCTGTGGAACCGCCAGCCCGTGGAAATCGTCGGCGAGGGCAAGGTCGAAGGCGTCAAGCTCGTCACCACCGAGCTGGGGCCGCCCGACGCGCGCGGCCGCCGCACGCCGATCGTGATCCCGGGCTCGGAGGAGATCATTCCGGCCGACCGCGTGATCGTGGCGTTCGGCTTCCGGCCCAACCCGCAGCCGTGGTTCGAGCAGTACCAGATCACGGTCGACCCGGGTGGCCGCGTGATCGCCAAGGGCCAGCAGCACGCGTACCAGACCGCCAACCCGAAAATCTTCGCCGGCGGCGACATGGTGCGCGGCTCCGACCTGGTGGTGACCGCGGTCTGGGAAGGCCGCGAGGCCGCCAAAGGCATCCTCGCCTACCTCGACCTGGCATAAGCGCCTGCGGCGCGGCGGCGGAACCGCCGCGCGCGGGCACGGTCGGGATATGCTGTGACATCGCCCCGACCGCCTTCATCGATGCTTCCTGGCCGCTACTACCCGCGTTCGTTCACGATCCTGGTCATCGTCGCCATGGGCGTGCTGATCGTGCCGCTCGCCAGCGGCCTCATCAACGCGGTGCACGTATTGCAGGGCGTCGTCGACACCCAGCGCGAGTTCACGCGCACGAGCCTTGCGGTCACGCGCGACGTGCGGCAGATCGTCGAATCAGTCAGCCAGTTCCAGCGCGCGGCGGGCCAATATCACCTGCTGCAGGACGCCGAATTCGCCCCCGCGCTGCGGGCGAGCTTCGACGACCTGCAGACCCAGCTGACCCAACTCGACGGCCAACTCGCGGACGCGCCTTCGCGCACCACGCTGGCCGCCTTGCAGACGCGCAGCCAGGCGCTGTACGGCCAGTTGCGGCCCGGCGCGTTTCTGGACAGCGATCAGTTCCAGGCCCTCGGTCCGGCATTCGATGCGCTGCACGAGACCGCGCGGACGCTGCTCGTCGAGGCGGATGCCTCGGTCCAGCGCGATCTGCAGGCGCTCGAAGAGACGGTGCAATCGACGCGTCGGCGCCTGATCGTGCTGGCGTTGGCGCTCATTCCGTTGACGCTGCTGCTGGCGGGCGTATTCTCCTGGATGATCAACCGCCCGATCAAGCAGCTCAAGGCCTCGATCCAGCAACTCGGCCAGGCCGACCTGCGCCCCCTCCCCGCGATCAGCGGACCGCAGGACATCGTCGAGCTGGGCCGGGAAATCGAATGGCTGCGCCAGCGCCTGCAGGCGCTCGAGGAACAGAAGCTGCGCTTTCTGCGTCACGTGTCGCACGAACTGAAAACGCCGCTCGCGTCGCTCAGGGAAGGCGTGGCGCTGCTCGGCGACGAACTTGCCGGCACGCTCAACCCGCGCCAGCGCACGATCGTCGACATCATGGACAGCGGGAGCCGCGACCTGCAGAAACGCATCGAGGACCTGATCCGCTATGGCGGCATGGTGCGCGATGCGACGCCGCCGCCGGCCACGCCGCAGGTGCTGGCCGACGTGCTGGATGCCGTCCTCGGGCGGCAACGGCTGGCGCTCGATGCACGACGGATCAGGGTCGAAACCGAGCTCGGCGCGCCCTCGCTTCACGCGGACCGCGGCCAACTGGAAACGGTACTCGACAACCTGTTGTCGAATGCGGTGAAATTCAGCTCCGAGGACGGACGCATCCTGGTGAGAAGCGAAGCCGCCGAAGGCGCCGTGTCGATCTGGATATGCGACGAGGGCGCCGGCATCCCGGAGTCCGAGCGGACGCGGATCTTCGAGCCGTTTTTCCAGGGCGCGCGGCAGCCCGCGAGCGCCGTCCGGGGCAGCGGCCTGGGGTTGTCGATCGTGCGCGAGTCGCTGCTGGCCGTCGGCGGCAGCGTCGAGGTCGTCGACTGTCCGCCCTGGTCGACCTGTTTCAAATTAACCTGGCCCGTTTGATGAGACGCTTGCCGCAATGACTTTCAGATCCGCCCTGCCCGCCGGTCTTTTGCTGATGCTGACCGGCTGCGTCATCCCGCCTGCGCCGGGGCAACCGGCAGCGCCCATCAGCCGGTTTTCCGGCACCGGTGCGCAGGCCCTCCTGAACGAGCTGTCACGGGTCGCGACGCTGGGCCCCGAGCAGCGGCGCCGTGAGCTCGCCGCGCTCGACAGCGAGCGCCGCCTCGACGACGCGAAACGCTTCCAGCTTGCCGCCCTGCTGGAACGGGAAGACAATGTCGAAGCCCTCGAACGCAGTCTCAAGGCGCTTTCGACGATCGGCGAGACGGATAGCCGCGCCCAGACGCTCGTCGAACTGATGAAGAAATCGCTCTCCGCGCGCATCGAGCTTCGGCAGCAGACGGCGCGCGCGCAGGAGTTGCAGGACAAGCTCGATCAGATCAAGGCGCTGGAGAAAACCCTGCAACAACGCAGCACGCTCCCCAAATCACCATGAAAAAACCCGGCATCCTGGTCGTGGACGACGACGCGGCGCTGCGCGAGCTCATCAGGCTGCGGCTGGAAGCCAACGGCTTCAGGGTCGAGGCGGTCGACAGCGGCGAGGCGGCGCTGGCGCAACTGGCGCTGGCGCGCCCGGATGCGGTGCTGACCGACATGCAGATGAGCGGCATGGACGGGATGGCGCTGTTCCGGGCGATCCACGCGCGCGATCCCGCGCTGCCGGTGATCGTGCTGACCGCGCACGGGACCATTCCCGACGCGGTGGCGGCGACGCAGCAAGGTCTGTTCGGTTACCTGACCAAGCCTTACGACGCGCCCACGCTGATCGACCTGCTGAAGCGGGCGACGCGCCTGACCGGCAGCAGCCCCGACACCAGCGACGACAGCTGGCGCCGCGACATCGTCACGGCGAGCCCGGCGATGAACGTGTTGCTCGCGGAGGCCCGGCTGGCCGCACAAAGCGAAGCAGCGGTGCTGATCCAGGGCGAATCCGGCACCGGCAAGGAATTGCTGGCGCGCGCGATCCATCGGGCGAGCCCTCGCCGCGGGCATCCGTTCGTCGCGATCAACTGCGGCGCGATTCCCGCCGAACTGCTCGAATCGGAACTGTTCGGTCACGTGAAAGGCGCCTTCACCGGCGCGGCGCGCGACCACCCCGGCCTGTTCCTCAGCGCCGAAGGCGGGACGGTCTTCCTCGACGAGATCGGCGACATGCCGCCGCCGCTGCAGGTCAAGCTCTTGCGCGTGCTGCAGGAAGGCGAGGTGCGGCCGGTCGGCGCGACCGAGACGCGCAAGGTCGACGTGCGCATCCTTTCGGCGACGCACCGCAATCTCGAAGACGCCATCGCCTCCGGCGAATTCCGCGAGGACCTCTATTACCGCCTGAACGTCGTCAATCTGGCGCTGCCGCCGCTGCGCGAGCGGCGCGAGGACATCCCGCTGCTCGCGCAGCATTTCCTCGCCGCGCTGACGGAAAAATACCAGCGTCGCATCCACGGTTTCGCGCCCGACGCGCTCGACATGCTGGTCGCGGCCGACTGGCCCGGCAACATCCGCCAGTTGCACAACGTGCTGGAACAATGCGTCGCCCTGTGCACGACGGCAACGATACCGGCCACGCTGGTCGCGCGCGCACTGCGCGAGAAGCCTGCGGAAATCCAGCCGCTGGCCGAGGCCCGCGCCGCGTTCGAGCGCGACTACCTCATCACCCTGCTCAAGCTCACGCGCGGCCAGGTCAGCGAAGTGGCCCGGCTCGCCGGGCGCAACCGCACCGAGGTGTACCGCCTGCTGCAACGGCACGACCTCACGCCCGCCCTGTTCAAGGACCGCGCCTCCAACGACTGAATGTCGGGCGCCGGCGACAGCGGCGAGGCGCGTGCGCCCGCCGATCCGCAGCGCCGACGCGCGCGCCGCTGATTTCAAACGTTATTTTTTTCTGGCACATACCCTGCAATGGAGACGATGTCGCGCTTTGGCGCAATCATCATTCTTGAAGGGAAGATCATGTTTGGATGGGCCGTCACGTTCCTGATCATCGCGATCGTCGCGGGAATTTTTGGCTTCGCCGGTGCGGCGGGCACCGCGGCCTGGGTTGCCAAGATTCTCTTTGTCGTCGGGCTGGTGGTATTCGTCGGCGTGCTCGCCGCCGGCCGCCGACCACCGACCACCTAGGGCCGCTCGCCGCCGTCCCGACGGGAGCACAGCTCCCTTTTCTGTTGCCCCACCGCTCAAATCCGCCTTCCTGTCGCCATCCGGCTACAAAAATAGAGCGTCCAAACAAGGACTTGTGAAATCTGCACAGTATTTGTCCCTCAAAAGCGACAAATTTGGCATGTTCAGGCCGGGTCGATCCGGGGGGGCGGTAGGTCGATTCTCTCAGCCCTTTGATTTAACAAAAGGAAATTGACCTGGCACGGTCGTCGCTCTACCTGGCGCTGAGGCCTTCGCCTTCGAGCCGAGGCAACGATCAACGCGCATTACAGGACATTCGCCATGCAATCGATCCATCGCTTGATGACCCTGGCTGTCGCCGGGATGCTGGGCGTCGCCGCCTCCGCCGCGGTCGAGGCGGCGGCACCGGCGGCCGATTTCAAGAAATACGATCGCAACGGCGACGGCAAGATCAGCCTGAAGGAATACGAGGCGCAGGGCGGAACGGTGGAGATGTTCCGTCACCTCGACGCGAATGGCGACAACGTCTTGAGTCATACCGAATTCGTCACGAAGGGCGCGGAGCCGACGCCGATCGCGCCGGCCTCCCCGGAGTCGCCGGAAGTGCCCGACCCCCATGACGACCGCCGATGAGCGCCTCGGCATTGGCCGGGGCGGGATGCCTTTTTCTTTGAACTGGACAGCGACATGAAGAACACGAATTGCGGTTTTGGGAAGCTGGCGTGTGCCGGCGTACTCACCCTGGGCCTGGCCGGACACGCCCTCGCGGCGGCGGCGGGGGGCTATGACGGCGGCACGGCTTCGCCTTCCCTCAGCGCCAGCCTGGACCGGAAACCGGATGACGACGCGGCGATCACCGCCAGGGTGAAGGCGATGCTCCTCGAGGATGAAAGCGTGAAGGGCCTCGACGTGAACGTGGAGACCCACAAGGGCACGGTCCGGCTCGGAGGCTGGGTCAACAACCCGATGCAGATCGCGCAGGCCGAGCGAATCGCGCGCGGCGTCGAGGGGGTGACCGGCGTCAAGAACGACCTGCTGAACGAGCACTGACCACCGAACGGACAGGGGACGCGCCGCTTCGCACGGACCGGGCGTCCCCGCAACGAACAACGAGGAGAGTGACATGTATCAGACGACGACGCATCTCGATGACGAACACATGCGGCTATACGAATGGAGCGGCGCCGGTGCGGGAATGACGGTGGTCCTTCCCGAAAAGTCGAAGCGGACGCACCGCTGGCACGCGTCCTACGCCGTGCTGGGGCTGCTCGTCAGCCTGCTGGCGCTCAACGGCTGCGACCGCAAGGGCGTGGCCGAACAGGCGGGCCAACAGGTCGATCAGGCCATCCAGGACATGAAGGACGGGGTGGCGTCGCCCGGCGCCGACATCGCGGCGACCGCGCCCGACGCGCAGAAGAGCAGCGGGGACGCGCCCGGCAAGTGATGCGCCCCGCGCGGCGCGAAGCCGCGGAAAAAGAAAAAGCCGGGGCAGGCGCCCCGGCTTCGCGTGACGAAACGGGTCAGAACGCGTAGCTGTACATCAATTGCCAGTTCAACTGGCTGTGATCGATCTGCATGCCGCCGTTGCCGCCCACCGACGGCGAGGGCCCCGTTCCCGTCACCGAAACCTTCGGCACGTAGCTCAGCGCGAAATTCACCGTCGACTGCTTGTCGAACGCGTAGCCGAATCCCGCCGTGTAGTGATTTTCGACGATCGCCGGCCACAGATAATTGACGAACTGATCGGGGATCGGATTCTTGCCGTGGTTGTAGCCGATCCGCCCGGTCAGCGCTTCGCTGAACTTGTAGGCGACGCCGAGCGACACCACGGTCTGGTCGTTCCAGTCCTGCTGGAACGGCGCGATCGGCACGCCGTCCTTGTAGACAGTCACCGTGTTCATGCTGTCGCCCCACAGCACCTCCTTGACGTCGGCCGCGACCATCAGCCGGTCGTTCGCCTGCCAGGCGAGACCGAGGCCAACGGTGGCGGGCATGTCGAAGCCTTTCACCTTGTAGGCACCGTCCTTGAGGTCGGGCAGGTTGCCGGCGCTCTGGTAGACGCCGCCGAGGGTCAGCGCATCGTTCAGCTTGTAGGTGAAGCCGAGTTTGCCTGCCAGGCTATAGCCCTTGGCGGATCCGGTAAAGTCGCTGCCGTCCTTGAAGTTGATGCCGTATCCGGTCACCACCATGTCCATGCCGGCCCAGACGAGATCGACGCTGCCGCCGATGTTGAAGCGATCGTTGACGGCATACGCCAGCGGGAAAATCACGCGGCCGACGCTCACCTGCGCCATGTCGCCACTGGCATACTCCGTGCCCATGCCGCCCTGCCCGTAGATGCCCGCGCCGTAGGTCAGCGCGCCCTGTTTTTTCGCGTAGCCGAAAGCCGGCATATAGAAGGCGTCCGCGCTGGACTTGCCGATCCCCATCGACGTTTTGACGTCCGGGCCGACGTAGCCGAGCATCACGTCGAGCCGGCTCCCTTCCGGCATCAGACCGAGCGTCGCGGGATTGTTCGCCATCGCGGCGGTCCCGTTGTCGTACGCCATCGATGCGCCGCCCATGCCGGCGGCGATCGGGCCGTAGCCTTCCATCAACATGCCATTGGTGGCAAGCGCCAAACCAGGCACGGTCATGCCCATCGCCGCCACCGCTGCGGCGAGTTTCTTCAGTTGCATCAGGATCTCCTATGGCCCAACCAGGCAAAATCGAAAATTTTAATCGATTTGCCCCGGGGTAACCGTGGGGGCGCCTGCAAGAAGCCGAGCAAACCGAGCGAAGTGTGGCAAAAAAGCGGCACGTCGGCAGAGCCGGCCACAAGCCGGTCGCGAAGCACCGCGACGCCGACAGGACGAGCGGCGGCCGGCGCCGTGCCGGAGCGCGGGACGCCAAGCCTGTTAAAATGCGGTCTTTGCGTTCCGGCCCGTCCCATGTCCCCCCTCAAGAACGATACTTTCCTGCGCGCCCTCGAACGCCAGGCGACCGACTACACGCCGCTCTGGCTGATGCGCCAGGCCGGCCGCTATCTGCCGGAATACAACGCCACGCGGGCGCGCGCGGGCGATTTCCTGACGCTGTGCAAGACGCCCGATCTGGCGACGGAGGTGACGCTGCAGCCGCTGGCCCGCTTTCCGCTCGACGCCGCGATCCTGTTTTCCGACATCCTCACCGTGCCGGACGCGATGGGACTGGGCCTCTATTTTTCGCAGGGCGAAGGGCCTCGCTTCGAACGTCCGCTGCGGGACGAATGGGAGATCCGCGACCTCTCGGCGCCCGACCCCGCCGACAAGCTCGGCTATGTGATGGAGGCCGTGCGCTCGATCCGCCGCGCGCTCGACGGCGCCGTGCCGCTGATCGGCTTTTCCGGCAGCCCCTACACGCTGGCCTGCTACATGGTCGAGGGCGGCAGTTCGGACGACTACCGCCACATCAAGACGATGCTGTACCGCCGGCCCGATCTGCTGCACCGCATCCTGGAGGTGAACACCCGCGCGGTAATCGACTATCTCAATGCGCAGATCGAAGCCGGCGCGCAGGCGGTGATGATTTTCGATTCCTGGGGCGGCAGCCTGACCCCGCACGCGTACCGGGAGTTCTCGCTCGCCTACATGGCGCGCATCGTGGCCGGACTGACCAAGGAACGCGAAGGCCGGCGCATCCCCAGCATCATTTTTACCAAGGGGGGCGGCAACTGGCTGGAAGCCATGGCCGGGATCGGCGCCGACGCCGTCGGGCTCGACTGGACCCTCGACATCGGCGACGCGCGCCGCCGCGTGGGCGACAAGGTCGCCTTGCAGGGCAATCTCGACCCCTGCGCCCTGCACGGCACGCCGGACAGCATCCGCGCCGAGGCCGAGCGCGTCATCGACAGCTACGGCAATCATCCGGGCCACGTCTTCAACCTTGGCCACGGGATTTCGCAGTTCACCGACCCGGACAACGTCGCCGTGCTGGTCGAGGCCGTGCACAACCGAAGCCGCGCCCTTCGCGCATCGAACGGACGCTGATTTCCCCTCTCAAGGAATCGGAAATTTCGAACGGTCACGGTACAAAAAACGACTTTTCATTACCCGTGCCGATGCCTCACCATGCGTCGTCCCGTTGACCTCAAGGAATCCCGTCGTGAAAACCTTCCTTTTCAGCCTGTTCGCCCTTGTCCTCGGTTTCAGCCTCGCGGTTGAGAACGCCGAAGCCAAACGGCTCGGCGGCAGCAAGTCGTTCGGCATCCAGCGCACCGCACCGGCAAGGCAGGACGCCGCGCCGGCTCCGCAGCCCAGGCAGCCCGCGGCGGCGCCCGCTCAGGCAAGCCCGCAAAAGCGGAGCTGGATGGGGCCCATCGCGGGTCTCGCCGCAGGCCTGGGCCTCGCCGCGCTCGCCTCGCATCTCGGTATGGGCGAAGGAATGGCGAGCTTCCTGCTGCTCGCGCTGCTGGCGATGGCGGCCTTCATGCTGTTCCGCTTCTTCATGCGCCGCAACGCGCCCGCCGCACCCGCAATGCAATACGCCGGCATACCGCGCGAACCCGCCGACATAGGCACCCCCGCGGCGCGGGACGCGGCCTTCGTTTCAGCCGCTGCAAGCACTCACTCCGCCGCCCGCAGCTTCCCGCCCGGGTTCGATGCGGACGCCTTCGCGCGCGAGGCCAAACTCAACTTCATTCGCCTTCAGGCCGCCTACGACGCCGGCAATCTGGAGGACATTCGCGCCTTCACCTCGCCCGAGGTGTTTGCCGAGGTCCGCATGCAACTCGCCGAACGCGGCGAAGCGGCACAGGTCACCGACGTGATGTCGATCGACGCCGAGGTGCTGGAAGCGGTCGACGAAGGCGACCAGCACGTGGTCAGCGTCCGCTTCACCGGCCTCGTCCGCGAAGTGCCGGGTCAGGAGCCGACGCCGCTGGACGAAATCTGGCATCTCAGCAAGCCGACGCATGGGCGCGGCGGCTGGGTGATCGCGGGGATTCAGCAGAACGGCTGACGCTTGCGGACGCCATAAAACGCGGCAATGCCGCGTCACCGCTGCTATAGAAGGATTGACTTATACACAATTCTGGCGTGAGGGAACTTTTCTTGCTTTAATCGCTTGACACGGCGACTTGTTTGCTAAGTGATTGAATATTATGGGATAGATCGCTTGCCCATTTTTTAGCCGGCCGCATGCGACCGGCCGGATACGAGCGCCCGAGGCCCATCGGCGTCAATTCGCCCACATAATTATCCACAGGCCGCGTGGACAACGCCAAATAGCGTTTGGCAAACAACCAGTTACCGACCGCCTTCCCGATATCCAGCGAGTTCTGCCAGCCAAGCATGCCGCCCATCATCCAGGTCGCGCTCGACACCCCGCTGCACCGGACGTTCGACTACCGGCTGCCGGCGCGCGTCGCCGAGGTGGAACCGGGGCGCCTCGTCGCGGTGCCGTTTGGCCGCACGCTGCAGGTCGGCGTGGCGCTGGGGCAGCAGGCCGACAGCGCGGTCGGCGCCGACAAGCTGCGCGACGTCGTGCGCGTGCTGGACGACCGGCCGCCGCTGCCGCCCGAAATCCTCCGCCTGGCGCGGTTCTGCGCCGACTACTACCACCATCCGCTGGGCGCGATCCTGCTTGCCGCGCTGCCGCCGCGGCTGAGGAACGCGACACCTTTTGTCGCGGACACGCCCTGGCTCGCGCTCACCGAGGCCGGCCGGACCGCGCAGCCCCCCGCCCGGGCGAAGGCGCAGCGGGCGCTGCTCGATGCGCTGCGGGCCGCGCCGCAGTCGCGCGGCGCCTTGCGCCTCCAGAAGCAGACCCGCCATGCGGCGGCCCTCGTCGCGGCCGGCTGGGCGACGTGGGCACGGCTGCCGCCCGACATCGAAGCCACCGCCGCGACGGCGCCGGCACCGCCGGCGACGCCTGAACAACAGGCTGCGCTCGACGCGCTGTTGCCCGCGCTCGGGCAATTCGGCGTCCAGCTGATCCACGGCGTCACCGGCAGCGGCAAGACCGAGCTGTATCTGCGCCTGATCGATGCCGCGCTGACGACAGGGAAGCAGGCGCTCGTGCTGATTCCGGAAATCGCGCTCACCCCGCAACTGGAGCAGCACTTTCGCCGCCGCTTTCCGGGGCGCCGTTTCGCGCTGCTGCACAGCGGCCTTGCCGAAGCCGCGCGCGCCGAAAACTGGCTCGCCGCGCCCGAGGCCGACATCGTGCTCGGCACCCGGCTGTCGGTATTCGCGCCGTTGCCGCGCCTCGGACTGATCGTCGTCGACGAGGAACACGACGCTTCGTTCAAGCAGCAGGAGGGCTTGCGGTATTCCGCGCGCGACGTTGCCATCGCGCGCGCCAAGCAGGCCGGCGTTCCCGTGGTGCTCGGCTCGGCCACACCGTCGCTGGAGAGTTATGCACAGGCGCTCAATGGCCGCTATCGGCTGCTCGAACTGAGGCAGCGCGCGATCAGCCAGGCGCAGTTGCCGGACATCGAGCTCGTCGACCTGAGGCATCTCCCGGTCGACCATGGCCTCACGCGTCCCGCGCTCGCGGCGCTGGCCGGGACGCTCGCGCGCGGCGAGCAGAGCCTGGTGTTCCTCAACCGCCGCGGGTACGCACCGGCGCTCTATTGCCCGAGTTGCGCCTGGGTGTCACCGTGTCCGCGCTGCTCGTCCCGTCTGGTGCTGCACCGCACCTCGCAGCGCCTGAAATGCCATCACTGCGGATTCGAGACGCGCATCCCGCCGGAATGCCCGAATTGCGGCAACCCCGATCTCAAGGCGCTCGGCCAGGGCACCCAGCGGCTGGAGGAAACGCTCGCCGCGTTTTTGCCGACTGCGCGCATCCGCCGCATCGACCGCGACAGCATGCGCCCGCGCGCCTGGGCGGAGCTGGGCGAGGCCGTGCACGGCGGCGAGGTCGACATCCTGGTCGGCACCCAGATGCTGGCCAAGGGGCACGACTTCCCCAACATGACGCTTGCGCTCATCCTCGACGCCGACGGCGCGCTCTACAGCCCCGACTTCCGCGCCACCGAGCGCCTGTTCGCCCAGCTGATGCAGGTGGCCGGGCGCGCCGGCCGCGCCGACAAGCCCGGACGCGTCCTGATCCAGACGGCCTTCCCCGACCATCCCCTGTTCCGCCATCTGCAGCGCCACGACTACGCCGGGTATGCGCGCGCGCTCCTCGCCGAACGCCGCCAGCTCGACCTGCCGCCCTTCACCCGCCAGGTCCTGCTGCGCGCCGAGGCGAAGACGATGGATGCGGCGCTGGCCTTCCTCCAGCGTGCCGCCGGGCTCGCGCCCGACGCCCCCGAGGTCAGCGTGTTCGCGGCCACCCCGGCGCCGATGGCACGCGTGGCCAACCTGGAACGCGCGCAACTTCTGGTCCAGTCGACGTCGAGGCAGGCGCTGCAAGGGTTCGTGCGCGGGTGGCGGCCGCAACTCGAAGCCATCAGGCCGCGCGTCGCGCGCTGGTCGCTGGACGTCGATCCCCTCGCGTTTTGAGGGCCTGCTCGCGGCGCTTATAATCGCCGGCTACCCATTCCGTCACTGGGCCTTTCGAACGCGCTCGGGCAGGCGCACCGCGACGCCCGTCCTCTTGTAACCATGTCCAACATCCATCCGCTCAAAGAACAGATCGCACGCCTGATCGGCGAGGCCCTCGAGACCGTGGCGCCCGACTCCCCGGTCAGCCTGGAGATCGAGCGCCCGAAGAACCCCGCGCACGGCGATTTTTCGAGCAACGCCGCGATGCAACTGGCGCGGCCGCTGAAAAAGAATCCGCGCGAGCTGGCCCAACGGATCCTGACCGAGCTGCCGGCGTCGCCGCTGATTGCCAAAGCCGACATCGCCGGCGCCGGCTTCATCAACTTCCATCTCACGCCGGCCGCCTGGCACGGCATCGTGCCGCAGATCCGCTCGGCCGGCGCCGAGTTCGGCCGCGGCGACGCGGGGCGGGGCCGCAAGGTGCTCGTCGAGTTCGTCTCCGCCAACCCGACCGGCCCGCTGCACGTCGGGCATGGCCGCCAGGCGGCGCTCGGTGACGCCATCTGCAACCTCTACGCGGCGCAGGGCTGGGACGTCACCCGCGAGTTCTACTACAACGACGCCGGGGTGCAGATCGCCACGCTCGCGAACAGCGTGCAGGCGCGCGCCAAAGGCCTGAAGCCGGGCGACGCCGGCTGGCCGGAGGCCGCCTACAACGGCGACTACATCGCCGACATCGCCGCGGATTTCCTGGCGAAGAAGACGGTGAAATCCGACGACCGCACGTTCACCGCATCGGGCGACGCCGACGACCTCGACTCGATCCGCCAGTTCGCCGTCGCCTACCTGCGCCACGAGCAGGATCTCGACCTCAAGGCCTTCGCGGTCCGTTTCGACAACTACTATCTCGAATCCAGCCTCTACACCGACGGCCGCGTGGCGGCGACGGTGCAAAGGCTCGTCGAGGCCGGCAAGACCTACGAACAGGACGGCGCGCTGTGGCTCAGGACCACCGACTACGGCGACGACAAGGACCGCGTGATGAAGAAGTCCGACGGCACCTACACCTACTTCGTACCCGACGTCGCCTACCACATCGCCAAATGGGAGCGCGGCTTCGAGCGCGCGATCAACATCCAGGGCACCGACCACCACGGCACCATCGCCCGCGTCCGCGCGGGGCTGCAGGCGGTCGGCATGGGCATCGCCGAAGGCTATCCCGACTACCTGCTGCACACGATGGTGCGCGTGATGCGCGGCGGCGAGGAGGTGAAGATTTCCAAGCGCGCCGGCAGCTACGTGACCCTGCGCGACCTCATCGAGTGGACCAGCAAGGACGCCGTGCGCTTCTTCCTGCTCTCGCGCAAGGCCGACACCGAATACATCTTCGACGTCGACCTCGCGCTCGCGCGCAACAACGACAACCCGGTCTATTACGTGCAGTACGCGCACGCGCGCATCTGCCGCGTGTTCGAGGAATGGGGCGGCATGTCCGACGTGCTCGACGGCGCGGACCTCGCGCCGCTGACCGCGCCGCACGAGCTTGCGCTGATGCAGCGCCTCGCCGAATATCCGGAGATCGTCGCCACCGCGGCACGCGAACTGGCCCCGCATCTGGTGGTGCATTACCTGCAAGTGCTGGCGGGCGATTTCCATGCCTGGTACAACGCCGAGAAATTCCTGGTCGACGACGCGTCGACGAAACACGCCCGCCTCGCCCTGGCCGACGCCACCCGCATCGCGATCGTCGCCGGCCTGGCCTTGCTCGGCGTGTCCGCCCCGGAGAAAATGTAGCCATGGCAAAACCCGCATCCCGCTCCGCCAAGCGCAACGGCAGTCCCATTTTCACCGGGATCCTGATCGGCCTCATCGTCGGGGCCATACTCGCCGTGGCCGTGGCGCTGTGGGCGACCGGTTTCGATCCGTTCAAGCTCGGCAAGCCCGCGACGAGACCCGCCGGGCCTGCGGCGCCTGCCCGTGCCCCCGCTGCCGCGCAGCCCGACGCGGCGCCCAGTTTCGATTTCTACAAGGTGCTCCCCGGCAACGCGTCCAGCCCGCTGCCCTCCGTCGCGACGCCGGCTGCCGCGCCCCAGCTCTACCTGCAGGCGGGCGCGTTCCAGCGCGCCGACGAGGCCGACAACATGAAAGCGCAACTCGCCCTGCTTGGCGTCGAAGCGGTCATCCAGACCACCGACGTGCCCGACAGGGGCATGCTGCATCGCGTCCGCGTCGGCCCCTTCCGCAGCGTGGACGAAGCGAACCGCACGCGAAGCCTGCTCGCGCAGAACAATATTCAGGTCACGCTGGTCAAAGAAATCCCCACCCAACAGGAGAAACCCTGATGCTTTCCCGCGCTCTGGCCCTGCTCGCCGCCGCCGTGTTTTCCTTGTCCGCCTTTGCCGCGCCCCAAGCGATTTCCGAGGGCAAGGATTACGCGCGGGTCAGCGTGCCGCAGCCGGTCGCGACCGGCAACAAGATCGAAGTGCTGGAATTTTTCTGGTATCGCTGCCCGCACTGCAACCAGCTTGAACCGGGCCTCGAGACCTGGCTGAAGAAGCTGCCCAAGGACGCCGAGATTCGGCGCGTGCCCGCGGTGTTCCGCCCCGACTGGATGCCCGGCGCGAAAATCTACTACACGCTGGAACAGATGGGTCAGTTGAGCCGCCTGCACCGCAAGGTGTTCGACGCGTACCACGTGGAAAATCTCAACCTCAACGACCCGGACGTGCTGGGCGATTGGGCCGCGAAGCAGGGTCTGGACCGCAAGCAATTCGAAAGCATCTACAACTCCTTCTCCGTCCAGTCGAAAGCGATGCAGGGCGCGCGGCTGGCAACGACCTACGGCGTCATGGGCGTGCCGTCCTTCGTCGTCGACGGCAAATACGCCACCTCGGAGTCCATGACCGGCGGCGAACAGCGCCTGTTCGAAACCCTCGACCAGCTGATCGTCAAGGCGCGCGCCGAGCGCGGCGGCAAGAAAGCCGCCAGGTAAGCTTGTCCGTCTCGCCGCGCACCGGCGAGCCTTCGGGTCGCCCGCCCCTGAAGGTGTTCGTCACCGGGGCAAGCTCCGGGCTGGGGGCGGCGCTGGCACGACATTACGGCGCCGCGGGCGCGCGACTGGGACTGGCCGGGCGCCGGCTCGAGGGTCTCCGGGCGACGGGCGCCGGACTCGACGCCCATGTGTATTCGGCCGACGTGCGGGATGCCGCGGCGATGCAGGCGGCCGCGGCGTCGTTCTTGAGCAGCGTCGGCACGCCCGACATCGTCATCGCGGCAGCCGGGATCAGCGTCGGCACGCTCACCGAGGAAGCCGGCGACGCGCCGGTGTTCCGCGCCGTGATGGACGCCAACGTGCTCGGCCTCGTGCACACCTTTCAGCCCTTCATCGCCGCCCTGCAGCCGGGCAGCGTGCTGTGCGGGATATCCAGCGTGGCCGGCGTGCGCGGGCTGCCGGGCGGCGGCGCGTATTCGGCATCGAAGGCCGCCGCCACCGTTTACCTCGAGGCGCTGCGGCTGGAGCTGAAGGCGCGCGGCATCGCCGTCGTCACCGTCGCGCCCGGCTACATCGACACGCCGATGACGCGGGTCAATCCCTACGCGATGCCCTTCAAGATGTCCGCCGCGACGGCCGCCAGCAAAGTCGCGCGCTGCATCGAAACGCGCCGCGCCTACACGGTCATACCCTGGCAGATGGCCTGGGCCGCGCGGTTGCTGAAATGGCTGCCCATTCCGGTCTATGATTCGGTATTCGGGAAGGCGCCCCGCAAACCGCGCGGCCTGCCAACCTGAAAAACCCGAAAAGAACTCGCGGAGTTGCCATGCCGGCCCCCCTCAACATCATCCTCATCGACGACCACCCGCTGCTGCGCATGGGCGTGGCCGGTTATATCCAGCAGGAACCGGACCTGGCGCTCATCGCGCAACTTGCCAATGCGGCCGAGCTGCGCGCCTGGCTCGCGGCGGGCAAGCGCGCCGACGTCGCCCTGCTCGACCGGTCGCTGCCCGACGCGGACGGCCTCGACCTGGTCTCCGATCTGCGCGACCTGGGAATCAAGGTCATCATGCTCACCATCGCCGATTCCGACGAGGAAATTTCCGAAGCCATCTCCTCCGGCGTCGACGGCTACGTCGTCAAGTCGAGCGACCCCGACCAGGTGCTGGCCGCCATCCGCAGCGTGTGCGAGGGCCAGAGCAGCTTCCCGCTCAACATCATGCAGCGCATGGCGCGCGGCGAACTCAACAACAACGCGCTGTCCGCGCTGACCGCGCGCGAAATGGAAATCGTCGACCACGTGAAGGAAGGCTTGTCCAACAAGACCATCGCCTACCGCATGACGCTTTCGGAAAACACAGTGCGCAATCACCTGCGCAACATCATGGAAAAGCTCGGCCTGCGCAACCGCGTGCAGGTCGCGACGCTGGCGCTGAAGGAAGACCGCAAGCGGCATTGACATCCGCGCAACGCATCGCTGCTGCCGGCATCCCCTTGTTTTTCAACTCTTGCTTCGGCACGTCATCCCGACGCGCCGAAGTCTTCATCGCGGACCGAGAACCTCCGTCAGCAGACCGGTCGACGGCGCGCCCTGTATCTTCCGCACTTTGCCGCTGGCGTCCTTGTAGAAGACAGTCGGGGTGGCCGACAAACCCAGCTGTTGCATCAGTTTCTGGTTGGCCGCGAGCTGGGCAGCCGTTTTTTGCGGGATCCGGCTCAGCGGCTTGACGCCGCCGGCGGCATGCTCCTGTTCGTGCCGGGTCAGGGCCGCCTCGGGATCCCTGGCCGCGAGGATGGCGGCCGCCTTGCCGGGGCTGGTCGGGCTGAGAATGCCGACCATGACGTGGCGCAGCTGCACTTTTCCGGACGTAACCCAGGGCCGGGCATCATTCCAGAACTTGTGGCAGTAGGGGCAGTTCGGGTCGGTGAAGGCATAGACGATACGCGGCGCGATGCTCTTGCCGTCGCCAACCCAGGTGCTTTGGCCGAGCTGTTTCCAGACCTGTTCGGTCATCGGCTTGTCGACCAGGTCGGCGACCGGTTTCTCGCTCAGGTTGTTGCCTTTGCCGTCGATCATCGTGCCGACGATCGCGTATTTGCCGTCGCCCGTGAGGTAGATCGCCAGCGGCTGCTGGCCGACCCGCCCGGCGTAGCCGGTGAGCCCGCTGGGCGCCTTGAACGTGCCGACCACCTCGACGCCCTCGGCTTGGAGGGCCTTGATCGGCGCGGGCCAGTTTTTCGCCTCGGCGGCTAGCACCTGCGTGGGAAGTGCCAGCAGGATGGCGAGAACGTAGGGATTTTTAATCATGAAGGGTTTGCTCCTGGGTTGAGGATTCCTGGGTGTTACGCAACTGCTGCAATTTGGCGGCCAGCGAGGCCGTCGTGAGCGCCCCGGTGTGGGTGTCGAGCAGACGGCCCTGCGCGTCGTAGAAGAGCGTGAGCGGCAGGGCCGTCGAGCCCGCCACGAAGCCCAGCCGGGTGTCGGGGTCGAGCATGACGTTCGCGAGGTCGAGCTGGCCCGATGCGAGGTAGTTCCGCACCGTCGCCGCACCCTCGCCCTGGTTGGCGAAGACGAAGCTCGCCCAGGTCGCCTGTTTCTGCGCCGCGGCGAGCACCGGCATCTCGCGGCGGCAGGGCGGACACCAGCTCGCCCACAGGTTGACGACCAGAGGCTTGCCCGCGGCGAGCGCGGCGAGGTCGGTCGACTCGCCGTCGAGCGTCGTTACCTGCACATCCGACAAGGTCGGGGCCTGCAATGCCCGCAGGCCGATCAACACGCCCTGCGCGGCCAGCAGCCACGTCAGCAGCGCAAGGACCGTCCGCGTCCGTTTCGACAAACGGCTCCAGCCTCGCCGTGTTGCGCCAATGAATGAAGGGGAAAGGCTCATCGCGTCTCGCTCAGTTGTTTCAGCTTGCTGGACAGGGAAGCGGCCGACAGCTCGCCAAGGTGGGTGCCGACCAGCCGGCCGCTGGCGTCGTAGAACACTGTGGTCGGCAGCGCGCGGGAGCCCGCGGCCCGCGCAACGTCGCCGCCGGGATCGAGCAGCACGTTGGCGAGACCGAACTCGCCCGCGTCGAGGTAGCGCCGGACCGTCGCCGCATCCTCGCCCTGGTTGACGAAGACGAAGCGCACGCCGGTTTCGCGTTGCTGCGCCGCCGCGAGCACCGGCATTTCCCGGCGACACGGCGGGCACCAGCTCGCCCACAGGTTGGCGACCAGGGGCTTGCCGTCGGCCAATGCCGCAAGCTCGGTCGGCGCGCCGGCAAGTGTCGTCAAGGCCAGCGCGGGCAGTTGCGGCCTTTCCGCGAGGCGCAGCGCACCGTAAAGTGCGGCCCACACCAGCGCCCCGGTCGCCAGCCCGACTGCGAGCGGCCGGCGCAGCGCCGGCTGGCGGACCCCGCGCCAGAGCGCCACCGCCAGCGCCGCCAGGCTTCCGGCCCAGATCGTGAATCCGCCGTCGCGGATGTCGAGCATCGACCAGGGGGCGTCGCGATAGGCGTCGAACCAGAGAATGACGAAGACGACGCGCGCCACCACAGCGCCGGCAAGCAGCATCGCGCTCAGGGTGTCGACGATGCCGACCTTGTGGCGCCGGCCGGCAAGGTGGCCTGCACCCGCGGCGGCGACGCCCGCTGCCAGCAGGACCGCCATGCCGACCGGCAGCGCGAGCGGGCCGAGGTTCACGGAAAGCATGCTCAGTCCTTCCGTGCCTGCGCCAGGCGGGCAAGGAAGGCGTCCGCGCTGAGCTCGCCGACGATGCGCTGGGCGCGCCGCTCCTTGCCGTCGGGGCCGATCAGCAGCAGGGTCGGCGGACCGAGCACCTGGTGGGCGCTCATCAACGCCCGGTCTTCCGCGTCGTTCGCCGTGACGTCCGGGCGCAGGAGCTGCACGTCGGCGAGCGCAGCCTGCACCCGCGGGTCGGCGAACACCTCGTGCTCGATCGCCTTGCACGACACGCACCAGTCGGCGTAGTAGTCGACGAGCGTCCACTGTCCGCGCTTTCCTGCCTCGGCGACGCGCGCCGTGAAGTCCTGTTCGGTCTTGATCGGCGTGAAACGCGCCATGAAGCCATCGGGCGCCGCGGTCTGCACCGGCGCCGCGGTCGCCGTGACGAAAGCGAGCGGCCGCAGCGGATCCTTCGCGCCTCCGGCGGCGCCGAGCAGCATCGCACCGCCCCACAGGCCGATCAGCAGCGCCAGATAACGCGACAACAGGCGGCCTTTTTCGCTGGCGATCTTCTGGATCAGCGCGAACAGGCTCAAGGCGACGGCCAGCAGCCAGGCGCCCCACAACCCCAGCGTCAGTTCGGCGGGCAACACCCGGGCGACGAAGACAATCGCGGTGCCCAGCAGGACAAAGCCGAACAATGCCTTGACCCGGTTCATCCACTCACCCGGACGCGGCAGCAGGCGGGCGCCGAGCGTGCCCACGAGCAGGAGCGGAACGCCCATGCCCAGCCCCATGGCGAAGAGCGCCAGGCCGCCGGTCACGACATCGCCGGTATTGCCGATGTAGAGCAGCGCGCCGGCCAGCGGCGCGGTCATGCAGGGACCCACCAACAGCGCCGACAGCACCCCCATCGCCGCCGCGCCGCCGAGCGTGCCGCCGCGCTGGTTCCGGCTTGCAGTGTTCAGACGGTTGCGCAGCGCAGCCGGCAATTGCAGTTCGTAGAAGCCGAACATGGCCAGCGCCAGCACGACGAAGGCCAGGCCGAACGCGCCGAGCACCCAGGGATTCTGCAGCGTCGCCTGCACGTTTGCGCCGGCCAGTGCCGCGCCCGCACCGACACTGGCATAGGTCAGCGCCATCGGCAGCACGAAGGCGAGCGAAAGAACGAAACCGCGCCGCGGCCCCGCCCCGCTGCCGGCGATCAGGCTCGAAAGAATCGGCAACATCGGGAGCACGCAGGGGGTGAAGGTCATGAGCAGGCCCAGGCCGAAGAAGACGGCGAGCATCCAGCCCGGGTTGGCGCGAGACAAACGGTCGGCCAGATCCTGGTCTTCGCCGAGCGCGGGATCGCCGGGCCGGGTCGCGTCAGCCGTGGACGCGACCGGCGTGCCAGCGAGCGTCACACGCCGGGTTTGCGGCGGGTAGCATATGCCGGCCTCGGCACAGCCCTGCCAGCTCACCGTCAAGACCTTGGCCGCGGGCGCTTTGACGAGGACCGCCAATTGATCATGATAGACCTCGGTCGCGCCGAAAAACTCATCGTTCTTGACGACGCCCGGCGGCAAGCTGACCGCTTCGACGCTGCCCGCCGGCTCGCCCTCGACCTTCACCCGCTTGCGGTACAGGTAATAGCCTTCGCTGATGATCCAGTTCAGGCGCACCTGGCCGTCGCCTTCTTTGCTCACGCTCAAGCGGAAGGCCTGCTCCACCGGCAGGAAAAATTGCTCTGCATGCGCCGGCACGGCCCAGAGCAAAGCAAGGATCGCGACCGACCAGAACGAACGCAGCATGAACGGCTCCAAAACCTTGACGAGCGTGCATCTTTGACGGCCCGGGTTAAGGCTACATTAACGATGCCGTGCGACGAACGATGGTAGGAACACCACTTTATGCGGGTATTGCTGATCGAAGACGACGACCTGATTGCCCACGGCGTCCGGGCTGGCCTAGGCGCGCGGGGCCTGACCGTGGACCGGGCCCGGACCGCGGCGCAGGCGCGAACCCTGCTCGCGACCGTGCACTACCAGCTGGCGATTCTCGATCTCGGTCTGCCCGACGAGGATGGCATGAGTCTGCTGCAGCGCTGGCGCGCCGCGGGCGTGGACTTACCGGTACTGGTGCTGACTGCGCGCGACGCCGTGGAAGACCGCGTCGCCGGTCTGCGCGCCGGCGCGGACGATTACCTGCTCAAACCGTTCGACCTCGATGAACTGCTCGCCCGGCTGCAGGCGCTGCTGCGTCGGGCGGCCGGACGCAGCGCGGATGTCGTCGAGCATGGCGCGCTGCGGCTCGACCTCGAGCGCGGCGAAGTCTCCCTGCACGGTCGCGCCGTCATGCTGACGCGGCGCGAGCTTGCGCTGCTGGCCACGCTGCTGCACGCGCGCGGCCGCATCCTCAGCGCCGACCAGCTCAAGGACAGTCTGTACGGGTTCAGCGAGGAGATCGAGAGCAACGCGCTGAGCGTGCATATCCACCACTTGCGGCGCAAGCTCGGTGCCGGCCTGATCGAGACCGTGCGCGGCCTCGGCTACCGCTTCAACATCTCAGAAGCATGAGCCTGCGCCTGCGTCTGCTGCTGATGATCGGCGTGTCGCTAAGCCTGTTGTGGGGCGGGGTCGCGATGTGGATGCTGCACGATCTGGAGGGTGAAATGCGCCGCACGCTGGATCAGCGTCTCGCGATGTCGGCGCGCATGGTGGCCGGGCTGGTCTCGCAGAATCCGGCGGCATGGGACACGGGAAAACGCGGCGCCGGCCACACCCCGCTGACCGTGCCGGCGACCGCCAGGGGGCTCGCCTGCCAGGTCAGTTCGCTGCGCGGCGAAGTCCTCGCGCGCACGCCGGGCACGGCGCCGGGCGCCATCGCTACAGCGACGCCGGGATTCGCCGAGCGCGAGATCGACGGCGAACGCTGGCGCACTTATACCGTCGAGGCGCAGGGTTTGCGGATCACGACGGCGGACCGCCTGGCCGAACGCGACAGTCTGCTGCGCGACGTCACCGCCGCTACGGTCGTGCCCTTCGTGGTCGCGCTCGTCGGCAGCCTGACGATGCTCTGGATCGGGGTCAGAAGCGGCCTCGTTCCGCTCGAGCGTCTGCGCCAGGCCCTCGCCCGGCGGGCGCCGGCCGCGCTGACGCCCATCCCCGACGAACCCATGCCGCGCGAGCTGCAACCGCTGGTCGACACCCTGAACCAACTGCTCGAACGAATGCGGGCTGCCATCGCGCGCGAACGCCGTTTTACCAGCGACGCCGCGCACGAACTGCGAACGCCGCTGACCGCGCTCAAGACGCACCTGCAAGTTGCTCGGATCACGCACGGCCCGGACGCCGAGACGGCACTCGATTTCGCCGAAGAGGGCGCGTCACGCCTGCAACACACCTTGCAACAGCTGCTGACGCTGGCGCAGGTCGAGGGCCCGTTTTCCTGGGACGAGAGCCAGCGTGCTTACGCCGACGAGGTCGCTCGCCTCGCAATCCGCGATGCGGCCCCCGAAGCACCGGGCCGCATCGTTTTCGAAAGCGACGGCGCTTCCGTGGAACTCGCGCTGCCCCAGGCGCTTGCGGCCACCGCGCTGCGCAACCTGCTCGACAATGCGCTGCGTCATTCCCCATCAGCGCAGAGCGTCACGCTGGAAATCGGGGTCGGACCCAATCGCGTCTGTTTTCGCGTGTGCGACAGCGGACCCGGCCTGCTCCCCGACGAACTCGCGCGGGTCACCGAACGCTTCTGGCGGCGTGACAGGGGACGCGGGAGTGGATTGGGACTGGCAATCGTGCTGGCCATTGCCGAGCGCTGCGGAGGCTCGCTCACACTGGCGCAACGCGCCGCGGGCGGGTTGGAAGCCGAACTGCACTTGCCGCGCGCCAAACCGACCCGATCGAGTTGATGGCCTGCACGGTCCGTTTCAGCCAGCGAGCCGGACCCGCGCGGAAAGCGCGGCGAGTTGATGTGTCCGGAACGACCGCCGATTCGATCGACGCGAATCGGCGAACGTGATTTGTCAAGCTGGGGCAGCCGCCATAAACCGGACGGGTCCGCGCACGATTCCGCGCGGGCCCGCCCCGTTCGCGGCTCAGTTCACGACGTCGTCGTGGAGCACGGAGCCGTAGGTGTCGCCGTGCCCTTTTTCGGGCTCGTGATTGTCGCCGGGCTGATGCG
Source organism: Pseudomonadota bacterium (assembly GCA_021820845.1). Taxonomy (GTDB): domain Bacteria; phylum Pseudomonadota; class Gammaproteobacteria; order Burkholderiales; family Thiobacillaceae; genus Thiobacillus. The sequence continues at coordinate 149,753 of JAKADC010000004.1, forward strand.
GCGTGTGGGAGCCCACATCCAGCAGCACCGACCCGTAGCTGTCGCCGGTGCCCCTCTCGGGTTCGTGGCTGTCGCCGGATCGGTGCGGGAAATGGCTGTCATGCACGTTGAGGATGCTCTGCTGCATGTCCGGATTGCCGCTCATGTCGTGGGCCCATACCGGCGCAGCCAGAAGGGCGAGGGAGATAATGCCGGCGGTTGTGGCGGGATGTTTCATGATTCTCCTGTCTCGGTATCAGAAAGGCACCGGAAGTGATGCCGAGGCCAGTATGGACAGCCGACGCAAACAGGGAGATGGCGCAGGGATTACGTCTTCGTCATGGTGACACCGTCACAGCTTGGGTCAGCCGCCGCGTTTTCGACCGGATTCGGCTCACTCGACCGTCACCGACTTGGCGAGATTGCGCGGTTTGTCGACGTCGGTGCCCTTCTGCAGCGCGGCATGGTACGACAGCATCTGCAGCGGGACGGTATGCAGGATCGGCGACAGCGCGCCGTTGCTGCCGCCCGGCAGCCGGATCACGTGGACGAAGGGAGACTCCTCGATGTGCACGTCGCCGTCCGCGAACACGTACAGCTCGCCGCCGCGCGCGCGCACCTCCTGCATGTTCGACTTCAGCTTTTCGATCAGCTGGTCGTTGGGGGCGATGGTGACGACCGGCATGTCTTCGTCCACCAGCGCCAGCGGGCCGTGCTTGAGTTCGCCCGCCGGGTAGGCCTCGGCATGGATGTACGAAATCTCCTTCAGCTTCAGCGCGCCTTCCAGGGCGATCGGATAATGCACGCCGCGGCCGAGGAACAGCACATGGTGCTTGTTGGCGAAGCGCTGCGACCAGGCTTCGACCTGCGGCTCGAGCGCAAGCACCTGCTGAAGCTTGTTCGGCAGGCTGCGCAGCGCGGCGAGATGCGCGCTCTCCTGCTCCGCGGTCAGCCGCCCCCGCAGCTTGGCCAGAACCAGGGTCAGCAGGAACAGCGCGCCGAGCTGCGTCGTGAACGCCTTGGTCGAGGCGACGCCGATTTCGGGGCCGGCGCGGGTGAGGAATTTGAGGCGGGATTCGCGGACCAGCGCCGACTCCGGCACGTTGCAGATCGTCAGGGTCTTGTCCTGGCCGAGCGCGATCGCGTGCTTCAACGCGGCGAGCGTGTCGGCGGTTTCACCCGATTGCGAGATGGTGACGATGAGCGCGTCCGGGTTCGGCACGCTGGTGCGATAGCGGTATTCGCTCGCGATTTCGGCATACGCCGGAATGCCGGCCATCTCTTCCAGCCAGTAAGTGGCCACTTTCGCCGCATGGTAGCTTGTACCGCAGGCGAGAAAGGTCACCGCGTTCACTTTCGCGAGCACCTGCGCGGCGTCGAACCCGAACCACTCGGGTTTGACGCCCTCCTGCGTCATCGCCGCGAGCAGGGTATCGGCGAGCGCACGCGGCTGCTCGTGGATTTCCTTCTGCATGAAGTGGCGATACTTGCCGAGCTCGGCCATGTCGGGCGACAGCTCGGAAACATGGACGCCGCGTTCGACATTGTTGCCCGCCGCATCGTAGACCGCCACCGAGAGCAGGCCGACGTCCGCGATGTCGCCCTCCTCCAGATACATCATGCGCTGCGTCACGGGCAGCAAGGCCGAGACGTCGGACGCGATGAAATTCTCCTCGATGCCGAGGCCGATCAGCAGCGGGCTGCCTTTGCGCGCGCAGATCAGGCGGTTGGGCGCGTCCTCGCTCACCACGCCGATGGCGTAGGCGCCCTCCAGTTCGGCCACCGCCGCGCGGGTCGCCGCGAGCAGGTCTTTCGACTGCCGGAAGTGCAGATTGATCAGGTGCGCGATCACCTCGGTATCGGTTTCCGACGCGAAAGCGAAGCCCGCCGCCTCGAGCCGGCTGCGCAGCGTCTCGTGGTTTTCGATGATGCCGTTGTGCACCACCGCGAGGCCGCCGCTGACGTGCGGATGGGCGTTCGCCTCCGACGGCGCGCCGTGCGTGGCCCAGCGGGTGTGTGCGATGCCGAGGTTGCCGGCGATCCGCTGGGCCGCGCAGGCTTCCGCCAGGCCCGCGACCCGGCCGACGCTGCGCACCCGCTTGAGGCCACCGTCGATGACGACGAGGCCGGCCGAATCGTAGCCGCGGTACTCGAGCCGCCGCAGGCCTTCGAGCAGGATGGGAACGACGTTACGTTGCGCAACCGCGCCGACAATGCCGCACATGCTTAGCTTTCCTTTTTCTGTTTGACCGGCCGCTTCCAGCCGGTGACGGTAACTTGCTTCGGCCGCGACAGGGTGAGTTCGCCCGCCGGCGCGTCGCGGGTCAGCGTGGTGCCCGCGCCGAGCGTCGCGCCCTTGCCGACCGTGATCGGCGCGACCAGCTGCGTGTCCGAGCCGACGAAAACGTCGTCTTCGATGACGGTGCGATGCTTGTTCGCGCCGTCGTAATTGCAGGTGATGGTGCCGGCGCCGATGTTGACGCGGCTGCCCATGCTGGTATCGCCCACGTACGACAGGTGGTTGATCTTGGACCCGTCATCGATCTGGCTGTTCTTGATCTCGACGAAATTTCCGACGTGCACGTCGCGCGCAAGCGTCGTCCCGGGGCGGATACGCGAGAAGGGTCCGAGCCGGTTGGCCTCGCCGATGGCGGCATCGTCGATCAGCGTGAAGGCGTCGATGCGCGTGCCCGCCGCCACCGTCACGTTCCGAAGCACGCAGTTGGCGCCCACCTGAACGCCCTCGCCGAGTTCGACGCGCCCCTCGAAGACGCAGTTGACGTCGATCACGACGTCGCGTCCGCAGGTCAGCGTGCCGCGCACGTCGAGCCGCGCCGGGTCCATGAGGGTGACGCCGGCGTCGAGCAGCGTGCGGGCGACCTCTCCCTGGTGGATGCGCTCGAGCTCGGCGAGCTGGGCCTTGCTGTTGACGCCGAGCACCTCCCATTCGTGGGCCGGCTGGTGGGTTTCCACCACGAGGCCGTCGCGCACCGCCATCGCGATGACGTCGGTCAGGTAGTACTCGCCCTGCGCGTTGTCGTTCTTGAGTTCGCCGATCCAGCGCCTCAGGTGGTGCGTCGGCACCGCGAGAATGCCCGTGTTCACTTCGTGAATCGCTCGCTCCGCGGGCGTCGCGTCCTTGTGTTCGACGATGCGACGCACGCGGCCGTCGGCGTCCCGCACGATGCGCCCATAGCCGTCGGGGTGGCCGAGGTCGACGGTCAGCAGACCGAGCTTGCCGGCGCGCGCGGCGGCGACGAGCGGGCGCAGCGTGCCGGCGTGGGTCAGCGGCACGTCGCCGTACAGCACCAGCGCCACGCCGTCGTCCGAAAGCCGCGGCAGCGCCTGCTTCACCGCATGGCCAGTGCCGTGCTGTTCGGCCTGCAGCACAAACGTCAAGCGATCGTCGGCCAGCGCCTGCGGCACGGCCTCGCCGCCAAAGCCGTAGACCACGCAGATCTGGTCGGCACCGAGCGCGTGCGCCGTGTCGACCACGTGCCCGAGCAGGAATTTGCCCGCCAGCCTGTGCAATACCTTGGGCAGGTCTGAGCGCATTCGGGTGCCCTTGCCCGCCGCGAGAATGAGGATTTCAAGCATGGAATGATGTCGGTCCGGAAGTAGGGATTGCGTGAACAGCGCGAGCGCGACTCGGGCCAAGTATAAAGCGCCACGGCGGCAACATGAAAAACGGGAGCCGAGGCTCCCGTGTTCGTTTTGCAGCTTAACGCAATTACTTCTGCTCGACCAATTCCACGCGGCGGTTCTTGAAGCGGCCTTCCGCCGTCTTGTTGTCGGCCACCGGATGGGATTCGCCAAAGCCTTTCGCGGTCAGGCGGTCGGCGGCGATGCCCTTGCCGATCAGATACGCGCGGACGGCTTCGGCACGGCGCTGCGACAGTCTCAGGTTGTATTTGGCTGCGCCGCGGCTGTCGGTGTAGCCGGCGACTTGGACCTTGACGTCGCCCCAGTCCTTCAAGCCCTCTGCGGCCTGGTCCAGGATGGGATGCGCGTCTTCGCGCAAGGTCGCCTTGTCGTGATCGAAGTTCACGCCTTCCAGCACGAGCTTCTTCGGCGCCGCGACGGGAGCGGGCGCGGGTTCCGGCGCAGGTTCGGCGGCGGGAGCGGGCGCGGGCTGCGCGACCGGCTCGGGTGCCGGTTCAGCAGGCGGCGCCTCTTTCGGCACCTGGCACGGCGCGTCCAGCAGGCCCTTGCCGGGACAGCCGATCGTCCGGTAAAGCGTGTAGCCCGTCGTTTTGCCGTTCGGGCTCGCCGCATTGCTCGGATCGTAGTAAGCGCCCTCGGCCGCGTACGCGGAAATCATGCCGGCCGACAAAAGCGCGGCCACACTGCCACAGAGAAGGAAACGGGTTGTTCGCATGGTCATACTCCTTTGTTTTTAATCATTAAGAGAAAACAACATTCCAGGTCGACGCGCGCCCACCGCACCACCTCGGCGTGGAGCGCCCCGCCATTGTAGCGGGCAATCGGCGAACATCTGCCGGTGCCCGGATAGGAAAACGTCCATCCGCACGGGAATCTTGATCCCGAGGACCCGCAACGTCCTGGATGCCCTGCGCGCCGGCGGGCCCGCGGCGCTGCCCCGGATGCCCACGGGAAGCCGGTCGCTTCGACCCGCGCATAAAAAAAGCAACCCGAAGGTTGCCTCTTGCGGCGCCTGCTGCCGGCCGTCAGTTGAGCTTGCGCAGCTTCTTGATCGTCGCCAGTTGCGCGACCGCCTGCGCCAGTTCGGCCTGCGCTTGCGCGTAGTCCATCGTGGCGGTCTTGTCCTTCATCGCCTCCTCGGCGGCGCGCTTGGCCTCGAGTGCCTTGGCCTCGTCGAGGTCCGCGCCGCGGACCGCCGAGTCGGACAGGATGGTGACGACGTGCGGCTGCACTTCGAGGATGCCGCCGGAGACGTAGACCAGCTCTTCCTCGGCCTGGTTCGGCACCTTGATGCGCACGGCGCCGGGCCGCAGCGTGGTCAGCAGCGGCGTGTGCCGCGGGTAGACACCGAGCTCGCCGCGCTGTCCGGGCGCGATCACCATTTCGGCGGAGCCCGAGTACAGCGACTTTTCTGCGCTGACGATGTCGACGTGGATGGTCATGGCCATTTTATAACCTCGCTACGAATCAGGATCAAGGGATCACGGGATCGGGCGTGCGGCTATGCCGCGCTTGTGCCTGAATCCCGAATCCCGACCCCTGATCCCTTGTTTACTGAATCGTCTTCGCCTTTTCGACGGCTTCTTCGATCGAGCCGACCATGTAGAAGGCCTGCTCGGGCAGATGGTCGTATTCGCCTTCGACGATCGCCTTGAAGCCGGCGATGGTCTCTTTCAGCGTAACGTACTTGCCCGGGGCGCCGGTGAACACTTCGGCGACGAAGAAGGGCTGCGACAGGAAGCGCTGCAGTTTGCGCGCGCGGGACACCGCCAGCTTGTCCTCGGGCGAGAGCTCGTCCATGCCCAGAATCGCGATGATGTCGCGGAGTTCCTTGTACTTCTGCAGCGTGCCCTGCACCGCCCGCGCGACGCCGTAGTGCTCCTCGCCGACCACCTGGGGATCGAGAATCCGCGAGGTCGAGTCGAGCGGGTCCACCGCAGGGTAGATACCGAGTTCGGCGACCTGGCGCGAGAGCACCAGCGTCGCGTCGAGGTGGGCGAAGGTGGTGGCAGGCGACGGGTCGGTCAGGTCGTCCGCCGGCACGTACACGGCCTGGAAGGACGTGATCGAACCGGTGCGGGTCGAGGTGATGCGCTCCTGCAGGCGGCCCATCTCGTCGGCCAGCGTCGGCTGGTAGCCCACCGCGGACGGCATCCGGCCCAAGAGCGCGGACACTTCGGTACCGGCCAGCGTGTAGCGGTAGATGTTGTCGACGAACAGCAGCACGTCGCGGCCTTCGTCACGGAAGTATTCGGCCATGGTCAGGCCGGTCAGCGCGACGCGCAGGCGGTTGCCCGGCGGCTCGTTCATCTGGCCGTAGACCAGCGCGACCTTGTCCAGCACGCCGCCTTCCTTCATCTCGTGGTAGAAGTCGTTGCCCTCGCGGGTACGCTCGCCGACGCCGGCGAACACCGAGAAGCCGCTGTGCTGCACGGCGATGTTGCGGATCAGTTCCATCAGCGTCACGGTCTTGCCCACGCCGGCGCCGCCGAACAGGCCGACCTTGCCGCCCTTGGCGATCGGCATGATGAGGTCGATGACCTTGATGCCGGTTTCCAGAATTTCGACGGTCGCGGCCTGGTCGGCGTACGCCGGGGCCTTGCGGTGAATCGGCATGCTCGTTTCCGCGCCGATCGGGCCGGCTTCATCGACCGGGTCGCCCAGCACGTTCATGATGCGGCCCAGCGTCTTCTGGCCGACCGGTACCATGATGGGGTTGCCGGTCGCGAGCACGTCCATGCCGCGGCGCAGGCCGTCGGTCGAGCCCATCGCGATCGTGCGCACGACGCCGTCGCCCAGCTGCTGTTGAACTTCGAACGTCAGGTCGGGGGACTGCATTTTCAGCGCTTCGAAGACCCGGGGCATGGCGTCGCGCGAAAACTCCACGTCGACCACGGCACCGATGATCTGAACAATTTTTCCGTTGCTCATGTTGATTTCCTAAAAATTAAATTCTGTAAGCGCTCAAACTGCCGCGGCACCCGCGACGATCTCCGAGAGTTCCTTGGTGATCGCGGCCTGGCGGGTCTTGTTGTAAATCAGCTTGAGCTCGCCGATGACGTTCTTCGCGTTGTCGGAAGCGGCTTTCATCGCGACCATGCGCGCCGACTGCTCGCACGCGATGTTTTCGGCAACGCCCTGGTAGACCAGCGACTCGATGTAGCGCATGAGCATTTCGTCCACGACCGGCTTGGCGTCGGGCTCGTAGATGTAGTCCCAGTGCGTTTTCAGGCTCGCTTCCTCGGCGTCTTCCATCTGCTTCAACGGCAGCAGCTGCGTCAGGGTCGGCTCCTGCTTCATCGTGTTGATGAAGCGGTTGTAGACGATGAAGAGCGCGTCGATCCGGCCGTCCAGATAAGCGTCCAGCATGATCTTCACGGGGCCGATCAGCTTCTCCATGTGCGGCGTGTCGCCCAGCCCGGTGAGCTGCGACACGACGTTGGAGCCCAGGCGCTGCACGAAACCCAGCCCCTTATTGCCGATCGCGGTGACGTCGATGCCGACGCCCGCCGCTTCCCATTGCTTCATCTGGCCGATCATCATGCGGAAGGCGTTGGTGTTGAGGCCGCCGCACAGGCCCTTGTCCGACGAAACCACGATGAGGCCGACGCGCTTGACGTTCTCGCGCGCGATCACGAACGGGTGCTTGTATTCCGTATGCGCGTACGCCAGGTGCGTCGCCACGCGGGCGATCTTCTCGGCGTACGGGCGCGCGGCCTTCATGCGCTCCTGCGCCTTGCGCATCTTGGAGGCCGCGACCATCTCCATCGCCTTGGTGATCTTGCGCGTGTTTTCCACGCTCTTGATCTTGGTCCGTATCTCTTTTCCGGCTGCCATAGTTACTCCTTAAACCAGCGGCTGCTCATCGACGCAATCCGTTCAATAGACGCCGGTCTTCTTGAACTCGTCCACTGCGGCGGTCAGCGCCTTCTCGGTCGCGTCGTCCAGGTTGCCGCTGGTCTCGATGGTGTCCATGATGGCGGCGTGCTTGGACTTCATGAACGCCATCAGCGCGGATTCGAAAGGCAGGATCTTGTTGACTTCGACGTCGTCCATGTAGCCCTTGTTGACGGCGAACAGCGTCAGCGCCATCTGCGAAACCGACATCGGCGAGTACTGCGCCTGCTTCATCAGTTCGGTGACGCGACGGCCGCGCTCGAGCTGCTTGCGGGTGGCTTCGTCGAGGTCCGAGGCGAACTGGGCGAAGGCCGCGAGTTCGCGGTACTGCGCGAGCGCCAGGCGGACGCCGCCGCCGAGCTTCTTGATGACCTTGGTCTGCGCAGCGCCGCCGACGCGGGACACCGACAGGCCGGCGTTGATCGCGGGACGGATGCCGGCGTTGAAGAGGTCGGTCTCGAGGAAGATCTGGCCGTCGGTGATCGAGATCACGTTGGTCGGCACGAAGGCGGACACGTCGCCCGCCTGCGTTTCGATGATCGGCAGCGCGGTCAGCGAGCCGGTCTTGCCCTTGACGGCGCCCTTGGTCAGCTTCTCGACGTAGTCGGCGTTGACGCGCGCGGCGCGCTCGAGCAGGCGCGAGTGCAGGTAGAACACGTCGCCCGGATAGGCTTCGCGGCCCGGCGGGCGGCGCAGCAACAGCGAGACCTGACGGTAGGCCCAGGCCTGCTTGGTCAGGTCGTCGTACACGATCAGCGCGTCTTCGCCGATATCACGGAAGAACTCGCCCATGGTGCAGCCCGAGTACGGCGCGATGTACTGCATGGCAGCCGCGTCGGAAGCGGTCGCGGCGACGACGATGGTGTGTTCCATCGCGCCGTGCTCTTCGAGCTTGCGCACGACGTTGGCGACGGACGACGCCTTCTGGCCGACGGCGACGTAGATGCACTTCACGCCGGTGCCCTTCTGGTTGATGATCGCGTCGATCGCGACGGCGGTCTTGCCGGTCTGGCGGTCGCCGATGATCAGCTCGCGCTGGCCGCGGCCGACCGGCACCATGGCGTCGATCGACTTGAGGCCGGTCTGCACCGGCTGGTCGACCGATTTGCGCTCGATCACGCCGGGGGCGATGCGCTCGATCGGCATGGTGGTATCGGCGGCGATGGGACCCTTGCCGTCGATCGGCTGGCCCAGCGAGTTCACCACGCGGCCCAGGAGGCCACGGCCGACCGGCACTTCGAGGATGCGGCCGGTGCACTTGGCGACGTCGCCTTCCTTGATGTGCTCGTAGTCGCCCAGGATCACGGCGCCGACCGAGTCGCGCTCGAGGTTGAGCGCCACGCCGAAGGTGTTGCCGGGCATCTCGATCATTTCACCCGACATGACGTCGGACAAGCCGTGGATGCGGACGATGCCGTCGGTGACGGACACGATCGTGCCCTGGGTGCGCAGCTCGCTCGAGGCACCGAGATTTTCGATCTTGGCTTTAATCAGTTCGCTGATTTCGCTTGGATTCAATTGCATGTCTGTTCTCCGAACCGCGAGGTTCCGATAAATATGGGTTTGATTAGCCTTCGAGCGCGAAGGCCATGCGCTGCAGGCGGCCTTTCACCGAGCCATCCATGACCTGGTCGCCGATGGTGATGACCGCCCCGCCGATCAGCTCGGGATCGACCGCCACCTGCACGTTCACCGCGCGGTTGAATTTGGCCTTGAGCCCCGCCACCAGGTCGTCGATCTGCGCCTGCGTCATTTCCAGGGCGCTGGTGATCGTCGCTTCGAGCGTGCCTTCGGCGTTCGCCTTCAGCGTTTCGAACTGCGCACCGATTTCCGGCAGCAGCGGCAGGCGGTCGTTCTCGGCCAGCACCCTGACGAAGTTCGCACCGCGCTCGCAGAGACCGGCGCCGGCCACGTCGGCGACCAGGGTCGCGACGCGGTCCGCCGGCACGGCCGGATCCGCGATGAGGCGCGCAACCTGCGCGTCGGAGACGATGGCCGCCAGCGTCGCAACGCGCGAGGACCAGCCCGCCAGGTCGTTCTCATCCTGCGCCATGCGGAATACCGCTTCGGCGTAGGGGCGTGCCAAGGTAGACAGTTCGCTCATGGTTTACAGCTCGGCTTTCAGCTGGCTCAGGAGGTCAGCGTGGGTTTGCGCGTTGACTTCGCGGCGCAGGATCTTTTCCGCACCGGCGACGGCGAGCGCGGCGACCTGCTCGCGCAGGCTCTCGCGTGCGCGGTTGGCTTCCTGCTCGATGTTCGCCTGGGCAGCGGCGAGCTGGCGATCGCCTTCCTCCTTGGCAGCCTGCTTGGCTTCCTCGATGATCTGGGCCGCGCGCTTCTCCGCCTGGGCGAGGACTTCGGCCGCCTGCGCCTTGGCGTCACGCATGTTGTCGCCGGCTTTTCTGGCGGCGAGCTCCAGTTCGTGCTTGCCGCGATCCGCCGCGGCCAGGCCGTCGGCGATCTGCTTCTTGCGCGTGTCGAGCGCGTTCATGATCGGCGGCCACACGAACTTCATGCAGAACCACACGAAGAAGATGAACGTGATGGACTGGCCGATCAAAGTTGCGTTGAAATTCATTTCCGCACCTTTTAATGACGGGAGTTAAAGACGAGGGTTGACGCGTTCGGTGGCAACCCGCGAATTAACCGGCAACGGCGAACAGAACGTACATCGCCAGACCGACGGCGATCATCGGCACGGCGTCGACCAGGCCCATCACGATGAAGAACTGGGTACGCAGCATGGGGATCAGTTCGGGCTGGCGGGCGGCGCCTTCCAGGAAGCGGCCACCGAGGATGCCGATACCGACGGCTGCACCGAGTGCGCCCAGACCCATCATCAGGGCACCAGCGATGTACAGCACGGCTTGAGTCATTTCCATTTGTTGCTCCTAAAAGTAAAAATCAAAGTTGAAAACAAGAAAACCAAAACCAGAACGGGTTCAATGATGCTCGGCGTGCGCCATGTCGAGATAGACGATGGTGAGCGTCATGAAGATGAAGGCCTGCAGCGTGATGATGAGGATGTGGAACACGGCCCATGCCCACTGCAGCGTGCCGCCGAACACGGCGAGCAGCCAGTTGCCGCCGAACATCAGCGCGATCAGGATGAAGATCATTTCACCGGCGTACATGTTGCCGAAGAGACGCAGTGCCAGCGAAATCGGCTTGGCGATCAGGCCGACGCCTTCGAGCAGCAGGTTGACCGGGAACAGGAACTTGGGGAAAGGCTGGAACGCCAGCTCCGAGAAGAAGCCGCCCGCGCCTTTCATCTTGACGCTGTAGAACAGCACCAGGACGAACACGGACAGCGACATGCCGAAGGTCACGTTGGGGTCGGTCGAGGGCACGATCTTCAGATGCGGCAGCCCCGACGCCGACGCCACGAACGGCAGCCAGTCGACCGGGAACAGGTCCATGAGATTCATCAGGAACACCCACATGAAGACGGTCAGCGCGAGCGGCGCGACCAGCGCGTTCTGATGCGAGAAGGAGCCGCGGACGGAACCATCGACGAATTCGACGATCCATTCGACGAAGTTCTGCAGTCCGGACGGCACGCCGGCGGTGGCTTTTTTGGCCGCCATGCGGAACAGGAACAGGAACAGGATGCCGAGGCCGATCGCGAACGCCATGCTGTCGACGTTGATTGCCCAGAAGCCCATGGCCTTGGCTTCAGCGGCGCCGTGGGCGAAACCCCAGGTGCCGTCGGCATGCTGACCATAGGTGAGGTTTTGCAGGTGGTGCTTGATGTACTCGCCGGAGGAAGCGTATTCCGTAGCCATAGTGATCAAATTCAATAAGTGGGTTTTGGATGGACGCGCGGCGCGCCCCCATTCAAAACCAACCTTGGCTGAACCCGCGGCGAGCCGGCAGGCTAATTGTTTTTTTGACCCGACGCGGCCGCCAACCACGCAAACTGCGCGATCAGCAGCCCCGACAGCAGTGGCAACGCGGCCAACCCCAGCACCCCGAGACCGACGGCGAGCAAACCGACCAGCAGCGCCAGCCGCTCGATGCCGACGCGGATGAAGAGCTTGAACAACCGATGCTGATCCCACTCCGGGTGATCCATCGATTGCCGCTCCCGCCAGACCAGCACGGCATTTACGGCCAACGCGACCAGCACGCCGTATAGCGCGGCAAGGCCGGCACCGACTCCCGCCAGCGCACCGCCGATCAGCGCGGCCGCGGGCGCCAGCAGCGCCTGCGCCCGGACCACGCGCCGCGCGGCGGTAGGAGAGCCGGTAAACATTAGCCGAGCATGATACAAGAATTAGTGCGGTCTATGCAATCATCAAGGAGCTTGATGATGAATTTCAGTACGTAGTGATGTTGCCGGGCGAGCACACCCGGCCGCTTGCTACAACTGGATGCCGAGGCGCTGCAGCAGGCCCTGCAATTCTTCGGCGCTCGCGAAGTGCAGCGTCAGCTTGCCGCTTCCCTTGCTGCCCGTCAGCACGCGGGCCGTCATTCCGAGCGCGTCGGACAGCGCCTCCTCGAGCCTGAGAATGTCCCGCGAAACGCTTTGCCGGACCGGGGCCGGCGCCGCGGCATCCTTGAGGCGCGCAACCCGGCGTTCGACTTCGCGCACCGACAGCCCGCGGGTTTCGATTTCATGCGCCAGCTCGCGCTGCGCGCCCGCGTGCAGGGGCAGCAGCGCGCGCGCATGACCCATCTCGATCAGACCGGCCGTGAGCATGTCCTGCACGGGATGCGACAGGTTCAGCAGGCGCAGGAGATTGGACACGGCGGCGCGCGACTTGCCGACCGCCTGCGCGACCGCATCGTGCGTCATGCCGAATTCCTGGATCAGCCGCTGCAGGCCGTGCGCCTCATCGATCGCATTGAGGTCTTCGCGCTGGATGTTTTCGATCAGCGCCATCGCCGCCACGGCATCGTCGGGCACCTCGCGCAGCAGGACCGGAACCTCCGTGAGCCCGGCGAGTTGCGCGGCGCGCCAGCGCCGTTCGCCGGCGATGATCTCGTAACCGCCGGCGACCTCGCGTGCCAGGATGGGCTGCATCAGCCCCTGCGCGCGAATCGAGTCCGCGAGTTCCTGCAGCGACTCGGCGTCCATCTGGGTGCGCGGCTGGTATTTGCCGGGTGCGAGTTGCGACACCTTCATCATGCGCAGATCGCCTTGCGGCGGCGCCGCGCTGTCCTCGCCGCCGAGCAGCGCATCCAGTCCGCGCCCCAGCCCCTTAGGCTTCGCCATCTGTTTTCTCCCTTGCCTGATTGGCATCGATCTCGTTCCGGCTGCGCCTGAGCGTCTCCTCGGCCAGCTCCATGTACGCCCGCGCGCCCTTGCACAGACGGTCGTACGCGAGCACGGGCATGCCGTGGCTCGGTGCTTCGGCCAGCCGCACGTTGCGCGGGATCACCGTGTCGTAGACCTTGTCGCCGAAATGCGCCTTGATCTGGTCCGACACCTGCTGCGCCAGCGTGCTGCGCGGGTCGAACATCACGCGCAGCAGGCCTTCGATCCGGATGCCGGGGTTGAGCCGCTGCTTGACCTTCTTGATGGTGGCGATGAGGTCGGTGAGACCTTCCAGCGCGTAGTACTCGCACTGCATCGGGATCAGCACCGCCTGCGCCGCGGCGAACGCGTTGACGGTCAACAGGTTCAGCGTCGGGGGACAGTCCATCAGGATGAAGTCATAGTCGTCGTCGACCTGCGCGAGCGCAACCTTCAGCCGCAGGTCGCGCTGCTCGAGGTTCACCAGCTCGATCTCGGCGCCGGCGAGCTCGCGGTTCGCCGGAATGACGTCGAAGTGACCCGGCTCCGAACGCATCCGCGCGTCGCGCAGGGTCACCTGGTTGAGCAGGATCTGGTACACCGTCGGCAGCGCCGTGCGCTTTTCGATTCCCGCGCCCATGGTCGCGTTGCCCTGCGGATCCAGGTCGGCCAGCAGCACGCGCTGCCCCAGTTCGGCGAGGCCCGCCGCGAGATTCACCGCCGTCGTCGTCTTGCCGACGCCGCCCTTCTGATTCGCGATTGCGAGGATTCGGCTCATTCAACTGGCTCCAGAACGATCAAATGCCGGGTCGCGCCCAGCCCGGGGACGACCAACGGATGGTCAGCGCTCACTCTCACGCCGGGCGGCAACTGCGCGACCTCTTCATTCGGATAAAGGCCCTTCATGGCGAGCCAGCGGCCGCCGGGATTGAGGAGGTGGCGGGTCAGGCCGACGAATTCCCGGAGGTCGGAAAACGCGCGCGACGCGATGACGTCGAAGCCTCCTTCGGGGCGGTAATCCTCCACCCTGCCCGTGACCACCTCGAGATTGCCCAGACCCAGTTCGGCCTTCGCCTGCCGCAGAAACGCGGTCTTCTTGGCAACGCTGTCGATCAGCGTCACCCGCGTACCCGGGCGCGCGATCGCCAGTGGAATGCCGGGCAGGCCGCCGCCGCTGCCGACGTCGAGCACCGCCCCGCCCTCGAAGAACGGCACGGCCGCCAGCGAATCCAGCAGATGATGGCTGACCATGCGGTCGGCGTCGCGGACGGCGGTCAGGTTGTACACGCGGTTCCATTTGTCGAGCAGCGCGAGGTAGGCGAGCAGGTTGGCCTCGGCGCCTTCCGGCAAAGCCAGGCCGAGGGCGGCGATGCCCGCCTTCAGTTGCTGTTCGACGCTCATGCGCTGCGCTTGTGCGCGTCCGGCGCGAACCCGCGCTTGGCGTAGACCAGCAACACCGAAACCGCCGCCGGCGTGATGCCCTGCAGGCGTGCGGCCTGGCCCAGCGTTTCCGGCCGCGCCTGCTGCAGGCGCTGGCGGACCTCCATCGACAAGCCGGTGAGCCGGCTGTAGTCGAGATCATCGGGCAGACGCAGCGCGTCCTGCTCGCGGTGTTTTTCGACTTCCTCGTTCTGGCGGACGATGTAGCCCTGGTATTTGGCGGCGATCTCGACCTGCTCGGCGACGGCCGGGTCGGACTCGCCCACCCCGCCTCCCGGCAAGGCGAGCACCTGACCGTAAGTGAGGGTCGGGCGCCGCAGCAAATCGAAGAGACTGTATTCACGCTCGATCGGCTGGCCGATCAGGCGCGTCGCGGCGTCCGCAGGCAGCACGGCCGGATTGACCCAGGTCGACTTGAGCCGCTCGGTTTCACGTGAAACCGCGTCGCGTTTGCGGTTGAAGGCGTCCCAGCGCGCGTCGTCGACGAGACCGCGGTCCCGCCCGGCGTCGGTGAGCCGCATGTCGGCGTTGTCCTCGCGCAGTTGCAGGCGGTATTCCGCGCGGCTCGTGAACATGCGATACGGCTCGGAGACGCCGCGGGTGATGAGATCGTCGACCAGTACGCCCAGGTAGGCCTCGTGTCGGCCCGGGCTCCAGGCGTCTTTCCCCTGCACCTGCAGACCGGCGTTGAGACCGGCCAGGAGGCCCTGTGCGGCCGCCTCTTCGTAGCCGGTGGTGCCGTTGATCTGGCCGGCGAAAAACAAGCCGGCGATCGATTTGGTTTCGAGCGACGCCCTGAGGTTGCGCGGGTCGTAGTAATCGTACTCGATGGCGTAGCCGGGGCGCAGGAGGTGCGCATGCTCCAGCCCGGGAATCGAGCGCACGATCGCGAGCTGGACGTCGAACGGCAACGAGGTCGAGATGCCGTTGGGATAGACCTCGTGGGTCGTGAGGCCCTCGGGCTCGAGGAAGATCTGATGGCTGGCCTTGTCGGCGAAGCGGGTGATCTTGTCCTCGATCGACGGGCAGTAGCGCGGCCCCACCCCTTCGATGACGCCGGTGTACATCGGCGAGCGGTCGAGGCCGCCGCGGATGATCTCATGCGTTTCGGCAGTCGTGTGTGTGATCCAGCATGGGCGCTGTTCGGGGTGCATCGCCGCACGCCCCATGAAGGAAAAAACCGGTGCCGGGTCGTCGCCCGGCTGGACCTGCGTCCGGCTGAAATCGATGGTACGGCCGTCGATGCGCGGCGGCGTGCCGGTCTTCAGCCGGCCCGCGGGCAGCGCGAGTTCGCGCAGCCGCGCCGCGAGGGACACCGCGGGCGGATCGCCCATGCGTCCCGCCTGGAAATTTTCCAGTCCCACGTGCACCAGACCGGCGAGGAAGGTGCCGGCGGTCAGCACGACGGCGCGTCCGGCGAATTCGATGCCAAGCTGGGTCCTGACGCCGGCGACGCGGTCGCCTTCAAGCAGCAGGTCGTCGACGGCCTGCTGAAAAATCGTGAGACCCGGCTGGTTCTCGAGGCGGCGACGAATCGCCGCCTTGTACAGCAGCCGGTCGGCCTGTGCACGCGTCGCCCGCACCGCGGGTCCCTTGGACGCGTTCAGGGTGCGGAACTGGATCCCGGCCTCGTCGGTGGCCAGCGCCATGGCGCCGCCCAGCGCGTCGACCTCCTTGACCAGGTGGCCCTTGCCGATCCCGCCGATCGACGGATTGCACGACATCGCGCCGAGGGTCTCGATGTTGTGCGTCAGCAAAAGCGTCTTCACGCCCATGCGCGCGGCCGCGAGCGCGGCCTCGGTGCCGGCATGGCCGCCACCGACGACGATGACATCGAAGGGCTCGGGGAATTTCATGATGGCCGCCATTCTACCCGCTGCGGGGCTCCGTTTCACGTGAAACATGCCCGGCGCCCGTGACCCGGCGCCAAGGCGCGTCAACTGGCAGCCTTCGCCTCCAGCGCTTCCCAACGCGCCAGCGCCTCGAGAAGCTGCGTCTCGATCGCGTCGGCGCGCGCCTGCAGGCCTGCTGCCTCCTGTCCCGCCGCCTGGTACAAGGCCGGATCGCACAGACGCTCGGCGATTTGCGCCTGCTCGGCTTCCAGCGCTTCGATCTGCGCCGGCAGGGCATCGAGCTCGCGCGCTTCCTTGAAACTGAGCTTGCTCTTGGATGCGGGCCTCGATTGCGGCGCCTGGGCGACCGGCTTCGGAGCCGCCGCCCGCGGTGGTTCGATGGCCTCCCGCTGCCGTTGCTGCCAGGCGCGCCATTCCGCGTAACCCCCGACGATCTCGGTCAGCCGGCCTGCACCCTCGAAGGCGATCGACTGGGTGACCACGTTGTCGAGGAATGCGCGATCGTGCGAAACGATGATGACCGTTCCCGCATAGTCCTGCAGCAATTGCTCGAGCAGCTCCAGCGTGTCGATGTCGAGGTCGTTGGTCGGCTCATCGAGCACCAGCAGGTTGGCCGGACGCGCAAACAAGCGCGCCAGCAACAGACGGTTGCGCTCGCCGCCGGACAGCGCCGACACCCTGGCGCGCGCGCGTTCGGCGGGAAACAGAAAGTCCTCCAGATAACTGATGACGTGCTTTTTCTGCCCGCCGATCTCCACGTAATCGGAGCCGGGCGAAATCGTGTCCACCAGCGTCGCCTCGTCGTCGAGCTGGTTGCGGAACTGATCGAAGTACGCCACTTCGAGCCGGGTGCCCTGCTTGATCCAGCCGCCCTGCGGCTTGAGCCCACCCAGGATCAGCCGGATCAGCGTCGTCTTGCCGGCGCCGTTCGGTCCCAGCAGACCGAGCTTGTCGCCGCGCAGGATCGTGGCGGAGAAATCGCGGATGAGCACGCGGTCGTCGTAACCGTAGCTGACGTGGTCGAGCTCCGCCACGACCTTGCCGGAGCGATCGCCCGCGTCGATCTGGAAGCTCACCTGCCCCGCGTGCGCGACTCGCGCCTCCCGGGCGCGGCGCAATGCCTCCAGCCGCCGCACGCGCCCTTCGTTGCGGGTACGGCGCGCTTCGACCCCCTTGCGGATCCACACCTCCTCCTGTTTCCAGAACTTGTCGAACTTGCGATTGTGGACCGCCTCGACCTCCAGTTGCTCGGCCTTCTTGAGCTGGTACGCGCTGAAGTTGCCCTGGTACTCGCGCAAGGCGCCGCGGTCGAGTTCGACGATGCGGTTCGCGACATTGTCGAGAAAACGGCGGTCGTGGGTGATGAAAATCAGCGCGCCGCGGTAGTCGCGGAGCAGGGTTTCGAGCCATTCGATCGCGGAGAAATCGAGGTGGTTGGTCGGCTCGTCCAGCAGCAGCAGGTCGGGATCGGTGACCAGTGCGCGCGCCAGCGCCACGCGCTTCTTCAGGCCGCCGGACAGGGTTTCCACCGTGGCGTCGGCGTCCAGATCCAGACGCTGCAGCGTTTCCTCCACGCGGCTGTTGAGGCGCCAGGCATCGGCCGCTTCCAGCTCATGCGACAGCCGTTCAAAGTCGGCGTAAACCGTTTCGTCGCCTTCGGCCATGGCGTGCGCGGCGGCATGGTATTCCGCCAGCAGCGCCTGCGCCGCGCCAACGCCCTCCGCCACCGCCTCGAACACGTTGTGACCGGGCCGGAACTGCGGCTCCTGCGGCACATACGCGAGCTTCAGTCCGGGTGCGCGCCACACCTCGCCCGCGTCGGGCTCGCTTGCGCCGGCGATGATTTTCAGCAGGCTCGACTTGCCGGTGCCGTTGCGGCCGATCAGCCCGATGCGCTCGCCCGCCTCGACCACCAGCGAGGCGCCGTCGAGCAGGGGCCAGTGGCCGTAGGCCAGTTCAAGTCGGTCGAACGTAAGGAGGGGCATGGCGGACGTGATGACACAGAGAGCGCGGAATTATCCGCCATTGAGGGCCGCATGGACGGCGCGCGCAATATTTAACGCGCCGGGGGTGTCGCTGTGCAGGCAGAGGGTCTCGGCCCGAATGCTGAGCAGTTCGCCGTCCAGCGCCGCGATGGGCTCGCCCAGGGCGAACGCGCGTGCCTGCCGCGCCGCCGCGTCGGCGTCTGCCATGAGCGCACCGGCGGTTTCACGTGAAACAAGCCCGCCGTCCGCACGGTAGCGGCGATCGGCAAAGGCCTCGTTCAGCACGGCGAGCCCCGCCGCACGGCCCGCGGCCACCAGTTCGGATCCGGCCAGGCCGATCAGCGCGAGCCGCGGGTCGAATGCCGCGACGGCCGCCGCGATCGACGCCGCGAGCTCCGGGTCATGGGCGGCCTCGTTGTAGAGCGCGCCATGCGGCTTGACATGCGCCAGGGGCATCCCGAGCCGCGCGGCCTGCTCCGCGAGTGCTTCGATCTGCTGCGTCACCCAGGCGGCGATCGTTTCCCGAGGGGCGTCCATCGCGCGCCGGCCGAATCCGGCGCGATCCGGGTAGCCCGGATGGGCTCCGACTACCGTGCCGTGCTCGGCCGCGAGACGCAGCGCTGCCGCCATGCTCGCGGCGTCGCCGGCATGGCCCCCGCAGGCGATCGATACGCGGGCGAGATACGGCATCAGCGCGCGGTCGTCGCAGCCCTCTCCGATGTCCGCATTCAGTTCGATCATCCCAGTTCCCTGATTTCCAATGGCGCGGCGGCCAGCGCGCGCGCCATCTCGATCTCGACCGTCACGAACCGGACCGCATCGCCCGGTTTCAACTGCGCCAGTTTCGGCAGATCGGCCGCGATGACCCCGGCGATCACGGGATAGCCGCCTGTCACCGGCCCGTCCCATCCCAGGATGATCGGCTGCCCGTCCGGCGGAACCTGGACGGCCCCGGGCAGCACCCCTTGCGAGGGCAGTTCGACGCGGCGATGGCCGATTCGCGCCCCCGCCAGGCGCAGTCCCCGCCGATCCGACGCGGGTTGCACGCGATAGTCGGTCCCAAAAAACCTCGCCAGTCCGCGGTCGTCGAACTGACCGATCTGCGGCCCCGCCACCACGCGCAGGCCTTCCTCCGCTTCGCTCGCCGGTGGCATGGCCCGTCCCAGCTTCACTTCCGCGGCCGGCGCACCGCACCGCTGCCTATCCCCGGCCTGCAGCGGCCGCCCGCGATGGCCGCCGAAGCCCGCTGGCAGAAACGTGCTGCGGCTCCCCATCACGAGTGGTGACGCCAGCCCGCCGCGCAACGCCATCCAGCAACGGCAGCCCGTGCCGACCCGCCCGACGGTCAAAGCCTCGCCGGCGGCCAGCACGAGCGTCTCGTTCCACGCCACCGGCACGCCGCTGCTGCGGACGGCGTCAAAACGGGCGCCGGTCAGCGCCACGACCCCGCCCGAGGGAAACCGCAGGCGCGGCCCGGACAGGATGATTTCCAGCCCCGCGGCGGACGGATCGTTGCCGACCAGGCGGTTGGCCGCCGCGAGCGCCGCCCGATCGGCCGCGCCGCCCGCCGGCACGCCGAGCGCCGCCCGACCGGGCCGTCCGAGGTCCATGACGAGGTCGCACAGTCCCGCCTGCAGCACTTCGATCATGACGGCACGAACCGCACCCGGTCGCCCGGCATCAGCAAGGCCGGCCTTTGCCGCTGCGGGTCGAACAGGGCCGCATGCACCCGCCCGACGAGGTGCCAGCCGCCGGGGCCGTCGGCGGGATAGATGCCGGTGTAGCGTCCGCCGATCGCGACGCTGCCTGCCGGCACCCGTTGCCGCGGGGAGGCCCGGCGCGCAGCCTGCAACGTGTCCGGCAAGCCCCGCAGATAAGGGAAGCCGGGCTGGAACCCAAGAAACGCGACGGTGTATTCCGTCGCCGCGTGCCGTTCGATGTACGTCGCCTCGCTCATGCCTGCCTGCCGCGCCAGCGCATTCAGGTCGGGGCCGGCAGCGCCCCCGTAATCGACGGCGATTTCATGCCGGGTTCCGCTCGCTGCGCCGGACGGTTCGTCCAGCGGCTCGATCAGGGCGGCGCGCACCGACGGGGGCAGCGCCGCTCCCCTTTTGAGCACCAGCAGCAGGCTGTCGTCCGCCGGAACGATGTCTTCGACGTCCGGGAGTGCCCTCGAAACCAGAAGCCGATACCGCGCCAGCGTCGTTTCGCCGGTCGCCACGCGCAACCCGCGCTCCGTCACCCATCGCCAGCCGGCCTGTCCGGCCACCGGTTGACCAATCGTCTGCTTTCCCATAGGGTGAAGTCCCTTTTCGGAGTTTCACATGAAGCGCAGGTCCGACAACTGCCGATGCAGACGCAACGCTGCCTTTCGCCGCGCTGCCGCGGGGTGTGGGGCTCGGCCCGTTCTGTCGCCGGGCGGCGCGTGCATCGCGATGAGGGCTCTGCGCCGTGCCTGAGACAGACGCGCCGCCCTGGCCCCCGGCAGACATCTACCAGCGTATTTTCGAATATACGCCCGATGCCCTGTTCATCGTCGATCGCACGGGTCATATCGTCCTGGCGAACGCCCAGGCGGAAGCGCTGTTCGGCTACGACCGCAGCGAACTGCTCCAGCACCGATCGAAGTGCTGATCCCGCCCCGCTTCGCGGCGTCCCACGCCGACCATCGCGCGCGCTACATGCACGAAATGGACAGCCGCCGAATGGGCGCCGACGCGGACCTCTTCGCGCTGCAGAAGAACGGTAGCGAATTTCCGGTGGACATCATGCTGAGCCCCATGATTCTCCACGGCACGCACTTCGTCCTATGCGTCGTGCGCGACATCACCGAACGCAAGGCCGCGCAGGACGAACGCGAGCGCCAGACCGCCGAGCTTCGTCGTCTGCACGCGGAACTGGAACTGCTCGCCAACCACGACGGCCTCACCGGTCTCTACAACTGGCGCGCGTTTTACGAACATGCGGGCCAGATGCTTCGAACTGCGCATCGCCGCCACGAAACCGCGACGTTGCTGATGCTCGATCTCGATCATTTCAAGCGGGTCAACGACCGCTTCGGCCACGCCGAAGGCGATCGCGTACTCCAGGCTGTCGCCGCCACGCTCAAGGCGACGGCCCGCGAAAACGACATTGTGGCACGTCACGGCGGCGAGGAGTTCGTCGTCGCCGCGCTCGGCCTCGACGAGGCCGAAAGCCTCGTCGTCGCCGAACGGCTGCGCGCCGCCGTCGAGACGATCGAGAACATGAAGACGCGGATCACGATCAGCATTGGCATCGCCACGCTCGCGCCGCAACCGGAGAAGCGCGAGACGCCGCGCCTGCTGGCCGAACTGCTCGACCACGCGGACCAGGCGCTTTATGCGGCCAAGAAACACGGCCGAAACCGGGTGTTCCACTTCAGCCACATTGCCGGCCACGCCGCCGAGCCGCAGGCCAACACGACCATCGCCTCGTCCTGAGACGCGGCAGCCCAACCCGCGCGTACCGTTCGGACAAAAAAAGGGGGACAGCGTCCCCCGTGTACATCCTGCCGGCCGCGCAGCCGATCAGTCCTTGAAGCGCCCCCGCACGCCGGCGCGATTGGCGCCGCCACGGCTCTCGTTGCCGCGCGACGGAGCGGCCCGTCCACCGGCCCCTTTGCCGTAGCTGCGTTGTGCCGCCGCGACCTTCGCCTCGCGTTCGCGCTTTTCCCAGTATTCGATGCTGTTGCCGTTGACCTCCGCCTTCGGCCCACGCGCGCCTCGCTCGTCGGTCATCCGGGGGACGTCGGACGGACCGCGCACGAGCGCCTGTTCGAACCGGTTGCCGCGCGGTGCATCGCCGCGGGCAGGACGCGCGTCGGCGCGGTAGCCACGATCACGATTGTCGCGGCTGTCGCCGCGCGGCGGGCGCTCGCCGTAGCTGCGCGGCTCGTTGCGGTCGGCGAAACCGCGTTTTGGCGCGCCAGTGCGCTTGTCGCCGAAACCGCCGCGGGGAGCGTTGTTGCCCCGCGGCCGGCCCGACGAAGACGGACGACCGGAAGCCGGCTTCTGCGTCGGCTCGAGGCCGGGCAGCGTATGCACCTCGATGCGATTGCCGGTGTAGCGTTCGATGTTTCTGACGAGGCCGCCCTCGCGCATGCCGGCGAAGCTCACCGCGATGCCGGTGCGGCCGGCTCGCCCGGTGCGGCCGATGCGGTGGACGTAGTCCTCGGCCTGGCGCGGCAGGTCGAAGTTGATGACGTGACTGATGCTTGCGACGTCGATGCCGCGTGCCGCGACGTCGGTCGCGACGAGCACCCGCGTGCGGCCTTCGCGCAAGCGCTGCAACGCGCGGTTGCGCTGGCCCTGCTGCATGTCGCCGTGCAGCGCGTCGGACGCGAAACCGCTGTCGGCCAGGAGGTCGGAGATTTCCTCGGTGCTGCGCTTGGTCGAGGCGAAGACGATCGCCTGCACCATGTCCACGTCGCGCAGCAGCGCGTCGAGCAGGCGGTTCTTGTGGTCCATGTTGTCGGCAAACAGCAGGCGCTGCTCGATCTTGGCTTCCTTGTGGGGCACCGCTTCGATCTCGATGCGCTGCGCATCGCGCGTGAGTTCGCGCGCCAGGTTACCCACCACGCCGTCGAGCGTGGCCGAGAACAGCAGCGTCTGGCGCTCGGCCGGGCAGCGCGCCGCGATGGCCTTGATGTCGTCGACGAAGCCCATGTCCAGCATGCGGTCGGCTTCGTCGAGCACCAGCACTTCGAGGCGCGAGAAGTCGATCTTGCCGCGCTCGAGATGATCGATCAACCGGCCCGGCGTCGCCACCACGACGTCGACCGGCTGCGACAGGCGCTTGAGTTGCAGGCCGTAGGGCGCGCCGCCGACCAGACACGCGGTGCGGAAACGGCGCATGTCCTTGCCATAGGTCATGGCGGCCTTTTCGACCTGCAGTGCGAGTTCGCGCGTCGGGGTCAGCACCAGCACGCGCGGACCCATGCTCTTGACGGTCGGCTCGGCCAGCATGCGCTGGATCGACGGCAGCAGGAACGCCGCCGTCTTGCCGCTGCCGGTGTGCGACGACACCAGCAGGTCGCGGCCGCTCAGCGCGGCGGGAATCGCCTGCATCTGGACGGGCGTGGCGTTTTCGTAGCCGGCGGCCAGAACGGATTTAAGGATGAGGGGATCAAGTCCCAGTTCGGAGAAGCTCATGGCAAACCTTTTTTCAGTGCGCTCAATGCGCAAACCAGACCTGCGCCCGGCTCGAAACCAGACAGGTCAAAAATGACGAACCGGATAGAAGCGGCGTTCGAAGAACGCCCAACGGGTCGCGTCGATCACATCGGCGCCAACCACAAGACTTGTCACTGCCGGCTGCAAACGCCGGCGGCACAAAAGAGAGGTCGAGGACGATGGGGCTGTGAGAACAGTCCCGAGGCACGGTGGAAAAAGCCAGACCTGCCCACTGCTGTATGCACAACTCGGGCGAGTATATCAGTAAAAGCTGTTTTTCCCCAGCCTTTTCACGCGTGGTGATAAAGCTTGTGATACAGCCCGCCGCGGTCGATCAGCTCGGCGTGGCCACCCTCTTCCACCACGCGACCGTTCTCGAACACCAGGATGCGGTCGGCCTGTTTCACGGCGCTCAAGCGATGCGCGATGATCAGCGTGGTGCGCCCCGACAGGAACCCATTGAGCGCCCCGTGCAGCCGGCGCTCGGTGTCGGTATCGAGCGCCGAGGTCGCCTCGTCGAGAACGACGATGCGGGGATCGGCGACGATCATGCGCGCGATCGCCAGCCGCTGCCGCTGGCCGCCCGAAAGCCGCACGCCCTGCCGCCCGACCACCGTGTCCAGTCCCTGCGGCAGCGCGGCGACGATGTCCTTCAACTGCGCGATCTCCAGCGCCTGCCAAAGAGTCGCGTCGCTGGCGTCGCGCCCCAGCGTGAGGTTGGCGCGCACGCTGTCGTTGAACAGCACCGGATGCTGCAGCACCACGCCCACGTGCTCGCGCACGGTCTCCCAGCCGATCTCGGCGACCGGCACGCCGCCGTAGAGAATCTGCCCGGACCGCACCGGATAGAGGCCGAGCAAGGCCTGCACCAGCGTCGACTTGCCGCCGCCGGAGGCGCCAACCAGCGCCACCTTTTCGCCCGCGCGGACCACGAGGCTGACATCGTCGAGCACGGTCTCGCCGTCCCCATAGGCGAAGCTCACGTGCTCCAGCGCGATGCCGACCGTGGGCCGGCCGGCGAACGGATCGCGCTGCGCCGGAAACTGCGGCTCGCTGCGCAGGCCGAGAAGCGCGTTGATGCGGCCGAGCGCGGCGTTCGCGGCGAACCAGGCGTATTGCATGTTCACCAGCTCCTGCACCGGCGTCATCATGAACCACAGGTAGCCGAACACCGCCAGCATCTCGCCGACGGTGAGGTTGGAAAACACCACCATCAGCATCGCGCCGGCGCGGAAGGCGTCGAACCCGGCCAGGAACACGAAGAAGGAAAACCGGCTCATCGCGTCCGACTTCCAGGCGAACGCGGCGGCGTGCCGGCGGATGTCGGCGGCCTTTTCCGTGACCCGGAGAAGGTAATGCTTCTCGCGGTTCATCGCGCGGACCTGCGTCAGCGCATCCAGGGTCTCGGACAGCGCCTCCTGGAACGCCTCGAACGCGCGATTCTCGTGCTTCTTGAGATCCTTCACCCGCTTGCCGAGCCGGGTCGAAAACAGGATCACGACCGGGTTCAGCAGCACGATGAACAGTGCCAGTTGCCAGTGCATCCAGAACAACACCGCCGCGACGCCGGCGAGCGTCAGGACCGATACGGCAAACCCCGAAACCGAGGAGCCGAGGAAGCTGTCGATGGCGTTGATGTCGGTGACGAAATGCGAGGTGACGCGGCCCGCGCCCAGCGTCTCGAATTCGGACAGCGCAATGCGCGACAGCCGGTCGAGCATGCGTGCCCGGATGCGGTACACCACGTCCTTGGCCAGCAGGGAAAAGGTCCGCCCCTGCCACACGTTGAGCAGGATCGCCGTCAGCCTCAGCACGACCGTCAGCAGCAGCGCCACGCCGATGAACAGCACCGGCCCGTGCCAGGCCTCCGGGAAAAAGCGCCCGATCACGGCGACCATCTTTCCCGGATGATGCAGCAGCACCTCGTCGACCATCAGCGGCAACAGCAACGGCACGGGGACTGCGGCCGCCACCGCGAGCAGCGCGGTCAGGTTGGCCTGGAGCAGGCGCCCGCGATGGAGTTTGAGGTCGTCGGCGATGCCGCGCCACGTCAGCATGACTGGCCGTCCTGAAGAAAGAAACCGATTGCCAGGATAAGCGCTGACGCGCCGGGACAAAAGCACCGCCCCGGGCGCCGCGCGGGAAAGACGTCGTGCCGATTTACACCCCGGACGGGCCGCCGCCGATTCGAAGCAAGCCGTACACGAGCGCGGCGGCGAACGCCAGCAGCGCCAGCGCCCGCCCGTTCGACGCCATGCGGCCGGCAGTCGCGCCGGCGACCGGCGTCTTCACGCCCGTGAACATCGCCGTGATCATGTCGTCGTGCCGCACGAGCTGATGCGTCGCCACCGCGGCGATGTGCAAGCCGACCAGGCCCAGCAGGAGATCGAAATTGTAGGCGTGCAGCGTGGTAATGAGGCTGCTGACGTCGTGAGGAACCCAGTGCGAAAGCGGCGCCTCGTAGCCGTTGTCGTCGTTGCCAAACAGCCCGGTGACGGCCTGCACCAACAACACAACCAACAGGCTCACGATCATCCAGCCGCCCAGCGGGTTATGTCCGAGATAGGCCTTGGCCTGGCGCTGCAAGACGCTGCGGAAATACGCGTAGCTGTGACGCGGGCTCCGCACGAAGTCGGTGAAGCGCGCCGTGTCGCTGCCCACGAACCCCCACGCGATGCGGAACAGCACGAGCGCGAGAATGGCGCCCCCGGACCATTCGTGGTACGGCATCCATTCGTTGCCCTCCTCACCGCTCCACCACGAAAACGCGACCAGGACCAGCAGCAGCCAGTGAAACAGCCGCACCGGCATGTCCCACACCTTGACCCGGGCCGGGACGGAGGGGCGGGTCATAGCACGGACGGCCCGCGGAACGCCTTGTGGCACGCAGCGCAGCTATCGCTGACCTGCAGATAGGCCGGGCGGATCAGATCGAGCTTCCCGGTCTTCGCCACCGCGTCGAGATGGGCGGCTGCCTTGATGTACGTTTCCTGCGCCTGCTTGAACTTGGCCGGGTTCTGCCACACCACGGGCTTCGCGCGGCTCGGCGAATAGGTGCTCCCCGGGGGGAAAAACGTCCACGGCTGCGTGCTCAGCGCCTCGAGCTTGTCGGCGAGCGACTGGAAGCGCGCCGCATCGTAAGGGCTCTTGCCGCGCACCATGATTCCCATCGGCTCGAAGGTGCGCAGCGTTTCCTGCAACACGGCGCGGCGCCGCGTCACGGGCTGGCCGGGGTGGGTATCGGGCTTGGGGCCGCAGCCTGCGAGCGTCAGGCAAGCGCCGATCAACAGGGGAGCGGAACGGAGGGTGGGCTTGAGCGAGAGCATGATCATCCAAAGAAACGCGTGAAGGGCAACCGGGTATGGAGGGACGCCCGCGCGCGGAGTTCCCCGGCCGGCTCATTTCGGGCTCGCAGCCGACGAAGCGACGGGGCGAATGGTTCCGATCGCCGCCTACTTCCGATGCAGAAGCTAGCAAACTGGCACGAAGCCGCGCCGTTGCGTGATTTGAGAAATTGATATTTCCATCATGGGAACAAATATGGGAACACAAATTGGAAGTCACCCCCATTTTGCCCCAACTTTAGCCGACGCGCTTAAGCTCCGGCGGCTCCCGTCGGCGCTCCCAGGCAAGACCCAATGACCTCCGGGATCTCGCTAAGCCGATTGCCCCATCCGATCCAGATGAGCCAATTCTTCGTCATGATCGGCTTTGGATACTGCAGGGCGAACGGTACCGTAGTACTTCCTGCCGGCCCCGGCGCCGACATAATCAGCCGCTTGGTCAATCTCATAAAACCGAGCCTGACATACGCAGCTTCCAACTACCATTTCTATCGGAGTGTTGCCGTGGTTAAACAGTTCGAGCGGTACGGTTCCCCTCCATCCCGGCTGCATTGATGTCGAAACGCCAATTCCCAGCCTTCCATAGCTACTGCGGATGGAAATATCGGCGTAAATATTTTTTGGAAGTGCGAGAAACTCGACAGTGGTACTAAGTACAACCTGATGGGGGTAGAGAACGAACCGCTCCCCAAGACGACGGCGAGTTTCCTGGAAATATGATTGAATGCCTCGCTTCTTCACATTGTCCGCAGGGAACGGCTCAATCGCGGCGCGCCGAGTCAGTATCGAAACGGAGAAGTCGTATCCGAGCCGCAAGTCAACTGAAATACTACCGATTTGATCATCGGATAAAACGGGATCTAGAAAAAGGCTATCCGGATCACCGCTCGACAGGGATGCGAGGATTTCGTTACGGGTTAAGAGCCGCATTCCATCCCTCTCTAATCATCATATTTCTTATTGATTTTTCGGTAAGGTCGTTCGCGATCCTCTCAATTTCAGCTTCTGAAAGCGCACTCCACGCCCCGCTTGGCTTCGTTGCCATCTGTTGTAGGAAGCTCCACCCCGCGTCAAAAATTCCAAAAACCTCTTGGTCAGAGGCAAGTTGGCACGGACGTACATTACCGAACGTTTCCTCTACATCAAGATTTGAGAAGCGGTGCGTCAGCCGTGGAAGGCCCCTGCAAACAAGTGCATCCTGAAAAAGATCGAGAATTGGATTAGATTTACCATTAATGAAATCTGTCATCAGCTGAAATCTTGAAGCCGAGCTCGGATGGCTTGGCTCCGCTCGATTATTGGGGATGAATTCTTGGAGAAACCCCTGTGCGGCTTTGCCAACGTAAGCGACACTTACTAAGTCAGCAAAGTACTCCATCCGGTGGTTCCTAACGACTGACTCCCAAAACTTTCGCTCCTCGCCCGACAAGCCCCCTATCTCGGCACTGGGTTTCACATCGGGGAGATCAGGCCCGACGTGCGCAGGACTGTTTAAGAGCGATGTCGTGACAATTTCGTTGTCAGCATCAACGAAATGTCCAAACTCATGGAACAAGGGAACACAGAAAAGCGGCTTGTGCCGGTAAACATATGGAAGAGCGATTTGAACAGGTCTGGCATTTATCTTGACCCCCAGTTCGCGCTCTACCAAGTCGAAGAAATCTCGACTGCTACCGTGGAAGTAGAAATTTGCCTCTTGAACGATCGCCGTCGTAATGAGTAAATCGTCCGTTCCCCACTCTTGCGCCGCCCGCTTGATTGCGAAGACGACCTCATAGGGAATTTGCTTTGCCGTACTTCCAGTAAGAAATTGGGTTAGCCGCCAGACTTCATTTGAAATGAATTGGGCGACATCCAAGTTTATGGTCGGGGGGCTTTCTTCTACTTTTGAAAGAAGCTTGGCGAGCGCGTCGCGAAGCTCGCGGATGTACGCATCTAGCTCGGAAGAAAAGTATGGGGTTTCAGCTAACCCATCTAGTTGGGCCAGCAATAGCCGAAGATTCGACCTAAGCAGCAGCATTCAATCGCAGGGACATCAGCAGCTGCTTGGCCGTCTCCACTTCGATATTTTCAAATGTGCCGATGTTGGCAACTTGTTGCCTCAAATCATCTCGTCCTCTGATGCGCAGGGCCAACTCCAGGGCTTCAGCCGGCGTATCTCGATTAATAGAAGCGGGATTGGAGGCAATTGCCGATGCCGTCTGGAGCACTCTGACGACATGCACTTTCAGCGAATCGGAAATGTCGACCTCTGGACGTTGCCCAACAGAAGACAAGACAACCTGAACCAGTCCAAGAGCACTATTACGATCAGGAGCGGCAGCTAACATGAGTCCTCCTTAAATTCGGGCACTGGGTCATTTCGAAGGCAAACTGCCATCAAGCAGCAGCGGATTTGCGCTTCGCAACACCATTAACGGCGCGATCCGCCTCAACTTTTGCGCCCAGCCGATTTGCGAATTCGACCGCCTCTTTGCGCACGGATTCAACTTCGACAACAAATGCAAAGCTCAACTGGCCATTGGTAAGGAGTTCCAGCACACCGGTTTTGTGCCGAAAGAAAACATCCTTACCATCAGTTACCAAGTATGAAGCTGGCATTCCCGCGAACGTAATCTCTGAGTGTTGCGTTCGAAGGTTCGCCAACGCTTTCTTGAGGCGCAGAACGGAAACACCTGCCTCCAATAGCTTCGCTACCGACCTTAGAACAACAATATCCCCGAAGCTATAACGTCTTTGCACGCCTCGACCGCGCTTGCGCCCTACCCCGGGAACGACAAGCTTGTGTCTGCAAAGGTAGTCCGCCATGGCTAGGGACAAGCCGGCGAAATCTGCGGCTTCTTTAGCCGAGAAATACTGGGCAATCACTGAAGCCGCCGGGTGGCGGGTTGAGGGTTTTTGCTTCATATGCGTTCAGAGTCTAGCTCTAACCTATGAATTTGCAAAGAATTTTGCGAAACTATCGGGACCGTCTTGGCAGCATGGCTGTGGGGTGAATAGCGCCGGGGCGGCGACGATGGCATCGACCTCGTAGATCGAGAGCGCGGCACGGGCGATGGACGATCCAGTGCAAAACATAGCTTGATGCCCAGGCCATTCAAAGATTCGTGCCCTTGAGTACAGCCGGGCACAGTAGAAGTGGGATAAATCTAGATGGCCAATAACGAAGCAACCAACACCGACTTGGCCTACGCCGACACCCTATGGAAATCGGCCGACACACTGCGCGGGCAGATCGATGCCGCCGAATACAAACACGTCGTCCTCGGCCTGCTGTTCTTGAAATACATCTCCGATTCCTTCGCTGCGCGCCGTGACGCACTCAAGGCTGAGCTGGAAGCTGACGGCATTACCGGTGAG
Organism: Pseudomonadota bacterium; assembly: GCA_021820845.1. Taxonomy (GTDB): domain Bacteria; phylum Pseudomonadota; class Gammaproteobacteria; order Burkholderiales; family Thiobacillaceae; genus Thiobacillus. The sequence continues at coordinate 179,705 of JAKADC010000004.1, forward strand.
CAGTGCGAGGCGTTGCTGGAGAGCCGTGACGAGTACACCGCCGAGCGGGTGTTCTGGGTGCCCCCGGAGGCGCGCTGGGCCAGCCTGCAAGATCAGGCAACGCGTGCCGACATCGCCACGCTCATCGATGACGCCATCCTCGCCGTCGAACGCGACAACCCCAACCTCAAGGGCAAACTCCCGCGCGACTATGCGCGGCGCGGCATCGAGCCGGTCAAGCTCAAGGGGCTGATCGACCTGATCGCCGACATCGGCTTCAAAGGCGACCGTGCCAAGGCGCGCGACAGCCTCGGCCGCGTTTACGAATATTTCCTCGGCAAGTTTGCCCAGGCCGAGGGCAAGCTGGGCGGCGAGTTCTACACGCCACGCTGCGTGGTGCGCCTGCTGGTCGAAATGCTCGAACCCTACGAGGGCCGGGTGTATGACCCCTGCTGTGGCTCCGGCGGCATGTTCGTGCAGTCCGAGCGTTTCGTCGAGGCCCACGGCGGCGAGAAGACGGACATATCCATCTTCGGCCAAGAGTCCAACCCCACCACCTGGCGGCTGGCGCATATGAACCTCGCCATCCGCTCCATTGAGGCCAACCTGGGCAGCCAGCCCGCCGACAGTTTCCTGCGCGACCTGCACCCGGACCTCAAGGCCGACTACGTCCTTTCCAACCCGCCGTTCAACGTCTCGGACTGGTCCGGCAAGCTGCTACAGGACGACGTGCGTTGGCGCTTTGGCACGCCGCCGCTGGGCAATGCCAACTACGCCTGGATCCAGCACTTCGTTCACCACATCGCACCGCCCAATGGGCATGGCGGCGGCGTGGCAGGCTTCGTCATGGCGAATGGTTCGCTCTCCAGCAACACCGGCGGCGAGGGTGAAATCCGCCGCAAGATCGTTGAGGCCGATCTGGTAGACGCCATCGTCGCCCTGCCGGCCCAGCTTTTCTTCACCACCGGCATACCGGTCTGCCTCTGGTTCCTTACCCGCGACAAGAGCGGCAGGAATCTCAAGCACGGCTGCCCGAACCGTCCCAGTGGCCGCAAAGGTGAAACCCTGTTCATCGATGCCCGCAAGCTCGGCACCATGCAGACGCGCACGCTGCGCGTGCTGACGGGTGGCGATGACGACGAGACGCTGCTTGCCGATGGCACGGGCGATCCCAAGCCCGACTCCGACATCGGCCGCATCGTCTATGCCTTCCGCCAGTGGCGCGGCGAGCCCAAGCCCGACTGGTGGGATGAAGCCCAGTACGGCGAATGGCGCTACCGCGACATCCCCGGCTTCTGCAAGGCGGCCAAGGTCGATGAGATCGGCAAGCACGATTTCGTGCTCACCCCAGGCCGGTACGTCGGAGCCGAGGAGCAGGAGGACGATGGCGAGCCGTTCACGGAAAAGTATCCGCGGCTGCTGGCGGAGCTGGAAGCATGTTTCGCGGAGGGGGAGCGGTTGATTGGAGTGGTGCGATCGAAAGTGCGACATCTAGCGCCTGATGAGGGCGGACAAGGATGATTGACCAGCACGCTACACAGACTGGTGGGCGAGCGGCGACCACTGGCCACATTGCGGGCGACTGTGTACTCGCCGTCGGGATGCCAGATGAAGAGACACGGCAAGGTTGGCGTTGGAGTCTGTTATCAGAGCTCGCCAGGCTGGAAACCGGGCACACGCCCAGTCGAAGGCATCCAGAGTACTGGAATGGTGTCATCCCATGGATCGGTATCCGGGATGCTACGGCGAACCACGGGCGAACTCTGCTTGACACTGAGCAACACGTGACCCAAGCAGGCATTGACAACTCTTCTGCTCGGTTGCTGCCCGCCAACACCGTCTGTCTATCTCGTACCGCATCCGTGGGTTACGTGGTCGTGATGGGACGCCCAATGGCAACCAGCCAAGATTTTGTGAACTGGGTGTGCAATCCAGAAGCGCTGGATTACCGCTACTTGAAGTACGCCTTGTTGGCAGAGCGGACAAGTTACTCTCGTTTTTCGCACGGAACGACACATCAAACGATCTACTTTCCTGAGGTCAAGGCGTTCCACCTCTGTGCACCGGCAAAGGCAGCGCAAACGGCCATTGCGGATGTGCTGACAGCGCTGGACGACAAGATCGAAAACAACCGACGCACCGCATGGGCGCTGGAGCGGTTGGCCCGGGCGATCTTCCGGGCCTGGTTCGTAGACTTCGAGCCTATCAAGGCCAAAGCTGGCGGCGCCACTTCTTTTCCCTCCATGCCTCAAGCCGTCTTTGACGCGCTGCCCACCCGCTTCATCAACTCTGAAATCGGCCCAGTGCCGGAGGGATGGGAGATGAAGTCTATTGGCGATGTGGTTTCAGTTAAAGGTGGCGCGACGCCGAGTACCAAAAGCCCGGAATATTGGGACGGCGGCACCCACTGCTGGGCGACACCGAAGGACATGTCCAGGCTTTCCCACCCGGTGTTGCTTGATACCGAACGACACATCACGGACGCTGGCATAAACGGCATCAGTTCCGGCTTGCTGCCCCCTGGCACCGTGCTGCTGTCATCACGGGCACCCGTGGGTTACTTGGCGATCGCAGGCGTTCCAACCGCGATCAACCAAGGCTTCATCGCGATGGTTTGCGACGGACCTTTGCCCCCGACGTATGTGTTGCAGTGGACGTATGCGTCGATGGATGCAATCCACGGGCGGGCCAGCGGTACGACCTTCCCCGAGATTAGCAAGACGAACTTTCGACCGTTGCCTGTGGTGGTTCCGACTCCGGAAGTGGTGGCGGCTTTTCGGGGGCTGGCCGATCCGTTGTTCGATTTGCTGACAGCCACCGTTAAGGAGGATTGCTCGTTGGCAGCAACACGCGATTACCTCCTGCCTCGCCTGCTGAGCGGAAGCGTCCGAGTGGAGCCGGTCAATGGCTGACTTTACCTCGGTGCAGTCCAGCTTTCAGATGGTGGGGACACGCGCCGCCCTTGCATCTGGCCCCCTTGCGGAAGCGATCGAGCAGCAAATCAATGCGATCGAAAGCGCACTGGAGAGTGTGCCGGATTTTGCCTTTGACCTTTCCAAGACGCTGGTGGAGTCAGTATGCAAGACCGTGCTTGCCGACATCGGCCAGCAGGCCGACCCCAACTGGGACGCACCAAGGCTGCTGAAGGAAACCACGAACCAGTTGTCACTTCTCCCCCGCAACCACCCAGACCCGGTAAAGGCTGGCGAGTCAGTGAAGAAGACAGTCCGTGGGTTGCTGCAAACGATACAGGGGCTGTGCGAGCTACGGAACAACTACGGTATGGCCTCACACGGACGTGACAGCTTCACCGCTCGCCTCGATCAGCGGCAGGCAACGCTTGCCGCCCAGGCGGCCGACACCATCGTCTCTTTTCTGTACCGCATCCACCGAGACGCCCTGACACAGGTTCCCGGCGCGAGGGTGTACTACGAAGATCATGCGGACTTCAACGAGGCATTCGATCGCGATTACGAGGTGATCCTGCTTGGCGAATTGGAGTTGCTGCCAAGCCGTGTGTTGTTCCTCTCGGACCCCGAGGCGTACCGGGCGGCATTGAATGATTTCATCGCGGAGCGCGATGGCAAGAACGGCGGCGACGACGCCAATGCAGCGCAAGAGGACGCGGAATGACGACGATTTCACCGACCGAACGGCTTGTTGAAGACGTTGCCACAGTCTACTTCGGCACACAGGGCTTTGTGGCCAAGAGCGGAGGCGATCTCGACGACGCCGGCGAGCGCACCAACGCCTCGCAATCAATTCTGCAAGGACGCCTTGGCGCGGCGTTGCACCGGTTGAATCCCGCGCTGCCGCACGATGCGGTCGAGCAGGTCGTCCGAACCCTGTCCCGCCCGCCGAACCCGACGCTGATCCAGAATAACCGCTGGTTTCACACCTTGCTGACTGATGGCGTCGAGGTGGAATATCGAGACGCCGCGAGCGGCGAGACACGCGGCGGGCGGGCACGCCTGATCGACTTCGACAATCCCCTACAGAACGATTGGCTGGTGGTGCGGCAACTGACCATCGTCGGCCCTTCTGGCAAGCACATTCGGCCCGACCTGACGGCCTTTCTCAATGGCCTCCCCATTGCGGTAATCGAGTTGAAAGACCCGACCGATACGGGCGCGGACTTGAACACGGCGATTGCGCAGCTTGGCCGGTACATGGAGACCGCGCCCGATCTCTTCGTGACGAACCTGCTGCTGGTTGCATCGGACGGCCTGCTGACCCGCGTCGGTTCCATCACCAGCGGCCGTAGCCGCTTCACGCCCTGGCGTCCAGCCGAAGGCGGCCAGCCGACGCTGGAGGCACTGATTCGCGGGCTGTTCGATCCCGCGCTAGTGCTCGATTACTTGCGCTCTTGCGTGGCCTTCGAGGAGGACGAACGCGGCGAGATCATCAAGAAGGTTGCCGGCTATCACCAGTTCCGCGCCGTGCGCAAGGCGCGCACCGCGGTGCTCTCGCATCTGAAGGCGCCTATCGGCGAGGGCGATGGGCGCGGGGGCGTGGTCTGGCATACCCAGGGCTCGGGCAAGTCGCTCACCATGCTGATGCTGGCGGGCGCACTCGTGCGCGAACCGGTGATGGCGAACCCAACCATCGTCATGGTCACCGACCGCAACGACCTGGACGACCAGCTCTTCGGTACCTTTGCCGCCGGTCGCGCGCTGTTGCGGCAGGCGCCGGTGCAGGCCGAGAACCGTGGCCACCTCAAGGAACTGCTGGATCGCGCCGTCGGTGGCGTGGTGTTCACAACGATTCACAAGTTCACCGAGGCGCACGGCGAAATCTCCACCCGGGCCAATGTAATCGTGATGGCGGACGAGGCGCACCGCAGCCAGTACGGCTTCGTCGAAGGCGGGGCACGCTGGATGCGCGAGGCGCTGCCAAACGCGACCTTTGTCGGCTTCACCGGCACGCCGCTGGAGCGCGACGATAAGAACACCATTCACGTCTTCGGCGAGTACGCGGACGTGTACGACATCCGCCAGGCAGTGGAGGATGGGGCGACCAAGCCCCTCTATTATGAGTCGCGCATCGTCAAGCTGACGGTAGACGATGCCGGCGCGACCGCTGCCGAGGCGGAACTGGAGCAGGCAGCGAAGGCCGACAACTCCGGCGAAGAAGTAACCGAGCAAATCCGCATACCGCTGGAGGCGCTAGTCGGAGCGCCGGAGCGGGTGGAACGGCTGGCCGCGTTCATCGTCGAGCATTGGGAAAAGCGCCGCGCTGCGATGGAAGGCAAGGCGATGATCGTTACCATGAGCCGCGACATTGCCGCGCGGCTGTATGAGGAGATCAAGGCACTCCGGCCGGGCTGGCACGATCCCGACGACGAGCGGGGGATGATGAAGGTAATCGTGACCGGCAGTGGCGACGATTCCGAGCCGCTGCGCAGCCATGTGCGCAGCAAGGCCGAACGCAAGCGGTTGGCGGAACGGTTTAAGAATCCCGACGACGATTTCCGCTTGGTGATTGTCTGCGATATGTGGCTGACGGGTTTTGACTGCCCGCCCGCGCATACGATGTACCTGGACAAGCCCCTCGCCGGCCACAACCTGATGCAGGCCATCGCGCGCGTGAATCGGGTCTATGGCGACAAGCCCGGCGGCTTGATCGTGGATCTGCTCGGGCTCGCGGATCAGTTGGCCGATGCGCTCGCGACCTACACCCAGGCCGGCGGCACCGGCGAGGCGGTGCGGCAGGTGCAAGATGAGGCGGTACCGGCAATGCAGGCCGCATTCGAGAAGCTGCGCGATTTCTTCCACGGCTGCGACTACGAAGCCGCGCTTGATGCCGAGCCCAAAGCCGTTCTGGCTGTCTATTTGCGAGCAATTGACCACGTGTTCGCACAGCCCGATGGCTGGCGCTGGCTGCGCGAGCGCGTGAAGGAGCTGTCGGCTGCTTTTGCACTGGCGGTTCCCCGCCCCGAGACGGAAGCCTTGGTGGATCATCTGGCGTTCTTCCAGCGCCTGGCTGCCATGATCCGCAAGCGGCTGGCGGACGAAGGCAGCGGAGTTACCAAGGCGTGGCAGCGCGACGTGGATGCGGCCGTGCGGCAGGTGATCGGCGGTGCAGTGGATGCAGATCAGGTTATTGACCTGTTCGCGGTTGCGGGGCTCGACGAGGCGCGCCTGGACATTCTGAGCGACGATTTCCTGAAGCGCGTTGCAGCGCTGGAGCAGAAGAACCTTGCCCTCGAAACCTTGCGCAAGCTGCTAAGCGACCAGATTCGCATCACGGAGCGGTCGAACATTGTCCAAAGCAAGAAGTTCCGCGAGGCGCTCGAAGACGCCATGCTCCGCTACACCAACAAGGCGATCACCACGGCCGAGATGGTTTCGCGCCTGATCGATTTGGCGAAGGAGCTGCGGACGGCACAACAGCACGGCACGGAGCTGGGCCTGAGTGGCGAAGAGACGGCGTTCTACGACGCGCTGGCTGAGAATGGCTCCGCGAAGGATGTCATGAAGAGCGACACACTTCGGCTGATGGCACGCGAGCTGGCTGAGATGATCAAGAAGATGCCGAAGCTCGACTGGACGCAGCGTGAGTCGGTGCGGGCGGACCTGCGGCGGCACGTCCGCCGCCTGCTGGCCAAGTATGGTTACCCACCGGATCTGTCCGATGACGCGACGCAGCTTGTGCTGCGGCAGGCGGAATTGTCGACGGAGAATGGGGCGTAAGGATGAACGCTATTATCCGGTGCGCCCTGTCGCCCGCCGTGTGGGTTTAGACATCTCCCCCTCGACCTCGGCCATGAGATTTGCTGCTGGACCGGTCGCTTGGCTTCGTATCGCCCCTTGATCATCTGCTGTCAATTAGCTTGCGCAAACCCCGCAGTATTTCTTGCCACTTATTACGCTGTTCCCGCTCCACCTTTGTGGAACGGCCATGAATCCTAGGTCGTCCGGTACTCTTGCCGCCGTGCATTCGGCAGCGGCCATTCGCCATTGCCCAATTCCGGCAGGGCTGCCCAGTGGTCCGACAGTGCGCGCCGCAGGCTTGCATGGGGTTATTTCTCATCTTTCCCTCCGCCTCCCTCCCGGCTGACATTTCCGATGATGGCTTGGCCGCCATCTTTCACGTTGACATGCTGAACAACGATGCGCTGCTCTCCTTTGCTGCGAATACGATCGAACGTCAACAGTCCCCTCTGGAATGTTTCCATCATTCTGGCCGCTAAGTTAAATAGTCGGGCCTTGTCACCGACATCCTGCTGGAACGTGGCCTTGTCCGCGATTTCGAGCGCCGCCTTGTGTGCGACAGCAAGCTGATGGGCCAGCATCTTTTCCAAGCTGTTTTCAGCCTTGATGCTGTCCGCCACGTCCAGAGCCATTGCTGCACAGTCGGTCCCCATGCGGTCGAGTAACTTGAGCCGATGCACCGATGCATCGATCGCCACAACGTCTGGGTCTGTAAGCGTGTTGACGGCCCACGAAGGCGTGTGAGACTTCGCATGAATAACCTCGCCACCGGCCACCCTTTCTGGAATAAGCTCCGTCCCGAACAGCATTTCCGATTTCTTGGCATACATCTCGGCCCCGGACTCATGTCCGCTTGCACGTGCTGGATCGCCCGAATTCCGATACATGCTTGCCGTGACACGCTCGGTCATTGCGATGGTTTGCGCACGCGTTGCACGCGTCGTGGTATCGCGCCCGGCACGGCCACGCTCGATACACGGCATGCATACGAATCCCTCCTCGCAGGGATGCAACGCCCCCTCTTGTGTTCCGCAAAGCGAACATTCACTGTGCTTAATGCCATTGTTTCGTTTCTTTGCCATCACTGAATCCTTTCATTAGGATCTCGTTCTAAATCCTTGCAGTAACCTTGCTGGTGCCCGTTGGTGTCCTTCAGATTCGGCATGTAGCCTTCGCATCGCCGGAGAATGTCGCGGAGTGGCTCATAGTCCCGATTCGCCACGATTTCACCCCGCCAGGCTGCAAGGCAGCGCAGCCCGGCAAGGTTCGCGCACTGTTCGCAGGTGCGACGGTCATCGGGGAAAAGGTCAGACTCCGGCATGTCGCTCTCGCCGTTGCTTTGTGGGGTATCAGGAATATCAAGGGTGCAAGCCAGTATTGACGCGGGTTCCATTGATACCCCGTCGGGATCGCACTGGGTATCACGGGTATCGGTTCGCCGCTCAAGCCGTTCCAGCAGATCAGCTAACGCCATGATCGCCCCCCAGCTTGTCGGCGTGGACGGGGTAGAGTTTCACCCCGCGCCCGCCGATGCGATGGAACCGCTGCCGCCTGCCGTCCGCCCCTGGTATAGGCAGCGCCCCGACCTCCTGTAAAGCATCCAGTGCTCGCTTGAAGTCGAAACCCTTCAAGGCTTCGCGCATCCCGTCCGCCGTGAACAGGTATTCGCGGCCTTCGCCGGTGTCACGCCACCAGCCCGCCCGGTCGCGTATCGGGGTTTCGCCGGTGTGGTCGGCATCGGAGAAACGCCCGTCGCCGTGGCGTTCGATGAAGCCTAAAACCCTATCCAGAATTTGCCGCCGCTCATCGTTGCCGCGTCCGCGTGCTGCCCGCCATACCCGGAAGCCTTCCGCCGCTGCCTTGACGGCCTCGCCTTCCGGCCAGCCCGTGATGCCATACTCGGTCGCCATTTCACCCGCCAGCGCCAGCAGGGCGAAGCGTCCCGCCGCACGCTTATCCTGTCCCTCGCCACCCTCGGCTGAAAAATCAGGAAGTGCCTTGAGCCGTTCCAGCAGCGCACAAAAGTCTTGGCTGTCGCGGGTCAGCCTTTCAAGGAAAGCCCGCCCGGCGTGTCCGTGATGAGTGACCGCCGCCCGCTTGATCGCATCCGAAAACGCCGTCCCGCTCGATAGATCGTGCAGCGCGTCCCAAGCGCCATATACCCGCGCCGCCGGTATATCGAGCAGCCGTACTGCCTGCCCCGCCTTGGCCCGGTGTCCGCCTTCCTGCATCGTGGTGGCGATCGTGCGTTCGCCGCTCGACAGCACGAAGCAGCGCCAGCGCGTCACCGCCCGTGCGCTTCCTGTCCGCCCGGCGCGTTGCTTGCCGCGCCCGTTTCCAAGGGCATAGACGATGGCCCCGACTTCGCGCGGATCGCATTCACTGATTTCGTCCAGGGCCAGCAGGCAATCATTGAACAGCGCCGCCGCGCCTTCCATGCCGTTTGCAGTCGCCCGCCAGCTTCTGCGGTAATTCGACCCACCCCATACTGAACATCCCGCTTCAAGCAGTGTCGTTTTGCCAGTCGAAGAATCGCCCACAAAATGCACCCCGCCGCCCTCGGTATTGCATCGCGTCAACAGCGGCCCGGCGAAAGATGCGGACAAAGCCAGCAGCAACAGCGGATTGCCGACAGCCCGTGCCGCGATTTCCTCACGCCACCCTTCCAGCGTCCCGGCCTTCGTGTGTTCATCGTGTCCGCGCTCGCCGCTCTGGAAGATCACGCCCGAAGCTGCCGTCCCGATTACCGCATCCGGCAGCACGAAGGAATCGCCACACCATCCGACTTGCAGGGCGCACCGCATCTGCCGCTTCGGCGGTTTGGCTTGCAGGTAGTTCGCCAACAGGGTCTTGGCGGTCGGGTCGATTTCCACGCCCATCGCCAGCAGTTCGCCGCGCAGGTCATCACCCGAGCCGCGCAGCAGTTCCATCGGCATGGCCCATTCGCGCCAGCGCCCCAGCGTGTTCCTGAACCGCAGCAGCCGCCCGAAGTTGTTGTCTTGGCCATCGAAGGTCACGGCCTCGATATGCAGGGGCGAGCAAACGCGGGTTTCCGTCGGCGTCGGTGGCGCATCGCTCTTGCCGGGCTTGATACCGAAATGCCAGACGCCAGACCGATACTTCGCCCCGTCATCTTCCAGCCTGTCATCAAAAACGCGGAAACATGGGCGCTCATCCACGCCGGGTATCTTGCTTGCCGCCGTGGCTGATACCGCTGATACCCCATCAGCATCGGCAGGGGTGTCAGCGGCAAGCCCGTGGTTACTGGACTGCACCCCTGATACCTGTGATACCCCGATATTTACCAATGCCGCGTCCGGTTCGCCGGTTTCGGTGTCCGCGCTTTGCAGCCCCGCCAGAATTGGCGCAATTGCTTTTCCGGTGCCGCATTGGGACTCGCCTATCACCGAAGCCGCCGCGCTTGTTATGGCGCGTTTTACGGCATCCAAACCGGACAGCGCCGCCATATCGTTAAAGTCGGTCGCGCTCATGCTGTCACCCCCACAAATTCAGGAATAACCAGCAATCCGCCAACCGCTCGCGCTGCCTCGATCGCCTTGGTCAGTCCGGGATTACCGGGCGTTTTGCGGTCATCGTCCGCGCAAAGGATCAAAGGCAAGTCAGGGAATTTCTGGCGCATCGCCTTCGCCACCGCCAGCAGATTGCCCGCGTTGAAGGCCACCGCCACAGGGTAGCCGGTTGCCTCGTGGATCGTCGCACCAGTCGCGAAGCCTTCAGCGATGCACAGCGCCGCCGCGCCAGAGGTGTTGCCGATGCTGAAGTAGCAGCCAGCCACCCGCCCGCCTGCCAGAAATCGCTTGTCCCCATCACCGCCGATGAATTGAAGCGAATGAATCAGGCCATCGGCTCGCATTGGGATCAGCAGCGCCCCCTTGTGCAGCCGCGCGCCGTGCGCCTTGATGCCTTTGCGGGTCAGGTATGCATGATCGCCAGGCGCGGGCGATGCGTCCTTCCAGATCGCTGCCGCACGGACTTGGGCTTCCGACTTCCGCCTGATTTCATCGGCTTCGCGTTCGCGCCGCACCGCTTTCATTCGCGCCCGGTGCGCCGCTTCCTCGGCGGGTGTCACAGTGCGCCCAATATCGGCCCGCCACGTTTGGGAAAAACCCGTCCGCCAGTCGCCGAAGCATCCGGCGGGGACGCCATCACCAAACAGCAGATACCAGCCCGCGTCGTCGCCGCGTTTGCCATTGCTGGCGAAGCGCCGCAGCTTGCCGTCTGCTTCGATCACGTCGGGAGGCGTCAGGCCAGCCGCTTGGATTGCATCACGGAATTGCTGATTCGGACTAAACATGGTGCAGCCCTCCCGTCAGCAGGCGAAGCGCAGCAATGGCGATGCAGCAGGCGAGCCGCCGGAAATGCCGACCGTGAGCTTCATGGGATCGGCGAGCCTCTTCCAGCGAGAAGGCCAGCCTCCAGGCCGAAGTGCTGATAAAATTCAGGGTGCTATGTAGTCTTGAAGCCGCATGGGCCTTGCCGCCTGTTGCGGCTTTTTTGTTTGTGGTCATTTCCGCCCCTTCTCAAGCCTTGCGGCTCTTTTCAACTTGGGCGGTAATCCAAGCCTCTATTTCGGCCTCGATCCAGCCAACGGCCTTTGCGCCGACAGATACTGGTGTGGGGAAGGTCGGATCGTAGTCGCCCGGCCTCTTGGGGTTATGCCTCAACTTGGCATAGATGCTGGAACGGGAAAGCCCAGTGCGGGCTTCCACTTGTTTGCGTCGAAGGATGGTTAGCGCAGTTCGCAGTTGTGCAGTCATATATCGCCTCTCGGACAATGTCTAGTGACTGCGCTTGCGCCCCAAAAAGCAAAAAAGGAGCAGACAAGCGCAATGGCTTGTGCTGGCTCCTTTTCAGCTTGGATAAAACCTCAATGCGTTGGGCTGGCTCCTTTCAGCCCGGCATATCACTCAATGGAGTGATAAAGAGGTGTACAGCGCAATACTACGGAATGTTTCGTACTTTTCAAGCCCTGCTAGGAAACATTTAAACAGCCTGATACGCCTTCCCGAAGCGGCCAATGATCACCGTCCGGCCTTCTTCTATCTGACTGTCCACGAAGTCGGCCCACCACTGCAGCATTTCTGCTCGCGCCTCCAAGTGTTCGGCAACGTCATAGACCCCACCGATTCCTCGCTTGGTGTGCGACAACGCCAGTTCAATCCAGTCTTCATCAAACCGTCGCACGCCGTTTTGTCTTTGCTGAACGAGAATTGTCTTCGCAGTACGCCTGAAGTCATGGATCACAAAGTCCCGCACCTCGGCCTCCAGCGCACGCACGACCGTGTTCAGGGCATTATGGGCGATGGGCTTTTTCAGGCTGCCCCGGCTCGGAAAAACCCATTCGGAACCACTTGCCAGCCCCTTCAACTCCTCGAACATCGCCACAGCCTGCCGGGGCAGCGGGACAAAGTGCGGCTTGTCTTTCTTCATGCGGTCGCTGGGAATCGACCATTCGGCTTTCTCCAGATCGATTTCATCCCATCGCGCCCGGGTCACTTCGGACTTCCGGACCATGCACAGAATCAGCAGATGCAGCGCTAACTTGTGCGCCCGCTTCATGCTGGACTGGTAGATCGCCCGCAGCAGCCGCCCGACTTCGTCCGGGGTCAGTGCCACATCGCGGCTCTTGGCTTTAGCGATGAACCTCGCCTCGATAGCCGCCGCCGGGTTGAATTTGCTTTTCTCCCGCGCGATGGCATAGGCAAACAGCCGTTTCAGCACGTTGCGGGTTTGCAGTGCCATTTGGTCGGCCCCGCGATTCTTTATTTTGTCAGTTATCGCGAGAATGTCGCTTACGGTCACGTCGGCAATTTGCTTCGCGCCGATGGCCGGGATCACGTCTTTCTGTAATACGCGCTTGATATTGCGTGGGTTACTGTTGGCTGGCTCGGCTATTTCCGCATACCAGCGCCAGGCGAAGGCTTCCACCGTGTCGGTGGCTTTAGCCTCGGCTTCCTTTGCTCTCACCCTCTCGGCGGTCTTTATGCACCAGTTACGGATGAAAATTTGGGCAAGCTCCTTAGCCGCCGGTGCTGCATCCTCGGGGATCGGGTCGCCACGCTTCAAAGCCATAGGGGACAGGCCGCGCCCGGCCAGCGCCTTGCAGTCACCACGCCAGGTGCGAGCTTCAGCCAGCGAATAGGCCGGGTAATCCCCAAGCGAGATTTTCTCCTGCTTGCTCCCGCGTCCCCCTAGCCGGTAGCGAAGCCGCCAAACCTTTGAACCGCCCGGCATGACTTCGATATGCAGCCCGCCTTCGTCGGTTTCGGTGTACGGCTTTTCGCCCGGCTTGAGATTCCGCAACTTGGTATCCGACAGCGCCATGATGCCTCCCTTCGTTCCCGTGTTCTCAAGGAAACGCCTTGCCCCTTGGGAACACCAACGCGTCTCCATGGGAACACATCAACCCGCCATGGGAACACTCTTGGGAACACATTTAAGCGGATTCGTGAGGGACGCGCAAGCCTTGCGCGGAATAAAACACTAGAATTTACTGGGGTTTAAAGGAAGTTTTGCGGAAGGGGGCGGAAGGCTTCGGAAGCCTACTTATTTTCCGATGCAGAAACTGGCGAAGATTTCGCCGAGCAGGTCGTCTGCGGTGAATTCGCCGGTGATTTCGGACAGCGCAAGCTGTGCGAGCCGCAATTCTTCCGCGAACAGTTCCAGCTGCGAGGCCGCCTCGCGCGCGGCGGCGAGATGCGCCGCGCTGCGGCCGAGCGCGTCCAGGTGACGCGCGCGTGCCATGAACGTCCCCTCGCCCGCCGACTGCCAGCCGGCAATCTCCAGAAGCTTGTCGCGCAGCAGTTCGATCCCCGCACCGGTCTTGGCGGACAGCCATACGTCGTTGCCGGCGGCCCGCGACGGCTCGGCGCCGACGTCGATCTTGTTGTGAATGGTCAGCCGCGCGATGTCGGGCAGGCGGTCCAGGATCGCGCGCTCGTGCTCGCCGATCCCGTGCGCGGCGTCGACCAGCAGAAGCGCCACGTCCGCCCTGTCGACTGCCGCCCAGGTCCGGGCGATGCCCAGCCGTTCCACCGCGTCGTCGGTCTCCCGCAATCCCGCGGTGTCGACGACGTGAAGCGGCACGCCCTGGATCTGGATCGCCTCGCGCACCGTATCGCGGGTGGTGCCGGCAACGTCGGTGACGATCGCCGCTTCAAACCCGGCGAGCCGGTTCAGCAAACTCGACTTGCCCACGTTCGGCTGGCCGATCAGCACCACCGTCAAACCCTCGCGCAGCAATGCGCCCTGCTTCGCCTGCGCGCGGACGGCAGCGAGGCTGGCATCGATCGCATCGAGCCGCCCGAACGCATCCGCCTGCCTTAGAAAGTCGACCTCTTCCTCGGGGAAATCGAGCGTGGCCTCGACGAGCGTGCGCAGACGGATCAGCGCCTCGACCAGTTCGCCGATGCGTGCGGAAAACGCGCCGCCGAGCGAGCGCACGGCAGAGCGCGCGGCCTCGGTCGAGGCGGCGTCGATCAGGTCCGCGATCGCCTCGGCCTGCGCGAGATCGAGTTTGCCGTTGAGAAAGGCGCGCCGTGAAAATTCGCCCGGCTCGGCCGGGCGCGCGCCGAGTTCCAGGCAGCGCCGCAGGATCAGATCGAGCACCACGGGGCCGCCGTGGCCCTGCAGTTCGAGCACGGCCTCGCCCGTAAACGAATTCGGCGCCGTGAAGTAAAGCGCGATTCCCTCGTCGATCGGCTCGCCGTCGCCATCGAGAAACCGGCAAAACGTGGCATGGCGCGGCACGGGCACGCGTCCGATGATCGCCTGGGCGAACGGGGCGACGTCCGACCCCGAGATTCGCACCACGCCCACGCCGCCGCGACCGGGCGCGGTGGCAATGGCGGCGATGGCGGGTTGGACAGCGCGGGTCATGGCAGACGGAGCGGGAACGGCAGGGCGATGGGCGGAGCGAGGGATTGTAACGCGTCGCGTGCGAACGGCCCGGCGACGGGCTTCGCCTCAAGTTGTGTTACGATATTCCTTATTCCGGATTTAAATATCTTTTTTAATATAAATAAAAATGGCCATCGAACTGTTCAACAACGGCAAGCACGCCTGTCTCATGTTCAACGACCTCGTCGACGGCGAGAAGAGCGACGCGGTCCAGGCGAACCAGTTCCTGATCGTGTCCGACGGCGAAGGCACGCTGATCGACCCCGCCGGAAACATCACCTACAACGCCCTGCTGCTGGCGATGAACAAGTACTTCCCCCACAAGAACCTGAAATACATCCTCGCGTCGCACCAGGACCCCGACATCGTCGCCTCGCTCAACAAGTGGCTGTTCGGTACGGACGCCCAGGTCTACGTGTCGCGCCTGTGGGAGCGCTTCGTTCCGCATTTCACCACGCAGGACCGCAGCGTCAACCGCCTCGTCGGCATACCGGACAAGGGCACCGTGCTGACGCTCAGGGACACGCGCGTGTTCATCCTGCCCGCCCATTTTCTGCATTCGGAAGGCAACTTCCACTTCTACGACGAAAAGGCCAGGGTGCTGTTCTCGGGGGACATGGGCGCGTCGCTCGTCCACCACAGCCTGGTCGAAAAGCCGATCACCGGCGCGGCGGAATTCAAGAGCCACATCCGCACGATGGACGCGTTCCACCGCCGCTACATGGTCTCCAACAAGGCCTGCCGCCTGTGGGCCAACATGGCGAGGCAGCTGAACATGGATTTCCTGGTGCCGCAGCACGGGCGCTATTTCAAGGGCAAGGAAGCGATCGGCGCCTTCCTCGACTGGATCGAACAGCTGCAGTGCGGGATCGACCTGTTCAGCCAGGACGACTACCGCATTCCCGCCTGAGCCGGAATGCAAAGGGGCGCCCCGCGAACGGGGCGCCCCTTGCGCCTCACGGCCTCCTGCGGCTGCCAGGCTAGCGCGCCGCCGACGCCTGAACCTGCCGGTTGATCACCCACTGCTGCGTGATGGACAGGATGTTGTTGACGATCCAGTACAGCACGAGACCGGCCGGGAAGAATACGAACATTACCGTGAACGCCACCGGCATGATCATCATGATCTTGGCCTGCATCGGATCCATCGGCTGCGGATTGAGCTTGACCTGGAGGATCGACGTGATGCCCATGACGATCGGCAGGATGTAGAACGGATCGGGCGCCGTCAGGTCGGTGATCCAGCCCAGCCACGGCGCCCCGCGCATCTCGACCGCGGCGAGCAGCACCCAGTACAGCGCGATGAACACCGGAATCTGGATCAGGATCGGCAGGCATCCGCCGAGCGGATTGATTTTCTCGGTCTTGTACAGGTCGGCCATCGCCTGATGCAGCTTGGCGCGGTCGTCGCCGAATGTTTCCTTCAGCTGCTGCAGGCGCGGCGTGAGTTTCTTCATCTTCGCCATCGACTTGTAGCCCGCTGCCGACAGCGGGAACAAGGCCAGCTTGAGGAGGATCGTCAGGATGATGATCGCCCAGCCCCAGTTGCCGACGAAGTGCTCGATTTTTGCCAGGCCCCAGTAGATCGGGAACGCCAGCGGCGTCAGCCAGCCGTAATCGCGCACGAGATCGAGGCCGGGAGCTGCCGCCTCCAGCAGCTTCTGCTTCTGCGGTCCCGCGTAGAGCGGCACGGTAAAGGTTTTTTGCTGCCCCGGGGCAAGCGTGCCCTCCGACACGATGACGCCCGCCGAATACACCCCGTCGCCGAGCGCGCGTGCGTAATACTCGCGCTTGAGGTTGCCTTCGGGCAGCCACGCCGACACGAAATGGTGCTGCACCATCGCCACCCAGCCATTGTCTGCCCGCTTCTCGAACTCGGCCTTGCCTTCCTGGATGGACTTGAAGGCGACCTTCTGGAACTTCTTGGCGTCGGTATAGAACGCGGGCCCGGTGAAGGTATGGAGGAAGAAGGATGCGCCGCGGGGTGCGCCGGAATGACGGGTGAACTGGTAATAAGGCGTCAGGTCGACGGGCTGCGTGCCGTTGTTGATGACCCGCGTCCTCAGGGCAACCTCATAGCTGCCGCGCTTGAATATGTAGGTTTTTTCGACCCGAACGCCCGTGGCGGGATCGTTCCACACCAGCGGGACCTGCACCTCGGACGCGCCGCGGACGAGCCTATAGGTGCCCGGATTCAGCTGAAATGCGGTGCGGTGGGTCGGCAGATCCTTCCCGATCAGGCCGCTCTGCGCCAGGTACGGCTGCGTCGGATCCTCCTCGAACAGCGTGAAGACCTCGTTGCGCGCCTGCGTCTCCCGGTACGGCAGCAGCTCCAGGCGGCGAATATCCCCGCCGTTCGCGTCGATCGTGGCGCGCAGCACGTCGGTTTCGACGACCGCGCGCGCCCCTTTTGCAAGGCCGTGCTCGGCCGGTGCCGCGGCGGGTGTATTCAATGCCTGGGTGGGTGCGGGCGGCACGCTCGAACCCGGTGCCGCGGGGACGGCGGCAGTGGCCGTGACGGGCGGCGGCGCATGCTTGTCCTGCCAGGCTTCCCACAAGAGAAACAGCGAGAAGGAAAAGACGATGAAGAGGATCAGCCGCTGATTATCCATTGGACAGGACGCTATGAGTTGGGAGGGAATTCCGGGGCGGCGCGCTGCGATTCGCCCGCTGCCGCGGCGGGCCATTTTGCCATGGCTCGCTGCCCGGCGCGCCTCAACGTGCGCGACAAGTCGCGCGCCTCTTCACCTGGAACCGGCCTGGCAACGAGTCGGACGACGAAATCACACGGGGGCAGTTCCGGCAGAACCTGACGAAAGCTCTCGCGCACGCATCGCTTGACGCGGTTGCGATCCACCGCGCGCGCCAGCAGGCGTTTGGTGACGACCATGCCCAGGCGCGGATGTCCCACTTCGTTGGGCCGCGCCATCACCAGCAGAAAATCCGTGCGGGCGCGCTGGTTGTCGGAAAACACGCGATCGAAATCGGCCTTGCCGACCAGCCGCGCATCGCGCAGGCGCATCCGGACCGCCGGCTTGCGCGGCGCGCCGGTCAGACGGCCAGGCGTGCGCGGCCCTTGGCGCGACGCGCGTTGATCACGGCGCGGCCCGCCTTGGTTTTCATGCGGGCGCGGAAACCGTGGGTACGCTTGCGGCGGACGGTGGACGGCTGATAAGTGCGTTTCATGGCATATCCTTTCTGGGTGACGCCGCCGCCCCTCGCCAACATGAGGCCGCGGACTCAAAAAAATCCGTTGAAAAACCGCGTATTAGACCCGCCCTGGCGGGCGCATGTCAAGTTCAGCGTACGCGCCCGTCGCCGCGCGGAGACCGGGCCTGTGGATAACCCACCCGAAGGGGAGTAAGATTCGTATTTGATCCAAATGCCGCTCACCGTCTCCCGACCCTCGACTATGGATTCCTTCTGGGACCTTTGCCAAGAGCGCTTTCGCGCCAACCTGACCCAGCAGCAATTCAGCACTTGGATCAAGCCCCTCGTTTTTGACGACACGGACGGACAGGTGCGCATTCTCGCGCCCAATCATTTCGTGATGGACTGGGTTCGCGAAAAATTCGCCGAACACATCGATGGGTGGGCGCAGGAATTCTACGAGCACCCTGTCGCCATCACCTATGCGCTCGGCAAGAAACCGGCTGCCTCGCGCGCCCCGGCGGCGCCGAAAGCGCCTTCGCCTTCTGCGGAGGCGCCGCCTGCCGTCGCCGCGTCCGGGCAGATCGGGATGCGCATCAACCCCGGTTTCACCTTCGAAAATTTCGTTTCGGGCCGCGCCAACCAGCTCGCACGCGCCGCCGCGCTGCAAATCGCCGACAATCCCGGCACCGCCTACAATCCCTTGTTCGTCTACGGCGGCGTGGGGCTGGGCAAGACCCACCTGCTGCAGGCCATCGGCAACACCGTGCGCCAGTCCAATCCCGGCGCGCGCATCAGCTACATCCACGCCAACGATTACGTCGACGATGTCGTCAAGGCGTATCTCAACAAGCAGTTCGACGATCTTAAGCGGCGCTACATGTCGCTCGACCTGCTGCTGATCGACGACATCCAGTTCCTCGCCAAGAAGGATCGCACCCAGGAAGAATTTTTCTACGTCTTCAATTCGCTGATCGAGAACAAGAAACAGATCGTCATCACCTGCGATACGTTTCCCAAGGAGATCAGCGGCCTCGACGACCGCCTCAAATCTCGCTTCGCATGGGGCCTCACCGTCGCGGTCGAACCGCCGGAACTGGAAATGCGGGTCGCAATCCTCCTCGCGAAGGCGCGTGCCGAAAACATCAAGCTCGACGAGACCGTCGCCTTCTTCATCGCCAAGCAGGTGCGTTCCAACGTGCGCGAACTCGAAGGCGCCCTCAAGCGGGTCATCGCGTTCTCGCGCTTCCACGAAAAACCCATCACCATGGAGCTGGTGAAGGAAGCGTTGCGCGACCTCATCGCGTCGACTTCGCGCATCGTCTCGATCGAGAATATCCAGAAGACCGTCGCCGACTTCTACAAGATCAAGGTCGCCGACATGTTCTCGAAGAAACGCACGCGCAACCTGGCGCGCCCTCGCCAGATCGCCATGGCGCTCGCCAAGGAACTCACGAACCAGAGCCTGCCGGAAATCGGCGAATCGTTCGGCGGGCGCGACCACACCACGGTGATCCATGCATGCCGCAAGGTCGCCGAATTGCGCGAGACCGAGGCCGACATCGGCCGCGACTATCTCGTGTTGCTACAAAGCCTGACAGGCTGAGGATGGAATGTGGATAAAGCGAGCCCGATCGCCGGAGCAGGAAATCCATCCCCGCCCCTCCCGCGTTTCCCCGCTTTTATCCACAAGCCAAAACGGAGGGCAGGTTGCTGTTTCAGTTGGGAAAAAGAGCTTACCCCCAGATTCGGGCCGCCTTTATTATGATTCTCAGGAATATATAAATGCTACTAGTACAAAGCGAACGCAACGCACTGCTGGCTTCCCTCACCGCTGTCGTCGGCGTCGTCGAACGCCGCCATACGCTGCCCATCCTCTCCAATCTTCTGCTGGAGAAACACGGCGACAAGCTGACGCTGCTCGCCACCGATCTTGAATTGCAGGTGAGTACGCAGCTAGCCGTCGAGGCCGGCGAGGATTTCGCCATCACCATCGCGGCGCGGAAGCTGTTCGACATCGTGCGCGCCCTTCCCGATTCCGCCAGGGTCAAGCTCGACTCCAAGGATAGCCAGGTGGTGGTCAGCGCAGGCAAATCGCGATTCACGCTGCAGACCTTGCCGGCCGCGGATTTCCCGCGGGTCGAAACCGGCGCCGGCCTCGGCGAGGCGATCCGCCTGCCGCAAAAAACGCTGAAGCGCCTGCTGCAGCTCGTACAGTTCGCGATGGCTAGCCAGGACATCCGCTACTATCTCAACGGCATGCTGCTGGTGCTCGAAGGCAAGCAGCTGCGCGTCGTGGCGACCGACGGACACCGCCTGAGCTATGCCGAGACCGCCCTCGAAAGCGAGGCCGCGCCGCGCGAAGTCATCATCCCCCGCAAGACCGTGGTCGAACTCTCCAAGCTCCTCGCCGACGTGGACGATCCGGTCGAACTGCGCATCGGCACCAACCAGGTGACGATCGCCCTGCCCGGAACCGAACTGGTGACCAAGGTGGTGGACGGCAAATTCCCCGACTACCAGCGCGTCATCCCGACCAACCAGCCGCGCCATCTCAAGGTCAAGCGCCAGAGCGTGATGCAGGCGCTGCAACGCGCCGCCATTCTGTCGAACGAGAAATTCCGCGGCGTGCGCCTGGTGATGAGCGACAACACCCTCGGCATCGTGTGCAACAACAACGAGCAGGAAGAGGCAGCCGACGAAATCGAAGTCGACTACAACGGCGATCCGCTCGACGTGGGCTTCAACGTCACCTATCTGCTCGACGGCCTCGGTGCGGTCAACACCGACGAGATCACGCTGTCGCTCGGCGACGCGAACAGCAGCATGCTGCTGACCAGCGAAGGCGAGCCCGGCTTCAAGTACGTCGTGATGCCCATGCGCATCTGACCGTGCCGAACCCTTCGAGAGCCTTCGTTCCGGCGTTCGCCGGAATCCTGTTTCAATCCCGCCGTCACGCCGCGGCCATCGGGTGACGTCCGCACCGCATGGCCGCGCGCCCCGCAACAACCGACAGGAACCCCATGAGCACCAAGCCTGACAACACAACGACCGCCGACATGAACGGCGGCTACGATGAAGACAGCATCCAGCAACTGGAAGGCCTCGAGGCCGTTCGCAAGCGTCCCGGGATGTACATCGGCGACACCTCCGACGGAACAGGCCTGCACCACATGGTGTTCGAGGTGCTCGACAACGCGATCGACGAAGCGCTGGCCGGATGGTGCGACGACATCAAGGTCATCATCCACCCGGACAACTCGATTTCGGTTTCCGACAACGGTCGCGGCATTCCCGTCGGCATCAAGTTCGACGACAAGCACGAGCCCAAGCGCAGCGCGGCCGAAATCGTGATGACCGTGCTGCACGCAGGCGGCAAGTTCAACCAGAACAGCTACAAGGTGTCGGGCGGTCTGCACGGCGTCGGCGTCTCGTGCGTCAATGGCTTGTCGAAATGGCTGAAGGTCACAGTGCGCCGCGATGGCAAGAAATATGCGATGACCTTCAACCAGGGCAAGGTCGTCGATCGCGTCGTCGAAATCCAGAACGGGGTCGAGGTCTCGCCGATGCCGATCATCGGCGAGACGCAGAACCGCGGCACCGAGGTGCACTTCCTCGCCGACGAGGAAATCTTCGGCAAGGTCGAGTTCCACTTCGACATCCTCGCCAAGCGCATCCGGGAACTCTCCTTCCTCAACAACGGCGTGAAGATCGAACTGATCGACCATCGCGACGGCAAGAGCGAAAACTTCTCGCATTCGGGCGGCGTCAAGGGCTTCGTCGAGTACATGAACCGGGTCAAGTCGGTGCTCCACCCGAAGATCTTCCACGCCATCGGCGAGAAGGACGGCATGACCGTCGAGGTCGCGATGCAATGGAACGACAGCTACGCCGAAACGGTCCAGTGCTTCACCAACAACATTCCGCAGCGCGACGGCGGCACCCATCTGACCGGCATGCGCATGGCGATGACACGGGTGCTGAACAAGTACATCGAGGAAAACGAGGTCGCCAAGAAAGCCAAGGTCGAGACCACCGGCGACGACATGCGCGAGGGCCTTACCTGCGTGCTGTCAGTCAAGGTTCCCGAGCCCAAGTTCTCCAGCCAGACCAAGGACAAGCTCGTGTCGTCCGAAGTGCAGCCGGTGGTGCAGGAAGTCGTCGGCCAGAAACTCGCCGAATTCCTGCTGGAAAATCCCAACGACGCCAAACTCCTGTGCGCCAAGATCGTCGAGGCGGCGCGCGCACGCGAAGCCGCCCGCAAGGCGCGCGAGATCACCCGCCGCAAGGGCGTGATGGACGGGCTCGGCCTGCCCGGAAAACTCGCCGATTGCCAGGAAAAAGACCCCGCGCTTTCGGAGATCTACCTGGTCGAGGGCGATTCCGCCGGCGGCTCCGCCAAGCAGGGCCGCGACCGCAAATTCCAGGCGATCCTCCCCTTGAAGGGCAAGATCCTCAACGTCGAGCGCGCGCGCTTCGACAAGGTCATCGGCAGCCAGGAAATCGCGACGCTCATCACCGCGCTCGGCACCAGCATCGGCAAGGACGACTACAACCCCGACAAGCTCAGGTACCACCGCATCATCATCATGACCGACGCCGACGTCGACGGCGCCCACATTCGCACCCTGCTCCTGACCTTCTTCTACCGGCAGATGCCCGAACTGGTCGAGCGCGGCCACATCTACATCGCCCAGCCGCCGCTCTACAAGGTCAAGCACGGCCGCGCCGAGCGCTACATCAAGGACGAGCATGCGCTGAAAGAACACCTGATGGCCGAGGCGATGAAGGACGCCGAACTGACGCCGATGGACGGCGCCATGCCGATCACGGGCGACGCGCTGGAGACGCTGGCGCGCGAATACTTCCTCGCCGAGGCGGTGGCTGAACGTCTGGCGCGTCTGCTGCCGGAAGACGTCTTGCAGGCGCTCATGAAGATTCCGCGCGTGAGCCTGGCCGACAGCGGCGCCGCGATGCTGGCCGAAGCCAGCCTGGGTGCGGCGCTCGATCCGCAGAAATTCGAGGTCGCTGCCGAATATCTCAGCGAAACCGACAGCCACCGCCTGCGCATCACCCGGCACGCGCACGGCAACGTGCATATCAGCTTCCTCGAAGCCGACCTGCTCGAGACGGGCGATTACAACCAGCTGGTCAAGGTCGGCGATCTGCTGCGAGATCTCATGGGGCCCGGCGCGCGCGCGCGCCGCGGCGAAAAGGAAGCGCCGGTGCAGAACTTCCGCGAAGCGATGGACTGGTTCCTTGCCGAAGTCAAGCGCGGCATGAGCATCCAGCGCTACAAGGGACTGGGCGAAATGAATCCCGAGCAGCTGTGGGAGACGACCATGGACCCCAAGGTGCGTCGCCTGATGAAAGTGCAGATCGAGGATGCGATCTCGTCCGACCAGATTTTCACCACGCTGATGGGCGATGAGGTGGAACCCCGGCGGAACTTCATCGAGACGAATGCGCTGGGGGTGAGAAACCTGGATGTTTGAATTTGTAGGATCTCATTGAAATCTAGATTTTTCCCAAATGTTTAGATTTCATGAGAAGTCATTTAAGGGGCCAACTGACAGGTTCGCCTTTTTGTTTTTCAGATTTGATTTTCAGAAAGTTTCTAACGAAGTCTTTTTCTTCAAGCGATTGCTGTTAGCTAAAAATAACAACTCAGAAGATTGTCCACTTTTTGGCAATTGCTGCCTGTGGGATTGACGCCCTTGAGCGACCGGTGTTGGGCACAATGTCAGTCGGAAATGAGGCCCAAAAATGGCGCATTTCGTGGAACCGGCAATCTCGCCAAGTGAGAATTTCGTAGTCCAGCTTGATCCCGCTAAGTGATTTTGAATAGAACCGACATGCCGTCGGAACGACTATGCTTTCGGAAGTAAATTCGTGTGGACCGTGGGCCTTGCGTTCCAGAACCAGTAGAAAAATCCATGCTCAGCCTGAAGCAGGGTCTTGGTCATTAGGCTGTTCTGATTGAGGTTTCCCCAGCACGCACGGGCCGAGTTCCGGTTGTTATGCAGGTCTAGGCATTCCTGGCCCGGGAATGCGGGCTTGGGTGGGATATATAGGGCGCTGTCACGTGGCACCCAGAGGTCCGCCAATCGGATCTTGCTCAGCCTAGGCCAGTAGCGCCCGACCGAGATGACCAGAGGAAGGTTGGGGTCAATTGACGCAAAGATGTGCGGAAAGTTGTGGTGCTCAAGGTCGGTGCAGACGACGGTGAGTAACTGATTTCCCGTGTTCTGGTAGGGTGACCAATGCCCGGCAAAAACGCCATATTCATATTCGATCTGCGAAAGCTCCGCGATGGGGCTGCTCAGGGGTACGCCTTGCCCCTTATCTACTAGCGTGATGCCAAACGCTGCCGCCACATCCCGAGTCGCCCACATCGGCTCGAAGACAACTTCATCTGCGATGAATCCGAGTTGGGTTTCTACGCCATATGGTGGTGTCTGCTTTACTCCAATCACCTCGGAAACGACATACTCCCTCCCAATGGCCACGCTTGGATCGACCGTCGCCGGGACGAGTGGCGTCACACCGCTCGGAAGCTCTTTGACGTAGGTAGGGCGCCCTTGATCATTGTAGAAAAAAGGGGTTTTCGAGATATCAACAGCCGTTTCATGCTGCTCTTTTATGAAGACTGGCGCGTCGAAAAATCCCTGAGTCATTGTTGTCGTCTCCTCGTTGTTCTGTGCCACACTGCTTGTCTACGAGACGCAATTGGAGAAGATGTCACTTGAACTTCGCGCCTTTCCTCAGGTCGCAGCGTCATCCGTGCTGGAGACCTTCAAGGAAAAATAGCGGGGGACAGTAAGTAAGAAGGTGGCGAAGTACGGGAAGGAGAATTCCGATATTCGGCAGGCAGCCAGGCGGCTGGAAGCGGCGCTGGCGCGCAGCGTCATGCCGGGGTTTGGCATCACAGTGATCTACCTGCAGATCGCTATCCTGGTGTCATCGGCTGCCGGGCTGCTTAGAAAGAAACGCCCCTGGTATGCGGGCATGGCGATGGGCGTGGGCGAGCTGGTGTATTCTGCCGACGCTTTCCTGCTGTTCAAGTGAGACGTTCCGATTCCGTCTGGCGCCTGCGATCACCAGCGGGAACGGGCCCGGCCCGGGATGACCATAAATCAAGGTACGGCGCACGTCGCGGTACTCAACTTTGCATAGAGGCAAAATTAATGCGTATCAACGAGTCCATTCTTGGCGTTTTCCTGGGTGTTTCGGTGGCCTGCAGCGGCGCCGTGTGCGCGGCAGACGACGGGTTCGCCCCGGGCGGAACTGCCGAAAATCATACGCAGGAACGATATCCCGGCATGAAAATCGTGATGGATGCAAAAATCTCCAGCCCGGCGGAATTGAATTTCTATTCGACGGTTGCCAACCGGCTGCTCGGACACCCCGGTACCCGATTGGTGATCGTAGTGGAGGGGCCTGCCATCACCGCCTTCGCAAAAGCCAATTACCTCGACCACCAGGGCGTCGTCGATTCGTTTGCAGATCTGGCGAACAAAGGCGTGAAGATCGAGTACTGCGGCAACTCCGTGGCAGCCGCACACTTGCGGCCCGAAGACATGATTGGCCTGTCGGAAAAGAACGTCGCGGTGGTGAACCCGGGGGCTTTTCCCTCGATCGCGCATTACGAGACGCTCGGCTACGTGCCAATATCACCTGCCGAGCTCGAACGAATCAAGTAGCTCGGTTGGCCCCAGCTCGAGTGGTGACGCGGCATGCTTAGGCGGCCGACGCCCCAATTGCGTATGCCAGTCCTAATGCCTGATGTATGCGACAACATGACCAATCAGAACGATGGTCATGACTGCCACCAACTAACTAGACGCGTTTGGACGCGAGGTCGGCCTCCACGGTCGTTAGCGTGTAGCCAGTTCTGGCCAGAACCTGGCTGGCTGATAGGGCTTAGCGATGGCAGCGAGAACCTCTTGGCACGTGCCGGCCCCCGCGCAAGAAAAGAAGCCCGGAATATCCGAGCCTTGCATGGGGCGGAGGTCAATCGAACAAATCTCGACACGTGGCGTCGTCATTTGTGGTTGGCTGATTGCCGCGCCTCTCCATCGGTTACGGTGCATTCCTGACAGCAAAATCGGGATTGCTGCCATGATCTTAATCATCGTCGTCCTCGTCGTCCCAGTGATGTCGTTCCCGGTAGCGGGGGACATATACGTGCTCATACCATCCGTCTCGCACAAAATAAGCTCGCTCGCCGCAAGCATGGTATTCGTGACAGTGCTTGCGCCAGTGCTTCGCGTGGCCCGGAGGTACGCGCAGATAGACCGGGGGACCGTATGCAGGTATCCGCTCAACGACGATCGGCTCATCATTGATGACTGCAGGTGGCTCATAGCCGCCGATATCGATTCGACCGTAGAACCGGGGATCACCGATGCCAATCGAGACGCCGACGTCAGCAGCGAATGCCAGGGGAGTGCTGCCGGCAAGGGCTACTACCGCTGCAACCAGAATACGTTTCATGGAATCTGTTCTCGGAGAGTATTGGCCCAGAACAGCTCAACGCCGTTCGGGCCAACTGTCGGGATTGCCCCCGAACACACATAAGTTCTATTAAAAACGCTTTTCCAAGCCCACGCCCGCAGCGTAATCCGGGCTGCCGTTGCTCAGCCCTTTGTCGAGGAATGCCTGGAGGCCAATTCCACCACCCATACGGTGATTCCAGGCAAGCATGGCATCGGCAGCGGCTGGCGTCCCTGCTTGCGCGGAACCATGGCCAGTAAACATTGCCGTCAGGTAATCCGTCTGGGAGACTCGGTACATGACGCCGCCGTCATAGGTTGCGAAGTCGCTTAGGTTCAGTCCGGCGGGAGAACCGACGAAACGGTAGCCGGCGGTCACAAACGGAAACCAGTTCTCCGCCACGGCCCATTCGAGGCCGAGCCCCCCCTCATAATCATTTTCGCCGGTGCCGAGGCCCCGGCTGGATGATGCCGTGCCAAATTTCACCTTCGCATAAGGAACGAAGTCCGGACTGGCACCACCCGTTCCATGAATCCTGTAGCGCCCATCAAGCCATACATCGCCGAGGCCACTTTCTGTGGTCGGGCTGGCGGTCGCGCCGCTCTTTCCCTTATGACCTATGACCGTCCCACCAGACAGCACCGCTCCAGTACTTTCGACCGAGATGTAAGGCACGGTTAGCTTGATACCGAGATCTCCGTCTTGGTATTTGGCGTAGAACGGCAGGTAGAAAATTTTGGTGTCCGCGGACGTCCCATATTTGCCATCCGAATAGGAGGGCTCCACCCCTAAAGCGAGGTTTGAAGACGACTCTGTGGCCCAACCCGTTCCCGCATATCCTGCGAGCAAAAGCGCCGCAAGGACCTTGATTTTTATCACGCGAATTCCTTAAACATTGAAGAAATACCTATGAGGACGCAGCGGATATAGCACGGCGGCCCAGCATCGGCGCCGCCGTGTCCGACACTTCCTCCCCCGGAACCCCAAAAACGGAGAGCTCGTTAGCGATTGATCTCAGGGCGCTGGATCTCAGGGCGCTGGATCTCAGGGCGCTGGATCTCAGGGCGCTGGATCTCAGGGCGCTGGATGTCTGGACGCTGAATGTTGGGACGCTCAACGGTGGGATGGGAAACCCCGTTGATTTCCCCACTGTCGCTTTTTGCTTCGGCCGCAGCGCGAAGATCGGCGGCATGCTCGCGGTTGTCCATTTCTTTCTGGCGGTTGGTGGTGACTTTGGCATCGGCCGTGCTATTGCCGGGTATTGCCGGGGTAGCCGCTTGACCCGCACCGTTGCTCGTAGCCCGAGTGGCCGCGTTTGCCTGATGAGTTGTGTTTGTCTTATGAATGCGTGAGTGTGCCGCGTGCGCAGCGTTCATGCCAAAGCTAAGGCCCAAGGCGAGAGCGGTAACGAGGACTTGTTGTTTCATGGATGTGCCCTTTCGCGGTAGTGAGAAAAATGATGGCGTTTGTTTTAAGCGCCATACAAACCTGATTCAAGAAGCGCAAAAGCGCTTGCGTCCAAGGTGGACGCGAGACCATCCGAGCACGACGTATGCCAACAACAAAAACAGCTTGATAAACAAATGGATAAAAATTTGCTTCGAGAGTTGAGTGTCGCTCTGTCGCGACAACAAATTCTGGGAATTTGGGTCAATATTAAAAATAACCCATTAAAACAAACATCTATGAGTGTCTTCTAATGGCGACAAGGTACGCCAAATTTAGGCAGCCACCACGACTGTTAAGCGAGTGTCGCGCTGGTTCATCATAATGCCCCTTTTGCGTTTTATATGGTCCGGCATTCCCGCCCTTTGCGTTCAGCACCGACATCGCCTTAATCATTGCCGGCTCTACTAGCGTTGCCATTGTGAGTTTCGCTCACCCAAGGCATGGCGTGCCCAACCCTGCGATCTAGCTGTATGTTTCAATAGGTTGTTCACCCGGAAGGATCTGGGAGACTGGAGTTTCCACGCTTCAGAGCTTCCAGAGGGACCAACCGGATGAACAGCCATAAGAATGCCAGAACCACCTTCGAGGGGCGCAAATTGCTCATTGAGCGCATTGCCGTGATGGGGCTTGCGCCCGCCGCCGAGGCCGCGGGCATCAGCGCGCGTACCGCCAGCAAGTGGCGCAGCCGGTTCAGGCAATCAGGACCGGACGGCCTGCTCGACCTCAGCTCCAGACCCCTTAAGACGCGCAGCACCGTGGACGAGGCGCTCGCCCAACGCATCGAGCAGCTACGCCGTGCGCGCATGCCCATGCGGCGTATCGCCGCCACCGTCGGTCGCAGTGTGGCGACCATCAGCCGGGTGCTGAGCCGCCTTGGACTGTCCAGCCTCAAGGCTCTCGAACCTCCCGTTGCCATCCAGCGCTACGAGCGTGACGCGCCTGGAGAATTGCTGCACATGGACACCAAGAAGCTCGGCCGGATCGTGCGTCCCAGTCATCGCGTGACCGGCAACCGGCGCGACAGCGTCGAAGGCGCGGGCTGGGAGTTCGCTCACGTGGCCATCGACGACCATTCCAGGGCAGGGTTCGTGCAGATGTACGACGACGAGCGCAAGGATTCAGCGGTGTCCCTCATCACTGACTAAAGCGGCCGTTCAAACAGCATACAGCGTCAACGTCGGCAAATTGTATGACACCGGCCATTTAACTCAGTCAACGCCACCGGCAGCAAAGGCCGATAAGCGGAAGGCTGTGGTGATAGCAGTGACCGTCCGAAAGCGTCCACTTTGGGAGCTCAAGCCAAGAGACTTTTCAGATTTTGCGCCGCTTGACGCCGAAGGTTAGGCTTTTCCAGCGCGCGGATAGCCCCCTCTCGGCAGGTTTCGGTCAATTTTCCTAATGACTAAGACCAGGCCTGGGAACTTGTTGGGTAATTTGAGTACGTTGCCGTATAGGTTTGGGACGGCGATAGTCGGGCGGATTCGCGTCCTTGTCGGCTTCCGATTGCGCACCTGCGCATAGCCGGAAATTTCCGTGTAACTAAGACGATCCACAAAGGTACCGGAATGGTGATTCGCGAGACAACGCGTTGATGTCGCGAGAAGCCCTGTCGACACAACTTTGGCGATGCGCAATCTCGTTGAATTCTAGATTTTTCTCTAATCTTTAGAATTCATGAGAATCGAAGAGGGCCAACCTTCGAGGCTGGCTTTCTTGTTGGCGAACCACACTCCTAAAAAGAGGCTGGCGAGGCCGAACTTCTAAGCCGCCTGTGCGGCGGCGAACTGCAAACATCCCCGAATTGTTAAAGAACGATCAATTGCTTAGCTCGTTTTCGAGCAAAATGCCTTATCGGCCTGGCTTTTCCGAAAGCTCATCGGTATCTGTCCGCGCCAGAGCGAAGCGAAAAGGGACCGCCATGAAAATACGCGCGAGTACCTGGCCGAGCTCGATTCGTTTTACCGCGATCTGCGTCGGGAGACGGGAGAAATGACGCGACACTACGAAGACGCGCGCTATGGCGAGTTGACGGGCGCCGGCCGGATCGAACGCATGCGGGATTTGTATCGCCTTATTTTTTGGCGGGTCGCGCGCTAATCCAGCGCGATCCGAGCGAACCGGAAGCGAGCAGCCGATGCGCGTCGCCCGCGTTCACGAATTCGAAAATCGTCGATTCGGAAACTTGAGGCGACCCTTGCCGTCCCCCTGCGGATGCGCGCCGAGAGGACCTTCCCGCGCCGTTCTCGGGCAAGCGTGACAAATTTGTAATGGCCATGTCAGGTTCGCGTCGCCTCGCGGCATGCAAGCTGTCAGGCATCGTTTTCCGCGACGACAAGGCGTTCCTCCCACCCATGAACCAGCGTCAACCCGATTTCATCCTTGCCGATCCCACCCGGCGCCGCTTCGTCCAGGGGCTCGCCGCCGGCGGCTTGCTGCTAGGAACCGGTCTGGCCGGCCGGCAAGCCTGGGCCGCGGGCGGCATGCAGCCAAGCGAACTGCGGGGCACCGAATTCGACCTCGAAATCAGCGAACTGCCGGTGAATTTCACCGGCAAGCCGCGCATCGCGACGGCGATCAACGGCCAGATTCCCGGCCCGACCCTGCGCTGGCGCGAAGGCGACACGGTGACCTTGCGCGTCACCAACCGCATGGCCGTGCCGACCTCGATCCACTGGCACGGCATCCTGCTGCCTTTCCGGATGGACGGCGTGCCCGGCCTCAGCTTCAACGGCATCGCCCCCGGCGAGACCTTCGTCTACCGCTTCAAGGTCAGGCAGGCCGGCACCTACTGGTACCACTCACACAGCGGCTTCCAGGAACAGACGGGCATGTACGGCGCGATCGTCATCGACCCCGCAGGCGGCGACCGCATCCGGGCCGACCGCGACTACGTCGTCCAGCTGTCGGACTGGACCGACGAGGATCCGATGCGGGTGCTGCACAAGCTCAAGGCGCAGAGCGACTACTACAACTTCATCAAGCCGACGGTGGGCGATTTCTTC
>JAKADC010000005.1 GCA_021820845.1 Pseudomonadota bacterium
CGAGGCAGACGCGGTGCATCGCCTGCACGGCTTCGACCGGAAACTGGCCCGCCGCCGTTTCGGCCGACAGCATCACCGCATCGGTGCCGTCGAGCACCGCGTTGGCGACGTCGGAGACTTCGGCGCGCGTCGGGATCGGGCTGGTGATCATCGATTCCATCATCTGGGTGGCCGTGATGACGACCTTGTTGCGCTCGATCGCCATGCGGATCATGCGCTTCTGCAACGCCGGCACCGCGGCGTCGCCGACTTCCACGCCGAGGTCGCCGCGCGCCACCATGATGGCGTCGGAAGCCTCGAGAATCTCTTCCAGGTGCTCGATCGCCTCGGTGCGCTCGATCTTGGCGACGAGCTGGCTCTTGCCGCCGGCGGCGCGCAAGAGCTCGCGCGCCTGCTGCATGTCGGCGCCGGAGCGCGGGAACGACACGGCGAGGTAATCCGCCTTCAGCGCCGCGGCGGTCCTGATGTCCTCGATGTCCTTCTCAGTCAGCGCCGACGCCGACAGGCCGCCGCCCTTGCGGTTGATGCCCTTGTTGTTGGACAGCACGCCGCCCTGCACCACCTTGCAGATGATTTCCGCGCCCTGCACGTCTTCGACCCAGAACTCGATGCGGCCGTCGTCGAGCAGCAGGGTCACGCCGCGCTTCACGTCGTTCGGCAACTCCTTGTAGTCGAGGCCGACTCGCGTCTGGTCGCCCAGCGCGCAGGCGGCGTCGAGGATGAAGGTATCGCCCTTGGCGAGGACGATCTTGCCGTCCTTGAACTTGCCGATGCGGATCTTCGGGCCCTGCAGGTCGACCAGGACGCCGACCGCGCGGCCGCGCGCGCGTGCCAGCGAACGCACGAGCTCGGCGCGGTCGATGTGATCCTGCGCCGAGCCGTGGGAAAAGTTGAGACGCACCACGTCCAGGCCGGCTTCCATCATGCGGTCCAGGGTCTGGGGATCGGAGCAGGCGGGGCCGAGGGTGGCGACGATTTTGGTTCTGCGTATCATTATTCGAGTGCGGTAAGGTAAAGGAGGCGGCGGAAAACCCGAGGGGGAAGCATGACGCCTCCCCCTCGGGTTTCACCGTGAAGCGCTCAGCCCTTCGCGCGTTCCTCCAGAATCGCCACGGCGGGCAGGACCTTGCCTTCGAGGTACTCGAGGAAGGCGCCGCCGGCGGTGGAGATGTAGCTCACCTTGTCGTAGATGTCGTACTTCTGGATCGCGGCGATGGTGTCGCCGCCGCCGGCCAGGGTGAAGGCATTGGTGTTGGCGATCGCCATGGCGATGGTCTTGGTGCCTTCGCCGAACTGGTCGAATTCGAACACGCCGACCGGGCCGTTCCACACGACGGTGCCCGCCTTCATGATGATGTCCGCGAGCTCCTGGGCGCTCTTCGGGCCGATGTCGAAAATCATGTCGTCGTCGGCGACGTCGCCGGCGTCCTTCAGCACGGCGGGCTCGCTGGCGTCGAATTTCTTGCCGCACACGACGTCGACGGCGATGGGGATGGTCGCGCCGCGCGCCGTCATCTTCTCGATCAGCGCCTGCGCGGTCGGGACGAGGTCGTCCTCGCACAGCGACTTGCCGACGTTGTGGCCCGTGGCCTTGAGGAAGGTGTTGGCAATGCCGCCGCCGACCACCAGCTGCTCGCACTTCTCGGCCAGCGCTTCCAGCACGGTCAGCTTGGTGGAAACCTTGGAGCCGCCGACGATGGCGACCATCGGACGCGCCGGGTTGGCGAGCGCCCTGTCGAGCGCGTCGAGTTCCTCGGTCAGGAGGATGCCGGCCGCGGCGGTCGGCGCGAACTTGGCGATGCCGTGGGTGGAGGCTTCGGCGCGGTGCGCGGTGCCGAAGGCATCCATCACGAAGACGTCGCACAGCGCAGCGTACTTCTTCGCGGTCTCGTCGACGTTCTTCTTCTCGCCCTTGTTCACGCGGCAGTTTTCCAGCACCACCAGCTCGCCGTCGGCGACGTCGAAGCCGCCATCGGTCCATTCGCGGATCAGGCGGATGTTCTTGCCGAGCTTCTGCGCGATCACGTCGACCACCGGCTTCAGCGAATCCTCTTCCTTGAATTCGCCTTCGGTGGGACGGCCGAGGTGCGAAGTGACCATGACCTTGGCGCCGGCCTTGAGGCAATGCTCGATTGTGCGCATCGACGCGGTGATGCGGGCGTCGGACGTGACCTTGCCGTCCTTGACGGGCACGTTCATGTCGGCGCGGATGAAGACGCGCTTGCCTGCCAGGTCGAGGTCGGTGACGCGGATAAATGCCATGGTGGGTTCTCCTGAAAGTAAGGTTTAAGGGTTGGCGCGGGGTTGGAGACCGCGCCAGGCCTTAAGACTCACGGCCGAAACAAGGGGCAAGGCCTGAGCCTTGCCCCTCGATCGACTTACTTGGCGACGTGCTGCACGAAGCGCAGCATGTTGCAGGTGTAGCCGTACTCGTTGTCGTACCACGACACGACCTTGACGAAGGTGTCGTCCAGCGCGATGCCGGCTTCGGCGTCGAAGATCGACGAGAAGCCCACGCCGCGGAAGTCGGTCGAGACGACTTTCTCGTCGGTGTAGCCGAGCGTCTTGCTGATGTCGCCGGATTGCGAAGCCTTCTTCATGGCGGCGCAGATGTCGGCGTACTTGGCGGGCTTTTCCAGTTCGACGGTCAGGTCGACCACCGACACGTCGGAGGTGGGAACGCGGAACGCCATCCCGGTCAGCTTGCCCTTCAGTTCGGGCAGCACCACGCCGACGGCCTTGGCGGCGCCGGTCGACGACGGGATGATGTTTTCCAGGATGCCGCGTCCGCCGCGCCAGTCCTTGGAGGACGGGCCGTCGACGGTCTTCTGCGTCGCGGTGGCGGCGTGGACGGTGCTCATCAGGCCGCGCTTGATGCCCCAGTTGTCGTTCAGCACCTTGGCGATCGGCGCCAGGCAGTTGGTGGTGCACGAAGCGGCCGAGACGATGGCCTCGCCCTTGTACTTCTCGTGGTTCACGCCGTACACGAACATCGGGGTGTCGTCTTTCGACGGCGCCGACTGCACCACCTTCTTGGCGCCCGCGTCGATGTGCTTCTGGCAGGTTTCCTTGGTCAGGAAGAAGCCGGTGCACTCGATCACGATGTCGGCGCCGACTTCGTTCCACTTCAGGTTGGCGGGCTCGCGCTCGGCGGTCAGGCGGATCTTCTTGCCGTTGACGATGAGGTTGTTGCCTTCGACGGCGATGTCGCCCTTGAAGTTGCCGTGGACCGAGTCGTACTTCAGCATGTACGCCAGGTATTCGGGATCGAGCAGGTCATTGATCGCGACCACTTCGATTTCGGGGAAGTCCTTGGCGATGGCGCGGAAAGCCATGCGGCCGATGCGGCCAAAACCGTTGATACCAACTTTGATTGCCATTTGCAGTCTCCTAGGTTGAGAAATCTTTTGGCCCGCGAAGGATCGCGAAGCATTGCTTCTTCGCGATGGTCCTTCGCAGGTGCAGGGGTTTTTACAGCACGCTCTTGACCGCGGCCGCGACGGCCTCGGCGGTGATGCCGAACTCCTTGAACAGCGCCGGAGCCGGGGCGGATTCGCCGAAGCGGTCGATGCCGACCACTGCGCCTTCGAGGCCCACGTACTTGCGCCAGAAGTCGGTGACGCCGGCTTCCACTGCCACCCGCGGCAGGCCCTTGGGCAGCACGCTGGCTTTGTAGGCGACGTCCTGCTTGTCGAAGGTGTTGGTCGACGGCATGGAAACCACGCGCACCGCGACACCCTCCGCAGCCAGCGCTTCCTGGGCCTTGACGGCCAGTTCGACTTCGGAGCCGGTGGCGATGATGACCGCCTTGGCGCCCGCCGCGTCCTTCAGCACGTAGCCGCCGCGGGCGATGCTGGCGAGGGTCGCGTCGTCACGCTTCATGAACGGCAGGTTCTGGCGGCTGAGGATGTGGAGGGTGGGGCCGTCGGTGCGCTCGACCGAAGCGGCCCAGCCGACCATCGTCTCGATCGTGTCGCACGGACGCCAGACGTCGATGTTGGGGATCATGCGCAGCGTCGCGGTCTGCTCGACCGGCTGGTGGGTCGGGCCGTCTTCGCCGAGGCCGATGGAGTCGTGCGTGAACACGTGGATCACGCGCTGCTTCATCAGCGCGGCCATGCGGATGGCGTTGCGCGAGTATTCGGAGAACATCAGGAAGGTGCCGCCGAAGGGCAGCAGGCCGCCGTGCAGCGCCATGCCGTTCATGATCGCGGCCATGCCGAATTCACGCACGCCGTAGCTGATGTAGTTGCCGGGATTGCCGTGGCGCACCGGATGGCAGCCGGTCCAGTTGGTCAGGTTGGACCCGGTCAGGTCGGCCGAGCCGCCGAGGAACTCGGGCAAGGCGGGGGCGAGCGCATTGATCGCGATCTGGCTGGCCTTGCGGGTGGCGACGGTCTCGCCCTTGGCGTTGATCGCCGCGAGCTGCTCGGCGACGTGCGCCTTCCAGTTGGCGGGCAGTTCGCCCTTCATGCGGCGCTCGAATTCGGCCGCCTCGGCAGGGAACGCCTTCTTGTATTCGGCGAACTTGTTGTTCCACAGGCTCTCCAGCCCCTGGCCCTTGGTCTTGGCGTCCCAGCCGGCGTAGATGTCGGCGGGCACTTCGAACGCGGCGTGGTTCCAGCCCATGTTCTTGCGCGTCGCCTCGACTTCCTCGTGGCCGAGCGCCGCACCGTGCACGTCGTGCGTGCCGGCCTTGTTGGGCGAGCCCTTGCCGATGATCGTCTTGCAGCAGATCAGGGTGGGCTTGTCGCTGCTGGCCTTCGCCTTCCGGATCGCGGCCTCGATGGCGACGA
Organism: Pseudomonadota bacterium; assembly: GCA_021820845.1. Taxonomy (GTDB): domain Bacteria; phylum Pseudomonadota; class Gammaproteobacteria; order Burkholderiales; family Thiobacillaceae; genus Thiobacillus. The sequence goes on from JAKADC010000005.1 coordinate 4,797, forward strand.
CGTCGTGGCCGTCGACGTTGGGCACGACGTTCCAGCCGTAGGCCTCGAAGCGCCTGGCGGTGTCGTCGGTGTACCAGTGCTCGATGTGACCGTCGATCGAGATGCCGTTGTCATCCCAGAAGGCGATCAGCTTGTTGAGCTTCCAGGTGCCGGCGAGCGCGCAGGCTTCGTGCGAGATGCCTTCCATCATGCAGCCGTCGCCCATGAACACGTAGGTGTGGTGGTCGACGATGGCGTGGCCGGGCTTGTTGAATTCAGCGGCGAGAATCTTCTCCGCCATCGCCATGCCGACGGCATTGGTGATGCCCTGTCCGAGCGGCCCGGTCGTGGTCTCGACGCCGGGGGCGTAGCCGTATTCGGGGTGGCCGGGGGTCTTGGAGTGCAGCTGGCGGAACTGCCTGAGGTCGTCCATCGACAGGTCGTAGCCGGTCAGGTGCAGCAGCGCGTAGATCAGCATCGAGCCGTGGCCGTTCGACAGCACAAAGCGGTCGCGATCCGCCCACTTGGGATTGGTCGGATTGTGGCGCATGTGGTGATTCCACAGCGTTTCAGCGATTTCCGCCATGCCCATCGGGGCGCCGGGATGGCCGGATTTGGCTTTTTCGACGGCATCCATCGCAAGCGCGCGGATGGCATTGGCCAGGTCGTTACGGGTTGGCATTGCGTTCCCTTCAGCTAAGTAAAAAACGGGCGCATTCTCGCCCGGGAAAGCCGTGCGGCGACAGCTTGGGCAGAATATGCAAAAACCTTGATTATCCGTCAGCAGGACGCGCTTCGGCAAGCCACGGCCGAACCGGGCAAAACACGCGTCGCGACAAGGGGTTAAGGCGGCAAGCTCGACGTCGGCTCAGAACCGTGCCGCTAAAATCTTTTTATTTGCCTCGTGCGCTGATTTATGCGCCGGCGGCCTTCAGCCAGTCGCGCCAAAGTTCGAACAGATCGGGACTGACCGATGCCACGACCGAGCGCTCCCAGACGTTGGCGATGTCGAAGCTGCCCGACAGGCTCGCCAGCCGTCCGCCCGCCTCCTCGAGGATCAGCGCGCCGGCGGCGTAATCCCAAAGCTTCTGCCCGCCGTGGACATAGATATCGAAGCGCCCGGCCGCTGTGTAGCACCAGTCCAGCGTCGACGCGCCGAAATTGCGCTGCGAGGCGTACGGCGGCCACGATGCCAGCCGGCCGGCGAGTTCGCGGTCGATGCGCTTCATTTCGACACCGGCGAGCGCGCGCCGCAGTTCGGGAACGGGCTGGCGCAAGGGCAGCGGGGCGCCGTTGAGGTGCGCGCCGCGGCCGCGCTCGGCGGTGAACATTTCGTCGGCGACGGGATCGTAGACGACGCCGAGCTGGCGCTCGCCCTTGTACAGGTAGGCCACCGACACGGCGAAATAGGGCACGCCGGCGACGAAATTGGAGGTGCCGTCGATCGGGTCGACGCACCACAGCCCGTCGCGCCCGGCGTCCCAGGCGTCGTGCTGCTGCCGCTCGGTCATTTCCTCGCCCAGCACGGGAACGCGCCGGATCTGCGGCAATGCCGCCTCGAGCGCCGCCTGGGTCGCGGCGTCCGCCTCCGTGAACAGACTGCCGTCCGTCTTGTGGCTGTGCGCCACCTTGAGAAACCGCGGGGTCACTTCGCGCAGCGCGACCTCGCGGACAAGCGCCTTGACGTCTTCAAGCATGGTCAGACGCGCCGGCAATAGCAGTAGACGAATTCCTGCTCCCCGCCCGAAGGGGTGCGATGGATTTCGGTTTCGTGGGCGACGAGGCGGAACGGCGCGCCGAACTCGGCGTGCAGCACGTCGGGCGCGTAGCGCACCACGTCGAGGCCCGAGCATTGCAGCGGCCCGCCGGGGCCGAAGGTCGCGACGATGACGTGTCCGCCGGGCTTCACGCTTTTCAAGACCTGCGCCACGTAACGCGCCCGGTCCGCCGCGTCGGTGAGGAAATGGAAAACCGCGCGGTCGTGCCAGACGTCGTAGGCCATCGCGGGGAGGTCGGCACGCGTGACGTCGGCCGCGATCCACTCCACATCCTGTGCCCGTGCGCCGAGGCGCGCACGGCTCGCGGCCAGCCCCGATTCGGCGAGGTCGAGCACGGTCAGGTTGCGGTAACCGGCATCGAGCAGATCGCCGACCAGCACCGAGGCGCCGCCGCCGACGTCGATGACGTGGGCGTCCCTGCCGGCGCAATCCTCGATCAGGCGCAGCGACGACGCCGCGTGCGGCTGGAACCAGCCCACCTGGTCCGCGGCCTTGCTGCGGTAAACCCCTTCCCAATGCTGGTGACGATCGACCATCTCACTCCCCTTTCCATTTGATCGAGCATCCCATGCTCGGAATCTGTTCGGCGGGACCGCGCCCGGTGGCGGCAACAGCCTTCATCGCCTCGAACAGGTCGCGGCGCGCGCCTTCGGGCGCCGTCTCCTTGCGCGACGCGTCGAAGCGGCCGCGGTACTGCAGTTCGAAATCGCGGTTGAATCCGAAAAAATCCGGCGTGCAGACGGCGCCGTAGGCTTTCGCCACGTCCTGGGTCTCGTCGAGCACGTACGGAAAGGAAAAACCGAATTCGTCCGCCACCCGCTTCATGTTGTCGAAGGAATCCTCCGGGTAGTCGGCCGGGTCGTTCGACATGACGGCGATGGCATGGATGCCATGGTCGCGTCGCAGTTCGGCGAGGTCGCGCACCAGCCTCGGGCGGATCGCTTTCACGTAGGGGCAGTGGTTGCAGATGAACATGACCAGGAGCCCGTTGGGCCCCATCGCATCCGCCAGCGACCACACCTTGCCGTCGATGCCCGGCAGCCGGAAATCGGGCGCCTTCCAGCCAAAATCGCATACCGGGGTGGTGAGGGAAACCATGACGCGCTCCGCAGAAACTCATGCCAACCCCGGCATAATACCAAGATGTCCGCACCGCGCTTTTATCTCGATCAGGCGCTCGCCCCCGGCGCCCGCTTCAGCCTGCCGCCCGGCCCCGCGCGCCACGCGGCGCGAGCCCTGCGGCTGGCGGAGAACGACGCCGTCACGCTGTTCAACGGCCGCGGCGGCGAATACGCGGCGCGCATCGAGCGCATCCGCAAGGACGACGTTGCGGTCGTAGTGACCGGATTCGCCGACATCGAGCGCGAGTCACGGCTGCACCTGATGCTGGCACAGGGGATTTCGAGCGGCGAGCGGATGGACTACACGCTGCAGAAGGCGGTCGAACTGGGCGTCGCGGCGATCCAGCCGATCGCCGCCAGGCGCAGCGTCGTCAAGCTCGCCGGCGAGCGCGCGGACAAGCGGACGGCGCACTGGCAGGGCGTTGTCGCCAGCGCGTGCGAGCAATGCGGCCGCAACCGGGTGCCCGAGGTGGCCGCGCCGCTGACGCTGGCCGACTGGCTGGCACGAACGACTTCGCGCGGGCAGAACGCGGAGGCGGACTCGCCGGGGCAGCGAAGCATGCGCCTCCTCTTCCTGTCGCCGCTCGCGGAAATGCGCCTGCCCGATCTGCCCGCCCCCGCCGCGATGGATTGCCTGGTGGCTGGGCCCGAAGGCGGCTTCGAGGCCGACGAGACCGCCGCGCTGCACGCGGCCGGCGCCGTTCCGGTCCGCCTGGGGCCGCGCGTGCTGCGCACGGAGACCGCGGCGCTCGCCGCGCTCGCCGCGATGCAGACGCTGTGGGGCGACTTCTGAGCAGCACAGACGCAAAAAAACCGGGCTTGCGCCCGGCGTCCTCTGCGGCCCCGGTCAGGGTCGCAGATAGGCGTAACCCTGCTGCTCGCGCTTCATGATCTCGACGACCCCGCCCGGCACATAGCCGATCTTGGAATTCATGTCTTCCTTGGTCAGCTTCTGCGCCTGCATGGTGTTCTCGCACGCGACCACCTTCACCCCGGAATCCACGGCATCGGCAACCCGGTTGGCCACTTCGGCCTCGGCCTTCAACATGTTGATGCCGGGACCATAGGCCACGATTTCCAGCTCGACGTTGTTCTTGCCCAGCACCTTCTGAACGTTCTTGACATTGTTGAGCGTCAGGTTCCATTTCGCAGGATCGTTGTCGCTCACCTGGATCACGATCTTGTCATGCTTGTCGCTTGCCTGGCTGGTGGCGGGCAGTGCCAGCGCGCCCATCATCAATGCACCGCCCAGCAGGGCGCCCATCAACTTGTTCATTTGCTTCATGTGTTGTCTCCTTCGGACTGATTGAAACGGAAATAATTGTCGCGCTTCGTTATGACGCGAGGCCTGTCCGATTTATTCCACTAATTTCCCGCATGAAGACAGGCGCCCGCCGTTTCACAGGCGTTTTCTGTATCCTTCGCCATAAACACATCCAATTCCAGGCCATGTCATTGAAAGACACCACCCATTTCGTCCACTGGTTCCGCTCCGCCGCCCCGTACATCCACGGGTTCCGCGGCAAGACCTTCGTCATCGCCTTCGGCGGCGAACTGGTGGCGGACGGCGGCTTCGTGCAGCTGGCCCACGACGTCAACCTGCTGAACAGTCTGGGCGTGCGGCTGGTGCTGATCCATGGCGTGCGGCCGCAGGTCGAGGCGAGGCTGACCGAGAACGGCACCGCCATCCGCTACGTCAACGGCCTGCGCGTCACCGACGACGCCGCGCTCGCCTGCGTCAAGGAAGCCGCCGGCACGGTCCGGGTCGAAATCGAGGCCCTGCTGTCGCTCGGACTCGCCAACACGCCGATGGCGGGCGCCGACATCCGGGTCGCCTCGGGCAATTTCGTCACCGCGCAGCCCCTGGGCGTGCGCGACGGCGTCGACCTCCTGCATACCGGCGAGGTGCGCAAGATCGACGCCGCCGCGATCCGGCGTCGGCTGGACCAGCACGACATCGTGCTGCTGTCGCCCATCGGTTATTCGCCGACCGGCGAGGTCTTCAACCTCAGTCTGGAGGACGTCGCCACCCAGGCCGCGGTCGAGCTGGCGGCGGACAAGCTGATCTTCCTGATGGACACCGAGGGCGTGCCGGACAAGGGCCGCGCCATCCACAACGCGCTCACCGTCAGCGAGGCGCGGCAGGTGCTCGAAAAAGCCGGCCGGGCGAAGGCGCGCAGCCTGCCCGAAGACGTCGCCTATTACCTCCCCTGCGCCATCGCCGCCTGCACCCAGGGCGTCAAGCGTGCCCATCTCATCAGCCGCCATCACGACGGCGCGCTCCTGTCCGAACTGTTCACCCGCGACGGCGTCGGCACGCTTGTCACGCCGACGCCCCTGGAGACCCTGCGCGCCGCGACCATCGACGACGTGGGCGGCATCCTCGGCCTGATCGAGCCGCTCGAGCGCGAGGGCATCCTTGTGCGGCGTTCGCGCGAACTGCTGGAGATGGAGGTCGAGCGTTTCCTGGTCCTCGAATCCGACGGCGTCATCGCCGGTTGCGCAGCACTCTATCCATTCCCGGAGGAGCGCGCGGCCGAGCTCGCCTGCCTCGCCGTAGCCAAGGATTTCCGCGGGCGCGGCTTCGGCAACATGCTGCTCGCCGAAGCCGAGAAAAAAGGCAAGAAGGCAGGATTCAAGAAACTCTTCGTCTTGACCACCCGCACCGAACACTGGTTCGAGGAGCGCGGCTTCGTCGACAGCAGCCCGGACCACCTCCCGCGGAGCAAGCAGGCGCTGTACAACTACAAGCGAAGATCCAAGGTCCTTCAGAAGAACCTGTAAAGACAAAGAAAAAAGGGGGAGCAAGCTTGTATCGATATGCCCGGGAGGCAGACGACGTGACGTGGGTGGCGCGTTGAAGGCCTGGTTCGCGCGTCTGTCGTTGCGATACAAGCTCACCCTCGCCGCACTCGGCGTCGAGGCGCTGATGCTGGCCTTCCTGATCGTCAACGGGGTGCGCCTGACCGGCGAGGAATTGCAGCAGCAGGCCGAGAATCGCGCACGCGATGTCGGAAAGACCCTCGCCGCGGCCCTGCTGGCGCCGCTGTCGCGAGAGGACGCCGCGCGCGTGGCCGACGTCGTCGAGACCCTGCAACGCGAGGGCAGCCTGAAAATGATCACGGTGCGCGACCGCTACGGCCGCGTCGTCCATCGGGCCGGAAACGAAGGGACCCAAGCGGATTTCCGCCTGGTCCAGCCGGTCGCCTCGGCTCGGGGGCGCTACGGCGAGATCGTTCTGGTGCTGCCGGGCGACTTCATTCGCCAGGCGCGCGATCGCTACCTCAGGCAAAGCCTCATCATCGCCGCCGCCGCGCTGCTGCTGACCGGCATCCTGCTCGCCGTGTCGGCCGGCGGCGTGATCCGCCGCTTCGAGGCGCTGACGCGCGCCAGCAAGCGCATGGCGCAGGGGCATCTCGACGTCAAGCTGAGCGGCGCGGGCGAGGACGAGATCGGACAGCTCGTCGACACCTTCAACCGCATGGCCGAATCGGTGCGCTTCAACATCGAGCGCGCCCGCGAGAACGAGGCGCGCTTCCACGCCATCGCCGACTACACCCACGACCTCGAGTTCTGGCTGTCGCCCGACGGCCGGCTGCTGTGGGTCAATCCCTCGGTCGAGCGCATGCTCGGCTACCGCGTCGACGAGTGCATGGGGCAGGCGGACTTTCCGCTCGGCATCATCCACCCGGCCGACCGCACCGCGTCGGACTTCCAGTTGCGCCAGGCGCTGCGCGGCACCTCGGGCCAGGGCTACACGCTGCGGATGCTGCGCAAGGAGGGCGGCCATTTCTGGGCGGTGGCGAACTGGCAGCCGATCCACGATTACGCGGGCGTGTATCAGGGCATCCGCGCCAGCATCCACAGCATCGACGACCTCAAGGCGACGGAGGCGAGCCTGCGTCAGGCCATCGGCGAGCTCCGCGCGGCGGAAAGCCTGCAGGGCCGGTACCTGGAGGAAACCGAGCAGGAGCGCGCGCGGCTGGTGTCGCTGCTCTCGGCGATGAATCTGGGCATCCTGTTCGTCGCCGCCGACGGCCGCGTGATCTACCACAACCCCGCGTTCACGCGCATGTGGATGATCGACGAGCAGGACGGTCTGATCGGCCTGCCGGCGCGCGACGTGCTCGCCAAATCGGCGTCCTCGCTGGCGCGCCCCGACCATTTCTCGCGGCACCTGCTGTCGGTGCTCGAAACGCGCGAGCTGTCCGACAGCTATGAAATCCAGATGGCCGACGGGCGCGTCATCACCGAACTCGATTATCCGGTCCGCGACCGCGAGGGCCGCTTCATCGGCCATCTGTGGATCTACGAGGACATCACGCGCGAACGCCAGACCGCCGAACAACTCGTGTATCTGGCCGAGCGCGACGCGCTCACCGGCCTCTACAACCGCCACCACTTCCAGCAGGAACTGGTGCGCACGATGCTCGAGAGCGATCGCCGCCAGTCCCGGTTCGCCGTCATGTTCTTTGACCTCGACGAGTTCAAGACGATCAACGACAGCTACGGCCATCGCGCCGGCGACGCACTGCTGATCCGCGTGGCCAGCGAGATCGGCACTTTGGTGCGGCGCAACGAAGTCCTGGCGCGCCTCGGCGGCGACGAATTCGCCATCCTACTGCCGTCGACGCAAGGCAACGAAGCCGAGGTGCTGGCCGAACGGATCGTGCGCGCGATCGCGCAGATTCCTTTCCGCTTCGAGGGGCAGAACCTCAGGCTCACCACCAGCCTTGGCATCGCCTACTATCCCGGCCACGCCGCCGACGCCGACGACCTCGTCGCGCGCGCCGACATTGCGATGTATCAGGCCAAGGACGCGGGCAAGAACACCTGGCGCGTGTACCGCGCCGACCAGGAGGCCGACAGCGAGATGCGCAGCCGCCTCTCGTGGGGCGAGCGGATCAGCAACGCCCTCGACAAGGGCCTGTTCCGGCTGCATTTCCAGGGCGTGTACCGGACGGAGGACGGCACGCTGTCGCATCTGGAAGCGGTCATCCGCATGGTCGACGAACGCGAGCCCGGCGAGTTCATCATGCCGACCCACTTCATCCAGCTCGCCGAAAAGAGCGGCCGCATTCTCGACATCGACCGCTGGGTGATCGACGAGACGCTGCGCCTGCTCGCCGCGAACCCGCTGACGCCGCCGATCGCGGTGAACCTGTCGGGGCGCTCGCTCTCCGAACCCGGCCTGCCGCAGCACATCGGCGACGCGTTGCGGCAGGCCGGCGTAAGCCCGAACCGGCTGATCGTCGAAATCACCGAAACCGCGGCCGTCTCCGACCTCCACGACGCACAGCGCATGATCGAGGCCCTGCGCCAGCTCGGCTGCGGCGTCAGCCTGGACGATTTCGGCGTCGGCTTCTCGTCGTTCGCGTATCTCAAGCACCTGCACGTCGACACCATCAAGATCGACGGGATTTTCATCCGCGATCTGGCCGGGGACCCGGACAACCAGGTGTTCGTGCAAGCCATGGTCAGCGTCGCGCTGGGCCTCGGCAAATCCGTCGTGGCGGAATACGTCGAGGACGGCCCCACGCTCGCCCTGCTGCGCCGCTTCGGCGTCGACCTCGTGCAGGGCTACTTCCTGGACCGGCCGGCCGCGGACCATCCGGCGCTGATGGCCGAAGCCTAGCGCGGGTTTCGCCCGTCGTCGGGGCGGCGGAGGCGCCATGGGCGGCGCCGGCGCGATGTTAAAATACCGCGCTTTTCCCGCGTTCCAGGAACACTTCCGTGCTCACCGCTTCCAGCATCACCCTCCAATTCGCCTCCAAACCGCTGTTCGAGAACGTCAACGTCAAGTTCGGCGAGGGCAACCGCTACGGCCTGATCGGCGCCAACGGCTGCGGCAAGTCGACGTTCATGAAGATTCTCGCGGGCGAACTGGAACCGAGCGCCGGCAACGTGTCGCTCGACCCGGGCGAGCGCATGGCGTGGCTGCGGCAGGACCAGTTCGGCTACGAGGAGCAGCGCGTGCTCGACGTGGTGCTGCAGGGCCATGCCGAGATGTGGAAGGTGATGCAGGAAAAGGACGCGATCTACATGAACCCCGAGGCGACCGAGGAGGACTACCTGCACGCGGCCGAGCTCGAGGCGAAGTTCGGCGAAATGGGCGGCTACGACGCCGAGGCGCGCGCGGGGCAACTGCTGCTCGGCGTCGGCATTCCCACCGAGCAGCACACCGGCACCATGAGCCAGATCGCGCCCGGCTTCAAGCTGCGCGTACTCTTGACGCAGGCGCTGTTCTCCAACCCCGACATCCTGCTGCTCGACGAACCGACCAACAACCTCGACATCAATACCATCCGCTGGCTGGAGAACGTGCTGAACGAGAGCAATGCGACCATCATCGTCATCTCGCACGACCGCCACTTTTTGAACCAGGTCTGCACCCACATGGCCGACCTCGACTACGGCACGATCAAGGTGTGGCCGGGCAACTACGACGACTACATGCTCGCGTCGTCCGAAGCGAAGGCGCGCCAGGCCGCCGCCAACGCGCGCGCCAAGGACAAGGTCGCCGAACTGCAGGAATTCGTGCGCCGCTTCTCCGCCAACAAGTCGAAGGCGCGCCAGGCCACCAGCCGCATGAAGATGATCGACAAGATCAAGATCGAGGACTTCAAGCCGAGCTCGCGCCAGAACCCCTACATCCGCTTCGAGCCCGAGAAGGCGCTGCACCGCCGCGCGCTCGAGGTCGAGAACCTGAAGTTCGGCTACGACGGCACGCCACTGCTGTCCAACCTCGGCTTCTCGCTCGAGGCTGGCGAGAAGATGGCCGTCATCGGCGGCAACGGCGTCGGCAAATCGACGCTGATGAAGCTCCTGATGGGCGAACTGACGCCGCAATTCGGAGAAGTGCGTTGGAGCGAGAACGCCAACGTCGGCTATTTCTCGCAGGACCACGTTTCCGATTTCGACACCGATAAGAATCTCACCGACTGGATGCACCAGTGGACCCAGCCGGGCGACGACGAGCAGGTGCTGCGCGGCATCCTTGGGCGCCTCCTGTTCTCCGGCGACGACGTCAGGAAATCGGTGCGCGTGCTCTCGGGCGGCGAGAAGGGCCGCATGCTCTACGGCAAGCTCATGCTCGGCCGCCACAACGTGCTGGTGATGGACGAGCCGACCAACCACATGGACATGGAGTCGATCGAGTCGCTCAACCTCGCGCTCGACCTCTTCAAGGGCACGCTGATCTTCGTCTCGCACGACCGCCAGTTCGTGTCGAGCCTGGCCACCCGCATTCTCGAGATCACCCCCGAAGGCGTCGAGTTCTACATGGGCACTTATGACGAGTACCTGCACTCGAAAGGGCTGGAGTAATTTTCCATCGGCATGCCGCCGTGACGATTCCCCCGGCGGTCATTCACGCGCTTCGCGGATAAATCCTTTCCTGGAGGCAGCATGAGCGAAATCATCATCATCGGCCTCGGTCAGCTCGGCCGCGTGTTTGCGGGCGGTTTTCTGCGGACGGGGCACACCGTCGTTCCGGTCACGCGCGGCGACGACATGTTCACCGTCGCGCACGCCCACCCCGATCCTGCCCTGGTCCTGATCGCAGTGGCGGAAACCGACCTCCACCGCGTCCTCGCGGCGATTCCCGGCGCGTGGCGGCCGAAGATCGCGCTGATCCAGAACGAGTTGCTGCCGCGGGACTGGGCGCAGTACCACTACGCCGATCCGACGGTGATCTCGGTCTGGTTCGAAAAGAAGAAGGGCACCGACGCCAAGGCCCTGATCGCCTCGCCGGCGGCCGGCCCGGGCGCGCGGCTGCTGTGCGAGGCGCTGGCGTCGATCGACCTGCCTTGCCGCGAGATCGCGTCGGGCGACGCGCTGTGCTTCGAGCTCGTCCGCAAGAACGTCTATATCCTGACGACCAACCTCGCCGGCCTGAAGACCGGCGGGACCGTCTCGGCGCTGTGGTCGCAGCACGAAACCTTCGCGCGCCAGGTGGCGGACGAGGTCATCGACATCCAGGATGCGCTGACCGGCATGAAGAACGACCGCGAAAAGCTCCTCGCCGGCATGCTCGAAGCCTTCGACGCCGACCCCGCCCACGGCTGCACCGGGCGCTCGGCGCCGGCGCGGCTGGCGCGCGCGCTGCAGCATGCCGACGCGTTCGGCCTCGCCGTGCCCACCCTGCGCGCCCTGGCGGTCTGAGACGCGACGAAACGCCCCGCTCAGACGCGCCGGCCGTCCGGCTTCTTCTCCTCGCCCCCATACACCCCGGCGTGATCGAACGGGATCCAGACGGGTGAACGGTCGGTCTTGATGCGGCCGTGGATGCGATAGGGCACGCCTGCCTTCAACGCTTCCGGCGACAGGTCCTGCAGCTGCCGGATCAGCTTGTCCGATTGCGTGACGGCGTCGATCCGCAGCAGCGTGCTGGATGCCGCCGCGATGGGGGTGGCGTCGTGCGTCAGGGCGCTGGCGAAAGGCTGCCCGTTCACGTCCAAATCGAACTCCACCGCCTCGACGGTCAGCCCGAAGTCGTTCGGATTGCTGACACGCAGGTCGACGTCGAAATGCTGCTCGAAGAATCCGAGCCGCTTGACGGCGATACCGGCGACGCTCACCTTCGGCGCGACGGCGTTGCGCGGCAGGCCGGAACAGCCGGCGAGGCAGAGCACGAGGAACAGGATGAGCAGACGCTGTGGCATTCGGGGCCTACCGGACCTGCGACAGCAGCTGGGCGAGCATGCGCTGCGCCTGCGCCGCATAGCCGCCGCCGAACAGGTTGGCGTGGTTGAGGATGTGATAGAGATTGTAAAGCGTCTTGCGCACGGCGTAGCCCGCGTCCAGCGGCCATGCCTCGCGGTACGCGGCGTGGAAATCGGGCGCGAACCCGCCGAACAGTTCGCTCATCGCCAGGTCGCATTCGCGGTCGCCGAAATACGGCGCGGGATCGAAGATCACAGGCGTTCCATCCGCCAGATAGCCGTGATTGCCGCCCCACAGGTCGCCGTGCAGAAGCGAGGGGACCGGCGCGTAGCCGTCGAAAAAAGCGGCGAGGTGCGCAAGCAGGCTGTCGCCGTCCCGCTGCAGCGCGCCGTAGCCGTTTTCGGCTGCAAGCCGCAACTGAAAGCCGAGCCGTTCCGCGCGCCAGAAATCGATCCAGCCCTCGTGCCAGGCATTCGGCTGGGGCGTGGCGCCGATCCAGTTGTCGCGCGTCCAGCCGAATTGCTCAGCGCCGGCGCGGTGCTGCTGCGCGAGTTGCCGCCCCAGGCGCGCCGCGTCGCCCCGCGCGCCGAGCGGCAGATGTTCGAGCACCAGATAGGCCCGCCCCGCCGCCGTGCCGTGGCAAACAACGCGCGGCACGCGCACGGCGTGCGCCGCCGCCAGTTCGGCGAGCCCTGCGGCTTCCGCTTCGAACAGGTCGAGCCGGGCGGCGGGCTGGACCTTGACGAAGAATGTGCGATCGCCGTCGCCGAGCGTGAAGGCGTCGCTGATGTCGCCGCCGTGGACGCTTCGTGCGGCGCCCGCCTCGAACGGCGCGCCGATGGCGCGCCCGATCGCGGCGGCGAGCTCGGCGCGAAGCGTCACGGCTCGATCAGCGGCTGGATGTGGACCGTCAGCGCGGCATGGGCTTCGCGCAGGATCGCCTCGGCCCGATCGGGCGTCGCCGCGCGGCTGAAGAGAAAGCCCAGGTAGGCCGCGCCCTCCGGCGGCGGCGCCACCAGCTGGCCGGGTTGAACGGTGATGTCGACGCCGGTGACGCCGGGCACGGCGCGCGCGACATCGAGCCCGTCGATGCCGTGAAAGATGCCGTGGGCCGGAATGGGGATCATCATCACGCCGGCCGCGCCGCCGTTCGGCCGCGACGGCAGCGGCAGGCCGACGGCATGGCGCAGCACGATCTCGGCCGCGTCCATGCCGAGCGTGGATGCGAGCACGCGCCCGCACAGGCCGCCGATGCCGCGCGGCGCGATTTCGAGCAGCCAGACCCCGCCGTCGTTGATGCGCGCTTCGGCGTGAACCATGCCTTCGGTGACGCCGGCCGCGACGCACGCGCGCTCGACCGCCTCGGCGAATTCGCGCTGCGTCGCCGCGGGCAGCCGCGACGGCGTCACGAACAGCGTTTCCTCGAAATAGGGCCCGTCGAGCGGATCGGGCTTGTCGAATACGGCGAGCACCTGCAGGACGCCGTCGACCAGCACCCCGTCGAGCGCGGCCTCGACGCCCGGAATGAAGCGTTCGACCAGCAGTCCCTGCTTGTCGCGCTTGGCGCGTGCCTGGATGCGCTCCACCTGCTTCAGTGCGCGAACAAGCTGCTCGGCATCGTCGACCCGCACCACGCCGCGGCTGGCGTTCAGCCCGCGTGCCTTCACCACCAGCGGAAAGCCCAACGCGAGCGCGGCGGACGCGTCGCCTTCGGCCTCGACGAACGCCGGACAGCGCAGGCCGAGTGCCTGCTGCAGCCGGCGAAACTGCAGCTTGTCGGTGAGCTTCGCCACCGCTTCGGGAAGGTTGCCCGGCAGCCCGAGCGCGGCGCGCAGGCGCGCGGCGAGCGGCTGTCCGTGGTCGTCCACCGCCAGCACGGCGTCGACAGGTTGCTTCAACGCTTTTCGGACCCGCGGCAGCGCGGCATCCGGCCGGTCGAACGGCACGCTCATCAGCGGCGGCAGGCCCCAGCCCAGCGCGAGCTGCGGGCAATAGTCGGCGCAGGCGACGAGCTCGATGTCGAGCCGCGCGGCGGCGGCGATGAAATCCTGGTTGGCGTAGCCGGCGGCGGGAAGCAGAAGCAGAAGGCGCGCCATCGCGTCAAAAGCCGGTGAGCTGCGTTTCGGTCGGTTCGGCGCAGCAGTACCACGGTTCCGAATGGTGCGGGATCGGCTCGCCGAACTGCGCGGGATCGAGCGGCGGCGGCGCTTCGCCGAGCGCCGCGTGCGTGCGAGCCCAGACCCCGGCAAAAACTTCGGCGCGCGGAAGCCCGGCTTTTTCGGCGTCCATCACCCAGGCCATGACGTCGCGCTGCAGCGCATCGACGCGCGGGTCGTCCGCCTGCCAGGGATAGCCCAGCATGGCCTCGTCGAAGGCACCGACCCGTGCCGCGAAATCCGGCAGGTGCAGGAGATGCGAGCCCTGCGGCACCAGCAGGCGGATCGCCAGTTGCACCGGCGGAACCGCTTCCACCAGACGCAGCTTCAGCAAGGTGGCGAGCAGGTCGCGATAGCCGGTCAGCGTGGTCCACGGCGTGAACGGCACGAAGGTCGGCGCCACCGCGATGCCGAGCGCGCGGCAGTGCGCCAGCGCCCGTTCGAAATCGGCGCGGGTGTGGCCCTTGGCGAGCCTGTCGAGAATCGCGTCGTCGACCGACTCGACGGCGCTGACGACGAACAGCAGCCCGCACGCCTTGAGGCGCGGCAGCAGATCGGCGTGATTCAGCAGGTGCTCGACCTTGATCGTGGCGTCCCAGCTCAGATCGGGGAAACGAGCGTGCAGCGCCTCGGCCACTTTGAGCGCATGGGTCGGGCCGTTGAGAAAATCGGGATCACCGAAGCTGATGTGCTGCGCCCCCGCTTCGACCTGCTGCGCGATGTCGGCGATCACGGTTTCCGCCGGCACGATGCGGAACCTGCCCTCGTACACCGGCACCACCGGACAGTGGCGGCAGAGATGCTTGCAACCGCGGCTCGCCTCGGTGAAGCCGGTCGTGTTCTGCGTGCCGTCGGCGAGGATCAGCTTGGCGTAGCGCCCCAGCTCGGGCAGGCCGCGCCGCTCGGGCAGCAGGAATTCGATCTTGTCGCGCCGCACCACGCTACCGCCCGGCGCCGCGCCCGATCGCACCCATGCGACGAGGTCAGGTTCCGATTCGCCGCCGAAGATCGCCTCGACGCCGAGGCCTTTCAGCCACGCCGCATTGACCGGGGCGTAGAGGCCGAACGCGGCGATTCGCGCACGCGGGGCGAGCGCGCGGATTTTCGGCAGGGCCGCCGCGGCGATCCGCGTGGCGGTGTGCATGCCCAGGTAGATCGCCACGTACTCGGCATCGGCGAAGGTCGCGGCGTCGAGCTGCTGCTGGGACAGGTCGACGCAGGCGGCGGCGATGCGCTCGCGCGCGAACCACGCCGCGGGCTGCGCCAGGTTGAACGGCTGCCGGCCCAGCTCGTAGGGGCTCACCAAAACAACACGCGCCCCGGAGGGCGCGCAGGTGTTTGCCGAGCAGACGGTCATGGACAGCGTCTCACTTGGCCTTCGGACGCTGCTCGAACATCTTGGCGATGCCCGGATCGCGCGAGGCGCCGGCGGCGTCCATGCGCCGGAGATATTCGTCCCACAGCGCGGCCTGGTTGACGCCCAGATCGTGAAGGTATTCCCACGAATAGATGCCGGTGTCGTGGCCGTCGGAAAAGAAGAAGTTGATGCCGTACAGCCCGACCGGCTCGGCGGCATTGATCATCACCTCGCGCTTGCCGACCTGCAGCACTTCCTGGCCGGGACCGTGGCCGCGCACTTCGGCGGACGGCGAATAGACGCGCAGGAACTCGAACGGCATCTCGAAGCGCGCGCCGTCGGAAAAGGCGATTTCAAGCTTGCGCGAAGCCTGGTGCAGTTTGATGTCGGTGGGGGTGGGAATGGCCATGATTGCAAACTCGAATGAACTTCACCCCAAGTGTAAACCCGCGACGCAGAGATTAAACCCTGGCGGAACAAGGGGCTGAAGCCGATGGTGAGCGGAAAACTGGCGCGCCCGGCGCGATTCGAACGCACGACCCCTGCCTTCGGAGGGCAGTACTCTATCCAGCTGAGCTACGGGCGCTAGGAGCCGCGAAGCATAGCGGGTTTGCGGCGCGGCGTCCATCCGCCCTCGCGGCCGCACTTTACCTGCCAGAGCGGCTTTCCTTATAATCCCGGCTTTCGATGCCACCCCCCAAGGATAATTTCATGGCCGATTCGCACGCCAAGATGACCCAAGCCACCCCGCAGGAGATCATCATTTCCGTTCTTGCCGGACTGTTCGCCCCCCTGGTGGCGATCATTCTGATCATCATGCTGATCATCAGCATTCAGGACAAGCACAAGCCCGACACCAGCAGCGAGGCGGCGCAAAAAGCCACGCTCGAACGCATCAAGCCGGTCGCCACGCTCGACGCGCTCGACGCCAACGCGCCCAAGGTCGAGAAATCCGGCCAGCAGGTCTTCGAGGCGGTCTGCACGACGTGTCATACGCCGGGTGCGCTGGGCGCGCCGAAATTCGGCAACAAGAGCGACTGGGGTCCGCGCATCGGCCAGGGCTACGAGACGCTGGTCAAGCATGCCCTGGAAGGCATCCGCCAGATGCCTCCGCGCGGCGGCGCCAGCGATCTGTCTGACGTCGAAGTGGAGCGCGCCGTCGCCTACATGGCCGACGCCGCAGGCGCCAAGTTCAAGGCGCCCGAAGCCGCTGCGCCGGCTGCTGCAGCAGCAGCGCCCGCCGCGGGTGCGGCTGCTGGCGCCGAAGCTGGCGCAAGCGCCGGCGCCGCGCCCAAAGCCGACCCCGCCAAGGGCAAGGCCGTCTTCGAAGGCACCTGCGTCGCCTGCCACGGCACCGGCGTCGCCGGCGCGCCGAAGGTGGGCGACAAGGCAGCCTGGGGTCCGCGCGTGAGCCAGGGCTACGCGACGCTGTACGACCACGCGCTGCACGGCATCCGCGCCATGCCTGCGAAGGGCGGCAACGCCTCCCTGTCCGAAGCCGACATCGCGAACGCGGTCGGCTACCTGATGACCCAGGGCGGCGGGAAACTGTAACGCCCCCGCGCGCCCCGGCTTCCCGCCGGGACGCGCATCGAAATCTACGCAGGCCGGCAGCCACGGTGTGGTTGCCGGCCTCGTTTTTGGCCCTCTCCCCCTGAAACAGGCAACGCTGCCGCTGGCTCGACCAGCCGGCCACGACGCGCATTTTCCGTTCGCGCCCCCCGCCGTCCCCTTCAAATTGTCTTCACCGCGGCGACCCTCAAGGATGCGCGTGCGTGCTGTCCTCCATGCCGGCATCGAGCGGCCATAGCTGGTGCGAATCCAGCTTCAGGCGCGCCTCCGCCGATAGCGCATCGACCTGCGCCTGCTGCGCCATCAGCTGGCCTTCGAGCGCCAGCCGGCGATTGACCAGCACCTGATCCAGGCTGCCCTCGCCCAGGCTGTAGGCGCGCGCCGCCAGCCGCGCGCCTTCGGCAAGCGCCTGCGCCGCACGGTCGGCCTGCTGCCAGTTCGCCGCCTGCGCGACGGCCGCTTCGAAATTCGCGCGCGCCTCCTCGCGTATCCGCTGTTCCAGGCGGACCGCGGCATCCTGCGCGGTGGCGCTGAGCTGCTCGGCGGCCTGCTGGTCGGTGCGTCGCGCCGATCCCGGCAGTGTCAGTCCGACGCTCACGCCCACGAGATGTTCGTTGCCGCCCATTTCGTTCTTGTAGAACACGCCGACGTTGGGGTCGACGCTGCGGCGGCTGGCGAATTGCCGCGCTTCGGCCTGCAGCATCTCGGCCTTGCGGCGCGCGCGCATCAGTTCGTGGTCGTGCGCCAGCACCGCGTCGACATAGGCGTCGGCGGTCCCCGGCGGCAACGCCGGCGGCGGCAGCGTGTCGTCCGCCGCCACCGGCAGACCGGGGTACTGCGCGACGAGGCGGCTGCGCGCCCGCTGCTCGCGCGCGGCCGCCTGCTGCTGCTGCAGGCGTGCCTGCGCCAGCGCAGCCTCGGCGTTGACGCGCTCGGACCGCGGCGCCTCGCCCAGGTGAATGCGCGCATTCACCGCGGCGAGCTGCTGATCGGCGATCGCCACTTGCGCCAGCCACACCTTCGCCTGGCCGGCCTCGCTCAGCCAGTCGAACCACAGCGCGAGCAGCTGCCGCCCGCTTTCGTGCATCGCTTCGCCAAGGCTCGCGCCGGCGTGGGCGGTCAGCGCATCGGCCAGGGCGCGGTCGGCATTGGCGCGCCCGGGCAGTCGCAGCGGCCGCGACACCGCCACGCCCCATTCGGTGAAGCGATCCTGCGGCGCATCGATGCGGCGCTGCAGAACGTCGGTTCCCACCGTCCACTCCTCGCGCCCGCGCTTCAGGCTCTCGCTTTTCAGCGATTGCGCGGCGAGTTCGCCCCGCGCCTGCGCCACCGTCGGCGAGGCCAGCAGGGCGGCTTCGGCAGCCGCGGGATCGGGCAGGTAGCCGGCGCGCGCCGCCGTCGAAAAAACCGGCGCGGCAAACGCCAGCGCGAGCGCCCAGGTCAGTCTATGCACGGCGTTCATGCGCGCCTTCCTTTCAGTATGAATTGGCGGTACAGCAGCGGCAGCATCACCAGCGTCAGCAGCGTGGCGCTGACCAGGCCGCCGATGACGACGATGGCGAGCGGCCGCTGGATTTCGGAACCCGGCCCGCTGGCGAACAGCAGCGGAACGAGGCCGAAGGCGGCGATGCTGGCGGTCATCATCACCGGGCGCAGACGCCTCAACGCGCCGTCGCGCACCACGGCGTCGCCGTCCAGGCCCCGCGCGCGCAACTGGTTGAAGTGGCTGACCAGCACGACGCCGTTCAGCACCGCGATGCCGAGCAGCGCGATGAAGCCGACCGATGCCGGCACCGACAGGTACTCGCCCGACGCGGCCAGCGCGAAGATGCCGCCGATCAGCGCGAGCGGCACGTTCATCATCACGAGAAGCGCCTGGCGCGCGTCGCCGAAGGTGACGTAGAGCAGAAAGCCGATCAGCAAGAGCGCCACCGGCACCACGATCATCAGGCGCTTCGCCGCCCGCTGCTGGTTCTCGAACTGCCCGCCCCAGGTGATGCTGTAGCCCGGCGGCAGCTTGACCTGCGAAGCGACGGCGGCTTTGGCGTCGTCGACGAAGCCGACCAGGTCGCGCCCCACGACATTGCTCTGCACGACGGTGAAGCGCGCGGCGTTTTCGCGCTTCACCGCGACGGGGCCGGTGGTCCGCTTGAGGTGCGCCACCTGGTCGAGGCTGATCTCGCGTCCGTCCGCGAGCGTGAGGCGCAGCGCCTGCAATGCGTCGGGCGATGCGCGCAGATCGGCCGGGCCGCGCAGTTGCAGCGGAATGCGCCGCCCCTGCTGCTGGATCGTGCCGATGACCTCGCCCTCGAGCTGCGTGCGCAGCAGCAGGGCGACTTCGTCGCCGCTGAGTCCGAAGCGCGCCGCCGCGTTGCGGTCGATCTCCGCCTGCAGATACTGCACGCCCGCGTTCTGCTGCGTATAGACGTCCGACGCGCCGGGGATTTTTCCGATCACGCCGAAAATCTGCCCGGTCAACCGGTTGAGCGTGGCGAGATCGGGGCCGAAGATCTTGATCGCGATGTCGCCGCGCGAACCGGTGAGCATTTCCGAAACGCGCATGTCGATCGGCTGCGTGAAGGTGTAGGCGATGCCGGGGAAGCCGTCGACCACCTTGCGGATTTCATCGATCAGCCATTCCTTGTCCGGCCGGCGCCACTCGGCCATCGGCTTCAGCACCAGGAACGAATCGGTGTCGTTGAGCCCCATCGGGTCGAGGCCGAGTTCGTCGGCACCGGCGCGCGCGACGATGCGGCGGATCTCGGGCACGTTCTTCAGGAGCGCCTGCTGCACGCGCGAATCCTGCGCGACCGCTTCTTCCAGGCTGATCGACGGCAGCTTCTCCAGTTGCACCAGGATGTCGCCCTCGTCCATCGTCGGCATGAAGGTCTTGCCGATCATCGGATAGACGCCGACCGCCGCCAGCATCAGCAGCGCTGCCGCCGCATATACGACCTTCGGCCGCGCCAGCGCCCGGTCGAGCAGCGGCGTGTAGATGGCCTGCGCCTTGCGCAGCAGCCACGGATCGCTGTGCGCCGCCTTTTTCAAGAGCAGCGATGCGGCCACCGGAATCACGGTGAGCGCCAGCAGCAGCGACGCCGCCAGAGCGAACACGATGGTCAGCGCGACCGGCGAGAACAGCTTGCCCTCCAGCCCTTGCAGCGTCAGCAGCGGCAGAAAGACGATGGCAATGATGGCGATGCCCGAGGTCACCGGATTGGCGACTTCCTGCGTCGCCCACAGCACGCGCTGCAGCGGCGTTTCGCTGACGTTCTCGGGATCGTGCGCGAGATGCGCGACGACGTTCTCCACCACCACCACCGCGGCGTCGACCAGGAGGCCGATCGCGATGGCCAGCCCCCCCAGGCTCATCAGGTTGGCCGACAGGCCGAACTGGCGCATCAAAACGAAGGTCGCCAGCACCGACAGCGGCAGGATCAGCGCGACCACGATGGCCGCGCGCAGATTGCCGAGGAACAGCAGGAGCAGGATCACGACCAGCACGGCAGCTTCGAGCAGCGCGCGGCTCACGGTGCCGACGGCGCGGTCGACGAGCTGCGCGCGATCGTAGAACGTCGAGATCGTCACGCCTTTCGGCAATGTCGCCTGGATCTCGGCAAGCTTGGCCTTGACGTTCTTGATGAGCTCGCCGGCGTTGACGCCTTTCAGGCCGATGACCAGGCCCTCCACCGCCTCGCCGCGGCCGTTCTCGGTCACGGCGCCGTAACGGGTCATCTCGCCGAGCTCGACGTGGGCGACGTCGCCGACGGTGACGACGACGCCGCCGACCGCCTTGATGCCGATATGGCGCAGGTCGTCCAGCGAGGCGATGCCGCCGTTGACGCGCACGACCCAGGTTTCCTCGCCCTCGTTGACGCGCCCGGCGCCGTCGTTGCGGGTGTTGGTTTCCAGCGCGTTGCGCAATTCGTCGTAGGTGACGCCGCGCGCGGCGAGCGCCGCCGGGTCGGGGCTCACGGCGAAGGTGACGACGCGTCCGCCGAGCGAGTTGACGTCGGCCACGCCCGGGATGGCCCGCAGTTGCGGGCGCACCGTCCAGTCGAGCAGGGTGCGTTTTTCAGCCAGCGAGAGCGGCCCCTCGATGGTGAACATGAAGAGTTCGGACAGCGGCGTGGAAATCGGCGCGAGGCCGCCCGACACGTCGGCGGGCAGGTCGCCCTTCACGTTGGCGAAGCGCTCCGCCACCTGCTGGCGCGCCCAGTAGATGTCGGTGCCCTCGGCGAAATCGACGGTGATGTCGACCAGCGCATTCTTCGACTGGCTGCGCAGGACGACCTGGTGCGGAATGCCCAGCAGCTCGGTTTCGACCGGCTGCGCGATGCGCGCCTCCACCTCTTCCGGCGTCATGCCCGGCGCCTTCAGGATCAGCTTGACCTGCGTGGTCGAGACGTCGGGAAAGGCGTCGATGGGAATCTGCTGGTACGCGCGCACGCCGAGGCCCGCCAGGACCAGCGCGAGCGCGAGCACGAACCAGCGTCGCGCCAGCGCGGTTTCGATCAGGATGTTCAGCATGAATTACTCTCCCAGCCACTGCGCCTTGAGCGCCGCCACGCCCCTGGCGGCGACGCGGCTGCCCGGGGCGAGGCCGGCGACCTCGGCCTGGCTGGCGTTGCGGCGGATCAGCCGCACCGGCGTCGGCACGAAGCCGCGGGCGGTTTCGACGAATACGTAGGGCGCGCTGCCTTTCCACGCGAGGGCGGCGGCGGGAACGACCAGGTTCTGCATCGACTGCGCATCCTGAGCGGCGCGTGCGGCGCCGATGGCGACCTGCACCGACTGGCCAGGACGCAGGCGCCGCTGCGGATCGACGAGACTGGCACGCACCAGCACGCTTTGCGAGGCGCTGAGCTGCGGCAGCAGCGCGGTGACGCTGCCGCTCGCGTCGCTGTCCGCCACGGTCACGGTCACGGGCTGGCCGACCGCCACCTGGCGTGCCTGCTCGGTCGACAGCGGGATCTCCAGCGCCAGCTTCGAGAGGTCGGCGAGCTTCACGAGCGCGGTGCCGGCATCCACGCGCTGGCCCGGCTCGGCGACGCTTTCCGTCACTACACCGGCGATCGGCGCGGTCAGCGTGATCGCGCTGCCGGTGACCTTGCCCGTCCCCATCAAGGCCAGCGCGCTCTGCGCCGCGACGAGACCGGCGTGCGCCGACTGGGCTTCGGATCGGGTGGCGCGCAGGCGCGATTCGGCGATCAGGCCTTCGCTGAACAGCTTCTCGTCGCGGGCGGCGTTGGCGGCCGCGAGCTGCGATCGCAGCCGTGCCTGCGTCAACGCATTCTGCGCCTCGGCGAGGCCGGGCATCGACAGGGTCACGAGCGGGGCACCGCGCTTGACCGTGTCGCCCGGCTGCACGTGCAGCCGGGTCACGAGGCCTGCGCCGGCCGCGGCCGCGACACGTACGCTGGCCGGCGGCAGCGTCACGCGCGCCGTATAGGTCAGCGCCGGACTGGTCGTCCGCGCGGCGGCCACCGTGGCGATGCCCAGATTCTTCTTCTGGGCAGCGGTCACGGGCAGGACATCGGCTGCGAAAGCGGGGGCGGCGCAAAACAGCGCCAATACGAGCATGCGAGCGATCACGCTTGATCTCCAGGGCAAAAAGACAAGGGGCGGACGGACGGCGGCTGCGCCAATGGAACGATCAGCCGGCGCTTGCGGCAGTCGGTCCGGTTCCGGCGGCATGATAAGCCACCTGGCGAACGCGCCGGGAAGCCGGTCCATTGGCGCCGACCTGTTCGCCAGAGCCGACGCGCATCCTGCCGGCCGATCCTTAAGCGTGCCTTAAGCCGCGCCGCAGACGCTGCCTGCCGGGCGCGGCACGCGACGTTCACCCGCTTAAGGTTTCCCTAAGCTGGGGCGCGCACAGTCCGCCTCACAACCCGCGTTCAGGAGACTGCCATGCGCCATCCAACCCTGTCACATTCGTCCACGCCGCGACGCGTGTTCGACCCCCTGCTGCGGCTGTCGCACTGGGTCGTCGCGCTGTCGATCGTGGCCCTCATCGCCACCAGCCAGCTGGCCGACTCGTTCGAGCACGGCCCGTACGAGCAATTCGTGTGGAACCTGCACATCGTCATCGGCTACACGCTGACGGCGGGCCTGTTGACGCGCCTGCTGTGGGGCGTGGCGGGCCCGGCCAGCGCGCGCTGGCGCGACCTGTGGCATCCGGCGGTCTGGAAGGACAGCCTGAGGAAAATGCGCCTGCCCGCGGCGCACCGCCCCGGACACGACCCGATCGCCAGCCTGGCCTACCTGTTTGCCTACGGCGTGATGGCGCTGATGGTCGTCACCGGCCTCGGGCTCGCCGCGAGCGAGTTCCAGACCGGCCCGCTCGCCGGCTGGCTGGGCGGGATGCCCTGGCTGGAGGACGTTCTGGAAGGACCGCACGAGTTCGGCTTCGGCCTCATGCTCGGTTTCGTCGGCCTGCACCTGGCGGCGCTGGTATTCCACCAGTGGCGCGGCGAGCGGGTGGCGCAGAGCATGGTGACCGGCAAGCAATATTTCAACGTGGAAAGAGAGGTGCAGCATGATTAAGCGATTCGTTTGCAGTGGCCTGGCGATGCTCGGCACGGTCTCGGCGCTGGCGGGCGCCGCCGAAACGCCCGCCAGCCTGATGGCGCAGTATGCGAAGCAGGCCGGGGTGCCGGTCTCGGCCCTGTCGGCCGAGCGCGGCGCGGCGCTGTACCGCACCGAGCATCCGGGGCGCAATGGCCAGGCCGTGAGCTGCGCCGGCTGCCACACCGCCAATCCGACCCAGGCCGGGCGCACCCGGATCGGCAAGCGCATCGAGCCGCTGGCGCCGGCGGCGAACCCGCAGCGCTTCACCGATGCGGCCAAGGTCGAGAAATGGTTTCGCCGCAACTGCCAGGACGTGCTGCAACGCGAGTGCAGCGCGCAGGAAAAGGGCGATTTCATCACCTGGCTGAGCCAGGCCAAATAAGGAGCACATCATGAATTATCTGTTGCGTGGCATCGGCGTCGTCTCGGCGGTCGGGGTCTTCAGCCTGCTGGCGTTTTCGCTGCCGTCGGGCGACGCCCGCGGCGACGGCGGCTACACCCTGCCAAAATTGACGCACAAGAACTGGCAGCAGGAATGCGCGAGCTGCCATATCGCCTATCCACCGTCGATGCTGCCGAAGGCTTCGTGGCGGCGACTGATGGGCGGGCTCGACCAGCACTTCGGCGAGAACGCCAGCCTTGATCCGGCAACGCAGGCTGATATCCTCCGATTCCTGGAGGCCAACGCCGCCGACAGCGGCACCAGCCGGATGGGCAGCCGCGTGATGCGCAGCATGAGTCCGAGCGAGGCGCCGCTGCGCATCACCGAAACGCGCTGGTTCGTGCGCAAGCACGACGAGGTGTCGCGCGCGACGTGGTCCCGCAAGTCGATCGGCTCCGCCGCCAATTGCGCGGCCTGCCACCGGCAGGCGGAGCGGGGCGTGTTCGACGAGGACACGGTCAGGATTCCGAAATAATCGTTTTGAAGGAAGAGGCCGGAACGATGCGCATATTGCTGGTGGAAGACGACCGCCTGCTGGGCGATGGCCTGCAGGCGGGGCTGACGCAGGCGGGCTACGCGGTCGACTGGCTGCGCGACGGCGAGGCCGCGGTGGCCGCGTTGTCCACCGAGTCGTTTGCCGCCGTGGTACTCGACCTCGGACTGCCCAAACGCGACGGCCTGTCGGTGCTGCAGTGGCTGCGCGGGCGCCATGACGCGACGCCGGTGCTGATCCTGACCGCGCGCGACCAGCTCGACGACAAGGTGCGCGGGCTCGACCTGGGCGCCGACGATTACGTGCTGAAGCCGTTCGACCTCGACGAGATCGCCGCCCGGCTGCGCGCGCTGGTGCGGCGCGCCCACGGCCGTCCGGAACCGGTGCTCACGCTGGGCGAGATCGCGCTCAACCCGGCCACGCGGAGCGTGACGCGTGCGGGCCAGGCGGTCGACCTGACCCCGCGCGAATTCGACCTGCTGCACCTGCTGCTCGAAAACACCGACCGCGTGCTGACGCGGCGCGCACTGGAAGAACAGCTCTACACCTGGAACGAGGCGGTCGACAGCAACGCGCTCGAAGTCCATATCCACCACCTGCGGAAGAAGCTCGGCAACGACGTGATCCGAACCGTGCGCGGCGTCGGCTACATGGCCTCGACGGGCATGGCGGCATGACCCGGCCCTATTCCCTGCGCCGGCGGCTGGTCTGGCTGCTGACCGGCTCGGTGACGGCGATCTGGCTGCTGTCGGCGCTGGTGGTCTATCAGCGCGCGCACCATGAAGCCGACGAACTGCTCGATGCCCAGTTGACGCAGGTCGCCGATACCCTGCTGGCGATCGTGGCGGCGGG
Organism: Pseudomonadota bacterium; assembly: GCA_021820845.1. Classification (GTDB taxonomy): domain Bacteria; phylum Pseudomonadota; class Gammaproteobacteria; order Burkholderiales; family Thiobacillaceae; genus Thiobacillus. Next base: position 29,784 of record JAKADC010000005.1, read on the forward strand.
CGAAGTCGAACATTTCGCGGAAGAACTGCAGGATCATGGGCGCCACAACCCGGTGCCGATCGCATTCGAGGTCTGGCACGGCAAGCACGGGCAGATGCAGCGCCTGGTCACCTCGATGGGTCACGACGGGTTCGAGGCCGGCGTGGAGCCGGGATTCAGCGAGCATCTCTACCGGGGCGCGCGCTGGCGTTTCTATACGGTGCGCGATGCCGACGAGGAATACCGGGTGGTCGTCGGCCAGGCGCACGCCGCACGTGAAGGTCTCGCACGCGAAATCGGCGTGTCGCTGCTGATTCCCGGCGCGCTGGCACTGCCGCTGATGGCGCTCGCGGTGTGGTGGGGCGTCGGCCGCAATTTGCGGCCCGTCGATGCGGTGGCGCGGCAGGTCGGCGCGCTCGATGCGCAGGCCCTGTCGCCGCTCGACGAATCGCCCGCGCTGCCGGATGAGATTTCGCCCCTGCGCACCGCGCTCAATGCGCTGATTCGGCGCGTCACGGAAGCCTTCGAAAACGAGCGCCGCTTCACCGCGGACGCCGCGCACGAGCTGCGCACCCCACTGGCGGCCTTGAAGGTGCAGGCGCAGGTCGCGCTGCGGGCGCAGACGCCGGCGCACCAGCAGCGCGCGCTGGCGCAGGTGATCGCCGGGGTCGATCGGATGACGCATCTGGTCGAGCAATTGCTGACGCTGGCGCGCATCGACCCGGCCGCGCAAAGCGGCACGCCGCCGCCGCTCGACGTCGCGCGGACCGCAGCGGACGTGTGCGAAGAGTTGCGGGCGCAGGCCGAGCGGCAGGGGCAATCGCTGGTCGTCGAGGCGGCAGGGACGTGCCCGGTTGCAGTGACCGCGGCCTGGCTGCAGATCGCGATCCGCAACCTGGTGGACAACGCGATGCGTTATGCCGGCGAAGGCGCGCGGATCGAAGTGCGCGTCGCGCGCGAGGACTCGGCCTGCAGCGTCACCGTCGCCGACGACGGTCCGGGCGTGGCGCCCGAACTGCGCTCGCGGCTGAGCGCCCGCTTCGTGCGGGGCGAAGTCGAAGGCGAAGGGTGCGGCCTCGGTCTGTCCATCGTCGCGCGCATCGCGGCCCGCTCACACGGGGAGCTCGAACTCGGTGACGGGTTGCCGCGTCCCGACGGCGGCCACGGATTCGCGGCCACGCTGCGCTTCGACGCCGCCGAGGCCTGATCCGTCAGCGACGGGAGCCGCCCGGCGCCATCATCCCGGGGCCCATGCCGGGTCCCATGCCTGGGCCGGGGCCGATGCCCGCCGGCGGCATGTCGGGCAGCGTCTTGCCCTGCGCCCGGGCGCGCTCTTCCATCTGCCTGTGGTGCTCGGCGCGGAAAGCCTGGCGCTCCTGCGCGGTTTTCAGGGACCGCATGCGGTTGCGGTATTCGATCCGCTCCTGCGGCGACATCAGTTCGTACCCGTAGATGCGATCCTGGTCGCGAACCTGTTCGGTCGCGCGCGTCCGGTCCTGTGCCGGCGCGGGATCGGCGGCATGCGCCGGAACGGCGCCCGCGATCAAGAAGGAAAGGGCCACGATTGGTGCGATTTTCATTTCAGCCTCCCTGGCAAGTGCGAAGTTTGCGGCGCAGGCACCCTCGTCCCTGCGCCAAGCCATACCCGCTTTCAATCTAGTACACCCGGCGCCGATCCGGCAGTCTCACGCCCCACCCGCGTCCGGTCTCTCCCTGCGATGGTTCGGGTTCACGAGCGGCGCTTGCGCGGTTCGTAATGCACCACCGCACGCATGATCTCGGAGTAGGGAAATGCGGCGGCGTCGCCGAATCGTTCCCGGGCCTGCATCACCGTGGCGGCGATGTCGGTCGCTTCATCGGCGGGGCCGTCCAGCACGGCCGAGAGGCCGCGCACGCCGCCGCACTCGGCGCGGATTTCCTTGCCGAAGGGCCACTGCACGCCGGGGCTGATCTTGAGCGCGAACTGCGCGTTCATGCGCAGCGCGTCATAGAACGCGATGCAGTGCTCGCGCACGGCCGGATCATCGCAGGCAATCGCTTCGCGCTCGGCGAGATTCAGCCTGCGCGAGCGTCCGCAGCCGGCGCAACGCGACAGCAGGGCCCGCTCGAACGGGCAGCTGTATTCGATGTACGCCTTGCGGGCAAATTTGTATGCGTCTTCGTTGTACTCGGCCATGTCGTCCTGTCGAGGAAAACGGGCTGGAAACCGTCGCGCGGTAAAAGCCCGATGGGTTGCGCATCAAGTCCCGGGCGGATCCCCGGTAGCCCCGCGGCGTGGAGTCGCGGACGGGGTTTGCCCACTTCGCCGGCGAATGCGCGGCACGCCCCGCGGCAAGGCGTTACCAGTCGTCGCCGGCGAGCCGCTGATCCAGTTCACGCTCCGCCGTCAGCGTTTCCTGCGCGACGATCTCGTTTTCGGCGAAGATCATCTTGTACTTGTCGCTGCTCTTGGGATCGAGCGTCTTGCGCAGTTCGTTGACGTGGGCGCGGGCTTCCTTGAAGGTCGCCCACTCGCCCTGCTTTTCCGCGATCTTGAACATCCCCAGACGAAAAACGTAGTAGGGCATGGTGCGTCCTCAGGCGAGCTTGCCGTGGCATTGCTTGTATTTCCGACCCGAGCCGCACGGGCAGGGATCGTTGCGACCGACCTTGGGATAGGCCGCTTCGTCCGGCTGCGGCATCGCGGCTGCCGCGGCCGCGGCGGCGAAGTCCTGCGCCTCGTCGTAGCCGGCGTGCTGGAACTGCATGTTGGACAGGTCTTCGTGGGGCTCCACAGCCTCCACATCCTCGGGGGCGCGGATCTGCACGGTGGTGGTGATCTGCGTGACCTCGACCTTGATCGCGGTGAGCATGGCGGCGAACAGCTCGAACGCCTCGCGCTTGTATTCCTGCTTCGGCTGTTTCTGCGCGTAGCCGCGCAGATGGATGCCCTGGCGCAGATGGTCCAGCGCCGACAGGTGCTCGCGCCAGTGGCTATCGAGGCTTTGCAGCATGACGGCGCGCTCGAACTGGCGCAGGCCGTCGGCGCCGACCTGCGCCTCTTTTTCGCGGTAGATCGCGTCGGCCGCGTCGAGGATCTTCTTGCGCAGGCCCTCCTCGTTCAGCGTCTTGTCCTCGTCCAGCCATTGCTGCAGCGGCAGGTCGAGCGAGAACTGCGCGGCGAGCGATCTTTCCAGCGCCGGCACTTCCCACTGCTCCTCCATGCTGCCCGGCACGATGTGCTGGCTGATGCTTTCGTTCAGCACGTCGTCGCGCATCGCGCGGACGGTCTCGCCGATGTCGGCGCTCGCCAGCAGCTCGTTGCGCTGCTCGTAGATCACCTTGCGCTGGTCGTTCGAGACGTCGTCGTATTCGAGCAGCTGCTTGCGGATGTCGAAGTTGCGCTGCTCGACCTTGCGCTGCGCGTTCTCGATCGCGCGCGTCACCCACGGATGCTCGATCGCCTCGCCCTCGGGCATCTTCAGCCGGTTCATGATCGCGGCGACGCGGTCGGAGGCGAAGATGCGCAGCAGCGGGTCTTCCAGCGACAGGAAGAAGCGGCTGGAACCGGGGTCGCCCTGGCGTCCCGAACGGCCGCGCAGCTGGTTGTCGACGCGGCGCGATTCGTGGCGCTCGGTGCCGATGATGTGCAGGCCGCCGGCCGCCACCACGGCATCGTGCCGCGGCTGCCAGTCGGCCTTGAGCGCATCGATGCGCGCCTCCTTGTCGGCGTCGGCGCTCGCGTCGTCGGCGCGGATCGCGTCGATCTCCTTCTGGATGCTGCCGCCCAGCACGATGTCGGTGCCGCGGCCGGCCATGTTGGTCGCGATGGTGATGCCGCCGGGCATGCCGGCCTGCGCGATGACGTCGGCTTCGCGGGCGTGCTGCTTGGCGTTCAGCACGTTGTGCGGCAGGCCGGCTTCCCGCAGCTTGGCCGACAGGTGCTCGTTGGCCTCGATCGAGGTGGTGCCGACCAGCACCGGCTGGCCCGCCGCGTTGCGCGCGCGGATGTCGTTGATCACCGCCTGGTCGCGTTCCTTCGCCGTGCGGTAGACCTGGTCGTGCTCGTCCTTGCGGATCATCGGCCGGTGGGTCGGGATGACGACGGTTTCGAGTCCGTAGATGCTCTGGAATTCGAAGGCCTCGGTGTCCGCCGTGCCGGTCATGCCCGACAGCTTCTCGTACATGCGGAAGTAGTTCTGGAAGGTGATCGACGCGAGCGTCTGGTTTTCCTTCTGGATCGCCACGCCCTCCTTGGCCTCGACCGCCTGGTGCAGGCCCTCGGACCAGCGGCGCCCGCTCATCAGGCGCCCGGTGAATTCGTCGACGATGATGACTTCGCCGTCCTGCACCACGTAGTGCTGGTCGCGGAAGAACAGCGCGTGTGCGCGCAGCGCGGCGTACACGTGGTGCATCAGCATGATGTTGGAGGCGTCGTAGAGGCTGCCGCCCTCCGGCAGCAGGCCCATCTCGTTGAGGATCGCCTCGACCTTCTCGTGGCCGCTCTCGGACAGCAGCACCTGGCGCGACTTCTCGTCCACCGAGTAATCGCCTTCGGACTCCTCGTCCTTCTGCCGGATGAGGCGCGGCGGCACCGCGTTGACCTTGATGTAGAGCTCGGTGTTGTCGTCGGCCTGGCCGGAAATGATCAGCGGTGTGCGCGCCTCGTCGATCAGGATCGAGTCGACCTCGTCGATGATGCCGAAGGCGAGCGGGCGCTGCACCTTCTCCTCCATCTGGTAGACCATGTTGTCGCGCAGGTAGTCGAAGCCGTATTCGTTGTTGGTGCCGTAGGTGATGTCGGCGGCGTAGGCGGCCTGCTTCTCGTCGTGCGGCATCTGCGACAGGTTGATGCCGGTGGTCAGGCCGAGGAAGCCGTACAGCCGGCCCATCGATTCCGCGTCGCGGCTCGCCAGGTAATCGTTCACCGTCACCACGTGCACGCCCTTGCCGGCCAGCGCGTTGAGGTAGGCCGGCAGCGTCGCCATCAGCGTCTTGCCCTCGCCGGTCCGCATCTCGGCGATCTTGCCGTCGTGCAGCACCATGCCGCCCACCATCTGCACGTCGAAGTGGCGCATCCCCAGCGCCCGCTTCGACGCTTCGCGCACCACGGCAAAGGCTTCCGGCAGCAGCGCGTCGAGCGATTCGCCTTTTTCGACGCGCGACTTGAATTCCACCGTCCGGCCGGCCAGTTCGGCGTCGGAGAGCTTCTCCATCGCGGGCTCCAGCGCATTGATCGCTTTGACCTTTTGCAGGTATTGTTTGACCAGCCGGTCGTTGCGGCTGCCGAAGACTTTCTTGACGAGGGATTGCAGCATGAGGAATCCGAAATGCCCGCAGGACGCGGTAAACCGTTGAATCTTAACATAGCGGGGAAGGCTTCCCGCGGCGCCTCCCGGTCGCCCGCATGAGCGCCTCGAGTCTGGCCGACCTGCTCGCCAGCCAGTTGCCAAACGGCCTGGCCGCGCGCGCCCGCACCCTGCTCCAGACCCAGGCTGCGCTCGATCGTTCCCTCCCGGCCGCGCTGGCCGGGCACGTGCGCGTGATGCAGCTGGAAGACGGCGTGCTGAGCCTTGCCTGCGACAGCGGGGCCGTCGCGAGCCGCCTGCGCCACCAGACCGATTCGCTGATCGCCGGCCTCGCCGGACACGGCGTCGCCGCGACCACGATCCGGGTCAGCGTCAGGCCCGAACTGCTGGCGCGCTATGTCCACCCCGTCGAGAAAAACGGGCTGCCCCCCGCCGCACTCGACGGGCTCGCCCATCTCAACGCGGAAATTGAAGCCGGCCCGCTGAAGGACGCGCTCGACAATCTGCTGCGCCACCACGGAAAGGCCTGACGCGCCTGTCCCCGCCGTCAGGGCGGACTGCCGTTTTCGCGGTCGCGTCTCCCGTGAGGTCGATTCACCGGCTCCCCCGGCAGCGGCCGCCCCGCCCTTTCCGGCCGGCCCTCGCCGGCACGCGGCGCGCTGGCCGGCTCGGGCCTGAACGCGCGCTCGATGACCGGCGGCGGGCCCGTGCGCGGACGCGGCGGTTGCGCATCCGGTGGTGTGGGCCGGCCCGGCGACGGCATTCCCGCAGGCCGCTCGGGTCGCGCCGCCGGGCGCTCCGCCCGGCGCCGGGTCGCGTCCTCGCGCGCCGGGCTCTGTGCGCGCGCCTCGTCGCGGACGCGAGGGGATGGGGGAGGCGGAGGGGACATCGGCGTTCTTCCCTCGCTCTGACGGAACGGCAGCGGCCGCGTACCCGGGGCTGCGGCGGCGTCGGATCGTCGCGGCAGCGTGCGCGGGCCGGCCTCAAGGGGCGCACTCACGCGCTCACGCGCTTTGGGGGCGACGCCGTCACGCCGACCAGACACGGCCCTCGCAACCGCCTCGTCCGGCGCGCGCACCGAGACGACCGGGCGCGAGAGGCTGGCCCGCGGCGGCGCGACGCCCTTCGGCGCCCCGCCGAACAGGCTGGCGCGGGCGCGCGCGACCGGGAGCCGCCCGTGCACGGGCGTGAAGCGGACATCGCCATGTTCGTGCGCCAGGTCGGGGTGAATCCGCTCGCGCCCGAATTTGTCCGCGGGCACGGCGACGATGGCGCGAGGCAGACTCGCGTTGCGGAAACGGATGTCGCGCGCGTGGACGACCGTCGTCGGGCGGATCACCACGTTGTTGACGACGCGAGGACCGCCCCAGCCGCTCCAGCGGGGCTGCCCGCGATAGGCAGCCGGGCCCCACCACGGCAGCACCGGCTCGCCCCAGCCCAGCGCCACCCATCCCAGCTCGGCGCCGGCGACGGGGTGAACCGGTGTCCCGTCGCTGCCGACCACGAAGGCCACCAGCGCAGGCGCATACAGCGGCCGGCGAACGACGGGCCCCGGTGCCCAGGCCCACGATCCGTCGAGACGGATCCAGCGTCCGTAGTGAAAAGGCGCCCAGCCCCACGGCGCCTCGTCGACCCATGTCCATTCGTAATACGGGTCCCATACCCAGTAGCCCGTGCTGTAGGGCGCCCAGTCGGCGCTCACCCCATACGGGATCCACACCGCGCCGTAGCCGGGCGCGACCCGCCACAGGCCGGCGTGGTCGAGCTCGTCGGCGCCGTAGATCGACGGCGGCAGATAGCGCGCGCTGATCGATTCGCCGACGCGCTCGCTGCGTTCGTCGTTCCAGCGGTCCCAGCCATCCGTAGCCGGCGCGTCATACACGGCGAGCCTCGCGGGCGTCCCCGCGGCGACCGCAATATCTTCCGACGGATAGACGCTCAGCACACGCCCGTCCGCCGTCGTGACCGTCGCCTCGCCGCCGCGGCGCGTGATGAAGTGGGTGTCGTCGGCACCGACCTCCAGCCGGTAGTAGCCGGGATGCGCGATCGCGAAGACGGCGTCCGGCGTGCTGACCTCCACCGTGTCGCCCGCCGCGAGTCCGCCGATGTCGAATGACGCGCGGCCGCGGGTCAACTTGAAGCGGATCGCCCGCTCATCCTGCGCCGTGAGCGACAACTCGCTGCCCTCGTCGGCGCGCGCGAAGTTGCGCGCGCCGAACTGCACTTCGAGACGGCCACCGTCGCCGGCATAGAACGCGTCACCCGCAGCCAGCGCCAGGTTGGGCTGCGCCTCCGCCCAGTCGTCCGCGCCGGGCCGCCAGTACGACACGTCGCCGTCGATGAAGCTCAGCCGCGGCGGGGTTGGCGACGGCAGCTCGGCGCCGGCCGCCGCAGCGGCGGAGCCGACCAGGAAAAACAGCAGGAACAGGGACATCAAGCCGATGCGTCGCAGGTCGTTCATGACTATCTCACCGATACGGACTCGAACCATAAGAAGGCTTTCACAAGGTGCTTTGCGCCGGGCGCCGCCAGAAACGATCCATCAACGGCTTGACGCTGATGCCGTGGAGCACGATGGAAAGCGTCACGACGATCAAGTTCATCTGGGTCAGTTCCAGCGCGAGCGGTTCTGGCAATCCCTGCTCGATGGCGTACACGAGGTAATAGAGCGAACCGATTCCGCGCACGCCGAACCAGCCCGCCAGCGCACGGATGCGCCAGCGCGTGCGCGTCCCCGCCAGGCCGACGATGACGCTGACGGGACGTGCGACCCCGAACAGGAACAGCGCCAGCCCGACCGCGCCCCAGCTCCATGAATCGGCGAACAGCGTGCCGCCGATCAGGAGAATGAGGACCACCGTCGACAGCCTCTCGAGATGTTCCTTGAAGACCAGCGATCCTTCGCTGACGGTGGGCGGCAGGTCGGGGTCGGGACAGGCGTCCTCGTCCGGGCGCGCGCGCTGCGCCGAGCGGCAGGCGTCGAAGGAGGCCTGGGCCGCCTGCGCGAGCTTCAGCTCGGTCTGGCGCAATGCGACCGCGGCGAAAAAAACAGCCAGGAATCCCCAGGTGTGCGCCAGCGAAGCGATGCCGTAGACGACGCCGATCAGGCCGAGGCCGAGGAAATCGTCCATCAGTTCATGCTTGTAGGGGTCGCGCCGCAGCGTCCATCCCAGCCGTGCCAGCGCAACGCCGGCGCCGATGCCGATCGCGACGCCGCCGGCCGTCGCCCACGCGGCGTCCAGCAGGACCCAGTTCAGGCCGAAATCCCCCAGGTCGTGCAGCCCCAGCAGGCCGAGCCCCAGCATGACGAAAGGAAAGGCGCTGCCGTCGTTCATGCCCGCCTCGCTGGTCAGCGTGAAGCGCAGCTGGTCGCGGTCTCCGGGATGGCGGACTTGCACATCGGTCGCCAGCACCGGATCGGTCGGCGCGATGATCGCCCCGAGCAGCACCCCGGCGCCCCACGGCATCCCCAGCGCATAGTGGGTGAAGGCAGCGACCAGCGCGACCGTGATCGCCATCGACACGGTGGCCAGAAGGATCGGCACGCGCCAGCGCGGAAGGCTGAACGGCACCGGCATCTTGACGCCGGCCGAAAACAGCGAAATCAGTACCGCGGCTTCGGTCAGCACCTCGAGCAGCGCCGATTCCTTGAGCGGATTGAAATGAAACAGATCGAGCACGGTCGGCCCGACAAGCAGTCCGACGGCCAGATAAATCATGGCGACCGTGACCGGCGAGCGCTTGAGGACGGAAGACATGAGTCCCATGACAAGCAACAGGCCGCCCACGAGCATGAACCACAGTGCGTTGGACATGGCAGGGCTCCGGGGAAAAATCCGTGCAGAAAGTTCTTCTTGCAACGATCGTCTTTTCGGCAATCCTGAATGGAATTGGTTCTCCCCGCCGCGCGGCGCGCGGAGCCGGCGAGCGTCGTTGCGGCACGGTTTTGCCGTTGTCCCGTTCATCGAAATCCGGTAGCTTGGCCGCATCCCGGGCCCGCGTCCGCGCACTGCGCGGGACACGGCACGCGAGCGAAACCTTATGCGACAAGAAACGCACGACCAACTCCGAATCGTATTCATCGCCGGCCTGATCCTCGCGCTTGCCACGATCCTCTCGGGCGCGCTCGTTTTTTTCCTGATGGAGCAACACGCCGAGGGCCTGCTGCGGAAAAACCTCATGGCGTCGCTGCAGGGCAGGGTCCGCACGGCCGAATCCGAGATCCTTCAGCGCCGAGCCGCGGCGCTCACCGTCGCCACCCGCCCTTTTCTGATCGATCAGATCCGCCGTGCCGCGGCGCCGGCCGACCGCAGCCGCGCGCTGCGCATGATCGACCGCAGCGCGCAGTCCTTCCTGTCCGCCGGATTTTCGGCGGTCGCGCTGTACGACGACGCAGGCGGAGAACTCGCCCAGGCTGGCACCTTCGTGCGGCGGCCCGAGCTGGCCGTGCCGCTCGATCCTGCCGGACGCGCGCAGCTCCTGTGGAGGGCCGGCCTCGTGCTGCGGACGAACACCGAGGTCCTGAACGGAGGCCACCGCATCGGCAGCTTGGTCACCGAGGCGCGCCTGCCCGCGACGAGCGATCTCTTCCGCGACGACAGCCTCGGCAGAACGAGCGATCTCGCCCTGTGCGCGCCGCTCGGCGCCGACATGCAATGCTTTCCCACCACGCTCACGCCGACGGTTTTCCCGCGCCTGACGCGGCAGCAGAAGCACCGGGCCCTGCCCATGAGCCATGCCCTGGCGGGTCAGACCGGATTCATCGTCAGCCGCGACTATCGTCGCCGCGACGTCGTCGCCGCGTTCAGCCCGGTCACGCCATTCGGGCTCGGCATGGTGCTGAAGATGGACAGCGCGGAACTCTACGCGCCGGTCTGGTCCGAGGCGCGCCGTCTGCTGCCGGTCTTTGTTTCCGTCCTGGTCGCGGCGATCCTGTTGTTGCGCTGGCTGCTCGCCCCGCTCGTCGCAAGGCTGGTCCGCTCGGAACGGCAGTCGCGCGAAACCAGCACCCGCCTGAACGACAGCGAAAGCCGCATCCACGCGGTGCTGGACAACGTCGACGAAGGCATCGTCACCACCTCCGAGGACGGCACGATCGAACTCTTCAATCCGGGTGCCGAGCGCCTGTTCGGCGTGCGCCGCGAGGAAGCCCTTGGCCGCAACGTGTCGAAGCTGATGCCCGAGCCGTTCCGCAGCCAGTACCTCGCGCATGTGGCGCACGACCTCCGCAGCGGGAAGCTCCACGCGTCCGGCATGGGGCTCGAGGTCATGGGGTTGCGCCGGAACGGCGACGTGTTCCCGATGGACTTGCGCGTCTCGGCGTTCTACGAAGGCAGCCGCCTGCATCTCATCGGCGTCATGCGCGACATCACCGAGCGCCGCGCCATCGAAAACAAGATCCGGCACATGGCCAACCACGATGCGCTGACCGGCCTGCCCAACCGCAACCTGGTGCAGGATCGCATCAAGCAGGCGATCGCACGGGCGCAGCGTTCGGCGTCGCATTTCGCGGTCCTGTTCATCGACCTCGATCAATTCAAGACAATCAACGACTCGCTCGGACACAACGTCGGCGACCAGTTGCTGCAGACGGTCGCCGCGCGCGTCGTCGTGTGCCTGCGCGAGGAAGACACGGTGAGCCGCCAGGGCGGCGACGAATTCATCGTGCTGCTGGACGACCTGAGCAGTCCGGAGGACGCCGCGGTGGTGGCGCGCAAGATCCTGGACGCGCTGTCGGCGCCCGCCGAGGTCGGCGGGCGCGTCTTGAGCACCAGCGCCAGCATCGGCATCGCCCTCTATCCCGCCGACGGGCACGACGTGGAGACGCTGCTCAAGAACAGCGACACCGCGATGTATTACGCGAAGGAATCCGGCCGCAACCTCTATCAGTTCTTCGCGCCCGAAATGAATGCGAGCGCCGCCGACCGGCTGCTGCTCGAGTCGCGGCTGCGGCGGGCGGTCGCGTGCGGCGACCTGCAGTTGCACTACCAGCCCGTGGTACGCGTGACCGATGGGCGCATCGTGGCCGTCGAGGCGCTCGCGCGCTGGAACGACGCCGAACTCGGCGACGTCCCGCCGGCGCGCTTCATTCCCGCGGCGGAGGCGTCCGGACTCATCGTTCCGCTGGGCGAATGCGTGCTCAGGCAGGCGTGCCGCCAGCTCCGGCTCTGGCAGGACCAGGGCATCGAGCCGCCGCGCATGGTGGTCAATCTGTCGCATCTGCAGTTCCGCCAGAAAAACCTCGCGCACAGCTTTTCCGAGATCATCGCGGACACCGGCGTCGACCCGCGCTGCCTCGGACTCGAGGTCACCGAAAGCGCGATCATGGAAAATCCGGAGGCCACCATCGGCACGCTCGCCACGCTCAAGGCACTGGGAATCGAGTTGTCGCTCGACGACTTCGGCACGGGATATTCGAGCCTCAGCTATCTCAAGCGCTTTCCCATCGACAAGCTCAAGATCGACCAGTCCTTCATCCACGACATTTCCACCGACGCGAGCGACGACGCCATGGTCACGGCGATCATCGCCATGGCGCATTACCTCGGGATACGGGTCGTGGCCGAAGGCGTGGAAACCGGCGCCCAGCTCGCTTACCTGCGCGAACATGCCTGCGACGAATATCAGGGCTACCTGTTCAGCCGGCCGCTGCCCGCCGACGCGGTGCAGGGCCTGTTCGCTGCGCCGCGTTGAATCCCGGGCGGCCGGCGGCGGCGTCCAGCAACCTGCCGTTGCCGCGAGCGACAAGGCCGCACGCGGGTACGGCCTTGTCGCTCGATGCGGCGCCGCGCGGCCTTACTTGACGACCAGCTCGACGCGACGGTTCTTCGCCCGCCCTTCGCGCGTCTTGTTGCTGAAGGCCGGACGGGTCTCGCCATAGCCCTTGGTGCTGAGGCGGTCGGCGTCGATGCCCTTGCTCACGAAATAGTCGTACACGGACTTGGCACGGCGCTCGGAAAGGGTCTGGTTGTATTGCTTGGGACCCGTGCTGTCGGTGTGGCCGACCACCTCGACGTCGACGTCCTTGCGGCGTTTCAGCACCGTCACGGCCTCGTCCAGGACCGTGACGGCGTTCGGGAGCAGCCGGGCCGAATCGAACGCGAAGTTCACGCCGTGCAGAATGACCACCGTGTCACCGGACTGGGCCCGGTCGAGTTGCTGCGCCTCCGGCGTCGCGAGCGCCGGGGGCGCCGGTTCGGGCTCCGCCGCCTGCGGGGCCGGCGCCGGCGCGGGTTCCGGGGCGGGCTCGGCGACGGGCTCGGGCGTCGGCGCGGCCTGCGCCTTCTGGCCGAGCGCGATGTTCAGGCCGACACTGACGATGGCGTCGCCGAAATGATTCGCGCCAAAGGCGTCGGTGGAATTGCCGTCGATGCGGTAGCGGGCGTCGGCGCGCAAGGAGACGTTGTCGGTCAGGCGCTGCATGATGCCGACGCCGATGTTGCCCATCAGGCCGGTGTCGTGCTTGCCGGGGATGTCGGTATACAAGGCGCCCAGCCCGACGACCCCGTAAGGCGTGAAGCTGGCGTCGCGGTTGAGCAGGTAGATGGCGTCGACGCCGAGACCCCACAGGTCGTAGCTCCCGCCCCCGTTCTTGAAGTCGAGCGAACTGCCGGTCAGGCCGAGTTCCATGTTCAGGTGCGGGCTGATCGGCTTGCCGAGGGCCAGCCCGCCGCCCCAGCCGTCGTCGGCCTGGCGGTCGCTGTCGGAGAAGGTGTAGTTCACCGTCGGCGCGATATAGAGACGATCGTCCATGGCATGCGCTTGCAGCGCGGTGCCGGCAAGGGCGACGAGAACAGGCAGGGTTTTGATGCGCATAGATTGCTCCTCGCATTAGGCGTGATTGTTGTCCAGATATTGCAGGCCACGCGCAGCGTGAAGGGCCTTCGCGCTGCGCCAGAAGATGGCCACTCGAGAGTACGGCCGGACCCACCGCTGCCTTCTCCTCCGCGGATCCGGGGGCGCCGCCCTCAATATTTATAGAGCATCAATCTTGCGAGGGCTAGCCTGGCCGCGGGTGTCAGCGCAGCACGAGCCGTTCCAGCACGAGCAGCACGGCGGCGGCGAAAGCGAAAACGACGGCGAAGCGCAGGACGCGCCCGAGGGTTCGGAGATACTTGCGGTCGGCGGTGAACAGCCACGCCAGGCCGAGCGCCGCGACCGCAATGAGCAGGGCGACGACCAGCAGGCGGAGGACGATCATGCAGCGAGGGGATGCAGGCGCACGAAGGCCGGCGGGACGTCCTCTTCATGCGCGAAGCTGACGAATTCCCAGGACGCCTCGTGCTGCAGCAGTTCGCGCAGCAGCGCATTGTTGAGCGCGTGCCCGGATTTGTAGGCCTGGAAGGCGCCGATGACGGGATGGCCGAGGAGATACAGGTCGCCGATGGCATCGAGCACCTTGTGCTTGACGAACTCGTCGTCGTACCGCAGCCCGTCCTGGTTGAGCACGCGGTATTCGTCCATGACGATCGCGTTGTCGAGCGAGCCGCCGAGCGCGAGGCCGCTGTTGCGCAGGGCTTCCACCTCGTGCATGAAGCCGAAGGTGCGCGCGCGCGCGATTTCCTTCGTGTAGGCGGTGTCGGCGAAGTCGATGCTGACCGTCTTGCCGCTCTTGTCGAACACGGGATGCTTGAAGTCGATGGTGAATTCGACCTTGAAGCCGTTGTGCGGGACGAAGCGCGCCCACTTGTCGCCGTCCCGCACCTCGATCGGCTGCTTGATGCGCACGTACCGCTTCGCCGCGTTCTGCTCGACGATCCCGGCGGACTGCAGCAGGAACACGAAGGGCGCCGAGGAGCCGTCCATGATGGGGATTTCCGGGCCGGTGAGATCGACCAGCAGGTTGTCGATGCCCAGTCCGGCGAGCGCCGACATCAGGTGCTCGACCGTCGCGACCTTGGCCGGGCCGGATTCGAGCATCGAGCACAGCCTCGTGTCGGTCACGAGATAGGGGTCGGCCTTGAGCTCCACCGGCGGATCGAGGTCCACGCGGCGGAACACGATGCCGCTGTCCGCGGCGGCCGGGCGCAGGGTCATCTCGACCTTGGCGCCGGAATGCAGGCCGACGCCGGTCGCCTTGACCGGCGTTTTGAGGGTGCGTTGCTTGATCATCCCGTCATTTTAACCGGTCACGGAGTGTAGACAGCCATCTGCGCGAGACCCCGGCGTGACCGGGTCCCGTGGCGACGGCTCATCCGGCGCGCGCCGCCCGTCCGTCAGTCCGCCTGGCGACGCAGGAAGGCCGGGATGTCCAGGGTATCGATGCCGGAATCGGTCATCGCCTGGATCGTGCGGCTGCGGCGGCTCGTCATGACGCTGGGAAGATCCTCGCCGTGTCCGTTCGCCATCATCGGCGCGTCGTCGGTGCCGGTGCGGATGATCTGCATCGGCTTCTGGGTCTGCCGGGCGACGGGATTGCCCAGGCCGGTCGCGACCATGGTCACGCGCAGGGCGTCTTCCATCGTGTCGTCGAGAACCTGGCCGACGATGACCGTCGCTTCCTCGGCGGTGAACGCCTTGATGGTGTTCATCACCTCGTGGATCTCCTTCATCTTGACGGTCGACGAGGCGGTGATGTTGACCAGCACGCCGCGGGCGCCGGCGAGGTTGACGTCCTCCAGCAAAGGACTCGCCACGGCCTGCTCGGCCGCGATGCGCGCGCGGTTGTCGCCGCTTGCCTGGGCCGAACCCATCATGGCCATGCCCATCTCGCTCATCACCGTGCGCACGTCGGCGAAGTCGACGTTGACGAGGCCCGGGCAGTTGATGACTTCGGCGATGCCGCCGACCGCGCCGTGCAGGACGTTGTTGGCCGCCTTGAAGGCGTCGAGCATCGAGACGTCGTCGCCGAGCACCTGCATCAGCTTCTCGTTGGGGATGATGATCAGCGAGTCGACGTGGCGGGCGAGCGCCTCGATGCCGGCGTTGGCGGCGCGCACGCGCTTGCCTTCGAACAGGAAGGGCTTGGTGACGACGGCCACCGTGAGGATGCCGAGTTCCTTCGCGACCTCGGCCACCACGGGAGCGGCGCCGGTGCCGGTGCCGCCGCCCATGCCGGCGGTGATGAACAGCATGTCGGCGCCGTCGACCAGCTCGGCGATGCGCTCGCGATCTTCCAGCGCGGCCTCGCGGCCGACGTCCGGATTGGCGCCCGCGCCCAGCCCCTTCGTCACGCCGTTGCCAAGCTGCAGCTGCAGCTTGGCCTGGTTGCGCTTCAGCGCCTGCGCATCGGTGTTGATGGCGATGAACTCCACGCCGTTGAGGCCGGAGGTGATCATGTGGTCGACGGCATTGCCGCCGCAGCCGCCCACGCCGATCACTTTGATTACTGCATCCTGCGTATCCACATCCATCAGTTCAAACATGTCGCTCTCCTCTTTCTCCAAAACAAAACCGCACTCAAAAATCCTTTGGCGCGTTTGCCGCGATGCGATCGACGCATCCGGCACCACCGCCAAATCCCGTTTCGACGTCGCCCGCGCAAGCGCAGCGCGGCGGCGTCAGAAATTCCCTTTGAACCAGCTCTTCATGCGCTCGAAAATGTCCTTGAAATTCCCGCTCGACAGCTTGGGCGCATCGCGCCCGCGCGCCTCCAGCCCGGCCATCAGGAGGCCCATGCAGGTCGCGTAGCGCGGGTTGCGGACGACGTCCGCAAGGCCGCTCTCGTAGTGCGGCCACCCCAGGCGCACCGGCATGTGGAAGACCTCCTCGCCGAGCTCGACCATGCCCTGCATCCCGGCGGAGCCGCCGGTGATGACGATGCCGGACGACAGCAGTTCCTCGAACCCGCTGCGGCGCAGCTCGGCCTGCACAAGCGAGTACAGCTCTTCCATGCGCGGCTCGATGAACTCGGCCAGCGTCTGTCTGGACAAGGTCCGCGGCGGGCGGTCGCCGATGCCCGGCACCTCGATCATGTCGCGCGCGTCGGCGAGCTGGCGCAGCGCGCAGCCGTACTGCACCTTGATGTCCTCGGCCTCTTTCGGCGGCGTGCGCAGCGCCACCGCGATGTCGTTGTTGACCTGGTCGCCCGCGACGGGAATCACCGCCGTGTGGCGGATCGCGCCGTTGGTGAACACGGCGATGTCGGTCGTGCCGCCGCCGATGTCCACCAGGCAGACGCCGAGCTCCTTCTCGTCCTCGGTCAGCACCGCCATCGCCGAGGCGAGCGGCTGCAGCACCAGGTCGGCGACCTCGATCCCGCAGCGGCGCACGCACTTGATGATGTTTTGTGCCGCCGACACCGCGCCGGTGACGATATGCACCTTCACTTCGAGGCGCACCGCGCTCATGCCGAGCGGGTCGCGCACGTCTTCCTGGCCGTCGACGATGAATTCCTGCGGGATCGTGTGCAGGATCTGCTGGTCGGTCGGGATGTTGACCGCGCGCGCGGTCTCCACCACGCGGTCGACGTCCATCTGGCTGATTTCCTTGTCCTTGATGGCGAACATGCCGTGCGAGTTGAAGCTCTTGATGTGGCTGCCCGCGATGCCGGTGTAGACCTCGCGGATCTTGCAGTCGGCCATCAGCTCGGCTTCCTCCAGCGCGCGCTGGATGGCGTTGACCGTGGCCTCGATGTTGACCACCACGCCGCGCCGCAGCCCGCGGGACGGGTGCGTGCCCATGCCGATCACCTCGAGCATGCCCTCCTCGTTGATCTCGCCGACGATGCAGACGATCTTGGAGGTGCCGATGTCGAGGCCGACGACGAGGTTCTTGGGATCTCTTGGCTTACTCATGTTGCGTGCACTCAGGTTTCACTCGGTTTGAAGGGGGTCGCGCCTTTCGGCATGCGGACGGCGAAGCCGTCGGGGTAGCGCAGGTCGACCATGAGCGGGGCGGGCGGCACCGCGGGCGGCTGCCCGTTTTCCGCCGGCTGCGGACCGAACAGGCGCGGGTACAGGCGGACGAAGCGAGCCAGCCGCGCGTCGGTCTGCTGCCGGCCGAGCGCGATCTCCATCCCGCTGTCGAGACGCATGCGCCAGGCGCGGCGCGCGGACAGGCGCAGCTCGTCTATCGTCAGGCCGACCGGCGCGAGCGCGGCCTGGTAACGGTGATAGGCCGCCACGACCTCGGCGCTGCTGCCCTCGGGCCCGGCAAGCCGCGGCAGCTTGGCGGATTCCGCCGCGCCGAAGACGTCGCCGCCCTCGCTCACGAGCGCGTCGTCGTTCCAGCGCGCCAGCGGCACATGCTCGACGAGCGACACGACGAGCGCGTCGGGCCAGCGCCGTTCGACCCGCGCCTCGCGCACCCACGGCAGCTTTTCCAGGCTGTTGCGGACGCGTTCGAGGTCGACGGTGAAAAAGGTGCCGTGCACCTGCCGCTCCGCCACCAGTCGGATCTGCGCCTCGGTGACGTGCCTGACCGGCGTCTTCACCTCGATGCTGTGGAGCGCGAACCAGGGCTGCGCCGCGACCCAGCTGAGCGCGCCATAGGCCAGGAGGCCGAGCGCGCCCCAGGTCAGCACGCGGGCGACCTGCGACAGCGGGTGGGCGGCGAGTTCCGGGGAGGTCAAAGCGTCCGCTCCAGGATCTTGATGCACAGCGCGTCGAAATCGAGCCCCGCGACGCGCGCGGCCATCGGCACGAGGCTGTGGTCCGTCATGCCGGGCGAGGTGTTCACCTCGAGCAGATAGGGATTGCCGAGGCTGTCCAGCATGACGTCGACGCGCCCCCATCCGCGCCCGCCGACCAGGCGGAAGGCGTCCAGGGCAAGCTGGCGCAGGGCCATTTCCTTGGCCTCGGGCAGGCCGGCCGGACAGTGGTAGCGGGTGTCGTTGCGCAGGTACTTGGCCTCGAAGTCGTAGAAGGCGCGGTCCTGCGCGGGCTCCAGGCGAATCAGCGGCAACGCGGCGTCGCCGAGGATGCCGACGGTGAATTCGGCGCCGTCGATGAATTTTTCCGCCAGCACGAGCTCGTCGTGCTCGGCGGCGAGTTCGTAGGCGGCCTTCAGCGTGCCGGGCTCGGTCACCTTGCTCATGCCGATGCTCGATCCCTCGCGGGCGGGCTTGACGAAGATCGGCAGCCCGAGCTTTCTTTCCACCGCGGCGAAATCGCTCGCGGCGTCGAGGATGTCCCAGTCGGCGGTCGGCAGGCCCGCCGCGCGCCACAACAGCTTGGTGCGCCACTTGTCCATGCCGAGTGCCGACGCCATCACGCCGCTCCCGGTGTACGGAATGCCCAGGAGTTCCAAGGCGCCCTGCATGCAGCCGTCTTCGCCGTAGCGTCCGTGCAGCGCGATGAAGACGCGGTCGAACTCGCCGGCGATGAGGTCGCCGAGATTGCGGGTCGCCGGATCGAAGGCGTGCGCGTCGACGCCCTGCCGGGTCAGCGCCGCCAGCACGGCGGCGCCGCTGTTGAGCGACACCGGACGTTCGGCCGAGGTGCCGCCCAGCATCACGGCGACCTTGCCGAATTTTTTCGCCGATTCGATCGTACTCACTGACGTTCTCCAATAATCCTGACTTCGCGGATCAGCCGCACATTGGTGCGCGCTTCCACGGTGTCCTCGACGTGCTCGATCAGGCGCTCGATGTCGGTCGCCGTCGCGTTGTCCACGTTGACGATAAAGTTGGCATGCTTGGTCGAGACCTCCGCGCCGCCGATCCTGAATCCCTTGAGGCCGCACGCCTCGATCAGGCGCGCGGCGTGATCGCCGGGCGGATTGCGGAATACCGACCCGGCGTTGGGCAGATTCAGCGGCTGCGACGCGATGCGCTTTTTCAGGAGTTCGCGGATCATGGCCCGCGATTCCGCGCCGTCGCCGCGGGCCAGCCGGAACCAGCCGCCGATGAACCATTCCTGCTGCGCCTGCTTCAGCGCGACGTGGCGGTAGCCGGTCACGTATTCGTCGGGCAGCCGTTCGTTCAGCTGCCCCTCGCGGTCCAGCGTCTGCACCTGAACCAGCTTGTCCCAGGTTTCGCTGCCGTAGCAGCCGGCGTTCATCGCGATGGCGCCGCCGACGGTGCCGGGGATGCCCGCCCAGAATTCGCCGCCGACGAGATCGTGGTTGGCGGCGAAACGCGCCAGCTTGGGCGAGGCGACGCCCGCCTGGGCGTACACCAGCGCGGTGTCCGGCGGCGCGGGCGGCAGGCCGTGCGCGCGGCTTTCGATGGCGAGCGTGTCGAGGACGCCGTGCAGCAGGATCACGACGCCGGCGATGCCGCCGTCGCGCACGAGAAGGTTGCTTCCCAGGCCCACCATGTGGATGCTTTCGCGCGCCGGTACCGAACGCACGAGCCAGGTCAGGTCCTCGAGATCGGCGGGGATGTACACGCGCTGCGCGATGCCGCCCGCACGCCACGAGACGTGCTTCTTCATCGGCTCGTTGTGGAGGAAACGGCCGCGCAGCACGGGCGCGCCGGCTCCGGCGACGTCGACTTCGCTCATGCGATAGTCATGGCGCATCGCCTGTCCTCCCGGGAGACGCCGGCAGGGCTGCCGGTTCGAGCGCGGCGAGTGCCGGCGCCACCTGGCCGATGCTGCCGGCGCCCATCACCAGCACCACGTCGCCGCCCTGCACGAGTTCGCGCACCGCATCCGGCACGTCGGCGACGTTTTCCACGAACACCGGTTCGACCTTGCCGGCCACGCGCACCGCGCGCGCCAGCGCACGGCCGTCCGCCGCCACGATCGGTGCCTCGCCGGCCGGATACACCTCGGTCAGCACCAGCGCATCGGTCTCCGACAGCACCTTCACGAAATCCTCGAAGCAGTCGCGCGTGCGCGTGAAGCGGTGCGGCTGGAAAACCAGCACCAGCCGGCGCCCGGGGAAGGCGCCGCGCGCGGCGGCGAGCGTCGCGGCCATTTCCACCGGATGATGGCCGTAATCGTCGACGAGCGAATATTGCCCGCCATTCTTCGCCGGCAGTTCGCCGTGGCGCTGGAACCGGCGACCCACGCCGTGGAAGTCGGCAAGCGCCTTGACGATCGCGGCATCGTCGGCGCCGACCTCGCTCGCCACGGCGATCGCCGCCAGCGCATTGAGGACGTTGTGCATGCCGGGCTGGTTGAGCATCACGTCGAGATCCGCCATGCCCTCGCGCTTGACGGTGAAACGCATCTGGCCGCGCTCGAAATGCGGATCGACCGCGCGCACCTGCGCCGCCTCGTCGAATCCGTAGGTCGTGATCGGCTTGGTGATGCGCGGCTGGATCTCGCGCACGTGCGGATCGTCGATGCAGAGCACTGCCATGCCGTAGAAGGGCAGGCGCTGGCAAAAGTCGACGAAGGCCGTTTTCAGGCGTTCGAAATCATGGCCGTAAGTGTCCATGTGATCGGCGTCGATGTTGGTGACGATGGCGATCACGGGCGTGAGGTACAGGAAGGAGGCGTCGGACTCGTCGGCTTCGGCGACCAGGAAGTCGCCCTTGCCGAGGCGGGCATTGGTGCCGGCCGCGGTGAGCTTGCCGCCGATGACATAGGTCGGATCCATGCCCGCCTCGCCGAGGATGCTGGCGACCAGGCTCGTGGTGGTGGTCTTGCCGTGGGTGCCGGCGATCGCGATGCCGCGCTGCAGCCGCATGAGCTCCGCCAGCATCAGCGCGCGGGGGACGATGGGGATTTTTTTCTCGCGCGCGGCGACGACCTCGGGGTTCGATTCCTGCACCGCGGTCGACGTGACCACCGCGTCGGCGCCGGCGATGTTCTCCGCCGCGTGGCCGCGGTGAATCTGTGCGCCAAGGCCCGCCAGCCGCTGCGTCACGGGATTGTCGGCCAGGTCCGATCCCGACACCCGGTAGCCGAGGTTCAGCAGCACCTCGGCGATGCCGCTCATGCCGACCCCGCCGATGCCGATGAAGTGAATGTGTTTGACGGCGTGTTTCATCTTGCAAGTGCCTCGCAAATATCGGCGACGCGGTTCGCGGCATCGGGCCTGGCCAGGGCGCGCGCCTTGTCCGCCATCGCGGCCAGGGTGGGGCGGTCGAGGCCGTCGATCAGGGCTGCGAGCGTTTCCGCGGTGAGGTCCTTCTGCTGGATCAGCCACGCCGCGCCCGCCTCGGCGAGAAACTCGGCATTGCCCGTCTGGTGGTCGTCCACCGCGAACGGGAAGGGCACCAGCACCGCGGGCACCCCGGCGCAGGCGAGTTCGGCGACCGTCATCGCGCCCGCGCGGCAGATGGCGAAGTCGCAGTCGCGGTACGCGGCCGCCATGTCCTCGATGTAGTCGCGCACCTCGGCGTCGACGCCGGCGGCGGCGTAATTCGCGCGCAGCGTGTCGAGGTGCTGGCGTCCCGACTGGTGGACCACCCGCGGGCGCCGGTCGGCGGGCAGCGCGGCGAGCGCCTGCGGGATACACTCGTTCAATGCCTGCGCACCGAGGCTGCCGCCGACCACCAGCAGGCGCAGCGGTCCGTCGCGCACGACGCGCCCGCCTGCGGTCATCGCCGCGATGCCCGCCCGCACCGGATTGCCCACCCATTCGGCCGCCACCTTGCGGCACGGGATCGGCTTGTCGTGCGCGTGGGTGAACACCTTGGGAAACGCCGTCAGCACGCGGTCGGCCAGGCAGGCCAGCACACGATTGGTGAGGCCGCCGACCGAATTCTGCTCATGGATCACGAGCGGCCGATTGAGCAGGCTCGCCATCATGCCGCCCGGAAAGGCGGTGTAGCCGCCCATGCCCAGCACCACGTCCGGCCGGCGCTTGAGAATGGCGACGAGGCTCTGCCAGAACGCGACGAGCAAGGTGGCCGGCAACAGCAGCTTCTTCAGCAGGCCCTTGCCGCGCACGCCGCCCACGCTCACCCACACCATGTCGATCCCGGCCGCGGGCACCACGCGCGCCTCGAGCCCCATGCGCGTGCCCAGCCAGAACACATCCCAGCCGCGCGCGCGCAAGGCATCGGCCACCGCGAGCGCGGGATAGACATGACCGCCGGTGCCGCCGGCCATCACCATGAGGGTGCGGTTGGCGATGGCCATCAGAACGTCTTCCCCCGCATCATCTGGCGGTGTTCCCAGTCGATGCGCAGCAGCAGGGCGATCGCCAGGCAGTTGGCGATGATGCCGCTGCCGCCGAACGAGAGGAACGGCAAGGTGAGCCCCTTGGTCGGCAGCAGGCCGACGTTCACGCCCATGTTGATGAGCGCCTGCACGCCGATCCAGATGCCGATGCCCTGCGCCACGAGCGCGCAGAAATTCCGCTCGAGCTGCGCGGCGCGGTGTCCGATCAGGAAAGCCTTGACGATCAGCCAGCCGAACAGGGCGATCACGACGAGCACGCCGACGAAACCGAATTCCTCGGCAATCACGGCCATCAGGAAGTCGGTGTGCGCCTCGGGCAGGTAGAACAGCTTCTCGATGCTGCCGCCGAGTCCGACGCCGAGCCATTCGCCGCGGCCGAAGGCGATCAGCGCATGCGACAACTGGTAGCCCTTGCCGTACGGGTCGGCGAACGGGTCCATGAAGCCGAGGACGCGCTGCAGGCGGTAGGGCGAGGTCAGGATCAGCACGGCGAAGCCGATCAGCAGCACGACCACGAGTCCCGCGAACACTCTCCAGTTGAGGCCGCCGACGAACAGAATCCCCATGGCGATCGAAATGATGACGACGAAGGCGCCGAAGTCCGGCTCGCGGAGCAGCAGCGCGCCGGCGAGCATCATCACCGCCGCCATCGGCAGGAATCCTTTCTTGAAATCGTGCATGAAGGCCGCCTTGCGCGTCGTGTAGTCGGCGGCGTACAGCACGGCGAGCACCTTCATCAGCTCCGACGGCTGCAGGTTGGCGAAGCCGAGCGGAATCCAGCGGCGGCTGCCGTTGACCTCGCGGCCGATATGGGGAACCAGCACGGCCGCCAGCAACACCAGCCCGACGAGAAAAAGGTACGGCGCGGCCTGCTGCCATACCCGCATCGGAACCCGGAACGCCGCCATCGCCCCCGCGACGCCGAGGCCAATGAAGATCGCCTGCCGGATCAGGTAGTACTCGCCGTTGTGGTGCGTATAGCGGGCGGCCTCGGCGATCGCGATCGACGCGGAATAGACCATCACCAGGCCGATCGCCAGCAGGCCCATGGCGAGCCACAGCAGGCCGAAATCGAGCTCGGCGGTCGGCTTGGGCGCGCGCGCGGTGTAGAGCATCGTCAGGTCCCCTCCGGCGCACGCGGCGCAGCGGCACGCGCTTCGAGGTGACGCACGGCCTCGACGAAGACTTCGGCCCGATGCGCATAGTTGCGGAACATGTCAAAGCTCGCGCAGGCGGGCGACAGCAGCACGGCGTCGCCGGGGCGGGCAAGGCGCCGGGCCAGCGCGACAGCGTCCGGCAGGGTGGCCGCCGGATGGACATCGACCCCGCTGCCCGCGATCGCGGTGCCGATGAGCGGCGCGTCGCGGCCGATCAGCACGACGGCGCGGGCGTTCGCGCGCACCGCTGCCTCGAGGGGGCCGAAATCCTGGCCCTTGCCGTCGCCGCCGAGGATCACCACCGCCTTGCGCTCTCCGAGGCCGTAGAGCGCCGCTTCGGTGGCGCCGACATTGGTGCCTTTCGAGTCGTCGTAGTAGGTCACGCCGTCGATGTCGGCGACTTTTTCCACCCGGTGCGGCAAGCCCTTGAACTGCAGCAGGCCGCGCAGCAAGAGCTCCATCGGCAAGCTCAGCGCGCGGGTCAGCGCCAGCGCCGCGAGCGCGTTGGCGGCGTTGTGCAGGCCCGCGACCGGCAGCGCGGAGAGCGGCATGAGCGGATCGTCGCCGGCGCACAGCGCGTCCCCGCACACGCCGAAATCCTCGCTGGCCGGGCACGGATCGAGGCCGAAGCTGACGACGCGGCGGCCCGCCCGCGCCATGGCGAGGCTGCGCGCATCGTTCCGGTTCAGCACCTGCACGCCCTTGCCGCTGAAAATGCGCGCCTTGGCGGCGGCATACGCCGCCATGTCGGCATAGCGGTCCATGTGGTCTTCGGACAGGTTGAGCACAGTGGCGGCGTCGGCTTCGAGGCTGGACGTCGTTTCGAGCTGGAAGCTGGAGAGTTCGAGGACCCAGACCTGCGGCACCGGCGCATTGCCCTGTTCGATTTCATACAAGGCATCGAGCACCGGCAATCCGATGTTTCCGGCTACGCAGGTCACGAGACCCGCCGCGCGGCACATGTCGCCGCACATCGCGGTGACGGTGCTCTTGCCGTTGCTCCCGGTGATCGCGATCACCCGCATCGGCTGTTCCTGCCGCACATTGCGCGCGCGGACGGCGCGGGCGAAGAGTTCGACGTCGCCCACCGCTTCGATGCCGGCCGCGATGGCGCCGGCGACGGCCGGTTCGGCGAGCGGCACGCCGGGGCTCACCACCAGCATGTCGGCCGCCCGCAAGCGCGCCTCGTCGAACGGCCCGGTCAAAAGGGGAACCTGCGGCAGCAATTCGGCGAGGCGGGACGCGTGCGGCGGTGCCGCGCGGCTGTCGGCCACGCTCACCTGCGCGCCGTGTGCCGCCAGCCAGCGCGCGCACGACAGCCCGGTGTCGCCGAGGCCGAGCACCAGGGCTTTCTTGCCGGAAAGATCGAGGCGGTCGTCGCTCATCTCAGTTTCAGGCTCGACAATCCGATCAGCACCAGCATCATGCTGATGATCCAGAACCGCACCACGACCTGGGTTTCCTTCCAGCCCTTCAGCTCGTAGTGATGGTGGATCGGCGCCATGCGGAACACGCGCCGGCCGGTGAGCTTGAAGGACGCGACCTGGACCATGACCGACAGCGTCTCCACCACGAAGACGCCGCACATGATGAAGAGCACGATTTCCTGGCGCACGATGACCGCCACCACGCCGAGCGCGGCACCCAGCG
Organism: Pseudomonadota bacterium; assembly: GCA_021820845.1. GTDB lineage: Bacteria > Pseudomonadota > Gammaproteobacteria > Burkholderiales > Thiobacillaceae > Thiobacillus. The sequence continues at coordinate 54,819 of JAKADC010000005.1, forward strand.
CCAGCGCGCCGACGTCGCCCATGAACACCTCCGCGGGGTAGGCGTTGAACCAGAGGAAGGCGAGCCCGGCGCCGCCCATCGCGGAACAGAAGACCGCGAGCTCGCCCGAGCCGGGGACGTGCGGCAGGCCGAGGTATTTCGAGAACACCGCGTTGCCCGCGACGTAGGCGAAGATCGCGAGCGCGGACGCGACCATCACCGTGGGCATGATCGCCAGCCCGTCGAGGCCGTCGGTGAGGTTGACCGCGTTGCTCGAGCCGACGATGACGAAATAGGTCAGCGCGATGAATCCCGCGGCCGACATCGGAACGGTCGCGTGCTTGAGGAAGGGAATGATGAGTTCGGTGTGCGCGGGCAGGCTGGCGCTGTGCCAGAGGTAGGCCGCGACCGCGAGGCCGATCACCGATTGCCAGAAGTATTTCCAGCGCGACGGCAGGCCGCGCGAGTTCTTCTCGACCACCTTGCGCCAGTCGTCGACCCATCCGATCACGCCGAAGCCGATGAGCGTGAGCAGCGCCACCCAGACATAGTCGTTGGACAGGTCCGCCCACAGCAGGGTGGTGACGGTGACCGACACCAGGATCAGCGCGCCGCCCATCGTCGGCGTCCCCGCCTTGACCAGATGCGTCTGCGGGCCGTCGTTGCGCACCGACTGGCCGATTTTCAGCGCGGTGAGCTTGCGGATCACCGCCGGCCCGACGATGAAGGAGATCGTCAGCGCCGTCAGCGTCGCCAGCACCGCGCGCAGCGTGAGGTAACTGAATACGTGGAAAGCACGTACGTCCTCGCCCAGGTGTTCAAACAGCCAAAGCAGCATGTCAGGATTCCTCGTGCCCGGGCTGCGAGGCGGCCGGGTGTTCCACAAAGCTTTGCACCACGCGCTCCATCTGCATGAAGCGCGAGCCTTTCACCAGGACGGTGACGCCGGCCGCCAGCTCGTTCTCGAGCTCGGCGAGCAGTTCCTGGATGCGCTCGAAATGCATCGCGCCCGCGCCGAAGGCGACGACGGTTTCCTTCGTCAGATCGCCCAGCGCGAGCAGCCGGTCCACGCCGGCGGAGCGGGCCGCGTGCCCGATCTGCGCATGCATCGCCTCCGCCTCGGCGCCCAGTTCGCCCATGTCGCCGAGAACCAGGATCTTGCGGCCGCCCTGTTGAGCCAGCACCGCGAGGGCCGCGGTGACCGAATCGGGATTGGCGTTGTAGGTGTCATCGATGAAGGTGCTGCCGTGCAGGGCCGGTTTTCTTTGCAGACGGCCCTTGACGCCGCCGAAGCCCGACAGGCCGACGACGATGCTGCGGTGGCTGACGTCGAGCGCGAACGCCGCGGCCGCGGCGGCAAGCGCGTTCATCGCGTTGTGCACGCCCGGTACCTGCAGGGCGACATCCAGCGTCGCGCCGGGCAGGGTGAGTGTGAGCGCCGAGCCGAAGGCGCGGGGCTCGCAGTGCCCGCGGACCGCCGCCGGCTGCGCGATCCCGAAGTCGATCACGCAGCGCCGCGCGTTGGCCTCGCGCCAAAGGGACGCGTGCGGATCGTCGGCGTTGAATACCGCGATGCCGGCGTCCGCCAGGCCATTGAATATTTCGCCTTTGGCGCGGGCGATGTTTTCGATCGATCCGAGAAAGCCGATGTGCGCCGACAGCGCATTGTTGACGACCGCGACATCGGGGCGCGCGAGGCGCGTCAGATAGTCGATTTCGCCGGCGTGGTTCATGCCCATTTCCAGCACGGCGTATTGATGTGCCAGGCGCAGACGCAGCAGCATCAGCGGCAGGCCGATATCGTTGTTGAGGTTGCCTTCGGTGTGAAGCACGGCGGCATCGGAGCCGGCCTCGACCCGCAGGATCGCCGCCAGCATTTCCTTGACCGTGGTCTTGCCGTTGCTGCCGGTGATGCCGACGATCGGGATCGCAAAACGCCGGCGCCAGGCGGCGGCCAGATCCCCGAGCGCTAGGCGGGTATCGTCGACGCGGATCGCGGCCGCGATGCCGGCGGCCTGCGTCCGGTCGAGGACCGCGCCCGCGGCACCCTGCCGCAAGGCCTGTGCGGCGAAATTGCCGCCGTCGAATTTCGCGCCGCGCAACGCGACGAAGAGATCGCCCGGACGGATCGCGCGGCTGTCGGTCGACACCCGCATCACGTCGGCGTCGGCGCCGGAAAAGGCGACGCCCAGCATGGCTGCCGCTTCGGAAAGGCGCATCATCGGCGCGTTCATGCCCATCCCTCCATCACGTTCGATCCATGGCCCGCTTCAGCGCGTCGGCGCAGGGGGCCATTCGCGGTGCTCGCCGCTGCGCAGGCCCGGTCGCTCATGCCCACGCCTCCAGCGCCTTCTTCGCAACCGCCACGTCGGAGAACGGCAGGCGCACGCCGGCCGTCTCCTGGTAGTCCTCGTGGCCCTTGCCGGCGATCAGGACGACGTCGCCCTGGCGTGCCCCGCCGATGGCCTCGAAAATCGCCCGCGCGCGCTCCGGCTCGACGTGAACCCGCTCTTCCGGCTTGGCGCCGCCAATGCCGGCGACGATGTCGTCGATGATGTGGCGCGGATCTTCGTTGCGCGGATTGTCACTGGTGACCCAGACTTCGTCGGCGCCCTGCGCGGCGGCCTGGCCCATCAGCGGGCGCTTGCCCTTGTCGCGGTTGCCGCCGCAACCGAAGACGCAGATCAGGCGTCCGCCCACGACGACCTCGCGCAGCGCGGCGAGCACCTTTTCCAGCGCGTCGGGCGTATGCGCGTAGTCGACCACCACGAGCGGGTGCGCGTCGCCGCCGAGCGTCTGCATCCGCCCTGGCGGCGGCGTGATGTGCGCGAGGGCCTGGCAGGCGTCTTCCAGCGACACGTCCGAGACCAGCAGCGTGGTGAGCACGGCAAGAACGTTGGCGGCGTTGAAGCGCCCGAGCAGCGGCGCATCGCACTCGGCCTGGCCCCAATCGGTGCGAAGCTGCAGATGCAGGCCGGCTTGCGACAGGCGCAGCGTTTCCGCCACCACTGCGCCGCGATGGAAGCCGTAGCCGGCGACGCGCGCCGGCAGCACCTCACGTTCGAGCCGCTGCCCGAACGCATCGTCGACGTTGAGCACCGCCCATTCCAGCTCCGGCCACCCGAACAGCCGGGCCTTCGCGTCGGCGTAGCTTTCCATGCTGCCGTGGTAGTCGAGATGGTCGCGCGACAGGTTGGTCAGCACGGCCACGGAGAAGCGGGTGCCGTTCACGCGGTCCTGCACGAGACCGTGCGACGAGACTTCCATCGCGCATGCGGTCGCACCCTGCTGCCGGTAATGCGCAAGCCGCCGCTGCAACTCGATCGCGTCGGGCGTCGTGTTGAGCGCAGGCGTCAGCGCATCGCGCGTGTCGCCGACCGCGGGGAAGCCGTTGCCGACCGTGCCGATGATCGCCGTCTTGCGCCCGAGGCGGGAGAGGCTTTGCGCGACCCAGTGCGCCACCGAGGTCTTGCCGTTGGTGCCGGTGATCCCGATCATGTGCAGTGCGCGCGAAGGCTCGCCGTAGACGTGCGCGGCGATTTCGCCGACGCGGGCCTTGAGGCCGACAACGGCGGCATTGGGGATCGCAAGCGCCGGATCCCACTGGAAGTGGTCGGCCTCCCACAGCACGCCGTCGACGCGCTGCGCCACGGCTTGCGCGATGAAGTCGCGCCCGTCGCGCGCCTCGCCCGGGTAGGCGGCGAACACCGTGCCCGGCACGGCCTTGCGGCTGTCGCTGACGAGTTCGCCCACGGCGATGCCGAGGCGCTCCAGAATGTGGGGTACCGATTCACGGGTGGCCCCCGTCGCAGCCGACCCCGGGAAGCGGGACGCGTCGGCCTTCGCCATCATGCGCCCCCCTTGGTCGACGAGGTGTTCTCGGTCATCTTCGTTTCGGTTTCGGGCGCATCGGGCGGCAGGCCGAGCATGCGGAGGCTGCCGGCCATCACCTGCGCGAAGACCGGGCCGGCCACGCTGCCGCCGTAATACACGCCGTCCATCGGCTCGTCGATCGCCACGCCGATGATCAGGCGCGGATTCGACGCCGGCGCCATGCCGATGAAGGAGGCGAGGTAGCGGTTGGGCGAGTAGCGGCCGTCGACGAGCTTGTGCGCGGTGCCGGTCTTGCCCGCGACGCGGTAGCCCGGCACCCGCGTCAGGGTTCCGGTGCCGCCTTCCTGCGTCACCGCCTCCATCATGGCTCGCACTTCCCGCGCCACGTGCGCGGAAAACACGCGCTCGCCGGTGATTTCCTGCGGCTCGCGCTTGAGGAACGACAGCGGCATGACCTCGCCGTCGTTGGCGAATGCCATGTAGGCGCGCGACAGCTGCAGCAGGCTGACCGAAAGGCCGTAGCCATAGGCCATGGTGGCTTGCTCCACCGGCTTCCAGGTGCGGGGATCGCGCAGGCGGCCCGCGCTTTCGCCGGGGAAGCCCGATCCGGGCAGCTGGCCGAACCCGGCGCGGTGCAGCACCTCCCAGTGCTGCTGCGGCGTCAGCGTCATCGCCATCTTGGCGGCGCCGATGTTGCTCGATACCTGGATGATCTGGGTCACCGTCAGGCGGTCGTGATGATGGTCGTCGCGCACCAGCTTGTTGCCGACGCGGAAATCGTCCGGCGTATCTATCACGCTGTCGGGCCGGAACAGGCCGCGTTCGAGCACCGCCGCCGCGACGAAGGGCTTGATCGTCGAGCCGGGCTCGAAGGTATCGATCACGGCACGGTTGCGCATCAGGTCCGGCTTGTAGTTCTGCCGGTTGTTGGGATTGAAGCCGGGCTGGTTGGCGAGCGCGAGAATCTCCCCGGTCTTGGCGTCGAGCACGACGATGCTGCCGCCCTTGGCCTTGTGCTTGGCGACCGCCGCGGTCAGTTCGCGATAGGCGAGATACTGGATCCTGAGATCGATGGACAGGGTGAGGTTGCCGCCCATCTGCGCGGTCTTGATCGGCGCGAGGTCGCGGATGGCGTTGCCGTGACGGTCGCGCAGGATCTGCCGCTCGCCCGCCCGTCCCGCGAGCCAGTCCTGATACGCGCGCTCGACGCCCTCCTGCCCCTTGTCGTCCACGTTGGTGAAGCCCACGACCTGCGCGGTCACCTCGCCCGCCGGGTAATAGCGGCGGAACTCGCGGCGCAGGGACAGGCCCGGCAGCCCCATCGCGGCAACCTTGACGGCTTGCTCGGGGGTGAGCGGACGGCGCACGGCAAACTCGCCGCGGGTCTTGTGCGCGAGTATGGTTGAAAGGTCCGCCGGCGAGAGGTCCAGGACCCGGGCCAGATGCGCAACCTGGTCTGGCGTGAGCGCGAGATCGGCCGGGCGCGCCCACAGCGACTCGACCGGTGTGCTGATCGCCAGCAACTGGCCGTGGCGATCGGTCACCTGCCCGCGATGCGCCGGCAGCGTGAGGTTGCGGTTGGCGACGGCGTCGCCCTTGCCCTGCAGATAATCGGTGTTGATGCCCTGCAGATAGAACGCGCGGCCGCCCACCATCACCAGCCCCGCGAGCAGCAAGGCGCCGACGGTCGCCATGCGCCAGGGCGCGAGATTGAGTTTCAGCAGCTTGCGCGAGTGGTAGTTCATGGCGCGCCCGTCACTGTCTCGATGCGCACGCGGTCATGCGGCGGGGCGACCAGGCCCAGCCGGGTTCTTGCGATCGTGTCGATGCGCGCCGGATTGGCCCACGTGCCTTGCTCCAGTTGCAGTTGCCCCCATTGCTCGTCCAGTCCGTGCGCCTCTTTCTTCAGACGTTCCAGTTCCACAAAATACGTGCGCGCGCGGTGCTGCGCCTGAACGACCGCCAGCGCACACGCCACCAGCACCAGCGCGAGGATGACATTGACGCGGCTCATGCCGTTTCATCCGTGCGTTCGGCGACGCGCAGCACGGCGCTGCGCGCCCGCGGGTTGGCCGCCACTTCGGCGTCGCTCGCGTGGCGCGCCCGCCCCACCAGCTTCAGGCGCCCCGGCTTCAGCATCGCGGCGGGAATCGGCAGCCGCCGCGGTGCCTGCTCGCCCTGCGACTCGTCGCGCATGAAGCGCTTGACGATCCGGTCTTCCAGAGAATGGAAACTGATGACCGCAAGCCGGCCGCCCGGGCACAGCCTGTTCACGCATTGCGGCAGCACGGCGCTCAGCTCTTCCAGCTCGCGGTTGAGATAAATCCGTATAGCCTGGAAGCTGCGCGTCGCCGGGTGTTGCCCCGGCTCGCGCTTTTTGACCGCGGCGGCGATGAGGGCCGCCAGTTGCCCCGTGCTGCGGATGGCTTCTTTTTGCCGTGCCGCAACAAGCGCGCGCGCAATGGATTTAGCAAACCGCTCTTCCCCGTAGACGCGGATGACTTCACTGATCTCCCCCTCCTCGGCCGTCGCCAGCCAGTCCGCTGCCGACATCCCGCTGCCCGGATCCATGCGCATGTCGAGCGGCGCATCGAAGCGGAAGCTGAACCCGCGCGTCGCGTCGTCGAGTTGCGGCGACGACACGCCGATATCCAGCAGGATTCCGTTCACCTGCGCCACGCCGAGGTCATCCAGCACGCTGTCCAGACGCGAAAACGCGCTCTGCACCAGCGTCAGCCGTGCGTCCTCCAACGCACGGCCTGCCCGGATGGCATCGGGATCGCGATCCAGCGCGATGAGCCGTCCCTGCGCGGCCAACTGCGCCAGGATCAGGCGGCTGTGTCCGCCGCGCCCGAAGGTGGCGTCGACATACACGCCATCGGGCTTGATCGCCAGCGCCGCCACCGCCTCCTGTGCCAGCACCGGCACATGGGCGGTCGCCATCACAACGTGAACCCCTCCAGTTCGGGTGGCAGCGCATCGTTGCTGAAACTCAGCGCCTGCGACACCTGCGCCTCCCAGCGCGCCTCGTTCCACAGTTCGACCTTGCTTCCCTGGCCGACCAGCACGACGTTTTTATCCAGCTCGGCGAACTTGCGCAGCATCGGCGGCAGCAGCACGCGGCCGGCGCCGTCCATGTCCATGTCGTGGGCATAGCCGACGAGCAATTGCTTGAGGCTGCGGGTGCGGGGATTGAAATCGGAGAGACCGTTGAGCTTTTTCTCGATCGGCTCCCATTCGGGAAGCGGATAGAGCAGCAGGCATTGGCTCGGATCGGCCGTGATCACCACGCGGCCGCCGCCGTTCACCAGGAGCGCGTCGCGATAGCGCGCCGGCACCACGAGCCGGTTCTTGCTATCCAGACTGACCGTTGCGACGCCGCGAAACATGGTTCTCCCGTATTGAAATTGATTGCGATCGGACGGAAGCATTCTCCCACAAGTTCCCACCGATCACCACTTGCCCCCACTATAGGGGACAGTTTTGGGGGGGTCAAGCGAACGGATACAAAAAAACCCCTATGTCTCAACGACTTAGGGGTGGTTTACACTTGTGGATAAGTTTCTGGAAAAACCGGCGGTTAGCTGCGATTTCTTTCCGGATTTTTAGGAAAAAAAGCTAACCGTTTGAATCGAATGAAAAGTGGAAAAGCCGGCCGATAAGCCGGGTTCTGTCTTGGACAACCATTCCTCTAGGCCGGCCATTGCTGGCCGGCTCCAGCCACCTACCCGCAGACTCGGCGAGCCGCGTCATCGTCTGCCTATTTGGTGTTGCTCCGGATGGAGGTTACCGCGTTTCACCGTAACTCAATACGCTCGTCTCTGTGGCCCTGTTCCTCGCCTCGCGGCGTCCGGCCGTTAGCCGGCATCCTGCTCTGTGGAGCCCGGACTTTCCTCTCCCGTCCATGCCCCGGAGGGCATGGGCCGGCAGCGGTTGCCTGGCCTGCTTTTCCACCGGTCATTATAGAGCCTTCGCTTGACTGCGTGCCGAGGTTTGCTAATCCGGAAGATCCGGACCGCACCGAATCGTGCCAGGAGAACCATCATGAGAAGACGCCTGTATTTCACGGTGCCGGACGTCGCGAACGCCCGACAAATCCGCGACGAGCTTCTGCTCGCCCGCATCGAGGACAGCCATATCCGCGTCCTCGCCCGCGACGGCATATCGCTGCAGGACCTGCACGAAGCCTCGCTTCTGCAGAAAACGGACGTCGTCCACGGCGCGGAAACAGGATTGGCGGTGGGCGGGGGAATCGGCATCGTCGCCGGTCTCGTGGCCCTGATCTTCCCGCCTGCCGGGATGGACCTGCAGCTGGTCACCATCCTGCTCGGCGCCTTGATCGGCGCGCTCTTCGGCGCGTGGGCCGCGAGCATGGTCGCGAGCGCGCTTCCCAACTCGAGGCTGAAAAGCTTCGAGACGGCGATCGCGGCCGGCCATATCCTCATGATGGTCGATGCGCCTTCGGGGCGGGTCGACGAAATCAAGCGGCGGGTCGCAGCCCGCCATCCGGAAGCGATGAATTCCGGGATCGAACCCACGATCCCGGCGTTTCCGTAAGTCCTCCCTGCCGCGCAGCGCAACACTGCGCGGCCCCGGAAGCGGACGACAACCGTTCGCTTCCATTGCGGCAGACCGTCCCTGGTCTGCCGTTTTTTATGTCAAACGAGCCGCCAGCGGACGGCCTCGCCGGCGCGCAGCGGCACCATTGTCGCTTCGCCCAGCTCGACGCGTTCCGGAGCCGTCCAGCTTTCGCGCCGCAGCGTGATGGTGTCGCGGTTGCGCGCCAGACCGTAGAAATCGGCGCCGTGGAAGCTGGCGAAGGCTTCGAGCCTGTCGAGGGCGCCGGCGTCCTCGAACGCCTCGGCGTAGAGCTCGATCGCCGCGTGCGCCGAGTAAACGCCGGCGCAGCCGCATGCGGCCTCCTTGGCGCCCACGGCGTGGGGCGCCGAATCGGTCCCGAGAAAAAATTTCGGATCGCCCGAAATGGCGGCGGCGACCAGCGCCTGGCGATGCTGTTCGCGCTTCAGCACCGGCAGGCAATACATGTGCGGACGGATTCCGCCGCGGAACATGGCGTTGCGGTTGTACAAGAGGTGATGCGCGGTGACGGTGGCCGCGACCCGGGCCGGGGCCGCAGCGACGAATTCGGCGGCCTGGCGCGTGGTGATGTGTTCCAGCACGATTTTCAGGCGGGGAAAATCGCGCAGCAGGCGCGTCAGGTGGCGTTCGATGAACACCGCCTCGCGGTCGAATACGTCGACGTCGGGATCGACGACTTCGCCGTGCAGCGACAGCGGCATCCCCACTTCCTCCATCGCCGCGATCGCGTCGTATGCCTTCGTCAGGTCGGTGACGCCCGAATCGGAATTCGTCGTCGCGCCCGCCGGGTAATACTTCACCGCGTGCACGAAGCCGCTGGCGCGCGCGCGCCGGATCTCCTCGGGCCGCGTGTTGTCGGTGAGATAAAGCGTCATCAGCGGCTCGAAGCCGCCGCCGCCGGCGGCGTCGAGCAGGCGCTCGCGGTAGGCCGCGGCGTCCGCGACGCCGACGACCGGCGGCTTCAGGTTGGGCATGGCGATCGCGCGCCCGAAAACCCGCGCGGTGTCGGGCAGCACGCTGCGCATGGCGGCGCCGTCCCGGAAGTGAACGTGCCAGTCGTCGGGGCGGGTGAGGGTGAGGGTGTCGGTCATTCGGGAGTCTGCTCGGGCGGCTTCAGCGCCAGCGACATTTTATAGAGTTCGGCCTTGCTGCGTCCGGTGATCTGGGACGCCAGCTTGGCAGCGAGCGTCGGCGGCAGCGCACCCTGCAGGATGTCGAGCACGCGCATCGCCTCCGCATCGATCGCCACCTCGGTCGCGGGCGCATGCACGATGACGACGAATTCGCCGCGCACGTTGTTGGCGTCGGCGGCGAGCCAGGCAGGCGCCTCGGCGAGCGGCAGCGTGACGATGGTTTCGAAGCGCTTGGTGAGTTCCCGCGCCAGCGTCACGCTGCGGGCGGCGTCGAACACCGCCGCCATGTCGGCGAGCGTCTCCTCGATGCGGTGCGGCGCTTCGTAGAACACCAGCGCCGCGGGCAGCGCGGCGAGCGACTGCAGCTGCGCGCGGCGGGCGCCGGGCTTGGGCGGGAGAAAGCCGTGGAACAGCCAGGTCGAGGATTCGACGCCGGCCGCCGACAGCGCCGCGGTCACCGCCGAGGCGCCGGGGATCGGAACGACGCGCTGTCCCGCCGCGCGCACCGCCGCCACCAGGCGCGCGCCCGGATCGGACACGGCCGGGGTGCCGGCGTCCGACACGTAGGCGACCGCGTCCCCCGCCGCGATCCGCGCGATCACCGTCTCGGCGGCTTCGCGCTCGTTGTGCTCGCGGATCGAGACGAGCGGCTTGGAAATATTGAAATGCGTCAGGAGGTTTCCCGAAACGCGGGTGTCTTCCGCCGCGACGCGATCGACGCGTTGCAGGATGTCGAGCGCCCGCAGGGTGATGTCGCCGAGGTTGCCGATCGGCGTCGCGACGACGTAGAGCCCGGGAAACAGCGGGGTAAGATGCGAGCTGTCATTCATTCGTGCATTGTCGCAGATGTTGAAATCGCTGGCGGGTCAGACCGCCGAATCGCGCGCTGCCGCCTTCCTGCAATCGCATGGCCTGAAGCTGGTGACGCGCAACTGGCGCTGTCGCTTCGGCGAGATCGACCTCGTCATGCAGGACGGCGCGGCGCTCGTGTTCGTCGAAGTCCGGCTGCGCAGCCGCGGCGACTTCGGCGGCGCCGCCGCCAGCGTGACGCCGGCCAAGCAGAAAAAGCTGCTCGCCGCGGCGCGCCAGTATCTGGCGGCACTGAAATCGATGCCGCCGTGCCGCTTCGACGTGATTGCCCTGTCCGGCAGCGGACAACCCGAGTGGATCCAAAACGCGTTTGACGATATGGGATAATCTTCCGCATGCCTTTACACGACAGAATTCTCGGCCATTTCAGGGACGCGGCGCAAACCAAGCTGGATGCCGCCGCGACCCTTGCGCCGGCGATCGAGCAGGCGGCGCGGCTGATGGTGCACGGACTCGCCCAGGGGGGCAGGATCCTCGCCTGCGGCAACGGCGGCTCGGCGGCGGACGCCCAGCATTTCGCCTCCGAGATGATCAACCGCTTCGAGCAGGAGCGTCCGGGACTCGCGGCGATCGCGCTCACCACCGACACCTCGACCCTGACCTCGATCGCCAACGACTACGCCTACGATCAGGTATTCGCGCGCCAGGTGAAGGCGCTCGGCCAGGCCGGCGACATCCTGCTGGCGATCTCCACCAGCGGCATGTCGCCCAACGTGTTGCAGGCCGTGGCCGCCGCGCATGCGCGGAGCATGCACGTCATCGCGCTGACCGGCCGCAACGGGGGCGCCCTGGCGGAACAAATGCACGCGGACGACGTCTTTCTGTGCGTACCCGCGGAGTCCACTGCGCGCATCCAGGAAGTCCATCTGCTGGCCATCCATTGCCTGTGCGATGCGGTAGACAGCGTTTTATTAGGAGTCGAGGAATGAAAAAACTGATCCATGTCGCGCTGACCGGCGCGGTGCTGTTGCAGCTCGGCGGTTGCGCCGCCGTGGTCGTTGGTGGTGCTGCCGGCGGTACCGCCGTCGCGCTCGACCGGCGCACTGCCGGCGTCTACCTGAGCGACCAGGAAATCGAGCTGCGCGCGATGAACCGCCTGAGCGAGGCTTTCCCGCAAAAAACCAGCAGCGTCTCCGCCACCAGTTATAACCGCCAGGTGCTGCTCACCGGCCAGGTGCCGGACGAGGCCAGCCGTTCGAAGGCGGCGGAAGTGGTCAAGAACATTCCCGACGTGCGCACGGTCTTCAACGAGCTGACCGTCGGCAACGTCAACTCGCTGGCCACGGACGCCAGCGACCTCACCGTCACCAGCCAGGTCAAGACGCGCATGCTGCGCAGCGAGGAGGTCCCCGCGTCCAAGATCAAGGTCGTGACCGAATCCGGCGTCGTCTACCTGATGGGCCTGGTGACGAAAGCGGAGGCGGAGTCCGCCACCAACATCGCACGCACCACGGCCGGCGTCGGCAAGGTCGTCACTCTGTTCGAATACATCGACTGACCCTCTGCCTGACCGATGCTCCCGCCCGCCTTCGAGCGCAAGCTGTGCGCGCCTGACGATCTGGCGGCGCGGGTTGCGCGGCTGCCGCGCCCGCTGGTTTTCACCAACGGCTGCTTCGACATCCTGCATCGCGGCCACGTGACCTATCTCGCCGAGGCGAGGGCGCTCGGTGCCTCGCTCGTCGTCGGCGTCAATTCCGACGACTCGGTGCGCCGCCAGGGCAAAGGCGGCGACCGCCCGATCAACACGCTTGAAGACCGCATGGCGCTGCTCGCCGCGCTCGAATCCGTGTCGCTGGTCGCCGCGTTCGACGCCGACACGCCGCGCGAACTCATTCTCGCCGTCCACCCCGACGTGCTGGTGAAGGGCGGCGACTGGACGCCGGACACGATCGTCGGCGCGGCCGACGTCGCCGGATGGGGCGGCAGCGTGCACTCGATCCCGTTCCGGCATCACACCTCGACCACCGCGCTGCTCCGGCGCATCCGCTCATGACCCGCTCCCTATGATTTATCGCGACCTGCGCGATTTCGTCGCGCAACTCGAAAAAATGGGCGAACTGAAACGCATCGCCGTCGAGGTCGACCCCCGCCTCGAGATGACCGAAATCGCCGACCGCGTACTGCGCGCCGGCGGCCCGGCGCTGCTGTTCGAAAACCCGAAGGGACGTGCCATCCCCGTGCTGGCGAACCTGTTCGGCACGGTCCGGCGCGTCGCGCTCGGCATGGGCGAGGAGGATCCGGCGCGGCTGCGCGAAGTCGGCAAGCTGCTCGCCTACCTGAAGGAGCCCGAGCCGCCGAAGGGTCTGCGCGACGCCTGGGACAAGTGGCCGGTCCTCAAGCAGGTATTGAACATGGCGCCGAAGGAAGTGAAGGGCGCGCCCTGCCAGGAGGTCGTGTGGGAAGGCGCAGACGTCGACCTGTCGCGGCTGCCGATCCAGCATTGCTGGCCGGGCGACGTCGCGCCGCTGATCACCTGGGGGCTCACCGTCACCCGCGGCCCGCACAAGAAGCGCCAGAACCTCGGCATCTACCGCCAGCAGGTGATCGGGCCGAACAAGCTCATCATGCGCTGGCTGGCGCACCGCGGCGGCGCGCTCGACTTTCGCGAGCACACGCTGGCGCATCCGGACACCCCGTTCCCCGTCGCGGTCGCGCTCGGCGCCGACCCAGCGACCATCCTCGGCGCGGTGACGCCGGTGCCGGACACGCTCTCGGAATACCAGTTCGCCGGCCTTTTGCGCGGCGCCAAGACCGAAGTGACGCAGTGCCTGGGCAACGACCTTCAGGTGCCGGCGTCCGCCGAGATCGTGCTCGAAGGCGTGATCCACCCGGGGGAGACCGCGCTCGAAGGCCCTTATGGCGACCATACGGGCTACTACAACGAGCAGGAGACTTTTCCCGTCTTCACCGTCGAGCGCATCACGATGCGGCGCGATCCGATCTACCACAGCACCTACACCGGGAAGCCGCCGGACGAACCGGCGATCCTCGGCGTCGCGCTCAACGAGGTCTTCGTGCCGCTGCTGCAAAAGCAGTTTCCCGAGATCACGGATTTCTACCTCCCGCCCGAGGGCTGCTCCTACCGCATGGCGGTCGTGAGCATGAAGAAGGCCTACCCCGGCCACGCCAAGCGCGTGATGTTCGGCGTGTGGTCCTTCCTGCGCCAGTTCATGTACACCAAGTTCATCCTCGTCACCGACGACGACGTGAATGTGCGCGACTGGAAGGAAGTCATGTGGGCGCTCACGACCCGCGTCGATCCGGCGCGCGATACGCTCCTGGTCGAAAACACGCCCATCGACTATCTCGACTTCGCCAGCCCCGTGCCGGGGCTCGGCAGCAAGATGGGCATCGACGCCACCAACAAGTGGCCCGGCGAAACGACGCGCGAATGGGGCACGCCGATCGTCATGGACGCGGCCGTGAAAGCGCGCGTCGACGCCATGTGGGACGAACTGGACCTGTAGGCCATGGCCGACCGCCCCGAAGGCAGGCGCACCTGCCTCTATACCGCCGAGCAGCTCGACGCCATCGTCGACGACATGGCCCGTCAGGCCGCCGGCCTGCTGACGGGGCGGACGCGCGCCGTGATCGTCGGGGTCCTGCGGCGCGGCGCGCCGCTGGCGGACATGCTGCAGTCCCGGCTCGCGACGCGCTACGGCCTCGGCGACTGCACGCGCCTCGACCTGCAGATCAAGCGCTACGCCGACGATCTCACCCTGCTCTATCCCGAAACGCGCCTGACCGAAAACCCGGCCCACGCCAGCCTCGACCTCGCGGGCTACACCGTGCTGGTGGTGGACGACGTGATGTATCGGGGGCACTCGATGCTGCGCGCGGTGGAATACCTGGCGCGCCGGCAGCCGGACGAGATCCGCACCGTGGCCCTGGTGGACCGTGGTGCGACAAAGCTGCCCGTGCGCACCGACATCGTCGGCGTCCGCCTCGACATCGCGCCGTCGGACATCATCGAATGCAATGTCCCGCCTTACGAGGCCAGCTTCAGGATCGATTTGTTGCAACCCGAACGGAACACCCACCCCGCCGGATGAGTCTTAGTTGGGTGCCTTTCAGGAGAACGATCATGAATAAATCCACGTTGACGGGCGCGATCGCAGGGGCCGTCGCCGCGACGGCGGTCGGCGGGATCGCCGGCTACAAGGCCATGAACCCCAAGCCCGAATTCGCCGAAGTGCTCGAAGTCAAGCCGGTGACCAGGACGGTCAAGACGCCGCGGCAGGAGTGCCACGACGTGGTCGTCAACGAACGCGCGCCGGTCAGGGACACCAACCGCATCGCCGGCACCGCGATCGGCGCCGTGGCAGGCGGCCTGCTTGGCCATCAGATCGGCGGCGGCACCGGCCGCGACCTGGCGACCGTCGGCGGCGCCGTGGCGGGGGGCTACGCGGGCAACCAGGTGCAGAAGAACATGCAGGACAAAGACACCGTCAGCCGTACCGAGACGCGCTGCAAAACGGTCCACGAATCGCACACGCGAACGATCGGCTACGACGTGCGCTACCGCCTCGGCAAGGAAGAGCGCGAGGTGCGCATGGACCATCGCCCCGGGTCCCGCATCCCGGTGAAGGACGGGAAGCTTCAACTGAACGCGCCCGACGCGTCTTCCTGACCGGCTCGGACACCCTCTCGAAGCCTATCGCCGCCGCTTGCGGGCGGGATGGCCGCCCGCCTCGACCCACTCCAGCAGGGCGCGCTGCGCGGCCTTCCCGCCGCTGGCGTTGGCATGATTGATCAACATGACGAAACCGACCCGGCGGCCGCGCGCGGTATCGACGTAGCCCGCCAGCGCGCTGACGTCGCGCAGGGTTCCGGTCTTGAGGTGCGCCCGCCCGGCGAGCGGGCTGTCCTTGAAGCGGTGCTTGAGCGTGCCGTCGGTGGCGGCGATCGGCAGCGCCGATTCGAATTCGGCAAACAGCGGGCTGCGGTAGACGGCACGCAAAACCTCATTCAGCGTCCGCGCGGTGACGCGTTCGACGCGCGACAGGCCGGCGCCGTTTTCCAGCACCAGCTTGCGAGTCGAGATCCCGTGCTGCGCCAGGACGGCGCGCACCGCGCGTGCGCCCTTCTCGGGCGTCGCGGGGACACCGTAGGCGTCCGCACCGAGCGTCAGGAAGAGGTTGCGCGCCATCAGGTTGCTGGAATATTTGTTGAGGCGGACGAGTGCCGCGGCCAGCGGTTCGGAGGCGAACCCGAACAACGGCTCGGAGGCCGGCGCGTGCCCGATTACCGTCGCACCGCTCAGCGTGCCGCCGGACTCGGCCCACAGCCCGCGAAAGACGAGGGCGAAGGTCGCGGCGGGGTCGAACAGGTTGAGCGAAAAGAGCTGTTCGCCGCAGCCGCGCGGGTAGTGTCCGTTCAACACGACGGCATGCCGGTCCGCATCCGGAATCTCGGGCACGACCGCGTCCTTCCAGCCATTGCAGGCCGCTTCATCGTCGAGCACCAGATTCGACTTCAGCGCGACGTCCGGCAACGCGACGTCCGGCGCGACCGTCACCCGCGCGCCGTCGGGCTTCAGGCGCAGCGTCGTCGCGTTGAAATTCGCGACGAGCGCGGCCGGGACCGCGTTGTACAAGGCCAGCGGTTCGCCGTCGAACGCGCCGGGATCGCTCGGCGGCACGTCGAAATCGCTGAGGTCGAGCACGAGGTCGCCGTGGATGCTGCGTATTCCGTGCGCGCGCAATTCGCGCTGCAGCAGCCACATGCGCTCCAGCGTCAGGCCCGGATCGCCATGACCCTTGATGACCAGGTTGCCGTTCAGCACGCCATCCGCGATCGTACCGTCGGCCCAGACGTCGGTGGTCCACACGTAATCGGGCCCGAGTTGGTTGAGCGCCGCGTAGCTCGTCACGATCTTCATCACCGATGCCGGATTGAGCGCGGCGCCCGCGTTGTGGCTGAGCAGCGGGCTGTCCGAATCGAGCCGCTGCACCACCACGGCCACGTGATCGAGCGGGATGCCGGCCTGTTTCAGCGCCCGGATGAAAGCGCCGGGGAGCGCCGCGGCGTGCGCGGAAGCGACCAGGCCCGCGAGCAGCAGGCCAACGAGGAAACGAGAGGCGAAACGCGCAGGCGGCATGGCGCCATTATGCCGAACAATGCCCGGCGTCTTCGCGCGTGAAGGCGGGAACGGCCGCCGGGTCGTCAGCCCAGATCCTGCACGTACCAGTCCATCGCCTCGGCCAGCCCTTCGCCGATGCGATGCGTCGGCTCGTATCCCAGCCGCGCGCGCGCCTTGGAAATGTCGGCCAGCGAATGGCGCACGTCGCCCGCGCGGAAGTCGCGGTAAACCGGCCTCACGCCTTCGAGATGGGGAAACTTCGATTCGAGCAGCGAGCGGATGGTCTCGAAGAGCTGATTCAGCGTCGTGCGCTCGCCGACGGCGATGTTGTAGACCTGGTTGGCGGCATCCGCGTGCTGGCTGGTGGCGGCGAGCAGATTGGCCTGGATGACGTTGTCGATGTAGCAGAAGTCGCGGCTGGTTTCGCCGTCGCCGTTGATGTACACCGGCTCGTTCCGGATCATGCTCGACACCCACTTCGGCACCACGGCGGCGTAGGCGCCCTGCGGATCCTGGCGGCGGCCGAAGATGTTGAAGTATCTGAGGCCGATCGACTCCATGCCGTAGCAGCGGCCGAACACGTCGGCGTAAAGCTCGTTCACCAGCTTGGTCACCGCGTACGGCGACAGCGGCTTGCCGATGACGTCCTCGACCTTCGGCAGGCCGGGATGGTCGCCGTAGGTCGAGCTCGAGGCGGCGTAGACGAAACGGCGAACCCCCGCGTCGCGCGCGGCGACCAGCATGTTGATGAAGCCGGTGTTGTTGGCGGCATGGGTCGACAGCGGATCCTCGATCGAGCGCGGCACCGAGCCGAGCGCGGCCTGGTGCAGGACGTAATCGACGTCCGCGCATACCGCGCGGCAGGTGGCGAGGTCGCAGATGTCGCCGCGCTGGAAGCGGAAGTTCGCCCAGCGCGCGGGCCCGACGCTCGCCTGGACCTGCGCCAGGTTCTTCTCGTATCCGGTGGCGAAGTTGTCGAGACCGACGACGCGCTGATCCAGTTGCAGCAGGGCCTCGACCAGATTGCACCCGATGAAGCCGGCGGCACCGGTGACGAGCCACGTCCGCGGCGCGGCCTGGAGCGCTGGCTTCAGCGCGTCGAATGCGGACATCACAGCCTCCAGAGCGTGAAGCCGGCGGCGCGCACCACCGCCGGATCGTAGGCCGACTTGACGTCGGTGAAGACACCGCCTTGCCGGAGCGTCGCGGTGAGTTCGGAGAATGGCATTTCCAGATAGGCGCGATGCGACACCGAAGCGACGATGGCGTCGCATTCGGGCAGGTCGTCCCACGCGGTCAGCTTGATGCCGTACTCGAGCTCGGCCTCCTCCGCTTCGCCGAGCGGGTCGTGCACGTGCACGTCGCAGCCGAAGGATTGCAGTTCGCGGATGACGTCGACGACCTTGGAGTTGCGCAGGTCGGGGCAGTTTTCCTTGAACGTGAGGCCGAGCACGTTGATCTTGGCGCCTTTGACCGGCATGCCGTTGGCGATCAGGCTCTTCACCGTTTCCTGCGCGACGTACGCGCCCATGCCGTCGTTGATGCGGCGGCCGGCGAGGATGACCTGCGGGTGGTAGCCGAGCATGCCCGCCTTGTGGGTGAGGTAGTAGGGGTCGACGCCGATGCAGTGGCCGCCGACGAGACCCGGGCGGAAGGGCAGGAAGTTCCACTTCGTCGCGGCCGCATTCAGCACTTCGAGCGTGTCGATGCCGATGCGGTGGAAGATGAGCGCAAGCTCGTTCATCAGCGCGATGTTGAGGTCGCGCTGGGTGTTCTCGATCACCTTGGCGGCCTCGGCGACCTTGATCGAGCTGGCGCGATACACCCCGGCGGCGATGATCGAACCGTAGAGCGCGGTGACCTTGTCGAGGGTCGCCGCGTCGTCGCCGGACACGACCTTCACGATTTTTGCGATGGTCCGCTCCTTGTCGCCGGGATTGACGCGCTCCGGCGAATAGCCGACGTGGAAGTCCTGCCGCCACGTCATGCCCGAGTGCTTTTCCAGGATCGGGATGCAGACCTCCTCGGTGGCGCCGGGGTAGACCGTCGATTCGTAGATGACCGTGGCGCCCTTCTTCATGTGTTTGCCCACGGTGGTGGAAGACCCGACGAGCGGCGAGAAATCCGGGATGTGCGCGGCGTCGACCGGAGTCGGCACGGCGACGATGATGAAGTCGGCCTTGGCAAGCTCGGCGGGATCGGTGGTGACCGTCAGATGCGTCGCGGCCTTGAATTCATCCGCCGACACTTCGCCGGTGGGGTCGCGGAATTGCCGGTAATGCTCGATTTTCTCGGCCGAGAGGTCGTAACCGATCGTGGTCGTCTTCTTGCCGAATTCCACCGCCAATGGCAGGCCGACGTAGCCCAGCCCGACAACCGCAACAACGCTCATGCTTTTCCCCCTGAATAGAAAGTCCTTGCCGTCGCGCGATTGTATCGAATTTACGGGGGGCATCGGGCCGCCGTGGCCGCGCCGCCCGTGGCCGGCGCTACATGCCTTCGGCCAGGCTGAAGCCTAGGCCGATGGACTGCTGCCGGTGATCGTAGTCGATCAGCGATTCGCCGTAGCCGTTGAAATACTGGACGTAACCCTTCAGGCGCCCCACGAGCGGGAAGCTCCAGTTCAGCTTCACGGCGCCGCGGTTCTTGTGGGATTTGAGGTTGTCGCGCAGCAGCAGCGAATAGGCATTGCGGCCCTTGCTGTAGACCGCCAGGATGTCGCCGTGGCCCATGTAGGTCTGGATATCGGGGTTGTCGTCGACGCCGCGGCTTTCCGGAATGCGGTACCACGGGCGGATCAGCAGCGCCAGGTTGCCGCGCTCGAAGCCGAACTGTGCGTAGACGCGGTTCCAGCTGCGCGAGAGGTCTTCGCCGCGGCCGTTCGACTGGTGCGAGAAGCCGAGGTTGATGAAGCGCCCACGGAAGCCGGCGAACTCATAGTTCGTGCGCAGCACCAGCATCGCTTCCGGTTCGTAATTGGTTTCGCGAAACGGCGAGGACATGTTGTGGTTGTAGGCCTGCCAGAACGAGGTTGCAGTGTAGCCAAGCCAGAGGTCCGCGTTGTCGTTGCCCATCACTCCCTGCATGGCCTTGATCTTGAAGCTCAGCTGCAACTCGGTCTCGATGTTCTGGAGCGCGAGGCCGGGCTGGTCGAGGGCGAAGGGCGCATCGTTGGGTGCGCTGCTGTATTTGAAGGGCAGGAAGTAGTTGGGGCGATGGGGCTGGAACAGGAAGGCGCCCTGCTTGGCTTCGTCGTCCAGTTCCCAGTGGCGCGACAGCGCGGAAAGCAGCTTCGGCTCGGGCGCCACGGCCGGCGCCGCGCTCGCGGTCGGCGCGGTCGGCGCGGGCGGCTGGACGGGCGCGGGTGCCTGGGCGGGTGCCTCGGTGGCAGCCGACGACGATTGCGGCGCGTTCGCCTGCGGCTTGCCTTCGAACTGCGACCGTCCCGACACCCGGTCGTAGCACGCGAGCCGCTCGGCGTCCGCGGGAATCGCGCTGCAGCCCTCCCATTCGGTCAGCGTTGCCGCCGCCTGCGCATGGCCCGGTGCTGTGCCGGCCAGGAGCGCAAGTAGCATGTAGCGGGACAGGTTCGGGGTGGATGTCATCGGGCTTGCCTTAGTCGAGGACCACGCTCTGGCCGGCGCCGGGCGCCGTCGCGTCCCAGCCGAACCGCGTCTGCAGCTCGGCGGCGAACCCGTTCGCCACCGCATCCTCGCCGTGCATCACGAACACGCGGCGCGGCTTGCCGCGAAAATGGCCGAGCCAGTGCAGCAGCGCGGTGCGGTCCGCGTGTGCCGACAAGCCGCCGAGCGTATAGAGATCTGCGCGCACGGGGATGTCCTCGCCGAGCAGCCGCACCTGCTTTGCGCCGTCGACCAGGCGGCGACCGAAGGTGCCGGCCGCCTGGAATCCGGTGATGAGGATCGTCGACTCGCGGCGCGCGAGGTTGGCGCGCAGGTGGAACTTGATGCGCCCCGCCTCGCACATGCCGCTCGCCGAAATGATGACCGCGCCACCCTTGATGCGGTCGAGCGCCTTCGATTCCTCGACGTCCTCGACGAATTCGAGCTTGCGGAAATATTGCGCGCCGCCGTGGCGGCCCATCAGCGCATGGGTCTCGGCGTCGAGCAGCTCCATGTGCCTGAAGGTGATCTCGGTCGCCGCGGTCGCCATCGGCGAATCGACGAACACGGAGAGCTTCGGAATGCGCGCCTGCCGGGTCAGGTCGGCCAGCAGGTAGAGCATGTCCTGGGTGCGGCCCACGGCGAAGGCGGGGATGACGACGTTGCCGCCCTTTCGTTCGATCGTGTCGTTGATCGCCGTCACCAGCTCGTCCTGCGTCGCCTCCATGCTCTTGTGGTCGCGGTCGCCGTAGGTCGACTCGACCAGCAGGTAGTCGGCTTCGTCGATGGGCGTCGGGTCGCGCAGCAGCGGCCGCGCCGGCTGCCCGAGATCGCCGGAAAAGACGATCTTGCGACGGCGCGGCCCGTCGCCGATCCAGACCTCGACGATCGCCGAGCCGAGGATGTGGCCGGCGTCGCGGAAGGTGCAGCGCACCAGCGGATGCGGTGCGATTTCGAGGTCGTAATCGACCGGATTGAGCTGCTTCAGCGAAGCCTGCGCTTGCGCCACCGTATACAGCGGCGCGGTATCGCGCGGCACCGTGCCGTGCGCGGCGGCCTTGTCGATGCTGCGGCGGAAGCGGCCGAGGTTGGCGTACTCGGCTTCTTTTTCCTGGATGTGCGCGGCGTCGGGCAACATCACCGCCAGCAGGTCGCAGGTCGCGCGCGTGGCGTGGATGACGCCCCGGAACCCGAGCGCGACGAGCCGCGGCAACAGGCCGGAATGATCGATATGGGCATGGGTGAGGATGACGAAGTCGATCGTCCGCGGATCGAACGCAAAGGCGCGCTGGTTCTTGGCGCGCGCCTCGCGGCCGCCCTGGAACAAGCCGCAGTCGACCAGGAAGCGCACGCCGTCCGCTTCCAGCAGATAACTGGATCCGGTCACTTCGCGTGCCGCGCCGAGAAAGGTGAGCCTCATCGCGGCACCGCTTTCATCGGGCCGCTGCTGCTTCCCCGACGGGAGGCGATCCCGGCGCAGGCGGCGGCGCGGCTCGTGTTCGGGCGCCGCAGGATTCGCGTGACGGCAGATTCGTTCATTCGTGTCAGCTTCTTCGGTTCGTATTGTCGGCACGAACGGGCGCGGGGCTGGAGAAACCGTTCGCCGCCGGCGTCCGCCTCGGGTCTGGTTTGATACCGCAGCGTCGCGGCCTTCTGGCCGCCGCCGGGTTCACGTCGGGCTCGAGCGTCGTGCAAGGTGGACCGCCGGCGCGGCGACAGGTTCCGCCTCACGCCTCGTTGCCGGTCCGGGCGCTGCCGATGCCATGAAGAAAAATGGGAAAGACCAGTTTGCCCTCCGCGACGAGCGAGTTGCGCGCCCCGATGATCGAAACCCGGACCAGCAGCCCCTGGATGAGGCCGACGAATGCGGCCGCCGCGGCCTGCACGTCGAGATCCGGCCGGACGAGATGCTGCGCCTTGGCCTGCGCGATGAGGCCCGTCACCTTGGTCTCGTACTCGGCGAGAATGCTGCGGACGAGTTCCTTGATCTTGGGGTTTTTCTTCAGGAGGTGGTCGGTGAAGATCAGCTTCGGGAGCGCGGGCATCCTCTCGACGAAGCCGAGATGCGCGAAAAACATCTTCTCGAGCGCGTCGAGCGGATCCTTGCCCTGCCCCGCCGCCACGTCCAGCGCGCCCATCAGCCGTCCGCGCACCCAGTGGACGACCGCGAGCCAGATCATGTCCTTGGTGGGGAAATGACGAAAAATCGCGCCCTGCGTGACGCCGACCGCCCTGGCCATGTCCTGCGTCGTCACGTCATCGACGCCCTGCTCGCCCGCAAGCTCCACGGCGGCCTTGATGATTTCTTCCTGGCGCTCTTCCGCCGGAAGACGTTGTCTGTGTTCGGCCATCGCTGGTTTTCCTTCCCCCGTGTCTCACATGTTTTCAAGGTTTCGCGGCGCGGGCGCGCCCGCGGCATGGCCGCCGCCGTTCTGTTTTTCCGCGTCGAATCTTACTTGCCTTGCGAGAACGGTCCTAGATGGCGCCGCGTGACGCCGCGCCGACAGGCTCGCGGACGACGCTCAATTCTTCTTGCCGTAGAAATGCTCGACGAAGGGCTTGCGGAATTCGGCGTGGCAGCCGTAGCAGCTCATCTGCAGCTTCTGGAACGCCAGGATGACGCCGGAGCCGTCCTTCGCCTTCGCCGCCCGGCCGAGCGCCTCCGCCTGGGCGTGGGTTTCCTCGTCGTGAGCCTTGAACTTGCTCATCTTGGTGCCGAAGAAAGCCATGATGCGCATTTTTTCGGTCAGCGGCGGCTGCGGGTGACTCGCGATCAGGGGCGCAGTTTTCTCGATCACTTCCCAGTCCTCGCGGGAAATGCCGTCGGTGATCACCTGCATGTTCTTGCCCAGGTCCTTCATCACTTTCTGCAGGGCGAGGGGCTCGGCGGCGTGCGCGCCGCTTGCGGCGAACAGGACGCAGGACGAGACGAGAAGCTTGAATACGGCGTTGCGCGATTTTTGCATGTCAGACCATCCTTTTCTTGAAACGAAGCGAACTGATTGATAAAAGCGTGGCGCCCAGCGCCGCCAGCGCGGCGAACTGCGGCCACAGGATCTCCCATCCGCTGCCCTTGAGGAAGATGTCCCGGATGATGACCAGGAAGTAGCGCAGCGGGTTGAGATAGGTGAGCCACTGGGCCGGCTCGGGCATGTTGGAGATCGGAAACATGAAGCCGGAGAGCAGCACCGCGGGCAGGTAAAAAAAGAATGATGACATCAGCGCCTGCTGCTGGGTCTGCGAAACCGTGGAAATGAACAGGCCGATGCCGATCGTGGACATCAGGTAGAGCCCCGCGCCGACCAGCAGCAGCCCCAGGCTGCCCTGGATCGGCACGTCGAACCAGTTGACCCCGATCGCCGTGACCACCAGCACGTCGACGAAGCTGATCAGGACGAACGGCAGGGTCTTGCCGAGTATCAGCTCCAGCGGCCGGATCGGCGTCACCATCAATTGCTCCATGGTGCCGATCTCGCGCTCGCGCACGATCGCCATCGCGGTCAGCAGCAGCGAGATCAGCAGCAGCACCACGGCGATAACGCCGGGCACGTTGAAGTAGCGGCTCTTCAGGTCGGGATTGAACCACGCGCGCGAACGCACGTCGACGGGACGACCGCGCGGCTGCGCGACCTCGTCGAGCGCCACCGGCGCCGCGCGTTCCTCGGAGAACGCCTGGGTGATGCGCTGGGCGTAGTCCATCGCCACGGTGCCGGTATTGGAGTCGGTGCCGTCGACGAGCGTCTGGATCGCCGCCTGCCTGCCCGATCGCAGGTCGTCGGCGAAGCCGCGGTTGATCTGGATGCCGATGATGGCCTCGCCGCGGTCGAGCAGTTCGCCCAGCCGCTCGGGCCGGTCCGTGTCGTACACCACCGTGAAATAGCCGGACGCCGTGAAGCGCTCGATCAGCGCGCGGCTCTGCGGGCTCTTGTCGAGGTCGCACACCGCGGTCTTGATGTGGTCGACGTCGGTGGTCACGGCATAGCCGAACATGATGAGCTGGATCACCGGCATGACGAAGATCAGCGCCTTCATGCGCGGGTCGCGCAGCACCTGGATGAATTCCTTCACCAGCATGCGATAGATTCGTTCCCACATGGCGGCCCCTAGCTCAGCTTCTTGCGGAACTTGCCCAGCGCGACGGCGAACACCGCGGCGGCGAACAGCCCGAGGAAAATCAAATCGTCCGCCACGTGGGCGGGCGGACTGGCCTTGAGGAAGATGTTCTTCAGCACCTCGACGAAATAGCGCGCCTGCACCGCGTGCGTGATCACCTGCAGCCAGTGCGGCATGTTGTCGATGGAATAGAGGAACCCGGAAAGCAGAAAGGCGGGGAGGAAGGTGACGACCATCGCCAATTGGCTCGCCACGAGCTGCGAGCGGGCGATGGTCGACACCATGATGCCGAGGCTCAGGCCGCCCACCAGGAACATCGCGGTGACGCCAAGCAGGAAGAGAAAGCTGCCCTTGAGCGGCACGCCGAACACCCACACGCCCATCGCCACCGAGAACAGCACGTCGGCCACGCCGATCACGAAGTACGGCGCCATCTTCCCGAGGAACAGCTCGATCGGCTGCACGGGGGTCGCGATCAACTGCTCCATGGTGCCGCTCTCCCACTCGCGCGAGACGGTGAGCGAGGTGAGCAACGCCGTGATCACCGTCATGATCACGGCGATCAGCCCCGGGACGATGAACCAGCGGCTCTTCAGTTCGGGGTTGTACCAGACGCGAACCCGGTTATCGACCGCGAGGTCGACCTTCGCGCCCGACCGCGCGGCGTTGAAGCGCTGGGTGATCGCCTCGGCGTAGCCGAGCGCGATGGTCGCGGTATTGGCGTCCGAGCCGTCGGCGAGGAGCTGCACCTCGGCGGTGCGGCCCTGTTCCAGGTCGCGCGCGAAGTGGCGGGGGATCACCAGCGCCAGGTGGGCGTCGCCCCGGTCGAGCTGCGCGCGAACCTCGTCGCCGCTGTCGGCCGCCGCCACCACCGAAAAATAGGTCGACGCGGAGAATTCCTCCAGGTAGTCGCGGCTGGCCGCGCTCTTGTCCTGGTCGTAGACGGCCAGGTTGAGCGTCTTGATGTCCATCGTGATGGCATAGCCGAACAGGATCAGCAGGATCAGCGGCATCAGGAACGCCATCGCCAGCGAGCGCGGGTCGCGCACGATATGGATGAATTCCTTTTTCACCAGCGCCCACAGGCGGACCCGCGAGAAAGTCGGCTTCTTCATGGCTTCGCCTTTTCCGCGTGTTCGCGGTCGTCGAGTTCGATGAGGGACACGAACACGTCTTCCATCGACGGGGTGACCGGCGTGACCGCTTCCACCGCCATCCCCTCGCCCGCAAGAAATTCGCGCACCCGCTCGGCGTCCTCGGCGGCGCTGCCGACGACGGCGTGCAGCGCGTCGCCGAAGAGCGCGACTTCCTGCACCACGTCGGATCGCTCCAGCCGCTCGAGCGCCTCGAACGGACGTTCGACGCGGATCTCCAGGATATCCTCGGGGATGCGCGTCTTGAGGTCGGCCGGCTTGCCCCGCGCGATCATCCGGCCGCGGTAGATCAGCGCCAGCTCGTCGCAGTACTCGGCTTCCTCCATGTAGTGGGTGGTCACGAAGACGGTGGTGCCGTCGCGCGACATCTGCGCGATGAGATCCCAGAACTGGCGCCGCGACAAAGGATCGACACCGGAGGTGGGCTCGTCGAGAAACAGGATCGGCGGCTCGTGCAGCACCGCGCAGCCCAGCGCGAGCCGCTGCTTCCAGCCGCCGGCCAGCGAGCCGGTGAGATCGCCGCGCTTGTCGGCGAGGCCCGCCATTTCGAGCACCCAGTCCTTGCGCGCGCGGCGTTTTGCGCGTGGGACGTTGTAGACGCCGGCAAAGAAGTCGATGTTTTCCTCCACCCGGAGGTCATCGTAAAGCGAGAATTTCTGCGACATGTAGCCGATGTTCCGCTTGATGGACTCGGACTCGGTCATGACGTCGAAGCCCGCGACGCGTCCGCTGCCCGAGGTCGGCAGGAGCAGGCCGCACAGCATGCGGATGGTCGTCGACTTGCCGGCGCCGTTGGGGCCGAGAAAGCCGAACACCTCGCCTTTTTCGACTTCGAGCGAAATGCGGTCGACGGCGACGAAGTCTCCGAAGGTGCGGGTGAGATCGCGCACCTCGACGGCGTGTTCCGTGCTCATGCCGCCGTCTCCTCGTCGCGCGTCACCTGATGGATGAACACGTCCTCCAGCGTCGGGGTGAGCGTCTTTTCGCTGCGGATGTCGATGCCCGCCTCTTGCAGAATGCGCCGCGCCTGCCCGGCTTCCGCGTCGTCGCCGGCATAAAGGTGCAGCATGCCGCCGAACAGGCTCACCCGGTTCCAGCCGAGTTTCGACGCGAGGGCTTCGCGGGCGTCGCGCGGGCGGGCGGTCTCGAGTTCCAGCAGCCTGCCGGGGATGCCCTGCTTGAGCTTCTGCGGCGTGTCGCAGCGGACCAGCCTGCCGCGATGCATCAGGGCGACGCGCGTGCAGCGTTCGGCCTCGTCGAGGTAGGCGGTGGAGACGAAGATCGTCACGCCCTCCTTGAGCATGGCGTAAAGGATGCGCCAGAAGTCGCGCCGCGAGACCGGATCGACGCCGTTGGTGGGCTCGTCGAGGAACAGGATCTGCGGCTTGTGGATCAGCGCGCAGGCGAGCCCGAGCTTCTGCTTCATGCCGCCGGAAAGGTCGCGCGCCATGCGCTTGCGGAACGGCGTCAGGTAGGAGAAGCCGAGCAGCCGCTCTTCCAGCGGCTCGCGCTCGCGCCGCGGGACTTCGTAGAGATCGGCGTAGAAGCGCAGGTTCTCCTCGACCGACAGATCGCCATACAGGCCGAAGCGCTGCGACATGTAGCTGATGCGGGACTTGATCGCCTCGTCGTCGTCGCGGATCGAAAATCCCGCGACGCTCGCGTTGCCCTCGCTGGCCTCGAGAATGCCGGTCAGCAGACGCATGGTCGTCGTCTTGCCCGCGCCGTCGGGGCCCACGAGGCCGAAGATTTCGCCGCGCGCCACTTCGAGGTCGAGCCCGCGGACCGCCCACAGCTCGCCGAAGGCGCGGCCGAGCCCGCTGGCCTGAACGGCGATGTCGCTCATGGCTTCGCTCCGGGCGTGACGGCGCGGCGCCGCCGCAGCCGGGCGAAGCGGGGCGCGAAAGACCTCATCGCGCTGCTCCGCCGGCGCCCGCAATGTAAACGTCGGCCGGCATGCCCGGCTTGAACACGCCGTCGCGGTTGTCCATCGTCACGTTCACGGCGAAGACGAGCTTCACGCGCTCCTCCTGGGTCTGCACGTTCTTCGGGGTGAACTCCGCCTCGGACGAGACATAGCTCACACGGCCGTCGAACGCACGGTCGGGGAAGCTGTCGATCTTGATCTTCGCGGCGGCGCCCAGCCGCACCTTGCCGATCTGGTTCTCGGGGATGTAGACGCGCACCCAGGGGCGCGAGATATCGGTGACCGTCGCGACCGGGCGGCCGGCGCCGAGCGTCTCGCCGGCTTCGGCGTGGGTGCGCGTGACGACGCCGTCGACCGGGCTGCGGACCTGCATATCCTCCCAGGCGGCGCGCGCGCCTGCCGTCGCGGCACGCGCCTCGTCGAGTTGCGCCCGTGCGGCGGCGATCGTGTCGGGACGATAGCCGCTTTGCAGAAGCTTGAGGCGTTCCTGCGCGGCGGCGAGCTGCTGGGCCGATACGGTCGCGGCGGTGTTGTCCTTGTCGCGGCGCTGCCGGCTCACCGCCCCGCCGCGGAACAGCGCTTCGGAGCGGCCGGCTTCGTCTTCCAGATTGCCGAGGTTGACGCGGGCCTGTTCCACCTGGGCGCGGGCTTCGGCGATTTCCTGCGGGCGGTAGCCGCGCTCGAGGTCCTTGAGACGCGCCTGGGCGGCGCGCTCGGCCGCCATTTTCTGGCCCAGCGCGGCCGTCGCGTCGCGGTCGTCGAGCGCGGCGAGCAGTTCGCCCGGCTTCACGCGGCTGCCCTCTTTGATGGGACGTTTCACCAGGACGCCGGGAACGCGGAAGGCGACGGCGATCTCGGTCGCGTCCACGGTGCCGGAGGCGAACACCCTGCCGTCGTCGGGCTGGCGGTCCCAGGGCACGAATTTCCATAACGCAACCGCACCGACGGCAGCCGCGACAACGCCGGCGATGATGATCTTCTTGTTCATTGGCTAGCTCCTTGCTGAACGGGTCGTGGCATAAACCGGGGTGCGGCGGAATCCTGGGGCTTGGCGGCGGCGCTGTCGGCGCCGGAGGTTTCGTCGCCGCACGGCATGCGGCAGGGATGCCACGCGAGGTATTGCCCGGCGGGGTCGGGCGACGGACCGGATGCGCTGCCCCCTGCGTCCGCCCCGGGAGGGACCGGCCGGAAGCTGTCGGGCGCGAGTTCGCCGGTCGCGCGCAGCAGCCGCGCCTGGCTCACGACGATGTCGTAGCCGGCCTGAAGGCGGCTCGCGGTGGCGTTCCAAAGCGCCGACTCGGCCCCGAGAAGGTCGGTGATCGTGTTCTCGCCGCCGTGGTAGCGGAGCGTTTCGATGCGCAGCGCTTCGGCGGCTTCCTTTTCGCCCTGGGCGGCGACGTGCAGGCGATCGGTGGATTCGGTCAGCGCGCCGAACGCCTGTCCGACCTCGCTGGCGACGCGATTGCGGGCGTCGTCCTGCTGCAGCGCGTTTTGCCGCTGTTCGAGCCCTGCCTGCTCGACGCGGCGCTTGCGGACATTCCCGTCGAACACCGGCAGCGAAAACTGCACGCCGACCTGCCAGTCGTCGTAGCCCTGCCAGTCGCCGCCCGCGGTTTCCTGCGCCTTGGCGACCAGATTGACTTGCGGCAGCCGGTCGCCGCGTGCGATCGCGGTCTTCTGCTGCGCCGCCTTGCCGGCGGCGTCGAGCTTGAGGAGGTCGGGACGCTGCCGCAGGGCACGGTCCATCGCTTCTTCGGCCGAGCCGGGCAGCGCAGGCGCCGTGGCGCCGGGTTCCGCGAGCGCCGGGCGCAAGCTGGCGTCGCCGAGGAACGCCGCCAGCAGCGTCAGCGCATCCTGCTCGCCCTGCGCGACCGAGAGCCGGTCGTAGCGCGCCTGCGACAGCTGGGTCTGGAGCCGGATCAGTTCGAGCCGTGCGGCGCGGCCCTCGCGGATGCGCAACTCGATGTCGTGCTCCTCGCGTTGCAGCGCCGTGATGCGCGTGTCGAGCACCTTCGCCAGTTGGCGGAAATGCAGGGCCTTGGTGTAGGTGGCGGCGACGTTGAACAGCAGGTCCTGGCCGCCGGCGCGCAGCGCCTGCACCGCCGCCTCGCGGTTGTGCGCGGCCAGCGCCTCGCCCGCCACCAGCTTGCCGCCGGCGTACAGCGGCAGATTCAGCGCCACGCCGACGCTGGCGATATCGCGGTCGAGCGGCGGGAAGACGCCGGCCGCACGGATCGGCGTGATAGTCGTCGGGTAGGCGTGATGCAGGTACGACGCGTCGAGGTCGACCTGCGGGAAGCGCCGGCCGCGCGCGATGTCCTGCTCCAGCGCCTGCCGGGCGATTTCGGCCTGCTGGCTCCGGAGCGCCGGGTTGGACTGCGCGGCGCGTTCCATCGCGCCCCACAGCGTCAGCGGTTCGGCGGCGACAGCGCTCTTTCCGGCGGAAAGAGAAAAGGCCAGCAGCACCGAAGCCAGCAGCGATTTCGCGACTGCGTCCATGCGCGACATGACTCACCCACAAGATAGTGATTGAACGCTAACTATAGGCAGCACGATCTTGAATGTCAACGGGACGTCGGGTGCGTCCAATTGCCTCACATGCTTGGAAACAACCCCAGCAAGGCCGTGCCGCAGCCAGGCTTAAATAAGTATTTGATTACTACTCTATGAAAACGCCAGTGCCGCTGCGCGAATCGCAGGCGACGGCCGGGGCGGCACGGACAGCCGCCGTGCCGGGCCGCGCCGGGCCCCGTTCAGACGGCCGGGTCGTCGAGGCAGGCGAGCACCGCCTTCGCGAGTCCGCGCATGTCGTCCGCCGTCGTCACGTACGGCGGCATGACGTAGACCGTGTGGCCGATCGGCCGCAGGAAGACGCCGTGCGCCAGCGCGGCGCGATGGAAGCGCGCGGAAAATCCCGCGCTGGCGTCGGTCGCCTCGAATGCCCAGATCATGCCCAGATGGCGGAAATGACGGACGCGAGGATGGGCCGCGACCGCCGCCAGGATGCCCGAGAATTCGTCGGCCTTGACGCGGTTGGCGGCGATCACGTCGTCGTGCTCGAAGAGATCGAGCACCGCGAGCGCGGCGCGGCAGGCGAGCGGATTGCCGGTGTAGGAATGCGAATGCAGGAAGCCGCGCGCCGTCGCGTCGCCGTAGAAGGCCGCATAGACCGCGTCGGTCGTCAGCACCGCGGCGAGCGGCAGATAGCCGCCGGTGATGCCCTTCGACAGGCAGATGAAGTCGGGGCGGATATTCGCCTGCTCGCACGCGAACAGCGTGCCGGTGCGCCCGAAGCCGACGGCGATCTCGTCGGCGATCAGGTGCACGCGATGGCGCGTGCACAATTCGCGCGCGCGCTTGAGATAGGCGGGGTGATACATCGCCATCCCCGCCGCGCCCTGCACCAGCGGCTCGACGATGAACGCCGCCGTCGTCGCGGCGTGAACGGCGAGATGCGCCTCCAGCGCGTCGGCGCAGCGCAGGGCGTAGGCCTCGGCGCTTTCCCCGGGCGCGGCGAGGCGCGCGTCGGGCGTCGGCACCTGCATCGTGTGCCTCAGCAAGGGCGCGTAGGTCGACTTGAACAGCGGGATGTCGGTCACCGACAGCGCACCGAGGGTTTCGCCGTGATAGCCATTCTTCAGGCTGACGAAGCCGTTTTTCTCAGGCAGCCCGGTGTTGCGCCAGAAGTGAGCGCTCATCTTCAGCGCGATCTCGGTCGCCGACGCGCCGTCCGAGCCGTAGAAGGCATGACCCAGCCCGGTCAGCCGCGCCAGGCGCTCCGACAGTTCCACCACCGGCTCGTGGGTGGCGCCCGCCAGCATGACGTGTTCGATCTTGCCGAGCTGATCGGTGATCGCCGCGTTGATGCGCGGGTTGCAGTGTCCGAACAGGTTGACCCACCAGCTCGAGATCGCGTCGAGGTAGCGCCGCCCCTCGGTGTCGACGAGCCAGGGCCCCTCGCCGCGCGCGACCGCCAGCGGCGGCGTCGCGTCGAGTTCCTTCATCTGCGTGCAGGGATGCCAGACTGCGGCGCGGGTACGGCTCAGAAGATTCTTGTCGGTCGCCATGGGATGGGATGCCCTAGGGTGATTGGACGGGCGCGGTCGTCGCAGGAATTGCCGTCGCCTCTGCCGGCGCTCAATTCTAGCCGAGCGCAGGCCGGCGAAACGGGCAGCCTCGGCTTTCCGGCTTTTTCGATTTACCCGCCGCTGTGGCATCCTCGCCTGGATCGGGACGCCGGCGCTCCGGCGAACTACAAAGAACAGGAAACATGAAGCGCCTGCCCCTCTTGCTCATGGTGCTGCTCGCCGGCTGCGCCAGCTACGTGCCGAAACCGCTCGATCCCGCGGCGCAGGCCCGCGCCTTCGACGCCCGCCGCCTGGACGGCCCTGACGTCCGGCAGTTCGTCGAGCGCAGCCTCGGCCATGAGGTCGCGCCGTGGCCGCCGAAATCGTGGGATCTCACGACGCTCACGCTGGCGGCGCTGCACTTTCAACCCGATCTGGATCAGGCGCGGGCTGCGCGGCTGGTGGCCGAAGCCGGCATCGTCACCGCCGGCGGGCGCCCGAACCCCACGCTGCGCCCGTCCGTCGAGCACAGCACCGAGACGGGCGGCGGCAAGTCGGCGTGGAGTTACGGCGGCGGCCTCGACGTGCCGCTCGAAACCGCCGGCAAGCGCCGCTACCGGATCGAACGCGCGCGGCATCTCGCGCAGGCGGCCGCGCTGCGCGAGGCCGAAACGCTGTGGCAGGTCCGCAGCCGCGTGCGCGCCGCCCTGCTGGCCGCGTATCCGACCGGCGCGCTGCTGCGCCGCCAACGCGAGCTTCAGGAAGAACTCGCTCACCTCCTCGAACGCCGCTTCGAGGCCGGATACGCCTCGCGGCCCGAACTCACGCAGGCGCGGCTTGGCCTCAGCCGGGCGACGCTGGCGCTCGCGGAAAACGAGAAGCGGCAGGCCGAAGCCGCGGCGCGACTCGCGGCGGCGATCGGCGTTCCCGCCGCGCGGCTCGACCCGGCGGCGCTGTCCTTCGACGCATTCGACCGCGTCGTGCCGCTCGCCGAATTGCCGCCGAAAGCAATGCGGCGCCAGGCTTTGCTCGGCCGGCCCGACGTGCGCGCCGCCCTCGCCGACTACGAGGCCAGCCAGTCCGCGCTGCAACTCGAAATCGCGAAGCAATACCCGGACGTGTCGCTGGGACCCGGCTATCTGTGGGACCAGGGTGCCGTGAAATGGTCGCTCGCGCTGTCCGTCGTGCTGCCGCTCGTGAACCGCAACCAGGGCCCCATCGCCCAGGCCGAGGCGCGCCGCCGGCAGGCGGCCGCGGCGCTCCTGTCGGTCCAGGCCCGCGCGATCGCCGAGGTGGACGAGGCCCTGGCGGGATACGCGCCGGCGGTGCGGACGCTCGAAACGGCCGACGCCCTGCTGCGCGACGAGAAGACGCGGGCGGGCGCGGCGGACGCGGCGTTCCGGGCCGGCGAAACGGATCGGCTCGCCTGGCTCAGCGCGCGCTACGAGACGGTGGCGGCGGAACTCGCACGGATCGACGCGCTCGCACAGGCGCAGCGCTCGCTCGGACGGCTGGAAGACGCGCTGCACCGCCCGCTGGGCGGCGACGCGATGCCGGCGGAACACGCCGGTTTGTCGAAAGACGCTCACTACGGGGACCGACGTGAAAACTAGGCTCGTCTTGTTTGCGCTCGCGGCGGTCCTCGCCGCCCTCGCCGTCTGGGGCTATACCGAAGGCCGCCGGGAAGCCGCCGCGGAGCAGGCGCGCGAGCGGCCGGTGAAGGCGCCCGCGCGCGTCGTCAGCGATGCGGGCGGCACGGCCGTGGTCCTCGATGCGGCGACGCAGAAGCGCGCGGACATCGCCGTCGTGCCGGCGCAGCAAATCGTGCGGCGCGCGCAGATCGAGGCGTTCGCCACGGTCCTGCCGGCGCAGGAATTGACCGACCTGCGCGGCGCCTACGTCGCGGCGCAGGCGCAGGCCGAACGCAGCCGCGCTGCACTGCAGGCGTCGCGCAGCGAATACGGGCGGGTCAAGGCGCTGCATGGCGACGAGCAGAACCTCTCGCTCAAGGCCCTGGAAGCGGCGCAGGCGGCGTGGCGCGCCGACGAGGCGGCGGCGCGCAGCGCGAGCGCGGCACTCGACGCGGTCGAGCGCGGCGCGCGGCAGAAGTGGGGCCGCGCGCTGGCCGCCGACGTCGCCGCCGACGCGCCGCTGTTCCGGCGGCTGGCCGACCAGCAGGACGTGTTGCTGCGCGTGGCGGTGCCGGCCGGCGCGGCCGTGGCGGACGCCGCCGAGCGCGTGCGCGTCGCGGCGAACGACGGGCGCTTCACGACCGCCCGCCTCGTTTCGCCGTCGCCCCAGGCCGATCCGCGCATCCAGGGGCCGGCCTTCTTCTACGCGGCGCCGGCCGACGGCCTCCTGCCCGGCACCACGGTGACCGCCTACCTGCCCACCGGGGCCGAACGGGCCGGCGCGCTCGTGCCCGCCGCGGCGGCGGTCTGGTGGCAGGGCAAGGCCTGGCTCTACGTCCGGACCGCGCCCGACCGCTTCGTGCGGCAGGCCCTGCCCGCCGCCGCAGAGCCCGTCGATGACGGCTGGTTCGTGCCCGGCATGCCCAAGGGGACGCAGCTCGTGATCCGCGGCGCGCAGACCCTGCTCTCGGAAGCGTTGCGCGACCAGATCCAGGTGGGCGACGAAGGCGAGGGAGACGAGTGAAGCCGGCTGCCGCGTCCGGCCCGCTCGCCGCCATCGTCGGTTTTTCGCTGCGGCACAAGGGCGTCGTGATCGCGCTGGCGGCGCTGCTGGCCGCCTACGGCTTCTACGCCTTCACGGGCGCGCGGTACGACGTGTTCCCTGAGTTTGCGCCGCCGCAGGTGACGATCCAGGTCGAGGCGCCGGGACTCGCCGCCGAGCAGGTGGAGGTCCTGGTCACGCAGCCGGTCGAGAACGCGGTGAACGGGGTGACGGGCGTGGACAGCCTGCGCTCGCAGTCGATCCAGGGACTGTCCGTGCTCACGGTGACGTTCGACCCCGGCAGCGACATCTACCGCGACCGGCAGAACCTGGGCGAACGCCTCGCCGCGCTGGCGACCCAGCTTCCGCGCGGCGTTCAGGCGCCCGCCATGTCGCCGCTGACCTCTTCGACCAGCACGGTCATGGCGGTCGGCCTCACCTCCCGGACGCGCTCGCTCATGGACTTGCGCACCCTCGCCGACTGGGTGCTCAAGCCGCGCCTGCTCGCCGTGCCCGGCGTCGCCAAGGTCGCGGTCTTCGGCGGCGACGTGAAGGAATTCCAGATCCAGGTCCGGCCCGAGCGGCTCGTCAGGTACGGCCTCGCGATCGGCGACGTTCTCGACGTTGCGCGAAGGGCGACCGGCGTGCGCGGCGCCGGATTCATCGACACCGCGAACCAGCGCATCGCCCTGCAAACCCATGCCCAGACGCTCACCGCCGCGGAGCTCGCCGGCACCGTGGTGCGGCAGCACGATGGCGCCAACCTGACGCTCGGCGACGTGGCCGACGTCCGCGTCGCCCCCGAGCCGCCCATCGGCGCCGCGCAGATCGGCGGCGTGCCCGGCGTGCAGCTCGAAATCGCCGAACAGTACGGCGCCAACACCGTCGCCGTGACGGAAGCGGTGGAGCGTGCGCTGGCCGATCTGCGCCCGAGCATCGAAGGCCAGCAGGTGACGCTCCATCGCAATCTCTTCCGGCCCGCCGATTTCATTGCCACGTCCACCCGCAACGTCGCGCACTCGCTGCTCTTCGGCGCCCTGCTCGTCGTCGCAGTCGTCGCCTTCTTTCTGTTCAACTGGCGCACCTCGGTCATCGCGCTCACGGCGATCCCCCTGTCGCTCCTCGCGGCGGTGACCGTGATGACGCAGCGCGGGCTCAGTCTCAACACGATGACGCTGGGCGGGCTGGCGATCTCGATCGGCCTCCTGGTGGACGACGCCATCATCGTGGTCGAGAACATCTACCGGCGGCTGCGGGAAAACCGGCACCGCGCGCAGCCCGCCTCGGCGATCCGCGTCGTGCTCGCCGCGACGCTCGAGGTGCGCAGCGCCGTCGTCTATTCGACCTTCGCCATCGCCCTGGTCTTCCTGCCGGTGCTGACCCTTCCGGGTTTGGCCGGGCGGCTGTTTTCGCCGCTGGCCGTCGCCTATCTCACCGCGACGCTGGCCTCGCTGGTCGTGGCGATCACCGTCACGCCGGCACTGTGCCTCGCGCTGCTGCCCGACAGCGCGCTGCCCGAGCACGACGCGCCGCTGGCGCGTTGGCTGAAGGCGCGCTACCGCGGGCTGATCGCCCGCGTCGAGCGCGAATACCGCATCATCGCGGCAGCGGTCGCGCTCCTGACCCTGGCCGGGCTCGCCGCCCTGCCGTTCTTCGGCGGTGGTTTCCTGCCCGAGCTCAAGGAAGGGCACTACATCGTTCACATGTCGGCGGTGCCGGGCACCTCGCTCGCCGAATCGCTGCGCATCGGCCGCGAGGTGTCGGCCGAACTGCTGAAGCTGCCTTTCGTGCGCAGCGTCAGCCAGCGGGCGGGGCGCGCCGAGCTGGCCGACGATACCTACGGCCCGCATTACAGCGAATTCAACGTCGATCTCAAGCCGCTCTCGGGCGACGCAAGCGAAGCCGCGCTCGCGGACATCCGCAAGGCGCTGGCCCGCATTCCGGGCGCCAGCTTCGCGGTCAAGACCTTCCTCACCGAGCGCGTCGAGGAAACGCTCTCCGGCTACACCGCGGCCGTGGTCGTCAACCTCTACGGCGACGATCTCGACGCGCTCGACGCCGACGCGGCGCGCGTCGCCCAGGGCCTCGGACAGGTCGCCGGCGCCACCGACGTCCAGGTCCAGTCGCCGCCCGGGGCGCCCGAACTCGGCGTCAGGCTGCGGCCCGATGCGCTCGCGCGCTGGGGATTCGACGCGGTCGACGTCCTCGATGCGGTCGAGACGGCCTTCCAGGGCGCGGTTGCCGGACAGGTGTACGACGGCAACCGGGTGTTCGACGTCAGCGTCATCCTGCCGCCGTCGAAACGCGGCAGCATCGACGACGTCCGCGCGCTTCCGTTGCGCAACGCGGCGGGCGTCTTCGTCCGCCTCGACCAGCTCGCCGACGTCTACATGACGTCCGGCCGCTACGCGGTGCTGCACGACGGCGCGCGCCGGGTGCAGACCATCACCTGCAACGTCGCCGGACGCGACGTCGCGTCTTTCGTCTCGGAAGCCCGCCGCCACCTCGCCGACACGGTGAGGCTGACGCCCGGCAGCTACCTCGAATTCGGCGGCACCGCCGCGGCGCAGGCGGCGTCGGTGCGCGACCTGATCGTGCATTCGATGATCGCGGCAGTGGCCATCGGCCTGCTGCTCTGGGTCGTCCTGCGGCGGGCGCGCAACCTGGCGCTGGTTCTGCTCAACCTGCCGTTCGCCCTCGTGGGCGGGGTGCTCGCCGTCTTCGCCGCCGGCGGCGAGATATCGCTGGGTTCCATGGTCGGCTTCGTGACCCTGTTCGGCATCACCCTGCGCAACTCGGTGATGCTGCTCTCGCACTACGAACATCTGGTGAACGTGGAGGGGCTGGCGTGGGGGCCGGAGACCGCCGCGCGCGGCGCAGTGGAACGCCTGACGCCGATCCTGATGACCGCGCTCGCCACCGCCCTGGGACTGCTGCCGCTGGCGATCGGCAGCGGCGCTCCGGGCCGCGAGATCGAAGGCCCGATGGCGCTCGTGATTCTGGGTGGCCTGTTCACCTCCACCGCACTCAACCTGCTCGTGATGCCGAGCCTCGCGCTGCGCTACGCACGCTACGCGCCGCGCCCCGAGGACTGAGCCGGCGCCGGCTTTCCGCCCGAAGACCGCTTCCGGCGGATACGTCAGGCAAAAAAAACCGCGCCCGAAAGCGCGGTTTTTCGTGAGCCCGTCAAATTACTTCTTGGCGGGCATCAAAACCTCCAAGTGATCGGTCGATAAATATGCGGTCACCGTTTCGCAACCACACGTGGGCCACGTCTGCGCGCGCCGTGCTTACAACAATCTTACGCAGGCGGCCCGCCGCCGACCGGAGAACACGCCGCGCTAGTTCGTCGGCGCGAAGCGATAAACGGCGTGGCACGCGACGCAATTCTGCATGGCCGTGGAAAGCTGCCTGAGAACCGGGACCGGATCCTTGCCCGTTTTCGTTTCGCGCGCGATCTGGTCGAACGCCTTGTGCGAAGCCATGCCCATCTGCGAGAACGCCGCGGGAAACTTCATGCGGATCTGCGGCGGCAGGCCCTGCATCATCGCCATGCCGCTCTTGGACGCGGCCTCGCTGACGGCCTGCATGTCGTCGCGCGAGAGGCCGTCCGTGATGCTCTGGATGCTCGCCAGCATCTGGCGCATTTCCGCAGCGACGGCCGACCGTTCCGCTTCGGTCAACGGGATGATCTGGCGGTTGTCCCGCGCATTTTCCGGCATCGGCTTGCCCACGTTCCCGCCACCCGTCGGCATCTGGGCGAAGGCGGTGGTCGAAAGCAGCAGGGCGAGGACGGGGAAGAAAACGGGACGACGCATGGGGAAGCCTTTCTGAAAAAACACATCGGTTGATCCACGGGACGCCGACGGCGAACGAGGCGTCCCGGCCCGAACCTTCGCACGGCATCGCGCTGCCATCGCCGGCGTGGCAGGTGTGCTGGCCGGTGTTCAGATAATGCCGGGCGGTCATGATTGAAGCGTAGCCTGCGGACGCGGCCACTTCACCCTGGCGAATCGACATTCTCGGCGGATGCCGGGACAATTCGCCGACCTTGGCAGAAAAGCTATCGCTTTAAACGCTGTCGGTCGCCATTAGAGGCGACAGCCAATAGCCGTACGGCGGACCCGCGTGCGAAAAGGCCCTTGCAGGGCGTCAAGAGCGCTGAACAATTAATTGACCCGATTATCCAGCGCGGTTATTTGACCATGATCATCGTAGTAAACGGTGACGACCTGGCTATCGAAGCTTGATTTGAGTTGACTGACTTCGAGCTTGAAATATCTGGCGTAGTCGTCAATCGTATAAACAATATGCTCGCTCGGTCCCTTATGGCGTTTTAGCCATGACAGAATGAACAAGACAATTGGCGTAAAGACGAGCATCTCAGCGCCATGTACGAAAGTGACACTGTGAATGTTGTCGTATATCCAATTGGAAATTTGTTCTGGCGGTACTTCGGCATTAATAATGCGATAGAAAATGTGAAAGACCGGGCGCCATAAATAGATAAATCCAATCCAAAGCAAGACCGTGATTCCATCCCAAAACCAAACTTTGCTGCGCGGCAACTCCTTGCGTTTATTGATAATCAGTTTGTGTTTATCCATGATCGTATTTTTCTTACTTATTAAGCTCCTGATGAACTCCGCGATCAGGGCTCACCCACCGCGCGCGCTTCTGTTTGCCGAATAACACTCGGGGGAATGCCGTAACCGCCGTTATCAGATTGATAAACCAATAAAAAAACGGATACCAGATCATCCAAAAATAGTTTTTTCCCAATCCATGATCGTAGTGGCCGTCCAACCATCGACTCGCGGCAAATTGCAATAGACTTGCGCCGATCAAAAACACACCGGTCTGATCGGGTAATATTGGCGAACTATCAGGCGTGAGGTAGCCCACCGGAAAAAACAGACTTGCCACCCACACGCCAAAAACCGCCATCATGCTGTACGCCCAAAGGGTGCTAAGGATCATCTCGATCATCAACCCCCACAAGTGGGTTTGCTTCGGCGCAAAGAGTATGCGGAAATTTTTGAGCATTACTTGAAAACCGCCCATCGCCCAGCGTAAGCGTTGCTTCCAAAGTCCTTTAACCGTCTCGGGCATCAAAATCCAGACCAGGGCTTTGGGTTCGAACCGCACATCCCAACCGTTGCGTTGAAGTTTCCAGGTGATATCGATGTCTTCGGTCAGCATATCCGGGCTCCAGTATCCCACCTCGTGAAGCGCCGATTTTCTAAACCCGGTGATTACTCCTGAAACGGTAAATAGTCGTCCAAACGAGCGCTGCGCGCGCTTGATCATCCCGACAATTGACGAAAACTCACCGACCTGAATTTTTCCGAGAAGGGTCGTTCGGTTTCGGATGCGCGGGTTGCCCGTCACTGCCGCGACCTGAGGGTATCGGATGAAATGTTTGACCATCCAGTGGAGGCAGTACCGATCGAGCAAGGCATCGCCGTCAATACAAACCAGATAGTCGTTCTTTGCCAGTAATGCACCTGCTTGCAGGGCCAGGGCTTTGCCCTGGTTTTCGGCAAGGTTGACCACTTTGAGCTTCGGATTGGTGCGCGCCAATTCGAGCAAAATCTCAAGGGTATTGTCCTTACTTCCATCATTGATCGCGATCACTTCGAACTTGGGGTACGCGACGTTCAGCGCATAGGTTATCGTTTCGACAGCATTTTCACCTTCGTTGAAACAAGGGATCAGGATACTGACGCCTTCCCATGTCTCCCCGTTTCTCAGGTTCGGGGTCAAAAGAGATTGAACAGCTTTTTCATTTTTTAAATAAAAGTAAATTGCCCCGACAATCCACAGACTCGACATGAAGAGCGGATAGTAGAAGATGAACCCGATAAAGAACTGCCAAAGGGAATGCCAAAGAATAAGCGGGGTCATTTCTGTCTAACGCGATTTTTTTTAGGGGGAATAGCGTTGCCGGGATTGAACGTGTATATCCGAGCGGCCTTCCTGGCAAAAACTTGTTTCATCAAATCGGCATCCGGATTGTTGTGGAACCAATCATCCGGGTAATACGCTATGTGATTTGCCCCCAAATCATAAAGGTGCTGAATCGTCAGGCTTAGCTCCTGCGGAGAAATAGGCTCGTTATTTTTTCGCCAATTGACCGTTTGCAGTTCAAAAACCGTTCGCTCCAGACCGCACTCTTGCTGTTTGACACGGGCAATAATCTGATTGTAAAAGGCCCCGGCGTCATCGGCCTGTTCCATGTAAGGCATCGCCATGATGGCGGTGTAGTCATATTTTTTAATCGAATCTGCCAAACTCTGGGCGTACCACTCCTGAGCATTTCCGTTTAGGGCGACTTGCGCGTAGAGATTGCGCGCAGTATGAAGACCCGGGCGGTAACTCCGAGCGGCTTGTGCTAATTCCAACGCAAAATCGTCCAGATACTCGGTCTTAAGTTTCGTCCATCGCAAAAACTCCGGATGATCGGAACGTATTTCCTCGACGCTCGCTTTCAAGCCCCAGTTTTTGTATTGAGCGCGGGCCGTCGCGCTATCGTCTTCGTAATCCGACAAGGTTACGTCGTCATGAAAAAGTATGCCGTCTATGTCGGACGATTTTGCCAAATCTTCGTAGATTTCTCGGATGACCTTTCGCACCCTGGGTGAAAAAGGCGAAAGTCTTGGATACCCCATATTCAGATGCTTCTGATCGACCTGTAGCGTCACTACTTTGTCGTTCGCCGCAGGATTGCCACGAGGCAATTCCCAGGCAATCATCGGAATCCAGGCATAAACTCGTTTAACTTGCGTTCGTGTCTTGATTTGCCATGCCACACGATTAAACAAATCGCTGCGCATCGGGATATTGCGGTTTGGAAAATAAACAGAATCAGCAGCGCCATTTGCATCCGGGTCGGCGAACGCCTGGAGGTAGACGGTGTTGACGTTAAGTCTTTTGATTCGCTCAAGCAGGGTGCCGAGGTTCCTGTTCGCTTGCTCAGGATCAGGGTCATAGATGTAATCGAGGTCAATGTGCACGGCTTTGGTGGTAAGCCCGCCGTCAGTGTAGTTGCCATTTCGCTCCCACATGTTCAATTCCATGCTGGTACGCGACATCCCCTGTTCAACCAGAATTCGTCGGAGCCCCCATAATGGCGTATTGATGGTATTGCTGCCGTCGTCCAGCGTGAGTCCGACAGGCATGCCAAGACTCTCGGCGATTGTTTTCGCCTCCATGTTGTATTCCCCGTAAGGCCAAACCATGACCCGCGGTTTCTGGCCGGTATATTCCTTGAGGAAATCGCTGTTGGTTTTCAAGTCCTTATAAATTCGTTCATGGTAACTTTTGTCGTCTTCATAAACCCCCTTATCGGGAAACCATTGGCGGGTAGTCGTGGCAGGTTCCATGTTTCCCTGCGGATCCCCTAAAATCCCCCGATGCAGGTAGTAACTGTGGCTGCCAACCTCAACCTGCCCGCTAGCAATCATTTCCTTGATTTCTCTCTGAGTGAGAAACTTGCTTCTGTCGATCGGATGACCGTCAAAATCAACTTTATCGGTGGACTGAAGCCAGCTTCCGACCAAAGCGATCAAACTGGGAATGTGATATTTTTTAAGAATGGGAAATGCATTGTCATAAACTGACTGATACCCATCGTCAAATGTAATCAAGACGGCTTTGCTGGGTAGCGGTTTATTGTGTTTCCTGGAGTTGATGATGTCATCGACTTTTATGAAGTGATATCCGTCGTCAATTAGCCATTTCATCTGCGCCTCAAAATTCGCGGCCGAGACTGCGTAAGTCGAGTCGAGCGTTTCGCTTTTATCAGCTATTTCGTGATAACTCAAAATAGTGAATTCATTGGGATTAGGATCGCGGCTGCAGGGATTTGGCATATCGTTTGCCATCAAATTCCCACAGAAGAAATACACCATCGCGAGCATTGTTATTGCTATTGAAGAACGCACGTTCATTTTCCGAAAGGTTCGATTAAACGGCCCAAAGTCCCCCGCTTGTCAGTGTCAAGGGGGTTGAGGGTCCAAGCTTACTGTATCTGATTTCCGGCCAGCTGCCGGGGCATATTGAGGTCATCAAAACACCTCGCGCCTTCGCCGGCCGGTCGTCCTCGGTGCTCACGAATCGCAGTGGAGATAGCGCGGTGTCGCGGTAAAAGTCTCGTGTCCCGCGCGCAGGCCAAACCGATGGCTCGCGAGATACTAAGGCACATCGGTGCGAATACGATGCTTCTCGATTTTTCTGTTCTGCCTGGCACGGATGCTGGCGGGCGCTGATGCGGTCTTTGATTGGCGAAGCTCGGCAACGTAGTCCATCGGCCAAGATCCGCGCTCATCGGGTTGCAGGGTGAAACGCCGGCCTCGCTGCTTGATACGAGATTGGCGACGCGCAGGCCTCACTGCCGCCCTGATGTCGCAAGTCACTAATTCGGTTCGCTATTAGCGGACAGTAACTCGCAGCGGAGTACAGGGCCCATGCGCGGCTATCGGCTTTATTGGCAAAACTATCAACGCTAATGGCGGCCGACACCGCTCATGGGCTTGAAATTGTCACACTCGCCCCCTACTATTAGCACTCGACGGCGACGAGTGCTAACAACACCTTCGCCGCTTCCTTTTTTCGGGCAGCCGCGGCTGCCGGTTATCAACGCTACGCAATGGAGACTTTGCAATGAAAATCCGTCCTCTGCACGACCGTGTGATCGTCAAGCGCATGGAAGAAGAGCGCAAGACCGCTTCCGGGATCGTGATCCCCGACACCGCCACCGAGAAGCCCGACCAGGGCGAGATCATCGCCGTCGGCGCCGGCAAGAAAGACGACCAGGGCAAGCTGATCCCGATGGATGTGAAGGTCGGCGATCGCGTGCTGTTCGGCAAGTACGCCGGCCAGACCGTCAAGGTCGAGGGCGAGGAACTGCTGGTGATGCGCGAAGAAGACATCATGGGTGTGGTCGAGAAGTAATCCGCGCCCGTTCGCAAAAATTAACCGAATTCAAATTCAGGAGTAAAACATGGCAGCAAAAGACGTACGTTTTGGCGATTCCGCGCGTCACCGCATGGTGGCGGGGGTCAATGTTCTGGCTGACGCCGTCAAGGTGACCCTGGGCCCGAAAGGCCGCAACGTGGTGCTCGACCGTTCCTTCGGCGCCCCGACCGTGACCAAGGACGGCGTGTCGGTCGCCAAGGAAATCGAGCTCAAGGACAAGCTCGAGAACATGGGCGCGCAGATGGTGAAGGAAGTCGCGTCCAAGACCTCCGACGTCGCCGGTGACGGCACCACCACGGCGACCGTGCTCGCCCAGGCCATCGTCAACGAAGGCATGAAGTACGTCGCCGCCGGCATGAACCCGATGGATCTGAAGCGCGGCATCGACAAGGCCGTCATCGCGATCACCGGCGAGCTGAAGAAGATCTCCGTGCCCTGCGC
Organism: Pseudomonadota bacterium; assembly: GCA_021820845.1. Classification (GTDB taxonomy): domain Bacteria; phylum Pseudomonadota; class Gammaproteobacteria; order Burkholderiales; family Thiobacillaceae; genus Thiobacillus. Next base: position 98,293 of record JAKADC010000005.1, read on the forward strand.
CAGCAGCAAGGAAATCGCCCAGGTCGGTTCGATCTCCGCCAACTCCGACGCGGATGTGGGCAAGATCATCGCCGACGCGATGGACAAGGTCGGCAAGGAAGGCGTGATCACGGTCGAGGACAGCTCGGGCCTCGAGAACGAGCTCGACGTCGTCGAGGGCATGCAGTTCGACCGCGGCTACCTGTCGCCCTACTTCATCAACAACGCCGACAAGCAGCTGGCGGTCCTCGAAGACCCGTTCATCCTGCTGTTCGACAAGAAGATCTCCAACATCCGTGATCTGCTGCCGGTGCTCGAGCAGGTCGCCAAGGCCGGCAAGCCGCTGATGATCGTCGCCGAGGACGTCGACGGCGAAGCGCTCGCCACCCTGGTCGTCAACAACATCCGCGGCATCCTCAAGACCTGCGCGGTCAAGGCGCCGGGCTTCGGCGACCGCCGCAAGGCGATGCTGGAAGACATGGCCATCCTCACCGGCGGGACCGTGATCGCCGAGGAAGTCGGCCTGTCGCTCGAGAAGGCCACGCTGCAGGACCTGGGCCGCGCCAAGCGCATCGAAGTCGGCAAGGAAAACACGACGATCATCGACGGCGCCGGTGACGCCAACGCGATCAAGGGCCGCATCGCCCAGATCAACAAGCAGATCGAGGAAGTCACCTCCGACTACGACCGCGAGAAGCTGCAGGAGCGCAAGGCCAAGCTCGCCGGCGGCGTCGCGGTGATCAAGGTCGGCGCTGCGACCGAAGTCGAGATGAAGGAGAAGAAGGCCCGCGTCGAAGACGCGCTGCACGCGACCCGTGCCGCCGTTGAAGAAGGCATCGTCCCCGGCGGCGGCGTCGCGCTCCTGCGCGCCAAATCCGCGGCTGCCGCGATCAAGGGCGACAACCACGACCAGGACGCCGGCGTGAAGATCGTGCTGCGCGCGATCGAAGAGCCGCTCCGCCAGATCGTCAAGAACTGCGGCGAGGAGTCCTCGGTCGTCGTCAACAAGGTGCTGGAAGGCAAGGGCAACTTCGGCTACAACGCCGGCACCGGCGAGTACGGCGACATGGTCGCGATGGGCGTGCTCGACCCCACCAAGGTCACCCGCACCGCGCTGCAGAATGCCGCGTCGATCGCCGGCCTGATGCTGACCACCGACTGCATGGTCGCCGACCTGCCGGAAGACAAGCCGGCCATGCCGATGGGCGGCGGTGACATGGGCGGCATGGGCATGATGTAAAAAGCCCTGGCCCGCTGTTCGTGCAGTCAGAAAAGCCCCGCTTCGGCGGGGCTTTTTTCATGGGCGCCGTTCGCACGCGCGTCGTTGCCGCGACCCCGCCGACCCGCTAAGGTTGCCACATGATTCAGGACTGCCGCTCGTGATCTGGCCCTTGCGCCCGCGCCCCCGCCTGCCGCCCGCCCTCGCCGCGCGCGTCCGGGTGCTTGCGACGCCCGTCGCCGAGCAGCCGCTGGACGAAAGGTGGGTGGTGGTGGACGTCGAAACCGGCGGGCTCAACCCGCGGGCCGACCCGCTGCTGGCCATCGGCGCGGTCGCCGTGAGCGGCGGCGCCATCGTCATGGCGCCCGCCTGTGAAGTACGGCTGCGGCAGCGCGAGGCCACCGCGACCGACAACATCCTGGTGCACGGCATCACCACCGGCCAGCAGCTCGCCGGCGCGGAGGCCGCCGAAGCGCTGCTGGAATGGCTCGAATTCGCAGGCGGCAGCCCACGGCTCGCCTATCACGCCGAATTCGACCGGGCTGCGCTGGCGCGTGCCGGCCTTGCTTCGCTGGGCCTGAAGGATCGCGCCGTCTGGCTCGACCTGGCGGTGCTGGCTCCCCTGCTGCTGCCCGCGGGGCCCGGCTTCGGGCGCCCGCTGGACGACTGGCTCGCGCATTTCCGCATCCCCGTCTATCAGCGCCACGGCGCGCTGGCCGACGCCTACGCCACCGCGCAATTGTGGCTGGCGCTGCTGCCGCTTGCGCGGGCGCAAGGGCTCGCCCGGCTCGGGCAGCTCACGCGCCTCTGCCGGCAGGCCCGCTGGCTCAGGGCCGACCCCGCCTGACACGCGGAAACGAAAAAGCCCCCGGCTCTTACCCCGGGGGCCTGTTGGACAACGAAGCCGCGGTCAGTGGGCGACCACGCCCTCCGCGTGGATGCCGGTGTTCTGGCGCACGTAGAGCTCGTCCCACATGTCTTCCGCACGCTTGTCGCGGAACAGCAGCGAGCCGACGATCACCATCAGGAAGCCCAGCGGGATCGAGATGATGCCGGGGTTCTTCAGGCGGAAGAAGGGCTTCTCGATGCCGACCAGGTTGGTGGTCTGGCCTTCGAACTTCTTCAGGTCGTCCTGCGCCTTCTTGATGTCCTTCTCCAGCTTGCCGGCATCCGCCTTGGCCTTGTCCAGCTCGGCGGGGTCGCGTAGCGTCGCGATCTTCTCGTTCAGCTTGGCGAGCTTCTCGACGGCGCCCGGCTTCGCCTCGACAGCCGGCTTGGCCGCCTCGGCGTTCTGGCACACCGCGAAGAGTTCGCAGACGAAGCCTTCGCTCGCCTTGGCCGGGACCGCATCCTTGGCGGGCGTGCCTTCCAGGACGGCTTTCGCTTCCTTGATGACGGCCTGCGGATAGGTCAGGTTGGGCGACACCATCACCAGGGCGATCGCGGAGAACGAGCCGACCAGCATGCCGAGCACGACGCCGCCGGTGTTGCAGCGCTTCCAGTACAGCGTCAGCAGCACGGCGGGCAGGTTGCCGGACGCCGCCACCGCGAAGGCCATGCCGACGAGGTGGGCGACGTTCTGGCCCTTGGCCGCAATGCCGATGACGATGGCGACGATGCCGACGATGACCGACGCGACGCGCGCCGCCTTCACCTGCTCGTCGGGCGTGGCATGGTCGCCGCGGATGACGCCGACGTAGATGTCATGGGCCATCGCCGAGGCGGACGCCAGCACCAGGCCCGCGACCACCGCGACGATGGTGGCGAACGCCACCGCGGCGACGAAGGCGAGGAAGAAGTTGCCCATCATCGAGTCGGCGCCGCCGCCCAGGTACTGGGCGAGGATCGGCGCGGCCATGTTGCCGCCCTTGTCGAGCGCGACGATGTCGGCGGGACCGACGTGAAGCGCCGCGCCCAAACCGAGGAACAGGGTCAGGACGTAGAAGCCGCCGATGATGACCATCGCCCACACCACCGACTTGCGCGCTTCCTGCGCGTTCGGCACGGTGAAGAAGCGCATCAGGATGTGCGGCAGGCCGGCCGTGCCCAGCACCAGCGCCATGCCCAGCGAGATCTGGTCGATCGGATTCTTCAGGAACAGGCCGGGCTCGAGGAAACGCTGGCCCAGCTCCTCCGGCGTCATGTTCGCCGCGGCGGTGCCGAGCAGCTTGGCGACCTGCTTCTGGATCCCTTCGTCGTGGACCGCGTGGTCAAGGAAGCCGGGCAGCGAGAAGCCGTAAGGCGCCCACACCAGCGCGACCATCACGAGCGACGCGATCACCAGCAGGATGGCCTTGACGATCTGCACCCAGGTCGTCGCGACCATGCCGCCGAACACGACGTAGGCCAGCATCAGCACGCCGACGCCCATCACCGAGACCTCGTAGTCGATGCCGATCAGCGTCTTGATCAGCACACCGCCGCCGACCATCTGCGCGGTCAGGTAAAAGATCGACACGGTGATGGTCGAGATCGCGGCGATGGTCTTCGCGGCCTTGGGATTGTTGCGGAAGGCCAGGATGTCGCCGAGCGTGTACTTGCCGATGTTGCGACAGGGCTCGGCGATGACCAGCAGCACGGTAATGTAGGCGACCAGGAAGCCGACCGAGTACATGAAGCCGTCGTAGCCGTACAGCGCGATGAGTCCGGCGATGCCGAGGAAGGACGCGGCCGACAGGTAGTCACCCGCGATCGCCCAGCCGTTCTGGAAGCCCGACACGGAGCGTCCGGCAGCGTAGAACTCGCTGGTCGAATGCACGCGCTTGGCGGCCCACCACGTGATGTACATGGTCAGGGCGATGATGCCGCCGAAGACCGCGAAGGTCATCCATTTCCATTCGTCGGCGACCGCGCCCTCGCCGGCCTGGGCGAACCCGGGGGCGAGCAGCGCCGCGGCACCGGCAAGGTAGGATTTGTATCGTCCCGTCATTATTTGCTCCCCTTGATGTTGTGGGCGTCACGGGTGATCTCGGCCGCCATGGCGTCGAACTCCCGGTTGGCGCGCCTGGCGTAGACGGCCGCGATCACCCAGGCGACGACGAACTCGGAAAGCGCGAACAGCAGGCCGACGTTGAGCGGGCCCCATACCTTGACCTTGAACAGGTCCTGGAAATAGGCGGCCCCAAAAGGAAGCAGAAAGTAGTAGACAATGGAAAACACCATCAAGCCCCACAGGAAGGATGATTTCTTCTTGTGAAGCGCCTGGAATCGCGGATCCTGGTCGATCGCGGCCCAATCCGGTTGCGGACTTGCCATGGCAGCCTCCTTAGACGAGAGTTGTTATGCGCTCCGTACCCAGTATCCCCTCGGATACGGAACGAGCGAACCATAGCCCAAAAGCCAGGCGAACAGAAGGCGCCTGGTAAAAATCACCCACCGCCCGTCTGCCGCGTTCTCAGAATTCGAAATAACGCTCCATCACGGCCTGCAGCTTGCGGGCCTGGCGGAAGGCCTCCTTGAGGATGCGGCGGTCGAGTGCATTGAGGCGCTCCGGGTCGATGCGGTTGTCGACGGGCTCGCCTGTCGTCTGCGCGGCGTGCTGGCGGCGCAGGCGCAGCAGCTGGATGAAATGGAAGGCGGCCACCCACGCCTCGACTTCGGCCGGCGCCAGTCTCCAGGCTGCGCCCGCGCCGCGCAGGCGCGCCGCCGTGCCGGACGCGTTCACCCCGGCATACAGCCCAAGAACGCGGGCGGCATCGACGAAAGGCGTGATGCCGTTGAGCTTGAGATCGAGCGTATGCGCCTCTGTGCCGCCCGACGCCACGACGAAATCCCGCACCAGTCCGAGCGGCGGCCGGTTGGCGAGCGCGTTTTCCGCCATGTGCCTGAGAAACAGGCGGTTTTCCCTGGCGCTGGCGTTCAGCCAGCTGCGCAATTCGTCGCCCAGTTCCTTCGCGCCATGCAGGGGGCGAAAGTCGAAGAACACGGCGGCGTGGAGCAGAGCCGGCGCGTCGCCACGGTGGATCCAGCCGGCGAAGGTGGCGCGCCAGTCATCCAGGCTCTGGCACCACTTCGGGTTGCTGGCCATGATTCCGCCCTTGCACAGCGGAAAGCCACACGCCGCCAGCCGATGGTTCACCCGTTCGGCAAACGCCAGTAGGGTCGCGCGCTCGTTCTCCGTGGCGGCCCGGTAGATCAGCGCATTGTCCTGGTCGGTCGCCAGGGTCTGTTCCATGCGCCCCTCCGAGCCGAGCGCAAGCCAGCACCACTGCACCGCGGGCAGGGGGGCGACGCGCATTTCCAGCTCGATCACCCGCTGCGTCAACTTGTCGTTCAGGCTGGAGAGGATGGCGGTCAGGTTTTCCGCGTTCATGCCCTGCGCCAGCAGGTTGCGCGCGAGCGCGCCGATGTCCCTGGCCAGCGCCGGCAACGCAGCCGGATCTTCGGCGCGCGCGATGGCGCCGGTGATGCCTTCCATGGAAAGGCGGCGCAGCGCGAACACGTCCTTTTCCGACACCACCCCGACGAGCCGGCCCCCGTCCGTCACCGGCAAATGATGGACGCCCTGCCGGGCCATCACCAGCAAGGCATCGGTCACCGTCGCGGTGGCCTCCAGCATGGCCGGGTCGCGCGTCATCACGCCGGAGATCGCCGTGCTGAGGGGAACGCCGGCCAGGGTCACGCGCTGCAGCACGTCCTTGAGCGTCAGGATGCCCAGCGGCCGCCCCTGCGGATCGCTCACCACGACCGAGCCCACGCGCGCCGCGTTCACGATGGCGAGCGCCTCCGCCAGCGGCGTTTCGGCTGCGACCGCCACCGGCGCACGACGGATCAGGCTGCGAACCGGGCGCGAGAAGCGGTTTTCGTCATCCAGCGCCAGCGCATATTCGGATTGCACCGCGCGCTGCGACTGCTCGAGGAGGCTGGCGATGCGGCGCGTGCAGAAATCGCCGAAGACCCGGCTGCGTCCGAGCAGCGCATGGAAATCCGCGGCGGGCAGGCGATAGCAGAAGGTGTCTGCCGCCGCGACATAGCGGTTCGCCGCGGCGCGCCCCGCCAGCAACGCGCCCAGCGGAAACATCTCGCCATCGGTGAGTTGCAGCAGCCGCACGCCTCGTGCATCCGGTGCCTCGCCTTCGACCACACCCTGCTTGACGATGAAAAGACACGCGGGCGGCTGGCCATCCGCTTCGACCAGCGCCGCATCGCGCGGAAAATACGCCAGCGACAGGCGCTCCGCGGCCCACTCCAGATCCGTCTCCGCCATGTCCGAGAAAGGCGCCTGCCGCCGCAGCGTCTCGACGGTGGCGCGCAACAGGCTGCTGGCAAGAGGCAGGGAGGAGGCCATAGGGCAATGTTAATTGATCCCGGCGTCGGCGGCCGATCCGCCGCCATCGGCCGCGGCTGTTGACTTGCGGCCCCGCTCAGGGTTTAATTGCGCGCTTTGCTGCCTGCTGCAGGCGGGCAAAAATCAAAGAAACAGACACGGCCAGTTAGCTCAGTTGGTAGAGCAGCGGATTGAAAATCCGCGTGTCCTTGGTTCGATTCCGAGACTGGCCACCACATCCGACGGCTCGCGTTTTTCGCGGGCCGTTTTCGCTTCCCCTCCCACGGCCGACGTCACGCCCGAACGACGCTACAATGCGCCGTTCCAGCGAAGAAAACGAGTCGGCAGCGGGAGGCCGAAGCCAGCCCATGCACTTCAGCGCCATCAATCCGGAGGAACTGCCGCCGATCCTGTCGCAACTGGATCAGGCCATCAACAACCACCAGCAATGGTATGACGCGATCGTCCGCACGCTGATCTGCCAGCTTCCGGCCAACGAGCACGATTTGCGCAAGAAGGCGCACCGCGAGTGCCTTCTCGGCCAGTGGTATTACAACAGCTCCCCGGTCAAGCTCCGCTCGCATCCCGGTTTCGTCGCGCTGGGCGAAGAGCACAAGCAGATGCACGAGCATGCGGCGCACCTGCTCAACCTGTCTCGCACGGGCATGGCGATCACGACGAGCGATTACGACAACTTCGCCAATTCGCTCCAGCGGGTCCGCCTGCAGATCCTCTCGCTGTCACGCGAACTGGAGGATCTCCTGCGCAATGCCGATCCCCTGACCGGCGCGGCCAACCGCATTCACATGCTGCCCAAGCTGCGCGCGCAGCAGGAGCTGGTCAAGCGCGGCGCGCACCGCTGCTGCATCGCGATGATGGACCTCGACCACTTCAAGTCGGTCAACGACATCCACGGCCATCTGGCGGGAGACCGCGTGCTTGCCGCGGTCGTTCATCACGTGATCGATCACTTGCGGACGTACGACAGGATATTCCGCTTCGGCGGCGAGGAGTTCGTGATCTGCATGCTGCAGACCGGTCTGGAAGAGGGGCAGGATCTGGTCGAGCGGCTTCGGCGGGAGATTGCCGGGCTCGCGATCCACGTCGGCGCCGCCGAGCCAATCCATGTCACAGCGTCGTTCGGGCTGTCCGAACTGGAATCCAGCATCCCGGTCGAGCAATCGATCGATCGCGCCGACAGGGCGATGTATGCCGCGAAATCCTTGGGGCGAAATCGCGTGTGCGTGTGGGATCCGTCGATGAAATAAGGCATCAGGCGCGGCCTGTGCCCTTGCAATACGGGGAATTCCCTGCGGTGGCGTGCGGGCATGACGCCTCGCGGCGCCAGCCCGTCCGTCGTTACATCACTTCTTCTTTGCAGCCTTCTTGCCTGCGACGGCGGTCTTGAAGCCGGCGCCCGCGGTGAAGCGCGGCACGGTCGACGCAGCGATCTTGATTTCGGCGCCGGTCTGGGGATTGCGGCCGGTGCGCGCAGCGCGCTTGGACGACTTGAAGGTGCCGAATCCGACGAGGGTCACGGAATCGCCTTTCGCGACGGCTTTGACGACAGCGTCGAGGATGGCATCAAGCGCTCTTCCAGCGGCGGCCTTGCTGATGTCTGCTTCGGTTGCTGCGACTTCGATCAATTCGGATTTGTTCATGAATATCCCTTGGGTTGGTTGAGAGAACTTGATAATACGGACGCCACGGCATCATGACCTGCCCACGAACAAGCCACGTGCACCTCAAGCGCTGTCGGGTTAACGTCCCATACGCACCTTATCTTGAATCAATTTATTTTCAAGATGCCGGCGCGATAAAACTGTTCACGGGGCGGTCCCTCGGCCACCGGAACGGGTTGCCTGACGGGATCATACGCTCGCCGCGCGCCTCGGTGCAGGCACCTTTATACCCGTGAATGCGCCGAATATCACGCAAAACGCGACGCTCAGGGGTACAGGCCGGCCAGCGCCGGGGCGGGCCGGGAACGGTTTTTGCCGTCTTCGGCCAGGCTCGCGAGCGCGTCGGCGAGCGCTTTGCCCTGCCAGGCGCCGCCGGCGTAGCAGACGCGATCGAGTTCTTTCAGCAGCGGTTCCGGCCCCGCTGCGCCGAGACGGTCCGCCAGCGCCTGCAGGCCCAGCGGCGGATCGTGCGGCCAGGTGGCGCGCGCCCAGTCGAGCAGCGTCCGGCGTGCCGCACGGGGATCGTTGGCATAGCAGGCCTCGCGGAAGGCCTTGCGCGCGCCGGCTGCGGAGGGCGCATTCGCTGCCGCAGCGGGCACGGGCTTCGCGGATGCGGGCGCCCGGCGACGCCGGCTTGCCCACCACGCCGCGAGCGTGCCCAGCCAGAGCATTCCGAGGCCGAGGCTGAGCCAGCGCCAAAGCGGGCTCTCCGGCGCCGCCGGGCGGCCGGACGCGCGGCCGGCCGATTCGGCCGGCGGCAAAGGCGTGCCGGCGGCCTGCGAGGGTGGCGCGGTCGACGCCGCGACGCCGCCGGAACCGGGCAGGACCGTCAGGGTGCGCGCCGGCAGATCGACTTCGCGCTGCAGGTTGCGCCTGGTGTCCCACCAGGAGAGATGAAGCGGCGGAATCCGGTAGCGGCCTGAGCGGCTCGCGATCAGCGCGATGTCCTGGTCGCGGGTGCCGACGACGCCGTCGCCCTGCACGCCGGTATTCAGCTTGGCCTGGTCGGGATAGGCCCGCAGGCCGTCCGGCAGCGGCATGAGCACGCTGAGATCGGGAAGCTGGGACGCCGTCAGGCCGAGCGCTTCGAGATGCAGGTGCCGCGTGACGGGATCGCCGACGTGGATGGGCCCGCTGTCCGGTTGCCAGGTTTCCGCCAGCGTCACCTTTTGCGCGGGGAGCCAGTCGTGGCCCGTCCCGCTGGCGGGGCGCGGCCGCACGTCGAGGACCAGCGGATCGGCGCGGACCCGCAGCGGCCGGGTGGCGCCCATCATGCCGCCGAAGGGATTGCGGCCGAACACGCTGCCGAAGAAGGCATTCGCGCCGAAGGGATCGTTTCCGCCGCGCGCATCCTCGACCTCGGCATTGAGCACCGGACCGTCGAGGCGGAGCCGGCCGCTGCGCTGCGGAAACAGCAGGTATTTGCGCTCGATCATCCGGTAGCTGCGGCCGTTGCGGGTGGCGCTGGTCTGGCTGTCCTGGCCTAATTGCTGCACCAGGACGGCGTTGCTCGGCTGCAGTTCGAGGCTGGCCTGATAGAGCGGCTCGTCGGTGTAGAGGCGCACCGTGAGGGTGACGGCGGCCTGGACATAAGGCTGCTTCTGGTCGAGCGTCGTGGTGAGAAAGACATGCTGCGTGCCGCTGGCAGGAATGCTTCCGGGCTGCGCCGCCGCGGCATTCCCGCTCACGGTCAGCGTGAGCGCGGGCGTGATCTGGCCGTCCCATTGCAGGGGCGGCACCTGCAACGTGCCGCTGCGCTTGGGCATCAGCGTCAGGTCGATCTCGGTGTGCGCCGACATGCTGCCGTTGACGATCTGGAGGCTGGATCCGGTGCTGCTGCCGAGCACGTCAAAGTCCTGCTTGAGCGGACCGAGATCGGGCTGGCTGCCGGTGTGGCCGTCGTGCCGAAGGATGAGCTGGACCGCTTCGCCGGCGCCAACCTGGGTCGGTTCCAACTGTGCGGTCACCGCGGCGGCGACGGCCTGGCTCATGCCCAGCAGCGCGATGGAAACGAGAAAGCGGCACGGGAGAATCGTCATGGTTGCGCCCCTTGCTGTCGGATGAGGTGTTCGATCAGGAATTTGCGCCGCAACAGGCCACCCGGGTCGTCCGGGATGCGGCGCAGCCACTGTTGCTCGGCAAGCTGCCGTTCGCCGAGCGCGCCATCCAGCGGTGCGGCCCGCTGCCCGGGTTGCGCCGCGCCCGGCTGCATCTGGCCCGGCTGCGTCTGGCCCGGCGCGGCGGCGGCATCCCGGCGGGACTGCGCCGCGTCGTTCGCGGGTTGCTGCGGAACGCGTGCGTCGCCGTTCCGGAAGCCGGTGGCATTGCCGGGATTGGCCTGGCCGGATGGCGCCCGGGCTTGTCCGGCCGGGCGGGGCCGGGCGTTCCCGTTTTGGTTCTGGCCCTGACTGGCCGGGTTCTGGCCCTGCTGTCCCGCCTTGTCCTGTCCCAGCTTGCCTTGCCCGGCGCCGTTTCCCGAAGGCGGCTGCGATGCGTTGCCCGCCTGCGATCCGCTCCCGCCCGTATCCTTTTTCTGGCCGCCCTGCCCGGACTGGCCCGTCTGCTTCTGCTGGCCTTTGTCCGGAGCCGATTGCTGTGGCGGCGTCTGTTTCTGCAAGGCCTTGGCCACGAGATCGCGGTTGTGCCGCGCGTCGCGGTTGGCCGGGTCGCGCGCGAGTGCCGCATCGTAGGCCTTGATCGCCTCCTGCAGGCGGCCAGCGCGGGCGAGCGCGTTGCCCCGGTTGTACTGGCTGTCGCTGTCGCCGAAGGCGGCGAAATCCTGCGCCGCCCGCGCGAAATTGCCGGCCTGCAGCTCTGCGTACGCCTTGCGCCGCGGATCGCGGAAAAGTTGCGCCGCTTCGGCCGGCCTGCCCTGGCGCAGGCGCTGCTCGGCGCGCTGGTCGGGGGTGCGCCACAGGCTGTCCCAAAGCGGATTCGCCTGGGCAGCGACCGCCCACAGCACCAATCCCGCGCCCACGAGGCCGCGCCTCACAGCCACCCTCGCCGCGCCAGCACCGCGGCGCCCAGCAGCACGAACGGCAGCAGCCAGATTCCGCCGTCGAGCCAATGGGCGACCCGGACACCCTGCCCGGCCCGCGCCACGCCGGCACGCCCGGCGCGCGCCTGAAGATCGCCGATCAGGCCCGGCAGGCCAGAGAGGTCCACGTAACGGCCGCCTCCCGAGGCAGCGAGTTGCCGCAGCCGCGCCTGGTCGAGCGGCCCAACGTTCGGCGGCGTCGATCGGGCGGCCGCGCCGATGCCCACCACGTTCACGCCGACGCCTTTCGAGCGCAGCTTGACGGCGGCTTCGAAGGCGGCGGCCGGGTCGGCGAAGCCGTCGGTCAGCACGACGACCTGCCCGGAGCGGCCGCCGCCACGTTCGAGCAACGTGCCGGCGCGTTCCAGTGCGGGCGCGAGGTTGTCGCCCGCAGTGGGCAGGATCGCCGGAGCCAGCGGCGGCAGCAGGGCGCGCACCGTGGCGACGTCGTCGGTCAGCGGCGTGACGGTGAAGGGCTCGTCGCCGAACACGACCAGGCCCACGCGGGCATCGTGCGCGGCGTCGAGAAGGTCGTCCAGGGCGTAGCGGGCGCGCGTGACCCGGTTCGGCGGCACGTCAGCCGCGGTCATCGAGGGCGACAGATCCAGCACCAGCACCCAGGCCGCGTTGCCGCGATAGGCGGGCGAGGGCGCGCGCTGCCAGCTGGGTCCGGCCAGCGCGAGCGTCGCCAGGGTCCACGCCAGCGCGAGCCAGGGCCACGGCGAGCGCGCCGGCCGGCCGCCGCCGTCGAGGCGCAGCGCCGGCAGCAAGTCGGCGTCGATGAGCCGCGACCAGTCGCCGGCGCGTTCCCGGCGCCGCGCGAGCCAGAAGGCCAGCCCCCACATCAGGGGCAGGGCCAGCAGCCAGGCCGGCCGCAGGAAATGGAACGACTGCATCAGCGCCATCGCCCGCTCCACACCACGGCGGGGAGGCTCAGCAGCAGGGCGAGCCCGAGCGGCCAGGCGAACCATTCGTCGCGCGGGCGGTACCACTGCTGGCGCGCGGCGCTCGGCTCCAGCCGGTCGATGCGCGCGTACACCTGCTCGAGGGCCGCGGCGTCGGTCGCGCGGAAGTATTCGCCGCCGGTGGTTTTCGCGATGAGCTTGAGCGTGTCCTCGTCGAGGTCGCCGTTGCCGCCGCCGAGTCCGAAGAAGCCGCCCTGCGCGTCGGACCCGACACCGATGGTGTAGATGCGCAGCCCCGCCCGGGCGGCCATTCGGGCCGCCTCCGCAGGCGGCATCTCGCCGGCGTTGCTGCTGCCGTCGGTCAGCAGGATCAGCACCGTGTCGCCCTTGCGGCCCGACCTGGCCGGGTCCTCGCGCAGCCGCTTGATCGCGAGGCCGATGGCGTCGCCGATGGCGGTCTGGGTGCCGGCCACGCCGATCATGGCCTCGTCGAGAAACTGGCCCACGGTGGCGAGATCGGGCGTGAGCGGCGCCTGCAGGTAAGGCCGGGTGCCGAACAGGATCAGGCCGACCTGGTCGCCGTGGCGGCGGCGGATGAAATCGCCGGCCACCTTCTGCACCACCTGCAGGCGAGTGGCGCCGCCCGCCATGTCCTGGCTCGCCATCGAGCCGGACACGTCCACCGCGAGCAGCAGGCGCCGTCCGGTGGCGGCGACCGCCTGGGGATCGCCCAGCCATTGCGGGCGAATGGCGGCAAGCACCAGCAGCAGCCAGACCAGTGCGAACAGCCACTTGCGCGGCCTCGGCAGCGAACGCCCCGGCGGCAGCGCGCCGTCCGCCACCGTGGCGGCGAAGGGCAGGAACAGCGCCGCGCCGCGCGGCCGGGCGGCCGGCAGCCATCGTGCCAGAAGCCACGGCAGCGGCAGGCACAACGACATCCAGGGCCAGGCGACATGGATCACCGGCGCGCTCCCACGAAGCCGCGGGCGCCCTTCAGCCAGCGCGCGCGGTCGGCCGCAACGGGGCTGCCGTAGGCCGCGCGCAACAAGGCCTGCCCCGCCTCGCCGGCAAGATCCCCGCCGCCGTGCGCGACGACGAAGTCGAGCCAGGCCGACCCGCTCAGAGGCGCCACCGCCTCGCGGCCGTAGGCAGCCACGGCGTAGCGGCGCATCAGGTGTTCGAGCTCGGCCGCGAGGCGGACGTCGTCGTTCGATTCGCTGTCCAGCCGCTCGAATTCGCGCAGGGCGGCGCGCCGCAAACGGCCGGCCGGCCGGCGAAGCCGGTAGATCCAGACGGCGGCAAGCAGCGCGAGCAGCAGCGCCAGCCCCCACCAGCCGGGCGCCGGCGGCCACCAGCCCGGAGGCGGCGGTGCATGGGCCGGCGCCATCTGGGCAAGCCAGTCGCCATTCAGGCTGCCCATGCCGTTTCCCTCAATAGCGGCGGCAGCGTCTCGGCGACGGCGTCCCCGGTGTCCAGCCGGGTCAGCGGCAGCCCAAGGCGGCGCGCGAGCGCATCCAGTCGCTGTTGCCGCGCCGCCCATTTTTCCAGCCAGGCATCGCGGCTGCGTTCGCCGTCCAGCCAGCCGAGCCGGCCGGGCAGACCGGCGCGATACAGCCCCGGGGGCAGGCCGTTGCGTTCCAGCGGATCGGTCAGCGCCAGCAGGCGGCAGTCGCCATGTGCGGTGAGCGCGGCGAGGACGGCTTCGGTGCGGTTGTCCAGCGTGCTGAAATCGCTCAGCACGAGCACCAGGCTGCCAGGCTGGAGCAGCGGCCGCAGCGTGGCCAGTGCGGTGTGCAAGGTGTCGGCCGCGGGCTCGCCCGGCGCCTGCGGTTGCGCCTCCACCAGGGCTTCGAGCACCGGCAACGCGCCTGCCTCGCGCCCGCGCGGCGGGAAGATGCGCGGCTGCGCCCGGCCGTCGGCGATGACGGCACCGAGGCGATCGCCGCCCAGCACCGCGACCCAGGCCAGAAGGGCCGCCGACCGCAGCAGCAAGGCGGACTTGAGCTGGCGGCGGCTGCCGAAAAAGAGGCCGGCGTGCAGGTCCGCGAGCAGCCATACCGGCCGCTCGCGCTCCTCGCGGAAGAGCTTGGTGTGGGGCCGGCCGCGCCGGGCAGTGACCCGCCAGTCGATGTTGCGGACGTCGTCGCCGGCCGCGTAGGGCCGCACCTCCTCGAATTCCAGGCCGCGGCCGCGCTGGACGCTACGGTGGCCGCCGAGGAGCTGGGCGAGGGCGGGGCGGTGCGCGTGCAGGCTGAGACCGTGGGCGGGGCCGCGCAGCGCGACCAGTTCCGCCAGATCGGGCAGGATCACGGCGCCGGCACCTGCCGCAGGAGTTCGGTCACGCATTGCTGGGCGGTCACGCCGCGGGCCTGCGCCGTGTAGTCGAGCAGCAGCCGGTGGCGCAGCGCATCCGGGGCGATCGCCTGCACGTCGTCGGGACTGACGTAGTCGCGCCCGTCGAGCCAGGCCAGCGCGCGGGCGCCGCGCTCGATGGCGATCGCCGCCCGCGGGCTCGCACCCCAGCGCAGCCATTCGGCGAGGCTGGCGCTGTATTTCGCCGGACTGCGCGTGGCCTCGACCAGCGCGGCGATGTATTCCGCGACCGCGTCGGCGAGGGCCACGTCGAGCACCTCGCGGCGCGCGTCGAGGATCGTTTCCTGGGCCAGGCGCCGGGCGGGCGGCGGCAGTTCGCGCGCCTCGCGCCGGGCGAGCGTCATGATGCGCAGGGTGGTGGCGCGATCCGGATAGTCGACCCGGGTATGCAGCATGAAGCGGTCGAGCTGCGCCTCGGGCAGGGGATAGGTGCCCTCGTGCTCGATCGGGTTCTGCGTCGCCATCACGAGGAACAGGCGCGGCAGCGGATAGGTGGCGGCGCCGACGCTGATCTGCCGCTCGGCCATGGCCTCGAGCAGCGCCGATTGCACCTTGGCGGGCGCGCGGTTGACCTCGTCGGCGAGGATCAGGTTGTGGAACAGCGGACCGGGCTGGAACTGGAAGCTGCCTTCCTCGGGCCGGTAGATGTCGGAGCCGGTGAGGTCGGCCGGCAGCATGTCCGGCGTGAACTGGAGGCGCTGGAAGCCGCCTTCCAGGCCGTGCGCCAGGGCCTTGATGGCGCGAGTCTTGGCGAGTCCCGGCGGGCCTTCCACCAGCAGGTGGCCGTCCGCCAGCAGGGCCACCAGCAGGCGTTCCACCAGGCCTTCCTGGCCGAGGATCTGATCGTTGAGATACGCGCGCAGGCCGCTCAGTGCGGCGAGAGCAGGCGTGCGGGCTACAGCGCTTTCAGCATCCACGTGTCCTCCGGATCGAGCGTGTCGAGTGCTGATAGAGAAACGCGATACGGCCGTGAAGTTCCCCGAACTCAAGCGGCGCCGATCTGCCCTATCATTGTGCGGCGAACCGGAAAAACAGGCGGCACCCCAAGGACATGACATGAAAACCAGAATCATCCTGATCGCCGCCGTCGTCGTCGCGGTGGGGGCGGGCGCCGGCGTCTGGGTCTATCGCAGCCGAACGCCGCCACCGGCCGATTTGACCCTGCACGGCAACGTCGACATCCGCCAGGCGGAGCTGGCTTTCAACGCCAGCGGCCGCATCGCGGACATCGAGGTGCAGGAGGGAGATCGCGTGAAGGCGGGCCAGCTGCTCGCCACTTTGGACACCGAGCGGCTGCGCCTGGCACGCCGGCAGGCCGAGGCCCAGGCCGCGGCCCAGCGCCAGGTGGTGGCCCGCTACGAGGCGGGTTCGCGTCCCGAGGAAATCCGGCAGGCGCGCGCCCAGCGTGACCTCGCGCGGGTCGGCGTCGCGGACGCCGAGGCCTATTACCGACGCCAGGTGGATCTGGTTGCGCGCCATTTCATTTCGCAGCAGCAGGCGGACAGCGCCCGCTTCGCACTGGACAAGGCGCGCGACCAGCTGAAGGCGGCGGAGGAATCGCTGCGTCTGGCGGAGCTGGGGCCGCGCAAGGAGGACGTCGCCGCGGCGCGGGCGACGCTGGCGGCCAACGAGGCGGCGGTGGCCGGCATCGAGCGCGACCTGCAGGAAGGCGAACTGCGCGCGCCCTCGGACGGCGTGATCGAGAACCGCATCCTCGAGCCGGGCGACATGGCCTCGCCGCAGAAGCCGGTGTTCACCCTCGCGCTCACCGACCCCGTGTGGATACGCGCCTGGCTGGCCGAACCCCAGCTCGGCCGCGTGCCGATGGGCGCGCGCGCCTGGGTGCAGACCGACAGCCACCCCGGCAAGCGCTACCGCGCGTGGGTCGGCTACGTCTCACCCGGCGCCGAATTCACCCCGAAAACGGTCGAGACGACGGAGATCCGTTCCAGCCTCGTCTACCAGACACGCGTGTTCGTTTGCGAAGGGCAGGCCGAATTGCGCCAGGGCATGCCCGCGACGGTGACGATTCCGCTGGACCAGGCGCCGCCGGCGCGGGGCGCGGACCCCTGCCGCTAGGCGGCCGGCCGGAGCCGTCATGAACGATGCCCCGATCCTGGAGGCCACGGACCTCGCCAAGGCCTTCAGCGCCGGCGGACGGCGCACGCGGGCGCTCGACGGCGTGAGCTTCGCGATCCGTCCCGGCGCGGTGACCGGCCTGATCGGCCCCGACGGCGCCGGCAAGACCACCCTGATGCGCCTGGCCGCGGGACTGCTGGTGCCGGACACCGGCCGCATCCGCGCCCTCGGCCTGGACTCCACCGGCGACTCCCTCGCGGTACAGGCTGCGCTCGGCTACATGCCGCAGCGCTTCGGTCTCTATGAAGATCTCACGGTGCAGGAGAACCTCGATCTCTATGCCGATCTGCAGGGCCTGCCGAAGACGGCGCGGACCGAACGCTACCAGGAGCTCATGCACATGACGGGGCTCGCGCCCTTCACGCGCCGCCTGGCCGGGCGGCTGTCCGGCGGCATGAAGCAGAAGCTCGGCCTCGCGTGCACCCTGGTGCGGCCGCCGCGGCTCCTGCTGCTGGACGAGCCGACGGTGGGCGTCGACCCGGTATCGCGCCGCGAGCTGTGGAGCATCGTCGACCGCCTGGTGCGCGACGAAGGCATGAGCGTGCTGCTGTCCACGGCGTATCTCGACGAGGCGGAACGCTGTCAGGCGGTGATCCTGCTCGACCGCGGAAAAATTCTCGACCAGGGGCCGCCGGCGACGATCAGCGCGCGCATGGCGGGGCGGACCTGGGCGGTGAGCGGGCCGGGACGCCCGCGCGAGGTGCAGGCCGGCCTGGCAGGCCAGTCGGGCGTCGTGGATGCGCTCGTCCAGGGCGATCACGTGCGCCTGGTGATGCAGACGGCGGACGACCCGGCGCGCCTGGCCGGCCTGCCCGGCCTCGAGGACGCACGCATCACGGCCGTGCCGCCGCGTTTCGAGGACGGCTTCATCGACCTGCTGCGCGGGCGCGCCGGGACGGCATCCTCCCCCGCGCAGGACAGCGGCTTGACCGAGGGCCTGCAGCGCCGCGCGCAGCCGGGCGACGCACCGGTCATCGAGGTGGCGGGCCTGCGCCGCCGCTTCGGCGACTTCTGGGCGGTGGACGGGATCAGCTTCGAGGTGCGGCGCGGCGAGATCTTCGGCCTGCTCGGGGCCAACGGCGCCGGCAAATCGACGACCTTCCGCATGCTCTGCGGGCTGTTGCCCGCCAGCGCCGGCACCCTGCGGGTGGCGGGGCTCGACCTGCGCCACGCGGCGTCGGCGGCGCGCGGACGCATCGGCTACATGTCGCAGAAGTTCTCCCTCTACGGCAACCTCAGCGTGGCGCAGAACCTCGACTTCTTCGCCAGCGCCTACGGCCTCGCGGGCGACGCGCGCGCGACACGGCGGCAGTGGGCGCTGACCGAATTCGAGCTTACGCCCTACGCCGAGCAGCTTTCCGCCGACCTCTCGCTCGGCTACAAGCAGCGCCTCGCGATGGCCTGCGCGCTGATGCACCAGCCCGAGATCCTCTTCCTCGACGAGCCGACGTCGGGCGTCGATCCGCTGGCGCGGCGCGAATTCTGGCAGCGCATCTACGCCCTCGCCCGCGCCGGCGTGACGATCCTGGTGACCACCCATTTCATGGAAGAAGCGGAATACTGCGACCGCCTCGCGATCATGGCCGCCGGCCGCATCCTCGCGATGGACGAGCCGGCCGCCATCAAGGCCGGCGCGCGCTCGCCCGAGCTCCCCGACCCGAGCATGGAGGACGCCTTCGTCCGGCTCGCGGAAAGCGCCGGCGAAGCGGAACGGGCGGCATGAGCACGGCGCCAAAACCGGCCGCGCGCGGCGGCAGCCTGATGCGGCTGCGCGGTCTCGTGCGCAAGGAATTCCTGCAGATCGTGCGCGATCCGAGCAGCATCGCGATCGCCTTCGTCATGCCGATTTTCCTGCTGGTGCTGTTCGGCTACGGCGTGTCGCTCGACGCCGACCACGTGCCGGTCGCGCTGGTGGCGGAAGATCCTTCGCCCGACGCCGCGGATTTCCTCGCCAGCCTGGAGAGCAGCCACTATTTCGCGCCGCTGCACGCCCTCACGCTCGCCGATGCCGAAGCGGCGTTGCGGCAAGGCCGCGTGGGCGCGATCGTGCATCTGCGCGCCGATTTTGCCGAACGCTTGCGGCGGCCGGACGGCGCGCCGGTCCAGGTCATCGTCAACGGCGTCGACGCCAACACCGCGCGGCTCACTCAGGGCTACGTCGAAGGCGCCTGGGGCACCTGGCTGAACCGCTATGCGGCGGCGCGCGGACAGACGCTGGCGACGCCGGTGGAACTCGAGCAGCGGGTGTGGTTCAACAGCGAGCTGAGGAGCCGCAATTATCTGGTGCCGGGCCTGGTCGCGATCATCATGACCCTGATCGGCACCCTGCTCACCGCGCTCGTCATGGCGCGCGAATGGGAGCGGGGCACGCTGGAAGCGCTGCTGGTGACGCCGGCGAGCATGACCGAAATCCTGCTGGGCAAGATCATTGCCTATTTCGTGCTCGGCACCGGCGGCATGCTGCTGACGGTGGGCCTCGCGGTGGGCTTGTTCGAGGTACCGCTGCGCGGGGGCTTCTGGCTGCTGTGGGCGTGCGCGTCGCTGTTCCTGCTGGCGGCGCTCGGCATGGGCCTCGCCATCTCCGCGGTGGCGCGCAACCAGTTCGTGGCGGGGCAGGTCGCCATCATCGGCACCTTCCTGCCCGCTTTCCTGCTGTCCGGCTTCATCTTCGACATCGACAGCATGCCGGTCGCGGTGCAGGCCATCACCCATGTCGTCGTTGCGCGCTACTTCGTGTCCATCGTGCAGACTCTCTTTCTCGCGGGCAACGTGTGGTCGGTGGTGCTGCCCAACGCCCTGGCGCTGCTGATCATGGCGGCGATCTTCCTCGGCGTCACCTGGCGCAAGTCCCGGAAGCGGCTCGAATGACGGGAAACGGCATGCTGACCCGCCTGCTGGCGCTCATCCACAAGGAATTCCTGGCGCTTCTCAAGGACCCCAGGAGCCGCCTGGTGCTGGTCGTGCCGCCGATGATCCAGCTGCTGGTGTTCGGCTACGCCGCCACCTTCGACCTCAAGCACATCCCTTACGCGCTCTACAACGAGGACCGCGGCGCGGCTTCGCGCGAACTGGTCGCGGCATTCGACGGCGCGCCTGCGTTCCGCCGCGTGGCCACCCTGCGCGCCGAGCGCGAGATCACCCCGCTCGTCGATCGGCGCGCCGTCCTCGCAGTCGTCCATATCGGTCCGCGCTTCAGCGCCGATCTGCAATCGGGCGGCAGCGCGCCGCTCCAGGTCATCGTCGACGGGCGCAACTCCAACACCGCGATGATCGGCCTGAACTACGTCCGCTCCGTCGTCGAACGCTTCAACCTCGAGTGGACCGCGTCGCACGGCCTGCAATCCCCGCCCGCGCGGCTGCAGACGCGTGCCTGGTTCAATCCCAACCTGGAAAGCCGCTGGTTCTTCATCCCGGGCATCATCGGCATGCTCACCCTGGTCACGACCATGCTGGTCACCGCGCTGACGGTGGCGCGCGAGCGGGAGCAGGGCACTTTCGACCAGCTGCTGGTCACGCCGCTGCGGCCGGGAGAAATCCTGCTCGGCAAGGCGCTGCCGGGCTTCATCATCGGCATCGCGCAGGGCACCGTGATCCTGCTGATCGCCACGCTGTGGTTCAAGGTTCCGCTGCTCGGCAGCCTGCCCGCGCTCTACGCCGGGCTCGCGCTGTTCCTGCTCTCGGGGGTGGGGGCGGGGCTGCTCATTTCCTCGCTGGCGGTGACGCAGCAGCAGGGCCTGCTCGGCGCCTTCCTCTTCATGGTGCCGGCGGTGATCCTGTCCGGATTCGCGACGCCGATCGCCAACATGCCGCCCGTGGTGCAAGCGATCACCCTGATCGATCCGCTGCGCTATTTCCTGGTGATCCTGCGCAAGGTCTTTCTGGAAGGCGCCGGATTCGACGTGCTCGCGAGCCAGTTCTGGCCGATGGCGGTGATCGGCGCCGTCTCGCTGGTTCTCGCGAGCTGGCTCTTTCGGCATCGCCTCTACTGAAGGCGGCCCGGCGCGGTCAGCCTTGGCTCAGCCCGCCACCTGTTCGGCGACGCCGAAACCGCGCGCGTTCCGGCCGAGCAGGGCCGTGGCGTCGTGGCTGGAGACCGCCGCGCTGTAGTAGTAGCCCTGCACTTCGTGGCACTGCATCTGCTGCAGGCGCGCCCGCTGGGATTCTGTCTCGACGCCTTCGGCGACGACGTTGAGGTTCATGCCGCGGCCCATCGCGATCATGGCGTTGACGATGGACATGTTCTCTTCGCGATCGAGCCCCTGCACGAAGGACTGGTCGATCTTCAGCGTGTGGATCGGAAACCGCGACAGGTACTTGAAGGAGCTGTAGCCGGTGCCGAAGTCGTCGATGGCCAGCCGCACGCCCGACGCCGACAGCCGTCCAAGCTTGATCGCGTTGGCCTCGAAGTCGCGCATCAGGAGGCTCTCGGTGATTTCCAGCTCGATCTGCTGGCCCTCCAGCGCGTAGATCTGCATCGCGCGCATCACGCTGTCGACGAAATCGGGGCTTTCGAGCTGGCGCGCGGAAATGTTCACCGAGAGGCGCACCTGCGGCAGGCCGGCGCGGTGCCAGTCGGCCATCTGCGCGCTCGCCTGGCGCAGCACCCAGTCGCCGATCGGCACGATGACCCCGGACTCCTCCGCCACCGGGATGAAGTCCGCGGGCGTCAGCAATCCGCGCTGCGGGTGCCACCAGCGCAGCAGCGCTTCGAATCCGCGCACTTCGCCGGTGACGGTGTCGACCTGGGGCTGATAGAACAGGACGAATTCGTTGCGCGCCAGCGCGCGGCGCAGGTCGGCCTCGAGCTGCATGCGTTCGGAATAGGGCGCCTGCATGCCGGGTTCCCAGAACTGCAGCCGGCCGCGCCCCCGCGACTTGGCCTGGTACATGGCGATTTCCGCGCCGCGCGTCAGATTGTCGATCATGTCGCCGTCCTCGGGGGCGACGCAGGCGCCGATGCTGACGGTGACGTAGATCTCGTGGCCCTTCACGTAGACCGGCCGCGACAGCACCTGGATGATCTTGCGGCAGATGTGTTCGACGTCGCCGCGCGACGCCAGCGTCGGCAGCAGGACGGCGAATTCGTCGCCGCCCAGGCGGGCGAGCGTGTCGCCTTCGCGCAGGCACTGGCGCAGGCGCGCGCCGACGGCGAGCAGCAGTTCGTCGCCGATCGCGTGGCCGAGCGAATCGTTGATCACCTTGAAATGATCGAGATCGAGGCTCAGCACCGCGAGCGGTTTCTGGCTGCGCTTCGCCTGCGCCAGCATGAGGCCGAGGTGGTCGCGGAACAACGCGCGGTTGGGCAACCCGGTGAGCAGGTCGTGGTAGGCCTGGTAGTGCACCGTCTCCTCGGCCTGTTTGCGGTCGGTGACGTCCTTGGCGACGCCGTAGCTGCCGATGAAACGCCGCTCGAACGAGCCGGCGTCCTCGTCGTACATGCCGGTGGCGGAAAGCTCGACCGACTTGCAGCGGCCGTTCATCAGCCGCGGGCGGCGCACTCCGGGCTTGCATTTGAGGCGGATTTCGGCGTTGCGCGCGCTGCGGTCGCCGGCGCGGCGCTCGTTGAACACGTGTTCGGCGCGCGCGATGTCGTCCTCGTGAACCAGCAGGCTGTAATGCTGGCCCAGCAGCTCCTCGCTGCGGTAGCCGAGCAGGCTTTCGACGCGGTCGTTGACGAAGGTGAAGCGGCCCTCGCTGTCGAGGGTGTAGATGAAGTCGGGCGAACTGTTGACGAGGAAACGGTGCCACTTTTCCGACTGCTGCAGGCGCAGCAGGATGAGGTTGTTTTCCTTCTCCAGCCGCCGGCGCGCCAGCGTGTTGTCGATGCGCCGCAGCAGTTCCTCGGGTTCGTAGGGCTTGCGCACGAAGTCGGCGGCGCCGCCGCGCAGCGCGCGGATCGCCGCATCGATGGTGCTGTCGCCCGAGACCACGATGACCGGGGTGTCGGCGCTGCGGTCGGCGACGAAGCGCAGCACCTCGGCACCGTTGAGATCCGGCATGCCGAGGTCGAGCAGGATCGCGTCGAACTGCTGCTTGCCGATCGCGATCAGCGCGTCGCACCCGCCGCCGGCGGTCACCACGTCGTAATCGCGCGTCGACAGCAGGCGCGTCAGTCCTTCGAGAATCAGCGGTTCGTCATCCACCACCAGCAGGCGAGGACGCGCGGGAAAGACGCTGACGGTGCTGCATTGCGGGGAAGGGTCGATGGCATCGTCCGACACGGGCATTCTCCTTGAGCGCTACGCGGACCCGTAGCGCACTGTGAGCGGGTCCCGGCCGTTTTGCAGCGTCGGGAGGCGAATCAGGAAACGGGTGCCCTGCGGCGTGCTGGTGCAGATGAGTTCGCCGTTCAGGCGCTCGACCAGCCCGCGGCTGATGGTCAGGCCGAGCCCGGCGTGGTCGCCGCCCTTCTCGCTGACCACCGGCTCGAACAGGTGCGACGCGATCGCGGGCGGCAGGCCGGGACCGGTATCGGCCACCTCGATTTCGACCAGGTTCCGCCCCTCTGCCGCCGCCAGCCGCGTCGCGAATTTGAGCTGGCCGCCCGCCTGCATCGCCTCGACCGCATTCTTGGCGAGATTGAACAGCACCTGCTTCAGCAGGTCCTTTTGCAAGGGGATCGGCAGCACCTCGGGATCGAGATCGATCTGTACGTTGACGCCGTTGGGCGTGAAGAGCGTGCCGAGCCCCAGACGTACCAGCTCGGAGACCACGCTGTTGACCGATACCAGTTCAAGCGACGCGGCCGGCAGCGCGGTTTCCTCGGCGCGCGTGATGCCGCGCACGATGCGCGCGACGCGTTCGATTTCGTCGCCGATGATGCCGAGATCGCGCCGGACCGCCGAATCCGCGCCCAGCCTGTCGGAAAGCAGGTTGACGTAGTTGCGCATGATGGTGAGCGGGCTCGCCACTTCATGCACGGCGCGCCGCACGCGGTCGCGCGGAATGGCGTCGTCCTGCCCCGCCGCGGTGCCCCCCGGCGCGGGGATCGGCGCAACGTGCGGCGCCGCTGTCGCGGCGGGAGCGGAACGCAAGGCCTCGCTGCATTCGGCCATCGCGCAACGCCACAGCGGCGCCATGGCCTGCCCGCGCACCGGGTCGCCCGCGACGAGCACCCCCACCCGGCCGTCATGCAGCGCCAGTGGCTGGCAGAGCATTCGCGTGACGCGCAGCAGGCGCGCGATCTGCTCGTCGACCAGCGCGGTTCCGGGTTCGCCGCGCCCGAACTGCTGGGGCGCGTTGTGCACCAGGGCACGCGACAGCGCCGAATGGCCGTCGTCGGAAGGAATCGCCAGCGCGCCGAGGCCGGCCTCCGCCGGAATGAGCGGGTCGGGCCGCAGCAAACCGTCTGCTGAAGGAGCGAACAGGCAGGCCTGCTCGATTCCGAACAGAACCCGCAGCGTGTCCTGCAAGCGCTTGAATATCCGGCCGGCGGAGGCATCGGGGCGATCGAAATGCGCGCGGAGCGCGCCGCGCGCCGCCTCGGAAGCGTACAGCCGGACGAGGCGCTCGGCCCCGGCAGCCGCCGGCGGGGCAAGATCGTCGGCGAGTCCGAAGCGCTGCGCCAGCTCTTCTGTGGCCGTCTCGCTCTCGGCGAGCAGCCGGGCGGCGTCGCCCGCGCCGATCTGCCAGGCGGCAAGCGCCGCCCGCACGTCGACGCTCTCCATTGCGTCGACACGGGTTGCGAGGTGATACGCGAGCTGGATGATCCGCACCAGCGGGTGGGCGGCACGCCCGCGCGCCAGCGGTTCGGCATGGTAGCGCACGGCGTCGGCCAGCCAGCCGTCGCTGTCGAGCGCGCTTTGTCGGTCGCCCGCGTGCAGTCGCGGTACGGGATCGGCACCTGGATAGTCGGCCAGGTTGTGGACGAGGCCCGCCATCCATGCGGCCTCGGCCTCGATCGCGCCGGATTGCGCGGCGAGCGAGCGCGCCAGGTGCGCGACCTGGATCGACTGCCGCCAGCGCGAGGCATGGGTCGCCTGCGTCGCTCCCGCGGCAACGGGGACCGTCAGCAAAAGAGCCCGCAGAAGATCCGGCTGGGTGCCGAAATCGACAGGAAGCAATCGCAGTCGCAGCGCCAGCACGGCATCGCAGCGCACGCAGGCAGCGAACTCCGCCTGCGCGGCATCGCCGCGCATCAGAAGTTCCAGCGCCTCCGCCACTACGCCGGGAATGCAAGGAAGCGCCGTTAGCTCTGATTTTTTTAGTAAATTATGCGAAAGTTCTTCCATGTCATTGCTGTATATAATGAATTCTGCTACACCGTCAATCTAGGGCGTAAAATATTTCCGGTGGGGCTATGAACTGTTGTTTTCAAGTTTTAGTCTGCATATCCGTACTTGTTCTACCCGGCCTGTTCGGGCCATCGTTTTTGGAAGCAGGGTACCCATGAAAGCAGTTCTCACCGGATTGATCTTGTTGTGCGTCCACACCGGCGCCGCCGCGCTTGATGGCCGCACGCCGCTCGAGGTGGACAAGCCGCCCGCCGCGCCGCAGTCGCTTCCCGAGTCGGCCGCCCTCAAGCTGAGCTCGCAGTCCGTGCTGGTGTTCGACCAGGCCAGCGGGCAGCCGCTGCTGGAAAAGAATGCCGACATGCAGACGCCGATAGCCTCGATCACCAAGCTGATGACGGCGATGCTCGTGATCAATGCCAAGCAGCCGCTGGACGAGCGCATCACCATCACGCCCGACGACCGCGACACGATCAAGGGCACGGGCTCGCGTCTGGCGATCGGCGCGCATTACACGCGCGAGCAGCTCCTCCATCTGGCGCTGATCGCGTCCGACAACCGCGCCGCGCACGCGCTCGCACGCGCCTATCCCGGCGGCCTCGACCGCCTCGTCGCGACGATGAACCGCACCGCGCGGATGCTCGGCATGCGCGACACGGTGTACGTCGAACCCACGGGCCTGTCGAGCAGCAATCGCTCGACCGCGCTCGATCTCGCGAAGCTCGCCGATTACGCGTACCAGAACTTTCCGGAAATCCGCCAGATCACCGCGACCGGACAATACACGCTGGGCACGCAGCGCGTCGTGCTGAAGAAGCGGCGCCACCACCCGGCGCGCGTCTTCTACCGTGCGGTGGCCTTCAACAACACCAACCGCCTGACCCGCATGGACGGCTGGCACATCGGCCTGTCGAAGACCGGCTTCATCAACGAGGCCGGACATTGTCTGGTGATGCAGGCGGAAGTGGCGCAGCGCGACGTCATCATCGTGCTGCTCGACTCGCGCGGGAACACGAGCCGCGCCAACGACGCCGCGCGCATCAAGACCTGGCTCGAGGACAATCCGCCGCATCCGGTCGAAACCCACTACACCGCCGCCTCCCGCACCTGAGGTTCACCGGCACGGAAGCCCGGGCGTTCACGTGCAAGCGTGAGCGCCCTTTTCATTGGCGCATCCGTTGCGGCAGCACGGCGCGGGTGACGGCGTTATGATGGCCGGCCCTTCGCCCGCTCACGCCTCATGACCGCCGACCTCGCGCAGCAACTGCTGCTGAAGACGCTGCTGCCGCTGTTCCTTCTGATCGCCGCCGGCGGCCTGTGGCCGCGCTGGCACAGCGGCATCTCGATCGTCGGCCTGCGCAGCGAGATCAATCGGCTGGTCCTCAATTTCTTCGCGCCGATGCTGTTCTTCTCGGCCGGCGCCGCCGCGACGATCGACCTCAACCTGCTGCAAGTCCCGCTGCTTCTCGGCGCGGCGACCCTGTTCGGTCTCGCGCTCGCCGCGCTGGCCCTGTTCGCGACGCCACTCGGGCAGGGGCTGTCCAATCCCGCGCGCGGCGCGATCATGCTCGCATCCGGCTTCGGCAACGTGCTGTTCTTCGGCTATCCCTTCCTCACCACGGTGTTCGGCGAGCGCGGCGCGCGCTATCCGTTCTTCGCCGACATGCTCGCCACCACGCCATTGATATGGTCGCTCGGCGTGTGGATCGCCTTCCGTTGCGGCAAGCACACCGAGCACACCTCGTTTCTGCGCATGTGGCTGCGGCTGCCGCCGGTGTGGGGTTTCGCGGCCGGCATCGCGGTCAAGCTTTCCGGTGCCGGGCTCGAGCCGCTGGTGGAAGCCGCCCACTGGGCCGGCAGCCCGACGATTCCGCTGATGCTGTTCGTGCTCGGCCTCACGATTCCCTGGCATGACCTGCGCCCGCAGAGAGCCGTCGCCGTCGCCATGTTCATCAAGCTGGCGCTGATGCCGCTGCTGGCGCTCGGGATCGCGCTCGCGTGGCCGGGCGGGCTGGCCGAACCCGGAGAAGCGGGCGTGCTCGAGGCCGCCATGCCCACCATGGTGATGGTCATCGCGCTGGCCGACCGCTTCGGGCTCGACACCCGCCTGGCGGGCCTGATCATGGGCTGGTCAACGCTGGCGGGATTGGTTACGCTGCCATTCTGGCTCTATGCGGTGAAGGGACTCGCATCATGAAAATCGGATTCATCGGCAGCGGCATCATGGGCCGCCCCATGGCAGAAAACCTGCTGCGCGCAGGACATCGGCTGTTCGTCTACGGCCGCCGCTTCGACCGTCTCGAACCGATGCTGGTCGCGGGCGCGCTCGGCAAGGGCACGCCGGCCGAAGTCGCCGCCGAGGCCGACATCACCTTCACCGCCGTCTCCGACACCACCGACGTCGAGCAGATCATCCTCGGCGACCGCGGTCTGGTGCATGGCGCCAAGCCCGGCCACATCGTCGTCGACATGAGCACCGTCTCGCCCACCGCGACCCGGCGCATCGCCGCCGCGCTCGCCGAACACGGCGTGCACATGCTCGACGCCCCCGTCTCCGGCGGCGAAACCGGGGCCAGGGAAGGGACCCTGTCGATCATGGTGGGTGGCGAAGCGCTCATCTTCGAGAAGGTGCGCCCGCTCTTCGAGATCCTCGGCAAAAACGTCGTCCACGTCGGCGGGCAGGGCGCCGGCCAGGTCGTCAAATGCTGCAATCAGGTCGTCATCGGCCTCACGTTCGAGGGTGTCGCCGAGGCGATCCTGCTGGCGCGGCGCAACGGGGTCGACCCGGTCAAGATGCGCGAGGCGCTGATGGGCGGCTTTGCCGGCAGCCGCATCCTCGAGGTCCATGGCCAACGCATGCTCGACTCCAATTACAAGCCCGGCTTCAAGGTCAAGCTGCACCACAAGGACATGGCCATCGTCATGGACAACGCGCAGGAAACCGCGACGCCGCTGCCGGGAGCGGCGCTCATCGCGCAGCAGATGAACGCGCTGATGGGCGCCGGCGACAGCGAACTCGATTCGTCGGCGCTGATGCGCGCGCTCGAGCGGCTGGCGGGTGAAGACCGCGGCAACGGCAAGTGAGCGGAAAGCGGGGCGTCGCCGCGGCCCGCGGGCCGGGCGCCGCGATCGCGCCGGTGACGCCTGTCGCCTAGCTCAAGCGCCGCAAGGCGTCCACGTCGTTGAGGACGATCATGTCGTCGTGCACGTCGATCAACTGCTTGCCGCGCAGCTTGGCCAGCACCCGCGACAGGGTTTCCGGCTGGATGCCCAGGCGCGACGCGATGACGTGCTTGGGCACCGACAGCTTCACGCTGGGCGACGCGGCGCCCTCCGGCAATTGCTCAAGCAGGTAGCCGATCACGCGCTGGGCGCCGCTGTGCAGGGTGAGATTGTCGATCTCGTTGATCATCTCGTGCATGCGCCGGCTCATCTTCGACAGGAGCCGCAGGCAGAGGTCGCCGTTTCCGCGAACCAGCCCGACAAAGTGCTTGCTGTCGAGCGCGACGACGCGGGTCGCCTCCAGGCCGCGGGCATTGACCGGGTAGCGGCCACCCATGAACATGGCCGCTTCGGCAAAAAAAAATCCGGGCCGCACGAGGTCCATCACCTTTTCCTCGCCGCTCGGCGCGACCCGGCACAGGTTGATGACGCCCGACAGCACGAAGAAAAAATGCGTGACCGGATCCCCCTGGTTGAACAGGCACTCGCCCTGCGTCAGCGTCCGCACGTTGGCGTGCGCCAATACGTCCGCAAACTCCGTGTCGGACAAGGGCGCCATGAGGTAGCCCTCCTTGAGGAATTGCGCGTCTGCCGGGTTCAGGTTCATCCGAACAGTATAAGCCCATCTGATTGACCTAAATCAAGGCGGGATCGTCCCCCGCGGCGGGAACATAAGCCATGGCCAACAAACTGCATTGCCCCTATCGCCTCGCGGCAATGCTTCTGTGCGCGCTGCTGCTGCTCGCTGTGGCCCCTGCCGGCCGCGCCGATATCGCCGCGACCTATCCCCAGGTCCGCACCCTGTTTCCGGACGCCGACCGCTTCGGCGAATCCGAGGGCGACCCGCCCGCCAGCGCCGTCTACGCGAAGGACAGGCTGATCGGCTACGCCTTTCTTACGGCCGACATGGTGCGCATTCCCGCGTACTCGGGAAGCCCGATCAACGTCCTCGTCGGCATCGACACGCAGGGGCATATCACCGGCGCGCGCATCGTCCACCACGAGGAACCGATCCTGGCGGCCGGGATCAAGGAGGCTCAGCTCGCCAACTTCGTCGACCAGTACCGCGGCAAGCCGGCGAGCGGCCGCATCGTCGTCGGTGCGCAGCGCGACGGCTATGCCACGATCGACGCCATTTCCGGCGCGACGATTTCGGTGATGGTCATCAACGCGACCATCACCCGGGCCGTCAGGATGGTCTCGGAATCGCGCGGCATCCCGCCGCCTGACGGCGTCGCTGCCTCCGCCCTTCTGCCACCGCCCCCGCCGCACGAAGCGAAGCCTTCAGCATCGGCGTCCGAGAGCAAGCCCGTGTCACCCGCGCACAGGAAAGCATCGCATTCGCGCGAGCACGCGCCGCCGGTTCACGACGCCGTCGCGTCCCCGCGCTCCGCCGCGCCGGCACCCGCCGTCGCAGCCGCTGCGCAATCGACCGCGGCAGTCGCCGCCGCCGTCGACGAGGAACCCATGTGGCGCACGCTCTGGCGGTCGCGCAAGATACAGATCGGCGTCCTCGTCGCGGGCCTGGCGCTGCTCACCTTCATCCTGCTGTTTCAGGACTATCTCGCGCGCCGCCCCGCGCTGCTTCGCCGGGTGCGGCTCGGCTTCCTGGTGTACACGCTGTTCTTCATCGGCTGGTACGGACTCGGCCAGCTGTCCATCATCAACGTCCTGACCTTTGTGCAGGCGGCCACGCATCAATTCAGCTGGGACACCTTTCTGATCGATCCCATGCTCTTCATCCTGTGGTCCTTCGTGGCGGTCATCCTCCTGCTGTGGGGGCGCGGCGTCTATTGCGGCTGGCTGTGTCCGTTCGGCGCGCTGCAGGCGCTCACCTTCGAACTCGCCCGCAAGCTCAGGTTGCCGTCGTTCGAGATCCCCCACGTCGTGCACGAGCGCATGCTGGCGTTGAAGTTCGTGGTCCTGCTGGTGCTGTTCGGGCTGTCGCTGCAGTCCATGGGAGCGGCGATCCGGGCGGCCGAGATCGAACCCTTCAAGACGGCCATCACGCTGCACTTCCAGCGCGAATGGGGCTACGTCGCCTTCGCCCTCGGCGTCATCCTGCTCTCCGCGATGAACCGCAAGTTCTACTGCAAATACGTCTGCCCGCTCGGCGCCGCGCTCGTCATCCCCGGCCGTTTCCACTCCTTCGAATGGCTGCGCCGCCGCAAGGAGTGCGGCAAGCCCTGCCAGGTCTGCGCCATCGAATGCGAGGTCCAGGCCATCCGGCCGACCGGCGAGATCGTGGTGAACGAATGCCATCACTGCCTCGACTGCCAGGTCACCTACTACAACGACCGCAAATGCCCGCCGCTGGTCGAAAAGCGCCGGCGCCGCGAACGCGGCAGCCGCGCACGCGAGGCGGCCGCCGCTGCCGGAACCTCGCATCTCGCCGGCATTCCGATCACGGCCGAGCCCCGCCTCGTCGCAAATGCCGAAAACGAGAAAAACGCGTGCTAGAGTGCGCGCGCGGCCCCTTGACTTAGATCAATGATTTAAATCAATGCATGCGTAGAGATCGCTGTTTACCCTAGCGTCGTCGCATGCAGGATTTTTTCTCAACCAGAGGGAGTTTTAAAAATGAACACGAGGCTGACCATTCTGGCCGCCAGCATCTTCCTAATCGGCGCCGCCCAAACCACTTTTGCCACGGATGCCCCGCCGTCGGGCCACCCCGGCACGAGCGAGCCTGAGATGCGCTACAAGGGAACGCCCACGCCGATCAAGCCGGGCGAGGCGCAAGACGTTCTGACTCCCAAGGCCCCCCACCTGACCGAGGCCGAATTCACCCGCGCCAAGGAAATCTATTTCGAACGCTGCGCCGGCTGCCACGGCGTGCTGCGCAAGGGCGCCACCGGCAAGCCGCTCACCCCCGACATCACGCTGAAGCGCGGCACCGAATACCTCAAGGTCTTCATCAAGTACGGTTCGCCCGCCGGCATGCCGAACTGGGGCACCTCCGGCATCCTGAACGACCAGGACGTCGACCTCATGGCGCGCTTCCTGCAGAACGAGCCGCCGACGCCGCCCGAATTCGGCATGAAGGAAATGAAGGCGACCTGGAAGGTTCTGGTGCCGCCCGAGAAGCGTCCGACGAAAAAGATGAACAATCTGGATCTCGAAAACCTCTTCTCGGTGACCCTGCGCGACGACGGCAAGATCGCGCTGATCGACGGCAACACCAAGAAGATCGTCGAGACCATCAAGACCGGCTACGCCGTGCACATCTCGCGCATGTCGGCCTCGGGGCGCTATCTCTTCGTGATCGGCCGTGACGCCCTGATCGACCTCATCGACCTGTGGATGGAAAAACCCGCGGTCGTCGCCGTGATCAAGGTGGGCCTCGAAGCGCGCTCGGTCGACTCGTCCAAGTTCAAGGGTTATGAAGACAAGTACGCGATCGCCGGCACCTACTGGCCGCCGCAGTTCGTGATCATGGACGGCAGCACGCTCGAGCCGAAGAAGATCGTCGGCACCCGCGGCATGACCGTCGATACGCAGGAGTATCACCCCGAGCCGCGCGTCGCCGCCATCGTCGCCTCGCACGAGCATCCCGAGTTCATCATCAACGTCAAGGAGACGGGCAAGGTGATGCTGGCGAACTATCAGGATCTTCACAACATGAAGATCACCGAGATCGACGCCGCGCGCTTCCTCCACGACGGCGGCTGGGACGCGACGCACCGCTACTTCATGTCGGCGGCCAACGCTTCCAACAAGATCGCCGTGATCGACTCCAAGGATCAGAAGCTGGCGGCGCTGGTGGACGTCGGCAAGACCCCGCACCCGGGCCGCGGCGCGAACTTCGTCGATCCGAAATTCGGACCGGTGTGGGCGACGGGCCACCTCGGCGACGACAGCATCGCGCTCATCGGCACCGATCCGGAGCACCACAAGGCCAACGCGTGGAAGGTGGTTCGCAACCTGAAGGGCCAGGGCGGCGGTTCGCTGTTCATCAAGACCCATCCGAAGTCGAAGAACCTGTGGGTCGACACCGCGCTCAACCCGGATCCGAAGATCAGCCAGTCGGTCGCCGTGTATGACATCAACCACCTCGACAAGGCGCCGCAAGTGCTGAACATCGCCGAGATGGCGAACCTGGGCGACGGACCGAAGCGGGTCGTGCAGCCGGAATACAACAAGGCGGGCGACGAAGTCTGGTTCTCGGTCTGGAACGGCAAGACCCAGGAATCCGCCATCGTCGTGATCGACGACAAGACGCGCAAGCTCAAGGCCGTGATCAAGGACAAGCGCCTGATCACGCCGACCGGCAAGTTCAACGTCTACAACACGCAGCACGACGTCTACTGATAAGTGGAACCGGGCGGGGGCATCGAACTGCCCCCGCCTCCCCAAGGGGAAACCGAAACACATGCGAATCTCGACGACGGCGGGAATCATGATCGCCCTCTCCTGCGGCAGCGCCTTCGCCGATTCGCTTCCTCCCGATCCGGCACGGCAAGGCGAACTCGTCCGCCTGGTGCGCCAGGATTGCGGCTCCTGCCACGGCATGCGGCTTCTTGGCGGCCTCGGCCCCGCGCTCACGCCCGAAGCACTCAAGGACAAATCCGCTGATGCGCTCATCAGCACCATTCTTCATGGACGGCCCGGAACACCGATGCCGCCGTGGAAAGATTTTCTCTCCGAATCCGAAGCGTCATGG
The DNA here is from genome assembly GCA_021820845.1 of Pseudomonadota bacterium. GTDB lineage: Bacteria > Pseudomonadota > Gammaproteobacteria > Burkholderiales > Thiobacillaceae > Thiobacillus. The sequence continues at coordinate 131,009 of JAKADC010000005.1, forward strand.
ATCGTGGACAATCTGAAAAAGGGGTTCCCCAATGCGCGCTAGGATGCTCGTTCCTCTTCTGTTCACGCTCGGCGCCCTGACAGGCTGTGCCAGCACGAATCTGCGCGGAACCGGCGACCTCGGCGTGGTCATCGAGCGCGCCACCGGCAGCGTCCAGGTTCTCGACACCACGCACCGCACGAGCCTCGGCAGGATCGAAGGCCTGGGCGACATGTCGCACGCATCCATCAGCTACTCCCGTGACGAGCGTTACGCCTACGTCTTCGGCCGCGACGGCGGCTTGACCAAGATCGACCTGCTGACCCGGCGCATCGATCGCCGCGTCATTCAGGCCGGCAACAGCATCGGCGGCGCGATCTCGGGCGACGGCAAGCTGGTCGCCGTGGCGAACTACACGCCGGGCGGCGTGAAGATATTCGACGCCAGCGACCTTTCGCTCATCGCCGACATTCCCGCCGTCGGCGCCGACGGCAAGCGCTCCAAGGTCATCGGCCTGGTCGATGCACCCGGGCAGCGCTTCGTGTTCAGCCTCTACGATTCCGGCGAGATCTGGGTCGCCGACGTGCACGACCCGCAGAAGCCCGTACTGCATAAATTCCCCAACGTCGGCAAGGAACCCTACGACGGCATGATCACGTCCGACGGCCGCCACTACGCCGCCGGACTCTTCGGCGAGGACGGCGTGGCCCTGCTGGACCTGTGGAACCTCGATGCCGGCGTGAAGCGTGCGCTCGTCGAGTTCGGCCGCCACGGCGAGAAAATGCCGGTCTACAAGATGCCTCACCTGGAGGGCTGGGCGGCAACCGGCAACGAGATCGTGCTGCCGGCGGTCGGCCGGCACGAGATCATCATCGCCGACGAGGACAACTGGAAGGAAGTGGCGCGCGTCCCCGTCGCCGGCCAGGCGGTGTTCGCCGTGGCGCGGCCAGGCGGCCGCCAGGTCTGGATCAACTTCGCCTTCCCCAACAACGACACGGTGCAGGTCCTCGACCTGCCCACGCATCGCATCGTCAAGACGCTGAAACCCGGAAAAGGCGTGCTGCACATCGAGTTCTCCCCGCGCGGCGAGCAGGTCTGGCTGTCCCTGCGCGACGAGGACCGCGTCGAAGTCTACGACCCCGACTCGTTCGCCCGCATCGGCACGCTGCCGGTCAAGAGCCCGAGCGGCATTTTCTTCACCGAGCGCGCCCACAGGATCGGACTATGAGCGACGTCCAACTCAGCCTGCTGAACGATTTCCAGCGCGGCTTTCCGCTGACGTCCGCGCCCTTCGACGTCCTCGCGGGACAGCTGGGCCTCGACGCCGAGGCGGTGCTCGATACCCTGCGCCGCCTGCGGCAGGAAGGCGTCATCAGCCGCGTCGGCGCGGTGTTCCGGCCGAACCGCATCGGCGTCAGCACGCTCGCGGCGTTGGTCGTCCCCGGCGAGCGGCTCGCCGAGGTGGCGCGGATGGTCAGCGCGCATCCGGAGGTCAACCACAACTACGAGCGCGAGCACCGCTTCAACCTCTGGTTCGTCGCGACCGCCGCGAATCCCGCGCACCTGGAACGCGTGCTGCGCGACGTCGAGCAGCAGACCGGGCTGCCGGTCATGCGTCTGCCCATGGTGCAGGACTATCACATCGACCTCGGCTTCGACCTTCGCCGCACCGTCGCCGTGACGCAGCGCGGCCGGCAGAAATCCGCTCCGCGGCAGCCGCTCGAACTCGACGGCCTCGACTATGCGCTGATCGAGGCGATCCAGGACGGTCTGCCGCTGGTCGCCCGGCCCTATGCCGCGGTCGCGGCCGCAATCGGCGCCTCGGAAGCCGAGGTGCTGGACCGCATGGAACGGCTGCTCGATCACGACATCATCAAGCGCCTCGGAATCATCGTCCGCCACCACGAGCTGGGCTTTCGCGCCAACGCCATGGTGGTGTGGGACGTCCCGGACGACCGGGTCGACGAATTCGGGCGCTGCATCGGCGCGTCCGGGCTGGTGAACCTGTGCTACCAGCGCCCGCGGCGGCTGCCCGAATGGCGCTACAACCTGTTCTGCATGATCCACGGCAAGGATCGCGACGCCGTGCTGGCGCACCACGCGCACCTGCGCGACGCGTGCGGGCTGGCGGATTTTTCGTGCGAAGTCCTGTTCAGCCGGCAGCGCTTCAAGCAGACCGGCGCCCGCTACGTCGAAGCGGCGCCGGCGAAGGAAGCGGCGTGATGGACGCGCTGGACCGCGCCCTCGTCAACGCGCTGCAAGGCGGGTTTCCGATCTGCGAGCGGCCCTACGCCGAGGTGGCGACGCGCGTCGGCAGCGACGAGGCCACCGTCATCGCGCGCATCGAGGGCCTGCTCTTGCGTGGCCTGCTCTCGCGCTTCGGCCCCATGTACCACGCCGCGCAGATGGGCGGGGCGCTGAGCCTCGCGGCGATGGAGATTCCGCCCGCGGACTTCGACCGCGTGACGGAAATCGTCAACCGGCAGCCCGAGGTGGCGCACAACTACGAGCGCAACCACCGCCTCAACATGTGGTTCGTGCTCGCCACCGAAACGCCCGGTGCGCAGCGGGATACGATCGCCCGCATCGAGCGCGAGAGCGGCTACCCGGTCTACAACATGCCGAAGATCCGCGAATATTTCGTGGAACTCAAACTGCACGTATGAACGCGCCCCACGATTTCAGCCCGCTCGACGAAACCGACCGCCGCATCATCCAGGCGACGCAGGCCGGGCTACCGCTGACGGCGCGCCCCTACCACGCGGTCGCCGAGCAGATCGGCGTGCCGGCGGACGAGGTGATGCGGCGCATGCGGCGCATGCTCGATACCGGCATCATCCGCCGCATCGGCGCCGTGCCGAACCATTACGCGCTGGGCTATCGGGCGAACGGCATGACGGTGTGGGACGTCGCCGACGAACGCATCGACGAACTCGGCGAGCGGATCGGCCAGCTGGAATTCGTGACCCACTGCTATCAGCGCCCGCGCCATCTGCCGGACTGGCCGTACAACCTCTTCGCCATGGTGCACGGAAAAACGCGGGACGAGGTCGAGGCCAAGGCCGCGCAGATCGCCGAGGTGCTGGGGCAGGCAAGCCGGGGCCACGATATCTTGTACAGTTCGCGGATCCTGAAAAAAACGGGGCTGCGCATCGGCGCATAGGAGAGAAGACATGTTCCGCATCTCGCAATACATGCAAGAGCTTGCCCACCCGACGCGGCTCGGCATCAAGCGCAATCCGCCGGGCCCGGTGGTGATCTGGAACCTGGTGCGGCGCTGCAACCTCACCTGCAAGCACTGCTATTCGATTTCCGCCGACAAGGACTTCCCCGGCGAGCTCGGCACTGCCGAGGTGTTCACCGTGATGGACGACCTCAAGCGCTTTCGCGTGCCGGTCCTCATCCTGTCCGGCGGCGAACCGCTGCTGCGGCCGGACATCTACGACATCGCGACGCGCGCGAAGGAGATGGGCTTCTACGTCGGCCTGTCGTCGAACGGCACCCTCATCGACGAATCGAATATCGACCGCATCGCCGCCGTCGGCTTCGATTACGTCGGCGTCTCGCTCGACGGCATCGCCGAGACCCACGACCGCTTCCGCCGCATGGAGGGCGCCTACGACGCCTCGCTGCGCGGCATCCGGCTGTGCCGCGACCGCGGCATCAAGGTTGGCATCCGCTTCACGCTGACGCAGGACAACGCGCAGGACCTGCCCGGGCTGCTGCAGCTGATGGAAGACGAGCGGCTCGACAAGTTCTACCTCTCGCACCTCAACTACGCCGGCCGCGGCAACACCAACCGCAAGCACGACGTCGTCCACCGGACGACGCGCCAGGCCATGGACCTGCTGTTCGACACCTGCTGGCGCTACCAGCGGGAAGGCCGCCACAACGAATTCGTCACCGGCAACAACGACGCCGACGGCGTCTACCTGCTGTTCTGGATCCGCAGGCACTTTCCCGAGATGGAGGCCCACATGCGCGCCAAGCTCGCGCAATGGGGCGGCAACTCGAGCGGCGTGAACATCTCCAACATCGACAACCTGGGCAACGTTCACCCGGACACCTTCTGGTGGAACTACACCCTGGGCAACGTGAAGGAACGGCCCTTCTCGGAAATCTGGACCGACGTCAGCGACCCGCTCATGGCCGGCCTCAAGGCGAAGCCGCGCACGCTCAAGGGACGCTGCGGCGAATGCGCCTATTTCGACATCTGCGGCGGCAACACGCGGGTGCGCGCCTATCAGCTCACCGGCGACGCCTGGCAGGAAGATCCGGCCTGCTACCTGGACGATGAGGAAATCGGCGTCGCCAGCGGCCACGAGCGGCTGACCATGACGCCTTACGTGCCGCTGCGCCGGGCAGCGCGCTGATGAGAACCCCGATGAAAACCCTCCTTGCCACGCTCGGCTTCCTGTCCGCCTTGCTGGCGGCGACGTCCGCCATGGCCGATGAACCGGCGGCCGCCGTTTACAAACAATACTGCGCGAGCTGCCACGGCGCCGACCGCCTCGGCGGCCGCGGCCCCGCGCTGCTGCCGGAAAACCTCGAGCGGCTGCGCAAGCCCGATGCGTTGCGGGTCATCGCCAAGGGCCGCGCCGCCTCGCAGATGCAGGGCTTCGGCGACAAGCTTTCGGCCGCCGAGATCCAGTCGCTCACCGATTTCATCTACACGCCGCCGGCCATCGAGCCCGTGTGGGGGCTGGACCAGATCAACGCATCGCGCATCGAATATTTCAAGCCCGGCAGCCTGCCGGCCAAGCCCGTCTTCAAGGCCGATCCGCTCAACCTGTTCGTCGTGGTGGAAACCGGCGACCATCACGCGACCATCCTCGACGGCGACACCTTCAAGCCCATCCACCGCTTCCAGACCCGGTTCGCGCTGCACGGCGGGCCGAAATTCACGCCCGACGGACGTTACGTCTATTTCGCCTCGCGCGACGGCTGGATTTCGAAGTTCGACATCTGGAACCTCAAGACGACGCATGAAATCCGCGCCGGGATCAATACCCGCAATCTCGCGGTCTCGGGCGACGGACGCTACGTGCTCGTCGGCAACTACCTGCCGCACACCCTGGTTCTGCTCGATGCGGTCGACCTGAAGCCGATCAAGCTGATCGAGGCGAAGGACGTCAACGGCAAGAGTTCGCGCGTCTCCGCGGTCTATGACGCCGAGCCGCGCAAGAGCTTCATCGCCGCGCTGAAGGACGTCAAGGAAGTGTGGGAGATCCCCTACACGAAGGACCACGAACCCGTCTATCCCGGCCTGGTGCACGACTACCGCATGGCGGAATCGCTCGCCGACAAGGGGCCGTTCCCGATCCGGCGCATCCCGCTCGAGGACTACCTGGACGACTTCTACTTCGACCAGACCTACACCTACCTCATGGGCGCATCGCGCGACGGCGGCAAGGGCCAGGTCATCAATCTCGATACGCGCAGCAAGGTCGCCGACCTGGATTTGCCCGGCATGCCCCACCTCGGCTCGGGCATCACCTGGAACTATCAGGGCCATCCCGTGATGGCGACGCCCGATCTCAAGTCCGGCATCATCAGCGTCATCGACATGAAGACCTGGAAGGTCATCAAGCGCATCGAGACGCCCGGCCCGGGCTTTTTCATGCGCAGCCACGAGAACACCCCCTACGCGTGGGCCGACAACTTCATGAGCCCGGCGAAGGATACGCTCACCATCATCGACAAGCGCACGCTGAACGTGGTGCGCAGCCTCACGCCTTCCCCCGGCAAGACCGCCGCCCACGTCGAATTCACGCGGGACGGCAAGTACGCCCTCGTCAGCATCTGGGAAATGGACGGCGCGCTCGTCGTGTACGACGCGGCGACGTTCAAGGAAGTCGCGCGCATCCCCATGAGCAAGCCTTCGGGCAAGTACAACGTCTACAACAAGATCACGCGCTCGGCCGGCACCAGCCACTGAGCGGCAGCGCCACCGAAGGCGCGGCCGGGGTCAGAAAAACCACGTGTACTGCAGGCTCACGCGGTCGGCGAGGTTGTTCGCGACGGTTTCCGCATTGCCGCGCTGCACCGCGTTGGTCATGGCGAGCGGATGGGGCAGCTCGGCGGTACGCCACTCGTAGTTCAGCGTCACCCGGTTGGTCTTGTTGATGAAATACTGGGCGCCCAGCGTCCAGGTCTTGAAGAGGCGCTCGGCCGCGGGATCGTCATAGTTGCGATCGAACACGTCGTAGCGCGCCTCGATCTCCCACTTCGGAAGAAAACGCCAGCCGCCTTCGAGATACCAGCCGTCGGCCTTGCCGCGCGGCGCCAGGTTGAGGTCGTAGGGCGGTTCCATGCTGCCGCTGGCCGGCAGGACAGGAGGATTCGGCCCCCCCGCGATCATGCCTTCACCGCGGATGTATTCGCCGGAGGTGCGGAAGGCGCCCTTGGTCACGCGAAAGCCGACGCCCTCGCGGGTGCGATCGTAGTCCGTCCCGCCATAAGTCCGCTTGCCGGACTGGTGCCAGGCGAACACGTTGGCATCCTGGCGCAGCGGGCCCTGCCCCGCGAACACGTACGACAGCTGCAGGCGGCCGGTGACGTCCTTGCTGCTGTTGTTGTCACCCAGGTTCTCGATCTCGTTGCCGTTCGAGACCATCGCGGCGTAGCCCAGCTCCCACTTGTTCTTCCTGAAGCTGTCGAATACCTGGATGCCCCAGTCGCGGAAGGCGTTGTTGCCGGAGATCGCCGCGCCGCAGTCGAGGGTGTGGGCACCCAATAGGGGCTGACAGCCGCTTGGCGTGCCTGTCACGTCGTGGAAGTAGGTTTCCTGCACCAGCGCAGACGTGACCGCGCTGTAATAGACGTAGGAATACGCGACCGGATTGCTGACGAGCGCTTCCTCGCCGGTGGGCAGCTTGAAGAGGCCGGCGCGGATTCGCGCACCGGGGATGAAGCTGAAGGTCATCGAAGCGTCGGTGACCATGAACGGATGCTGCACCGTGGTCAGGTTGCTGCCGGCGTCGGTCAGCACGAAGTAGTTGATGCTGTCGCTAAGCCGGCCGCGCATACCGAACTGGGCACGAAGGAACTGCGCTTGCTCCGTTTTATTGAAATCCGGCACCACCATGTTCTGGATCTGATTCTTGCCGTTCGCGCCGGCGCCGGCACCTTTCAGCCCTGATAGCGGCGAAGCGTCGATATACGTGTAGGTCGGCTGGATGAAACCGAACGGCTTGAAGGCGGGAGCACGGGCAGGCTCTGTCCCCAGCACGTCGACCCAGTTGGCGGCGTGGGCGGGAAACGGCAGGCAGGCGGCCAGGACGGCTGCAATGGGCTTGATTCTCATGGTTCTCCTCCGGTTATGGGAATTTTTCGGCGCAGCCGACCCCTCAACCGCGGCCCATGAAAATTTCTTGCTCTACCGAGCCAACTGGATAAGCGGTATTAATCGGTGCACGTGTGAATAGACGAGCCGACGAAAGCGCTTATTCCGTTTCGAACCGTGTTTTCTTCTGGAATAAATGGACTACTCCCCGCGCCGAAGGCGTGGCGGCGCGGCCCGAAAGCGGGTGCGGCGAACGCGGAAGGCCGCTCAGGCGCCAGCCGCGACGAATGGATTGTCGCGGCGTTCGTGCCCGAACGTCGACATCGCGCCGTGCCCCGGCACGAAGCGCACGTCGTCGCCGAGGGGAAACAGCTTTTCACGGATGATGGCGAGCAGGGCGGCATGGCTGCCGCGCGGGAAATCGGTGCGCCCGATCGAGCCCTTGAACAGCACGTCGCCGACGAAGGCGAGCCGCGCCTCGGGCTGGAAGAACACCACGTGCCCGGGGGTGTGGCCGGGGCAGTGCAGCACGTCGAAACGGATCGATCCGACCTCGACGCGGTCGCCGTCCTCCAGCCACCGATCGGGGACGAACGCCGCCGCGGGCGGAAAGCCGAACAGCTCGGCCTGCTGCGGCAGGCTGTCGAGCCAGAACTGCTCGTCGCGTTGCGGGCCGACGATGGGAATGCCAAGCGCGTCGCGCAGTTCCACCGCCGCGCCGACGTGGTCGAGATGGCCGTGGGTCAGCAACAGCTTTTCCAGCTTCAGGTCGCGCCGCGCTGCTTCGGCAAGCAGCCGCTCCGCCTCGCCGCCGGGGTCGATCAGCGCCGCGCGGCCGTCGGCGTCCCACACCAGCGAGCAGTTTTGTTGATACGGTGTGACGGGGAGGATGGTAAATTCCATGTCTCCATTATCTGTCGAATCCGCCGCGCCATGTCCGCCCCAGACGCCCTTCTGCTGCTCTCGACCCACTGCCCGCATTGCCCGGCGGTGCTGGCCTCGCTCGCCGACCTGGTGAAGCAGGGCACGGTCGGCCGCCTCGAAGCGGTGAACCTGGAACAGCATCCCGAGGTGGCGCAGGCGCTCGGCGTGCGCACGGTGCCATGGCTGCGGCTCGGCCGCATCGAACTCGCCGGCGTCTACGGCAAGGCGGAACTCGCCGAATGGGCGGCCAAGGCCGACAGCACGGCCGGCGTGGCCGACTGGTTCCACATGCTGCTGAAGGAAGGCGGCCTGCCGCGCGTCCAGGCCGCGATCGAGGCCGACCCCGCCCTGCTCGCGGCCGTGCTGCCGATCGTCGGCAACGTCGAGGCCAGCCTCAACGTGCGGCTGGGCGCCGGCGTGTTATTTGAAACCTTCGCCGGCACCGACGCGCTGCGCGCACTGCTGCCCGCGCTGGGCAAGCTGTCGCAAGACGCCGACGCGCGCGTGCGCGCCGACGCCTGCCATTACCTCGGGTTGACCGGCGACGCCGCCGCAAGGCCATGGCTGGAACCGCGGCTCGATGACGAGGACGCCGACGTGCGCGAGATCGCAGCCGAGAGTCTGCAATCCATATCCGGTTCGACCGCATCGAAATGAGGCGCCGCGTGGCAACACCGGCGCCGGGAAGGTGTGCCGCACGCGAGTCTTGCCGGCTGTCCCGCGCCTGATTCGGAAACGAGATGTCCGTCCCTGCCGCCTATCTAGGCGTCATTCTCATCTGGTCGACCACGCCGCTCGCCATCCAGTGGAGCGCGCAGGGCGCGGGCTTCAGTTTTGCGGTGATGGCGCGCATGCTGATCGGGCTGACGGTCTGTGTCGCGCTGCTCGCCGCCACTCGCACCGCGTTTCCGTTCACGCCGACGGCACGCCGCCTGTACGCGGTCAGCGGGCTGTCTCTGTTCGCGTCGATGCTGCTCACGTATTGGGGCGCGCTGCACATTCCGTCGGGGCTGATTTCGGTGATCTTCGGACTGTCGCCGCTGGTCACCGGCGTGTTCGCCGCGCTGTGGCTCGCCGAGCGCACGCTCACGCCGGCCCGCGTTGCGGGTCTTGCGCTGGCACTGGCCGGGCTGTGGCTGATATTCGGCCAGCCGTGGCCGGGCGACGGCCGCGCCACGCTCGGCACGCTTGCGACCGTGGGCGGCATGACGCTGCAGGCGCTGGGCCTGGTGTGGATCAAGCGGCTGAACGTGCGCGTGTCGTCCCTCGCCATCACCACCGGTTCGCTCGGCGTCGCCGTGCCCTGCTTCGTGCTGGCCTGGCTCATCGCCGACGCCGCGCGCTTGCCGCCCGCCGCGACACTGCGGGCCGGCGCGGCCATCGTCTATCTCGGCGTTCTCGGGTCGGTCGTTGGGTTCACGCTTTACTACTACATGATCAAGCGTCTCGACGCCGGACGCATCGCGCTGATCACGCTGGTGACGCCGGTGTCGGCGCTGCTGCTCGGGCAGACGCTGAACCACGAGCGCATCCCGGCGGTCGGCTGGGCCGGCATCGCGCTGATCGGCACGGGGCTCGTGCTCTATGAGTGGCAGGCTCTGCGCCAGCTGCGGCGGCCCGCTACTTCCTGAACAGGTCGTCGAGCGAGGTCGGCGGCGCGGGCTTGGCGGGTTCGCTATCGGCCGATGAATCCGGAGCGGGCTGGTTCGAGAACAGCGCATCCAGCGCGCTGCGGGCCGGCTGCGCCATCACCGCGCCGCCGCCCCGGTAGGCGTCCTGCCGCGGCACGAACCAGCCACAGTCGTTGACGCGCGACTTGTCGGCGACGCGGTCGGCCGCCAGTTCGCGGCACTCGCCGGCGCGATGCGGGTCATGGTGACGGCACAGCCGGCACACGTGGAGATCGGCGCGGCAGCTCGGGCAGATATCGCGGCGCGACAGCGGGAGCGGCATCCCGGCCAGGCTGGCACCGCACTTCCAGCAGACGAGGCTCATGATTCGGCAAACGCCTGCGGCAGGCGGCCCGTTGCTTCATGCGCGTCGCGCATCGTCGTCTCCTCGATTGAATACACGTCCGGCCTCGCCTCGTTTCAGGGGTCGCAGTCCGTGCCGTCGAAGGTCGGCGCGGGCGCCAGCGTCAGCGTGCCCGCTGCCGCGGCGGCGGCGTGCGCTTCGTCGACGCGCGCCAGCAGACTCGGTCCGGCGTAGCCGTCGACCGGCAATCCGTGCAGCGCCTGAAACAGCCGCACCGCGGTTTGCGTACGCGGACCGGGCAGGCCGTCCGCGGGCCCGGCGTCGAGGCCGAGCTCGTTGAGCGCCTGCTGCAGCGCCTTCATCTGCGCGACGCTGAGCGCGCCGGCCTCGCCTTCGCCGCCGGCCAGCGGAGGGCCGCCCGCGAGCTGCTGCGACAGTTGCGCCACCGCGAGCGCGTAATTCATCGAGCGGTTCCATTTCATCACCACGTCGAAGTTGTGGAACACCATGAAGGCCGGCCCCTGCCAGCCCTGCGGCAACACGATCGCGGCGCGCCCGGCGACGTCCGGCAAGCTTGCGGACGGATCCGCGGCCTCGACGCCCGTCGCCGTCCATTCCGCCACCTTCAGGCGATGGAAAAGCCGCGCCTGGCGCCAGTCGAAGTCCCGCGGCAGGCGCACCTCGATCGCGACCGGCTCGTTCGGTCGCCAGCCCGCGCGCTGCAGATAGTGCGCCGCCGAATAGAAGGCGTCGGGCAGCGATCGCCATACGTCGATGCGGCCGTCGCCGTCGCCGTCGACCGCATAGGCGAGAAAGGTCGACGGCATGAACTGCATGTTGCCCATGGCGCCGGCCCAGGAGCCTTTCATGTCCGCCGCGCTGACATGGCCGGCGTCGATGATGCGCAACGCGTCGAGAAGCTGGCCGCGGAAGAAGCCGCTGCGCCGTCCGTCGAAGGCGAGCGTGGCGAGGGTGGCCGGCACGTTGAACCCGCCGAGGTCGGCGCCGTAATGGGTTTCGAGTCCCCAGAACGCGACCAGCACCGTCCTCGGCACGCCGTATCGCTGTTCGACCGCGTCGAGCAGGTCCGCGTGTTCGGCCAGCAGCGCCTGGCCGCGAGCCACCTGGCCGGCGGTGACGCGCCGCGCGATGTAATCGCCGAAGGTCTGCAGGAACTCGGGCTGGCGGTGGTCGAGCGCGATCACGGGCTCGACCGGCTTGACGCCGCCGAGCGCCGCGTCGAGCGTCGCCGCCGAGATGCCCTGGGCCGCGGCCTCGCGGCGAAACGCAGCGAGCCATGTGTCGAAGGCCGACGGCGGCGCCGGGGTGGCGCGAGCGGGCGCGGTTCCGGCGGCCTCGGGCGCCGGCCCGACCACCGAAGGCGCCGCGCAGCCGCCCGCCAGAGCGGCCAGCAGCAGGAAGGGCCACGCCTCCGTCCGGATGGGCACGAGGCCGCGCGCGCTGCGCATGAAGCGGTCAACCATGCCGCTGCAGCCAGTATTCGAGGAGCGCCAGATGCCACAGCTTGCTGCCCTGGATGCGGGTGTGATGGCGTTCCGGCGCGTCCAGCAGCTTGTCCACATAGGCGCGCTGATACAGTCCGCGCTCGCGGCAGGCCTGCGAATTCAATATGTCCTGCATGAAACGCAGGAATTCCCCGCGGACGAACTTGAGCGCCGGCATGGGAAAGTAGCCCTTCTTGCGGTCGATCACCGCGTCGGGGATCAGGCCGCGCGCGATGGTCTTGAGCACGTGCTTGCCCTCGGACGCCAGTTTCAGTTCGGGCGGCATTGAAGCCGCCAGCTCCACCAACTGATGATCGAGGAACGGCACGCGCGCTTCCAGTCCCCACGCCATGGTCATGTTGTCGACGCGTTTCACCGGATCGTCGGTGATGAGCATGGTGGTGTCCATGCGCAAGACCTGGTCGATGAAGTCGTCGGCGAAGGGCTCGGCGAGATGCGCGGCGATCGTTTCCGCGGTGTAGTCGGGACCGTGGTAGGCCGGCGCCGCGAGTTCGAGGAACTCGGCGTGGTCGCGGTCGAAATAGTGGCGGCGGAAGCGCTCGAGCGGCGTTCCCTGCGTTTCCGCCGCCATGCGCGGATACCAGAAATAGCCGCCGAACACCTCGTCCGCGCCCTGCCCGCTCTGCACCACCTTGACGGTCCTCGCGACCTGCTCGGCGAGGAGGTAGAACGCCACCGCGTCCTGCGCGAACATCGGCTCGGACATCTGGTCGACCGCCTCGGGCAGGCGGCGCAGGACCTCCGAATTGGGGATCAGGTACTTGTGGTGGCGCGTGCCGTACATCGCCGCGACCGGATCCGAATACTCGAACTCGTTGCCGCGCTCTTCCGGCTGGTCCTCGAACCCGACCGAGAAGGTCATCAGGTCGGGCACGTTCTGCTCGGCGAGCAGGGCCACCAGCAGGCTCGAATCGAGCCCGCCGGAGAGCAGCACGCCGACCTTGACGTCGGCGATCTCGATCCGCTTCTTGACCGCCTGCCTCAGGCTGGCGTGGATGGCCTCGGTCCACTCGGCCTCGCTCTTCGGCTGCGCCGGCCGCTGCGCCTTCAGCGACCAGTATTTCCAGTGGCCGAGCTCGCCGCGCGCGTTCACCGTCAGGGTCGTGCCGGGAGCGAGCTTGCGGACGCCGTTGAAGATCGTGCGCGGCGCCGGCACCACCGCGTGCAGGGTGAACAGGTGATGCAGCGCGACCGCGTCGATCCCGGTGTCGACATCGCCCGCCGCCGTCAGCGCCTGCGGCGTCGAGGCGAAGCGGAAGCAGCCGCGGATCTCGCTGTAGTACAGCGGCTTGATGCCGAGGCGATCACGCGCCAGGAACAGTTTCTCGCGATTCCAGATGGCGAATGCGAACATGCCGTGCAGGCGCTCGACGCAGGCCTCGCCCCATTCGAGGAACGCGCGCAGGATGACTTCGGTGTCGCCGTCGGAATGGAAGACGTGGCCCCGGCCCATGAGCTCGGCACGCAGCTCGGGATAGTTGTAGATGGTGCCGTTGAACACCAGCGCGGTGCCGGTCGCGGCGTCGACCATCGGCTGGGCGGAACGCGGCGACAGGTCGATGATCGCGAGCCGGCGGTGGCCGAGGCGCACCGGCCCGTCGGCGTGCTGGCCCTCCGCGTCGGGGCCGCGCCGCGCGAGCCTGGCCAGCATCCGCGCCATCGTGCCGGCGTCGGGCGGGACGCCGTCGAACCGGAATTCACCTGCTATGCCGCACATTTTTCAGTCCCGTCGTTCGCGAAGGGCGCGAAGACGCGCGGTCGCGCCTCGCGTCCTTCCCGAACCAAAAATTGGTTTCACTCACGCCGCCAGCGGCGGCTCGTCCCAGCGCCGCGCGAGCCAGGCCGCGTAGTGGATCAGCCTCAAGGTTCTGAGCGCTTCGACCAGATGGAGTTCACGTCGATCGAACGCCATGAAGGCCTCGTAGCCCTCGAGGATCTCGCCGATCTGGGCCGCCTGCTCCGCGCGCTCGCCCGACAGCAGCATCCACAAGTCCTGCACCGCGGGACCCATGCGGCTGTCGTCGAAGTCGACGAAATGCGGCCCGGCATCGGTCCACAGGACGTTGCCGGCGTGGCAGTCGCCGTGCAGCCGGAGGGCGCGCACCGGGCCGGCGCGGTCGTAGCAGTGCGCGACGCCGGCGAGCGCATGCTCGACGACGCTGTCCCAGGCTGCGGCGAGATCGTCCGGCAGCCAGCGTCCGCTGCGCAGGACGTCGCGCGACGCATGGCCGAAGGTTTCGATGTCGAGCGCCGGACGATGCGCGAACGCGGCTCTCGCGCCGACCGCATGGATCCGCCCGAGGAAACGCCCCATGCGCCGCAGCGTGTCGGGGCGGTCGAATTCGGGCGGGCGGCCGCCCTGCTGCGGGTACACCGCAAAGCGGAAGCCGGCATGGCGGTGAAGGGTGGCGGCATTCAGGACCAGCGGGGCGACGACGGGAATGTCGCCTTCGGCGAGTTCGGCGGTGAACGCGTGTTCCTCCAGGATCGCCGCGTCGGTCCAGCGGCCGGGCCGGTAGAACTTCGCCACCACGGGCGCCGCGTCTTCGACGCCCATCTGGTAGACGCGGTTTTCGTAGCTGTTGAGCGCCAGCAGGCGGCCGTCCGCCCTGAGGCCGGTGCTGTCGAGCGAGTCGAGAACGCAATCGGGCGTCAACGCGGAGTAGGGGTGGGACGAATCCGGCGTGGGGCTGCGCAAACGGCTATACCTTTAATCAGACGATGTGAACGCGCGACAGCGCAAGGAGATGGATAATGCCTCAACTCGCCGCTTTCATCGCCCTCGCATGATGACGCACGATCCTTTCAGCATGGACATCTCCCGCCACATCTGGGCGACCCGCTACCGCGCCGCCGACGAGGCCGACATCGGCGCGAGCTGGCAGCGGGTGGCGCAGGCGATCGCGCAGGCCGAGGCGGGCGGACAGGCGGCGTGGACCGCCCGCTTCCGCGCGCTGCTGGACGGCTTCCGCTTCCTGCCCGGCGGCCGCATCCTCGCCGGCGCCGGCGCGGGACACCGGGTCACGCTGTTCAACTGTTTCGTCATGGGCACGATCGCCGACGATCTCGAGCACATTTTCGAGGCGCTCAAGGAAGGCGCGCTGACCATGCAGCACGGCGGCGGCGTGGGCTACGATTTTTCCACCCTGCGTCCGGCCGGCACCGTCGCGGAGGCGACCGGCACGATCGCGTCGGGGCCGGTGTCGTTCATGCACATCTGGGACGCGATGTGCGCCACCATGCTGTCGACCGGCGCGCGGCGCGGCGCGATGATGGCAACGCTGCGCTGCGACCACCCCGACATCGAGACCTTCGTCGACGCCAAGCGCGATCCCGCCGTGCTGCGGCATTTCAACCTGTCGGTGCTGGTGAGCGACGCCTTCATGGCGGCGGTGGCCGCCGACCGCGACTGGCCGCTGACGTTTCCCGGCCTCGCCGACGCGCGCAGCGTGAAGGCGCGCGGCCTGTGGCAGCGCATCCTGCGCGCGGCCTACGACACCGCCGAACCGGGCGTGCTGTTCGTCGACACGATCAATCGCGACAACACGCTCGCGAACATGGAACACCTGACCGCCACCAATCCCTGCGGCGAGATTCCGCTGCCGCCCTACGGCGCCTGCGACCTCGGCTCGCTCAACCTGACTGCGTTCGTGACGGCGCCCTTCGCGCCGGACGCGCGCCTCGATCTCGCGGCGCTCGCCGACGCGGCTGCGCTCGCGGCGCGCTTTCTCGACGACGTCATCGACGTCTCGCGCTTCCCGCTGCCGGCACAGGCGCAAGAGGCGCGGCGCAAGCGGCGCATCGGCCTCGGCGTCACCGGGCTGGCGGACGCGCTGGTGCTGCTCGGCCTGCGCTACGACAGCGACGCCGCGCGGCAGCTCGCCGCGCAGGCGATGCGGACGGTGCGCGACGCGGCCTATCGCGCGTCGGTCGCGCTCGCGCAGGAAAAAGGCGCGTTCCCCGCGTTCGACCGCGACGCCTTTCTGGGAAGCGGCTTCGCCAGCCGCCTGCCGGGCGACATTCGCGACGCCATCGCCGCACACGGCATCCGCAACAGCCACCTGTTGGCGATCGCGCCGGCGGGCACCATCAGCCTGCTCGCCAACAATCTCTCGAGCGGCATCGAGCCGATTTTCTCGGCCGAAGCGGAACGTCGCGTGCTGGAAGCGGACGGCCGTTACCGCACCCATCGCGTCGTCGATTACGCCTGCCAGCGATGGCGGCAGCTCGACCGCGGCCTGTCGCCCGCCTTCGTCGAGGCGCAGCAGATCGACCCGCTCGCCCACCTGCACATGCAGGCGGCGCTCCAGCCGCTGGTCGACAACGCCATTTCGAAAACCATCAACGTCGCCGCCGACATTCCCTTCGAACGCTTCGAGGCCCTCTACCGCCAGGCGCACGCGTCGGGGCTCAAGGGCTGCACGGTGTTCCGCCCCAACCCGGTGACGGGCGCGATCCTGAGCGAACCGGCGAGCGAGCGGGTGCAATGCTGCGGCATCGAGCGCGAGGCGGACTGAGATCGCGATGACCACGCCCCGGACGCCGCTCGTCGGTCTCGCGCTCGGCGGCGGCGCCGCGCGCGGCTGGGCCCATATCGGTGTCATTCGCGCGCTCGCCGACGCCGGGATCGAGCCCGACGTCGTCTGCGGAACCTCGATCGGCGCGCTGGTCGGCGCGGCCTACGTCGGCGGCGAACTCGACCGGCTGGAGGCGTGGGTGCGCGGCCTGCGCCTGCAAACCGTGGTGAGCTTCCTGGATTTTTCGCTCGGCAGCGGACTGATCAAGGGCGACCGGCTGATCCAGTTCTTTCGCAGCCAGTTCGGCGACCGCGACATCGGCGAGCTGGCGCGTCCGTTCGGCGCCGTCGCCACCGACCTGCGGCGCGGCCGCGAGATCTGGCTGCGCGAGGGCCAGGTGAGCGACGCGGTGCGCGCGTCGATCGCGCTGCCGGGGCTGTTCACGCCGGCGCCGCACGACGGCGGCTGGCTCGTCGACGGCGGCCTCGTCAACCCGGTGCCGGTGTCGCTGTGCCGTGCGATGGGCGCCGACATCGTGATCGCGGTCGACCTCAATGCCGATCTGCTCGGACGCCGCTTCAGGACCGCGCCGTCCGAGGCGGCACGCCCGCCGGCGCTCGCCGAGGAAAACGAGAAGCCGGCGGCCGACAGCGTGATGGCGCGCATCCAGGCGAGCATGGCGCAGTTCGCGAGCAACCGCGGCACGGCGCCGCGTGCGCCCGCGATGCTCGACGTGCTCGCCACCAGCATCAACATCATGCAGGTTCTGATCACGCGCAGCCGGCTGGCGGGCGAACCGGCCGACGTGATGATCACGCCGCTGCTCGCCGACCTCGGACTGATGGAGTTTCACCGCGCCGCGGTCGCGATCGAGGCGGGGCGCCGCGCGGTCAAGATCGCGATGCCGCAGCTGCAGGGGCGCCTCGAGGCGTGAGCGGATGCCGGCCTAGTCCGGCGACGCGCACAGCGCGAGCTTGCGCGCGCGGTTCAGACGCTTGATCGCCGCTTCGCGCCGGGCCGCGTCGGCGCGCGTCGGCGCGGCCTCGAGATAGACCAGTTGCACCGGCCGCCTGCCGCGCGTGTAGCGTGCGCCGGAATCGCCATCGCCGTTGTGCTCGGCGACCCGGCGCGCCGCGTCGGTGGTGATGCCGGTGTAGAGCGAGCCGTCGGCGCAGCGCAGCATGTAGACCCACCATGCGGTACGGGAAGCGGCCGGCACGGTCGGCTCACACGTCGGCGGAAAGCTGTTGCGCCCAGAGCAGCGCGTCCATGTGCACGCCGTTGATCTCGGCGACGTCGCGTCCGATCTGTTTCGCCAGCGCCTCGATGCTGCTGCGGTCGTCCTGCTCGCAGGCGGCCGCCAGCGCGAGATACGGCGCGTACGGCCCGCGCTGCGACACGATCGCCTCGGTGATTTCGACCGGCAGGCTGACCTGCTTCAGCACCTGCTCCATCGGCGTGCGCATCACCACATCGAGGAGCGAGAACAGGCCGGCGACGAAGATTTCGTCGCGCGCCTTGGCGAACAGGGCGCGTCCCGCCAGCTGCTCGGCCACCCGCGCGCGCACCAGTGCATTTTCCAGCACGGCGTGATCGAGTTCCTGCGCCTGGCCGCCGGTGAACAGAATCAGCGTCAGCCAGCGATACAACTTGTCCTGCCCCATCACCATCAGCGCCTGTTCGATGCCGCCGATCTTGTGCATCAGCCCCATGCCCGGCGAATTGACATAACGCAGCAGCCGCACCGACAGCGCCGGATCATGGCGAAACTGGGCAGCCAGTTCGGGCTGGCCCGCGCCGGTGCGCACCCGGTTCATCAGGTCCAGGACCTTGGCGCGCGAGGGACCCATCGGGGGGCTGTCGAGCGTTTCGCGGCGCGTGATGAACGGTCCCATGAACAGCGCGAACTGCAGCTTGTGGCACATGTGGAACGCTTCCAGCGTCTGCACGCCGGTCGCGACGAAGCGCTTGCCGGTGGCGAGCCGCGACAGCGCGGCCATCTGGGCGGCGATGGCCGGCACGTCCTCGCTGCTCACGTCCATCGCCACATAGTCCACGCGCGCCAGCAGCCCGTGCCGCTCGGGCCGCATGACGGCGTCGGCCCGCGCGGCGAAACTGAAGCCGCGCGCTTTCAAGGCCTCGATGCGTGCCGGCAGCGAAGCGTCGAGCGCGAACCCGGCGTCGAGTTCGAGCAGCCAGATCGTGCCGCGAGCGGGCCAGGTCTCGATCAGCGGGTGATGCAAGGTCGCCGGCGCAATGGGCACGAACGCCAATCGCTGCTCCAGCATGCGGGCGATGTCCATGCGCTGCAGGTTGTCCAGCAGGGTCTCATCGTAGAGCTGCTGCATGGCCGGCAGATCGCGGCCCTCGTCGAGCGCGCGCCGCAGCATGAACGTGTAGCCCGCCACCCGCTGGTCGCGGCCGAGCATGGCTTCGCGACGCATCACCGACGGCGCCCCGTCCGCCTGCGCAGCCGGCGTGCCGGCCTTGACCCGCGGGGCGCCCGGCGGTGCCGCGGCATTTTCGCGGTTGCCCGACCACATTCCGACGAGACGATTCAGCACGCTTTTTTCCTCCCTGATATATTCCGACGTATCAGGTGAGTAATCGGCAGTGCCCTTCCCGCCTGAAGCCTTCCCGCGCTTTTTTTCGCTGCCCCCGGAAAAGCCGACGTTCCCGGGCCCTGTGCTACAAAAACAGGGGGCGCCGGCGCGCGGTGGCGCGGCCCTGCCGACGATCCCGACCGACGCCGCCTTGAGGAAAGCCCGCCCATGCAGATCGAATGCTACGCCCAACGCCTGCTCAATCCGTTTCGCGGCGTGATGCACACGATCCGGTACCAGTCGGCCGAGGCGGTGACGACCGACGGCGTCGAATGGGACATCTACGTGGCGAACGACGCCCTGCTCGACGGACTGGGGCACGCCGGGCGCCGCGCGCAGATCTCCGACATCCGCTACGGCCGCTGGTCGGCGGAAAAAGGCCTGAAGCGCGGCCCGCTTTTCCCGTCGGACGATTTCAGGCGGCTGGAAGAAATGGGCGCGGTCGTCTACGAGCATCTGCTCAAGCGGCACCGCGACGTGCCGTTTCCCTTCCGCGACCCGTTCGAACTGTGGCTGCTCGACCGCGACGACCGGCCGCTCGCGCTGCTGCACAGCGTGCGCACCGACGTCGAAACCGACACCCGGCCGCCGCTCGACTGGCGCGCCGGGCTCGCGGCGCAGGAAGGATTCGAGAGCACGGCAGTGAGCGGCCTGGCCGAACCCGCGGCCGTCTACCTGACGCGGCACGTGAACAGCCTGGCGAGCGGCGTGGTGCAATGGTTCCGGCGCTCGGACGACGGGGCCGGCCTCGGCCTGCTTACGCTCAAAGGCGGCGATCACCTGCGCGGACGCGTGCTCGACGCCGACGCCTTCCCCCAGCAGTTCATCTCCACGGCGGGCATGGACGACGCGCACGCGCGGCTGGTACACGACTACCACGCCTGGCAGGCGCCGTGGCTGTTGCTGCTGCCGCATCTGGACGTCGCGGCGCGCAGCCGGCTCGAGGCCTCGGCCTGCCGGCAGGCCGAGCTGGTCGAGAAGCACTTCCGGCTTTACCCCATGGTGATCGATCGCGCCGCCCTCTACGCCGCGCGCGTCGAAGCGGCACTCGTGCGCAGTCAGCCGCGAAAGAAGGCGGCGAGCGAGGTCATGCCGATGTATTACATCGAGCTCGGCGTCAGCGCGGACGAGTAATCCGGCGCGCCGCGGACGTCACATCCGCACCGGCTCGAAGGTCGCATCGAGGTTCTGGTCGTCGCAATAATCGAGGAAGTCGCCGCGCAGCGTGGCGATGTGGGCGTCCGCGGGAATGCCGAGCGTCATGTGGACCGCGAACATCGGCGCGCCGGTGTGCGGGGCCGGATACGTTTCGGTTTCGAGCGCCTCGATGTTGATGTGCAGGCGGGCGAAGAAGTTGGCGAGGCTGTTGACGATGCCGGGCTGGTCGAGCGCGGCGACTTCCACGGTATAGGGAATCAGCGGCTTGTCGGCGCGCGTCGGACGGGTGCGCTGCTGGGTGAGCGACAGTCCCAGCTCCTCGGCGACGGCGGGAAGGCGTGCTTCCAGCTTGGCCAGCGCGTCCCAGCTTCCGGATACGCGCATCAGGAGCGCGAAGCGGCCGCCCAGCGCGGCCATGCGCGATTCCTCGATGTTGCAGCCCGACTCGGTGATGCGGCGGGTAAAGCCTTCCACCAGGCCGATTTTGTCCTCGCCGCTTGCGGTGATGACGAGTGATTCGGTGTCGTTGGCCATTAAATGAGCTCCCGGTCAGACAGTTCTTTTTTGATATAGGCGTAAAAGATCGGCGCGGCGATGACGCCCTGCACGCCGAAGGCGGCTTCCATCACGAGCATGGCGACGAGCAGTTCCCACGCGCGCGCCTGGATCCGCCCGCCGATGATACGGGCATTCACGAAATATTCGAGCTTGTGGATGAAAATCAGGAAGGCCAGCGAGGCGGCGGCGATGTTCAGCGACTGCGACAGCGAAACGATGACGATGACGCTGTTGGAAATGAGATTCCCCAGCACGGGAATCAGGCCGACCACGAAGGTGACGAGGATCATGGTCTTGGTGAAGGGCAGGGACACGCCGAACGCGGGCAGCAACACGCCGAGATAGAGGCCGGTCAACAGCGCGTTGAGCGCCGAAATGCGGATCTGCGCGAACACGATGCGCCGGAAGGCGTCGCCGAGGCGCTGCGCCCGCTCGCTCAGCGCCTGCGCCAGCGGCGCGAGCGCCTGTCCGCGGGCGGCCTCGCGCAGGGCGATGAGGCTGCCGATCAGAAGTCCGAGCATGAAATGCAGCAGCGTGTGTCCGACGTCGCCGCTGAGCTTGCGGATTTCCAGCGCATGGTTGCGCAGCCACTCGACAAGGCCGGAACGGATGACCGATTCGTCGCCTTGCGGCATCCAGGGGACGGCCCATTGCGGCATCAGGCTGCGCGAGCTGTCGATGATCTCGGCCATCTTGGTGAGCAGCCCGGTCACGCTCCCTTCCGCGCGCAGATACACGATCGCGCCCGCAGTAAACCCGCCCAGGGCGCCGAGCACGATCAGCGTGATGAGCGCCACCACCAGCACCTTGGCCCAGTTGTGATCGAGCCGTCCGATGACGAAGCGCGGCGCCAGCAGGTGCACGAGCTGGACGACCAGCAAGCCGGCCAGCAGCGCCGGGAGCAGGTGGAAGACCAGCGTGAACAGGAGCACCACCCCCATCAGCAGCCAGGCGGCGACCTGATACCGGGTGGCGGCGCAAAGGGGAGCGGGCGAGGACATGGCGGCACAGTGCCAAGAAACGCGGCGGCGGGCAAGTGGGCTGCGCCGCCGGCGTTGCCGCCGCGACGCGCAGGGGGAACTTTCCTCCAAAGCTAATGTTCAGAAAACAGTCCGCATCGATTCAGGCAAGGGATGCCCACGCGCGGCTGGACCTGGATCGACCCGCCGATAACGATAAACCGGAGTTTTCGACTTGATTTGTTTGCTGTCATTCGCCCGCCTCGGCGCGCCCGCGTTTCCCCGGGCGACCGCCAACGGCAAGCGGGCCGTGGGATTCGCATGCCTCGGCGGCCTGCTGCTCGGCCTCGTTCCCGCGCCGGCGCTCGCGTTCGATTTTCAGGACGTCGCGCAGCGCGCGCGCCAGCTCGCGAACGACGCGTACAAGAAGCCCGACGTCGACCTCCCCCCGGAATTGCGCAATCTCAATTACGAGAGCTATCACCGCATCGGCAACAAGCCCGAACGCATGTTGTGGCGCAGTGCGAAGCTTCCTTTCGAGGTGGATTTCTTTCCGCCCGGATGGCATTTCGACCAGCCGGTCAAGATCAACGAGATCACCGCGCGCGGCGTGCGCCCGATCCGATTCGACCAGAACGCCTTCGATTTTGGCGCGATCAAGGTCGACCCCGCCAAGCTGCGCGGCCTGGACTTCGCGGGTTTTCGCGTGCGCTACCCGCTCAATTCGCCCAAGCACAAGGACGAGGTGCTGACGTTTCTCGGCGCCAGCTACTTTCGCGCGCTTGGCAAGGGACAGCGCTACGGTTTGTCCGCGCGCGGCCTGGCGATCGACACGGCGATGGCCACCGGCGAGGAGTTTCCGCGCTTCGTCGAGTTCTGGATATCGCGGCCGCGGCCCTCGGACAAGCAATTGGTCATCTACGCCCTGCTCGACTCGCCGCGCGCCACCGGCGCCTACCGGTTCGTGCTGACGCCGGGCGTCGACACGGTGATGGACGTCACGGCGCGGCTGTTCCTGCGCAACGGGGTGGGCAAGCTGGGGCTCGCTCCGCTGACGAGCATGTTCTTTTTCGGCCGCGGCCAGCAGGCGACCGGCGACGATTTCCGGCCGGCGGTGCACGACTCCGACGGGCTGTCGATCCACCTGGGCAACGACGAGTGGCTCTGGCGCCCCTTGAGCGATCCCAAGCGCCTGCTGGTCACCTCGTTCTCGACCACCAATCCGATCGGCTTCGGCCTCATGCAGCGGCGCCGCAAGTTCTCCGACTACGAGGATCCGGTGTTGCGCTACGAGCTGCGGCCCAGCGCCTGGGTCGAACCGAAGGCCCAATGGGGCCCCGGGCGCGTCGAGCTGGTGCAGATCCCGTCGCCTGACGAGACCAACGACAACATCGTCGCCTACTGGGTGCCCAACCGGGTGCCTCCGCCCAAGACGGCGTACGACTTCGCGTATCGCGTCTGGTGGCAGAAGGACCGGGAGACGGTGCCGCCCGGGTTGTACGTCGCGCAGACGCTGTACGGGCGCGGCTACACGCACGAGCCGGATGCCAGCGTCTCGCTGGCGGTCGATTTCGAGGGGCCGCCCGAACTGGAAGCACCCGAACTCAAGCCAGAAGCGCAGATCTCGCTCGACGCGAACGGCAAGCTCCTCGAGCAGAGACTGATCCACAACGACGCGACCGGTGGCTGGCGGCTCTCGCTGCGCCTGCAACGGGTCGAGGTAAGCAAACCGGTGGAAATACGCGCCGCTTTGCGCAGCGGAACCAAGGGGATATCCGAGACATGGAGCTACATCTTGCCACCCGAGTAGACGGCCGCTTTCCAGGACGGGAAAGCTGCGAGCGCTATCTCGACCGCCTGCCGTTGGCGCCGGGGCAGCGCGACACGCTGCTGGCCGAACTGGCGGAACTGGACCTGTCCAGCGCGCACGAAGCGATGGCGGCGCTGCACATCGCGCTCGCCGGCCGGGGAAACGAGGTCGACCCGGACAACCCGGCCCTCGCGTCCGTCGGCAGCCGGCTCGCCATCGCGAAGAGCGGCGTACCCGCGGACGACGCGGCCGGTTCGTCGAGCCTGCCGGCCCGCCCGCCCGTCAACCGCAGGTCGATGGCGCCGCGGCGCTGGCCGCCCCGGCCCGGCCTGGGACGGTTCAAGCCGCACGGCGCCGGCCAGGGGAACGACGGTTCTCCGCCCGGCGACGGCGACACGAGCGCCGGCGGGCCGCGCGGCCGCTGGCAGGCCGCCGCCAACCTGCGCCGCCTGGCATTGCTGGTTCTGGTCACCGCCCAGGTCTACTTCTTCACCAGCGCCATGGCCGCGGTGCTGCCGTATCACGGCCGCCGCATGCTCGAGGTCGCGATCCTGATCGTGTTCGGGGTCCTGACCGGCTGGGTCTCGCTCGGCTTCTGGACCGCGATCATGGGCTTCGTCGTGAAAGTCACCGGCGGCGACCGCTTTGCCATATCCGCCAGCGCCGCCGCCGACACCCCCATCGGCGAGCAGGCGCGCACCGCGGTGATCATGCCGATCTGCAACGAAAACGTGGCGCGCGTGTTCGCCGGGCTGCGCGCGACCTACGAGTCGCTCGCGCGCACCGGGGAACTGCGGCACTTCGATTTCTTCATCCTCAGCGACAGCGGCGATGCCGACAATCGCGTGGCCGAGGTCGACGCCTGGCTCGCGCTGTGCCGCGCCGTGGGCGGTTTCGGCCGCGTGTTCTACCGCTGGCGGCAGCACCGGCTCAAGCGCAAGAGCGGCAACGTGGCCGATTTCTGCCGGCGCTGGGGCGCCGACTACCGCTACATGATCGTGCTCGACGCCGACAGCGTCATGACCGGCGACTGCCTGGCGAGTCTCGTTCGCCTGATGGAGGCCAACCCCGGCGCAGGCATCATCCAGACGGCGCCGCAGGTGGCGGGACGCGACACGCTGTATGCCCGCATGCAGCAATTCGCCAACCGCGTCTACGGCCCGCTCTTCGTCGCCGGGCTGCACTTCTGGCAACTGGGCGAATCGCATTACTGGGGGCACAACGCCATCATTCGCGTCGAGCCCTTCATGCGTCACTGCGCGCTCGGCCGGCTCTCCGGCCGCGGGCCGCTGTCGGGGGAAATCCTCTCGCACGATTTCGTCGAGGCCGCGCTGATGCGCCGCGCCGGCTGGACGGTGTGGATCGCCTACGATCTTCCCGGCAGCTACGAGGAAGTTCCGCCCAACCTCGTCGACGAGCTGAAACGCGACCGGCGCTGGTGCCAGGGCAACCTGATGAACGTCCGCCTGTTCCTGGCGAACGGGGTGCATCCGGCGCACCGGGCGGTCTTCCTGACCGGGGTGGCGGCCTATGCCTCGGCCCCGCTGTGGTTCCTGTTCCTGCTCCTGTCCACCGGCCAGCTGGCCGAACACGCGCTGGCGACGCCGCAGTATTTCGAGCGGCCGTTCCAGCTGTTCCCGGTGTGGCCGGAATGGGATCCGCAACGCGCCATCGCGCTGTTCTCGTTCACCGCGGCGCTGCTGTTCCTGCCCAAGATCCTGAGCGTCGTGCTGGTGTGGGTCGAGGGCGCGAAAGACTTCGGCGGCAGGCTGCGCCTCGTTCTCAGCATGGCGGTCGAATCGCTGTTTTCGGCGTTGCTGGCGCCGATCCGCATGCTGTTCCACACCAGCTTCGTGGTGGCCCCGCTGCTCGGCCGCGGCATCCAGTGGAAGTCGCCGCCGCGGGAAGACGTCGAAACCGGCTGGGGCGAGGCGCTGCGCCGCCACGGGCGGCACACGCTGCTGGGCCTCGCGTGGGCTGGCGGCGTCTATTGGCTCAAGCCCTCCTACCTGCTGTGGCTCATGCCCGTCGTCGGCGCGCTGATCCTGTCCATCCCGATCTCGGTGCTTTCGAGCCGGGTCACGCTCGGCCAGCGCCTGCGCCGGCTGCGTTTTTTCCTGACCCCGGAAGAACTGAACCCGCCGCTGGAACTGCGCCGCACCCAGGAACACGCCGCGCAGGCCGCGCCGCCGCCGGACTTCGTCGGCGCCGTGACCGACCCGGTGACCAACGCGGTGATCTGCGCCGCCGGCGTGCCCCGTTTCCGCCAGGGCCGCGTCGCCGAACAACGCGCAAAGCTCGTCGACAAGGCGCTCAACGAAGGTCCCGACGCGCTCGGTACCGGCCACAAGATGCATCTGCTCAACGATCCCATCGCTTTTTCGCGCCTGCATTTCGAAGTGTGGACCTCGGCCAAGGCCCATCCGGCATGGCGCGCGACGCTTTCCTCCCTCACAGGCCCACTCCCATGCATCGACGCAATTTCCTGAAAAGCGGCATCGCCCTCGGGCTCGTCGCCGTCCCGACCTGGAGCCGCGCCGCGCCGACGCCGGCGCTGCCGAAGACCGTGGGCGAAGCGCACCGTTTCGACTACGCCATGCTCAAGGGCCAGGCCCGGTCGCTGGCGGCCGCGCCCTACCGTGCGCCGAGCGAGGCACTTCCCGCAAGCGTGCGCAAGCTCGACTGGGACCAGTTCCAGGCGATCCGCTACAACCCCGACCACGGCCTGTGGGCGAAGGAGGGGCTGCGCTTCGAAGCACGGTTTTTTCATCTGGGCCTGTTTTTCAAGACCCCTGTTCGCATGTACGAGGTCGAGAACGGCCAGGCGCAGGAGATCGCCTACGACCCCTCGATGTTCGATTACGGCAAGAGCGGACTGCGCGGCGAGACGCTGCCGCCGGATCTCGGCTTCGCCGGCTTCCAGCTCCTCTATCACACCGATCACAAGCGCGACATCGCGGCCTTTCTCGGCGCGAGCTATTTCCGCGCGGTCGGGGGCGACATGCAGTACGGCCTCTCGACGCGCGGCCTCGCGATCGACACCGGGATGTCGCGCGACGAGGAATTCCCGCGCTTCACCGCGTTCTGGTTCGAGCGGCCGGAACGCAAATCGGACCTGCTGACGGTCTATGCGCTGATGGATTCGCCGAGCGTCGCCGGCGCCTATCGCTTCGTCATCCATCCCGCGTCGACCCTGGTCATGGACGTCGATGCCGCGCTGTATCCGCGCAAGCCGATCGAGCGGCTCGGCGTCGCGCCGCTGACCAGCATGTATCTCTTCGGCGAGAACGAGAACCGCATCAACCACGACTGGCGGCCGGAGATTCACGACTCCGACGGGCTCGCGATATGGCGCGGCAACGGCGAGTGGGTCTGGCGACCGCTGGTCAATCCCGAGGCGCTGCGTTTCAACGCCTACGCCGACGAGAGTCCGCGCGGCTTCGGGCTGCTCCAGCGCGACCGAAATTTCGACCACTATCAGGACGACGGCGCCTTCTACGAGCGCCGCCCCAGCCTGTGGGTCGAGCCGCGGTCGAACTGGGGCAAGGGCTCGGTGCAGCTGGTCGAGCTGCCGGCAGCCGACGAAACCTTCGACAACATCGTCGCGTTCTGGAACCCGGCCGAGACGCCGAAGCCGGGCCAGGAACTGCTGTTCGCCTACCGGCTCTACTGGGGGCGGAAGCCCCCGGTCGCCCCGGCGCTCGCGCGGGTCGTCGCCACGCGCACGGGACTCGGCGGCATCGTCGGGCAGAAACGGAAATACTTCTCCTGGCGTTTCGCGGTCGACTTCGCCGGGGGCGACCTCGGCATGCTCGGCAAGGACGCGGTCGTCGAACCGGTGATCTCGGCGTCCCGCGGCAAGATCGAGATCACGTCGGTGCGCCCGCTGGCGTCGATAAACGGGCTGCGCGCGATGTTCGACCTCAAGCCGACCGACACGAAGCCGGACCCGGTCAATCTCCGCCTGTATCTGCGCGTCGATGGCCAGCCGCTGACGGAGACCTGGCTGTACCAGTGGACGCCGCCGCGGGTGCGTCCGCCGCTGTAGGGCCGGCCCGGATAACGGCGGTGCGTCAGGACCCAGCGCGGTAGCCGAGCGCCGCGCCGGTCCGCGCCGCCGCTTCCCGCAGCGCGGCCGCCCAGCCCGGCTTGTGGCGCTCGGCCGGGGCCGAGATCGACAGCCCGGCGACAAGCTTGCCTTCGGCGTCGCGCACTGGCGCGCCGATGCACGCCACCCCCAATTCGGCTTCCTCGCGGTCGTGGGCGATGTGCTCGCGGCGAATCACCTCGAGTTCGGCGACGAGACGCTCGAGCGAAGTCAGCGTGTTGGGCGTGAAGGCCGGCAGCCCGGTGCGCTGGGCGTAGCCCATCACGCCGCTCGCGCTGTCCTCGGCGAGAAAGACCTTGCCGACCGCCGTCACGTGCAGCGGCGCATGCGCGCCCACCACCTGCACGACCTGGATCAGCGTCTGTCCGCCGGAAACCCGTTCGACATAGACCGCCTCGTCGCCGCGCCGCACGATCAGGTTGACCGTCTCGCCGGTCAGCTCGGCGAGATGCTGCATCGCCGGCATCGCCACCTGCCGGATGTTCAGCCGCGCACGCAGGCGGTTGCCCACTTCGAGCCAGCGCACGCCGAGATCGTATTCGCCCGCCCCGGTCTTCTCGATCAGCCCATGCCCCATCAGCGCCGCGAGGATGCGGTGCGCGCTCGCCGTGTGCAGGCCGGCCTGCGCGGCGAGCCGCGTGAGACTGAGCGGACCGGGCGCGCGCGACAGCACGCCGACGAGCGCCATGGCGCGGTCGATCACCTGAATGGAGGAATTGGATTTTTTCATGGAGTGAAAATTTATCACGCGATACGAAACAGAAAGCGCAATGCTGCTTCAATACGGCCATCGTTTCACAACGCGTGAAACATTTTCATATTGTGAAAGGACGAGCCATGAGCGCCCAGATGCAGTCCCTCCCCGAGACCCTCCCCGCCTTCTGCGAGGGCATCCAGTATTTCGCCGACAGCTTTCCGGAGTTCGAGCGCCTCGGCGCCGCACCGCTCCTCGGTCCGCAGCAGCCCGCGCTGCCCGACGTGACGAGCGAAGCCGCCGTCTACCAGACCCTGCTCGCGGCCGACGCGCTACGCTACCTGACGCTGCAGGTCACCGGCAGCAAGTCGTCGGGGCATCCCGGCGGCTTCGCCTCCTCCGCCGACGCCGTCGCCGCGCTGCATCTCCTCGGCCACCGCAACATGGTGACCGAGGTCGGGCACCACGCCCCCGGCTTCTATTCGGCGATGTTCCTCGATACCTCGCTGGAGGCGATGGGCATCCATACGGTTTCTGAAATGCGCGCGCGCTTCCGCGAGCGGCATGGCCTGCTCGGCCACCTCTCCGGCGCGATTCCCGGCCTCTTGGCGCCCGCCGGCCCGCTCGGCCAGGGCCAGCATTTCGCGATGGCCGGCGCCTACCTGCACCGCGACAAGCTCTTCCCCGTCACGATCGGCGACGGCGGCCTCGGCGAGCCCTACATCATGAGCGCGTTCCAGCACTTCGCGACCGCGTACCCCGACGTCACCAACATCCTGCCGGTGCTGGTGTGGAACGGCTACTCGCAGGAGCACCACAGCATGGTGTCCCTGTGGAACAACGAGCAGATGATCGCCTACTGGCGCGCGCACGGCTTCGACGAGGTGCACCTGATCGACGCGCGCGACTTCGGCGGCGCTGACGCGCCGGTGTACGCCGACTCGACCACATTCGGTTTCAAGGAACGCATGGCCTTCGTCGGCGCCGTGCTGAAAGCCGCCGACGCCGCCGCAAAGTCCGCGCTGTCCGGCACGCGTGCCTGCCTGATCGTCAAGCAGCTGAAGGGCGCGGGCGTGCACGCGACCGGCGCCAAGTCGCACAACCTCTACGCACACCACACGCTCGACTCCGACGACGTGAAATCGGGGCTGCAGCGCCGCGCGCTGCCGGCGAAGGCGTGGGCGCTTGTGCGCGAAAACTTCCGCCACGCCGGCGGCGGCCCCGCCGCCAGGGTCGCGGTGACCGAGCACGCCCGCGAATTGCCGACCCTCGACGGCCTCGCGCTGACCGAGTTCGCGCTTGGCGAAAACCACGTGCCGACCACCGCCTTCGGCCATGTGGTCGGCGAAGTCGGCAAGCGCGATCCGCATTTCGTCGTGACCAACGCCGACGGCAACGAGGCCTCGGGCATGGCCAACATCAACAAGGCGCTGACGATCCGCCACCCGACCGCCGACGACCTCTACTTCCAGGGACCGTCGGGGCAGGTCTACGAGCCCTTGAACGAGGACGCCTGCGCCGGGCTTGCGGCAGGCGTCGCGCTCTTCGGCGGACGCAGCCTGTGGTGCAGCTACGAATCGTTCGCGATCAACGGCCTGCCGATCTGGCAGACGGTGACGCAGGCGATGGCCGAACTGCGCCGTCCGACGCCCGCGACCGTGTGCCTGTTCACCGCCGGCGCGCTCGAGCAGGGCCGCAACGGCTGGACCCACCAGCGCCCCGAGATCGAGAGCTACTTCGCCGCGATGATGCGCAACGGCAACGTCTACCCGCTGTTCCCGGTCGACGCCAACATGATCCAGGCGAGCTACGACTGGGCGCTGAAGCAGTCGAACAAGGGCGTGGTCATCACCGCGTCGAAGTCGCCGCTGCCGATCCACGCGACGCTGGCGCAGAGCCGTCAGGCGATCGAAGACGGCGCGATGGTGCTGCGCGAAACGAAGGGTTCGCGCACCGTCGTGTTCGCGGTAACCGGCGACATGGTGCTGCAGCCGGTGTTCGCTGCCGCCGACAAGCTGGCCGAGGCCGGCATCGGCTCGCGCGTCGTCGCCGTGGTCAATCCGCGCCGCCTGTACCGCCCGACCGACGTGCTGTGGGACAGCGTCTCCGAGCCCGACAGCCGCTTCATGGACGACGCGACCTTCGGCCGCGTGTTCCACGGCGACGCGCTGATCGGCGTGACCGGCGGCCCCTCGGCCCCGCTCGAGCCCGTGCTGCTGCGCAGCCGCGCCGGCGAGCGCGACGTCTTCTGCTGGAAGCGTGGCGAGACCACCGCCAGCCCGCAGCAGCTGTTCGACTTCAACGCCATGAACGCGCAGGCGATGCACGCGCGCGCGCTGGCGATGCTCGACGGCGCGGCAGCGTGAGCGGGCCCGGCGCAAAGGTTTCGCCATGAACCCGAAGATCATCGTCCTCGACGACGACCCCACCGGCTCGCAGACCGTGCATTCCTGCCTGCTCCTGACGCGCTGGGACGTGCCCACGCTGAAGGCGGCGCTCGCCGACGCGGCGCCGCTCTTCTTCGTGCTGACCAACACGCGCGGCATGGACGCCGCGCGCGCCGCCGCGGTGACGCGCGAGGTGTGCGAGAACCTGAAGGCGGCGCTCGCCGATTACGCCGGCCCGGTGCTGTTCGTGTCGCGCTCCGACTCGACGCTGCGCGGACATTACCCCGTCGAGACCGACGTGATGAACGCCGTGCTCGGCCCCTTCGACGCGACGCTTTTGACGCCCGCGTTCTTCGAGGGCGGCCGCGTCACGCGCGACGGCACGCACTACCTGATCGTCGACGGCAAGCCGGTGCCAACGCACGACACCGAGTTCGCGCGCGACTCGGTGTTCGGCTACACGACGGCCTACCTCCCCGATTACGTCGCCGAAAAGACGGCGGGCCGCGTCGCTGCGGGCGCGGTCGCGCACCTGACGCTCAGCGAGCTGCGTGCCGGCAAGGCCGAAGCCTGGCTCGCCGCGTTGACGAACAACGCGGTCGGCGTGATCGACGGTGAGTCGCCCGCCGATTATCGGCTGTTTGCCGACGCCGCCCTGCGCGCCGCCGCCGACGGCAAGCGCCTGCTGTTCCGCAGCGCCGCCTCGCTGCTCACGGCGCTAGCGGGGCTGCCGCCGCAGCCGGTGGCCGCGGCGGCTTTCGCCACGCTCGTGCGCGACGAACGGCCCGGCGCGATCGTGGTCGGCTCGCACGTCGCGAAAACCACCGCGCAGCTCGCCGCGCTGCTGAAGATCAACGGCGTCGTCGGCCTGCCGCTCGACGTCGCGCGCCTGCCGGCCGAACGCGCCGCGGTGGTCGATGCGCTGACGGCGAGCATCGCCCACGCGCACGCGCAAGGCCTCACCCCGGTCATCTTCACCAGCCGGACCGAGCGGCAATTCGCCAGCGCGGCGGAACGGCTGGCATTCGGCGAGACCGTATCGGCCACGCTGATGGATGTCGTCCAACGCCTGCCGCCGACGCTCGGCTTTCTCATCAGCAAGGGCGGCATCACGTCGAACGACGTGCTTTCGACCGGGCTCGCGCTGACGGCGTCGCGTGTGCTGGGACAGATCCTGCCCGGCGTGACCGTCGTGCAGACGCCGCCGTGGCACCGGCTGCCGCAACTGCCGGTGGTGATCTTTCCGGGCAACGTCGGCGACGACGACGCCCTGGCCGAAGCCTACCGGCGCCTCGCCCCCTCGCACGCGCGCGGGAGCGCCGCTAAACTGGCGGCCTGATTCGTCCCGGTCCGCTTCATGCTCAGCCCCGCTTTCCTGTCCAAACTGCGCCGTCTGCTGCCGCCTCACTGCGTGCTCGATGCGCGCGAGGATCTCGTCCCGTTCGAGTCCGACGGCCTGTCGGCGTACCGCAACACGCCCGACGTCGTCGTGCTGCCCGAGGACGAAGCGCAGGTCGCGGCGGTCTTGCGGCTATGCCACGCCAGTGCGGTGGCGGTCGTGGCGCGCGGCGCCGGCACCGGGCTCGCGGCAGGCGCGTTGCCGGTCGACGGCGCGGTGCTGCTGGTGCTGGCGAAGCTCAACCGCATCAAGGCGCTCGACCCCGTCGGCCGCACCGCCGTGGTCGAGCCGGGGGTGCGCAACCTCGCGATCTCGGAAGCCGCCGCGCCGCACAACCTCTACTACGCGCCCGACCCGTCGTCGCAGATCGCCTGCTCGATCGGCGGCAACGTGGCCGAAAACTCGGGCGGCGTGCACTGCCTGAAATACGGCCTCACCGTGCACAACATCCTCAGGCTGCGCGCGCTGACCGTCGCCGGCGAGGTGCTCGACATCGGCAGCGACGCGCTCGACGCGCCCGGCTTCGACCTGCTCGCCCTGATGACCGGTTCGGAGGGCATGCTCGCGGTGATCACCGAAGTCACGGTGCGGCTGCTGCCGCGCCCGGAGCGCGCGCAAGTCGTGCTGGCGGCATTCGACGACGTGGCGAAGGCGGGCGCGGCCGTCGGCAACATCATCGCCGCCGGCGTGATCCCGGCCGGCCTGGAGATGATGGACCGCCTCGCCATCCAGGCCGCCGAGGCCTTCGTCCACGCCGGCTATCCGCTCGACTGCGAGGCGCTGCTCTTGTGCGAGGTCGACGGCGTCAACGAGGAGGTGTCGGACGACATCTACACCGTGCGCGAAGTACTCGAAGCCTCCGGCGCGATCGAAATCCGCACCGCCGAGAGCGAGGAACAACGGCTCAGGTTCTGGGCCGGGCGCAAGGCGGCGTTCCCTGCCGTGGGGCGGCTCGCGCCCGACTACTACTGCATGGACGGCACCATCCCGCGCGGCGCCTTGCCGTACGTGCTGGGCCGCATCGGCGAAATGAGCGCCGAGTTCGGCCTCGCCGTCGCGAACGTGTTTCACGCGGGCGACGGCAACCTGCATCCGCTGATCCTGTTCGACGCCAACCAGCCGGGCGAACTCGAGCGTGCCGAACGCTTCGGCGGCCGGATCCTGGAGCTGTGCGTCGAAGCCGGCGGCACCATCACGGGCGAGCATGGCGTCGGCCTGGAGAAGATCGGCCAGATGTGCGTGCAGTTTTCCGCGCCGGAGCTCGCATGCTTTCACGCGGTGAAGGCGGCGTTCGACCCCGACACGCTGCTCAACCCCGGCAAGGCCGTGCCGGAATTGCACCGCTGCGCCGAGTGGGGCGCGATGCACGTGCACGGCGGCCAGTTGCCCCACTCCGAATTGCCGAGGTTCTGATGCTGGACAGCATCATCGAACGCATCCGCGACGCGCACGCGCACGAGACGCCGCTCATCATCCACGGCGGCGGCAGCAAGAGCTTCTACGGCAACCACGACGAAGGCGAGGTGCTCAGTACCCGCGGACTCACCGGCCTGGTCGACTACCAGCCGAAGGAGCTCGTGCTGACCGCCCGCGCCGGCACGCCGCTCGCCGATATCGAGGCGCTGCTCGGCGAACATGGGCAGATGCTCGCCTTCGAGCCGCCGCATTTCGCCGGATCGGCGACGCTGGGCGGCGCCATCGCCGCGGGCCTTTCGGGGCCGCGCCGCCCCTACGCCGGCGCCGCGCGCGATTTCGTGCTCGGCGTGCGGATGATCGACGGCACCGGCCAGCCGCTGCGCTTCGGCGGCCAGGTGATCAAGAACGTCGCGGGCTACGACGTGTCGCGGCTGATGGCCGGCGCGCTCGGCACGCTCGGCGTGATCACCGAGGTCTCGCTCAAGGTGCTGCCGAGACCGGCGGCGGAAACCACGCTGCAATTCGAGTTCGACGAAGCCGACGCGATCGTGAAGATGAACCGCTGGGCGGGCCAGCCGCTGCCGCTGTCGGCCACCTGCTGGCATGCCGGCCTGCTGACGGTGCGGCTGTCGGGCGCCGAATCGGCCGTGCACGCGGCGCACGCCCGGCTCGGCGGCGAAGCCGTGCGGGACGCCGCCGCCTTCTGGCAGCGTCTGCGCGACCAGGCCACGCCTTTCTTCGACAAACGTCCGTTGTGGCGCCTCGCGGTCAGGCCGACCGCGCCGTCGCTGGATCTGGGCGACGCGCAGTGGATCGAATGGGGCGGCGCCGTGCGCTGGATCGCGTCCCGCCTGCCGGCGGTGATGCTGCGCGAAGCGGCGGCGAACGGCGGCGGCCACGCCACCCTGTTCCGCGGCAAGCCGCCCGCGGACGGGGCGTTCGCGCCGCTCGCGCCGGCGCTCGCGGCGCTGCATCGCAATCTCAAGCAGCGCTTCGACCCCAAGGGCATCCTCAATCGCGGTCGCCTGTATCCTGATTTCTGACATGCAGACCCACATCGCCGATTCCTACCGCAGCACCCCCGAGGGCGAGGTTGCCGAACGCATTCTCCGCAATTGCGTGCATTGCGGTTTCTGTCTCGCGACCTGCCCGACCTACCAGATCCTGGGCAACGAGCTCGATTCGCCGCGCGGCCGCATCTATCTGATCAAGCAGGTGCTCGAGGGCGCGACGCCGACCGAGAAGACGCAGCTTCATCTCGACCGCTGCCTGACCTGCCGCAGTTGCGAGTCGACCTGCCCGTCGGGCGTCGAATACGGCCGGCTGCTCGACATCGGCCGCCATCTCGTCGAGGAAAAAGTCGGGCGCGGCGTCGGCGAATCGGCGAGGCGCGCGGCGCTGAAGACCGGCCTCGGCTCGCCTTTGCTCTTCAACGGCGCGCTGAAGCTCGGCCGGGGCGTGCGCGGCCTGCTGCCCCGCCCCCTGAAGGCGGCGATTCCGCCGCCGGAGCGGGCAGGCGCGTGGCCCGCGCCGCGGCACGCGCGCCGCATGCTGGTCCTGCAAGGCTGCGTGCAGCCCGGACTCAAGCCCAACATCAACGCCGCGACCGCCCGCGTGCTCGACCGGCTGGGGATCTCCCTGGTCGCGGCGAGCGAAGCCGGCTGCTGCGGCGCGCTCTCGCATCACCTGAACGACACCGATGCGGCGCTCGACGCTGCGCGCCGCAACATCGACGCGTGGCTGCCGCAGCTCGAGGCGGGTGCCGAAGCGGTCGTGATGACGGCGTCGGGCTGCGGCGTGATGGTGAAGGATTACGGCTGGCTGCTGCGCCACGATCCGCGCTACGCCGACAAGGCCGCGCGGATCGCGGCCGCGACGCGGGACGTCTCGGAAATCCTCGCCGCCGAACGCGGCACGCTCGAGCCGCTCTTGTCCGCGCGGCGCGGGGGCGAGCGTCCCGACGCGTCGCTCGCGGCCCGGCGCATCGCCTACCATCCGCCGTGCACGCTGCAGCACGGCCAGAAGCTCGCCGGCGACGTCGAGGCGTTGCTCGCGCAGGCCGGGTTCGAACTGACGCCGGTGGCCGAGAAGCACCTGTGCTGCGGCTCGGCCGGCACCTACTCGATCCTGCAGCCCGAGATCGCCGGCGCGCTCAAGACCCGCAAGCTCGGCCATCTGCAGGCCGGCGCGCCGGAGGCGATCGTCACCGCCAACATCGGCTGCCTGACGCATCTGCAGTCCGGAACGGCCACCCCGGTCCGGCACTGGGTGGAACTTCTGGACGAGGCGCTGGCCCCACTTTGAAGACCCGCGGGAGCGTCGCATGATTTTCAAGCAGCTTTTCGAACCCATTTCCAGCACCTACACCTATCTCCTCGGCTGCGAGGAAACGGGCCAGGCCGTCCTGGTCGATCCGGTCTTGCCGGCGTGGGAACGCGACCTCGCCACCGTCAATGCGCTCGGGCTGAAGCTCGCGTTCACGCTGGAAACGCATATCCACGCCGACCACATCACCTCGGCGAGGAAGCTCAAGGACGTCGCCGGCAGCCGCATCGCCGGCCCCGCGCTCGACCGGCTGCCCTGCACCGACGTCGGCATCGCGGAAGGCACGCCGTTCCGCGTCGGCTCGATCGAACTGACGCCGCTGCACACGCCCGGCCACACCGACAACCATTTCGCCTACCTCGAGGGCGGCCGCCTCTATAGCGGCGACGCCCTGCTCATCGACGCCTGCGGCCGCACCGACTTCCAGAACGGCGACGCGACGGCGCTCTATCACTCGGTGCGCGGCAAGCTCTTCGCGCTCGACGACGACACCCTCGTCTATCCCGCGCACGACTACGAGAAGCGGCGCATCAGCACGATCGGGCAGGAAAAGGCGCGCAATCCGCGCCTCGGCGGCGACCGCGCGCTGGACGACTTCATCCGGCTGATGGGCGACCTGAAGCTCGACTACCCCAGGTTCATCGACTACGCCGTGCCCGGCAACCGCGAATGCGGCGTCTGTCCGCCCGGCGTGCCGGAGCATCTGCAGCAGTACTGCGCGCAGATCGCGGAAAGCCGCCAGGGCTGAACGTCCGCGGTGCCGGCGCGCCGCTCACGACTCGAGGTCGTCGGGGCGGTTGATGTTGGCGAAGGCCGCTGCGTCGAAGCGCACCGTCGCCGAAGGCAGCGTCGCCTGCCAGCGGCGAACCGCGCGTTCGCCGCGTGCAAGAAACGCAGCCAGATGGTCGCGCTGGTCGGCGCGCACGATGAAGCAGCTGTGGTGCACGCGCGCTGCGTCCTCCGCCACCGCGAGCGGCACGTCTTTCAGTTGCGCCGCGCCCAGCAGGCGCAGCGCGAGGTCGGCCGGCAGATGCGGCGTGTCGCACGGCACCACCAGCAGCCAGTCGCTGGTCACGGCCAGGAGCGCCGCGAGCACGCCGGCGAGCGGTCCGGGGTAATCGGGAAGAGTGTCGGGCAGCACGCGCCGGCCGTACGCGGCGTAACGCTCCAGGTTGCGGTTGGCGCTGATGACGATCTCGCTCACCTGCGGCGCCAGCGTGGCCAGCACCCACTCGATCAGCGGGCGACCCTGATAGTCGATCAGGCCCTTGTCCGCGCCGCCCATGCGACGGCCCTGTCCGCCCGCCAGGACGACGGCCGCGACGCCTTGCATGACCCGGCGCTCAACGGCGGCCATAGAGATGGAAACGATCCGCGCGCTCGCCCGGGCGGCCGCCGTCCCACACGTGCGTCCATCCGGCCGGGACGTGCGGCTCGACCCCGCGCCGCGTCGTCTCCACCAGCAGCCAGCGGCAGCTCGTGTCGCCGGGCGCGAGAAGGCGGCCGCTGTGATATTCGAGCAGCAGGCGCTGCTGGCTGCCCACGTCGCGCGTGCGGATGCATTCGGCCGGCGGCACCCGCGCCGCCAGCACGCGACCGACGCTAGCGTAGGAAAGGCGCTGGTCGAGCGGCCCCAGGAAAAGCGCCATCAGCAGCCCCCAGCTGAAAGTCATGCCCGCCGTCCAGACGAGCATGGGGCGCAGCGGCGAACGGCGTACGCGGGCAAGAAAAACGATCCACGCGAGCGTGATGACGAGGCCGAGCGCCAGCGCCCAGGGGCGGAACGTGCCGACCTGGGTCATGCCGAGCCGGGCGAGGCGGGCGGCCAGCCGGGCGGGATGACCGAGATCGTGCGCGCTCCAGTAGACCCAGAGCACCAGCGCAAGGAAGCCGAACAGCATGACGCCGAACCACAGCAGCGCGTAGGCCGCGCCGCGCCGCAGCGTGAGGAGCCCCGACGCGCCCAGCAAGGCGAGCGGCAGCAGCAGGACGAGTCCCTGTTCCTCGCCCGGGTCGCGGTCGAACGCGTACAGCGCGAGCAACCCCAGCAGCGCGACCGCCGGCAGGACGATGCCCGGAACGCGCCACTGGCGCCGGCCGCGATAGAGGGCCCACGCCGCCAGGGGCCACGCCGGCCACGAATACCAGCCCAGGATGCTCGAATAATAGAGAGGGCGCAGTCCCGCGGATCCGACCCATCGCCGCAGGTTGAGCGCCTGCGCGTAAGGTACGCCGTGGGCAGCGAGATAGGTCAGCCATGCCGCAGCCGCCACCAGTGCGAGGGCGACGCCCCATGCCAGCGCGCGACGCGCTTCAGGGGCGCGGTACGCTTCCAGCAGCACGGGCAGCAGGGCGGCCAGCAACAGGAACACGGCGGCTTCCGCGGCGCCGCCGGCGAGCAGCATCAGGACGGCGCCGCCTGCCAGCGCCGCGACGCCCAGGATGCCATCGCTGCGCGCGGTGTGCGGCAGGCGGGCGAGGCCGAACAGCATCAGCGCAGCGGCGGCGAACTGGGCCGTGGCTGCATTGAGTTCATGACCGCGCACCAACAGCCCCATGCAGCCGAGCAGGGTGAGCGCCGCGGCCCAGACGGCCTCGGCCCCGTACAACAGGCGCGCCGAGCGGGCGACGAAGAACAGCGCCAGCGCGATGAACACGCCGGAAGCCAGTCGGGCGGCGTCGGCCAGCGGCAGGAACGCCGACGTCAGCCAGACCGTGCCGCTGGCCACCCAGTAATACAGCGGACTTGCCGACACGGCATGCGGCGCGACGCCGCTTTTGAGCAGTCGCCACAGCTGCGCGAAATGCTCGCCGTCGCCGCCTCTCCAGGGAGCGTGCCCGAGCAATCCGGGCAGCAGCCAGGCCGCGCAGAGGAACAGGAGCCCAAGCCGGGCCAGCAGGGGAAAGGCGGGCTTATTCGACAATTTTGAGGCGTTGCCCAGGCTTCGGTTCGCCGCCGGGGTAGAGATCGTTCAGCAGACGCAGCTCGCTTTCGGCGTCGATTCCCAGCGGCGAGCGCCGCGCCAGCGCGGCCATGGTCAAGCCGGACCGGGCCGTCATCAACTGCAGCACGTAAGGCCGGGCCGCGAGTTGCTCGGCCGGGGTGATCGCATGGAAACTGTTGATCGCCGCGCGCAGGGCGCCGCGCTCGCGTTCGTAGGCGAGCGCGTCCCGGGTCATTCCGCCGATCAGGTATTGCGTGCCATTGAACACGACGACCGCGACGACCGCCGGCTTGCCCTGCTGCGTGCCCGCGGCGAACGCGGCCGGGTAGCCGCCGAGGTGGCCGCTGTCGTAGCGCGCCCCCGCATCGAGCGTCACGCCCCGGCGCAGCGTCTCCATCGGATCGTCGTTCGCGGGGCCCTGCTCCAGTTCGACCACGGCGTCGCCGGCCGGATTCGTCGCCACGACGCGGTCGGGCCGATTGCGCACCCGCCAGCCGACGGGGAACTGGATCGCCAGCCCGAGCTTCTCGTGCAGCAGCGCGTTGTTGCGGATCATGCCCTGATCCGGACTGTCGCCGAAATACAGTCCCACCAGCTTCTGCAGGTAATCGGCACGGCCCTCGCGCGCGGGGATGGCCACCGACGCCCGCGCGTCCGCCACGGCCCGTTGCAGCCCCGCGTCGTCGCCGGAATCCGGCGCGACGATGCCGTGATAGGTGACGGGCGGGGGCTGGCGATCGCGCGCCGCCTGTTTCACGAAAAACCGTTTCTGGTTTTTCAGCACGTGGATGGCTTTGACCATCGCCTGCGGGTCGTACCCGGCGGCGGCGAGATAGCCCGCGCCGAGGCGGTCCGCCTCGAGCTCGTATTCAGGTCCGTAGCCGGCCGTAAAAGCCTTGCCGAGGGACTGCAATACGTCGGCGCCTGCCTGATCGCGGCTCGGCGGCATGAGGATCGAGCCGAGCGCTGCACCCGTCGCCGGCGCCGCGGGAGACGCGTTTTGCCAGCGCAGCGCGTGGCGCGCGTTGACGTGGCCGATCTCGTGGCCGACCACGGCGGCAAGTTCGGCCTCCGAATTGAGGTAGGTCAGCAGACCGCGCGTGACATAGACGTAGCCGCCGGGCAGGGAAAAGGCGTTGACGTCCGGGCTGTCGACCACCGTGAAATGCCAGGGCAGTCCGGCGCGCGGGCTCTGTTTCGCCAGCCGCTGCCCGACCGCGTTCACGTAGGCCTGCAGCGCAGGGGCGTCGAGCACGGCGTATTCCTTCAGGACCGCGGTGTTGCCCTGCGCGCCCATCCGGATTTCCTGCTGGTCGGAAACCGGGGCGCCCGCCTCGCCGGCGCCGGCTGGCGCTGCAGGGGTTTCGGACGCCGGCGCCGTCTTCTCGCTCACGGCGACCGGGTGCTGCGCGCAATCGGTCAATATCAGCACGCCGAGGACGCTCATTGCGATGCGGCGAAAAGCTCGGGATGTCACGTCTGCCTCTTTTTCGGTATGTGGCGCACGGAATGATACCGTTGTCATGCCGCAAAAACGCAAAAAGCGGCCGAAGCCGCTTTGTTCGCGCACCGAGTTGGCGCTTACTTCATGCCGTAGCGCTGGCGGAATTTCTCGACGCGGCCGGCGGTGTCGACGATCTTCTGCTTGCCCGTATAGAACGGATGACAGGCGGCGCAGACTTCCACGTGCAACGCGGGCTTGCCCAGCGTGGAGCGGGTCAGGAAAGTGCTGCCGCAGGAGCAGGTCACGGTGACTTCTTTGTAATCGGGGTGAATGCCGGCTTTCATGGCAATTCCTTGGATAGAATTCGGAGAACGCGGGAGTATAGCGGAGTCGCGGAGATGGATCAAGCCTCCGCTCATCCCCGGCGCATCGAGTCGAAGAACTCGTTGTTGTTCTTCGTCGCGCGGATCTTGTCGAGCAGGAATTCCATCGCCTCCATGTCGTCCATCGGATACAGAAGTTTCCGCAGCACCCAGACCTTCTGCAGGATGTCGTGGGGCATCAGCAGCTCTTCGCGGCGGGTGCCGGAGCGGTTGACGTTGATCGCGGGATATTGGCGCTTCTCGGCCATTTTCCGGTCCAGGTGGATTTCCAGGTTGCCGGTGCCCTTGAATTCCTCGTAGATCACGTCGTCCATCCGGCTGCCCGTATCGACGAGCGTGGTGGCGAGGATGGTGAGGCTGCCGCCTTCCTCGATGTTGCGCGCGGCGCCGAAGAAGCGCTTGGGCTTCTGCAGCGCGTTGGCGTCGACGCCGCCGGTGAGCACCTTGCCCGAGGCCGGTTGCACCGTGTTGTAGGCGCGCGCAAGCCGCGTGATCGAGTCGAGCAGGATCACCACGTCCTTCTTGTGCTCGACCAGGCGCTTGGCGCGCTCGATGACCATCTCGGCGACCTGCACGTGGCGGCTCGCGGGTTCGTCGAAGGTCGACGCGACGACCTCGCCGCGCACCGTGCGGCTCATCTCGGTCACTTCCTCGGGCCGCTCGTCGATCAGCAGCACGAACAGCACGACGTCGGGATGGTTCGACGTGATCGCGTGCGCGATGTGCTGCAGCATCACCGTCTTGCCCGACTTCGGCGGCGCCACCAGCAGGCCGCGCTGGCCCTTGCCGATCGGGGCGACGATGTCGATCACGCGGCTGGTGATGTTTTCCTCGGCCTTGATGTCGCGCTCGAGTTTGAGCGGCTTGTCCGGATGCAGCGGGGTAAGGTTCTCGAACAGGATCTTGTTCTTGCTGGCTTCGGGCGGCTCGCCGTTGATCAGGTCGAGCTTGGTCATCGCCGAATAGCGCTCGCCGTCCTTGGGCGTGCGGATCTCGCCCTCGATCTTGTCGCCGGTATGCAGGTTGAAGCGGCGGATCTGCGACGGCGATACGTAGATGTCGTCGGTATTGGCAAGATACGAGGATTCGGGCGAGCGCAGGAATCCGAACCCGTCCGGCAGCACCTCGAGCACGCCGTCGCCGTAGATGCTCTCGCCGCGCTTCGCCAGCGTCTTCAGGATGGTGAAGATCAGTTCCTGCTTGCGGAATCGGTTGGCGTTGTCGATGCCGTGGGTGGCTGCGAGTTCGAGAAGCTCGGTGATGGGCTTTTGCTTGAGTTCGGAAAGGTGCATGGAGGGGGCCTGGCTGGGCTCGCTTGAAAGAGCCGGACGTGGGGAAGGACTGGAAGCCGGACGGTGCCGCTGGAGGCGCGCCATGCGCCGTCCGGTTGAAGCTGTCTTAAATGTTGCTGTCGACGAAGGCGGTGAGTTGGGATTTGGACAGCGCGCCGACCTTGGTGGCCTCGACGTTGCCGTTCTTGAAGATCATCAGCGTGGGAATGCCGCGAATGCCGAATTTCGGCGGGGTGGCCTGGTTTTCGTCGATGTTGAGCTTGCACACCTTGAGCTTGCCGGAATATTCCTTGGCCACTTCGTCGAGGATCGGCGAAATCATCTTGCAGGGGCCGCACCAGTCCGCCCAGTAATCCACCAGCACCGGCACGCCGGCCTGCAGGACCTCCTGCTCGAAAGAATCGTCGGATATGTAATGAACATGCTCGCTCATCGCTGAAGCTCCTGATCTAGAAGTGGGGCGGCCGGACCCGGCCTTGTGCGGTTTGGGAAGATGGTAAAGCTGGAAAATTCGGTTTTGTGCCGATATGCTACATCAAAATTGCCGCCTGCAATGCATCCGGGCGTTTCTCTAATGATGGGGGTAAATACGAATGACTTACGTTGTAGCCGACGCCTGCGTGAAGTGCAAATACACCGACTGTGTCGATGTCTGTCCGGTCGATTGCTTCCACGAGGGGCCCAATTTCCTCGTCATCGACCCCGAGGAATGCATCGACTGCACCCTCTGCGTGGCGGAATGCCCGGTCGAGGCCATTTTTGCGGAAGACGACGTGCCTGACGACCAGCGCGCCTACATCGCGCTGAATGCCGAGCTCGCCAAGGTGTGGAAGGTCATCATCGAGAAGAAGGATGCGCTGCCCGACGCCGACGAGTGGGCCGGCGTCAAGGACAAGCGCCAGTACCTGGAGCGCTGACGCGCTTGAAAACCCCGGGCGGCGCCGCGTTGCCGCATGTCGTCGCCCGCCGCCTGCTCGACCGCCACGCCGATCTTCTGCCCGACCTGTCGGGCGTGACGGTGCTGGTCCCCAACCATCGCGCCGGGCTGGATTTTGGCCGCGCCCTCGCGCAGCTCGCCGGCCGCGATGCGCTCATCCCACCCCGTATCACGCCGCTGAAAAGCTGGGCGGAAGACCTGGCGGGCGGACGCGCCGAGCCGCAGGCGAGACGGCTGGCGCGCTTGCACGGCGTGCTCCGGCACGAGAACTGGCTTGGCGACGTCGACAAGTGGGCGCTCGCTAATGAACTCCTGCAACTGGCCGACGAGCTGTCGGCCGCCCGGCTGGGAAACACCATCGGATCGCGCATCCGCGCCGTGCAGGACGAAAGCCATGGCCGCACCGTCGCGCTCGACCGTGAAACGGCGCTGGTCGAGGCCGTGTGGCAGACGCTCAATGCCGACGGCAGCGATCCGCAAGCGCGCTACGCGCGCGCGCTCGACACGCTCCTTGAAGCGCTTCTAAGCGCGCCGCAGCCCGGCTCGGCCCAGCCCTTCCTGGGGACGGGGGGCCGGACCGAAGCGACCGCTGCGCCCCGCGCGATCTACGGCTACGCGCTGGGGGCGCTCACCGCGATCGAGCAAGCGTTTCTCACGCGCTGCGCCGAGCATGTTCCGCTCACCCTGACCAGCGAAGTCCTGGATGCGGGCGATGGCGTGGCCGAGGCCCTGCAGCAGGCCTGGCGGGTCACCAACCCCCCGCTGCGCGAGCGCGCCACGGCGCTGGTGCAACGCGTTCCCGACTCACCGCTGTGCACGCGCATCACCCTCAGTCCGGCGCCTCACCTGGAAGCCGAAGCGCGTGCCGTCGCGACCTGGATGGCCGCTCAGCTCGGCGACGGCCGGCGCGACATCGCGCTGATCGCGCTCGACCGCGAGTCGGCGCGACGGGTGCGCGCGCTGCTCGAACGCATGGAGGTACTGGTCGCCGACGAGACCGGGTGGACGCTGTCGACCACCGCCGCGGCCGCCGTCATCGACCGCTGGCTGGAATGCGTGGCGAGCGACTTTCCGCACGTCGAACTCCTCGACCTGCTGAAATCGCCCTTCGTGCTGGGCGAGCTCGCCGCGCGCCAGGACCGGGTGCTGCAGTTCGAACTGGCGCTGCGTCGGCGCGGGGTATCGCAGGGCATGGCCGACATGGCGCAACTGGCGCATGACGAGTTCGGCGCGCTTCCCGCGTGGCTGGCCGCGCCGTTCGACACCCGCCAGGCGTTTGACCTGCGCCGCGCGCCGCTCTCGACGTGGCTCTCGCGCCTCGTCGACAGCCTCGCCCGGCTCGATGCGTTCGCGCCGCTCGGGGCCGATGCAGCCGGTGCCCGCGTGCTCGAGACGCTCGACGCCCTGCGTCATGACCTCGCGGACGACGATGAAAAATATGGCTTCGGCGAATGGCGGCGCTGGCTCAATCTGGTGCTGGAGTCGGAAAGCTTCAGCGACGCCGGCGTCGCGAGTCCCGTCGTGCTGACGTCGCTTCCTGCCGCGCGCGGACGCCTGTTCGACGCGGTGGCGGTCATCGGCGCCGACGCCCGCCACCTGCCCGCGCGTCCCGCGCCCGGCCTGTTTTCCCAGGCCACACGCGCCCGCCTCGGCCTGCCGACCGCCGCCGAGGACGCCGAGGGCGCCGCCGCCGACCTGATGCAGCTGCTGGTCCAGGGACCTGCGCTCCTCTCCTGGCAAGCCTGGAACAACGACGAACCGAACCCCGCCTCTCCGCTGGTGCTGCGATTGCAGGCGCTTCACCGGGCCGCGTGGGGCGTCGACCTGCCGGTGCAAGCGGCGGGCGCGCCGCCGGCGCAGGCGAGCCCGCTGCCGAGCGCGTTTTTGCCGCCCGCCCCGACGGTTCCGGCCGCGCAATTGCCGCGACGTTACTCGCCCAGCGCCTACCAGACGCTGCTCGACTGCCCCTACCGTTTTTTTGCGCGCAGCGTTCTCGGCATCCGCGAGCTCGACGAGGCCGATGACGCGCTCGACAAGAGCGACTACGGCAACGCGCTGCATCGCATCCTGAAGCGCTTTCACGACGGCGCGCCGCCGCTCGAGCGCGACACGGCGCTGGCGCGGCTGGACGCGCTTTCCAGCGCCGAGTTCGCCACGCTGCCCGCGTACACGGCCGCCGCCTGGCGCGCCAAATGGGAAAGCATCCAGCCGGCCTACGTCGACGCCTGGCTTGCCCACGCTGCCGCCGGCTGGCGCTACGAGTCGGGTGAAACCGAGTT
This sequence comes from Pseudomonadota bacterium, assembly GCA_021820845.1. Taxonomy (GTDB): domain Bacteria; phylum Pseudomonadota; class Gammaproteobacteria; order Burkholderiales; family Thiobacillaceae; genus Thiobacillus. The sequence goes on from JAKADC010000005.1 coordinate 175,911, forward strand.
TGGCGTGCGGCACAGCGTCGGCGGCCTCGGCGAGGTCACCCTGCACGGCCGCGTCGACCGCGTCGATGCGCGGGGCGACGCCCGCTACGTGATCGACTACAAGACCGGCGCCGCACAGGGCCTCAAAAAGAAGCTGAAGGCGCCCGACGAAGCCGTCCAGCTGCCCTTCTACGCCTGGCTGTGCGACGCCGCCGCCGCCTACCTGCCGATCAACGAGGCGCCCGTCATGGCGCTCGAACTGGACGGCGACACCGACGTCGCCGCGATCAGCCTGCGGCTGCCGGCGCTGCTCGAGGCCATCGCCGGGCAGGCCGCGCTGCCGGCGCACGGCGTCGACGGCGTCTGCAGGCACTGCGAAGCGCGCGGGCTGTGCCGCAAGGGGATGTGGTGTGAGTGAGCCGCTGGACTACGCGATCGCCCTGTCGCCCGTGCGCTCATCGGTGGTCGAGGCCTGCGCGGGCAGCGGCAAGACCTGGCTGCTCGTTTCGCGCATGCTGCGCCTGCTGCTCGCGGGCGCCGCGCCATCCGAGCTGCTCGCGATCACGTTCACGCGCAAGGCCGCGCAGGAGATGACAGACCGGCTGCATGAATGGCTGCGGCTCCTCGCGCTGGAAGACGACGCGACGGTGCGCGCGTTCCTGCGCGCGCGATCGGTACCGGACGACGACGTCGAACCGCTGCTGCCGCGGGCGCGTGGCCTGCTGGAAGCGGTGCTGACCGCCCAGCCCGAACCCACGGTGACGACCTTCCACGGCTGGTTTCTCGACGTGCTGAAACGCGCGCCGCTGGAGGCCGGGCTGCCGTGGGGCGCGCCGCTGCTCGAGCGCGAGAGCCAGCTCCTGAACGAAGTACGCGACCGTCTGCTTGCGCGCTGGGCCGCGGCGCCCGAGTCGGCGGAGGGCATCGCCCTGCTGGCGCTGCTCGCCGACATCGGCGAACACAATCTGCGCGCGCTGCTGAAAAATGTCGCACAGGCACGCGCGGAATGGTGGGCGTACAGCGGCGGCATGCCGGATCCCGTGAGCCACGCGCTCGCACAGCTGCGGCCGCTGCTGCACCCCGATCTGGATGGCGACGCGGTGGCGGCGTTCTGGGCGGACGCGTCGATGGTCGCGCGGGTGAAGCGCGTGGGGCTCGCGCTGGAAAAGGGCAGCGACGCCGAGCGCAAAAAGGGCGAGTCGCTTCAACAGGCGCTCGCCTCGACGGACTTCGCGGGGCTGCGCAAGAGAATCCTCAAGGCCGACGGCGGCCGCCTCGCGAACAAGGCGACCAGGGGCCTGCTCGCCGCGCTTGCGGGCGAGGCGGACGCCTATCTGCGCGACTATGAAACGCTGGAAGACGCGCTCGAGGAGATCGCGCGGCAGCAGACCGACCAGCGCATCTGGCAGCTCAATCGCCACGGCCTCCTGCTCGGTCACGCCTTGATCACGGCCTATCAGGACGCCAAGTCGCAACAGGGCGTGATCGACTTCACCGACGCGGAATGGCAGGCGTGCCGCCTGCTCGCGAGCGAGGAACACGCACCGGCGCTGGCGTCGAAGCTCGACGCGCGCTACCGGCATCTGCTGCTCGACGAATTCCAGGACACCAACCCGCTGCAATGGCAGGCGCTCTCGACGTGGCTGCTGGAAGCCCGCGGTGCCGACAGCGATATGACGGTATTCATGGTGGGCGATCCCAAGCAGGCGATCTACCGTTTCCGCCGCGGCGAAGCACGGGTGTTTGGCGCGGCGGCGCAATTTCTGGCCGCGCATTTCGACGCGCGGCATTTCACGACCGACATGACGCGACGGCTGGCGCCGCCGGTGGTGACCGCCATCAATCGGGCGTTCGACGGCGTGGACGGCTTCGCCGAGCACGCGCACGCGCCGGAAAAAACCGGGCGCGCGGGCGCCCTGCGCTGCCTGCCGGTTCGCGCGGAGAATGCCGAGGCCGCGCATGTCGCGACGCTGCGCAATCCGCTCCTCACGCCACAGGCGGAAGCCGCCGACCGCGCGGTGCACGCCGAGGCCCGGCAGTTCGCGCAGGTCCTGCGGGACGAGGTGCTGGGACGCTGGGGCGTGGCGGACAGCGGCGGCGTTCGCGCCGCGCGGGCCAGCGACGTGATGGCGCTGGTCAGGAAGCGCACTCATCTCCACCTGTACGAACGCGAACTCGAAGCGGCGCGCATTCCCTTCATCACCTCGCGCCGCGGCGGCCTGCTGCACGCACTGGAAGCGCAGGACATCATCGTGCTGATCGAGACGCTGCTGCTGCCCCACGCGGAACTCAAGCTTGCACATGCATTGAAGAGCCCCGTCTTCGGCTGCAGCGACGCCGACCTGCTGCGGGTCTTTCCGGCGGACGAGCCGCGCGGCTGGGCGCGCCTGCTGTCGCTGTCGGGCGAAGCCGATTGCCCGCCGGAACTGCTGCGCGCCGCGCGGCTGCTTCCCCGCTGGCGCGCATCCTGCGGCACGCTGCCGGTGCACGATCTGCTCGACCGCGTCTATTTCGAGGGCGATGTCGAGGCGCGCTACGCTGCGGCTGTGCCGGAAGCGATGCGCCCGCAGGTCGCCGCCAACCTGCGCGCATTCATGCAACTGGCGCTGACGCAGGACGCGGGGCGCTACCCGACGCTCGCCGGCTTCGTCCGCGAGCTCGCGAGCCTGGTCGACGACGCCGACGCGGCGCCCGGCGAGGGCCTCGCCGCCGACGGCGAAAACGGCGTGCGGCTCCTCACCATCCACGGCGCGAAGGGGCTGGAGGCGCCGATCGTATGGCTGCTCGGCGGCAGCGACCACCAGAAAGGCGAGACCTACGGCGTGCTGGCGCCGTGGCCGCCCGAAGCGGCGCGGCCGCAACACTTCTCGTTGTTCGGCAGGGCCGACGAACGCGGCGCGGCGCGTGAACACTGGTTCGCCGACGAAACCCGGCTGGCGCAGCGCGAGTCCGACAACCTGCTGTATGTCGCCCTCACCCGCGCCGAGCAGGCGCTGATCGTGAGCGGCGACGCGGAGCGGAACGCCTGGCTCGCGCGGGTTGCGGCCGCGTGGCAGGACCTGGATCTGCCGGCCGAGCTGCCGCCGGCGGCGGTCCGCGAGACCGATCGCACGGCGCCGCCGCCGCGCATCGAAGCCCCGCCGGTCGGGCAGCGCGTCGCCGCGCCCGTCGCGAGTCCGATGGCCGCGCGCGGGGAACTGTTCCACGCATGCCTGGAACGGCTGGCGCCGCCGGGGCGTCCGGTCGATCTGCCGGCACTGGCTGCCCGGCTGCGGCTCGACGCCGAACTCGGGCAGATCGAATCCGCCGCCCGCGCGCTGCTGGCGCAGCCGCATCTCGCGCGTTTTTTCGACCCCGCGCAATACCTGCGGGCACACAACGAACTGGCGCTGCTCGACGGCAGCGGGCGCCTGCAGCGACTCGACCGCGTGGTGGAATGCGACGATGCCGTCTGGCTGATCGACTACAAGACCGGCGACGACAGCCGCGCCCTGTCAGACCCGCAATTGGCAGACCGCCACGGGGCGCAGCTTGCGGGATATCGATCCCTGCTCGCGGCGCTCTATCCCGCCAAGCCGATCCGCGCCGCGCTGCTGCTGGCCGACGGGCGGCTGGTTCATCTGGAGACATGAACGTGACCGACAAGCCCTTTTCCGAATCCTGCGTGCAGAACCGCGAGCCGATTCTCGCGATCTTGCGCGAGGTGTTCGCCGACCGCCGCAACGTGCTGGAAATCGGCAGCGGCACCGGCCAGCACGCCGTGTATTTCGGAGCCGAGCTGCCGCACCTGCGCTGGCAGACGGCCGACGTTCCGCAGAACCATGCCGGCATCCGCCTTTGGCTGGCAGAAGCGGGACTGGCCAACGTGTTGCCGCCGCTGGCGCTCGACGTCAACCGGACCGACTGGCGCGGTGGCCGCTACGACGCGGTGTTTTCGGCCAATACGCTCCACATCATGGGCTGGCCGGAGGTCGAGAAATTTTTCGACGGCGTGGGCGAGGTTCTGGAGCCCGGCGGCGTCCTCGCGGTGTACGGGCCCTTCAACTACAACGGCGCCTTCACGTCGGAGAGCAACGCACGTTTCGACGCGTGGCTGAAGGCGCGCGATCCTGCGTCGGGCGTGCGCGATTTCGAGGCGGTGGACGCGCTGGCGCGCGCGCAGGGGCTGCTTCTGCAGCGGGATGTCGCGATGCCGGCGAACAACCGCACGCTCGTATGGCGCCGCGTCGAGGCGCGCTGAATTCCGCTTTGTCTTGCGGGGGGCTTTGCTATAACAAAACCATCGTGAAGTTGGGGAACGCGCATGCGCATCGCCGAATTGATCCAGCGCTGGGGCCAGGAGGGGCACGCGCGCGCGGACGTGCGCGCCTACACCGTTCATCTGCCGCTAAGGGATGCTGCGCGCATCGAGGCATTGCACGTGATGTACCCCGGGCGCAGTGACTCCCAGTTGATGGCCGACCTGATTCGCGCCGCCCTCGACGAGCTGGAGGTGGCCATGCCCTATATACCGGGCAATCGCGTCATCGCCGAAGACGACTACGGCGATCCGATCTACGAAGATCTCGGCCCGACGCCGCAGTTCTACTCGCTCTCGCACGAAATCCTGCGCAAGCTGGCCGCGCCGCTCGACAAATAGCGGGATCGCGCTTCCTTGAACGGCGGCGGATTGCGCCTGTTCGGCGCCGTGCGCGCATAGAATAACGGCTTTCCCGTTCCTGCCCGCCGCCATGCCCGTCAATCTTGCCGCTCCCGACCCCGCATCCCTGCTCCCGATTGCCGGCCTCCGGCTCGGCATCGCCTCCGCGGGTATCAAGAAACCGGGACGGCGCGACCTGACGCTGATCGAACTCGGACCAGGCAGCCAGGTCGCCGGCGTGTTCACGCAGAACCGCTTCTGCGCCGCGCCGGTCACGCTGTGCAGGCAGCACCTTGCGCACGGCGGCATTCGCGCGCTGGTGATCAACACCGGCAATGCCAACGCCGGCACCGGCGAAGAAGGCCTTGCCCGCGCGCACCGCACCTGCGAGGCGGTGGCGGGGCTGATCGGCTGCGCGGCGGAAAACGTGCTGCCCTTTTCCACCGGCGTCATCCTGGAGCCGCTGCCGATCGACAGGATCCTGGCGGCGCTGCCCGCGGCCCAGGCCGATCTCGCGCCGGACCGCTGGAGCGAGGCCGCGCACGCCATCATGACGACCGACATCGTCGCCAAGGGCGCGTCGCGCCAGGCTCGGGTGGGCAGCGCGACGGTGACGGTGACCGGGATCGCCAAGGGCTCCGGCATGATCCATCCCAACATGGCGACCATGCTGGGCTTCGTCGCGACCGACGCGGCGCTCGCGCCCGCTCTGATGCAGCGGCTGGTGAAGGAAGTGGCCGACGTGTCGTTCAACTGCGTCACCGTCGACGGCGACACCTCCACCAACGACAGCTTCATTCTGATCGCGACCGGCCAGGCCGGGAACGCCGAGATCGGCGACGCGGCGGGCGCCGATTACGCCGCGCTCAAGGACGCGCTGAGCGAGGTGGCCATCGAACTCGCGCAGGCGATGGCGCGTGACGGAGAAGGCGCGACCAAGTTCATCACGGTGACGGTCGAAGGCGGCCGCGACCGCTCCGAATGCAAGCAGATCGCCTATGCCATCGCGCGCTCGCCGCTGGTCAAGACGGCGTTCTTCGCGAGCGACCCCAACCTCGGCCGGATTCTCGCGGCGATCGGCTACGCGGGCGTGGCCGACCTCGACGTCAACGCGCTCAAGGTCTATCTGGGCGACGTGCTCGTCGCCGAAAACGGCGGCCGCGCTGCCAGCTATTCGGAGGCGCAGGGCGCGGCGGTGATGGCGCAATCCGAGATCACGGTCCGCGTCGTGCTCCACCGGGGCAGCGTGAACGCCACCGTCTGGACCTGCGATTTTTCCTACGACTACGTCAAGATCAACGCGGAATACCGCACCTGAGACCGGTCTTGTCGGTCCGCCCGCCGCTGAATCGCGGCCGGCGCGCCGGTTGCCTTTGTCGGCTGAAACCTCAATTTTTCCCGAGCCAGCGGCTAGAATCTCCGGATGACCGATCTCGCCGACCTGATTCCGCGCATCGAACGGCTGCTCGACCGTCTCGATCCGCCGCCCACCTTGCGCGACCTCGACTGGAAAACCGTCCGCGCGGCGCGCTGGGCCGCGCAGTCGGCCGAACTCAAGCCCATCCTCCACCCCCAGCGCGTCGCGCTCAGGGATCTGCTGGCGATCGACGACCAGAAGCGGGAGGTCGAGGCCAACACGCGCCAGTTCGTCGCCGGCAAACCCGCCAACAACGTGCTGCTGACCGGCGCGCGTGGCTGCGGCAAGTCTTCGCTGGTGAAGGCGGTGCACGCCAAATACGCGCCCAAGGGGCTGCGCCTGATCGAGGTGGACAAGGCCGGATTGCCGGACCTGCCCAACCTGTTCGACCTGCTGGCGGATGCCGATCACCGCTTCATCGTCTTCATCGACGACCTCACGTTTGCCGAGCACGAGCCGGGCTACGCGAGCCTCAAGGCCGCGCTCGACGGCTCGCTCGCCGGGCCGTCCGACAACGTGCTGATCTACGCGACCAGCAATCGTCGTCATCTGATGCCCGAATACATGGCGGAAAACCTGGAAACGAGGCATCTCGGCGGCGAAGTGCATCCGGGCGAGGCAATCGAGGAAAAGATCTCGCTGTCCGATCGCTTCGGGCTGTGGGTGCCGTTTCACGGCATGGCCCAGGACACCTACCTCGCCATCGCGCGACACTGGGCGGCGACGCTGGGCGCGCCCGCCGACGACGGCTTCGAGCGCGCGGCACTGCAATGGTCGCTCGGCCGCGGTGCGCGCAACGGCCGCGTGGCATGGCAATTCGCGCGCGACTGGGCGGGCAAACGATGAGCCTCGCTTCCATCATCGAAGTCGCGGCCGCGGTCCTCACGCAGCAGGACGGCCGCGTGCTGCTCGCACAGCGGCCCGCCGGCAAGGCCTACGCCGGTTATTGGGAATTCCCCGGCGGCAAGGTCGAGCCGGGCGAGTCGCTCGACGCGGCGCTGGTCCGCGAACTGCACGAGGAACTCGGGATCGCCGTCACGCACGCATGCCGCTGGATCACGCGCGTGTTCGAATATCCCCACGCCACGGTGCGGCTCAATTTCTTCCGCGTCTTCGACTGGCAGGGCACGCCGCACCCGCACGAGGGGCAGATTTTTTCCTGGCAGCGGCCCGACGCGGTCGAGGTCACGCCGCTCCTGCCGGCCAATTTCCCCATCGTCAAGGCGTTGTCGCTGCCGCCGGTGCTGGGCATATCCAACGCCGAGGCGCTCGGCATGGACAGCTTCCTGGCGCGCCTGGACGTCGCGCTCGCCGACGGCCTGCGGCTGATCCAGGTGCGCGACAAGACGCTGCCGGACGACGAGCGCCTGCATCTGGCGCGCGAGGTCGTGCGCCGCGCGCGTCCCCACGGCGCGCGCGTGCTCGTCAACGGGCCCCTGGAGCTGGCCCGCGCGGCCGGCGCCGACGGCATCCACCTCGACGCGTCGGCCGCCGCGCGGCTGACGGTGCGGCCCGATTGCGAATGGGTCGGCGTGTCGTGCCACGACGCCGGGGAACTGGCGCAGGCCGCGGCGCTGGGCGCGGATTTTTCCCTGCTGTCGCCGGTATTGCCGACGCTCACGCATCCGGGCGCCGCGACGCTCGGCTGGGAGGTTTTTTCGGCACTCGCGGCCGCCAGCCCGATTCCCGTGTACGGCCTCGGCGGGCTCGGACGCGATAACGTGGCGCTGGCGCAATCGCACGGTGCGCACGGCGTGGCGCTGCTGCGGGGTGCCTGGACGTGAAGCCACCCGGAGATCCGGCAGGGACCGGCGCCGCTCGTCCGTTGGCTTATCGCCTGCGGGTGTGGATGCCGCTTTTGCTCGCCCTCACGCTGGCGGCGATCGCGGTGGCCGGCTACTGGCTGAGCCGACCGGCGAAGGCGCAGGTCATCGCCTGCGCGGATCCGCAGGCGGGGTGTACCTTCAGCCATCACGGGACGAGCGCCAGCCTGCGCTTTTCCACCCGCCCCACGCCCTTGAAGGCGTTCGACCTGAACGTCGATGTCCCGGGTGCGGCGCGGGTGAGTGCCGAATTCCAGATGAACGGCATGGAAATGGGCTTCAATCGCTACGACCTGTCGCCCACGGGGGGCGGGACGACGTTCGCGTCGAGCGTCACCCTGCCCGTATGCGTAAGCGGACGGCGCGACTGGACGCTCTACCTCGAGATCGACGGGACGCATTATGCGTTGCCCTTCAGTACCCGCTGAAACTGTCCGTACATGTTAGGGTCATAAAGCTGGGCCTATAATCAGAGACGAGAAACTGGAGGGACTGATAAAAATGCCAACGGAACACACCTACAAGCAGTTTGACGCCGAGCTGGAAGCCGTGCGCGCCAACGTGCTGAAAATGGGTGGCCTGGTCGAGGAACAGATCGTGAACGCCATCGAGGCGCTCATCCAGGGCGACATGAAGCTCGCCGATCAGGTGGATGCCAACGATCACAACGTCAACGCGCTGGAAGTGGCCATCGACGAGGACTGCACGCACATCATCGCGCGGCGCCAGCCCACCGCGTCCGACCTGCGCATGGTGATGATGGTGGTCAAGACCATCACCGATCTCGAACGCATCGGCGACGAGGCCGCCAAGATCGCCCGCATGGCGCGGCTGATCCACCAGACCGAGCGCATCAGCCTGCCGCGCTTTTCCGAAGTCAAGTACATGGGCGATCTGGTGCTCGACATGTTGCGCAAGGCGCTCGACAGCTTTGCCCGCCTGGACGCCACCAAGGCGGTCGAGATCGCTCGCCAGGATCAGGCGGTGGACGAGGAGTTCCGCCTCAACCTGCGCCACCTCATCACCTTCATGATGGAGGACCCGCGCACGATTTCGGTCTTCATCGACATCCTGTTCGTCACCAAGGCGATCGAGCGGATGGGCGACCACGCGAAGAACATGTCGGAATACGTGGTGTACATGGTGAAGGGCAAGGACGTGCGCCACACGTCGCTGGAGGAAATCGAGAAGGAAGTCCTCTAGACGCGACGACGCCTTCCATGAAAAACGGGCGCCGCGGCGCCCGTTTTTCATGGATGCGAAGGTGCTTACTTGCTGGGCGGCACGTATCCCGCCGCGACGTCGACGCTGCCGCCGCCGAAAAAGTAACGGTCCATCTGCTCCATCAGGTACGCGCGCGCCTGCGGATCCGCCAGGTTGAGGCGGTTTTCGTTGATGAGCATGGTCTGGTGGCGCTGCCAGCCGCCCCAGGCTTCCTTCGACACGTTCTCGAATATCTTCTTGCCCAGCTCGCCCGGCACAGGCTGGAAGGCCAGGCCTTCGGCTTCGCGTCCGAGCTTCACACAATTCACCATGCGCGTCATTTCCTGCTCCTTCGATTCAATATTCAGTCGTCCGATTTTAACCCAAGCCGCTTCTCTATTCGCCTTGCGAACACGGTCATTTCCTTGGCCGCCTGCTTGTCGCCACGCGCCTCGGCGACGGCGATGCCCTGCCGGTACGCCGCCAGCGCGTCGTTCCACGCCTCGGCCTCGGCCAGCGCCTTGCCCAGGAGCTTCCATGCCGCCGAATACTTCGGATCGTGCTCGACGGCACGGCGCAAATGCTCGGCGGCCGTCCGCGCCTCGCCCAGCTTGAGGTACTCGTTGCCCAGCGCGTATCGCAGCATGGCGTTGTCGCGGCCGGCTGCGAGCATGGCAAGGAAGTTTTCGGGTCCGGACATTCAGGTCACGCGATGATCGTGAGGAATTCGGGTTTGCAGGGAAGTTTCACGGGGCCGATCCAGTGATTCATAGACCGGACCGGGCAAAGTTTCCACAAGGACGTCCGGCGAGATGCGCTCACGCACGCCAGAACGTCCGCGTGAACAGCACGAACACCGTCATCAGCTCGAGCCGCCCGAGCAGCATCGTGAACGTGCAGACCCAGGTCTGGAAGTCGTTCAGCACGCTGTAGTTGGTCGCGGGCCCGACCTGATTCAATCCGGGGCCGGCGTTGTTGATGCAGGCGATGATGGCGGAAAAGGCAGAAACGAAGTCCAGCCCGCTCGCCACCAGGATCAGGGTCAGGGCGAGAACGCTGCTGATGTAGAGCATCACGAACACCTGCACGGCGAACGCCACCTGGTTGGACACCGGAAGCCCGCCCACCTTGATCGGCAGCACCGCGGTGGGGTGGATCTGCCGCTGCAGTTCGCGCTGGCTTTGCTTGAACATCAGCAGGCTGCGGATCATCTTGATGCCGCCGCCGGTCGAGCCCGAACTGACCGTCACGCAACTCAGGAGCAGCATCCAAAGCGGCACGAAAAACGGCCAGCGATTGAAGTCGGCGCTGGCGAAGCCGCAATCCGTCGCCAGCGAAACCAGGTTGAAGCTGACGTGGCGCAGCGCGGTCCAGTAGCTCGGATAGATTCCCGCGTGCCATACGTAAAGCGCTGCGGCGATGCAGCTGACCAGCACCAGCACCAGCATGGGCAGCACTTCCGGATCGGCCCGGTAGGCCCGCAGGCTGCGGCTGCGGAAGGCCAGGAAGTGCGTGGCGAAGTTCATCGCGGCGAGCAGCATGAAAACGATCAGGACGGCTTCGATCGCGGGGGAATCGAAGTAGCCGACGCTGGCGTCGTGCGTCGAGAAGCCGCCCAGTCCCATGGCCGAAAAGGCGTGGCAGACGGCGTCGAACCAGTTCATTCCGGCGAGCTTGAGCGCCACGATGCAGGCCGCGGTAATCGCGGCGTAAACCAGCCAGAGCGACTTGGCCGTATCCGCGATTCGCGGCGTCAGCTTCGAGTCCTTCATGGGTCCCGGCGTTTCGGCCTTGAAGAGCTGGCGTCCGCCGATTCCCAGCATGGGAAGAATGGCCACCGCGAGCACGATGATGCCCATCCCGCCGAGCCAGTTGAGCAGGTGCCGCCACAGGTTGATGGAACGCGGCAGCGCGTCCAGGCCCGACAGGACCGTCGCGCCGGTCGTCGACAGGCCCGAAGCGGTTTCGAAATACGCGTCGGTGAAACTCAGTCCGGGCAGGAAATTCAGCAGGGGCAGGGTGGCGAAGGCGGGGAGCACAGCCCATACCAGGACCACCAGGAGGAAGCCGTCGCGGGTCTGCAGCTCGCGCTTGTTGTGGCGGGTAAAAAGCCAGGTCAGCAGGCCCGAGCCGAAGGTGATCAGGAAGGCCTCGTCGTAGGCATGCAGCGCCGCATCCTGCCAGACGAAGGCGACGCCCAGCGGCAGCAGCATGGTGAAGGCGAAAATCAGCACCACCAGACCCAGCACGTGCAGGATAGGAAGGATGCGGCGCATGGTTCAGAAGAAGCCGAAACCGACCTGAAGCAGTTTTTCCACCCTGGGAATGATGCGCTTGTTGAGGACGAACACGATGAGGTGATCTTCCGCCTCGATCAGCGTGTCGTGATGGACGATGATGACGTCGTTGTTGCGGATGATCGCCGCGACCGTTGCGCCGTCGGGCAGGTCGATCTCCGCGAGGCGCCGGCCGACGACGCGCGAGGTCTTCGCATCGCCGTGCACCGCCACCTCGAGCACCTCGGCGGCGCCGCGCCGCAATGAATGCACGGCGACCATGTCGCCGCGGCGGATCTTGGACAGGAGCGGCCCGACCGTTGCCTGGGCGGGCGAGATCGCGATGTCGATCTGGCCCCCCTGCACCAGGTCGACGTAGGCCGAGCGATTGATCAGCGCGATCACGCGGTGCGCGCCCATCCGCTTGGCCAGCAGCGCGGACATGATGTTGTCTTCGTCGTCGTTGGTGAGCGCGCAGAAGACGTCCATCGACGCGATGTGCTCCTGCTCGAGCAGCTCCTCGTCGGTCGCATCGCCCTGCAGCACCAGCGTGTGATGGAGCTGCTCGGCCAGCAGCTTGCTGACCGACTTGTTGTGGTCGATGACCTTGACGTCGTAATCGCGTTCGATGCGCGCGGCCAGCCGCCGCCCGATGTTGCCGCCGCCGGCGATCATGACTTTCCTGACCGGCCGCTCGATGCGGCGCAATTCGCGCATCACCGAGGGAATATCCCCCTTGCGCGCGAGAAAGAACACCTCGTCGCCCGGCTCGATCACCGTGATCCCCCGCGGAACGATGCCGCGGTCGCGCCGGTAGATCGCGGGAATGCGGCATTCCAGGTTGGGCATGTGGCGCTTGATGTCCTGCAGCTCGTGCCCGACCAGCGGACCGCCGTGGTAGGCGCGGACCGCGATCAGGCGCACCTTGCCGTCGGCGAAATCGAGCACCTGCAAGGCCTCCGGATGCTCCATCAGGCGCCGCAGCGTGTCGGTGACTTCCTGCTCGGGGCTGATCACGTCGTCGACACCGAACTGCTCGGCCAGGAAGCCCGCCTCCATGCCCAGAAAGTCGTTCGAGCGGATGCGCGCGATCCGCGTGGGAACGTTGAAGAGCGTGGAAGCGATGCGGCAGGCGACGAGGTTGGTCTCGTCGCTTTGCGTGACCGCGACGAGCATGTCCGCGTCCTCGGCGCCGGCCTGCCTGAGTACCGTCGGATGCGCCGCGTGGCCGCGCACGGTGCGCAGGTCGAAGCGGTCCTGCAACGGCGCCAGGCGTCCCTCGTCGAGGTCGACGACCGTGATGTCGTTGTTTTCCGCGATCAGGCTTTCGGCAAGATTGGCGCCGACCTGGCCTGCGCCAAGAATGATGATTTTCAAGCGCGTCCCCCCGGCCTACAGGTCGTCGTCGAGCCGACGCCCGTGCCGGATATTCAGCTGTTTCAGTTTGCGGTAAAGGTGGGTGCGCTCCAGCCCCGACTTGTCGGCGACCCGGGTCATGCTGCCGCCTTCCTTCTGGATCAGGTGTTCGAAATACATGCGTTCGAAGGCGTCGCGCGCCTCGCGCAGCGGGATGTCGAGCGGGATGCCGTGCGCCACCGCCGGCGCAGACTGCTTCATCGGCGCGAGCACGCGATTCACGTCGCCCGCGTCGATTTCGCTCGCCAGCGCGGTGACCGCCAGCGTGCGCACGACGTTGTTGAGCTGGGGCAGGTTGCCCGGCCAGTCGAAGTTGCGAAGCTGGTTCAGCGCCGGCGTCGTGAGCCGGCGCACCGGGCAGACGTTGGCCTCGATCAGTTGCGCCAGCATGAAGTTGGCGATTTCGGGAATGTCCTCGCGATGCTCGCGCAAGGGCGGCACCTGGATGGCGAGGCTGGAGAGCCGATAGTAAAGCCGGCTGTCGAACTCGCCGGCCGCGACCATGGCGTCGAGGCTGCGGCTGGACGCGCAGGCGAGGCGCGCGCCGCTGCCCTCGATGCGGTCGAGCAGCAGCGCCAGGCCTTTCTGTTCGAGGCGCCCGAGCTCGCACACTTCCGGCAGGTAGAGCGTGCCGCTGCCGAGCGTCTCGACGAAACTGAGCGGATCGGAAACGAGGCGCGCGCGATCCCTGATCTCGATCCACGGCGTCGACGGCTGGTGCAGAAAATGAGCGCAGATTTCAAAGCCGCTGCCGGGTTCGCCCAGGAGCAGCACGGGCGCGGTGTTGCCGGCGATCTGCGAGAGGCGCTTCTTGAGTTCGAGGATCTGCGCGCTTTTGCCGAGCGCCGACAGGTCCATGCTGGCGGCGCGGCGCGGCAGCGCGACCCCGCGCTTGATCGCCTTGTTGACGGTGTCGATCAGCTTGGCCAGCGACACCGGCTTCTCCAGGAAATCGGTCGCGCCGAGCCGGGTGGCCTCAACGGCGGTATCGATGGTGCCGTGTCCCGACATCATCACGACGGGCATGGTGAGCTGGCCGCCCCCCGCCCATTCCTTGAGCAGCGTCACGCCATCGGTGTCGGGCATCCAGATGTCGAGCAGCACCAGATCCGGCCGGCGCTGGGCGCGGAACGCACGCGCCGCTTCGGCATTCTCCGCCAGGTGCACGTCGTAGCCCTCGTCGGTCAGGATCTCCGACAGCAATTCACGAATGCCCACTTCGTCGTCCACGACGAGAATATGCCCGCTCACGTGTTCTCTCCGCCTGCCGCAAATACCGGCAGCGAAATATGGATCGCAGCGCCGCCCGCCTTGCGGTTTTCTATTTGAATTTTGCCGTGATGCTCTTCGACGATCTTTTTGACGATCGCCAGACCCAGGCCCGTCCCTTTGGACTTGGTCGTCGCGTAAGGCTCGAACAGCCGCGTCATGAGATGTTCCGGAAACCCGCCTCCGTTGTCCGTCACGGATAAACAAACCATGTTTCGATTGCTGCGCAGCCGCGTAGCGACGTCGACGCGCGGAGCGTCGCGGCCGGCCAGGGCATCCTGCGCATTTTGCAACAGATTATGTATCACCTGACGCAATAATGTGGCATCTCCCGCAATGCGCGGCAAATCGGGATCGAGGGCCAGCGCGAGGCCGAGCGCCTTGGCGTCGTACAGCGCCAGCACTTCCCGCACCAGCGCATTGAGGTCGAGCGACTCGAGCCGCGCGCGCGGCATGCGCGCGTAGCCGGCGAACGCGTCCACCATGTTTTTCATGGCCGCGACCTGGTTGATGATCGTATGCGTCGCGCGCGCCAGGAACTCGGCGTCGGCCGGCGCCAGGCGCCCGTCGAGCTTGCGCGCGATCCGCTCGGCGGAGAGCTGGATGGGCGTGAGCGGATTCTTGATCTCGTGCGCGAGGCGGCGCGCCACCTCGCTCCAGGCCGCGTTGCGCTCGGCGTCGATGAGCTTGGTCACGTCGTCGAACACGAGCACGTAGCCGCGCTCGACGGCGGCCGGCAGGCGGGTTCCGCGCAGCAGCAGCGACTGGCTGCCGCCGTGGGCGGTGTAATCGACCTGCTCCTGCCACTCGCCCTCGTGTTCGCCGAAGCGCGCCGCCACCATCGCGCCGAACGCGTGCAGCGGCTCACCCGGCGCGCCGAGCGCCGCGAGCGGCTGCGCGTCCAGCGTCGCCTCGGCCACCCCCAGAATATGCGCCGCCGCGCTGTTGGCCGTGCGCACCCGCAAGGTCTCGTCCAGCACGACCACGCCCGATGACAGGTTCGCCAGCACCCGCTCGAGAAACGCCTTGGCCTGCTCGGTCTGCTGATGGTTCTGCGCGACCTGCTCGCGCGCGTCGGACAGTTGCCGGGTCATGCGATTGAACGACTGGATCAGCACGCCCAGTTCGTCGCGGCTGGAGACGGACGGCATCTGCGAAAAATCGCCCTTGGCCACGGCCCGGGTGCCGCGCGCGAGCGTGCGCAACGGCGCGCCGAGCCGCTCCGACAGGAGATAGGCGATGACGAACGTCATCAGCAGCGCCAGCATCAGGGTCAGGGTGAGCGCGAGGCCGTAGATGCGCTTGATGCCGAGCCGCGAAACCGATATCTGCTGGTATTCCTGGTAAGCCAGCTGGACCGCCTGCGCGTCGTGCGCCAGCCGCGCCGGCACCGGTTGCACCAGTTGCAGCAGGCGCGTCTCGCCGGCCAGCGAGCTCGTATACACCGGCACGATGACGTGCATGATCAGTCCGCGTTCCGGCACCTCCTCGATGCGGCTGTAGGGCTGCTGCTGGCGGACCTGCCACAGCACGTTGCGGTCGGGCAGCACCGGCAGCAGCGTGCCGCGCTCGCCGCTGACGTGGGCGACGACGCCGCCGCGCTCGTTGAACAGCGTCACTTCCTGGACCGAGCTTTGCTCGCGCAGGTTGGACAGGCTCGTGATGACCGAGCCCGGCCCTTCGTCCGACAGGATCAGCGCCATGCGCTGCGCCTTCTTGCCCAGATCGCGCAGCAGGTCGTCCAGCGCGGCCTGGCCGAGATTGACGCCCGACGCAAGCGCATTGTCGACCCTGACATCGAACCAGGTTTCGATGGAGCGATTGAGAAAGAACACCGACGCGCCGTACACGACGAGTCCGGGCAGCATGGCGACGACGCCGAACATGAGCAGCAGCTTCAGCGTCAGCTTGGCGCCGAAGACGCCGCGGCGAATGCGTTTCTGCAGCCACCACATGCGCCAGCCCAGCAGCACCAGCAGCGCGGTGCCCAAGAGGACGCCGCCCACGAACAGGGTCGGCAGGGTATCGGAGAAGGCGCTGCTGCCGCCGCTCGCATAAAACAGCAGCGACAGGAGCACGATGCCCAGGATCAGGGCGGCGGCGATCAGACTGCGCATCAGGGAACGGGTGCGGGCGAGGCGGGAACGGCAGGCGCGTCGAACGACCAGTCGTACCAGGGCGTCACGAGTTCCCAGCGTTCGCCGCCGACCGCCGGGATGGAGAGCGGCCTCGGCAGCTGCGAGGTGTCGAGCCGCATGCGCAGCCGCGCGTCGTAGCGGTGGCCGCTCTTGAGTGCGCCGCGTTCGAGCACCTGCCACCCGTCCACCTGCCCCAGCATGCCCAGCGCCTCGCCGAGGGTGGCGGCAGTGCGGGTCGTATAGCCGTTTTCGACGACGTAGCGCCTCAGCAGCAGGTGGTAATAGATGCGCATCTTGCGCACCGGTTCGGCGATGCTCTCGTCGAACCACCAGTTGCGCGGCCGGGTCACCTCGAGTTCGAGCAGAAAATACAGGTTGATGCCGCGGCTGAGCGCGTCTTCGAGCGTGGGATTGAGCACGACGTTCACGTTGGCGTCGAGCACGTAGCCCTGCGGCGTCGCGCGAATGGCCGCCTGCGTCACGGCGCTCTTGTCGGCGGCGAGCGCGCCGCCCGCGAACGTCAGCCAGAAGGCCAGCAACAGCCAGGCCAGCCGGCGAATGCCAGGATCAGGTCTTGCGCAACAGGGCGTAAAAGAAACCATCATGCTCGGCACCGGGCAAGAGCGATCCGTCTGACAAAGGTTCAGGTAGCGTGCCGCGTTCGGCATCGTCTGGATGGCGCGCCAGGAACGCGCGCACCTGCCCGTCGTTTTCTTCATCGAATATCGAGCAGGTTGCGTAGAGCAATGTACCACCCGGCGCCAGCAGCCGCCAGAGCGCCTCCAGCATAACGGCTTGCTGCGCGGCAAATTGAGCGATGTCGTCAGGACGGCGCAGCCATTTGACGTCCGGGTTGCGGCGCGTCACCCCGGACGCGCTGCATGGCACGTCGGCCAGGATCCGGTCGAAGGGGCGGCCGTCCCACCAGCGCTCGGGATGTGCGGCGTCTCCCTCGACCAGGGTCGCCGCGAGACGCAGCCGGTCGAGATTGTCCCGCACCCGCGCCAGCCGCGCCGCGTCGACGTCGAGCGCGGTCAGCGCCACGTCGGCACGTTCGAGAATATGGCCGGTCTTGCCGCCGGGGGCGGCGCAGGCATCGAGCACCCGTTCGCCGGGCTGCGCGTCGAGCAGGCGCGCGGCCCACTGCGCCCCGGCGTCCTGGACCGAGACGTGGCCTTCGTCGAAGCCGGGCAGGCCGTGCACCGGCACCGCGCGGTCGAGCGTGACGGCGTCCGGGCCCGTCTGGCGCGCCGGCAGTCCGGCTTCGTTGAGGCGCCGCAGATAGCCGGCGACGTCGCCGTGACGGCGATTCACGCGCAGGGTGAAGGGCGGATGCAGCAGGCTGGCTTCGAGGATGCTTTGCCAACGCTCGGGATATTGGGCCTGCAGCCTGGCGATCCACCACTCGGGATGCGACCAGCGCGCGGACGGCTGGGCATCCGCGATGCGGTCCAGTTCGGCGCGGCGCCGCTGGAAATTGCGCAACACCGCGTTGGCCAGCCCGCGCCGCCAGCCATGGCCCGCCGCCGTCACGGCGTTGTGCACCACGGCATGGGCGGGCGCACGGGTATAGGCGAGCTGATACAGCGCCACCCGCAGCAGCCAACCCAGTTGCGGATCGGTCAGCGGGCGTTCGAGCAGCGCCGCCAGCCAGGCGTCGAGCCGCCCGAGCTGCCGCAGGCTGCCGTACACGATGTCCTGCAGCGCGCCGCGCTCGCCCGGCGTGTTCAGGTGTTGCAGGGACTGCGGCAGGACGAGGTGCAGGGCCGACCCGGCGAGCACCGCTTCCAGCGCGCCGGCGGCCAGCTTCTGCAGCTTATGCATGGAGGAAAACGCCGGGAAGGCTCTGCTGGTTCATCGGATCGCGCCGCGAAGGGAAGCGGCGGATGATAGCAGCCCGCGCGGTCAGGTCCGGCGCGTCATCTGCAGCAGGCGCGCGACGCGCTCCTCGGTCGCAGGGTGCGTGGAAAACAGTCCGGCCAGCCCGCCGCCGGAAAGCGGATTGATGATCATCATCTGCGCCGTCTCCGGATGGGCCTCCGCCGTCGGCATCGGCAAGCCCCTGGCATACGCCTCGATCTTCTGCAGCGCGCTGGCGAGCGCCTGCGGGTCGCCGGAAATCTCGGCGCCGCCGGCGTCCGCGCCGAATTCGCGGGCACGCGAAATCGCCATCTGGATCAGCACGGCCGCGATCGGCGCGATGATCATGATCGCGATCGCCAGCAGCGGGTTGGCCTGACGGCCCTCGCTGTCGCGGCCGCCGAACAGCATGCCGAAGTTGGCCAGCGCCGAGATCGCGCCGGCGATCGACGCCGAGACCGTCGAAATCAGGGTGTCACGGTTTCTCACGTGCGTCAGTTCGTGCGCCATCACACCGCGCAATTCGCGCTCGCTGAGAAGCTGCATGATGCCGGTCGTCGCCGCCACCGCCGCGTGTTCCGGATTGCGGCCGGTGGCAAACGCGTTCGGCTGCGCCTCGTCGATCAGGTAGACGCGCGGCATCGGCAGGCCCGCCCGCGCCGCGAGCTCCTGCACCATCGCGTAGAAGCGGCCGCCGCTGGCGGCGTCGACCTCGCGCGCGTTGTACATCGAGAGCACCACGCGGTCGGAATTCCAGTACGCGAAGAGGTTCATGCCGGCACCGAACAACAGGGCGATCAGCATGCCCTGGGCGCCGCCCAGCGCCGCACCGATGGCACCGAACAGCGCGATGATTCCGGCGAAAAGTATGGAAGTTTTGAGCCAGTTGCCAAACATGTGAAGCTCCTTGCAGGCGCCAGCGGGCGCGTCGACGGGCGTTAGGTGGGGACGGTGCGACCGGGTTTCAATGGCCGAGCCGGGTGCCCGGCGGCAGCGCTCGCCCGGCGAGGAATGCGGCCGCGGTCATGCGCTTGCCACCCGCCGGCTGGACCGTCTCCAGGGCCAGTGCGCCTTCGCCGCACGCGGCGACCAGCACGCCCGGTTCGGCGCGCAGGACCTCGCCGGGCGCACCCGACTCCGGCACCGCCCGCGCCGCCCAGATTTTCAGCGGTGCGCCGTCAAGCAGCGTCCACGCGCCGGGCGCCGGGTCGTAGGCGCGCACGGCGCGAGCGAGCCTGTCCGCAGGCTGCGTCCAGTCGAGCTGCGCTTCTTCCTTGCTGAGCTTGGCCGCATAGGTGGCCTGGGCGTCGTCCTGTGCCACCGGGGCCCGCGCAGAAAAATTCGCCAGCGCCGCGACAATCGCGGATGCGCCGGCCGCGGCCAGCGCGTCGTGCAGGGTGGCCGCGGTGTCGTCCTCGCGGATCGGCACCACGGTCTTCGACAGCATCGCGCCGGTATCGAGGCCGGCGTCCATCTGCATGATGGTGATGCCGGTCTGCGTGTCGCCCGCCAGGATCGCCCGCTGGATCGGCGCGGCGCCGCGCCAGCGCGGCAGCAGCGAGGCGTGGATATTGAGGCAGCCGAAGCGCGGCAGATCGAGCACGGCCTGCGGCAGGATCAGTCCGTACGCCGCGACCACCATCACGTCGGCGTGCGCGGCCCGCAATTCGGCCTGCGCTTCGGCCGATTTGAGGCTCGATGGCTGAAACACGGGCAGTCCGCGCGCCAGCGCCGCCTGCTTGACCGCACTGGGCATGAGCTTCATGCCGCGTCCGGACGGCCGGTCGGGCTGAGTCAGCACCAGGGCGATGTCATGCCCCGCGTCCGCCAGGGCGTCGAGCGCGGCCGCCGCGAAGGGCGGCGTGCCGGCAAAAATGATGCGCACGGGAAAAGCTCAGAGCGAAGCGCGCACGGGCGCCGCGTCGGGGCGGTGTTCGCGCGCCTGCTTCAGCAGCTTGGTCCGGATGCGGTTGCGCTTGAGGCCGGACAGGTAGTCGACGAACACCTTGCCCATCAGGTGATCCATTTCGTGCTGGATGCACACCGCCAGCAGGCCGTCGGCATCGAGCTCGAAGGGCTTGCCGTCGCGATCCAGCGCACGCACGGTGACGCGCTCGGCGCGCTTCACCTTTTCGAAGATGCCCGGCACCGACAGGCAGCCTTCCTCGCTCTCCTCGGTGCCGGACTGCGCGACGATCTCCGGGTTGATGAACACGAGCAACTGGTCGTGAGTCTCGGACACGTCGATCACGACGACGCGCTCGTGCACGTCGACCTGCGTCGCGGCCAGCCCGATGCCGGGCGCGGCGTACATGGTTTCGGCCATGTCGTCGACCAGCTTGCGGATGCGCTCGTCCGCCGCCTTCACCGGCTTGGCGACGGTGTGCAGGCGCGCATCGGGATAATGCAGAATGTCGAGTCGGGCCATAAGAAATCTACGCTTTGAAGGGGCTGGACGCGGTCTTTGTCGAAGAATCCGCGTTTAGTTGCGCACAGCCCTAAATATTAAGGCGGCGATAGCCGTAAGCTAAGCGCACAGTATATTTTCAACACAGAAAATTAGACAAGGTCTAAGAGCCTGGTTCAGTCGAAATCATGCCCCACGTCAAAACCAGGATCGGATGGATGCAAGGCGCGGTGCGCAGGCAAGGGGTTTCCCTTGCCAAGCGCCGCAACGCAGCAGCCGCCGATCCTGGTTTGACCCGGCGGGCCGGTTTCCTGCAGGCGCATGGCCGCGTTACGGGTCGCTCATTTGGAGTGGCCAAACATCGCTCCCCGCGCCTTCCCCTGCATCCTGCAGGAAACCGGCGCGGGGCATGATTTCGACTAAAACAGGCTCTAAGGAGGGTTCCCCGTGCGTCAACTCGTCGTTTCTCTCGCCCTGCTGCTGGCTACCGCCCCCGCGGTGGCGGACACTCTCAAATTGCGGGACAACGCGCCGGACAAGTACGTCGTCGTCAAGGGCGACACGTTGTGGGACATCTCGGGCAAGTTTCTCAAGGACCCCTGGCGCTGGCCGCAGATCTGGCGGATGAACCGCACGGATATCACCAACCCGCACTGGATCTATCCCGGCGACATGATCGTGCTCGACCGCAGCGGGAAGGAGCCGCGCCTGTCGCTGGTCAAGGGCAGCAAGGGCGGGATGCAGACGGTCAAGCTGTCGCCCGGCGTGCGCGCCACCGAGATCGGCAACGACGCGATCCCGCCCATTCCCATCCGCGTGATCCATCCCTTCCTCGCGCAGCCGCGCGTGGTCGCCAAGGGCGCCCTCGACAACGCACCCTTCATACTCGGAACCAACGCCGAGCGCGTCGTGCTGGGATCGGGGGACGACGCCTTCGCCACGGGCGGCAAGCCTGGGGTGACCCGCTGGAACGTCGTGCGCCCCGGCAAGGCGCTGAAAGACCCGGAGACAGGCGAGGTGCTCGGCTACGAAGTCGAATACCTGGGCGACGCGCGCACCGTGACCGAGGGCGCGCCGCAGAAGATCCGCATCACCCAGTCGGTTCGGGAAATCCTGCCCAAGGACAAGCTGGTCGAGGCGGACACGAGCATCCCGTTCGAATACGTGCCCCACGCGCCGGCAGGCAAGATCAGCGGTCGCATCATCTCCGCGTACGGCGGCCTGTCCGACAGCGGCCGCTACCAGACTGTCGTGATCAACCGCGGGCTGCTCGACGGGCTTGAGCCGGGCGTCGTGCTGGCGGTGTACCGCGAAGGCCAGGCGGTGACGCTCACGCGCGACGAAAAGGCCCGGATGGGCTGGGTCGACGAAAAATCCAAGGGCGTCTCGGACGGCAGCGCCTGGCTCTACAGCGACGTGCGCTGCCTGAAGGAAGACGGCAAGGCCACCTACGACGACCAGGCGACGGACGTGCGCACCGCCTTCCGCAGCACCTGCCTCGGCAGCCATAGCGACCGCGCGGTCAAGCTGCCCGACGCGCGCAGCGGGCTGGTGATGGTCTACCGCGTCTATGACCACGTATCCTACGCGCTCATCATGCAGTCGGACGGACCGGTCTACCTGCTCGACACCGTGAAAAACCCTGATTGAGCGCGCTTGACCCCTGGCTGCGCCTCGCCCTCGCACCGGGGGTGGGCAACGGCAGCCTGATCCGCCTGCTCACGGCCTTCGGTTCCCCGGAGGCCGTTTTGTCGTGCGGCCGGGCCGCGCTCGCCGCGCACCTCTCGAGCGCGCAATGCGATGCCTTGCTGGCCGAACCCGACGCGGCCCAATGGGACGCGGTCCAGGCCTGGCTCGCCCAGCCCGGCAACAGCCTGATGACGCTGGCCGACACCGACTACCCCAGGACCCTGCTCGAAATCGCCGATCCGCCCGCGATCCTCTATTGCAAGGGACGGCGCGACCTGTTGAGCCAGCCCGCGCTCGGCATCGTCGGCAGCCGCAATGCGACGCCGCAAGGTGTGCGCGATGCCGAAGCCTTCGCCCGGGCGCTTTCGGATGCCGGCCTCACCGTCGTCAGCGGACTGGCGCTCGGCATCGACGCCGCCGCCCACCGTGGGGCGCTCGCCGGAACCGGCTCGAGCGTCGCCGTCATCGGCACCGGGCTCGACCGCATCTATCCCGCGAAGAACAAGGCGCTGGCGCACGCGCTGGCCGAAACGGGTCTCATCGTGTCGGAGTTCTCGCTCGGCACGCCGCCGCTGCCCGGTCATTTTCCGCGCCGCAACCGCCTCATCAGCGGCCTATCGCGCGGCGTACTGGTGGTGGAGGCGGCGCCCGACAGCGGTTCGCTCATCACCGCAAAAGTGGCCGCCGAACAGGGGCGCGAGGTGTTCGCCATTCCGGGGTCGATCCATTCACCGCTGGCGCGCGGCTGCCATGCCCTCATCAAACAGGGTGCGAAGCTGGTCGAGTCGGCCGCCGACATTCTCGACGAGCTCGCGTGGCAGCAGCGTCTGGCCCCGCCGATCCTGCCCGAAACCCCGGCCGACCCGGTACTGGACGCGCTCGACGGCGCCCCGACCACGCTCGACACGCTGGCCCAGAGAACCGGGTTGACGCTCGATGCGCTTTCGGCGAAGCTGTTGACGCTTGAACTGGATGGGCGAATCGCGTCCTTGCCCGGCGGGCGCTACCAAAAAATCCACTGACACTATGCTCGACATCCTGGTTTATCTATATGAAAGCTTCCGCATGGCGGAGCTGGCGCCCGATCGCGACGCGCTCGAAAAGCGCCTGTTCGCCGCCGGGTTTGAAGAAGCCGACATCAACGCCGCGCTGGACTGGTACGCCAACCTGACCGGCAGCGCGACGCACGCCCGGCTCGCGCACGCCTACGACCGCCACTATGCCGCCGAGGAACTCGAGCGGCTGAACGACGCCTGCCGCAGCGAACTCGCCTTCCTGGTCAGCGCGCAGGTGCTCGATCCCGAATCGCGCGAATGGGTCATCTCGGGGCTGATGGCGCTGGGCGGCGAAGACATCGAGCCCGACCATGTACGCTGGATGACGCTGATCGTGCTGTGGAGCCGAGGTCTCATCGAACATTTCACGCACCTCGAAGACATGCTGTTGAATCATGAGCCAGGGCGTCTACATTAACCAGTCATGTCCAAACTCGTCATTGTCGAATCGCCGTCCAAATCCAAATCACTGAAGAAATACCTGGGCGCCGACTACGAAATTCTTGCCAGCTACGGCCACGTTCGTGACCTCGAGCCGAAAACCGGCGCGGTCGACACCGAAAACTTCTCGATGAAGTACCAGGTCATCGAGCGCAACGCCAAGCACGTCGAAGCCATCGTCAAGGCCGCCAAGAAGGCCGACGAGGTGCTGCTCGCGACCGACCCGGACCGGGAAGGCGAGGCGATCTCCTGGCACATCAGCGAAATCCTCAAGGACCGCAAGGTCAAGACGCCGATGAAGCGCGTCGCCTTCTACGAGATCACCGAATCGGCGATCCAGGACGCGGTGCGGCATCCGCGCGAGATCGCCGCCGACCTCGTCGACGCGCAGCAGGCGCGGCGCGCGCTGGACTATCTGGTCGGCTTCAACCTGTCGCCGCTCCTGTGGCGCAAGATCAGCCCCGGCTTGAGCGCCGGGCGCGTGCAGTCGCCCGCGCTCAGGATGATCGTCGAGCGCGAGGAGGAAATCGAGGCCTTCGTGCCGCGCGAGTACTGGACGCTGCACCTCGACACGCATAAAGGCAGCCAGCCTTTCACCGCCAGGCTCACCCATTTCAAGGGCGAAAAGCTCGAACAGTTCGCGGTCGAGCACGAGGCGCGCAGCAAGGAATGGCTGGCGATGCTGGAAGGCAGGGATGCCCGTGTGATGCGCATCGAGAAGAAGCGCCGCGCCCGCCATCCCGCCGCGCCGTTCACCACCTCGACGCTGCAGCAGGCCGGGGTGCGTCAGCTCGGGATGACCACCGACCGCGTGATGCGCACCGCGCAGCAGCTCTACGAGGGCATCGACCTCGGCGAAGGCCCGGTCGGCCTCATCACCTACATGCGGACCGACTCGGTCAACCTGGCGCAGGAAGCGATCACCGATATCCGCAAGTATGTGGGCGCCAACTTCGACAAGGCTTTCCTGCCGCCCGCCGCGATCGCCTACAAGGCCAAGACCAAGAACGCGCAGGAAGCGCACGAGGCGGTGCGTCCGACCTCGGTGATGCGCAATCCCGAGGCGGTGAAGCCTTTTCTGTCGCACGACCAGGCCCGCCTCTACGAATTGATCTGGAAACGTACCGTCGCCTGCCAGATGACCCCGGCGCAGTTCGACACCGTCGCCGCCGACATCACGGTCGGCGAGGGCACCTTCCGCGCGACCGGGCAGACGCTGGCGTTCGCGGGCTTTCTCGCCGTATACCAGGACGACGAGGAGGAGGAAGAGTCCAAGTTGCCGGCTCTGGAAGAAGGCGAGACCTTGCCGGTCGACCGCCTCTACGGCGAGCAGCATTTCACCCAGCCGCCGCCGCGCTACACGGAAGCCTCTCTGGTGAAGGCACTCGAGGAGTACGGCATCGGCCGGCCTTCGACCTACGCCAGCATCATCTCGACGCTGCAGGACCGTGAATACGTGGTGCTGGAGAAGAAGCGCTTCCAGCCGACCGACGTGGGCCGGCTCGTGAACTGCTTCCTCACGCGACATTTCACCCATTACGTCGACTACGACTTCACCGCCAAGCTCGAAGACAAGCTCGACGACGTGTCGAACGGCAAGCGGGTCTGGTCGCGCCTGCTGGGCGAATTCTGGAAGGAATTCGACGACGAGCTGAAAGCCAAGCAGGAAGTCGAGCGCGGCTGCCCCATCCTGGAAGCCTGCCCCAAGTGCGGCAAGCCGCTCTTCATGCAGGCGAGCAAGCGTGGCCTCTTCATCGGCTGTTCCGGCTATCCGGAATGCGACTACACGCGTCCCTTGCACGGCGCCGCGACCGAGGGCGACAACATCCTCGGCAAGGACCCGGCGACGGGTCTCGACGTCAAGCTCCTGTCGGGACGCTTCGGCCCCTACGTGCAGATCGGCGACATGCCGGAGGACAAGAAGGCGCCGAAACCGCGCCGCGCTTCGTGGCCGAAGGACATCCCGCTGGAAAACGCGACGCTCGAGCTGGCGCTGAAATTCCTTTCGCTGCCGCGCGAGGTCGGCATCCATCCGGTCAGCGGCCTGCCGATCGTCGCCAACAACGGCCGCTTCGGCCCGTACCTGCTGCACGACGGCAAGTTCAAGTCGATTCCCAAGACCGACAGCGTGTACGACATCGAACTGCCGCGCGCGCTCGAAGTGCTGGCGATGGAGCGCGCCCCGCGCGGCGCCGACTCGGCCGCGTCGGTGCTGAAGAACCTCGGCCCGCATCCCGACGACGGCAAGGACATCACGGTTCGCAGCGGCCGCTACGGCCCCTACGTGAAGCACGGCACGACGAACGCCACCCTGCCCAAGGACATCACGCCGGAAGAGATCACGCTCGACGAAGCGCTCGAACTCATCGCCGCCCGGGTCGCCAAGGGTCCGGCCAAGAAACCGGCGAGGAAGGCCGCCGCCAAGCCCGCGGCGGCGAAGAAGGCCAAGGCGTCCGACGCAGACGCTCCGAAGAAACCCGCGACGAAGAAGGCGGCAACGAAACCCGCCGCCAAGAAACCCGCCAGCAAAAAAACCGCGGCCCCATGAGCGCGAGCACGCCGCCCCGCCTGCTCATGGTCAACGCCTTCATCGGCACCGCCGGCTACAAGACGCTGTACCAGGACCTGGGGTACAGCGTCGTCACCGAGTGGACCGAGCGCAAGGCCATCAGCCTGGTGCGCAAGACCCCGCCTGCCGTCATCGTCGCGGATTTCTACCATCAGACGGATTTTCGCGATCGGCTGTCCAACCTTGAATCGCTGCTGGCCGCGGTCCAAAGCGCCGCGGCCACGCGCGTCCTGGTGTTTTACGAAACCGCCCACGAGGCCGTGCTCGACAAGGTGCGCGCGCGGCTGCGCATCGACGCCGCGTTGCCGCTGCCGGTCGACGAGGCGCGCTTGCGCGCGACGCTGCAGGCCTGGGCAGAAGACGCGGCGCCTTCGGCTTGAACTCGCGGCTCGGGCCGCGAGCGAAGAGGCAGCGGCGCGCCTGAACGAATCGCTTCGCGCCGGGTCAGACCGGAACCGTGCGAACAACAGAGGAGCATTCGAGCCAA
Source organism: Pseudomonadota bacterium (assembly GCA_021820845.1). Lineage (GTDB taxonomy): Bacteria > Pseudomonadota > Gammaproteobacteria > Burkholderiales > Thiobacillaceae > Thiobacillus. The sequence goes on from JAKADC010000005.1 coordinate 202,579, forward strand.
CATGAATACGTTCCCGCAAGTCAGCAAAGCCAGGGTGATCGTGCCTGTCCTCGCATCCCTCGCGCTGGGCGGCTGCGCCAGCAGCATGATCGGCGTGCAGCCGGGGGCCGACCAGGTCGCCGTCGCCCGGCCCGATCAGGTCGCCCAGTGCAAGGAAATCGGGAAAACGACGGTCAGCGTCCTGGCCGAGGTCGGCTTCATCAGCCGGGGCGTCGCCAACGTCGACGCCAACCTGCTGCAAATGGCACGCAACGAAGCCGTGAATCAGGGCGGCGACACGGTCGTGCCCGGGGAGCGGCCCGAGGTCGGCAAGCGCACGTTCACGATCTACAAGTGCCGCCCCTGATCGCATCCCCGACGGGGATCACCGTGCCGCAGACGGCGCCGGCCGTTTTCTCGCTCACGCCGCCTCCGGCTTTTGGACGGACGATCTCGCGCGCCCCAGCAGGCGGGCGTTGATCGCCACGATCACGGTGCTCAGCGACATGAGCACGGCGCCGGCCGCGGGGGTCAGCACCAGGCCCCAGGGCGCCGCGGCGCCGGCGGCGAGCGGGATGGCGAACGCGTTGTAGCCGGTGGCCCACAACAGGTTCTGCACCATCTTGCCGTAGGTCGCGCGCGCCAGCCCGAGGATGGCTGCGACGTCGCGGGGGTCGCTGCGCACCAGCACGACGTCGGCCGACTCGATCGCGACGTCGGTGCCGGCGCCGATCGCGAGTCCGAGGTCGGATTGGGTGAGCGCCGGCGCGTCGTTGACGCCGTCGCCCACCATCGCCACCGTGAGGCCTCGCCTCTGGACCTCCTTGATCTTTTCGGCCTTCTGCTCGGGCAGCACCTCGGCGAAGTAGTCGTCCAGCCCGAGTTCGCGGGCGACGCTCGCAGCCACGGCGTTCGAGTCGCCCGTCAGCATCATGCAGCGGATCCCCATGCGCTTGAGGGCATCCACGGCGCTGCGCGACTCGGGACGCACCACGTCGGCCAGCGCAATCGCCGCGGCGACGCTGCCGTCGACCAGCAGATAGACCAGCGTCTTGCCTTCGCCAGCCAGCCCTGCAAGACGCGCGTCGTCCGCCTCGAGGCCCTGCGCGCGCAGGTAGCCGGGGCTGACCACCTTGACCGCGCGGCCCTCGACCGTCGCCTCGGCACCCTGTCCCGTCAGGTTGCGGAAACCGGAAACGGCGGGCAAGGCGAGGTTCCGCCGCTCCGCGCTGCGCACGATGCCCTTGGCGATGGGGTGTTCCGACTGGCTTTCCAGCGCCGCCGCCAGGCGCAGGCAGGCGTCCTGGTCGAGCTCGCCGAATGCAAGGATCTCGCTGACGCCGAAGCGTCCCTCGGTCAGGGTTCCGGTCTTGTCGAACACCACGGCCTGCAGGTTTCTCGCCCGCTCGAAAGCGGCGCGGTCGCGGATCAGGAGGCCGCTGGTGGCCGACAGGCTCGTGCTCATCGCCACCACCAGCGGCACGGCAAGCCCCAGGGCATGCGGGCAGGCGATGACCATCACGGTCACCGCGCGTTCGATGGAAAATTCCAGGCCGCGCCCCAACCCGACCCAGATCGCGAAGGTGAGCGCGCCGCCGCCGAGCGCAATGGCGGTGAGCCAGACCGCGGCACGGTTCGCCAGGTCCTGGCTGCGCGAGCGTGATTCCTGCGCGCGGCGTACCATGTCCATCACCTGAGCAAGGTAGGTCTCGCTGCCGGTCTTGCGGATCTCCAGCGTGAGTGCGCCCTCGCCGTTGACCGAGCCGCCGATCACGACGTCCCCTTCGCCCTTTTCGACAGGCCGCGATTCGCCGGTGAGCATGGATTCGTCGAGGCTGCTGCGGCCCGACAGGATCGCGCCGTCGGTCGGCACCCGCTCGCCGGGTTTCACCAGCACGCGGTCGCCGCCCTTGAGTTCGCTCACCGCGACCTCCTCGGTCGTGCCGTCGTCCCGCAGCCGGTGCGCCTCGGCCGGCAGCAGCCGCACCAGCGCTTCCAGCGCGCCGGACGCGCCCATGACCGACTTCATCTCGATCCAGTGGCCGAGCAGCATGATGTCGATCAGGGTGGCGAGCTCCCAGTAGAAGCCCATGCCGGCGAGGCCGAACGTGACCGCGGAGGAATACAGGTAGGCGGTGGTGATGGCGACCGCGATCAGCACCATCATCCCGGGCCGGCGCTGGCCGACCTCTTCGGCGAAGCCCTTGAGGAAGGGCCAGCCGCCGTAGAAAAAGACGACGCTGGCAAAACCGAATTCCGCGTAACGGTCGCCGGCGAATCGAAGCGGCGGGTTCAGGCCGAACAGGCCCCAGAAGCCCGACGAGATCGCCAGGATGGGCAGCGTGAGGGCAAGCGAAACCCAGAAGCGGCGCCGGAAGTCCGCCACCATGTGCGCGTGATGCGCATGGCCGTGGCCCCCCGAGTGATGCACGGCGCGCGCCTTCGCGGCGGTTTCGGATCTGCCGTGCTCATGCATGTGGGATGCATGCGTATTCATGGTGACCTCCTTTCCACGCCCCCGTTTGAGAGGCGGTCAGGACGGGGTGCCGCCGGGACCCGGCGGCCGGTTGCAGCATGCCCCGTCACCGCGCCTCGCATTGCTCCGCGCGTTTTCGTCGACGAACGCGTACCACGCGGCGCGCAACCGCCATCCCGGGCCGCTGGGCCGCTCGATGCCGGCCTCGTCGAGCAGCTGCTCGATCTCGCGGAAGCCGAAGCGCGACGCGTCATAACGCACTTCCAGACCCTTCGTGCCGGCTTTCGCATACACCACCGGCTCCAGGCATTCCAGGCGTTCGATGGCGTGCTCCAGTTGCCCCGGTCCCCAGGACGCGACCGGGATCGTGCGTGTCACGGCGAAGGTCTCGTTCAGCGCCTTGCTGCTGTCCAGCCCCATGTCCCGTCTCCATCAACGCTGTGGCCGGCGAACACGCGGTGCGCCGCGAACGAAGCGGATCGCCGTGCCAGCGCCGCGGCTTACTTCGCCGTCTTCTCGATGCGCGTGATCACGAGCCCGCTGGCGTCCCGCCCAAGCTCGAACGTGATCTTGTCGCCGGCACTCACCTCTTTCAGCATCGCCTTGTCCTTGACGCGGAAATCCATCGTCATCGCCGGCCAGTGGAGCGCCGCGATGGGCTCGTGCGCGATCTTGAGTTTGCCTGCCTCCGGCTTGACCTGGCGCACCACGCCGGCGACCGAGATGGCCGATGCCGGCGCCTGGCCCATCGAGGCGCCCGGGGCCATGTGCATCGATCCGTCCTGCGCGGCGTGCGCGCCCCCCGCCAGCGCGATACCCAGCATCCCCGCCACTCCCAGCAACATCGTGTTTTTCATGTCGTTACTCCTTACGTCGTCAAGTGAAGAAAGCCGAACCTTCAGAACCAGAACCTCAGCCCGGCCACGTAGCGCGTCTCCTGCGTGTCGCCCCCCGCTGCCCGCGCGAAGTCCGCCGTGCCGCCCAGCTTGGCGACCCGCTCGATGCCGACGTAGGGGGCGAATTCGCGGCGGAACTCGTAGCGCACGCGCAGACCCGCCGTCAGGTCGGACACGCCGCTTCCCAAACCGCGCGCCGGATCGTCCTTGCCGTACGCATTCGCCTCGACGCGGGGCTGCATGATGAGCTTCTGCGTGAGCAGCAGTTCGTAAGACGCGGCGACGCGCAGCGCCGTGCGCCCTTCGTCGCCCACGTAGCCGGTGGCTTCCAGCTCGAACCAGTATGGTGCCAGACCCTGGACGCCGAAGGCGAGCCAGGTCCGGCTCGGCTCCTCGCCGCTGTCATGACGCACGCCGAGCTGCGTGTCCCAGTACGCCGCGACCGCGTGCCCCCACAGCAGCTCGGTGCGCGCATCCCGCAGCGCACCGCCGTCGTACTCGCCCTCGGCCTTGAGCCAGGCGCGGTCGTAGTCGCCGCCGTACCAGGCATGCATGTCGTATTCGGTCGACGTGTTGTCTCTCGTGTGCACTTGTTCAAGCCGCTCGACCAGCAGCGAGCCGAAGCGGTGTTCCATGTGCGGCGGAGGGAGGGGCCCGAAGCCGTAGCCGTCCGAATAGGCGTTCGGGTCGCGCGCGTCGGCCGGCGCCGACCCGCCCTGCATGGAGCCCGCGCCCATGCTCATGCCGCCCATGTCCATGCCGGACATCGTACCGGCTGTTTCGGACTGCATCCCGCTGGCCGCCGGCTCCTGCGCCCAGAGCGGCGAGACGCCGAAGGTCAGCACGGCCGCAACGATCCAGTTCACGTTCTTGCGTTTCATGCTTGCCTTTCCGGACTTCGTTCGCGCCGCCGTCATGCCACCACGACCTCGCGGAACATGCCCGTGTCCATGTGGAACGCGAGATGGCAGTGCCAGGCCCAGCGGCCGAGCGCATCGGCATTGACGAGGAAGCTCACGCGCTGCGCCGGCTGCACGGCGATCGTGTGCTTGCGCACCTGGAACTTGCCGTCGGGATTCTCCAGTTCGCTCCACATGCCGTGCAGGTGCATCGGGTGCGTCATCATGGTGTCGTTGACGAAGACCACCCGCAGGCGCTCGTTGTGCCGGAAATGCACCGGTGTCGAGCGGGCGAACTCGACCCCGTCGATCGACCAGGTGTAGCGCTCCATGTTGCCGGTGAGGTGCAGCTCGATGTCGCGCCCGGCGTCGCGCGGGTCGAGCGCGCCGCCGATGGTGTGCAGATCGTCGTAGGTCAGCACCCGGCGGCCGTTGTCGCGCAGCCCGACGCCGGGGTCGTCGAGGTTGGTGCGCGGCGTGTCCACCCGCATGTCGACGCCCGGGCCGTACTCGGTGCGGGCGTGGTGCGCGCGCGCGTTGCCGGTCATGTCGCCCATCATGTCTTCCATCGCGAGCGGCTGCACCTTGTCCACGGCCGGCACGGCCGCCGCAAGGCCGGCGCGCGGCGCCAGCGTGCCGCGGGCGTAGCCGCTGCGGTCCATCGCCTGGGCAAAGATCGTGTACGGCTCGTCCTGCGGCGTGACGATGACGTCGCAGGTTTCGCCGGGGCCGAAGCGGAACTCGTCGACGGTGATCGGCTCGACGTCCTGGCCGTCCACCTGGACGACCGTCATCTTGAGACCGGGGATGCGCACGTCGAAGAAGGTCATCCCGCCGGCGCTGACGAAACGCAGCCGCACGCGCTCGCCCGGCTTGAACACGCCTGTCCAGTTGCCGGCGGGCGCCGAGCCGTTCATGAGGTAGGTGTAGGTATGGCCCGAGACGTCGGCGAGATCGGTCGGATTCATGCGCATCTGCTGCCACATCTTGCGGTCGGCCAGCGCGGCACGCAGCCCCTCGCGCGACACGTCGCGGAAGAAATCGCCCACCGTCGGCTTGATGAAGTTGTAGTAGTCGCTCTGCGCCTTGAGCTTGTGCAGCACCCGCATCGGATCCTCGTCGGTCCAGTCCGACAGCTGGACGACGTAGTCGCGGTCGGCC
>JAKADC010000011.1 GCA_021820845.1 Pseudomonadota bacterium
TGGCCGTTGCCGGCTCGGGCACACAATAAGTTTTGGGAGATTGCACCATGGCAGCAAAAAACGTCGTCGTCATCGGCACCCAGTGGGGCGATGAGGGCAAGGGCAAGATCGTCGACTGGCTGACGGACCGCGCGCAGGGCGTGGTCCGCTTCCAGGGCGGACACAACGCGGGCCACACGCTGGTCGTCGGCGGCAAGAAGACGGTCCTGCACCTGATTCCGTCCGGCATTCTGCGCGACAACGTCACCTGCTACATCGGCAACGGCGTCGTGCTGTCGCCCACGGCGCTGATCGAGGAGATGGACATGCTCGAGGCCGCCGGCGTCGACGTCGCCAGCCGCCTCAAGCTCAGCGAAGCCTGTCCGCTCATCATGCCGCACCACGTGGCGCTCGACCGCGCGCGCGAGATCGCCAAGGGCGCAGGCAAGATCGGCACCACCGGGCGCGGCATCGGCCCAGCGTACGAGGACAAGGTGGCGCGCCGCGCGCTGCGCCTGCAGGACCTGTTCCATCGCGAGCGGTTTGCCGCCAAGCTGGGCGAGGTGCTCGACCACCACAACTTCATGCTGAAGAACTACTTCAAGGCCGATACCGTCGATTTCCATCAGTCGCTCGACGAGATGATGGCGCTGGCCGAGCGCCTGAAGCCGATGGTGGCCGACGTGCCGCGCAGCCTGTACGAAGCCAACAAGGCGGGCGAGAACCTGCTGTTCGAGGGCGCGCAGGGCACGCTGCTGGACATCGACCACGGCACCTATCCGTTCGTGACCTCGTCCAACTGCACCGCGGGTGGCGCCGCCACCGGCGCGGGCGTCGGGCCGAACACGCTGCACTATGTCCTCGGCATCACCAAGGCGTACACGACGCGCGTGGGCTCGGGGCCGTTCCCCACCGAACTGTTCGACGACGTCGGCCAGTACCTGGGCGAGAAGGGGCATGAATTCGGCGCCACCACCGGGCGGCAGCGCCGCTGCGGCTGGTTCGACGCCGCCGCGCTCAAACGGTCGATCCAGATCAACGGCGTGACGGGACTGTGCGTGACCAAGCTCGATGTGCTGGATGGACTGGAAACCGTCCGCGTTTGCGTCGGCTACAGGATCGACGGCGAGGCCTGCGACATCCTGCCGGTGGGGGCCGAATCGATCGACCATGTCGAGCCGATCTACGAGGAGCTGCCGGGCTGGAGCGATTCGACCGTGGGCGTGCAGGACTTCGACAAGCTGCCGCAGAAGGCGCAGACCTACCTGAAGCGGATGGAAGCGCTGTGCGAAGTGCCGGTGGACGTGGTGTCGACCGGCCCGGACCGCGTCGAGACCATCGTGCGTCGCCATCCCTACGAGTCCTGATGGACGGGACGCGCAGTACAAAAGCAAAAAGCCGACACGAGGTCGGCTTTTTGCTTCAAGCTAATCACTTAGCTGCGTCTGGTGCCCAGAAGAGGACTCGAACCTCCACAGTGTTGCCACCGCTAGGACCTGAACCTAGTGCGTCTACCAATTCCGCCATCTGGGCAATGAAGGCGCGCATTTTAGAGAGCCATGAATAAATTGTCAACGAAGACGCCCGGAAAAAAATCCCGCGGCCGCGCAAGCAAGCACAAGATTCCTGCGATCCGCCTCGCGGACCCTTTCTACGAGCGTGAAGTCGAGCGTTACGAATCGCCGCTGCCGAGCCGCGAATACATCCTGCAGCTGATCGCCGAGGCAGGGTGCCCGGTCGACGTCGACGCGTTTGCCGAGCAACTGCATATCACCGAGGCCGAGCGCGATCTGTTCCAGCGCCGCCTCGGCGCGATGCAGCGCGACGGCCAGCTGATGCTCAACCGCAAGCGGCAGCTGTGCCTGCCCGACAAGCTCGACCTGATCAAGGGCCGCGTCGAAGGCCATCCGGACGGTTTCGGCTTCGTCGTGCCGGAGGAGGGGGGCGACGACCTGTTCCTGTCGCCCAAGGAAATGCACCGCGTGCTTCATGGCGACAAGGTGCTGGTGCGCGTGGCCGGCTTCGACCGCCGCGGCCGGCGCGAGGCCAAGATCGTCGAGGTGCTGGAGCGCGTCAACAAGTTCGTCGTCGGGCGCTACTACCTCGAGGGCGGCGTCGGCTTTCTGATCGCGGAGAACCGCCGCATCAACCAGGACATCCTGGTGCCGCCGGAAAACTCGGGGAATGCCAAATCCGGCCAGGTGGTCACGGTGGAGATCGTCACCCAGCCGGGGGCGCACAACGAGGCGGTCGGCCGCGTCGCGGAGGTGCTCGGCAGCTTCACCGGACCCGGCATGGAAATCGAGATCGCGCTGCGCAAGCACGACCTGCCGTATGTGTTCCCGCCGGAAGTCGAGGCGCAGGCATCCAAGTTGCCGAGCAAGGTGCAGAAGAAGGATCTCGCCGGGCGCGAGGACATCCGGCATCTGCCGCTCGTCACCATCGACGGCGAGACCGCGCGCGACTTCGACGATGCGGTGTACTGCGAGCCGCTCGGCCGCAGCGGCTTCCGGCTGGTGGTGGCGATCGCCGACGTCAGCCATTACGTCAGGCCCAGGGATGCGCTCGACACCGAAGGCTACAACCGCGGCAACTCGGTGTACTTTCCGCGCCGCGTCATCCCGATGCTGCCGGAGGCGCTGTCCAACGGCCTGTGCTCGCTCAACCCCGAGGTCGACCGCCTGTCGATGGTCTGCGACATGCGCATCACCACCGCGGGCAACATCAAGGAATACCGCTTCTATCCGGCGGTGATCCACTCGCACGCGCGCCTCACCTACAACCAGGTGTGGGACTGGCTCTCCGGCGCCGCCAAGCCAGAGAAAAAGCAGGCTGCGCTGATGCCGCATCTGGAGGCGCTGGACAAGTTGTTCCGCACGCTGCTGAAGGCGCGCGCCAAGCGCGGCGCCATCGACTTCGGCTCGACCGAGACGCAGATCATTTTCGACGACAACGGCAAGATCAAGGAGATCGTGCCGGTGATCCGCAACGACGCGCACCGCATCATCGAAGAATGCATGCTGGCGGCCAACGTCTGCGCCTCGGATTATCTGCACGAGAACAAGCAGCCCGCGCTGTTCCGCGTCCATGAAGGCCCGACGCCCGAGAAGCTCACCGCCTTGCGCGGCTTCCTCGCCGAATTCGGCCTCGACCTCGGCGGTGGGGACAAGCCGCACGCCAAGGATTACGCCGCGCTGCTGGAGAAGATCAAGGATCGCCCGGACCACGGACTCCTGCAGACCGTGATGCTGCGCTCGCTGCGGCAGGCGATCTACAGCCCCGACAACAAGGGCCACTTCGGCCTGGCCTACGAGGCCTACACCCACTTCACCTCGCCGATCCGGCGCTACCCCGACCTCCTGGTGCATCGCGGCATCAAGGCCGTGCTCGCCGGCGAGAAGCTGCCCGCCAAGGGCCTGGCGGAAATCGGCATGCACTGCTCGATGACCGAGCGACGCGCCGATGACGCGACGCGCGACGTCGACGCCTGGCTGAAGACCTACTTCATGCAGGACCGCATCGGCGACGAATACAACGGGACCGTGAGCGCGGTGACCAGCTTCGGCATGTTCGTCTCGGTCGACGACATCTTCATCGAAGGCCTGGTGCACGTGTCCGAACTCGGCCAGGACTACTTTCATTACGACCAGGCCAAGCACATGATGCTCGGCGAGCGCACCGGCAAGAAGTACCGCCTGGGCGACCGGGTGCGCATCAAGGTCATGCGCGCCGACATCGAAACCAGCAAGATCGACTTCAGCCTGGTGCAGGTGGTCGAGGCGGCGGAAGAGATCGCGGCGCCGAAGAAAAAGTCCCGGTCGCGCAGCGGCGGCAAGCAGAAATGAGCGAGAAATCCGGCGAAAAACACGCCGCGGAAAAACTCATCTACGGCTTTCACCCCGTACTGGCGCGTCTGCGCCAGGATCCCGCGGGCATCTTCGAAATCTACCTCGACCTCACCCGGCGCGACGCGCGCGCGCGTGACCTCGTGCACCAGGCCAAGGACAACGGGGTCAAGCTGGCGCAGGTCGAAGCGGACCGGCTGACGCGCCTGGTCGGCAAGGCAGCCAAGCATCAGGGCGTGGTCGCCCGCGTCAAGCCCGTTGCGCTGACGCACTCGCTCGACGAGGTGCTGGAAAACATCCAGGGCCCGCCGCTGCTGGTGATCCTCGACGGCGTCACCGACCCGCACAACCTCGGTGCGATCCTCCGGTCGGCCGACGCCTTCGGCGTGCACGCCGTCATCGCACCCAAGGACAACGCCGTCGGCATCAATGCCACGGTGGAAAAGGTCGCCTCGGGCGCCGCCGAGACCGTGCCCTACCTCATGGTTACCAACCTCGCGCGCACCATCGAGGACTTGAAGGAACACAACATCTGGGTCATCGCCGCCGACATGGACGGCGACAAACCTTTGTCAGGAATCGACGCCAGGACCGGCATCGCCTGGGTGCTCGGCGCCGAAGGCGCGGGCATCCGCCGCCTCGTCAAGGAGCGCTGCGACCAGATCGCGCGCATCCCCATCGGCGGCACGGTGGAAAGCCTCAACGTGTCGGTGTCGGCGGCGCTGTGCCTGTATGAGACGGCGCGGCAGCGGGGTTCATGAGGGGAGAGCTTTTAACGATGAAGAAACTGCTTTTTCTAAGCCTGATCGCTTTTGGCGCCTGGAATTATTTCGAGAAACAGACTTCGGCCAGCATCGACGGAGTACCAGCGCCGAACGATGACCTTCGAGTAGCAGAAGCGATTCCGAGCGGAAAGGCTCAGCGCTTCAGTTGTGACGGCCGAATTTATTGTTCGGACATGACGTCGAGAGCTGAGGCCGAATACTTTTCCAAGTATTGTCCAGGGACCAAAATGGACGGCGACCGTGATGGTATGCCCTGTGAAGACGACAGCAGGTTCTAGCGTGACATTGCGTTCTGCGCGCGGAGAGCGGCAGCAGCGTGCGATCTAGCAAAGCCCGAACGCCACCACTATCCGCGTAGCACGTTCGCCAGACCATCCGGCGGCACGGTTGAAACTACGGTAGCGGATCACCGCCGCACCTTCCGATACGCCTCGAGCAGGCGCCGATGCATGGCGCTTCCCTCGAAGTCGCCCCCCAGCCGGGTCAGACCGAAAAAGCGCACGTCCTGATTGAACAGCGCGAACGCCTGTTCCAGCGTCTCGCGCCCGTACATCATGGTCAGCGCGGCCTCGAAAGGATTCGGATCGTCCAGCCGAACGAGGTCGGCGATGCAGCGGTAGACCCTGAGGCGCGCTTCGCTGCGCTGACCGTACTGCGCGATCCACGCGCAGCCTTCGAGGATGGCGTCATCGTCGCCCAGCGCCAGCGCGAGAAGCAGCTTCAGTTCGCCGACGCGCAGATCGGTCCACGGTGAATCGGGATCGGGCGCGAGGCCGATCAGCACCGGTACGAGGCGGTCGTCGGCAAGTTCCAGCTCGACGATCAGGTCCAGCAGGTCGGCGCACTCGTCGTCGGTCAGGTCGGGCAGGCGCGCGAGCGCCGGGCGGACGAGGTTGCCGGCGCTGTTGTTCTCGAACTCGAGTTCCTCGACGGGATAGATTTCGGACACGCCCGGCACCAGGATGCGGCAGGCGTAGACGCCGAGGTGGGTGAAATCGGCGACGTAGATCTGGTGGCCGTCGGCATGCAGCGCGTCGACCGACCACGCGTAATCCTCCTCGGTCGTGGTGCCGAAATTCCAGTCGACGAACTCGAAGTCGGGCGTGTCGCGCAGGAACTGCCAGCTGATGACACCGCTGGAATCGACGAAGTGGATTTCCAGATTCTGCGGGTCGGCGATCTCGGCTTCGTCGAAGCCGGGCGCGGGAAAGCCCGCCAGCGAATCGAGCGCGCGGCCTTGCAGCAGCTCGGTCAGCGCGCGTTCCAGCGCGATCTCGAAGCGGGGGTGTGCGCCGAAGCTGGCGAAGCAGCCCTGGTCATCGGGGTGAAGCAGGGTGACGTTCATCACCGGATACCGGCCGCCGAGCGAGGCGTCCTTCACCAGGATGCCGAAGCCGGCGTCGCGCAGCCCGCGGATGCCGGCGGCGATGCGCGGATAGCGCGCGATGACGGCGTCGGGCACGTCGGGAAGGCACAGGCCTTCCTCGATGATGCGGAACTTGATGTGGCGCTCGAAGATCTCCGACAGCGCCTGCGCGCGCGCTTCCATCGGCGTGTTGCCGGCCGACATGCCGTTGCTGACGTAGAGATTGCCGATGAGGTTGACCGGAAAATACACGGCCTCGCCGTCCGAGAGGCGGCGGTAGGGGATCGCGCAGATCCCGCGTTCGGCGTGGCCGGAGTTGAGGTCGACCAGCTGGTCGGCGCGCACGCGTTCATCGGGGTTGTATAGGGCCTGCAGCGCCGGCGTGAGCAGCGCAGTCGGCCACGCATCGCTCGGTGCGGCGAACCAGCGCTCGTCCGGATGGTGGACATAGGGCCGGTTGGCGATCGTCTCGCCCAGGTAGAAATGGGTCCAGAAGTAATTGGTCGACAGGCGCTCGAAGAATTCGCCGAGCGCGCTGGCCCGCGCCGCAAGCTCCGAGGCGCCCTTGCCGTTGGTGAACAGGAGCGGGCAGTCGCGGTCGCGGATGTGGACCGACCACACGCCTTCGACGGGGTTGAGCCAGGAGCGCTCCTCGATGTGGAAGCCGATCGCGTCGAGCCGGGACCGCAGGGTGGCGATCGACGCCTCGAGCGAGGCGTCCTTGCCGGGGATGAAATGTTCGGAGACGGACATGATGTGACTTTTGGTGGGACAGGCGACAGCATAAGCGATGCGTCAAGCGCGGCGTAGAATGGGCGATCGATTCCCTTCCCGCCGCGGCCTCGAGCCGCGAGTCCGTCATGCCCGTGTTCTGCCGTACCGCTCTGGCTGCAGCGCTGTCCTGTCTCGCACTGGGTGCCCCGGCGGCGACCGTCGAGACGTTCGGCCTGGACGGCCGCCCGACGCAACCCGCGGCGCAGCCGCCGGCGCCCGCGCCGAAAAACTGGATCCAAACGGCGCAAATTCTTGAAAAACGCGGCGACTGGCCCGGCTTGCTGGCGTGGGGGCGCGAGTGGGCCCAGGCCGATGCGCGGGATCCCGTCGCCTGGTTCGTGCAGGGACGCGCGCTCGGCGAGCTCGGGCGCCTCGACGAAGCGATCGCGGCGTACCGGCGCAATCTCCGGCTGGCGCCGGACGACGTGATGGCCCGCAACAACCTCGGCGATGCCTGGCGCGAAAGCGGGCGGCCGCGCGAGGCGATGCGGGCGTATCGCGCCGCGGTCGAGACCGACGCCGACTACCTGCCGGCCTGGCGCAATCTCGGACTCACGTTCTATCAGGTCAAGGGCGAGGCGGGCGTGACGCAGGCGCTGCAAAAGCTGGAGGCCGTCGATCCGCAACTGGCCGAAGTCTGGCGCGCGCTTGCGGTCGAGTACGCGGTCACGCAGGACGAGCGCGTCGCGCGCAAGGCCCTGCGGGTCTGGCGTGGCCTGAGCCAGGCACGGCGTGCGCGCATGTTCGGGATCCTGTTCGACGAGAGTTGAGCCGCTCGGCTACGGGCACGCCGGCGCCGCGCTTTGCTCGAATTCCGCCACCGCCTGGCGCAGCCGGCTGGCTTCCTGCTCGGGCCGCATCAGGGCCCGGCGTTGTCGCGCCCGGCTGGCGAGCGCGGCGTAGAAATCGGCATCGCTCTCGGCCATCGACAGGAGCTTCGCCAGTTGCCGTTCGTCGCCGACCGGAAAATAGCCGGGGTAGTCCTCGCCCAGCATGCCGATGTTGCCCGGCACCCGCGACGCCAGTACCGGCACATCGGCCGCGAGCGCTTCGCAGATCACGTTCGCACCGCCTTCCATCAGCGAGCTGATGACCAGCAGGCGCGCGCGCGAGAGGCGCTTCAGCACGGCCCTGTGCGGCACGTCGCCGGCCCAGCTCCAGCGCGGCAGCTTGGCTTGCGCCATCTCCGCCGTTTCGGCCATCTCCTCGGACAACGCGCCGCCCAGGTGGGTGACGCGGATGCGCGACTCGTCGGGTAGATGCGCGGTGGCGAGCGCCGTCCGGAACGGATCTTTTTCCTCCCGCAGGTGGCCGATCACCAGCACTTCGAAGGCCGGGCCGGCGGCGCCGCGCGCGGTGTCGGGCGCGGACTGATAGATCACCCGCGTCTTGGCGGCAAGATGCGGCGCCAGCTCGTCGAGGCCGCGTTCCTGCAGCACGATGAGCCGGTGCGCGAGTTCCAGCGCGCGCTGCGCGTCGGCGTCCTCGCGGATGTCGCGATAGAGGTCGGTGCCGGTCAGCGCCAGCAACAGGGGACGGCTTGGAAAGCGCTCGGAAAAGGCGCGGATCGCTGGGAAACTGCGCCGCGCGTGCAGCGCCAGCATCAGGTCGGCCGGCCTGCCGTCCCATTCCACCTGCGTCCGGACCGCGTGGCCGGCCTCGCGCAGGAAGCGCGCCCAGCGCGCGGCGGTGTGCCAGTTGCCGTTGCGATGTTCGCGGCCATACGGGGTGATGAGGACGATGCGCATCGTGTGAGTGTACGCCCCCGTGAAGTGAATCGCGGATAATCGGCGCATGACCGGAACCGCCATCTCCTCGCGCGACAACCCCATTTTCAAGCGCCTGAAAAAGCTTGCCGATTCCGCGCGCGCGCGGCGCGAAGCGAGGATGACGTTGCTGGACGGCGATCACCTGCTGGCGGCGTATCTCGATGCCGGCGGCGAGCCGCACACGCTGGTGCGTGCGGCTTCGTTCGATGCCGCCCGGTTCGAGCGGCTTGCCCGTCTGTGTCCCCGCGTCAAGGCGATCGAACTGTCCGATGCGCTGTTCGCCGAACTCTCGCCGGTCGCCACGCCGACCGGCATGCTCGCCGAGGCGGCATGGCTGAACCCGCCGGCGATCGCCGCCACGCCGCTCGTCGTCGTGCTCGAAGACATCCAGGATCCCGGCAACCTCGGCGCCATGCTGCGCACCGGCGCGGCGGCCGGCGCCACGCTGGCGGTGCTGTCGAAGGGCTGCCACGACCCCTGGTCGCCGAAGGCGCTGCGCGGCGGACAGGGCGCGCAGTTCGTCCTCCCGCTCGTCTGCGGTGCCGATATCGTCGAATGGCTGGCGGGCTTCGCGGGCGAAAGCCTCGCGCTCGCGCTTGGCGATGACGGCAGCCTTTATGCGCGCACGCTCACCGGGCCGCTGGCGTTGATCGTCGGCAACGAAGGCGCGGGCCTGTCACGGGCGGTGCGCGACGCCGCGAGCGCGGCGGTGCGCATCCCCATGACCGGACGAATCGAGTCGCTGAATGCGGCAGCGGCGCTGGCGGCGGCGGTGTTCGAAGCGGCGCGGCAGCGCGCGGCTTAGCCGGCGCGCTGCTTGAACTCCGGCAGCCAGCGGCGGGCGAGCAGCCCGGCAATCTGGTCCGCCGGCACCGGCCGGCTGATGAAATAGCCCTGCACGACCTGGCAGCCGAGCCCGCGCAGGATGTCGAGCTGTTCCTGGTTTTCCACGCCTTCGGCGACGGTGCCGAGATTCAGTCCCTGGCAGAGCGCGAGGATCGAACGCGTGAGCGCTTCGCTGACCGGCGCGTGCTGGATGTCCTTGACGAAATAGCGGTCGATCTTGAGGACGTCGAGCGGAAAGCGTTTGAGATGGGCCAGCGACGAATAGCCCGTGCCGAAATCGTCGATCGCCACGGCCACGCCGAGGGCCTTCAAACCGAGAATCCGGAACACCGCGGCATCGACGTCCTGCATGAAAATGCCTTCGGTCAGTTCGAGCTGCAGATACTGGGGGGGCAGGCCGGTCCGTTGCAGGACATCGCGGACGTCCCCGATCAGGTCGTCGTTCCAGAATTCCTTGCTTGAAATGTTGATCGCCACGTCCAGCTCGCGGAAGCCGGCCGCGTGCCAGCGTACCGTCTGGCGGCAAGCGGACTCGAGCAGGGCGCGGCCGACCGGGACGATGCCGCCGTTTTCCTCCAGCAGTTGCAGGAACACGTCCGGGCCGAGCAGGCCCTTGTCGGGATGCTGCCAGCGGATCAGCGCCTCGACGCCCTGGACGCGACCGGTTTCGAGATTGAGCTTGGGCTGGTAATGAAACACGAATTCACCACGCTCCAGCGCATAGTGCAGTTCGGTCTCGAGTTGCAGCCGTTCGTCGGCCACCGTGTTCATCGCCGCGTCGTAAAGCTGGAAGCGGTTTCTGCCCGACCGCTTGGCGATGAACGTCGCCGCGCCGGCGTTCTTCAGCAGGCTGTTGCCGTCGCTGCCGTCGTTCGGATAGACGCTCACGCCGATGCTGCAACTCGAGAAAAGCTCGCGCCCGGCGATGTGGTAGGGCTCGCTCACGACGCCGAGGATCTTTTCGACGAACTGCAGCACCTGGCCGACCCTGGCGACGTCGACCGCCACCGCGAATTCGTCGCTGCCGAGCCGCGCCACGATGTCCTCCGCGTGGGTGGCCGAGCGCAGGCGCCGGCCGACTTCGCGGATGAGTGCGTCGGCCTGGGCGTGGCCCAGGGTGTCGTTGACGCGCTTGAAGCGGTCGAGGTCGACGAAGAGGACGCCGACCACCGTCTCGTGCCGCGCCGCGCGCGCCAGGACCTGCGCGAGGCCGTCGAGGAACAGCATGCGGTTGGGCAGGCCGGTCAGCGCGTCGCGCGTCGCGAGATGATCGCGCTCGCGGCTCACCCGGCGGAGGTAATGCAGGACCGCCGCCGCGACCAGGCCGCCCACGAGCAGCGCGGCGCCCGACAGCAGGTACATCCAGAAACGCGCCAGATCGAGCGCCCGGCGCGCCTTTTCGCTCGCGTCGAGCGCCAGCTTCTGCGTTTCGGCGTCGAGCTGCGACAGCACGGCCAGCATGGTGTTCTGGACTGGAATGGCGGCACTCAGCGCCCGTTCCTCGGCCTTCCGCCCGAAATCGTTGCGCAGCGTCTCGACGACCCGGTTCTGCATGGGCATGGCGACGCCCGTCATCCGGCCCTGCAGCGCGAGGAGCTCGTGTTCGCGCCGGCTCAGGGGCATGGCGAGCAGCGCCGTCCGCGCCTGGGCAAACTCCGCGCCATCGCGCGTGAACTGCATGAACAGATCGTCGCGCTCGAAGGGGTCGTGGCTCATCGACAGCCGGAACATGCTCAGCGTGCGCCCGCGCGCCGAACTCATCATGGCCTTGGTAAGTGTGAGCTTGCGCATGTGGATATCGACGACCCTCGCGAGGTTGTCGCTCGTCGCCTGAAGCTGCCGCAGGCCGATGGCGGTGACGAACAGGATCAGCAGCAACTGGACGACGAAGCCGGCCAGCAGCGCCCGACGCCAGGCCGGCGGGAGGGCGTGCCGATTCACCGGCGAGGCCGCAGCCTTGTCTGTTTCAGGGGCGAGAATGTCCAAGTTTCGATGGTTCCGGGCGCGCATGGCCGCGTGCGCGGGCGCGATCGTCGCGTGGGCGTGGGCGCGGTGCGCATTGCGGCATCGGAAAGGCTCCTGTGTTTGAACGCGGGCGACCCGGTCGCGGATGAGCGGGTGCCCGTTGGTTCAATCGGGCCGGCGCCGGAAAACTTGAGCGCGGCCGGGCGCGCCGTCAGGAGTGCCGCAGGTGGGCGGCGATTTCCTCCACCGACATGCGGGTGGTGTCGACGACCGGAACCGCATGGCGCTTGAAGAATGTCTCGGCGGCGTCGAGCTCGCTGCGACACTGCGCGAGGCTGGCGTAGCGGCTGTCGGGATAACGCGCCTGGCGCAGCGCAGCCAGGCGCTCGGCGGACAGGGTCAGGCCGCGCAGCCGGGGAAGATGGGCCGTCAGACAGGCCGGCAGGTCGCCCCGTTCGAGATCGTCAGGGGTGAGCGGATAGTTGGCCGCGCGCAGGCCGTACTGCAAGGCCAGATAAAGCGCGGTAGGCGTTTTTCCGACGCGCGAGACGCCGACCAGGATCAGGTCGGCCTGGTCGAGCCGCTCGGGGTTGAGGCCGTCGTCCAGGTTGAGCGCAAAGTTCACGGCGTCGATGCGCGCCTCGTAGTCGGGTGCCATGCCGTGGGTGCGGCCGCCGCTGGGCGTGGCGGGCTGCCCGAGCGCGGCGGCGACGGCGGGCGCGACCAGGTCGAAGATGTCGAAAGGCGGGACGCCGGCCTCGCCGATGACCGCGCGCAACTGCGGATCGGTCAGCGTGGAGAAGACCAGCGGATGGGGGGTCGCGGCGATGCGCGCAGCGGCGCTTCGGGCTTTCTCGGCGGTGTCGACGAAGGGCAGCGTAATCAGGCTAAACTCGAGCTTAGGAAACTGCGCCAGCACGCTTTTGGCGACGGACTCGACCGTCACTCCGGTATGGTCGGACACGCAAAATACGCTGTAACCGTTCATGGAGTTCACCTATGTCTGAAGACTATATTGTGCCGCTGGACGCACTTTCGATGGCGGACGTGCCGCGCGTGGGCGGCAAGAACGCGTCGCTCGGCGAGATGATCCGCCATCTGGCCGGCGCGGGGGTGAAGGTGCCGGGCGGTTTCGCGACCACGGCGCAGGCATTCTGGGACTTTCTCGACCATAACGATCTGCGCGCGCGCATCGACGCGCGGCTCGCTGCGCTCGACGTGGCGGACGTGAAGGCGCTGGCGCAAGCCGGCGCGGAAATCCGCGCCTGGGTGGAAGCCGCGGCCCTGCCGCCGGCGCTGGAAGCGGGCCTGCGCGACGCCTACGCGGCGCTGGGCGACACGGTATCGGTGGCGGTGCGCTCGTCGGCCACGGCCGAGGATCTGCCCGATGCCTCGTTCGCCGGCCAGCAGGAAACCTATCTGCACGTACGCGGCGCGGCCGATCTGCTCACCTACGTGAAAAAGGTCTTCGCCTCGCTCTACAACGACCGCGCGATTGCGTACCGGGTGCACCACGGCTTCGCGCACGCCGGCGTGGCGCTGTCCGCCGGCGTCCAGCGCATGGTGCGCTCCGACATCGCGTGTTCCGGCGTCCTGTTCACCCTGGACACCGAATCCGGGTTCCGCGACGTGGTGTTCGTCACCGCGGCCTACGGCCTCGGCGAGACCGTCGTGCAGGGCGCGGTCAATCCGGACGAGTACTACGTGCACAAGCCGATGCTGGCGCAGGGTTTCCCCGCGGTGGTGCGGCGCGAACTCGGCGAAAAGGCCGTCCGCATGGTGTGGCGCGATGGCGCGACGGTCGTCGAGGAGACGCCGGCCGAGCTGCGGCGGCGCTTCGCATTGAACGACGCCGAGGTGCTGGAACTGGCCCGCCAGGCGATGCAGATCGAGCGCCACTACGGGCGGCCGATGGACGTGGAGTGGGCGAAGGACGGCGAAAGCGGCGAACTCTTCATCGTGCAGGCGCGCCCGGAAACCGTGAAGGCGCGCAGCGCCGGCAGCGTCGAACGCTATGTGCTGAAGGGCACTGGCGAGGTGCGCATCAGCGGCCGCGCCATCGGCCAGAAGATCGGCGCCGGCGAGGTCCGGCTGATCGCCAGCCCGGCGGAGATGGACCGCGTCCAGCCCGGCGACATCCTCGTCACCGACATGACCGACCCCGACTGGGAACCGGTGATGAAGCGCGCGGCGGCGATCGTCACCAACCGGGGCGGCCGCACCTGCCACGCCGCCATCGTCGCGCGCGAACTGGGCATTCCCGCGGTGGTCGGCGCGGGCACCGCGACGAGCGTGCTGAAGGACGGCGAGCCGGTGACGGTGTCGTGCGCCGAGGGCGACACCGGGAAGGTCTATGCCGGCAAGCTGGCGTTCGAGGTGGAGACGCTGGCCGCCGAGACGCTGCCCGAGCCGCCGGTCAAGCTGATGATGAACGTCGGCAACCCCGAGCGCGCCTTCGAGTTTGCGCAGATTCCCAATCACGGCGTGGGCCTCGCGCGGCTGGAGTTCATCATCGCGCGCATGATCGGCGTGCATCCGCTGGCGCTGCTCGACGCCGCGGGCCAGCCGCAGGCGGTGCGCGACGAAATCGACCGGCGCGCGGCGGGCTATTCCGATCCGGTGTCGTTCTACGTCGACAAGCTGGCCGAAGGCGTCGCCACGCTGGCCGCCGCGTTCTGGCCGCGGCCGGTCATCGTGCGGCTGTCGGATTTCAAATCCAACGAATACGCCAACCTCGTGGGCGGCGAGCGCTACGAGCCGAAGGAGGAAAATCCCATGCTGGGGCTGCGCGGCGCCGCACGCTACGTGTCGGCGATGTTCCGCCCCGCGTTCGAACTCGAATGCCGCGCGCTGAAAAAGGTGCGCGAGACGCTCGGCTTCGGCAATGTCGAGGTGATGATCCCCTTCGTGCGCACCGTCGACGAATGCGCGGCGGTGGCCGGGCTCCTCGCCGCCAACGGCCTCGCGCGCGGCGAACACGGCCTGCGGCTCGTCATGATGTGCGAAATTCCCTCCAACGTGCTGCTGGCCGAGGATTTCCTGCGGCATGTCGACGGCTTTTCCATCGGCAGCAACGACCTTACCCAGCTGACGCTGGGCATCGACCGCGACTCCGGCCTCGTGGCCGAAGGCTTCGACGAACGCAACCCCGCGGTGAAAAAGCTGCTGGCCGAGGCCATCGCCGTCTGCAGGCGGCAGGGCAAGTACGTCGGCATCTGCGGCCAGGGGCCGAGCGACCACCCCGACCTCGCCGACTGGCTGGTTGAGCAGGGGATCGGCTCGATCTCGCTCAACCCCGATACCGTGGCCGCAACCTGGCGGCGCCTGGCGGGCGGGTGAACGGGCCTTGTCATTGAGCCATAACAGGCGATGGAGTAAAATCCGCCATCACCCGCCCCCGCCCATAACATGACGAAGTATGTGTTTGTCACCGGTGGGGTGGTTTCTTCCCTCGGGAAAGGGATCGCCTCCGCTTCTCTCGCTGCGCTGCTCGAATCGCGCGGTATCCGTGTCACCCTGTTAAAGCTCGATCCGTACATCAACGTCGATCCCGGCACCATGAGCCCGTTCCAGCACGGCGAGGTGTTCGTGACCGACGATGGCGCCGAGACCGACCTCGACCTCGGGCACTACGAGCGCTTCTCCAGCGCGCGCATGAGCAAGCGCAACAACTTCACCACCGGCCAGATCTACAAGTCGGTGATCGACAAGGAGCGCCGCGGCGACTACCTCGGCGGCACCGTGCAGGTCATCCCGCACATCACGGACGAGATCAAGTTGTCGATCCGCGAGGGCGCCAAGGGCGCCGACGTCGCGCTGGTCGAGATCGGCGGCACGGTCGGCGACATCGAGTCGCTGCCCTTCCTCGAGGCGATCCGCCAGATGGGATTCGAGGACGGTCCCGAGAATACCTGCTTCATCCACCTGACGCTCCTGCCCTACATCGCGACCGCGGGCGAACTGAAGACCAAGCCGACCCAGCACTCGGTGAAGGAGCTGCGCGAGATCGGCATCCAGCCCGACATCCTGCTGTGCCGCGCCGACCGCGAGATTCCGCTGGATGAGCGGCGCAAGATCGCGCTCTTCACCAATGTGCGCCCCGAGGCGGTGATCGAAGTGCTCGACGCCGACTCGATCTACAAGATTCCGGCGATGCTGCACGAGCAGATGCTCGACGAGATCGTCTGCCACAAGCTCAAGATCCTGGCGCGCGCCGCCGACCTGAGCGTGTGGAAAAATCTGGTGCATGCGCTGGAGCATCCGCAGCACACGGTCAACATCGCGTTCGTCGGCAAATACGTCGATCTGACCGAGTCGTACAAGTCGCTGTCCGAGGCGATGATCCACGCCGGCATGCACACCCGCAGCCGGGTGAAGATCCATTACATCGACTCCGAACAGATCGAGAAGTCGGGGACCGGATGCCTCAAGGACATGGATGCGATCCTCGTCCCCGGCGGCTTCGGCAAGCGCGGCGTCGAGGGCAAGATCGCCGCCATCCGCTACGCGCGAGAGAGCGGGATGCCGTATCTGGGCATCTGCCTCGGCATGCAGCTCGCCGTGGTCGAGTTCGCCCGCGACGTCGCCGGCATGGCCGACGCGCATTCGACCGAATTCGAGCCTGCGACGACGCACCCCGTCATCGGCCTCATCACCGAGTGGCTCGATCGAACCGGCCAGATCGAGAAGCGCAGCGAGCAGTCCGACCTCGGCGGCACCATGCGCCTCGGCGGTCAGCCGTGCGAACTCGCCGAGGGCACGCTGGCGCGCGAGATCTACGGCGCGTCGAGCATCGTCGAGCGGCATCGCCATCGTTACGAAGTCAACAACACCCTGCTGGCCGAACTCGAAGCGAAGGGCCTCGTCGTCGCCGGGCGCGCGCCGGGCACCGGCTTGTGCGAGATGGTCGAGCTGCCGAAATCGGTGCATCCCTGGTTCGTCGGCTGCCAGTTCCATCCCGAATTCACCAGCAATCCGCGCAACGGCCATCCTTTGTTCATCGCGTTCGTGAACGCCGCATTGGGCTATCAACGGGAGCACGCCGAATGAAGCTGTGCCATTTCGAGGCCGGGCTCGACCGGCCGCTGTTCCTGATTTCCGGCCCCTGCGTGATCGAATCCGAACAGCTGGCCATGGATACCGCCGGGCAGTTGAAGGAACTGTGCGCGGCGCTGGACATCCCATTCATCTACAAGTCCTCGTTCGACAAGGCCAACCGCTCGTCGACCCAGTCCTTCCGCGGGCTCGGCCTGGAGGAAGGCCTGCGCATCCTGTCGGAAGTGAAGGCGAAGATCGGCGTGCCGGTGCTCACCGACGTGCACGAGGACACGCCGCTCGCCGAAGTGGCCGCAGTCGTCGACGTGCTGCAGACGCCGGCTTTCCTGTGCCGCCAGACGAATTTCATCCAGAACGTCGCGCGTGCCGGGCGTCCGGTCAACATCAAGAAGGGCCAGTTCCTGGCGCCGTGGGACATGCAGAACGTGGTCGACAAGGCGCGTGAGGTCGGCAACGAGCAGATCATGGTGTGCGAGCGCGGCGTGAGCTTCGGCTACAACACGCTCGTGTCCGACATGCGTGGCCTCGCGATCATGCGCGGCACCGGCTGCCCGGTGGTGTTCGACGCCACCCACTCGGTGCAGCAGCCGGGCGGGCAGGGCACCAAGAGCGGCGGCCAGCGCGAGTTCGTGCCGGTGCTGGCGCGGGCGGCGGTGGCGACCGGGGTGGCGGGCTTGTTCGCGGAGACGCATCCCAATCCCGAGTGCGCGCTGTCGGACGGTCCCAACGCGTGGCCGCTCGGCATGATGAAGGAACTGCTGGAAACACTGAAGGAAATCGACGCGCTGGTGAAGCAGCGCGGGTTTGTTGAACACAAGTTGATGAAAAACTGAGCCGCGACGCGGACGAATGAAAACCAAGGAAAAGCAATTGAGCGCCATTATCGATGTCATCGCCCGGGAAATTCTCGACTCCCGCGGCAACCCCACCGTTGAAGTCGACGTGCTGCTGGAGTCCGGCGTGCTGGGCCGTGCGGCCGTGCCGTCCGGCGCATCGACCGGAAGCAGAGAAGCGATCGAACTGCGCGACGGCGACAAGTCGCGCTATCTCGGCAAGGGCGTGCTGAAGGCCGTCGAGCACGTCAACACCGAAATCTGCGAAGCCATCATCGGGCTGGACGTCGAGGACCAGGCGTTCATCGACCAGACCATGATCGACCTCGACGGCACCGAGAACAAGTCGCGCCTCGGCGCCAACGCCCTGCTGGCGGTGTCGATGGCGTGCGCCCGCGCTGCGGCCGAGCAGGCCGGGCTGCCGTTGTACCGCTATCTCGGCGGCGCCGCGCCGATGGCGCTGCCGGTGCCGATGATGAACATCATCAACGGCGGCGCGCACGCGAACAACAACATCGACATGCAGGAATTCATGATCATCCCGGTCGGCGCGCCGAGCTTCCGCGAAGCGCTGCGCTACGGCGCCGAAGTCTTCCACGCGCTGAAGAAGCTGCTGGACGACGCGGGCATGGCGACGACCGTGGGGGACGAAGGCGGTTTCGCGCCCAATCTGGAGTCGCACGAGGCGGCGCTGAAGCTGATCGTGCAGGCGATCGAGAAGGCGGGCCTGCAGCCCGGCGTCGACGTCGCGATCGGCGTCGACTGCGCGGCGTCCGAGTTCCACAGGGACGGCCGCTACCATCTCGAGTCCGAAGGCCTCAAGCTGACCGCCGCCGAATTCGCCGACTATCTCGGCGCCTGGTGCGACAAGTATCCCGTCATCAGCATCGAGGACGGCATGGGCGAGGGCGACTGGGATGGCTGGAAGCTGCTGACCGACAAGCTCGGCCGCCGCGTGCAGCTGGTCGGCGACGATCTCTTCGTGACCAACACGAAGATCCTCAAGGAAGGCATCGACAAGGGCATCGCCAACTCCATCCTGATCAAGGTCAACCAGATCGGCACGCTGTCGGAAACCTTCCAGGCGATCGAGATGGCCAAGCAGGCGGGCTATACCGCGGTCATTTCGCACCGTTCGGGCGAGACCGAGGACACGACGATCGCCGACCTCGCGGTGGCGACCAACGCCCGCCAGATCAAGACCGGCTCGCTGTCGCGCTCCGACCGCATGGCCAAGTACAACCAGCTGCTGCGCATCGAGGAAGAACTCGGCGACACGGCGAGCTACCCCGGACGCGATGCGTTCCGCCAGCGCGCCTGAACTGGGCAAGCTGTTCGCCCGCATCCGCAGGCAGGGGTTGACCTGGGTGCTGGCCGTCGCGATCGTGCTTCTGCAGTATCCGCTCTGGCTCGGCCAGGGCGGCTGGTTGAAGGTGCGCGAGGGCATGCGGAAGATCCACGCCCAGCAGGCATTGAACCAGCGCCTGGAAACTCGCAACGCGAGCCTGCTGGCGGAAGTCAACGATCTCAAGCAGGGGCGCGACGCCATCGAGGAGCGCGCGCGCAACGATCTCGGCATGGTGGCGCCCGACGAATGGTTCGTACGGGTGGTGCCCGCCCAATCGATCCAGTCGGGAAAAACGAATGAGTGATTTGCAAATCGCCCTGATCGTCGTCGGCGTCGCCATCGTCGTGGCCGTGGGCGTGTTCAACTGGGTCCAGGAGCGCCGCTTCCGGAACCAGGCGAATGCGGCCTTTCAGGCCCCGGTGCCCGATGCCTTGATGCGGGGCGCCGTCGCCGTGCACGAGCGGGCGGAGCCGTCCCTCGACGCTTCGGCTTTCGACGCCGGGACGCCGAGCGACGCCGAGGCGCACGTTGTTTCTGTCGACAGCGAGAGCGGCGGCACGGAAGCGGCGCGCAGGGAAAGCGCTGCGCCTGCACCCGCGACTCCCGTCGAGCGGCGCCCGGATGCGGCAGAGCCGGCCGCACCTCCCCCGCCCTATGACGAACTGATCGAATACCGTGCCCGCATCGGCGGTGACGACATCCCCGCAACGGTCTTCACCGAGGCCTTCAACCAGATACGCGCGCTCGGCAAGACCGTGCGCTGGCTCGGATTGCCCGTCGGCGGCGCCGCCTGGGAAGACGTCCAGCCGTGGCGGGATGCGCGCTACCAGCAGGTGGTCGTGACCGTGCAACTGGCCGATCGCAACGGCGCGGTGCAGCGAGAGCAGCTCGCCGCCTTCTGCGAGCTGTTGCACGCCGTGGCGCAAACGCACGGCCTGCGCGTGACGTGCGACGACACGGTCGATGCGCTCGAGCGCGCACAGGCCATCGATCGCTTCTGCGTCGACGTCGACGTGCTCATCGGCCTCAATGTCGTGGCGCGCGGCGAGGGGACGGTGAACCTCGCGCGCATCGCCGGCGAGGCGGAGAGCAGTGGCATGGCGCTTGCCGGCGACGGCGTGTTCCAGCTGCTCGACAGCCGCGGCGAGCCGCTCTACGCCCTGTGCAACCACGACGCGGAGCCCTTCGCGGCGACGATGGAAGGCCGCACCTCGCAGGGCGTCACCCTCGAGTTCGATGTGCCGCGCGTGCCCGATGGCCTGAAGGTGTTCGACGGCATGGTGGCCTTCGGCCGCAAGCTCGCCAGCGAGACCGGCGGCGTCCTGGTGGACGACAATCTTCGTCCCCTGACCGATACCGGCATCGAAAAAATCCGCAGCCAGCTCGTGCACATCTACGAGCGCATGGAAGCGCGCGGCGTGCCATCCGGATCCCGGCGGTCGCTGCGCCTGTTCTCCTGATGCCGGCCGGTTTTCTGGCGCGCGCCGCCGCGCTGCGCCAGGAGATCGAGCGCCACAACTACGCCTACTACGTCCTCGATGCGCCGACGATTCCCGACGCGGAATACGATCGCCTGTTCCGCGAGCTGCAGGCGCTCGAAGCCGAACATCCCGAACTCGTCACGCCCGATTCGCCCACCCAGCGCGTGGGCGGCAAGGCCCTGGATGCCTTTCCCAAGGTGCGCCACGCCGTGGCCATGCTGTCGATCCGTACCGAGACCGATACCGAGGCAAGCGGCGCCACGGCTTTCGATGCGCGGGTGCGCAAGGAACTCGGGCTGAGCGAGAGCGATCCGGCGCTCGAATACGCGGCCGAGCTGAAGTTCGACGGCCTCGCCATCAATCTGCGCTATGAGAACGGCGTGCTGGTTCAGGCAGCGACCCGCGGCGACGGCGAAACCGGGGAGGACGTCACGCAGAACATCCGCACCGTGCACGCCATTCCCTTGCGTCTCAACGTCAAATCACCTCCGGCCGTGCTGGAAGTGCGGGGCGAGGTGTTCATGCGGCGCGACGCGTTCGAGCGCTACAACGCGGGGCAGCGTGCGGCGGGCAAGCCCGCCCTGGTCAACCCGCGCAACGGCGCCGCGGGCAGCATCCGCCAGCTCGATCCGGCGATCGCCGCGCAGCGGCCGCTGTCTTTTTACGCCTACGGCCTCGGTGAGGTGCAGGGCTGGGCGCACGCGCCCGCTACCCATAGCGGCACGCTCGATGCGCTGGAGAAACTGGGCGTGCCCGTCTGCGACGAGCGCATCACCGGGCACGGCGCGGCGGCGCTCATCGCTTTCCACGACGACATTGCCGCGCGCCGCGATCGATTGCCGTTCGACATCGACGGCGTGGTCTACAAGGTCAACCGCTACGACGTGCAGCGCGAACTGGGCTTCGTTACGCGCGAACCGCGCTGGGCGGTCGCGCACAAATTCCCCGCCCAGGAACAGCTCACGACGGTGCTTGGCATCGAGGTGCAGGTCGGCCGCACCGGCGCGCTGACGCCGGTGGCGCGCCTGTCTCCCGTGTTCGTCGGCGGCGTCACGGTGACCAACGCGACGCTGCACAACCAGGACGAGATCGACCGCAAGGACGTGCGCGTCGGCGACACCGTCATCGTGCGCCGTGCCGGCGATGTCATTCCAGAAGTGGTCGCGGTGGTGGCGGAAAGGCGCCCGCGCCCCTCGCCGCCGCGGTTCGACATCCTGCATAGCTATCCGGTCTGTCCGGTGTGCGGCTCGCATGTGGCGCGGCTCGACGACGAGGCGGCGGTCCGCTGCACGGGCGGCCTGTACTGCGCGGCCCAGCGCAAGCAGGCGTTGCTGCACTTCGCCGGCCGGCGCGCGATCGATATCGAAGGCCTGGGCGAGAAGCTGGTCGACCAGCTTGTCGACCGCGGCCTGGTGCACAGTCCGGCCGACGTCTACGGCCTCGATCTCGACACGCTCGCCGGCCTGGAGCGCATGGCAGGGAAATCCGCGGCCAACCTGCTCGCCGCGATCGAGGCCAGCAAGGCGACGACGTTGGCGCGTTTCATCTTCGCGCTCGGCATCCGCAACGTCGGCGAAGCCACCGCCCGCGATCTGGCGCTGTATTTCGGTTCGCTCGACAGCCTGCTCGCCGCGGGCGAGGCCGACCTGATGGCGGTGAGCGACGTGGGCCCCATCGTCGCCCAGTCGATCGTGCAATTTTTTGGCGAACCGCACAACGTCGAGGTGGTCAAACGCCTGCGCGCCGCAGGCGTGCACTGGCCCGAGACGGCCGGCGGGAAACGCGTGGCCGGCCGTCTTGCCGGCAAGACGCTGGTGCTCACGGGCACCTTGCCGACCTTGACGCGTGACGCCGCGAAGGAGCGGATCGAGGCGGCGGGCGGCAAGGTCGCCGGGTCGGTATCGAAGAAAACGGATTATGTGGTGGCCGGTGAGGAGGCCGGCAGCAAACTGGCGAAAGCGCAGGAACTCGGGGTGCCCATCCTCGATGAAACGGGCCTGCTGGCGCTGCTGGATTCCGGAGGGGAGAGCCCGTAGCGACGTTTGATTTTTGAACCAGAAGAAGCAGGAAAGATATGAATCCAATCGAAAAAGCCCTATGTGGCCCTCGCCGCGTCCTTCGCGGCCTTGACCCGCGAGACGGGTCAGCCTTCAACGAAAACCGCCTTGCCGGAGGTGCGCCATGCAAAAAGTGAGGAAGGCGGTCTTTCCGGTTGCCGGCCTGGGCACGCGTTTTCTGCCGGCCACCAAGGCCAGCCCGAAGGAAATGCTGCCCATCGTCGACAAGCCCCTGATCCAGTATGCGGTCGAGGAGGCGATGGATGCCGGCGTCACCGACATCATCTTCATCAGCAGCCGCACCAAGCGCACCGTCGAAGACCACTTCGACAAGGCCTACGAGCTGGAAACCGAACTCGAGGCGCGCGGCAAGCGGCGCGTGCTGGAACTGGTGCAATCGATCCGGCCGGCGGGCGTCAACTTCATCTACATCCGCCAGGCCGAGGCGCTGGGACTCGGTCACGCGGTGCTGTGCGCGCAGCCGGTGATAGGCGACGAACCTTTTGCGGTCCTGCTCGCGGACGACCTCATCGACGGCAAGCCGCCGGTGATGAAGCAGATGGTCGAACAGTACGACTACTATCAGTGCTCGGTGCTCGGCGTGCAGCAGGTGGCGCCGGAGGAAACCGCTTCGTACGGCATCGTCGATGCCAGTCCCCTGGCCGAGCGCGTGTCGCGCGTGAACGCGATCGTCGAGAAACCGAAGCCCGCGGAGGCACCGTCCACGCTCGGCGTGGTGGGCCGCTACATCCTCACGCCGCGCATCTTCCACCACATCCGGCAACTCGTACCGGGCGCGGGCGGCGAACTGCAGCTCACCGACGCCATCGCTGCGCTGTTGAAGGAGCAGCAGGTGCTCGCCTATGCCTTCGACGGCGTTCGCTACGACTGCGGCAGCAAGCTGGGCTATCTGCAGGCTTCCGTGGAATATGCGCTGAAGCATCCGGAAGTCAGCGAGGCGTTCGGCGCCTATCTGAAGACGCGCATCTGCTGAACCGCGTCGGCTCGCCCGTGCAGCCACACCGCTGCCTCGAGCGCGTCGCCCGCGAGCATTCCCTGGGCCAGCAGGGCAGCCACCATGCCGGTCAACCGGTCGCCCGACCCCGCTTGTGCGAGCCAGGGGCCGCCCGTCGTGTTGATGGCGTAGCGTCCGTCGGGGTGGGCGACGATGGTGCCGGCTCCCTTGAGGGCGACGTGGGCGCGATACTGCGCGCTCAGCCGTTGCGCCGCGTCGATCCGGTTCGCCTGGACCGTGCGTGGCGTCATGCCGAGCAGGCGCGCCGCCTCCCCGGGGTGAGGCGTGAGCAGGAGAGGTGCCGTCCGGCCGGCCGCCCGCCTGGCCAAGTCGGCGTCGTCCGCCAGCAGATTCAGCGCATCGGCGTCCAGCACGAGCGGGCAGGCGGCCGCAAGCGCCGATTCGACGAGCGTCCGCGCGAGCGGCCGCTGCCCCAGGCCCGGTCCGATCGCCAGCGCGTCCAGTTTCATCGCCGCCAGGGTCTCCGGCGGGCCGAACATCAGCCGGGGCTCGCCGTAATCGACCGCGATGCGCGCATCGAGCGCGCCCACGGTGACGCTGCCCGTGCCCTGACGCAGCGCGGCGCGGCCGGCGATGAGGGCCGCGCCCACCGTGCCGGTGTCACCGCCGACGATGCCGACATGGCCGTACGTGCCTTTGTGGCTGTTGCGCGCGCGGGGCGGCAGGCGATGGCGGTCTTCCAGTTGCGTCAGTGCGGTCCCCGCAGTGCGGGGCAGCATGGCGGGCTCGATTGCGAGCGTGTCGAGGTGCAGTTCGCCGGCGTGATCCGGTCCGTCGGTGGTAAGAAGGCCTGGCTTGAGGCCGATGAACGTGAGCGTATGGTCGGCGCGAACGGCCGCGCCGCGCACGCGTCCGCTGTCGCTGTCGAGCCCGCTCGGCACGTCGATCGCGAGCCGCGGGCAGGCCAGTCCGTTGACGTGCGCGATCCAGCGCGCGTCTTCATTCCCGACGTCGCGCGCCAAACCGACCCCGAAGAGGCCGTCGATGACCAGGCTGAAACGCCGCGATTCGGGGAGGCCGGGCTGCACCGCGCCGCCGTCATCGTGCCACGCCCTCCAGGCGCGCGCGGCGTCCGCCGGCAAGCGCCCGGGGTCGGCGCGGCTGGCGACGATCACGCGAGCCCCGTGTGCGCGGAGATGCCGCGCCGTGACGAGCGCATCGCCACCGTTGTTGCCCGGTCCGGCGAGGACCAGAACCGGTTCCCCGGATTCGCCGGCCTTCATCCCCGCCAATTCCGCGACCGCGGCACCTGCGCTTTCCATCAGCGGTCGCGTGGGATGTGCAGTCGCCCAGTCCCGGTCGACCGCCCGGATATCGGCGGCGGTGAATAGCGGCGGCGAAACGAGCGAAAACGGCGCGACAGGCATGTGGCGACCCCCGGTGTGGACGTAGAAATGAATCTTAAATCCTCGGCGGCTCCGGGAGGACGACCGCCGGCTTTTCGGCCCTGCTTGAAAGCCCCGGAAGGCGGCCTAGACTTGAAAGTGTCCGATGTTTGCGGGAGTGTCCTATGGGTACCCCTCATCGCAATCCGGTGGGCGCGCCGGTCGCGGGCTGCGCCGACGAGGCCACCTGCACCGTTTTCAGCTGCGAAGTCTGTCTGAAGGAGATTCCTGCCGACACGGTCAACGTGGCGGACGCGCAGGACTATTTCCATCATTTCTGCGGCCTCGAATGCTTCGAAATCTGGTGGAAGCGCGCGCGCGAGCACCAGCAGGCCGCCCCGGCGAGGCGCCCCGATCGGGTAAAATAGCGCCTTTGCCTGTTCGCAAAGACGCTCATGTCTTCCATCGTTTCGCTCCCCGGCAGTGCCGCGCTGTCCGCCTTTCGACTTGACAAGATTCGCCAGGAGGCTGCCAGGCTCGGGGTCGAACTGGGTGAACTGGCGGCGCGGTACTGGCATTTTCTGGAGCTCGATGGCGAACTCGATGCAGCCGCCGCCCGGCAGCTAGCCGACACGCTGGATTACGGTACCGCCGCCGACGCACCGGCCGCCGACGCGGTGCACCTGCTCGTCACGCCGCGCCCCGGCACGATTTCACCGTGGTCGTCCAAGGCCACGGACATTCTCCGGAACAGCGGCCTTGTCCGGTTGCGCCGCATCGAGCGGGGGATGGCATTCCGGGTGTGCGACGCGACGGGCGCACCGCTGTCCGGGTCGGCGCTGGCGACGGTGTTGCCCTTGCTGCACGATCGCATGACGGAAACCGTGATGGATTCGCTGGAGGCCGCGCACGCGTTGTTCCAGCACGTTCCGCCGCGCGAACTGACCGCCGTCGACGTCGTCGCCGGCGGACGTCCCGCGCTCGAAGCCGCCAACCGCGCCCTGGGGCTGGCGCTGTCGGACGACGAGGTCGACTATCTGGTCGACAATTTCACGCGCGTCGGCCGCAACCCCACCGACGTCGAACTGATGATGTTCGCGCAGGCCAATTCCGAGCATTGCCGCCACAAGATATTCAACGCCGCCTGGGTGATCGACGGCGAAGCGCAGGCCAAGTCGCTGTTCGGCATGATCCGAGATACCCATGCCGCCCACCCCGAGGGCACGGTGGTTGCGTATTCGGACAACTCGTCGGTCATCGAAGGCGCGACCATCGACCGCTTCTATCCGCGCGCCGACGGCGGCTACGCCTACAGCAGCGAGCTCACCCACGTGCTGATGAAGGTCGAGACGCACAACCATCCGACCGCGATCTCGCCTTTCCCAGGCGCGGCCACCGGCAGCGGCGGCGAGATCCGCGACGAGGGCGCGACCGGCATCGGCTCCAAGCCCAAGGCGGGTCTCGCCGGCTTCTCGGTGTCCAACCTCAACATTCCCGACTATGTCCAGCCGTGGGAAGCAGACGCCTACGGCAAGCCCGACCGCATCGTCACGCCGCTCGCGATCATGCTCGAAGGCCCGATCGGCGCGGCGGCGTTCAACAACGAGTTCGGCCGCCCCAACCTGGCCGGTTATTTCCGCACGTTCGAAGAGACGGTCGCCGGGCAGCGGCGCGGCTACCACAAGCCCATCATGCTGGCGGGCGGCGTTGGTGCGATCCGCGACGACCATGTGCACAAGAAGCTGCTGCCGACCGGCACGCTGCTGATCCAGCTGGGCGGCCCCGGCATGCTGATCGGGCTGGGCGGCGGCGCGGCGTCGTCGATGGACACGGGCGCCAACGCCGCCGATCTCGATTTCGATTCGGTGCAGCGCGGCAACCCGGAAATGGAGCGGCGGGCGCAGGAAGTCATCGATCGCTGCTGGCAGCTCGGCGAGGCGAATCCCATCCTGTCGATCCACGACGTCGGCGCCGGCGGCCTGTCGAACGCGCTGCCCGAGCTGGTGCACGGCGGCGGCCGCGGCGGACGCTTCGAACTGCGCGCCGCGCCGTCCGAGGAGTCCGGCATGTCGCCGCGCGAGATCTGGTGCAACGAGGCGCAGGAGCGCTACGTGCTCGCGATCCCGCCCGCCCGGCTCGACGAGTTCCGCGCGATCTGCGAGCGCGAGCGCTGTCCGTTTGCCGTGCTGGGCGAGGCGACCGAGAAAAACCATCTTCTGGTGACCGACAGCCATTTCGGCAATGCCCCGGTCGACGTGAGCCTGGACGTGATCCTCGGCAAGCCGCCGAAGATGATGCGCGACGTCGCGCATCAGGCGGCCGTGCCTGCGCCGCTCGCGCTCGACGGCATCGACCTCAGGGATGCCGTCTACCGCGTGCTGGCGATGCCGGGCGTGGCATCGAAGATGTTCCTGATTTCCATCGGCGACCGCAGCGTCGGCGGCCTGACCGCGCGCGACCAGTGCGTGGGGCCATGGCAGGTGCCGGTGGCGGACTGCGCGATCACGCTCGCGGGCTACCAGACCACGCGGGGCGAGGCCTTCTCGATCGGCGAAAAGGCGCCGCTGGCGCTGATCGACGCGCCGGCTTCGGGACGCATGGCGATCGTCGAGGCGATCACCAACCTGGCCGCCGCGCGCGTCGAGGGGCTGGGCAGCGTGAAGCTGTCGGCCAACTGGATGGCGCCGGCCGGCCACCCGGGCGAGGACGCGGCGCTGTTCGATACGGTGGCGGCGGTGTCGCAGTATTGCCAGGCGCTGGGGATTTCCATCCCGGTCGGCAAGGATTCGATGAGCATGAAGACCGTGTGGGAAGCCGATGGCGAGAAGAAATCGGTGACGTCGCCGATATCGCTCGTGATTTCGGCCTTCGCGACGACGCCCGACGCGACGCGCCACCTGACGCCGCAGCTCCGCACCGACGCGGGCGACACCGACCTCGTCCTGATCGACCTGGGGCTGGGCAAGAACCGTCTGGGCGGATCGAGCTTCGCGCAGGCGTACAAGCAGGTGGGCGACCGGTGTCCGGACGCGCCGGCAGCCGCCGCGCTCAGCGCCTTCTTCGACACGGTCCAGGCACTGAACGCTGCCGGCACGCTGCTCGCCTACCATGACCGCTCGGACGGCGGCCTGTTCGCCGCCCTCTGCGAGATGGCCTTCGCAGGGCGCTGCGGCGTGGACGTCGACGTCGACGAGCTGTGCTCGGAGAAGATCCGCCACGATGCCGAGGACGACGGTCTGCCGGAGCCGGACATGCGGGACCCGCGCGGTTACTCCGAACGGATTTTCAGCGTGCTGTTCGGCGAGGAAGCCGGCGCCGTTCTGCAAATCCGCCGCAGCGATACCCAGTCGGTGATGCAGGCATTCTTCGACGCCGGCTTGCGCGGCGAGTTCTACATCGTCGGCCAGCCCAACGGCGCCGACCGCGTGCGCGTGCTGCGCAGGGAGCGGGTGATCCTCGACGAGGCGCGCGCCGACCTGCAGGCCGCGTGGGCGCGCACGAGTTACGAAATGGCGAAGCTGCGCGACAACCCGGCATGCGCCGAGCAGGAATTCGCCAGCCATGCCGACGCGGGCGATCCGGGCCTGCGCTTCGCGCCGAGCTTCGATCCCGACACCGACATCGCCGCGCCTTTCATCGCGCGAGGCGCGCGCCCGCGCGTGGCCGTGCTGCGAGAGCAGGGGGTCAACGGCCAGGTCGAGATGGCGGCCGCGTTCGATGCCGCCGGCTTCGCGGCGGTCGACGTCCATATGAGCGATATCCTCACCGGCCGCGTGAGCCTCGCCGACTTTTCCGGACTCGCGGCGTGCGGCGGCTTCAGTTATGGCGACGTGCTGGGGGCGGGCGGCGGCTGGGCCAAGTCGATCCTGTTTAATCCCCGCGCCCGGGATGAATTCTCGGCGTTCTTCGAGCGGCCGGACAGCTTCGCGCTCGGCGTGTGCAACGGCTGCCAGATGATGAGCCAGCTGCATGACCTCATTCCCGGCGCGGCCGCCTGGCCGCGCTTCGAGCGCAACCTGTCGGAGCAGTTCGAGGCGCGCTTCGCTCTGGTCGAGGTGCTGGCCTCGCCGTCGATCTTCTTCGCCGACATGGCGGGCTCGATGATGCCGATCGTGGTTTCGCACGGCGAAGGCCGCGTGGTTTTCCGCGACGCCGCGCACGCGGCGCAGGCCCTGCCGACGCTGCGCTACGTCGACCATCGCGGTGCCGCGACCGAACGCTATCCGTTCAATCCCAACGGCTCCGCCGGCGGCCTCACCGGCTTCACCACGGCGGATGGCCGCTTCAGCATCCTGATGCCGCATCCGGAGCGCGTGTACCGCGCCGCGCAACTGTCGTGGCGGCCCGACGGGATGACCGGGGCGGGGCCGTGGCTGCGGATGTTCCGCAACGCGCGCCGCGCGGTTGGGTGATGCGCGCCGATATGCGAAAATAACGGGCTTTGCCGCAACAAACCCCGCTCGCCGCCCATGAATGCACCCGATACCCTTCTGACGGACGACGATCTGCGCGCGCAGGTCAAGCTGCTTGGCACCCTGCTCGGCCAGGTGCTGCTGCAATTCGCCGGCGAAGACGTGTTCGATGCGGTCGAAACCCTGCGTCGCGGCTTTGCCGAGCTTCAGGACCGGGAGGACCAGGCCCGCCGCACCGAGCTGATGGCGATGATCGACGCCATGCCCGCGGCCAAGGTCGAACTGGTGGTGCGGGCGTTCTCGAGCTATTTCAAGCTGGTCAACGTCGCGGAAGAGAGCTTCGCGCACCGCAACCGCCGCCGCATGCTCTCCCACGGCATGCCGTTGTGGGAGGGCTCGTTCGACCGCACCCTGGCCGACCTCAAGGCGAAGGGGATGTCGGTCGACACCCTGCAAGGGATGGTCAACCGGCTGCACTATGCGCCGGTATTCACCGCGCATCCGACCGAGGCGCGCCGGCGCGCGGTCATGGAGGGCATGCGTCGGGTGTTCCTGATATGCGACCAGCTCTACAGCCCTACGCTCGGCGTGAACGACCAGCGCGAGCTCGAAGCGCAGCTGGCTGCCGAGATACAGGTGATGTGGCGCACCGACGAACTGCGAACGGCCAAGCTGGAAGTGCGCGACGAGGTGCGCAACGGTTTGTATTACGTGCGGGAAAGCCTGTTCGAGGCCGTGCCGAAAGCCTACTACTATCTCGAGAAGGCGTTGCGCAAGCATTACGGCGTGAACGGCGACGGCGCTGCACCGGTCAGCGTCCCGAGCTTCATCCGCTTCGGCTCGTGGATCGGCGGCGACCGTGACGGCAATCCCTTCGTGACGGCGGACGTCACCGAATGGACCGTGCATACGCAGATGCAGGAAGCGCTCCTCGAGTACCGCGCCCGGGTGCGCGATCTGCGGCAGACGCTCACCCACAGCATCGGCTGGTGCACGCCCTCGGCCGCCTTCCTCGAACGCCTGGCGGAATACGAGGAGGCCTTCGGCGAACAGGTGTTCCGCGGCACCGCGGTGCAGATCTACAGCCGCGAGCCTTACCGGCGGATGGCGGCGATCATGCTCGCGCGGCTCGACGCCAATCTCTCCTACGTGCACCAGGCCCTCGCCGACGTGCCGAGCTTTACCTCGCACCTGGCCTACGAGAACGCGGCGGCCTTTCTCGACGATCTCTATCTGCTGCGCGACTCGCTGATCAGCCATGGCGACCGCATCGTCGCCATGCAGGACCTGCAAGGTCTGATCCGGCTGGTCGAGAGCTTCGGCTTCCACCTGCTGCAACTGGACATCCGGCAGGAATCGACCGTCCATACGCGCACGGTTGCCGCCGTGCTGCAGCAGATCGATCCCGATTTCGACTACATGGGCGCCGGCGACGCCGAGCGCCTGCAGCGCCTCGCCGCGTGGATCGGCCACATCGATCCGATCGAGCTCGACGACGCGGTATTCGACGACGAAGCGCGCGAGGCGCTCGCGGTGTTCCGCCGCATGGCCAAGCTGCAGGCCGAAGTGGGCGACGACGTCTTCGGCACCTACGTGATCTCGATGACGCACAGCGCCTCGCACGTGATGGAGGTGATGCTGCTGGCGCGGCTGGTCGGCCTGTGCGGCCACGGCGGACGCGAGTGGTTCTGCCGCATCCTGGTCGCGCCGCTGTTCGAGACCGTGGACGACCTGCAGCGCAGCCAGGCCATCCTCGACCAGTTGCTGTCGAACAAGGTCTATCGCGCCCTGGTCGCGGCCAACGGCAACAACCAGGAGGTCATGCTAGGCTATTCGGATTCGTGCAAGGACGGCGGCATCCTGGCGTCCAACTGGAATCTCTACCAGGCGCAGCTTTCGATCATCGCGCTGACCCAGCGCTATGGCGTCGCCTGCCGCCTGTTCCATGGACGCGGAGGCACGGTAGGCCGCGGCGGCGGCCCGACCTACGACGCCATCCTGTCGCAGCCGCCCGGCACCGTAAACGGCGAAATCAAGTTCACCGAGCAGGGCGAGATGCTGTATTACAAATACAGCAACCCCGAGACCGCCACCTACGAGATCGGCATGGGCGTCACCGGCCTCCTGGAGGCCAGCGCCACCGCGCTCGCGTACAGCGAAGTGCGCTACCCGCAGGACTATCTCGACCGGATGCGCGACATCGCCGCGGTCGGCGAGACGGCCTACCGCGCGCTGATCGGCATGCCCGGATTCATCGACTATTTCTACGAGAGCACGCCGGTCAGCGAGCTCGGCCAGCTCAATATCGGCAGCCGGCCGTCCCACCGCAAGAAGGCCGACCGCTCGCTGGGTTCGGTCCGCGCCATTCCCTGGGTGTTCGGCTGGGCGCAGTCGCGCCATACCTTCCCCGCCTGGTACGGCATCGGCAGCGCGCTGAGCCACTTCATCGACGGGCGGCCGGAGGGCCTGATGCAGCTGCAGGCGATGCATCGCGAGTGGCCGTTCTTCCGCGGCCTGCTGTCCAACGTGCAGATGTCGCTCGCCAAGGCCGACATGGAAATCGCCGAGGAATACGCGCGCCTGTGCGACCATCCCAATGCGATGGGGATCTACCGCGCGGTCGCCGACGAGTTCGCGCTTACGCTGGCCACGGTCAAGCAGGTCGCGCAGATCGAGACGCTGCTCGAAGACAACCCCACGCTGGCCCTGTCGCTTTCCCGCCGCCGCCCGTACATGGATCCGATCAACCACATCCAGGTTCGCATGCTGAAGCGTTACCGCTCCGAGAGCGTCTGGGATGCCGAGCAGGAATCCTGGCTGACGCCGCTGATGCGCTCGATCAACGCGATCGCTTCGGGGATGCGCAACACCGGCTGAGCATGGACCAGGGCACGGGCGCGTCCTCCCAGGGGCAGGCGAAACGGCGCTGGCTGTTCGCATCGATCGCCTTCAATGCCTTGCTGTTCCTGCTTGCCTGCGGCCTGGCGTTGTATGCCTTCATGCTCAACGTCGATCTGGGCGACGTGAAGCGGCGCCTGTCGAAGGAGATCGAGACACGCCAGCAGACCGAGCGTTACCTGATCGAGACGCGCAACCAGCTCGTCGAGAACCTGCGCGAGATCGAGCAGCTGAAAATGCAACTGGCGTACAAGGAGACCGACGCGAAGACGGCGGCGGTCGCCGCCAAACCCGCCCTGCCGGTGGTCGTCGGCTTCCGGTCGTCGCTGCTGGGCAAGGGGCTGGTGGCGGTGATCGAAAACACCAGCGAACGCTACCTCACCGTGGTTCTCGCCGTGCGCAACCCGACGCTGTCGACCGCGCGCCGCTTCAAGCTCGAACTGGAACCCAAATCCACGACCGAGTTCGGCCACCTGGAGGGCTGGCAGTTCACGTCGGGCGATGAACTGGAGCTGTTCAACGACGAATTCGGCACGCTGAAGGTCACGGTGCCATGACGCCGGCACCGGCGCGGCACTATAATAACAAGACGTTGTTGTCTGATGAGAGGGGCGCCACATGACGTCGACCACCCTGGAACTGCTCCAGAAATACAGCGTGCCCGGCCCGCGTTATACCTCGTATCCCACCGCGCCGTACTTCAGCACGACTTTCAGCGAGGCCGACTGGGTCGACGCGCTGAGCGTGCCGGCGCCGGAGCGCGACTTATCGCTGTACGCGCACATCCCGTTCTGCGACTCGCTGTGCTACTACTGCGGCTGCAACATGGTCGCAACGCGCGATTACAGCAAGACGCAGCCCTATCTTGCCGCGCTCGAGAAGGAAATGGCCCGCACCGCGGCGCTCGTCGATCCGGCCCGCGTCGTGCGGCAACTGCATTGGGGTGGCGGCACGCCGACTTATCTCAATCCCGGCGACATTCACCGCCTGATGGAGATGATGCGCACCCGTTTCACGCTGGCGGATGACGCCGAGGTGAGCTGCGAGGTCGATCCGCGCGAACTGACGCGGGGGCACCTCGAAGCCCTGCGTACGGCCGGCTTCAATCGCCTGTCGTTCGGCGTGCAGGACATGGATCCCGACGTGCAGCAGGCGGTCAACCGCGTCCAGTCCGAAGCGCTCATCCGGCAGGTGCTCGACTGGTCGCGCGAACTCGGGTTTTCCAGCATCAACCTCGATCTGATCGTGGGCTTGCCGAAACAGACGGTGGAGAGTTTCCGCCGCACGCTGGAGCGGGTCGTCGAATGGGCGCCCGACCGGCTGGCGGTGTTCGCCTACGCCCACGTGCCGTGGCTGAAAAAGCACCAGAACCTGATCCATGAAGCCGACCTGCCCGGCTCCGCGGCGCGCCTCGGGCTGCAGCAGGCGGTGAACGAAATGCTCGGCGCGGCGGGCTACGTCAATATCGGCCTCGACCACTTCGCCCGCGCCGACGACGAACTGGTGCGCGCGCAGCAGAACAAGACGCTGTGGCGCAATTTCCAGGGCTATACGACGCACAAGGATTGCGACATTCTCGCGTTCGGCGTGTCCAGCATCAGCCAGACGGCGGACGTGTACATGCAGAACGACAAGAATCTGAGGCGCTACGAGGACCGCGTCTCGAAGACCGGCCTTGCCGTCGAGCGCGGCATCAAGCTTTCACGCGACGACCGCATCCGGCGCGATGCGATCACCCGCGTGATGTGCGATCTCGAACTCGATTTCGCCGCATTCGGCAGCGAGTGGGGGATCGCGTTCACCGACTATTTCGCCGACGCGCTGGCCGCGCTGGCACCGCTCGCCGCCGACGGGCTGCTGACGGTGGGCGCCGACCGGATCAGCGTCACCCCTACCGGCCGCCTGTTCCTGCGCAACATCGGCATGTGCTTCGACCTCTACCTGAAAGAAGCCGCCGCCAACAAACCCCGCTATTCGAGGACGGCGTAGCGGACTGCCGCTCAGCAGCAGCCGCTGCCGTCGTCGCGCTTGGGGCAGCCCTCCGGCCGCGCGCGCGGCGGCAACGGGCAGCGGTTGATCTCGTCAGCGCTGCGCTGGAAATAGCAGGTCATGGCGCTGGACGCGATGCCCAGCAGCCAGAATACGAAGAAGCCGATCGTATAGGCGGCGATGCGCTGGCCAATAAGCGCTTCGCCGCGATACATGATCTGCAAGGGGTCGAACAGCGTAGTGAAGACGATGTCGGCCACTCCGGCCACGAGGAAGGACGGCCACAGGATGTGGATCAGGCGCTGCATCATGATGGCATGCTCCTCGTCTGGGCGGCGATCATCATTCGTCGGGGTTGTTCATCTTGCGCTTGTACCAGATCATCAGGTAGATCGCCATGCCGATGATGAAGAGAATGGTAAACAGGCTCAAGAGGCCGATCGGGCTGCTAAACAGCAGGTTGAGTACGACGTCCATTCAAGTCTCCCTTTGGTTGTTGAACGATGGGTTCGGATGACAGCGTCACCGGCGTGTTGAAAGGCGAATGCAGCACGCCGGCGAGACGCCAGGCGGACGCGGCATCGACCAGCTGCGCGTGCCACTTGCCGTCCGGCATGGCGGGCAGCGCGGCGAGATAGCGGCCGCGGCCGACGTAGCGCAGGGCGAGGGTGTGGTCCATGCCCTGATGGGTCGGGTGCGCCAGCGTAAGCGTGAGCTGCCGGGGATAGGCCTGCAGACGCCCGGCGAGCGTCAGCACGAGCATGCCGTCCTCGCTCTTCAGGGTGGCGACGAGCCCGAGCGCGCGTGCCGCGTCGTCGCGTTCCAGCGTCTGGTTGATGGCGAGGCCTTCCTTGTAATAGTCGCCGACCACGAGGCCATCGGCCGTCTTGAAGGCGATCCACGCGGTGGTGAGTCCGGCGACGACGGCGACGGCGGGCAGGCTCATGAGAAACCACGGCCAGGGCTCGCGATACCAGGGCTTGGATCGGAAGATGCGTTTCGTCATGGCGCCGGG
The DNA here is from genome assembly GCA_021820845.1 of Pseudomonadota bacterium. GTDB lineage: Bacteria > Pseudomonadota > Gammaproteobacteria > Burkholderiales > Thiobacillaceae > Thiobacillus. The sequence goes on from JAKADC010000011.1 coordinate 34,779, forward strand.
TCCCATTCCATCTAGCGGTTGAAGAACTTGGTGTCGACGTCCTGCCTGATGCGGGAATCGTCGACGGCCTGAACCGTCAAGGTCACGTCGACCGAGCGGCCTTTCAGCTCTTCCGGATCGGCGATGAGGCTCAGCGGGATGTCGAGGGTCTGCAGCGGTTCCGCCGCGATGTCGCGTGCGCCGGTCACGACCTGCAGATGTTCGACGCCCTCGGCCTTGATGGCGTAGCGATGCGGCCGGGCGTCCTTGTTGATGATCTGCAGGCGGTAGACGTTCTCGATCATGCCCTCGTCGGTTTCCTTCGACAGCGCCACCCGGTCGCGCACGAGGCCGACGTTGAGCGGCACGCGCGTGGCGAGGCTGTAGACGAAGGCGCCGCCGATCAGCGTCAGCAACGCCGTGTAGATGAGAGTGCGCGGACGCAGGATGTGCCGGATGATTCCGGCGTCGGGGTATCTGCCCTTCACGACGTTTTCCGTCGTGTAGCGGATCAGTCCGCGCGGGTAGCCCATCTTGTCCATGATCTGGTCGCAGCCGTCGATGCAGGCGGCGCATCCGATGCATTCGTACTGCAGCCCGTTGCGGATGTCGATGCCGGTCGGGCAGACCTGCACGCAGACGTTGCAATCGACACAGGTGCCGAGGCCCGCGGCCTTGTAGTCGGTCTTCTTGCTGCGTGGCCCGCGCGGTTCGCCGATGGAACTGTCGTAGGTCACGGTCAGCGTGTCGGAATCGAACATCACGCTCTGGAAGCGCGCGTAGGGACACATGTACTTGCACACCTGCTCGCGCATGAAGCCGGCGTTGCCCCAGGTGGCGAAGGCATAGAACAGGATCCAGAAGGTTTCCCAGGGGCCGAGGCTCGCGTGGACCGTTTCCGCCGCGAGCGTCTGGATGGGGGTGAAATAGCCGACGAAGGTGAAGCCGGTCCACAGCGCGACCGCGAACCACACGGCGTGCTTGAGGCCGCGCCTTCTCAGCTTGTTCAGGTTCCAGGGCGACTGGTCGAGTTTCCTGCGGGCGAGGTGGTCCCCCTCCAGCCAGTTCTCCACCCACATGAAGAGTTCGGTGTAGACCGTCTGCGGGCAGGCGTAGCCGCACCAGAGCCGCCCGGCCACCGCGGTGAAGAGGAACAGCGCCAGCGCGGAGAGGATCAGCAGGCCGGTGAGATAGATGAAATCCTGCGGCCAGAACACCAGGCCGAAGATGTAGAACTTGCGCGCGGCGAGGTCGAACAGTATCGCCTGGCGGTTGTCCCATTGCAGCCACGGCACGCCGTAGTAGAGCGCCTGGGTCAGCAACACGAGCGCGACGCGCCAGTTGGCGAACACGCCGTGCACCGCGCGCGGCTGGATTTTTTGACGGATCGCGTAGAGCTGCAGCTCGGTCGCGGCGTCGGCTGAGGCGGATGGCTTGTCTTGGGTCACTGCGTTTCCGTAGGAGGCTGGGCCGCTTGAGCGCACTGCGAGCGAAGCTGCAATGCGCTCAAGCGGCCCGCCGGGACGTGCCCGGCGGCCGCCACTCCTTATTGTTGATGCGACAGACCGTACACGTAGGCAGCCAGCAGATGCAGCTTGGCTTCCTTGTTGGACGTCGTGCCGAGCGTCTGGCTCAGCGCCGGCATGACGCCATTGCGTCCCTTGGTGATGGTCTCGATGATCGTCGCCTCGCTGCCGCCATAGAGCCGCACCTTGTCGGTGAGGTTGGGCGCGCCCATCGCCTTCATGCCGGTTCCATCGGGCATGTGGCAGGCCGCGCAGTTGTCGGCGAAGACCGTCTTGCCCGCGGCGGCCAGCGTCGCGTCATGCTTGCGGCCCGACAGCGACAGCACGTAGTTGGCGACCTGCCTGACCTTCTCGGCGCCGAGTATCGGGCCCCACGCCGGCATCGCCGCGTTGCGGCCGTTGGTGATCGTCGCCTGGATGGTCTCCGGATCACCGCCGTACAGCCAGTCGTTGTCGGTCAGGTTCGGGAAGCCCCTGGCGCCGGTGGCGTCGGAACCGTGGCACTGCGAGCAGTAGGTCAGGAACAGGTGCTTGCCGATGGTGCGCGCATTCGGATCGGCCGCGACGGTCGCGATGTCCTCCTTCATGAAGCGCGCATACACGGGCTGGAACTTGGCTTCGGCGGCCTTCACCTCGGCCTGGTATTCGCCTTTCGAGGTCCAGCCGAGCAGGCCGGCGAAGTTGCCGAGCCCCGGCCACAGCGCGAGATAGCCCAGACCGAAGATCATGGTGCCGTAGAAGAGTCCCAGCCACCAGCGCGGCAGGGGGTTGTTGAGATCCTGCAGATCGCCGTCCCAGGTGTGCTCCATGAGCTCGGCCTTCTCGCCGGGCGCGAACCGGCGGGTGGTCTGCGACTTGAGAAACACCCAGGTGCCGATGATGCTGGCCAGGGTGATCAGGGTGATGTAGATGGGCCAGAAGCCGCTGGTGAAATCACTCATTGCTTGTCTCCTCGTTTGCCGGGCGTGTCGTCGTCATCCTGAAAGGGCAGTTGCGCGTCCTCTTCGAAGCGCTCCTTGTTGCGCTTGCTGAACGCCCACCAGACGATGCCGATGAATACCGCGACGAAAATCGCGGTGATGATGCCGCTGATCGTTCCGCTGTCCATGCCGGTCTCAATTCTTCGGCGCGTGGGTGCCGAGTACCTGGAGGTAGGCGATGACCGCGTCGAGCTCGGTCTTGCCCTTGAGGGCGGCGGGCGCATCGGCGATTTCCTGCTCGGTGTAGCCGTGGCCGACGAGGTCGAGCGTGCGCATCTTCGCCTGGATGCCGGGATCGTGGAGCGGCCGGTCGAGCCAGGGATAGGCCGGCATGATGGATTCCGGCACCACGTCGCGAGGGTTCATCAGGTGCGCCACCTGCCAGTCGTTCGAATAGCGGCCGCCGACGCGGGCGAGGTCGGGACCGGTGCGCTTGGAGCCCCACAGGAAGGGGCGGTCGTAGACATACTCGCCCGCCACCGAATAGTGACCGTAGCGTTCGGTTTCGGCGCGGAACGGGCGAATCATCTGCGAGTGGCAGCCGACGCAGCCCTCGCGGATGTAGATGTCGCGCCCAGCCAGTTGCAGCGCCGTGTAGGGCTTGAGGCCCTCCACCGGCGTGGTGGTGGAGGTCTGGAAGAACAGCGGCACGATCTGCACAAGGCCCCCCACGCTGACGATGAGAATCGTCAGCACGATCAGCAGGCCGAGGTTTTTTTCGATGTTTTCATGCGTAATCATGTTCGGTCTCCTGTCAGGCGTGGACGGCTTGCGGGATGGGGGCGTCGTCAACGACGCGCCCGACGCGCACGGTGCGCCAGACGTTGTAGGCCATCATCAGCATGCCGGTGAAGAACAGCAGGCCGCCGGCGAGACGGATGCCGTAGAACGGATGCATGGTGCTGACCACCTGCGCGAAGCTGTAGGTCAGCGTGCCGTCGGGGTTGGCCGCGCGCCACATCAGGCCCTGCGCCACGCCCGCGATCCACATCGAGGCGATGTACAGCACGACGCCGATGGTGGAGAGCCAGAAGTGCCATTCGATGAGCTTGACGCTGAACATCGATTCGCGGCCGAACAGGCGCGGAATCAGGTAGTACATCGAGCCGATGGTGATCATCGCCACCCAGCCGAGCGCGCCGGAGTGCACGTGGCCGATGGTCCATTCGGTGTAGTGGCTCAATGCGTTCACCGTCTTGATCGACATCATCGGTCCCTCGAAGGTCGACATGCCGTAGAACGACAGCGCGGTCACCATGAACTTGAGGATCGGGTCGGTGCGCAGTTTGTGCCAGGCGCCGGACAGCGTCATGATGCCGTTCATCATGCCGCCCCAGGACGGCGCCAGCAGCATCAGCGAGAACACCATGCCGAGCGACTGCGCCCAGTCGGGCAGCGCGGTGTACTGCAGGTGGTGCGGACCCGCCCACATGTAGATGAAGTTGAGCGACCAGAAGTGCACCACCGACAGGCGGTAGGAGTAGATCGGGCGGCCGGCCTGCTTGGGAATGAAGTAGTACATCATGCCGAGGAAGGCGGTGGTGAGGAAGAAGCCCACCGCGTTATGCCCGTACCACCACTGCACCATCGCATCCTGCACGCCGGCGTAGGCGGAATAGGACTTGTACCAGGCGCTCGTGCTGCCGCCGAGGATCCAGGGTAGTTCCGCGCTGTTGACGATGTGCAGCAGCGCGATCACCAGGATGTAGGCGCCGAAGAACCAGTTGGACACATAGATGTGCTTGGTCTTGCGCTTGACGATGGTGCCGAAGAACACCAGCGCGTACGACACCCACACCACCGCGATCAGGAGGTCGATCGGCCATTCCAGTTCGGCGTACTCCTTGGAACTGGTGATGCCAAGCGGCAGCGTGATCGCGGCCAGCACGATCACCGCCGTCCAGCCCCAGAACGTGAAGGCCGCCAGCTTTTCGGCCCACAGCCTCACCTGGCAGGTGCGCTGCACGATGTAGTACGACACCGCGAACATCGCCGAACCGCCGAAGGCGAAGATCACCGCGTTGGTATGCAATGGCCGCAGGCGTCCGTATGAAAGCCATTCGATGCCAAATGTCAGATCCGGCCAGATCAGTTGCGAGGCCAGGATGAGCCCGACCAGCATCCCGACGATCCCCCACACCACCGTCATGATGGCGAACTGGCGGACGACCTTGTAGTTGTACGTCGCTTCCATGCGCGTCTCCCTTGATTGAAATGACTCCATCAGTTCATGCGGATTTAATAACATATCTCCGCATTTAGGATAAATATATCGATTTAGCGGGGGGTGTCAAGTTGACGCATGCGGCGAATGAAGGGATGACGGCCGTCCGTTGTTTTATTGCGAAGATGCGCACGCAGGCCGTTTTTGTGATGCGTCGGCATGTGCCGGGGGTGAGACGCGAGTGCGTGGCGGCTAGGCATCGCCATCGCGGAGCGTGCAAAGAAATCGGCTCGAATCAGCTCGCGCCGAGATCCTGCGCCAGCCCAGGGTGGACGATTTTCCCGGCGTGCACGTGCAAGCCTGCCTTCAATCCCGCATCGGCTGCCAGCGCCGCCAGGCCGTCGGCGGCGAGCGCCTGCACATAGGGCAGGGTGGCGTGGGTGAGCGCCTTGGTGGCGGTGCGGGCGACGGCGCCCGGCATGTTGGTGACGCAGTAATGGACGACGCCTTCGGCGACGAAGAAGGGATGGCTGTGGGTGGTCGGGCGCGAAGTCTCGGCGATGCCGCCCTGATCGATGGCCACGTCGACCAACACCGAACCCGGCGGCATGCGCTTCAGCGCGGCGCGGCTGATCAGGCGCGGCGCGTGCCGACCCGGAATCTGCGCGGCGCCGATGACGATGTCGGCGTGTTCGAGGCTGTCGTCGATTGCGTCGGGCGAGGAAAAGCGCGTCTCGACCCGCGCGCCGAATTGCGCCTCGGCGCGCGCGAGCTTGTCGGTCCGGCGATCGATCAGCGTGATGCGCGCGCCGAGGCCCGCTGCCGTGCGCACCGCGCCCATGCCGACGACGCCGGCACCGATGATGAGGACCCGCGCCGGCGGCACGCCAGGCAGGCCCGTGATCAGCTTGCCGTTGCCGCCCTGCGAGGTGTGCAGCCCGAGCGCGCCCATCTGCGGCGCCAGCCGCCCCGCGATCTCCGACATCGGCTGAAGCAGCGGGAGGCTTCCGCCCGGCTCGCCCACGGTCTCGTAGGCGATCGCCGTCACGCCGCGCGCCATCAGCTCATGCGCGAGTTCCGGCGCGGCCGCAAGGTGCAGATAGCAGAACAGTAACTGCCCGCCGTGCAGCCGCTTCACTTCATCCGCCTGCGGCTCCTTCACCTTGACCACGAGTTCCGTCGCGTAGGCTTCGGCGGGCGTATTCACGATCGCCGCGCCGGCGGCGCGGTAGGCGTCGTCCAGGAATCCCGTCGCGGCGCCGGCGCCGGTTTCGATGCTGACGTCGTGGCCGGCCTCGACGAGGACGCGCGCGCCTTCAGGCGTGAGCGCGACGCGGTATTCGTGATCCTTGATTTCCTTGGGGATGCCGATGTGCATGGCGAGCCTCGCGCAGATGAACAGCCACTGAATATTCGCAGCATAGCCAAAGCGGCCGGGCGCTTGAAGCGCCGCGCTTATCGTGCCGGCGCGGGATCGGCGCGGCGCTCGAAGCGGTAGTACGCGGGCGGCACGTGGTCGAGCCGGATTTCGCGCGTTCCCCAGGCGACGGCGACGCGGCCGACGTTGCGATACGGCCCGACCAGCGACGGCGCGGCCTGCACGTCGTAGAGGCCGGGCGGCAGCAGGCGGGCCGAAAGCGTGAGCTCGCCGCTGCGGGCGCGATGGCGGACGCCGGCGAACGGGCGCGCCAGGGGTTCGCCGATGAACAGGCCCTGTCCCGGCATTTGCACGCTCTTCCAGTAGGCCTCGATCAACGATTCGCCCTGCAGGTAGTGCGCCATGACGACGCCGGGGACCGGGAACTTGGCCGCGAAGTTGCACGGCTCGACCACCGTGCCGTAGCTGCCGGTCGCGCCCGCCCCCACCCATGCGAGGCTCGTCATCTGGCCGCCCCAGGAGAGGACGCCGCCGAGCGACGTGAGGTGATCGGCGATCGCACCGGGCAGGAAGCGGTTGCTGTCGAGCATGGGGACCCGCGGAAGCCCGGTGAAATAGAACATCACGTCGCTCTTGTTTTCCAGCGCGTTGGCTTCGACGATTTCGGTCGAAAAGACCGGCTGCATCAGAGCGCGCACGGCGGGGTAACCGGCGGCGCGCACGTTGCGATTCTTGTCGCTGGTGCTGACGAGATAGGCGGTACCCGACGGATCGCTGCCGTCGGCGGCCACGCCGCGGTCGATGAGCTTCTTGGCGTCGGCGACGCTGGGCGCGGCGAGACTCATGGTCGGACGCATGCGATACGTCGTCCAGGGGCGCGCCGCGTTGCTGTTGAAGTAGGGACTGGGCCGCGTCGGCTTGCACGTACTGGCGCAGTACGCGAGGTTGAAGCCGAAGGCGAAGGCGGACGTGATCGACATGCAATCCACCCGGTAAGGCTGCGTCCAGGTCAGCGCGTACGCCTGGACGCTCGTCGGCGTCTTGCGGTCGACGAGTCGCTTGATGTCGACGAACTCGGCGCGCGTGAGCGCGGGGCGGGCGGGCCGGAAACGCACATGGATCAGGTTCGCGGCGGGAATGCCCCGCTTTTCCCGGTAGTACGCGGCGATCGCCACGCTGTCGGGGTCGTCGTCGTTGACGATCACGCCGAGCTGCGCCGGGCCGAGGCCGGGTTGCGGAAAGTCGGCGAGAACGGGCAGCGGCGGCGCGGCGAATGCGGTCGCGTGAAGCAGCCACGCCGCGGCGATGGCGCATTGGCCCGTCGCCTTGAGCCTGCGCGGCATGCGCAGCGTCATTGTGCGAGGCGCTCGACGCATTCGCGCACCAGATGCGGCCCGCGGTAGATCAGGCCCGAATACAGCTGCACCAGCGAAGCGCCGGCGTCGATTTTCTCGCGCGCGTGCTCGCCGGACAGGATGCCGCCGACGCCGATGATCGGCACCTCGTTGTTGAGATGGCGCGCCAGTTCGCGCACCACGCGGGTCGACGCCGCGCGCACCGGCGCGCCCGAGAGTCCGCCGGCCTCGCCGGCATGGGGCAGGCCGGCGACGGCGTCGCGCGCGATCGTGGTGTTGGTCGCGATCACCGCGTCGATGCGGTGCATCATCAGAAGCGCGGCGATCGCGGCGATCTGCGCGTCGTCGAGGTCGGGCGCGATTTTCAGCGCGATCGGAACGTAGCGGCCGTGCCGCTGCGCGAGCTCGGACTGCCGCAGCTTGATCGCCGACAGCAACGCGTCGAGCGCCTCGTCCTTCTGCAGTTCGCGCAGGTTCTGCGTGTTGGGCGACGAGATGTTCACGGTCACGTAGCTCGCATGCGCGTAGACCTTGTCGAGGCAGGCGAGATAGTCGTCGACCGCATGCTCGTTCGGGGTGTCCTTGTTCTTGCCGATGTTGATCCCGAGCACGCCGGTGAAGCCGCTCGACGCGACATTCTTCACCAGGTTGTCGACGCCGAGGTTGTTGAAGCCCATGCGGTTGATGATCGCCTCGGCCCTGGGCAGGCGGAACATGCGCGGCTGCGGATTGCCGGGCTGCGGGCGTGGCGTGACGGTCCCGATCTCGATGAACCCGAAGCCGAGCGCGGCCAGCGCGGCGATGTGCGCGCCGTCCTTGTCGAGCCCGGCGGCAAGGCCCACGGCGTTGGGAAAGTCGATTCCCATCACCCGTACCGCCGTCCCCCGCGCGCGGGGCAGCAGCGCGAGCAGGCCGAGGCGCTCCGCGAGGTCGAGACCGGACAGAGTGAGCCGGTGCGCGTCTTCGGGGTCGAGGCTGAACAGCGCCGGGCGCAGAAGTGGATAAAGCATGGTGTCCGCAAGACAAAAAACTATGGCGAGTTTAGCAGGGGAAACGCGCCTGCCTGCCGTTCGGAGGCGGTCGATGGTATTCTGAACTCACCGGTGCGATGCGTGTCTGTTCGCTCGACCTGATTCTTTTTGCCACCCGCCAAGACGCCCATGACCATACCGCATTTTCTGCAACGACTCGTCCTGCTTTTCTGTGTACTCACCGCGCCGGCCGCCTGGAGCGCGCCCCTCGTTCCGCCGCCGCCAGACGTCGCGGCCAAGTCATGGGTGCTGATGGACGCCGCCAGCGGCGACGTCCTCGCCGAGCACGACGGCGACGTGCGGCTGCCGCCGGCGAGCCTGACCAAGATGATGACGGCCTACATCGCCACCCTGGAAATGCAGCGCGGGCGGATCCATCCGACCGACATGGTCACCGTCAGCGAGAAGGCGTGGCGCACCGGCGGCTCGAAGATGTTTATCGAGGTGGGCAAGCAGGTCTCGGTCGACGATCTGTTCCACGGCATCATCATCCAGTCCGGCAACGACGCCAGCATCGCGATGGCCGAGCACATCGCCGGCAGCGAGGACGCGTTCGTTCCCCTCATGAACGCGGAGGCGCAGCGCCTGGGCATGCGCAACACCCACTTCCGCGACGCCACCGGCCTGCCCAATCCGGGCCATTACTCGAGCGCGCACGACATGGCCATTCTCGCGCGCGCCATCATCAACGCCGACCCGGCGCACTACGCGATCTACGCGCAGAAATATTTCCTGTGGAACGGCATCAAGCAGCCCAACCGCAACCTGCTTCTGTGGCGCAACGACGGCGTCGACGGCCTGAAGACTGGCCACACCGAGGAAGCGGGTTACTGCCTCGTGGCCTCCGCCAAGCGCGGCAACGAGCGCCTGATCGCCGCCGTGTTCGGCACCGACAGCGAAGCCGCGCGCGCGAACGAAACCGCCAAGCTGCTCGGCTACGGCTTCCGCTTTTTCGACAGCAAGACCTTCTACAAGAAGGGCGCGGTCCTGACGCGGGCGCCGGTATGGAAGGGCGCCGTGCGCGAGGTCAAGGCAGGCGTGAAGGACGATGTGGCGGTCAGCGTCCCCGCAGGCGAGGTCGACAAGCTCGTTGCCCAGATCGTGCTGAAGCCGACGCTCGTCGCGCCGGTGAAGCAGGGCGACGTGATCGGCAGGGTCGAGGTCCGTCAGGGCGGCAAGGTGATCAAGCAGAGCGACGTCGTCGCGCTGGAAAACGTCGACCAGGGCGGCTTCTTCCGCCGCCTGTGGGACAGCATCCGCCTGTTTTTCAAGGGACTGTTCGGCTGACGCGGCAACCCGCATGGTGCGAAGAAATGGCGGCCTCGAGGGCCGCCGTTTTTTTGAGGATGCGGGGCGAGCCGGTCGCGCCTGCGGACGATTCAAAGCTTCATCCCCGCTAAACGAAACTTTCATCAACGCGCCCGAGAATGCGTCGAGGGCATCCTGGCCGGACCGCGGGTTCGGCAAGCCAGGGCCTGAACGGAATGCGCCGCCACACAACCGATACCACGGCGCAATCCGACGTTTTTTTTTCGTGCTTAACGTTTCGGGAGATCACATTGCGACATCTGACCCTTGTTTCCACCCTGATCATGGCCGGCATCGCGGCGCCGGCCGCGGCTGATCAGGTCGACCGCCACTTCGATTTCGGCCAGTATCGCGACCAGCTGCTGTCTGCGCACAGCCAGCAGCTTTTCGGCTTCGAGGCACCGCTGGCGGCCGCGTCGACGGCCAGCATCGACGCCGCGACGGCCGCCGCCAACCCCGCCGCGCTGGTGACCCTGGCGAGGGGTCTGAAGGCGCAGGTTGTCTCCGCCGGGGCCGGTCTCGGCGCCAACATCGACATGATGGCCCTGTGGCCCAATGACACGCATCCCACTCACCTGATCGTGTGCAACGAGCAGGGTCCGGACAAACCCGGCGTGCAGCGCGTCAGCCTCGCCGACGGCAGCGTCGAGACGATCCTGACCGGCACCAAGTCCTGCGATCCGGCCCATGTCACGCCCTGGGGCACAATCGTCGTCGCGGAAGAGGCCGGCGCGAGCGGCAGCCTGCTCGAGATCATCGACCCGCTGCACACGACCGGCGTGATGTACGACCGCGCCAGCCACGCCCTGACCGGCGCCGACGCCGCTCACGTGGCCTATCGCCCCGCCGTCGGCCATCTCTCCTTCGAGGGCGTCGGCATCTATCCCAGCGGCGTCGTCTACTACGGTGACGAGAACCGTCCTTCCAACGGCACCGGCGGCGGCGCCTACTTCAAGTTCGTCCCCGCCGTCCCCTGGACCGGCAGCGGCCCCATCTCCAGCCTGAACGAGTCGCCGCTGGTGAGCGGGCAGGTCTATGGACTCCGCCTCGGCGCGCGCCGCGACAACACCGACTACGGCCAGGGCTCCGAGCTCGGCAAGGGAGCCTGGGTCGAGATCGGCAGCTCCTACGACGCCGATCTGCGCGCCGCGGCCGCGGAGAACGGGCTGACCGGCTTCTATCGCCCGGAAGACCTCAACGCCGATCTCAAGGCGATGGCCGACGGCAAGGTGCGCTTCTGCGGCAACAACACCGGCAACGAAGAAGACGACCGCAACTGGGGCAATACGATCTGCGTGACCGACGGCACGCTGGAAGAGGCCGCGGCCAACAGCGCGACGCCCGAAGTCCGGTTGTTCGTCGCGGGCAGTCGCGCCATCGGCATGATGGACAACATGGCCTACCAGCCCGGACGCGGCAACTGGGTGATCCACGAGGACCGCGACGCGCCCGGCATGCACGGCGAAGGCTATCCGTTCAACGACAGCATCCATGTCTGCCTGGAAGACGGCGCCGACGCCGACAGCCTGTCGGACGGGTGCGTGCGCTGGGCGAGCCTGAACGACCTGCACGCCGAATCGACCGGCGGCCTCTTCGACGCCTCGGGCAAGAACTACTACTTCAGCGTGCAGCACAACGTCACGGGCCACGGGGTGATCCTGAAAGTGACCGGGTGGAAATAAGCGCGGAACACTGAGGCGCTAACGGCGCAGCGCATGCGTCTTGCCGGCCGCGCGGGCTCGCCCCGCGCGGTTTTTTTTGCGCCGGCGTCGGACCATCCCGGATCCGGCGGCGCAGGCGGAAGGCGAGCGCGACGGATCCGGCTACGCCGGCTTGCTGAATGCCTGCGAGCGCATTCGCGGGTGGAAAAAGAAAAAGGCCGCAGATGCGGCCTTTTTGCTTTGCCTTTGCGGGTTACTTCTTCGCCGTTCGCCGAAGCCGGTTGAGCAGGCGCCGCGCCAGTTCGCCAAACAGCTCGGTCTGCGTCGGATGCGGAAAGATTGCCTTCGCCACCTGCGTCAGCGTCATCTCGCCCGCGACCATCATCACGCCGGTGCCGATCAGCGTGTCGGTGTGATCGGCCAGATAGTGCACGCCGATGATGCGGCCGCTCGCCTTGTCGGCGACGAGCTTGATCATGCCCTCGGTCTCGCCCGTGATCATCGCCTTGGCGTCGATGCTCATCGGCATCTTGGCCTCGACCGCGTCGATGCCCTTGGCCTTGGCCTGCGCCACGCTGAGGCCGACGAAGCCCGCCTGCGGGCGCGAGAACGTGACGCCGCAATCCTTGTCCTGGTCGTACTCGGATGCGTGGCCGAGCAGGTTCGAGGCGGCGACGCGGCCCTGCGTGGCCGCGGTGTGCGCGAGCATGTAGCCGCCGATGACGTCGCCGACCGCGTAGATGTGCGGCGCGCTGGTCTGGCAGCGGGCGTCGACCTTGATCGCCGCGCCGTCGAGTTCGATGCCGACCTTGTCGAGATTGAGGCGGCTCGTGTCCGGGCGCTTGCCGGTCGCCATCAGGACGACGTCGCAGTCGAAGATCGACTCGACACCTTCCTTGTTGGCGTAACGCAGCTTCATCTTGCCCGGCTTGCCGCCCGCTTCCTTGATGTCGGCGCTGGTGACGACGGTGATTTCCTTCTCCAGCGACGCGATGAGGGCCTTGGCGATCTCCTCCTCGACCTCGGCGAGGATGCGGTCGTGCCGCTCCAGCATCAGCACTTCGGTGCCGAAGTCGCGGAAGATCTGCGCCATTTCGACGCCGATGACGCCGCCGCCGACGATGCCGAGCTTCTTCGGCGGCGAGGCGAGATTCCAGATGGTGTCGGAGGTGACCACGCCGCCCGTCGCCAGGTTCTCGCGCGCGCCGGGGATCGGCGGCACGAAGGCCGGGGCGCCCGTGGCGATCACCGCGGCGCCGAAAGTGACGGTGTAGGGCTCGCCTTCGACCGGCGTGATTCTGAGCGTGTGGGCGTCGACGAATTCGCCGTAGCCTTCGCGCACGTCGATCTTCATGCCGCGGTCGGCCTTGAGCGCCATGTCGCCGCGGCTGGTTTGCACCCAGCGCCGGTGCTTCTCGACCTGCGCCCAGTTGAGCTTGGGATTCGCCGTGCCGTCGACGCCCATCTCGGCGTCGTGCGCGCGGTTGCGGATGTTGTCCGCCGCGGCGCGCCACGCCTTCGACGGGATGCAGCCGCGCCACAGGCATTCGCCGCCGGGGAAGGGCTCGTTGTTGACCATCATGACCTTGACGCCGTGCTCGGCAAGATCGCGCGCGCAGTCCTCGCCGCCGGGGCCGCCGCCGACGACGACGACCGGGAAGTCCCAGTTGCCCTCGGGGATGGGCGAAACCGGCGCGCTTACCGTCGCGGCCTTGCCGGCGACCGTTTCAGCCGCTGCGCCGCCCGCCATCCAGGCGTCGGGCGCTTCGATGGTCTGCTTCAGCGTCGCCAGATACAGCGCGACGTCGGCGCCATTGAGCACGCGATGGTCGCCGGTGATGGTGAAAGGCGTGCCCTGCGGGCCGTTTGCCGCGATCGCCAGGATCGCGGAGATGCCGGGCGTGGGGATCGCGGTGAAGTGCGACACGCCCAGCATGCCCATGTTGGAAATGGTGAAGGTCGGGTTGGAGTACTCGGGAGGCGCGAGCTTCCGCACGCGCGCGCGCTCGACGAGTCCCGTCCAGTCGGACTGCAGCGCTTCGAGCGGTTTCTTCTCGACGCCGTGCAGGATCGGCACCACGAGGCCGCCGTCGTTCGACATCACGGCGACGCCGAAGTCGTGGTTCGCGCGCTCGACCAGCTTGTCGACCGGCTGGTAGGCCCAGTTCATGCGCGGGAATTTCGCCATCGCGACCGAGCACGCCTTGGCGATCGCCACCGTGACCGAGACCTTCCGCGCCTTGGCGGCGGCGGTCAGCGCGGCGATGTCGATGTTCATCGTCGCGGTGAAGGTCGGCAGCGTGAGCGAGGCGGTCATCGCGTGCGACACCGCCTTTTCCATCGAGGTCATCGGGCGTCCCTGGCCCGGCACGTCGACCTGTGGCAATGCGTGCGCGACTTCGGCCATGCTCGGCCGGGCGCGCGCCACGTCGGCGGAGACGATCACGCCGGACGGGCCGGTACCGGCGAGGCCCGCGAGGTTCACGCCGAGCTGCGCCGCGACCTTGCGCGCGTAGGGGCTTGCCTGGCGGCCTTGCGGGCGCGCCACCGGCGGCACGTTGCCGGCGGCCGCCACCTGCGCGGGCGCGGCCTTGGGAATGGGCAGATGCGCGGGCTTGTCGGCAGGCGGCGCCGCGACCTTGTGCGTGTCCTTGACCTTGTGCTCGGCGGACAGCGTCACGCCGGTATCGTTGGCCTTGGCGGCGTCGTCGACGATGAACGCCATCGGATGGCCGACCTCGACCACGCTGCCGACGTCGGCGATGGGGCCTGAGAGCCAGCCTTCCTGGAACACCTCGACGTCCATGATCGCCTTGTCGGTTTCCACCGTGGCGACGATGTCGCCGCGCTTGATGGCGTCGCCCGGCTGCTTCTCCCAGGTGACCACGACGCCCTCGGTCATCGTGTCCGACAGTTGCGGCATGACGACTGGCGTGCCGGCGTGGTGCGGGATCATCTCGGTCTGCGCCTGTTCCGCCACCACTTCATCGGCGGCGATCGCGACGTCGCCCGCGGTGTCGGTGATGTAGCCGAGCGCCGCGCCGACGGCGATGGTCGCGCCGACGTCCGCCAGCGGGCCGGCGAGATAGCCGGCCTTGAACACCTCGACGTCCATGATCGCCTTGTCGGTTTCCACCGTGGCGACGATGTCGCCGCGCTCGACGCGATCGCCGGGCTGTTTTTCCCAGGTGACGACCACGCCCTCGGTCATGGTGTCCGAGAGCTGCGGCATCGTGATGGCGTAATGTTGGGACATGCTTCGATCCTAAAAGTATGTTGTCCGCGATGCCCTTGCGGGGCACAGGCACAACGGAGCGCTGCGCGCCGCGCGTGCAGCGGCGGCGGACCTCCGTGCCTTCGGCAGAGGAAAAGCGCCTTAGGCTTTTCCGAACAGTTTCAGTACGGCCTTCACCACGTCTTCATGATCCGGGATCGCCGCTTTTTCCAGCGTGTGGTTGTATGGCTGCGGCACCAGCGCCGAGTGCACGCGCACGGGCGCGGCATCGAGCTCGAAGAAGCATTCCTCGTTGATGATGGCGATCACTTCGGAGCCGACGCCGACCGGCGCTTCGTCTTCTTCGGCGATGACGGCCCGGTGCGTCTTGCTGACCGACGCCTTGATGCCCGCACGGTCGAGCGGCGACAGCGAATAGAGATCGACGACCTCGGCCGAGATGCCGTACTGCTTGTCGAGGATTTCGGCGGCCTTCAGGCACCAGTGCACGGATATGTTATAGCCGAACAGGGTCACGTCCGTGCCGGCGCGCGCGATGTCGGAGCCTTCCAGCGGATGGAAGTATTCGCCGTCCGGGACTTCGCCCTTCATGTTGTACATGAGTTCGTGTTCGTTGATGAACACCGGGTCGTCGCAGCGGATCGCCGATTTCAGCAGACCGTAGGCCTGCTTGGGGTTGGAAGGCGTCACCACCCGCAAGCCGGCGATGCCCATGAACACCTTCTCCATCCGCGCCGAGTGCTGTGCGCCGAGCTGGTGGGCCGCGCCGCCGGCGGAGCGGAACACGCACGGCGCGGTCAGCTGTCCGCCCGACATGTAGCGCACCTTCGCGGCGGAGTTGAACATCTGGTCCATCGCCAGCCAGGCGAAGTTGACCGACATGATCTCGACGATGGGACGCACGCCGAGGAAGGACGCGCCGACGGCGAGGCCGGTGAAGCCGCCTTCGGAGATCGGGGTGTCCATCACGCGCAACGGGCCGTATTTTTCGTACAGGCCCTTGGTGGCCTTGTAGGTGCCGCCGGCAACGCCGATGTCCTCGCCCATGCAGATGACCAGGGGATCGCGCGCCATTTCTTCGTCGTGGGCGCGCTGGATCGCCTCCCAGTACATGATGTTTGCCATGCTGTGTGTTCCTTTAATTCGTTGTCGCAGGACAGCCAGAGGCTCAGGCGGCCTTGCCCGTCAGCCACGGGAGCTGGGTTTCGCGATCGGCGAAAACGTATTTCTCGAGGTCTTCGACGCGCGGTTCCGGGGATTCTTCGGCGAATTTGATGACTTCGTTCTCGATGTAGGCGTCGGTTTCCTTCTCGAGCGTCTCGAATTCGGCCATCGTCGTCGCGCCTTCCTTGATCAGGCGGTCGCGCAGGATGAAGATCGGGTCGCGCTGCTTCCACAATTCCTCTTCCTCGCGCGTGCGGTAGCCGCGCGAGTCGGACATCGAGTGGCCGCGGTAGCGGTAGGTCATGAGTTCGAGGAAGAAGGGACCGTTGCCTGCGCGCACGTGGTCGACGGCCTTGCGTGCGTGCTCGTAGACGACCTCGAGATCCTGGCCGTCGCATTCGTCGGCGGGAATGTTGTAGGCCGCGACGCGCTTGTGCTGGTGGATCACGGCGGTGGAACGCTCGATCGAGGTGCCGATGCCGTACAGGTTGTTCTCGCAGACGAACAGCACCGGCAGTTTCCACAGCGCGGCCATGTTCATGGTCTCGTGGAAGGTGCCCTGGTTGTTGGCCGCGTCGCCGAGAAAACAGATGGCGATCTCATCGCCGCCCTTCAGCTGGATCGCCTTGGCGATGCCGGCGGCGAGCGGGAAGGGGCCGCCGACCAGCGCGTAGCCGCCCATGAAGCGCTTGCCTGCGTCGAAGATGTGCATCGAGCCGCCGCGGCCCTTGCTCGATCCGGTTTCCTTGCCATAGAGCTCGGCCATCACCTCCTTCGGATCGGCGCCGCACTTGATCGCGTGGACATGGTCGCGGTAGCCGGTGATGACATAGTCGTGGCCGGGACGCGCGGCTTCCATCACGCCGTTGCAGCAGGCCTCCTGACCGGGGTAGAGGTGGAGGAAACCGCCGATCTTGCGTTCGATGTAGGCCTGATAGCAGCGCTCCTCGAAGCGGCGATGCAACACCATTTCGCGCAGCACGCGTTTCTTGTCTTCAATCTTCATTCGGTTACCCTTAGTGGACGGGCTCGGAAAAAGCGCCGGAAAAATTCAAACGCGCAATTATCCGGTAAACCCCGTCAACCATCAAGAAAACGCCACCCCCAGGGAACCCGCATGCTGCCCAAGCTCGCTGAAAACAAACAGGAAATCTCGGCCGGATCGCTGGAGGTCGCAGGCCATGCGCTGGTGCTGCTGCCTGCGTCGAAAACCCTGCCGGACGTGCCGGGGAGCGCGGAGCTCAAGGCTGCTCTGAAGCGGCGCGACATGAAGATCAACGCGTTGGCGAAGTCGCCGCTCGCGGTGCAGCTCCCCGGCGGCACGCTCGCCGCGTTTGCCATGCTCAAGGGCGACGCCAGCGTCTTCGACACGCATGAGCAGCTGCGCAAGGCGCTCGCCTTGTTGATGGCCGAGCATCCCAAGGCCTTGACGCTGGCGGTCTCCGGCGACGAGGCGTTCAGGGCGCGCGCGGCCGAAGCGGCGGTCTACGTGGTGCTGGTCAACGCGGTGCCGCTGCCGTCGCGCAAATCGAAAACGGACGCGGTGCTCAAGACGATCCGCCTGTTCGGCCACAAGTCCGCGGACGGCTTTGCCCGGGCGCAGGCGCTCGCCGAAGGCAACCTTCTCACCCGCAGCCTGACGGTACAGGGACCGGACGAGCTCACCCCCGGCGTCTATCGCAAGCGCATCAAGGCGCTGGCCAAGCAATACGGCTGGACCGTGGAAGAGTTCGCGTTCGACAAGCTGAAGAAAATGGGCGCCGGTGCCTTCTGCGCGGTGGCGCAGGGCTCGCCGGCCAGGGATGCCGCGATCGTGCGAATCCGCTACAAGGGCAAGGCGGCCAAAGCCGCGCCCGTCGCCTTCGTCGGCAAGGGCATCTGCTTCGACACCGGCGGCCACAACCTCAAGCCCGCGAAATACATGCAGGGCATGCACGAGGACATGAACGGGTCGGCGGTGGTGCTGGGCATCCTCGCGGCGGCGTCGAAGCTCAAGCTGCCGGTCGCGCTGGAAGGGTGGGTCGCGCTCGCCGAGAACCATATCAGCCCGCAGGCCTACCGGCAGAACGAAGTGGTCACGGCGCTCAACGGCACCACGATCGAAGTCGTGCACACCGACGCCGAAGGCCGCATGGTGCTCGCCGACACGCTGACGCTGGCGTCAAAAGCCAGGCCCGCGCTGATCGCCGATTTCGCCACCCTCACGGGATCCATGCACTACGCGCTGGGCTGCCGCATGTCCGGCGTGTTCGCCACCTCGAGCGCGCTGGCGCACCAGGCTTCGCGCGCGGCAACCGCCAGCGGCGAGCGCGTCGTCGTCTTCCCCTATCCCGAGGACTACGACAGCAATCTCGAGTCGACCGTCGCCGACGTCAAGCAGTGCAGCATGGAGGGCGAGGCCGACCACATCCTCGCGGCCCGCTTTCTGTCGCGCTTTGTCGGCGACACGCCGTGGCTGCACATGGATTTGTCGGGCCACAGCTGCAAGGGCGGCCTGGGCGCGGTGATGAGCGACACCAACGGGTTTGGCGTCGCGTGGGGGATGGCGCTGCTGGATGGACTGAAGGCGTAGCCGCGGTATTCGGAACGCGAGGGACGCGCTCGCCGCCCGGCGACGAAGCCGGCGTCTCCGCGGCGGAGGTCAGAATCGCGGGTTCGCCAGGCCGTGCTGCGTGCCGGCCTGGCATCGGAGCAAATCAGTCTTCGCGTCCGCGTCCGTGCCCGTGCCGGTGCTTGTACTGGCCGCGGTGCAGGCCGTTGTCGTGGTGTTCGTACTCGGGCTCGTAGACCACTTGCCGTTCGACGACGGTGCTCTTCGAGCCCTTGGAGCCGATCGCCGCACCCGTCGCGCCGCCGATGGCGCCGCCGATGATGGCGCCGTCCCGGCCGCCGATGGCCGAACCGACGGCCGCGCCTGCCCCGCCGCCCACGGCACCGCCGAGCACCGCGCCGCCATCGATGCCGCCGGCGAAAGCGGGCGCCGCGGCGGCAGCCAGGGCGAGGAGAACGAATGTGTGCTTGCGTGTCATGTTGTTCCTTTCATGGAGAAGATGAAGCCCCGCGGATTGTGCAAGATAAATGCCAGCCCGCCAACCGCATGAAGTGCGAAGAGAGCTGTCCGCAGGCGCCGACCCGGCTGCCGGATTCCGGCAGGTAGCGACGAAATGCGGCATCATCCTGCCCGCTTGCGCGCGATCGGACCCACGCGGGACAAACGCGCATGACGCCTCCCCATCCACCCTCTCCGGCCGGTTTTGAATCGAAAGGTATCCTTCCCATGACGGCGCTTCCTGCGGCGCGGCCCGACGACGGCACGACCGGTCTTCTCTACGCCGATGACGCGCTGCTGGTCTTCGACAAGCCCAGCGGCCTGCTGGCGGTGCCGGGACGCGGCGCCGACAAGCAGGACTGTCTCGCCGTGCGGGCGCGTGCGCGCTATCCCGATGCGCTGGTCGTGCATCGCCTCGACATGGCCACCTCGGGGTTGATGGCGATGGCGCGCGGACCGGCGGCGCAGCGCGCGCTGAGCAAGGCCTTCGCGGCGCGCGAAGTGCAGAAGCGCTACGTTGCCGTGGTGGCCGGCCGGCTGGAGGCGCCGCCGGAGGGCTGGGGCACGATCGATCTTCCCATCGTCGTCGACTGGCCGAACCGGCCGCGGCGGATCGTCGATCGCCGTCTGGGCAAGCCGAGCCTCACCCGCTGGCGCGTGCTGGCGCACGACGACGCGGCCGGGACGACGCGCGTCGAACTGGAACCCGTGACCGGGCGGTCCCACCAGCTGCGTGTCCACCTGCGCGAACTGGGCCACCCGATCCTCGGCGACGCCTTGTACGCGCCATCCACGGTCCAGGCGCAGGCGGGGCGCCTGCTATTGCATGCCTTCTCGCTGGGCTTCGCGCATCCGGTAACGGGCAAGGCGCTTGTGTTTGGGAGCCAGCCGTCGTTCTGATCGGCTGTCTGCTGCGGCGCCGGCGCGGCGTCTTGGCAGATGTTGCTGCCGTCGTTCCCGAACAGGGTCGCTTCGCCAGACCGGAGCTCCGCTTCACACGCTTGTCACGTGGCGCAGCTAAACTCGCCGCCTTACCAAGAACACGTCGGCAAGCGATTTCAGAGCGGGGATATAGGGGAAGAGATGTCATTCAAGAATATGAAAATCGGAGCCCGCATGGGCCTCGGGTTCGGCCTGGTTCTGGCCTTGACGTTGCTGGTGGCTTTTCTCGGTCTGACGCGCCTGTCGCAGACCCACGCCGCGCTTGACGATTTTGCCGGCGACCGCATGATCAAACTTAGGGTGGTCGGCGCCATGCGCGATGCCCTGCAAACAGAGGCCATCGCGGTTCGCAATCTGGTCCTGCTGACGGATGAAGCCGCCATGGCCGACGAGACGAAGCGCATTGCCGAACAGCGAAAGCGCTACACCGAGGCGAGCAAGCAGCTGGCTGAAATGGTGAAGCGCGATGCGGAAAAGTCGCTGCTCGCCAGGATTGCAGTGGCGCGTGCACAGACCGAGCCTTTGCTGGACAAGGCCATGCAATTCGCGATTGGCAATCCCATTCAGGCGACCCAGGTGCTCGTGCAGGAGGTCCGGCCGGCGCAGAGCCAGTGGCTCAGGTCGCTGCAAGAGATGGTTGCATTCCAGGAAAAGGGAACCGCCCGGGCCGCCGAGGAAGCGGGCGCCGCCTATGCCACTGCGAAGTTGCTCATGCTTGCCATGGCGGCCCTGTCACTGATCCTGGGCGGGCTCATCGCCTGGTTCATCACGCGTTCCATCACGCGCCGAATCAATCAGGCCGTGCAGATCGCCCAAACCGTGGCTGCCGGTGATCTGGGCAGCCGCATCGAAGTCGACTCGACGGATGAGGTCGGCCAGCTCCTGCAGTCGCTGAAGGACATGAACGGCAACCTTGTGAAGGTGGTAGCGCAGGTTCGGACCGGCACCGACAGCGTTGCCGTTGCCTCGCGCGAGATTGCGGCGGGCAACCTGGACCTGTCGAGCCGTACCGAAGAGCAGGCGAGCTCCCTGGAAGAGACCGCGAGCTCCATGGAAGAGCTGACCGGCACCGTCAGGCAGAACGCCGAGAACGCCCGCCAGGCCAACCAGCTCGTCGTCTCCACCGCCGAAGTCGCCGCCAAGGGCGGCGAGGTCGTCGGCCAGGTCGTCGACACCATGGCCTCCATCAAGGACAGCTCCCGGAAGATCGCCGACATCATCGGCGTCATCGACGGCATAGCCTTCCAGACCAACATCCTTGCCTTGAACGCCGCCGTCGAAGCCGCGCGAGCAGGCGAACAGGGCCGCGGCTTCGCCGTCGTCGCCTCCGAAGTGAGGAACCTCGCCCAGCGCAGCGCCGGCGCCGCCAAGGAGATCAAGACCTTGATCGAGGACTCCGTCCACAAGGTCGAGACCGGCGGCAAGCTCGTCGACGAAGCCGGCAAGACCATGGGCGACATCGTCACCTCGGTCAAGCGAGTCACCGACATCATGAGCGAGATCGCGGCGGCGAGCCAGGAGCAGAGTTCCGGCATCGAGCAGGTCAACCAGGCGGTCGCGCAGATGGACGAAGTGACGCAGCAGAACGCCTCGCTGGTCGAGGAAGCGGCGGCTGCTGCCGAGAGCCTGCAGGAGCAGGCGGCCCGGCTCGCCGAGGCGGTCAGCGTGTTCAGGCTCGACGGCGCGGATACCCCGCAGCCGGCGCAGATGGGCTTGGGTGAGCAGGGCGCGGCGCTGTCAACCGACCTGAAGGCCGGCAGGCCCCGACTGGTGCTCGTTGCGTAGTCAGAGAAGCTGGCGTTGCAAGCGGCAGGGAGTGGGCGGAGGCCGGGCTCCAAACGAGTCAGCGAGCCGACAGATAGCGCGGGAAGGCATGCTTGTCGAGCATGATTTCGATGAGGTTGATCGTGCCGGCGAGGTCGGCGTCGGCGAACAGCGCGTCGAGGTCGGCGTCGGTTTCGACGCGGTAGTGCCTGACCCCGAAGGACTGCGCGAGCAGGCCGAAGTCGGGGTTGGTGAAGTCGCAGTCGATGTAGCGCTCGCCATAGAGCTGGTACTGGTTCTTGCGGATGAGCGACAGCGTGCCGTTGTTGATCACGACCACGTTGAGCGGAATGCCGTAGTTCACCGCCGTCATCATTTCCATGCAGCACATCTGGAAGCCGCCGTCGCCGAGGATGGAGAAGGTGGGGCTGTCCTTCGCGAAGCAGCGCGCGCCGATCGCGGCGGGAATGGCGTGGCCGAGCGAGGAGATGCCGGAGTTCGGGAAGTAGTGGTTGCGGTCCGAGACGTCGAAGTGGCTCTGCGCGAAGACGATGTTGTCGTCGAACACCAGGGCGTCGTGCGGGAAGCGCTGCGCGAGCCTGCCGAAGAACGATCGGATCAGGTGGAAGGCTTCGGGCGGCGCGACCGCGTCGCCGGCCGCCACCGGCGTGCGGACTGCGCGATGGCCGTCGAGCCGGTCGCTTGCTTTCGGCGGCATGCCTTCCGCCTCCAGCGTCGCGAAGACCTCGGTCATCACGGCGCGGATGTCGCCGCAGATCGCCACGTCCGGCTGGAATACGCGGCCGAGCTGCGCGGCATCGCGATCGACCTGGGCGATCTTCTTGCCGGCCAGCAGCTTCGCGTCCCACAGATAGCTGGTGCGCTCGTTGAAGCCGGCGCCGAGAAACACCAGCAGGTCGGCGTGATCGACGAGATAGCGGTAGGCGTCGCCGTTGGAGGTGACGCCGAGACAGCCGAGCGAAAGGGGCGTGCCCTCGGCCACGGCGCCCTTGCCCTTGAGGCTGGTGGTGACGGGGATGCGGAATGTTTCGGACACGGCGGAGATGATGTCGCGCGCGCCCGCCTGGATGCAGCCGTAGCCGGCGATGATGGCGGGCGCGCGCGCGGCACGCAGCAATTCCGCGAGTTCCGCCACGGATCCGGGATGATGCGCCGCCGGCTTGCGCGGGAAGTGGATCTGGTCGAGCACGTTCTCGTCGACCGTCTCCTGCTGCACGTTGTAGGGGATCGACAGCAGCACCGGCCCGGGATCCTGCCCCAGGAGCGCCTGCGTGGCCCGGTTCAGCACCTGGCCCAGATAGTCGGTGCGCTCGACGAGCTTGCGGTAGCGCGTGATGCTGGCGAACAGCGCGGCCTGGTCGATGGCGCCGCCTTCGCCCGAGCTTTCCTGCAGCCCGCCGCGGCCGAAGATGTAGGTGGAGGTCTCGCCGGTGATCGCCAGCACCGGCAGGCGCTCGGCGTAGGCATTGGCGATGCCGGTGACGAGGTTGGTCGCGCCGGGGCCCGCCGTGGCGATGCAGGCCGACGGACGGTTCGCCGCGCGCGCGTAGCCGCCGGCCATGAAGGCCGCGCCCTGCTCGTGCTTGACGAGCACGCTCTTCACCGACGAATCGTGCAGGCGATCGTAGATGGGCAGCACGTGTGCGCCCGGCATGCCGAAGATGTGGTCGATCCCCAGCCGTTCCAGATACCGGACGATCAGTTCGCTGACTGAAATGTTCATGGGCTTGTTATGTGTTTCACGGACGCGCTTCCGTCCGGTGCCCATGAGGGCGCGCCGGACGGTTGGGATTTGAGCACAAGACGACGCGCGGGAAAACCTTGGGTGCCGCGCGGGATAGCGCCACGCGACGGAGCCGAAGCCCTGGGCGAGGCGGCGCGGCAAGGGTGCCGACCCGCCGCCGCTACCCCCGGAGGGCGCGGCGGCGGGCGGATTCAGGCGTGCGCCAGATGCTGCTCGATCTCGAGGAAAGTGTCGGCCACTTCGGTGGTTTCGACGTTGACGCCGAGCTGCTTGCTCAGTTGCGACAGCGACAGCAGCCCGCGCACCATTTGTCGGCCGTCGGTTTGCTCGATCACCAGGGCATGCTGGCGACCGCGCGCCTTGAGCGTTTCCAGCACGTGGCCGACGCGGGCATGGGCGATGTCGTCGTAGTCGACCGCCTCCAGCCGTTCCACCGGGGTCATGATGTCGGCGACCAGCACTTCGTCGCGGCGGATGCCGCGGCTCTGCACGACCTTCAGCGGCTTCTCGCCGTGGATGTCGGTTGCGGTCACGAGCCCGGCCACGCGGTCCTGGCTGTCCATGACGAACAGCAGGCGGACCTTGCGGCGGCGCATGCGTTCTTCCGCCTGGGTGATGGTGTCGCCGGGCGTGGCGATGAAGGCGGTCACACGGCGAAAGTCGGTCATGACGTCGAGCGCCGGATTGTCCAGTCCCACGCGCTCGGGCAGAACGCAGGCAGGACGCAGGAGGCCGGCGGTCATGTCCAGATTGCGGGCGGGCAGGCGGGTGTAGGTCGGGGTCATCGCGGATCTCCTTGCATCGGTTTCGAAACCCCCGCGCGTCGCATGCGGGGCGGGGAGCGGCCATCGTGTTCCTCGGTGTCGCCCCTGTCCATTCAAGATTTTTTAGCCCGACATAAATTTGTTCTTGGGCGCCTTTTCGCATGGCGAAAGTGCAAGCGCGCCTAGGCGGTCTGCTGGAGGGCCTTCTCATAGGCGGCTTCGAACAGCTTGACGCCCTCGTCCTGCAGCGTCTTGCCAACCGCTTCCATGTCGATGCCCAGCCGCGCTAGTTCCACCAGATGCGCCTCGGCCTCGGCGAGACCGTCTTCCACGCGCACCGCCGGGCGTCCATGGTCCCGCAGCGCGTCGAGCGTCTTGTCGGGCAGCGTGTTGATCGTTTCGGGGCCGATCAGCGGCTCGACGTACAAGAGGTCGTGGTAGGCAGGGTTTTTCACGCTCGTGCTCGCCCACAGCAGGTATTGCGGCGCGGCGCCCTGCTCGGCGAGGGTGGCGAAGGATTCGCCATGAAATGTCTCGAGATACGGCTGGTACGCGAGCTTGGCCAGCGCCAGCCCGGCCTGGCCCTGGCGCGCCTGCGCCGCAGAGGTTCCGACGGCGGCGAGTTGCCGGTCGACCAGCGTGTCGACGCGCGACAGGAAGAGGCTCGCCACGGCCTTGCTGGGCCGCACGTCGGCGCCTGACTCGATTCGCAGGGTGAGCCCGCGGATGTAGGCGTCGAACACGGCTTCGGTCTGCACGAGCGAAAACAGCAGCGTCACGTTGACGTTGATGCCGAGCGTCGTCAGCGCCTCGAATGCGCGCACGCCCTCGGGCGTGCCCGGCACCTTGATCAGCACGTTGGGCCGGTTCACGAGCGCCCAGAGCCGATGTGCCTCCTCCACCGTGCGCGCCGTGTCGTAGGCCCAGCGCGGCGCGACCTCGAGGCTCACGTAGCCGTCGCGTCCGCCGCTCCGCTCGAATACCGGCAGCAGCAGCTTGCACGCCGCCTGGATGTCGGGGACGACCAGCGCTTCGTAGCGCCGCTCGGCGTTCGGCTCGCTGGCCTTCAGCCGCGACAGGTCGTCGGCGTAATAGGGGCTGTTGGCGAGGGCGGCCTGGAAAATGGACGGATTCGAGGTCACGCCCGAGACGCCGTCCTCGCCGATCATCTTCGCGAGCGTGCCGTCGCGGATGAGGCTGCGCGAGAGATTGTCCAGCCAGAGGCTCTGGCCGAGGGAAGCGACCTGCTTCGTGATGTTCATGGCGACCTCCGTGAATTGTTCAGGATAGCTGAAAGAATAGAACCGTCCTGCGGCGGCAAGTTCAGCGGCCCTCCCATGCCCGAAGCCGCGCCTGTGCTAGACTCGGGCGCATTCCCTCGGACCATTTCCCGGCTTAATTCCATGTCTGGCAGCACCCTCGGCAAACTGTTCTGTGTCACCGTGTTCGGCGAATCGCACGGCCCCGCCATCGGGTGCGTCGTCGACGGCTGCCCGCCCGGCATGGCGCTGGCCGAGGGCGACATCCAGCACGATCTCGACCGCCGCAAGCCCGGCACCTCGCGCCACGTCACCCAGCGTCGCGAAGCCGACGCCGTGGAAATCCTCTCCGGCGTCTACGAAGGCAGGACGACCGGCACGCCGATCGCGCTGCTGATCCGCAACGAGGACCAGCGCAGCAAGGACTACGGCAACATCGCCGAAACCTTCCGCCCGGGCCACGCCGATTACACCTACACGCAGAAATACGGCTTCCGCGACCCCCGCGGCGGCGGGCGCTCGTCGGCGCGGCTGACCGCGCCCATCGTCGGCGCCGGCGCCATCGCGAAGAAATGGCTGAAGGAAAAATACGGCATCGCGGTTCGCGGCTACATGAGCGCGCTGGGCCCGATCGACATTCCCTTCGAGTCGTGGGACGAAATCGGCAACAATGCCTTCTTCTCACCCAGCGCCGCCATCGTGCCGAAGCTCGAGGAATACATGGATGCGCTCCGCAAGTCGGGCGACTCGGTGGGCGCGCGGATCAGCGTCGTGGCCGAGAACGTGCCGCCTGGCTGGGGCGAGCCGCTGTACGACAAGCTCGACGCCGACCTCGCCCACGCGCTGATGGGGCTCAACGCCGTCAAGGGTGTGGAAATCGGCGACGGTATGCAGGCGGCGCGCCAGAAGGGCACCGAACATCGCGACGAGATCACGCCCGATGGATTTTTAAGCAACCACGCCGGCGGCGTGCTTGGCGGCATCTCGTCGGGCCAGGCCGTGGTCGCCCACATCGCGATCAAGCCGACGTCGTCGATGCGCCTGCCGGGCCGCTCGGTCGATCTCAACGGCCAGCCGATCGAGGTCGTCACCCACGGCCGCCACGACCCTTGCGTCGGCATCCGCGCGACACCCATCGCCGAGGCGTTGACGGCGATCGTGCTGATGGATCACGCCTTGCGCCATCGCGCCCAGTGCGGCGACGTCGCGAGCGGAACGCCCGTCATCCCCGCCAGCGGCTAGCGCTGTTCATCCCCGCGGGCGGCGCCGGACACGCGATGATTTGACGGATGTCCGGCGTGCGCTAGGTTTAAATTCCTTCGCCCAGGTGCCGATGCCATGCGACTGCCCATCAGCCTGAAGATCTTCAGCATCACCGCCGCGCTGCTTGCGCTCATGGTCGTCGTCACCTGGCTGTCGGTGCTCAACTTCCGCCAGTTGAACAACCAGGTGCGGGCGCTCTCCGACTATTACCTGCCGCTGCAGCAGCAGGTCGGCAGCGTGGAAATCCTCATTCGCGACCAGATGGTGCACATGGAGCGCGTGATGGCGGGCATGGAGGCACCTCGGCCCGATCCCGAATTCCTCGCCAGGGAGTCGAACGCCTTCGACATGCGCGGCATCAATGCCGACCAGATCATCGATTCCTCGCTGCGCATGCTGAACGACGCCGAAGCGGAAAAGGGCCTTGCGCTGGATCGCGTCACGCTCGCCGTGCTCGGCAGGGAGCTGCCTGCCATCCAGACCACGCGCCAGCATTTTCATGCGACCTTCCGCCAGTTCCAGATCGAGGCGCAGCAAGGCACGCCGCGCTCGGAGAAGATCGTGCGCGACGAACTGCTGCGCGAGAAGGACGCCATCGACGTCGAGATCCAGAAGACGACCGACCTGCTCAACAAGCTGACCCTGGAGACCGCCGGCCAGGCCAAGACCGAAGAGGCGCGCGCCACCGCCCTCAACTGGATCGTCACCGGGATCGCCACCGTGCTCGGTCTCATCTTCGCCGTCTTAGTCACGCGCTCGCTCGTCGATCCCGTGAAGCGCCTGCTGGGCGGCACGCGCGCGGTCGAGGCGGGCGACCTCGACGTGGAGATTCTGGTGCGCACGCACGACGAACTGGCCACGCTCGCCGCGTCGTTCAACCACATGGTGATCGGGCTGCGCGAAAAGGAGCGCATCCGCGCGACCTTCGGCCAGTACGTCGATCCGCGCATCGTGAAGAATCTTCTGGAAAACCGCATTCCGGCCGATCATGGCGAACGTCAGGTGATGACCGTGTTCTTCTCCGACTTGCAGGATTTCACCCGCCTCTGCGAGGGGCTCACGCCGGACGCGGCGGTGCGCTTCCTCAATCGCTATTTCTCGCTCATGTCCGACGTGATCCGCGGCCAGCAGGGCATCGTCGACAAGTACATCGGCGATTCGGTGATGGCGTTCTGGGGCCCGCCCTTCACCGATCCCGCCGACCACGCCCGCCTGGGCTGCATTGCCGCGCTGGAGCAGCAGGCGCGCGTGGAGGACTTTCGCGCGCGCCTGCCCGAGATCTTCGGCACGCGCCAGGGCCTGCCCGCCGTCAACGCCCGCATGGGCATCGCCAGCGGCGAGGTGACCGTTGGCAACATCGGCTCGGAGACGTCGCGCGGCTACACCGTCATCGGCGACACCGTGAATCTCGCGTCGAGACTGGAACAGGCCAACAAGTTCTACGGCACGCACATCCTCGTCAGCGAGGCGACGCGTACGCTCGCAGGCGACACCCTCGTCTTCCGCGAGATCGACAGCCTGCGCGTGGTCGGCAAGCTGGAGCCGGTTCGGGTGTTCGAATTGCTTGGGGTCGCCGCGGATATGGGTGACAGCGACAGGCAGCGGGTGCGGACGTTTGAAGCCGGGCTCGCGCACTACCGCGCGCAGGATTGGGACGCGGCCGAGGCCGCGTTCCACGAATGCCTCGCCGTCGCACCGGCGGACCGGCCCAGCCAGGTCATGCTTGCGCGGATTGGGGCGTTTCGGCAGACGCCGCCGGAGGCGGGATGGGACGGGGTGTGGGTGGCGGCGAGCAAGTAGGGGACCAATGCTGTCGTCCTGTTCGCCATTTCAGCGCGCGGCTCCAGATATGCAGATTACCGGTGGCTGGACATGCAACAAAGTGCAGTCTCAGGCCGCTTCCGCATGCAGCCTCACCCCAAGCGCCCGCGCAACCTTGAGTACCGTCGCGAAGCTTGGATTTCCGTTTTCGCTCAGCGCCTTGTAGAGGCTTTCCCGGCTGAGTCCCGCGTCGCGCGCAACCTGCGACATTCCCCTGGCGCGGGCGATGTCGCCCAGCGCACGGGCAATACCTGCGGCGTCGTCCGGCGCCTCGTCCAGCCAGGCGTCGAGGTAGGCGGCCATTTCCTCGGGGGTGCGAAGTTGCTCGGCCACGTCGTAGGGCACGGTCTTCGTCCTGGCGGTCAGTTTGGTGGCTTTGGGCATGTGTTCACTCCTGCAAACTGCTGGCGAGCATGATGGCGGTCTTGATGTCCTGCTGCTGCGTCGACTTGTCGCCGCCGGCCAGCAGAATCAGCAGTTCCCCGTTCAGCTCGGTGTAGTACACACGATAGCCGGGGCCGACATCGATTTTCAGTTCCGATATGCCGTGCGTGAGATTGCGATGCTGGCCCGGATTTCCATGTGCCAGCCGATCCACCCGCATCTGGATGCGCGCGCGGCCGGCTCGGTCCTTCAGGTCGTTGATCCAGTCACGGTAGACCTCGGTCATCGAAACACGCATGGCCGAAGTGTATCCTATAGGATACACATGTCAAGAACCGTGGGAATAGCCTTACTCGGCCACCCCTTCGTCGCCATGGCACGTGCACCCTGCCTCGGTGCTGATGGAGCCGTCGCAGCATACGATCTTGCCGGCGCGACAGCCGCAGAGCCCCTTGTGGGCCGAGCAGCAGTTGAGCTGGGCGACGCGCGGGCCTTTTGCCGTCGCGAGGCAGGCCGGGGGCGGCGTGATCGCTTTCAAGGATGTGGCGGCGGATGGGGGCGTGTTTCCTGCGCTTGAATCGGCGGCGGCCGGCACGGAAACGAAGACCGGGGCAAAAGCCAGGGCGGCGAAGAGGGCGCGGATTCGCATGGTGGTTTTCCTTGGCGACAGAACAGGCTGACTCACTATAGCCGATCGGCCGCGAGCTTACCCGTCGCGCAGCAGCAGTCCCAGCATCAGCGCGGCGCCTGCCAGAATCGCCGCCAGCAGGGTGAAGGCGCTGCCGTAGCCGGCCGCACCGACGACCCAGCCCGTGAGCACCGGGCCGATCGACTGGCCGACGTCCATCACGGTGCGCAATACGCCCATCGAGGAGCCGTAGCGGCCGTCGCGCGTGAGATCGGCGACGAGCGCCGAGGTGGACGAGGTGACGGTGGCGAAGCCGATGCCGAAAACCAGGCTCAGCAGCGACAGCCCGATGAAGCCCGGGGCGAACGGCAGCAGCACGACGCTCGCCGCCCCGATCAGGAGGCCGGGCAGGATGACGCGCCGGCGCCCGATGTGGTCCGACAGCTTGCCCATGAGCGGCTTGGCGAACACGATGCTCACGAGCTGGACGCCCAGAATGACGCCGATCTGCCACGCGGGGACGCCGCGCGACGCGGCGAACAGGGCGAGAAAGGCCTCGATCGCGCCAAATACCAGATACTGCGCGGCTTCGACGAGGCTCACCAGCACGATGCTGCGATCGCGCAGCACGGTTGCGAGGGTGGCCCAGAAGCGCGGCCATTCGGGCTTTTTTTTCCGCGGGGGATGATGATCCCGAAGCAGCAGGCCTGTGCCGAGCGCCAGCACGCCGCTGATCGCGCAGGCGATATAGACCGCGTGGAAACTCGCCAGCGAGATCAGGCCGCCGCCGAGGAACGGCGCGATGGAGCGCCCGACGATGGTGACCGAGGAATAGGTGGAGAGCCGCGTCGCGCGGTCGTCCGCGTAGCGCTCGGCAATCGCCGCGTTCGCCACGGTGCCGAAAATCGCCGTCGCGAAGCCGTGATAGAAGCGCACGGCCATCAACTGCCAGGCCGCGTGGACGAGCAGATACAGGAAAGGCGCGGTGGCGAACACGACCAGCGACGCGAGCAGCAGCCGCCGCGACCCGAGATAATCGGAGAGC
This sequence comes from Pseudomonadota bacterium, assembly GCA_021820845.1. Taxonomy (GTDB): domain Bacteria; phylum Pseudomonadota; class Gammaproteobacteria; order Burkholderiales; family Thiobacillaceae; genus Thiobacillus. The sequence goes on from JAKADC010000011.1 coordinate 65,244, forward strand.
GCGCCGGCGGGATAGCTGATGAGGATGCCCGGGATCGTCGAGGCCATGACGATCCAGCCGATCTCGGCCGGCGTCGCATGGAGCGAATGGGCGAAGAGCGGTAGCACCGGCGTTTTCGACAGCGTGGAGCTCAGGATCGCCAGCCCGCCGATGAGCGAAATCAGGACGAAAAAGGATGGGCGCAGGGCTTTCATGAGGCGGTCACGTATCGCGGCGGGTTTTTTCTAGACTGTAGTGCGGAACGCAGCCGCACGCGAATTCGAGGCGAGGTGGAAAACCCATGACGTCCGTGTGTCCCCCTGCCATGTTGTTCGGTGCGTTCGACCGCCACAATTTCGGCGACCTGCTGTTTCCCCATCTGATGATGGCCTCGCTGGCGGGTCAGGCGTTCGAATTCGCCGGCCTCGTCGCGCGCGATCTGCGCGCTTTCGGTGGGCACCGGGTGAAGGCGCTGGACACCGGGCGGCCGCTTCGGCTGGTCCACGTCGGAGGCGAGCTGCTGACCTGCACGGCCTGGCAGGCCGCGGTCATGCTTCTCGATCCGGCCGAGGTCGACGCGGTCGTCGCTCGCTACGACGCCGACCCCGCGGCTGCGGCCGCGTGGGCTGCCAAGCGCCTTGGCACGTCGCGCCCCGCGCCCTACGTGGCCGGACGCGATGCGTGGGCGGCGGACGGGAAGCTGATCTTCAACGCCGTGGGCGGCGTGGACTGGGCGCACCTGCCCCCCCGTGCATCGCGATGCGGTCAAAGCTGCCCTCGTGCAGGCGGATTGGGTCAGCGCGCGCGATGGGGCGACTCAGGCGGTGCTCCGCACGGAGGGCCTCGATTTTCCGCTCTGCCCCGATCCGGCCGTGATGGTGGCCGATTTCTGCGGCGAGACGATCGCGAAACGCGAGGGGCAGGGCGCAGTGGGCGCCATGCAGGACGCTTTCCCGCAAGGCTACCTGGCGATCCAGTTCAGCGCGGACTTCGGCGACACCGCGACGCTCGACGCGCTGGCGCGCGAACTGGCAGGGCTCGCCGCGGCGACCGGCCTGGGACTCGCGTGCTACCGCGCCGGCGCGGCGCCGTGGCACGACGACATGGCGCTCTACGAAACCCTGCGCGACCGACTGCCGCCCGGGGCGGTCCGCCTCTTCCCGTCGCTCGACATCTGGGATATCTGCGCGCTCATCGCCGCCAGCCGCGGCGCGATCGGCAGTAGCCTGCACGGACGCATCGTCGCGCTCGCGTACAGCCTCCCCCGGGTCAGTCTGCTCCCGCCGCAACAGGGGGGGCGCCCCGACAAGGCGAGCGCCTTTGCCGAGACCTGGGAACCGGAAGCGCTGCCGCGCAGCGTGCCGGTCGGGGACATCGAACGTGCCGCGATGCAGGCGCTCGCCGTGCCTGCCCGCGTGCTGCGGGACAACGCCGCGCAGCTGCGGGACGCCTATCGGCAAAGCCAGGACCGGTGGATCGGCATGCTCGCGTGCAAGCCCGGCGGCCCCGACAGTCTTGCGTAATAATCCGAAAATCCTGATCAAGACCGACCGCCCAGCATGCCGACCCTCCCAATGGCGCCCGCCGACCTGCGTCTCACCATCGATCCCGCCACCCTCGGCTTCGTCGACACCGCCGAACTGGCGGACGAGCCTCTCCCCTGGATCGGACAGGCACGCGCCGAGGCGGCTGCGCGCTTCGGCCTCGGCATGGACCCGCCCGACTACAACCTGTTCGTGCTGGGTGAAGTCGGCAGCGGCCGCTCGTCGCTGCTCAAGCAGGCGATGGCCGAGGCGGCCGCGAATCGCCGGGTGCCGCCCGACCTGTGCTACCTGCACAACTTCGATACGCCGGAACGGCCGCTCGCCTTGCGCCTGCCGGCCGGAGAAGGGCGGCTGTTGCGCCAGCTGCTGACGCAGGCAGTGAAGAATCTGCAGGCGGAGATTCCCCCGCAACTGGGCGGGCAGGACTACAAGACCGAGAGCGAGCGCATCGAGAAAGACTGGAAGGCCGACGTGGCGCGCCACTACGCCGAGTTGTCCGCGTTCGCCGAGGCGCGCAGCTTCTCCCTTCATCGCGAGGCCGGACGCATGGTATTCACGCTCATCGGCAAGAAAGGGCAGGCGCTCACCGAGGACGAAGTGCTGGCATTGCCGAAGGCGCGCCGGGTGGCGGTGGAGCAGGCCGAGCAGGAGCTGCGCGCCGAGATCGCCCGCTACGTCGAGAAGACCGAGCCGCTCGAACGCGCGATGAACGAGGCGCTGGCGGCGTTGCGGCGCCAGGTCGTGAAACCGCTGGTCGAGCGCGAGCTGCAGACGATCCGTGCCGGGCTGAAGAAGCAGATCAAGGACGCCGCCAAGCTCAATGCCTGGCTCGACGCGCTGGAACGCGACGTGTTCGACAACCTGGAACTGTTCAACGGCGGCGAGGAGGATGAGAGCCGCGACGCGGAACTGCATGCCGTGCTGGCGCGCTACCGCGTCAACCTGGTGGTCGACAACGGCGGGCTGGCCGGCGCGCCGGTGATCGTCGAGGACAATCCGCTGTTCCGGGCGCTGTTCGGCAGCATCGAATACCAGTCGGAAAACGACGTGCTGGTAACGGATTTCTCGCGCATCCGCGCCGGGAGCCTGCTGCGGGCGCACGGCGGCTTCCTGATGCTGCACCTGCGCGACGTGCTGGCCGATCCCCTGGTCTGGGAGAAGCTGCGGCGCTTCCTGCGCAGCGGGCGGCTGCAGATCGAGGAGCCGGGCGTTTCGTTTTCGCCGATTGCGGCGGTGTCGCTGATGCCGGAGGCGGTCGACGTCGAGGTCAAGATCGTTCTGATTGGCTCGCGCGACCAGTATTACGAACTGCAGGAAGCCGCGCCGGAATTTACCCGCCATTTCCGCGCCAAGGTGGATTTTGCCGACAGCTTCCTCGCCGGCGCGGACACCCGTCGCGCCTCGGCGATTTTCGTCGCCCATGTCTGCCGCGACCACGGCCTGCCGCATTTTTCGGCGGAGGCGGTGGCGCGCCTGCTCGAGGAATCGCACCGCGAGGCGGGCGACCAGGCGCGCGAAAGCGCGATTTTTGCGCGCACCGAGGCGATGGTGATGGAAAGCGCCGCGATCTGCTGCGGGCGCGGCGGGGGGCCGGTCACGTCCGCGGACGTAGAAGCGGCACTCGCGGCGCATACCGCCCGGCACGATTATCCCGAACGCCGCCTGCGCGAGGAGATCGCCGACGGCGACGTGCTGATCGACCTGCGCGGCGAGCGCACGGGCCAGGTCAACGCGCTCACCCAGATCGATCTCGGCGACTACCGTTTCGGCTTCCCGGTGCGCCTCTCCGCGCGCGTCTACGCGGGCGAGGACGGGCTTCTCAACGTCGAGCGCGAGGTCGAATTGTCCGGGCCGATCCACGACAAGGGCGTGTTCATCCTCCAGACCTATCTCGCGGCGCTGTTCGCGCACCTCGCGCCGCTTTCGCTCAACGCCTCCATCGCCTTCGAGCAGCAGTACCACGGCGTGGAAGGGGACTCCGCCTCGTGCGCCGAGCTCTACGCGCTGCTGTCGGCCCTCTCGGGCCTGCCGCTCAAGCAGGGAATCGCCGTCACCGGCGCGGTCAACCAGCACGGCGAGGTGCTGCCGGTGGGCGGCATCAACGAAAAGATCGAGGGGTGGTTCGGCGTCTGCGAGGCCGCCGGCCTCGACGGCAGCCAGGGCGTTCTGATTCCCGCGTGCAACCGCCGCCACCTGATGCTGGCGCCGCGCGTGGTCGAGGCGGTCGCCGCCGGGCGCTTCCAGATCCATACGGCCGAGTCGGTGAGCGCGGGCCTCGAACTGCTGACGGGCGTGCCGGCGGGCGAGCCGAACGCGACCGGGCATTTCCCGCCCGGCAGCGTGCTGGGGCGCGCGCAGGAAACGCTGCTGGCGTTCCGCCGCGCCTGCCAGTCGCAGGCGCACGAGCGGACGCCGCGCCGGTACCTTCGGGCGTCGAATCGGCCGCGCCGGGGCTGACCCGCCACGCGGGCGGTGAACTATAGTGAAAAAGTCCAGTTGTTCTGCTAAGGAGACGACCATGAACGCACTTCACCGCATGGAACGCTTTCTCGATCGGCACATGATCCCGTTCGACGTCGTGGCGCATCCGCACTCGCAATCGAGCGTGGAAACGGCGCGGGCGGCGGGGGTGCCGTCCAACCGATTGGTCAAGGGCGTGTTGCTCGACGGCATCGGCTGTCAGTTGGTGGCGATGATTCCTGCCGACCAGGAAGTCCATCTGGGCAAGCTGGGCCTGGATCACGGCATGGAGTTCAGCCTGGCCGACGAAGCCAGCGTGAGCCGGCTGTTCAGCGAGTGCGAACCCGGCGTCGTGCCGGGCCTGCCCAACGCCTGGGGCGTGGAAATGGTGTGGGACGACGATTTGATGGCGCAGCCGGACGTCTATCTGGAAGGCGGCGACCACGAACGCCTGCTGCACATCGAAACCCGCTATCTGCGGGACATTTTCGGCGACGCGCCGCACTGCCATTTCAGCCAGCCGCGGATGCAGCATGTCGCCTGAAACCGGCGACGGCGCGTTTCCAGAGCCTGCCGCGCCGTGCCGGATGCATGGCGCGGGACGCCTGTCGCCAGGGCAGGCGATGGAAAAAGCGCTTTGACATCCGGGGCGTCTGTGCTATCAATACGCCATCTGTTGGATTCAAGCTTTAAATTGCGGTACCTCTGGTAAGGCTTTTTCCTTGAAATTCGATCGATGGAGCATGTCGCTCATTATTTTTTTGTTAGATAGGAAACAAGATGGAAACGGGTACTGTTAAGTGGTTTAACGATGCAAAAGGTTTTGGCTTCATCACCCCGGATAACGGCGGCGAAGACCTGTTCGCACATTTCTCCGCAATCAACGCCAGCGGCTTCAAGTCCCTGCAGGAAAACCAGCGCGTCAGCTTCGAAGTGACCACTGGCCCCAAGGGCAAGCAAGCTTCGAACATCCAGGTCGTGTCGTAATCCCGACGACCTGATGTAAAAAAACCCCGGTTCGCCGGGGTTTTTTATTTGCGCCTCCGCGGGCATTCGCGTCCTTCGGGGCGACGCCCTTCTCGTCTTTCGAATGTGATCACCCATGGCGCTCAAAGCCACCATCTACAAAGCCGACCTGCAGGTCGCCGACATCGACCGGCATGTCTACGGCGACCACGCGCTGACCATCGCCCGCCATCCGTCGGAAACGGACGAACGGATGATGGCGCGGGTGCTGGCTTATGCGCTGTATGCGCAGGACGGCATCGCCTTCACCCGCGGATTGTTCGACGTCGACGAACCCGAGGTGTGGGTGAAGGACCTGACGGGCGAGATCACGCTGTGGATCGATCTCGGCCAGCCCGACGACGCGCGCATTCGCCGGGCCTGCACGCGGGCCGAGCAGGTTGTGGTGCTGTGCTACGGCGGCGGTTGCGGCGTGTGGTGGAAGCAGATTGCGGGCAAGCTCGCCCGTTTTTCCAACCTGACCGTGCTGCAGCTTTCCGCCGACGCCAGCCAGGCGCTGGCGGCACTCGCCGAGCGCAGCATGCGTCTGCAATGCACGGTGCAGGATGGCGAAATCTGGGTCAATACCGAAGCCGCGAGCGTGCCGGTGAAGCTCGCCGTCCTTCAGACGATGGCCTGAGCATCATTTCGGAGGCGGGCAGTTCTCGACGCACACGGTTTCGCTCACGCGCTGGCCGCCGCAGCCGACAAAGCACGTGTCGTAAGCCGGCAGGCAGCCGCAGTCGGCGTGGCAATTCGATTTCACGAGCTGGGCGCGCACGCCTTCGCGCGTCGGCATCACCGGCTCGCGGTAGGGGGGCGGGAAATACGGCCTCGGCCACGGATCCCACCAGTACGGATAGAAGGGATAGCGGTTCATCCAGTCGAACTGCATCTGCATCTCGTAATGCCGCAACGCCGCCGCATACTGCTTCAACTCGAGCTCGTAGCTTTTCAGCGCGTCGAGATAGCGCGCCTCCACCTGGGGCTCGAGTGCGTTCACGCAGGCCTGGTAGCGCGCATGGCAGCCGCTCTGGCATGCCGACTTCGCGGCGTCGCATTTCTGCACGCAGGCGCGGCCGGGCGCGTCGGACGGCGGGATCAGCCGGACACTCGTCTGGTAGCGCGGGGCCGCGCAGCCGGCGAGGAGCGCCAACAGGATCGGCACCGCAAGGCGAAGGGACAGGGCACACAGGCGCATCGGGAATCCCGCTCTACAAACGCTTCATCGAAGCATAGGTCCTTTTGCGGGTCACTGCGGCCCGAGAAAACGCGGCTCGAGTTCCCGCAGATTGAGTTCCTGCAGAATCTGCTGCAGCCGCTCGCGCGCGTTCCGGCGCGGTGCGCCGGTGTGGCTGGCAATGATGAGCTCGTTCTTCAGCGAATGCTCCCAGCCGACCAGCTCGGTGACGGTGACCTGGTAGCCGTGCGATTCGAGCTGCAGGCAGCGCAGGACGTTGGTGAGCTGGCTGCCGAATTCGCGGGTGTGGATCGGGTGGCGCCAGATCTCGGACAGCGGCGTCTTGCCGAAGGATTCGTTCTTGTGTTTGCGCAGGACCGCCGCGACCTCGGCCTGGCAGCACGGCACCAGCACGATGTGGCGGGCCGATTTGGCGAGCGCGAAGCGGATGGCGTCGTCGGTCGCCGTGTTGCAGGCGTGCAGCGCGGTGACGATGTCGATGCGCGCCGGCAGGGACGCGACGGCAATCGATTCCTCCACCGTCGCGTTGAGGAAGGACATGCGCTCGAAGCCGAGCCGCGCTGCCAGTTCGCGCGATTTTTCGACCAGCGCGTCGCGCGTTTCGATGCCGTAGATGTGCGCGCCGGTGCGCGTCTTCAGGAACAGGTCGTACAGGATGAAGCCCAGATAAGACTTGCCGGCGCCGTGGTCGGCCAGCGTCAGCGTGTCCTGCCGGCCCAGCACTTCGTCGAGCAGCGGCTCGATGAAGTTGCACAGGTGGTACACCTGCTTCAGCTTGCGGCGGCTGTCCTGGTTGAGCTTGCCGTCGCGCGTCAGGATGTGCAGCTCCTTCAGCAGTTCGATCGACTGGCCGGGACGCAATACCTCGGCGAGCGGATCGGCGTAGGCGGTCTTGGCAGCGGCGCCGGGTCTGGCTTGTTTCATGTCCGGTCGAGCAGGCGCACTTCGCGCTGCGGGAAGGGAATGTGAATACCGCGTTCGCGGAAGGTCTCCAGCACTGCCTGGGTGATGTCGCTCGATGCATCGTAGTAGTCGTCGACCCGGGTCCAGGGGCGGATGGCGATGGTGACGCTGGAATGGGCCAGCGTCAGCACGCGGATCACCGGCTCGGGCTCGTGCAGGATACTGGGATGCGCGCGCAGCAGATCCTCGATCACGGCGAGTGCGACCTTGATGTCGGTGTCGTAGGCCACCCCGACCGTCACGTCGAGCTGGCGCAGCGCGCCGAAGTTGTGCAGGATCTCGCCGACGATCTTGCGGTTGGGAATGACGATGCGCGAGCGGTCCGGGTGGCTCAGCACGGTGTTGAAGAGCTTGATCTCCTCCACGGCGCCTTCCACGTCGACGATGGAGACGTATTCGCCCACCTTGAACGGGCGGGTAAAAATGATCGTCAGGCCGGCCGCCAGATTGCCCAGCACGCCCTGCATCGCCAGCGCGACCCCGGCGCCCGCTACCCCCAGCCCGGCGATCAGCGGCAGCAGCTGCACGCCCAGGTTTTGCAGCGCCATGACGAGAAACAGCGCCAGGACCAGGATGCGCACGATGCGAATCAGGAGCAGGCGCAGGGTTTCGTCGAGCCCGAGCTTTTGCAGCATCGAGTCGGCGACCCGGCCCATCCATCGCCCGACGTAATAGCCGGCCGCCAGGATCAGCAGCGCCACGACGAGCTTGGGCCCGAACTGGATGGCGAGGTCGATCGCGGTCTGCTGGGCGTGCTCCAGGGTATGCAATTGTTCGTTCATGGCAGGGGTCCGGGGTGGGGTCGGGCGAAGCGTATCAAAACGGCTCTCCGGGCAGAACCTGAAGCGGCTTATGCCGCGGCCCGGTTTCCCGGATAATGCCGCCTCCCCAAAAAGGTTTCAACGTGTCCGTCGTCAATATCTCCTGCTACAAATTCGTGACCCTCGCCGACCGCGAGGCGTTGAAGGCCGACCTCGACGCCCGCTGCCGGAAACTGGCGCTCAAGGGCACCATCCTGCTGGCGCCGGAGGGAATCAACGTGTTCCTCGCCGGCTCGCGCGAGACGATCGACGCTATCGTCGCCCATTTACGCGCCGACCCGCGCTTCGCCGATCTGCAGCCCAAGGAGAGCCTGTCGGCCGAGCCGCCGTTCGGAAGGATGCGGGTGCGGCTGAAAAAGGAAATCATCACCATGAAGCACCCGCTCATCCGTCCGGAAGCGGGGCGCGCGCCGTCGGTGCCGGCGGCGACGCTGAAGCAGTGGCTCGATCGCGGCTGCGACGAGGAGGGCCGCCCGCTGGTGATGCTGGATACCCGCAACGACTACGAAGTGGCTGCCGGGACCTTCGAGAACGCCGTCGACTACGACATCCGCGTCTTCAGCGAATTTCCCGCGCGGCTGGGCGAACGCGCCGGCGACTACGCCGGCAAGACCGTGGTCTCGTTCTGCACCGGCGGCATCCGTTGCGAGAAGGCCGCCATTCACATGAAGGAAATCGGCGTCGAGCGGGTCTACCAGCTCGAGGGCGGCATCCTCAAGTATTTCGAAGAGGTCGGCGGCGCGCACTACCGCGGCGACTGCTTCGTGTTCGACGAGCGCGAGGCGGTGAGCGCGGATTTGCAGCCGGCCGCGGCGCGGCTGCATCGCTGACGCGGGCGGCGCCGCCCCGCTCAAGTTTCCGGTCGAGGTTCCGAAAACAAGTGGCATTTGTCGCTGTTTTTTTGCCATCCTCGAGGAACCCCGATGATCCCCACCGCCCGCCTGCTGTACGCACTGACCCTCGGCACCGCCTGTTGCCTGCCCGCCGCCTCTTACGCGGCCAAGTATGAGATCGGAATCTTTGCCGGCAGCGCCAGCAAGGACTACCAGTCCGAGCTCAAGGCGATGTACAAGCCCCTCGCCGAATACATCGCCAGGGAAAGCGGTGCGCAGGTGCGGGTGGAGATCAGCCAGAGTTTCAACAACATGAAAAACCACCTCGACTCGGGCCGCTACGCCATCCTGCTCGCGCCGACTCACATCACTGCCGCTGCCATCGACGAAGGGTACGAACCGGTCGCCAAATGGAACAGGCCGTTGTTCGGGATATACGCCGTCGCCGCCGACGCGCCGTACCGGCAGCTTGCCGATCTCAAGGGCGTGCGGCTGGGGATCGCGTCGCGCGAGACCGCGATCGGCGGCCTCTGCGTCAGCGCCCTCAACCAGGCGGGCATCCGCGCCGACAAGGATCTGGGCTACGTCTACGAAGGCAAGTACCAGGACGTGATGGCGCGGCTGCTCGCGGAGGGCCAGCTCGACGCCATCTGCATGGGCCCCGCGCCGTGGAAAGCGATGAACGGGAAGGCGCCGGGGAAGTACCGCATCCTTGCCGAGACGACGCGCATACCCGGCTTCGCGCTGAGCATCGACAGCCATCTCGCCCCGGCTGAAAAGAACAGGCTGACGGCCGTTCTTGAGGGAATCGGCAAGACGCCGGAGGGGAAAAGGGCGCTCGCCGCGATCAAGGGCAGCGCCGGCGGCGCCACCGATACCCTGGCCGCCAACGGCAGCGAGTATTTCGCGGCCCGTCGCCTGCTGAAGGAAACCAGACGCGAATACGACGCCCAGATCCCCGAATAAGCGCGCTTCGCGTACCGCTCGGACGGAGGCGGTTTTTTTGCGCGAATGCGGCTCAGGTCAAGGCCCGGATCGATTCCATCGGCGGCGCCCGCGTGATGTGCCGCGTCGTGAGCCAGCCGCTGGCGCCGACCAGCAACGCGCCAGCCAGCGGAAGCGCGAGCCAGAGCCAGGGATGCAGCCGCAGCGGCAGCTCGAACAGGCGTTCGGCGATCATCGCCATGGCGACTTCCGCGCAGGCGCTGGCAAGCAGGCCGGCCAGCAGGCCCAGCGCGAGGAATTCGCTCCACAGGCTGGCGGCGAGATAGCGGCGCTGCGCGCCCAGCGTGCGCAGCAGCACGGCCTCCTGCTTGCGCGCGTCGAGGCTCGCCAGCAGCGTGGCGATGACGACGGCCATGCCGGCAGCCAGCAAAAAGCCCAGCAGCAGCTGGATCGCGCCGATGATCTGATCGAACACGGCCTCGATGTTGGCGATGACCTTGTCGAGGGCGAGCACCGTGATGCCGGGGAAATCCTTGACGAAGCCCGGCAGCATCGACGCGGCGCCTGGCGGCACGTAGACGCTGGCGATGGAACTCGTGGGCAGGGCGTCGAGCTGCCCCGGCGCGAAGATGACGAAGAAGTTGGGCTGCATCGAATCCCACTTCACGCTGCGGATGCTGGTGATGCGCGCGACGATCGTCTGGTCGCCGATCTGGAAGCCGAGCCGGTCGCCGACCGCGAGATGCAGCCGCTCCGCCATGCCCGACTCGACCGAGATTTCCGCATCGCGCCGGTCGCCGTGCCAGTGCCCCGCGAGGATGGCGTTGTTGGGCGGCAGCGTCGCGGTCCAGGTGAGATTGAGCTCGCGCCGCAGCGTGTTGCTGTCGCGCGCGTCGGGCGGCAGGGTGGCGGCGATGGGCGTGCCGTTCTTGCTGACCAGGCGGCCGCGCACCATGGGGTAGAGCGCGGAAGACTTGAGGCGATGCCGCGCCAGATAGGCCGCGACCGCCGCCTGCTGCTGCGGCGCGATGTTCACCAGAAAATAGTTGGGCGCCTGCGGCGGCAGCTGCTGGCGCCAGCTGGCGACCAGGTCGCTGCGAACCAGCGCCAGCAGCGCGACCAGAAAGAGCGCCAGGGTGAACGCCCCGAGCTGCAGGCTGCTGTCGAAGCGGTGGCGCAGCAATTGCGCCAGGCCGAAGCGCACGGGACCGTGGCTCATTTTGCGGATGCCGCTGCCGGCAAACAGCGCCATCCGGGCCAGCAGGGCAAGCACGCCGACCAGGCCGGCCAGCGCGCCGACGAAGAGGCCGACCAGCCTGGCATCGCCCGCGTACCACGCGATCAGCAGCAACAGCGCGGAACCGCTCGCGGCCGCGCCGAGCCAGGCGGATACCGGCAGCGGCGGCAGGTCGCGCCGCAGGACGCGCAGCGGCGGCACGCGGATCAGCCGCATCAGCGCGGGGAGGCTGGCGCCCGCCAGCGCCAGCAGGCCGCTGACGACGGCGACCCCTGCCGGCGCCAGGCCGAGCGATGGCAGATGGGTGACCGAGCCTGACAGGACCAGGCGCGCCAGCACCTGTTGCATCAGCGCGCCGATCGCCACACCCAGCGCGCTGCCCAGCAATCCGAGCGCGAGCAGTTGGGCGGCATAGAGCGTTCGCAGCTGCGCCGTGGTGGCGCCGAAGCAGCGCAGCAGCGCCGCCTGGTCGTAGTGCCGCACGGCGTGGCGGTGCGAGGCGATGGCGATGGCGGCCACCGACAGCAGGA
>JAKADC010000006.1 GCA_021820845.1 Pseudomonadota bacterium
CCATCTGGCGCGAGAATTCCGGGCCGAGAACCACGGCGTTCAGTTCATCGTTGTGCACATAGCTTCGCCAGTCGAGGTTGGTCGAGCCCACCGTCGCCCAGACGCCGTCGATCGAGGCGGTCTTCGAATGCAAGACCGCGTTGCGCCGCTCGTAGATCCGGACGCCGGCGTCGAGCAGCTCGGCGTAATGCGAGCGGCCCGCATGGTACAGAAGCCACGAATCGGTCTTCCCCGGCAGAACGAGTTCCACGTCGACGCCGCGCTGCGCGGCAGAGACGAGGGCCTCGATCAGCTTCGGATCCGGCGCGAAATACGCGTTGGTGAGATGAACGAAGCGCTCCGCGTGGTCGATGGCCGAAAGCAGCGTGAGATAGATGGGGCTGGGGGACGCGTTGGCCCCGCTGGCGATGGCGCGCACGATTTCGCCGCCTTTCGCGGAGAGCGGCGGAAAATAGTTCGCCTCGGCAAGCGGCGGCCCCTTCTGCCGCGCCCAGGTGTCGATGAAATCCCGCTGGAGTTCGGCCACGACGGGCCCCTCGACCTGCAGTTGCGTGTCGCGCCATCCAGGCTCGGGCGGCGTGCCTTGCTTCTTGACGGACTTCGAGGCGGACCCGGTCGAATATGCCTCGCTGATGTTGATCCCGCCGAGAAAGGCGATGCGCCCGTCCACCACCAGAAGCTTGCGGTGATCGCGGTTGTTCAGGAGCCACCTCTTGTCGCGGACCTTCGCGGGATTGACCGGGTTGAACTCGACGACCCGGACGCCCCTGGCGCGCAGGCGGTCGAAAAATTCCCGCGGGGTGTTCAGGGAGCCGACGCTGTCGTAGATCAGGTTGACCTGGACGCCGCTCGCCTGCTTCGCGAGCAGCAGGTCGGCGAACTCGTTGCCGATCTCGCCGCTTTCGAAGATGTAGGTCTCGAGGTTGATGTTGTTCGTCGCGGCGCGAATCGCCGCGAACATCGCCTGGTAGGTCCGGGGCCCGTCCTGCAGCAGCGTGAGCCGGTTACCCAGAACGAGCGGGCTGCCCTGATTGAGCGCCTGCTCGACCGCCAGATGTCTCTGCAGGATGCCGTTGTCGCCCGATTCTCTTTCGAGCGCCCTGATGATGCGTCCGGCTTTCTGCGGCGAGACCGGGCCGCGCGCGTCCTCGAACGCGATCGGCCCGCTCCTCGAAACGGCGGGGATCGGCGCGGCGGGCTGGTCGAGTGCGGCGCAGGACGAAAGCGCGAGCGCCGCGCCGGCGACCGCGGATCTGAAAAAAACGGCGAGGGCTCTCCGGTTGCCAACGCGGGCCACGCCTGGCGATGAACGCATCGACCTCATTTTCAGCTCCCCGTGCCGCGCTATTTTTGGAATGATAGGCGGCTTTGGCCGGCTGATATCCTCGCGCCCGGGCACGGCGGGTCCGAGGTCCTGCGCCGCTTGGCGGGCACCCGGACGCGCTGCGCCGACCTGCGGCTCGCAGCGAGTGGCAACTCGCGCCGCAGCCGCGCGGGCCGAACGGAAGGGGGGGCCTCGTGGCCGAGGCGTCGGATCGGATTCACGCGCGCGTCCGTCCGTCCGCGGCCAGGAAAGGCCGCAGACGGCTGCCCCGACGAGTTCGCGCCGCCGGACGCCATGCCGTCAGGTATGGTGGCGGCGTCTTCCGACCGCGCTCGCGAGCACCGCGACGGCAGCGCCCGCGGCCGCGGCCATCATCAGCGATTTCAGGGGCTGCGCCTGGACGTACTGGGCCGCCTGGTCGGTCGTGTGCGAGATCGTTTCGCGCGCGCGCGCCGTGCCGTTGTCGATGGCCTCGCTGCCGCGTGCCGCGAGTTCCGTCGCGCCTTCGCGCGCTTCATCGATCGAACGGCGGGCATGCTCCGCAACGCTTTTTTCGGTTCGGGATATCGATTCCATGGGAGGCTCCTGTCATGATTTCAAGGATGCGCCTGCTCGTATCGCAGGCCTGAGTTTCATCCTAGGCATCATGCGCGGGGGCGCACTAGGGGAAGGCGACCCCGACCGTTTGTCCGCCGCGGCGCGGGGTCGCTGTAGGCGGCATCCGACGCCGGCAGCGGCGTCCGCGTCGGACGGAGCCGACACCCCGGCGCGTCATTTTCATGCAATGTGTCGCGTCGCCGGCCGACAGTTCTCGCCCATTGCGCCACCCAAGATGAAATCGTCCGCCGCGAAAGGCCGGCGCAGGTTCTCCGGCCGGTGACCGGCAAGGCGCCGCCCGCGCATTTCGGGTGGCGGCGTGTTGCCGGAAGGGCGCGAGTTGCCCCGCGGCGTCATCTCCCACAACCGTCAGGAGGCGTCATCATGCTGAAATGGGCCTTGATTTTTTTCATCGTGTCGCTCGTCGCCGCGCTCTTCGGCTTCACCGGCATCGCCGCGGGTGCGGCCGCGATCGCCAAAACCCTGTTCTACATCGCGGTGCTGCTCTTCGTCCTGTTCCTGGTCCTCGGCCTGTTCGCGGCGCGTTCGCTGAAATAGGCCGATTTATGACAGAGGTGTGTCAGCGGTTTCTGACAGGCCTTTCAGTTGTCACCGATAGTACGGCCGGGGCCCGCCCGTAAGCTGGCACAAATGTTTCATAACGGCGTGCCGCCTTCCGGGCCGCGCCCCCGGCCGGGAAACCGCAGGAGAGGCTCATGTTATATTACGCACTCGTATTCTTCATTATCGCCATCATAGCCGCGGTGTTCGGCTTCACCGGTCTGGCCGCGAGCGCGGCCGGTATCGCCAAGATTCTTTTCATCGTTTTTCTTGTGATGGCGCTTGCCGCCTTTGTGGTCAACCTGTTGCGGGGTCGCTGACGCGGCCAGCAGCCGGCCGATCAATATAACAAGCGGGGGAACGGATGATTCAGGTTGCCATTGTCGATGACCATCAGATTGTGCGAACGGGGTTTCGCGAACTGCTGAGCGAAGATTCCGGAATCGGCATCAGCTTCGAAGCCGCCACCGGCGACGAGGCGCTTGCGCAGTTGCGCACGACGCCGTGCGACGTGCTGTTGCTGGACATTTCCCTGCCGGGGAAAAGCGGCGTCGACGTCCTCCGTACCGTGCGCCAGCGCCATCCCGACCTCAAGGTTTTGATCCTGAGCGGCTTTCCGGAGGAAAGCTACGCGCTCGCGATGATCAAGAACGGCGCCAACGGCTACCTGTGCAAGGACTGCGAACAGCCGGAACTGCTGCGCGCCATCCACACCGTTTCGCTCGGACGCCGTTACGTGTCGCCGCGCACGGCCGAACTCCTCGCCGACGAGATGAGCGGCGAACGGAGCGGCGAGCCGCACGAGGTGCTGTCGGACCGCGAGCTTCAGGTCTTTCTGCGCCTCGCGCGCGGCGAATCGGTCACCGAGATCGCGGAGCAGCTCCATCTCAGCGTCAAGACGATCAGCACCTACCGTTCCCGGCTGATCGAGAAGCTCAATGTCGCCAGCAACGCCGAACTGGCGACGTATGCACTGAGGCACGGGCTCATCGCGCCATGAAGACGGCGCACAGTGAAATGGGTGCCGATCCGATACGTCCTTCCGATTCGCTGTTGAGAGTCCTCCTGATCGAAGACTCGCTTCTGTTGCAGGAGCTGCTCGGCGGTCTCCTGAGCGAGATCGAGGGCGTCGAGTACTGCGGCTGCGCGGAGGGCGAGGTCGAGGCGCTGCAGCGGCTCGCCGAGACGCCCGTCGACCTGGTGATCATCGACATCGAGCTCAGACAGGGCAGCGGCATCGGCGTGCTCGGCATGATGCAGCTGGATACGGACCTGTACGGAAATCCGCGCAAGGCGGTGCTGACGAACTATGCGCACGCGACGATGCGCCAGCGCTGCGAGCGCCTGGGCATGGACGCTTTCTTCGACAAGTCGCTGCAGGTCAACCAGCTGATCGATTACGTCAACGACGAGGCGATGCGCAAGCAGACCGTGGCCTGAGCCGACCGGCTGCGGCGCTCACGCCGGCAGCACCACGCGGATGGTGACGCCTGAGCCCGGCGCCGTGCGCAGGTCGAGCCGGCCCCCGTGCGTGAAGACGCGGTGCTTGATGCCCGCCAGCCCGTGGCGGGCGAGCTTGGGCGACGCGAGATCGAAACCGATGCCGTCGTCCTTGATTTCCAGTTCGATGGTCCGCGGTGTCGTGCTCAGCGACACGCGGACGCGCCGGGCACGGGCGTACTTGCGGATGTTGGTGAGCGCTTCCTGGACGATGCGGAACAGGCTCAGCGAAACGTCGGCCGGAAGCGTCGATTCGATTTCCTCCAGATCCGCGTCGACTTCGATTTCCTCCTGCTGGCGGAATTCCTCGATCAGGGCCTTCAGCGCCTCGATCAAGCCCAGGTCGTGGAGCAGCGCGGGGCGGAGGTCGTTGATGATGCGCCGCTGCAGCGTGATGCCGCCTATCAGGCTCTGACGCAGCCGCGCGATCCGGTCCGTGACCAGCGCCTGCGATTCGGGCGGCAGCAGGCGTTCGATCCGGTCCGCGTCCAGCTTGGCGGCGGTCAGCAGCGCGCCGAGTTCATCGTGCAGTTCGCGCGCCAGATGCATTTTTTCCGTTTCCCGCACGTCGGTCAGATAGGTGGCGAGCTGCGTCAATTCCGCGGTGCGCCGGCGCACCTCCGCCTCGAGGCGTTCGTTTTCCTCCTCGAGCAGGTGGCGGATCTTTTCCTGCAGTTCCTGCTTCCTCTGCTCCTGCGAGACCACGAGAACGAGCAGCAGCAGCGACGCGACGGCAAGCGTCACGCCGGTGATCCGGCCGGCCTCGAAGCCGCTCATCGAGCGTTTGACGTTCTCCAGGTTTTCCGTGAACAGCCTGACCTTCATGGCGTTGTGCTGGAGGCGGTAGGCATCCATCGCCACCGTGCCCTGGTCGAACCAGTTTTTTTCCGGCGCGTCGCCATTCTCGATGTGCCGCGCCGTCATTTCCGTCCGCGCGGCCAGCGTCTGCGCCGACTTGATCAGCAGGTCCGCCGCCGCGGCATGCCGGGGGTCCGACTGCTCCCGCCGGATGACGTCCAGGCTCTCGTGGATCCGCGGGATCGTCGCGCGAAAGGCGTCGTGGTACGCCGGGTCGCGGGTGAGCGCGTAGCCGCGGACCGACGATTGGGCCTCGACGAGGAGCTGGTTCAGTCGGTCGAGGCGGTCGGCGCGCTGGTTGGTGACGCCGAACTGGCGCAAGGCATCGAGACCCGCGGAAGTCTGCATGTAGCTGGCGACCAGCAGGCCGACCAGAAGCGCCACGCCGACGGCGAGATAGAGCTGGGTGCGGGTTCGCAGCGCGTCCTTTTCCTGCGGCACCGCGGATGAAAACAGTTTCGGCATAGTGGGTCCGGCTGGGATGGCTTGCGACGGTTTATTGCAGGAATCCTCCGGCAGGTCAATCCGCCCGTTCCGACGTGACACCCCGGAGGTCGATCCCATGCTGGTTTCAATGATCCCATCGCCATGCAGACGGGGGGTCCGTACTTAGGCGCGCGTCCGCAGCTACCAGTTATGGGCGACGACGCATCGCGGCTGGTTCGCGGCGTTGGCGCCGTGAGCGCAGACGCGAAGCGACGCCGCGAAACTTCACCTCGCGCCGCGACAGTCCGGTCAGTCTTTCGGCTTTCGCGCGGCCTCTTTCTCGCCGCCGACGGCCATGGTCCTCGGCAGCAGCACCCACATGCGGCCGCGCTGCTTCATGCGCCCCGCGAGCTCGCCGGCCTCGTCGCCGAATCCCCAGAAGAAGTCTGCGCGCACGCCGCCCCGGATCGCGCTGCCGCTGTCCTGCGCCATCACCAGCCGGTCGAGCGGCTGGGTGGAGTTCGGCCGGGTCGTGGTGAGGAAGACCGGCGCGCCGAGCGGAATGAATTTCGGGTCGACGGCGATCGAGCGGCCCGCGGTCAGCGGAACGCCGAGCGATCCCAGCGGTCCCGGCAGGCCGTCGGGCAGCTCGCGAAAGAAGATGAAGCTCGGATTGCTGGCGAGCAGCGCGGGCAGCTTGTCCGGATGCTTTTTGCCCCACGCCTTGATGCCCCGCATCGACGCCTGCTCGAGCTTGAGTTCGCCGCGTTCGACCAGCAGCTTGCCGATCGACTGGTAGGGATAGCCGTTCTGGTCCGCATAGCCGACCCGCATGTGCGCGCCGTCGGGAAGCTCGATGCGTCCCGAACCCTGAACCTGCAGGAAGAACAGCTCGACCGGGTCCTCGGCCCACGCGATCGGCGTGCCCTTGAAGCGGCTGCCCTCACCGTCGGCGGCCATCTCGATTTCCTTGCGCGTGGGGTAAGGCACGACCTTGTTGCCGACCAGCCGCCCGCGCAGGCGGAGGTTCTTCAGTTCGGGATAGACGCTCGCGAGGTCGACCGTGATGAGGTCGTCGGGCGCGGCGTAGAGCGGATAGCGCGCACGCGCGGTGCGCACGCGGTCACCTTTCAGCAGCGGTTCGTAATAGCCGGTGATCAGGCCGTCGGGACTGCCGTCCTCCTGCGTGGCTTCGTAGGGTCGAAAATGTTTTTCGAAGAACGCGCGCGCCGTCTTGTCGTCGGGGGCCGCCATGCGCGCCGCCTCGCCGCAGACGTCCGACCAGCCCGTCTGCCTGCCGAGCGTCGCGCAGCCGCGCAGGAAGGCGGTCCACGCTTCGCTGATCCGGCCGTCCTGCCCGAGCTTCACCGCCGGCCAGTCGACCGGCTTGAGCCTGGGGTAGACGGCGGCCGGCGTGGGGATGAGCGCCTGGGGTGCGGGGGCGGGTGCGGGGGCGGGTGAAGGTGCGGGCGGAGCAGCGGGCTCGACGCGGGACGGCGCGACAGGCGGCGGGGCAGCGGGCTGCGGCGGCGGCGCGGTCGGCCGGGTCGCGCACGCTGACAGCAGCAGCACGGCCAGCCACGGGCTTGCGCGGAACGGCATCACGGGTGAAGATGGCTCAGATCAAGAACACGTCCCGAGTATAACAAGGAGCGTCGAGCCGGATGGATACGCAAGGACTGGGCTGGTTGGTGCTGGAAGCCGCGACGGCGCTGGGACTCCTGCTGTTCATCGTGTGGTGGACGATGAAGAAATGACGCGATCGTCCGCCGTCTTCCGGGTGCGCAGGCCTAATGCAATACCCGGGGCATCGACAAGGTGAACTGGGAGATCTCGGCTTCGAACTTGTGGCCGTCTTCGGCGGCCATCTGGTAGCTGCCGCGCATCGTGCCGACCGGGGTCGCCAACGCGGTGCCGCTGGTGTACTCGAAGCTCTCGCCCGGCCGCAGCAGCGGCTGTTCGCCCACCACGCCGAGCCCCTTGACTTCCTGGACGGCGTTTTCGGCGTCGGTGATGATCCAGTGGCGCGAGATCAGCTGCGCCGCCACCGTTCCGGAGTTCGCGATCGTGATGGTATAGGCGAACACGTAGCGGTCCGCCGAGGGGTCGCTCTGCTCGGCCAGGTAAGCCGTTTTGACGGTGACGCTGATCTGGTATTTCTTGCCTTCGGCCACGGGTTTGCTCGACGGGATGCGATCTTGCGAGTGTAACGCAATGACGTGACGGGCTGGTAAAATGGCCCGGTTTCCCCAAATTCCGGAGCCTCCCATGACGTACCGCATCGCCCCGTCCATCCTGTCCGCCGACTTTGCCAAGCTGGGCGATGAAGTCGACAACGTGCTCGCCTCGGGCGCCGACATCGTCCACTTCGACGTGATGGACAACCACTACGTGCCGAACCTGACGATCGGCCCGCTGGTCTGCGAGGCGCTGCGCAAGCACGGCGTCACCGCGCCGATCGACGTGCACCTGATGGTGAAGCCGGTCGACCGCATCATCCCCGATTTCGCCAAGGCGGGCGCGACCTACATCACCTTCCATCCGGAAGCCTCCGAGCACATCGACCGCACCATCGGCCTCATCAAGGAAAACGGCTGCAAGGCCGGCCTGGTGTTCAATCCCGCCACGCCGCTGGACGTGCTGGAATACACGCTCGACAAGCTCGACATGGTGCTCCTGATGTCGGTCAACCCCGGCTTCGGCGGCCAGAAATTCATCCCCTACGTGCTCGACAAGGCGCGCGCCGTGCGCAGGATGATCGACGATCGCGGCCTCAAGGTGAACATCGAGATCGATGGCGGCGTCGGCCCTGCCAACATCGCCGAAGTCGCGCGCGCCGGCGTCGACACCTTCGTTGCCGGCTCGGCCGTGTTCGGCGCCGCCAAGGATAGCGACCCGCAGCGCTACAACAGCATCATCGCCGCTATGCGCGCCGAACTGGCCAAGGTCTGATTTTTTCCTCCGCGAAGGACGCGAAGCGGCAGGACGACGGTTTTTCGCTTCGCAACGCTTCGCGTCCCGCGCGGACAAACCCATATGAAAAGCTTCCCTCTTCCCATCAAGGCCGTCGTCATCGATCTCGACGGCACGCTGCTCGACACCGCGTCCGATCTCGCGCACGCCGCCGAACTGATGATGGCGGAACTCGGCCTGCCGTGTCCGTCGCTCGAGACGATCTCCACCTACATCGGCAACGGCGTGTCGCGGCTGGTCAAGCGCGTGCTCACCGGCGACATGGACGCCGAGCCCGACGCGGCCCTGTTCGAAAAGGCCATCGCCTCGTACAACCGGCACTACAGCGCCAATGTCTCGCTGCATTCGCGCCCGTTCGAAGGCGTCGTCGAAGGCCTCCAGGCCTTCAAGGCGATGGGGCTGCACGTGGCCTGCATCACCAACAAGGCCGAGGTGTTCACCCATCCGCTGCTGAAGGACACGGGCCTGTTCGACTACTTCGAACTGATCCTGTCGGGCGACACCTTGCCCAAGCGCAAGCCCGACCCGCTGCCGCTCCTGCACGCGTGCGAGGTGTTCAAGGTGAAGCCGGCGGAATTGCTGCTGATCGGCGATTCGCTCAACGACACGCAGGCGGCGCGCGCCGCGGGCAGTCCCGTGTTCTGCGTGCCGTATGGCTACAACCGCGGGCGTCCCGTCGCCGAGCTCGACCTCGACGCGGTGGTGCCGAGCCTCGCCGTCGCGGCGCGGATGGTGACGAAGGCGTGAACCTCAGGGGCGGGGATTCGGGATCCGGGGGGCAGGGAGCGCGTGGCCGATGGCCCCGCTTTTATTGAATAAGGCGCGCAGCGGCTTACCCTGAATCCTGACCCCCGATCCCTGAATCCTGCCATGACCGAACAAGAATTTTTCGAACTCGCCCGCCAGGGCTACACCCGCATCCCGCTCGTGCGCGAGATGCCTGGCGACCTGGAAACGCCGCTCTCCGTCTACCTCAAGCTCGCCAACGCGCCTTACTCCTATCTCCTCGAGTCGGTCGTCGGCGGCGAGCGCTTCGGCCGCTATTCCTTCATCGGCCTGCCCGCACGCACCGTCGTTCGCGTGCGCGCCCATCTGCTGACCGTGGAAACCGACGGCCAGGTGGTCGAGGAGCACAGCCTGACCGATCCGCTGGCCTTCATCGCCGCCTTCCAGGCGCGCTTCAAGGCCGCGCCGGTGACGGGCCTGCCCCGCTTCACCGGCGGCCTGGCGGGCTACTTCGGCTACGACACGATCCGCTACATCGAAAAGCGGCTTGCCGACCGGCGCAAGGACGACGTGCTGCACACGCCGGACATCCTGCTGATGCTGACCGAAGAACTGGCGGTGTTCGACAATCTGGCCGGCAAGCTCTATCTCGTCACCCACGCCGACCCGATGCAGGCGGACGCCTACGCGCAGGGCCACCTGCGCCTGGCCGATCTGACCGACAAGCTCCGTGCGCCGGTCGTGATGCCCGCCGAGCCGCCCGCCGACACCGCCGAGCCGAGTTCGGAATTCGGCGAGGCCGAATTCAAGGCGGCGGTGCAGAAGGCGAAGGACTACATCGCCGCGGGCGACGTGATGCAGGTGGTGCTGTCGCAGCGCATGGCGCGACCCTTCGCCGCGTCGCCCTTGTCGCTGTACCGCGCGCTGCGCAGCCTGAATCCGTCGCCGTACATGTTCTTCTACGACCTCGGCGGCTTTCACGTCGTCGGTTCGTCGCCGGAGATCCTGGTGCGGCTCGAAAGCGACCTCGTGACCCTGCGTCCCATCGCCGGCACCCGCCCGCGGGGCCTCACGCGCGAGGACGACCAGCGCCTCGCCGAGGAATTGCTGGCCGATCCGAAGGAATGCGCCGAGCACCTGCAGTTGCTCGACCTCGGCCGCAACGACACCGGGCGCGTCGCCGTCACCGGCAGCGTCCAGGTCACCGAGAACATGCAGATCGAGCGCTATTCGCACGTCATGCACATCGTCTCCAACGTCGAAGGCAAGCTGAAGCCGGGGCTCACCGCGCTCGACGTGCTGCGCGCGAGTTTCCCGGCCGGCACCGTGTCGGGCGCGCCGAAGGTGCGGGCGATGGAGATCATCGACGAACTCGAACCGAGCAAGCGCGGCATCTACGCGGGCGCGGTCGGTTATCTCGGCTTCAACGGCGACATGGATCTCGCGATCGCGATCCGCACCGCCATCGTCAAGGACGGCATGCTGTACGCGCAGGCCGGCGCCGGCATCGTCGCCGATTCGGTGCCCGACAACGAATGGCTGGAGACGCTGAACAAGGCGCGTGCCGTCGTGCGCGCCGCCGAGCTCGCCCAGGCGCGATTCGGCGGCAACGCGGTCGACTGACGCCGCCCCCCGGGCTTCCTGTCAGACGAATCTGAAAAAACGGCTTTCCGTGCGGGCAGCGGCGGAGCCGCCGCGGGCGCTGTCTACACTGGGTCTGTTGCAGATCCGTGCCACGGGGGTGCTCCATGACGAATCCGTTCGCCGCGCGTCTACGCCGGAACGCTCCGGCGTGGCCTCCCGATGCCGGTCCGGCGGCGAACCTCGCGGGTTTCGCGGTTAAACGCATGCATGCCGTCGCGGCATCCTTTCGGAAGCGAGGCGAGCCGGCGGGTCGAAGCGGCCTCGCGGCCCTTGCCTTCGTCCTCGTCGGCGCGGCGAGCCTCCCGGTGGCTGCCGCACCCATTCCGCTCATCCAGACCAATGGACCGATCGCGCTCGAACAGGCGCGGCTGATGCGCGACGCGCTGCTGCTGATGGCGATCGTCGTGCTGCCGGTATTCGTGCTGGCCGGCACGTTCGTATGGCGATACCGCCGCTCCCGCCAGGCGACGTACCGCCCCGACTGGTCCTTCTCGTTGCCGCTCGAACTCGCGATCTGGGGGATTCCGACGTGCATCGTGATCGCCCTCGGGTTCCTGGTCTGGACCCGCACGCATTCGCTCGATCCCTACGCGCAGGCCGGCCCCGGCAGCGTGCTCGAGGTGCAGGCGATCGCGACCGACTGGAAGTGGGTCTTCCTGTATCCGGGTCTGGGCGTCGCGACCGTCAACGAACTCGTCGTCCCGGCCGACCGGCCGTTCAGGATCGCGCTGACCTCGGACACCGTGATGAACGCGTTTTTCATTCCCGGGCTCGGCGGCCAGATATTCGCGATGGCCGGCATGCGCACGCAAATCAATCTGCGCGCGACGTCGCCCGCCGAGATGTGGGGCCGCAACATGCAGTTCAGCGGCAACGGCTTCTACGGACAGGAGTTCAGGGTGCGCGTCGTCGGCGCGCAGGGATTCGACGCGTGGCGGCAACACGCCCGCGCAGCGGGCGGACAGCTCACGCGCGCCGCGTACGGGGCGCTCGTCAAGCAGCAGGCGACGGCACCGGTGACCACCTACGCGCGTTTTGATCCGGGACTGTTCGACGAGGTCATCGCGAAGTACCGCACGGAGCCGCACCGCTGATGTGGGGACGCCTGAGCGCCGACGCGTTGCCCGTCTACAGCATCGTCGCCGCCGCGGCGGCCGGCATCGCCGTGCTGGGCGTGCTCGCCGTGATCGTGCTGCTGACGGTCACGCATCGCTGGACCTGGCTGTGGCGCGAGTGGCTCACCAGCCTCAATCACCGCCGCATCGGCATCATGTACGTGATCGTCGCGCTGGTGATGCTGTTGCGGGCGTTCATCGAAGCGCTGCTGATCCGCGTCCAGCAGGCGATCGCCTACGATTCCGGCGGATTTCTGCCGACGGAGCATTTCGCGCAGCTCTTCACCACGCACGGCAGCATCATGATCTTTTTCGTGCTCATGCCGTTCCTGACTGGGATGATCAACGTCGTCCTGCCGCTGCAGATCGGCGCGCGCGATCTGGCGTTTCCGTGGCTCAACGCGATCGGCCTGTGGCTGACGACGGCGGGGGCGGCGCTCGTCATGACGTCGCTGGTGCTCGGACGGTTTTCGACCGGCGGCTGGTCGGGCTACCCGAACTACACCGGCGCCATCGTCAGTCCCGGGGTCGGCCCGGACTACTGGATCTGGGCGCTCACGCTCGCCGGCATCGGCTCGACCGTCGCCGGCATCAATTTCATCGCGACGATCTGGAAGTTGCGCGCGCCCGGCATGACGCTGATGCGAATGCCGCTCTTCTGCTGGACGGCGCTGTGCACCTCGCTCCTGATCGTGTTCGCGTTTCCCGCGCTCACCGTCGCGACGAGCCTGCTGTGGCTGGACCGCACGTTCGGCTTCCATTTCTTCACCCAGACCGACGGCGGCAACATGATGCAGTTCGTCAATCTGTTCTGGCTCTGGGGCCACCCGGAGGTCTACATCCTGATCCTGCCCGCGTTCGGCGCCTTTTCGGAAGTCATTGCCACGTTCTCGCAGAAGAAGGTTTTCGGCTACGCGTCGCTCGTCTTTGCCACGATGGCCATCGGCGTGCTGAGCTTCACGGTCTGGCTGCACCATTTCTTCACCATGGGCGCGAGCCCGAACGTCAACGCATTCTTCGGCATCATGACCATGGTCATCGCGGTGCCCACGGGCGTGAAGGTCTACGACTGGCTTTTCACCCTGTATCGCGGCCGCCTGCGCTTCGACACGCCGATGCTCTACGCCATCGGTTTTCTGGTGACCTTCGTCATCGGCGGCGTCACCGGGGTGTTGCTCGCCATCCCGCCGGTCGATTACACGGTTCACAACTCCGTGTTCCTGATCGCCCACTTCCACAACATGCTCATACCCGGCAGTCTCTTCGGCATGTTCGCGGCGTTCAACTTCTGGTTTCCGAAGGCGGTCGGTTTCCGTCTTGACGACGCCTGGGGCCGGCGCGGATTCTGGTTCTGGCTCACCGGCTTCTACGCCGCGTTCATGCCGCTCTATCTCCTGGGCATGATGGGCATGAGCCGGCGCCTCGAACGGTATTCGCACCCAGGATGGCAGCCCTGGCTCGTTCTGGCCGCGTTCGGCGTCGTGTTGATCGCCGCGGGCGTCGTCTGCCAGGTCATCCAGTTGTATGTGTCGTGGCGGGATCGCGAAGCGCTGCGGGACGCGACCGGCGATCCCTGGGACGGCCGCGCGCTGGAATGGTCGGTCGCCTCGCCGCCGCCCGAATGGAACTTCGCCGTCCGCCCCCGCGTACGCAGCCGTGATGCGTTCCACGAAAGCAAGGTAGAGGGCCTCGCGTATCCCGACCCCGGGCGCGACGCTTACCGCGACATCTTCGTGCCGCGGAACAGCGGCCTGGCGGTGGCGATCGGCTGGGCCGCCTACGTGCTGGCCTTCGCCGCCGTGTGGCGCATCGGCTGGCTGGCGGCGCTCGGCCTGGCGGCGTCGGTGCTCCTCGTCATCTGGCGCAGCTTCCAGACCGGCACGACCGAAAGGATTCCGGCGCAGACGCTCTACGACTACGATCGGGGCCGCCGGGAGGCGCTGATGCGCCTCGTGCCCGGCGGCGAGATCATGCATGGCGCTGCTGCCTCGGGGGCGCGCCCGTGACCGCCGTCGGGTCCGCCGCGCCCTCGATGGACCGCGTCGACGACGACGAGAACGGAAAGAGCGCGTTCGGGTTCTGGGTGTTCCTGATGAGCGATGCCGCCCTGTTCGCGGTGCTGTTCGCGACCTACGCGGTCATGATGCGCGGAACCGGCAGCGGCCCGGGCCCGGCCGAGGCGATCGGCCTCAAATACGCGTTTCCCGAGACGCTCGTGTTGCTGACGTCGACCCTGACGATGGGCTTTGCCGCGATGGCGCTGCACGCCGACGCGCGGCGTTCGCTCGTCGTGTGGCTCGGCGCGACGCTCGTGCTGGGCGCCGTCTTCCTCGCGCTCGAGGCCGCCGAGTTCCACGGCATGGCGGCGAAAGGCGATACGCCGCAAGTGAGCGGCTTCCTGTCGGGTTTCTTCGCGCTGGTCGGCGCCCACGGGCTGCATGTGACGGCGGGGATGGTCTGGGGACTGGCGATGCTGGTCCAGGGCGCGACGTCGGACCTGTCCGCCCCGGTCCGCTCGCGACTCGGCCGGTTCGCGCTCTACTGGCATTTTCTGGACCTGATCTGGGTGGGCATTTTTTCGATCGTCTATCTTCGCGGGACGCTGGGATGAGCCGTGAACCGGGATCGCCGACCCACCGGCGCTACCTGACGGGCTATCTGTGGGCGCTCGGCCTCACGCTGATCGCGTTCGCCGCCGCGCGCCTCGGCGGGGCGAACCGGACACTCGCGCTCGGCGTGGTGATCGGTGCCGGATTGATCCAGATCGGTGTCCATCTGCGGTATTTCCTGCACCTCGGATTCGGGAAATCGCAGCGCGAGAACCTCGTTCTCGTCCTGATCGCCACGCTGCTCATCTTGCTCATGGTCGGCGGAAGCGTGTGGATCATGTTCGACCTCAACCGGCGCATGATGTGACGCGTCCCCGCGGGGCCGCGCCGATCCGAAGGGTGCGCCGTTCGTCGGAGCCCTAGCGCAGGTCGTATTGCTTGAGCTTGCGGTAGAGCGTGCGTTCGGTGACGCCGAGCGCGGCGGCGACGCGGGCGCGATGGCCGCGATGCGTTTCGAGCAGGGACTGCAGGTGCGCGCGCTCCATGTCGCGCAGCGAGGCGCTCGCCGCATCGGGCGCCGCGGGCGCGGCGCGCGGCAGCCGCAGGTCCGAGGCGCGGATGGTGCCGTTGCGGCAGCTGAGGACGGCCTGCTGCAGCAGGTTGCGCAGTTCGCGCACGTTGCCCGGAAAGTCGTACGCCACGAGCGCCGCCAACGCGTCCGGGTCGAGGCGGCACGGCGTCTGCCCGCCCGTCAGACGCTTGAGCAGGAACGCCGCCAGCGCGGGAAGGTCGGAGGCGCGCTCGCGCAGCGGCGGCAGCGTCACGTCGATGCCGGCGAGGCGGTAATAGAGGTCGAGCCGGAAACGCTTGGCATCGACCTCGGCGAGCAGCCGGCGGTTGGTCGCCGATACGACGCGGACGTTGGCGGTCAACGTCCGCGTGCCGCCCACGCGGCGGAACTCGCCGCTCTCCAGTACGCGCAAGAGCTTCGCCTGCAGGCTGAGCGGGATTTCGCCGACTTCGTCGAGGAACAGCGTGCCGCCGTCGGCGAGTTCGAACAGGCCTTTTTTCTGGCCGCTGCTGCCGGAGAAGGCGCCGCGCTCGTGACCGAAGAGTTCGCTTTCGAACAGGGTTTCCGGCACCGCCGCGCAGTTGATGACGATGAACGCCGCGCCGGCGCGATTCGAGCGCGCGTGGATGAAGCGCGCGGCGAGTTCCTTGCCGACGCCGCTTTCGCCGTAGAGCAGGATCGACGCCTCGCTTTCGGCGACGCGCGCGAGGTGGTCCACGCAGTTCAGGAACGCCGGAGACTGGCCGACCATCTGCATGGCGTCGCAGTCCGTTCCCGCGTCCGCCTCGAGCGGGTAGAGCTGCTCGCCCAGATAACGCGCGCCGTTCGCGCCGCGCAGCGCATGTCCCCGGATGCGGGTGCGCTCGGGCTGGTCGTCGGCGTGGAAATGGGTGTGCACCACCTCGACCGCTTCGCCGCGCTCGAACAGGGCCCGATGCGGGCACTGCTCGCCGTTCTCGTGGCAGGGCCGCGTCGCGTGGTGCGACACGGCGTAGCAGTGCTGACCGACGACGGCGTCGGGCGAGACGCCGTAGGTCGCGGTGTAGCGCTGGTTCGCCGCCACGATGCGGTATTCGCGGTCGATCACGACGAAGGGCTGGTCGTTGGCGTCGATGAGGTCCTGCAGATTGATGGAGGGCATGATGTGCTAGGCTGAAGTCATGACGCATGATACCAGTGTCATGACACGTGAGTCATGCCGTGTGGTGTCAGGCGAGGCGGGTCGTCGGCAAGCCATTGATTTTTGGGGAACGATCCGCTGGCACTTCCCTTGCTTTACCTGTTATTGCAGTACACCCCACAACCGGACGGAGACGAACATGTCGGAAAAAATGAACTGGAAGCTGAAACCGGGCGTGACCATTGCCCCGGGGCAGGTGGAGGATGTCGCCAAGATGGCCTGCGCGCTCAAGAGCCTGTCGGCCTACACCACCTTTGTCGTGGAGCGCGAGGATTGCCCGGAGGACCTGCAGCAAATCGTGCAGGAAGGTCTCGACGCGATGGCTCGCGTCTTCGAATGGTAATTCGAACGTTCAAATCGACATAAGCATAAGGAGCAACAATAAATGGCACACATCGTAATTCTTGGCGCAGGCGTGGGCGGCATGACCATGGCGTATGAAATGCGCGAATCTGCCAGAGCGGAGGACAAGGTCACCGTCATTTCCAACAACTCGTATTTCCAGTTCATGCCGTCCAACCCCTGGGTGGCGGTCAACTGGCGCACGCGTGACGACATCACGCTCGAGGCCGCGCCTTTCCTGAACAAGAAGAACATCGACTTCATCGGCGTCGGCGCTGCGCGCGTGCATCCCGAGAAGAACCAGGTCGAGCTCACCAACGGCACGATCGTGGACTACGACTTTCTCGTCATCGCCACCGGGCCCAAGCTCGCGTTCGATGAGGTGCCCGGCCTGGGCCCGCAGGGAGGGCATACGCAGTCGGTGTGCTCGGTCGACCATGCGGTGAACGCCGGCCGCGCATGGGAAGAGTTCGTGAGGAATCCGGGGCCGATCGTGGTCGGGGCGGTGCAGGGCGCGTCCTGCTACGGTCCGGCGTACGAGTTCGCCATGATCATGGATACCGATCTGCGGAAGCGCAAGATCCGCGACCGCGTGCCGATGACCTACGTCACGGCTGAACCGTACATCGGCCATCTGGGCCTGGGCGGCGTCGGCGACTCCAAGGGGATGCTCGAATCCGTGATGCGCGAGCGCCACATCAAGTGGATCTGCAACGCCAAGGTCACGAAGGTCGAGCCCGGCAAGATGTTCGTCTCCGAGCACAACGACAAGGGCGAGGTGATCAAGGAGCACGAGCTGCCCTTCGGCTACTCGATGATGCTGCCGGCGTTCAAGGGCATCGACGCGGTGTTCGGCGTCGAGGGCCTGACCAACCCGCGCGGCTTCATCACGATCGACCCGTACCAGCGCAATCCCAAGTACCCGAACGTCTATTCGGTCGGCGTCTGCGTCGCCATTCCGCCTGTCGAGGCCACGCCGGTTCCCACGGGAACGCCGAAGACCGGGTACATGATCGAATCGATGGTCACCGCCACCGCGCACAACATCCGCTCCGTGCTCGATGGCCGCGAGCCCGCCGAGAAGGCGACCTGGAATGCCATCTGCCTCGCCGACTTCGGCGACACCGGCGCGGCCTTCGTGGCGCTGCCGCAGATTCCGCCGCGCAACGTCAACTGGTTCAAGGAAGGCAAGTGGGTGCACCTCGCCAAGGTCGCGTTCGAGAAATACTTCATGCGCAAGATGAAGAAAGGCTCGACCGAGCCGCTTTACGAGAAATACGTCCTCGGCCTGATGGGGATCAAGAAGCTCAAGTGATTTTCCGCCGGCTTCACAAAAGCGCCTTCGGGCGCTTTTTTTTTGTTGGCGCGCCGGGGCGCGAGGGGTGATCGGCCCGAGGCGGTCAGCGCGGAGGCGGGGAATTTCGCCTGCCGCATTGCAAAGGGACAAGAATGTCCTATTAATAAAAGTGTTCGGTTTTGCAACACAATTTATTTAGTAAAGGTCTT
Organism: Pseudomonadota bacterium; assembly: GCA_021820845.1. GTDB lineage: Bacteria > Pseudomonadota > Gammaproteobacteria > Burkholderiales > Thiobacillaceae > Thiobacillus. The sequence goes on from JAKADC010000006.1 coordinate 17,873, forward strand.
CGTGCAACACCGTTCGTTTTTGCATCAAGATGGGGTTCGCAGCGTGGTTCTTTTGTAGGCGGACCGGCTTCAGCCGGTTTTTCATTGTCGGTTTCCCCGGGGGGAGAATTCCTTTGATTACCACATTCGTACGGCGCCATGTCCTGAAGGTGCGGAGGCTTCTTCCCGCATTGACGGCTCTAATTCTGCTGGGGGCATGGTCTTCCCCCACTTTCGCACTCCCGGCTTTCGCCCGACAGACCGGACAGAACTGCCTGGCGTGTCACGCGGGCGGCCAGTTCCCCGAACTGACCCCCTACGGGCGGCTGTTCAAGCTCACCGGCTATACGCTGGGGAGCCGCTCCATCCCGCTGTCGGTGATGGCGGTGCTCGACTACACGAACGTCCGCAACACCAAGGACTCCACCGGCGTGAAGGACACCACCGACTTCTACAAGAACGGCAAGTCCATTTTTGACGTCGGCAGCGTCTTTCTTGCGGGCAAGGTCACCGACAACCTCGGCGTGTTCGCCCAGGCGACCTATGCCCAGTACGATCACCAGAAGGACAATGGCGACTGGGTCGGGCATCTCAGCGCCGACAACTCCGAACTCCGCTACGCCGACCGCTTCATCTCGCCCGGCAACGACCTGATCGTCGGCGCGTTCGCCAATAACAATCCGAGCATGCAGGACGTCTGGAACAGTTCGGCCGCGTGGAGTTATCCCTACGTCGGCCCGACGTTTGCACTGGGCGCGCCTGCGGCACCGCTGCTCGACGGCGGGCTCGCGCAGAACTCGGTCGGCGCGGGCGTCTATGCCTATTGGAACAAGAGCGTCTACGGCGAGTTTTCGCTGTACAAGACCGCCAACGGCCCGTTCGGATTTCTCCATCCGTACGACAGCTCGCAGATTTCCAAGATCAAGGACGGCGCGCCGTACTGGCGCCTTGCCTACACCAAGGACTTCGGGCCCCATAGCATCATGGTCGGCACGTCCGGGCTCGTCGCCAAGATTCACGAGGGCACGGACTTTCTGGCGAGCGACGCCTCGTTGCCGACCGACCGTTACCGCGACTACGGGGTCGATGCGCAGTACCAGTACATCCTCGATCCGCACACGGTCACGGCCCACATCAGCTACATCCACGAAAACGTGAAGTGGGGCGACCAGGCCGGGCTCGGCTACGACAACGCGAGCGACACCCTGAAGGAACTCAAGATCAAGGGCGCCTACGTCTACAACGCCAAGTACGGCGCCAGCCTCGCGTACCAGCAGACCACCGGTTCGACCGATGCCGGATTGTATGGTGGGCCGGCCGAGATCACAGGGAATCTCAACAACAGCCCCGACACGACCGCCTGGGTCCCCGAGGTGTTCTGGACGCCCGTGCAGTACCTCCGCATCGGTGCCCAATACTGGCATTACACGAAATTCAACGGCGCCGGCAGCAATTACAACGGGTACGGGCGCAGCGCCAGCGACAACGACACGCTCTTCATCTACGCGTGGGGTGCCTATTGACGGGAAAAATGGACTTGGCGGTGCACTTTTTCTGACTTGAGGGACTCAACATGAAGACAGCTTTGTATACGACCCTGGCATTGGCCACCGTGACGCTGGTGATCGGCGGGTGCTCGAATCTCGAGCGCTCGCGCGATATCGGCAATCCGCAGGTCCAGGGCAAGACGCTCGCCATGCAGGTGTGCTCGAACTGCCACAGCATGGACGGCAATTCGGTCAATCCCAATTTTCCCAAGCTTGCGGGCCAGCAGCCGGACTACCTCGTCGCGCAGCTGAAGTACTTCCGCGGCCACAATCGCGCCGATCCCGAAGGCTCCGAATACATGTGGGGGATCGCGCGGAAGCTGACCGACGAGCAGATCAGCGGCCTCGCCGCCTATTTCTCGGAGCAGAAGGACGCGCCCAACGTCGCCGGTGATCCTGCGCTCGTGGCCACCGGCAAGGCGATCTACGAAAACGGCATTCCGAAGGAGCAAGTCGCGGCCTGCGCGGGATGTCATGGCCAGGCCGGCAAGGGCAGCGGAACCTTCCCCAGGCTTGCGGGCCAGCACAAGGACTACATGATCAAGCAGCTGTACGTCCTGTCGCAGACCAACCAGCGTCCCGCGGGCGCGATGATGACATCGCTGGTCCACGGCCTGACGCCGCACGACATGGTGGCGGTGACGACCTATTTGCAGGGGGTGGTGCTGCAGTAGCGGCGCGGGCCGGACGGGGCGCCGGGCGCTCCGCCGGTCCCGCGAAAAGCGGCCGGCGCGATGCGGGATTCGACCCGCTCAAGGCCGCGTCGGCTTCCCTGGGGCGCCTGCGGGCGCCTTTTTCATTGGCCGGACGGACCGCCGGAGCAGGGCGGCAAGAACGCTTCGATCGCGGGAAAAAGCACGCGCTCCTCGAAACGCACGTGCGCCAGCAGCCAGCCGCCGAAACTGCCCAGCGCCTCGATATCGTTCCGTTGCAGGTCGCCTAGAAGCGACCGCAGGCGCCGGTGGTCCTCCAGCGTGCGCTCGACCAGGGGTTGCGTTTTTTCGGTGCCCTGCAGCAGCGGCAGCACATCGCGTTCCTCGTCCTGGAAGTGCCTTTCGATTTCACCGGAAAGGTCCGCGGCGACGTGCTCGCAGGCTTCGCGCACCCGCGCCGGATCGCCCGACTGCGCGGCGCGCTCGCAGAATCTCGCCAGTGAAAGCGCAGCGTGATGCTCGCGGGACAAGGGTTGCAGGAATTCGCTTCGTTTCATTGGGATTCATCCCGCCCGCCGGCGGTGCGCCGGAGCGACGCGACTGATGGCGCCGGTCAACCCGGCGCGGACGCCGGGGCGTGCGATCGCCGGGTGCTCCGGAAACCGCGGATCACGCTGCTGACGGTGCTCGCGACGAAGAGTGCCAATGCGACGGCATTCAGCAGGCCGCCCAGCGCGCGCACGTCGGGCAGCGCCAGCGCGTCGCCTGCGAGACGCACCAGCAGCGAGGCGTGCAGCGCCAGCAGGGGCAAGTAAAACGTCCAGTGGTAAGGCATCTTGACCCGCATCACGGACGGAAAGATCACCGCCGCATGGCCGAACACCATCGAGAACACGAAGCCGATGAGGACGGCGTGCAGGACTGCATCGTAGGCCAGTCCGGTCAGGCTCCCCGCAGCGAGCAGTGTGACGCTGCCGACGGCAAGCCAGGCGTAGCCGGAGAGCAGGCAGACGGCGATGAAGCGGGTCAGGCCGCGCCCCTTGACCGTGCGCCGCGCGATGTCCTGGCGCAGCAGCCACAGCGCCAGTCCGAGCAGTCCGGCGCCAAACAGGATGATGCCGACGGGGTCGCTGCTGAGGAAGCCGCCGGCCAGCAGCGTTGTGAGGATCACGCCGAACGCCAGCTTGGCGCCCGGCGAGGGCGGCAGGAGCCGGGACAGCTCCAGCCGTTCGCCGGCGATCGTCAGCACCAGGAAATTCATCCACAGCGCCACCACCCCCTGCACGGGCGAGCCGGTCAGCCACATGATGTTGCCGGCCAGCCAACTCAACGCGCCGAGCGCCATGGTCGCCATGAACAGTTCGCGCTGGCGCAGCGTGATCATCGTCGTTCCGACGAGCAGCACCAGGCTGCCGAGCGCGATCGCCGCCGCGCCGGCCTGGACGGGGAGCCCGGCGAGGATCGCCGCGCCGCCGAGGCCGGTCAGCAGCGGCCCGGCATAGGCCCAGCGGCGGCCGATCGCGACCGCGCGTTCCAGTCCGATGACGGTTCCCAGAAAACCGGACACCATCAGGGGCCCGTGCAGAAGCATGACCTGCGCCGTCGCCGGCGGCACGTTCCAGCCGAGGCGCGCGAGACCGGCCAGGACGCCGACCAGGAGGGAGGCGAAGCCCAGCAGCAGGAGCGGCAGCCGGAACGGAACGCCGAGGTCGCCCGCGCGCATGGTCAGGCGCAGCAGCCGGCGACGCGGCCGATCCGGACGCGCCACACGTCCGGGCCGCTTTCCAGGTATTCCCATTCGAACTCGCCGCCGTGTTCGGCCTGGAACTGGTAGTAGAGGGGCTTCGGATCGTGGTCGTTCACCAGGAGCAGCGCCTCGCCGGGGAGCAGTTCCGTGAACGTGCCGAAAATCAGGGGGTGGCGGTCGCGCGGTACGATGTCGCGGACGTCGATGGTGCTTTTGATGCTTGCGGTCATGTCATGTCTCCAGTGAATGATGGCGGATTCAATTCCAGCCGAAATGTGCGCGTGCGTGCTCGCTCATCTTTTCCGGGCTCCAGGGCGGATCCCAGACCAGGTTGAGTTCGATTTCGACCCCGGCGGGCGCGATCGCTTCGAGCGCCTGCTGCGCGTCGTCGAAGATCATCTCGCCCATGGGGCAGGCCGGCGTCGTCATGGTCAGGTCGACGTGCAGCTTGTCGGCCGAAACCTCCACGCCATACACCAGGCCAAGGTCGACGATGTTCATCCCGACTTCGGGGTCGATGACGTCATGCAACGCCTCGCGAACGTCGTCTGCGGTGATTGCGTCTTGTAGCCCGGCCATTGCACGCCCCAAATAAGATACACGTGAAATACATCTTTAATCTAGCCGCGTCGAAAGAAAAAAGCAATATCGGCGGCATTCTTTTCCGGGCCGCGCGTATCCTCCTCGTGCGGCGGGGACGAGCGCGCCGTTCGGCGCCTCGCCGAGGGTTTATGGCACGTCGAATCTAAGGGACAATGGCGGTTTTGATGCGTTCGCCTTCCGGCCCGCGCTGCGGCGGCGCGAAGGAACGTGCGAGGTTCACCCTCGCGGCCTGGCATAACCCGAGGATCACGACGACATGCTGCTGATGATCGACAACTACGACAGCTTCACCTACAACCTCGTGCAGTATTTCGGCGAGCTGGGCGAGGACGTCAAGGTCGTCCGCAACGACGAGATCGACCTCGCCGCCATTGCCGCGCTGAAACCCGATCACATCGTCGTGTCGCCCGGCCCGTGCACGCCGAACGAGGCAGGGGTGTCGGTTCCGCTCATCAGGGAATTCGCCGGCAGGATTCCCATCCTCGGCGTCTGCCTCGGCCACCAGAGCATCGGCCAGGCCTTCGGCGGCAAAATCGTCCGTGCGAAGGAATTGATGCACGGCAAGACCTCGATGATCCACCATCTGGATGCGGGCGTGTTCAAGGGGCTACCCAACCCCTTCCGCGCCACCCGCTACCACTCGCTCGTGATCGAGCGCGAGTCGCTGCCGGATTGCCTGGAAATCACCGCCTGGACCGACGACGGCGAAATCATGGGCGTGCGCCACAAGACGCTCGCGGTCGAGGGCGTGCAGTTCCACCCCGAATCCATCCTCACCGAGCATGGCCACGCCATGCTGGCGAACTTTTTGCGGGGAACCCGATGATCACGCCGCAACAGGCGCTCGCCCGGCTGGTCGAGCAGCGCGAAATCTTCCACGACGAAATGCTGTCGCTGATGCGCCAGATCATGCGCGGCGAACTCACGCCGGTGCAGATCGCCGGCATCATCGCCGGCCTCAGGGTGAAGAAGGAAACCGTCGGCGAGATCGCCGCCGCGGCGCAGGTGATGCGCGAATTCGCGGCCCGGGTGCCGGCGCAGAACCAGGCGCACCTCGTCGATACTTGCGGCACCGGCGGCGACGCCGCGCACACCTTCAACATTTCCACGGCCTCGGCCTTCGTCGCCGTCGCGGCGGGCGCGCGCGTCGCCAAGCACGGCGGGCGCTCGGTCTCCTCGACGAGCGGCAGCGCCGACGTGCTCGAGGCGCTCGGCGTGAACCTCGATCTCACGCCGGAGCAGGTGGCGGAGAGCATCGACGCGATCGGCATCGGTTTCATGTTCGCGCCGAAATTCCACGGCGCGATGAAGCACGCCGCGCCGGTCCGCAGCGAGCTGGGCGTGCGCACGATCTTCAACATCCTGGGCCCGCTCACCAATCCGGCCGGGGCGCCGCACCAGCTTCTGGGGGTGTTCCATCCCGATCTGGTCGGCATTCTGGTGCGCGTCCTGCATCGCCTCGGCAGCCGCCACGTCATGGTGGTGCACGGCTCGGACGGCATGGACGAGATCACGCTCGCCGGCGAGACGATGGTCGGCGAACTCAAGGACGGCGAGGTCAGCGAATACACGATCCATCCGCGCGAGTTCGGGCTGCAAACCTGCAGCAACGAGGCGCTCAAGGTCTGGGACGCGACCCAGGCGAAGGACATGCTGCTGTCCGTGCTCGACGACCTGCCCGGTCCGGCGCGCGACATCGTGCTGCTCAACGCAGGCGCCGCGATCTACGTGGCGGACTGCGCCGACACGCTGGGCGAGGGGATCGAGCGCGCGCGGGCAGCGATCGCGAGCGGCGCCGCGCGCGAGAAGCTGAAGCAGCTGGTGGCGTTTTCCCAGCGCGGCGCGGGGGCTTGAGCACGATGTCCGACATCCTCGAAAAGATCCTCGCCACCAAGCGCGACGAAATCGCCAGGGCGGTCGCCGCCGTGCCGCTGGCCGAGATGCGGGCACGCGCGGAAGCAGCCGCGCCGCCGCGTGATTTCGTCGGCGCCCTGCGCGCGAAGATCGCCGTCGGCCGGCCGGCGGTGATCGCCGAAATCAAGAAGGCGAGTCCGTCCAAGGGGGTGATCCGTCCCGATTTCCGTCCCGCCGAGATCGCGGCGAGCTACGAAGCCGGCGGCGCGGCGTGCCTGTCGGTGCTGACCGACCGCGATTATTTCCAGGGCTGCCCGGAATACCTACAGGCGGCGCGCGCGGCGTGCCGGCTGCCGGTGCTGCGCAAGGACTTCATCGTCGACCCGTATCAGGTCTACGAGGCGCGTGCGATGGGCGCCGATTGCATCCTGCTGATCGTCGCCGCGCTCGAACTGCCGGCGATGCAGGCGCTGGAGGTGCTGGCGCACGAGCTGGGGATGGCGGTGCTGGTCGAGTCGCACGACGCCGCGGAGCTCGACGCCGCGCTGACGCTGAAGACGCCCTTGCAGGGCATCAACAACCGCAACCTGCGCAGCTTCGAGGTGAGCCTCGACACGACGCTGTCGCTGCTGCCGAAGATCGGCAATGACCGCATCGTCATCACCGAATCCGGCATCCTCGCGCCGGCCGACGTGGCCAGGATGCGCAGCCACGCCGTCAACGCTTTCCTGGTCGGCGAAGCCTTCATGCGCGCCCCTGACCCCGGAGTCGAACTGGCCAGGTTGTTTGCCGTGCAAAGGGGGCAGCTTGCGCAGGACTGACCCGCGAGCAGCGGCTTTGGCGCTCGCGCTGATTGCGCCGGGGGTTGGCGCCGACGAAACGGGTGTGCGAGAGGCCACATTCAGCCTGTATGCACCTCAGGCGAAATCGGTCGAAATCATCGGCGATTTTAACCAATGGCAAAGAGGGATCACGCCCTTGGCCGGTCCGGACAAAGCGGGCTGGTGGCGGATCAGGCTGACGTTTCCGGGTCCCGGGAGCCGCATCGAATACGTTTACTGGGTGAATAACGCTTACCGGCAGGTTGACCCGGAACAACCCGTTGTTCCGGATGGGTTTTCTGGTGCAAACAATGTCCTTGTCCTCCCATAGTCCACATCCGGTTCCACGAAGTGTAACTTCTTTGGCTCACGCCTCGTCTCAAGGGAAAATTAAACCAAGCCTTGATTAAGGCTATGTGAGAGGGATGGCGTGTGATGTCCGAAGACAAGGCGCTGATCGATGCCTGCCTGGCGGGACGCTTGGAAGCCTATGAGGCCCTGGTTAGACGTCATCAACAGAAGGTGTTTAACGTGCTGTATCGGTTTCTCGGCAATTACGAGGCGAGCCAGGACCTCAGTCAGGAAACCTTCCTTTCCGCCTACCAGAAGCTTGGCACGTTTGGCGGGAAAAGTGCGCTTTCCACCTGGCTGTGCCAGATCGCGCTCAACAAGGCGCGCGACATGCTGCGCAGCAATGGCGTCAACTCGCTCTGCGAGGATGTGGAGGATCATGGCGACACGCTGGTCGCGGCTGACACGACGCGGCCCGATCGTCGGGCGGAACAGGGGCAGGCGCGGGAGCGTATCCAAGGGATACTCAACCGCATGCCCCCACATTACCGGGAGGTTTTGATATTGAAGCATCTGGAAGAGCACAGCAACGAGGAGATCGCCGCCATGCTCGACGAGACCGTGGACAACGTGAAGGTGAGGACGTTTCGCGCGCGCCAGATGTTCAAGCAATTATTTGGAGAGTTGTCATGAACGCATTGCAATTCGACGAAGCCTGGCAGCGTTGTCTGGATCGGGAAATGGGCCGATCCGAAGAAACCGTTTTTCTCGCTCGCCTGAGCGAGGCCGAGCGCCTGGAACTGTTCGCCACCCGCGCGGCGCTGGGTGAGCTGGAATGCCTGCCGCGCATTTCCGCTCCGGCCGATCTCGCGGCCAGGGTCATGGTGGCAATCAGCCCCAAAAAGCAAAGCGCTTTCACCCGCTTGCGCCGCTGGCTGGAGTCCCGTCCCATGCTGGGGTGGGAATTCGGCGGCGCGGCGCTGGCGGCCTCGGTGCTGTTCGTTACGCTGGCGCCCCAGTTCATGACGCTCCCGGCCGGCGGTTCGCCGCACGCGTCGCCCTCTCTGATGCCGGTCTCGCATGCGCCCGGCGGCAACGGCGGCGCATTGCAGTTCAGCCTGTACGCGCCCCAAGCCCGCAGCGTGGCGCTGATTGGCGATTTCAATGGCTGGGGCAGCACGGCTGAAATCAAGCTGAAGCCTGCCGCCAACGGCATGTGGAGCGTGGCCGTGCCCTTGCCCGCCGGCTCTTACCAGTACGCCTTTCTGCTTGACGACCGGCGCTGGGTAACCGATCCGCGCGCCGAACGGCGTGTGAACGACGATTTCGGCAGGCAGAACGCGGTTGTCACCATTATCTAGGACACATGATCATGATCCTCTCTCGCTTTTTCATTCTGCTGTCCGGCCTGTTGTTGGCAGTGGGTGCGCGCGCAGAGCTCCCCGCACCACTGGAGCAGGCCGCAGCCCAGGTCGCCAGCGTGCCGACCCAACGCCAGGCCTTGGTTGCCGACCTGGAAGGCGCCCTGAAGTCGGGCGTGGCGGAACAGGATTTGCAGTCGGTGATGCGGCTGGCCGCGGCGCAGAAATATTCCGCCGCCCATGCCGCGGCTTTCGTCCGGCAACTCGCTGCTGTGCGCCGGGATGACCTGCCTGCCGCGCTGGTGCGCGACAAGATACTGGAAGGCATGGCCAAGAAAGTACCAGCCGAGTCTATCCTGCTGGTGACGTCCCAGTGGCAGGGCGCCCTGAAGGACGCCGCTTCGGTCGTGCGGACAATGGAAGGGCGTGGCCTCGAATATGGCAAGGCCGGAGAACGCGAGACGCTGATCAACCTGGGTGCCGGTCTGCGGCAGCGCTACGGCGCAAAGGACGCACTCCCCAGCCTGGCGAAATCCGCGGAGAAGGGCGGCCGGATGGCGTCCGGCGCCGAGAACCTGATCGCTGCCGGGAATCTGGCCGAGCTGTTGTTCCTGCACAACGCCACCGCGGCGCAAGCACTGGAATTGCCCATGTCGAGCCTGAGGGCAGCTTATACTCCGGCGCAGATTCAGGCGCTGCAGCGCAGCGTGCTGGACCAGTTGCGCCAAGGCGTGGCGCCTGTCGACGTCGTTGCGGGCGTGCGGCGCCGATTCGATTCCAAAACAGACACCACTCCGCCGGCACAATCGACGTTTTCCAACCCTGGCCAGGCACCCGGAGGGGCATGGCCGGGCGGTGCGCCGGGTGGGGGCTTCCCGGGTGGGGGCGGTGCGCCGGGTGGCATGCCGGGCGGCGGGTTTCCCGGCGGTGGTTCTCCCAGAGGTGGAGGTGGCTATTGAACTTTATGCCTAGTGCGTGGGAGGTAGGGAGTAGGCTTGCATTGCTTTGTTGTGAAAAATTTTTGAATGGCATGGCCATTATTACCTGAAACAACCCTAAAGAAAGGATGTACCAAATGGGCTTTAACACTTCTTCCTGTTTTTACGCCGCGAGCACCGCCATGCTCACGGCGCTCGCCCTGACTGCTCCGGCGCAAGCCGACGTCACCCTGAATGCGGGCGCCAGGCTGACGCATGAAACCAACGTCAACGGTTCGCCCGACACGCCGACCAAGGCAAATCAGGAAAGCGATACCTATCTGACGCTGAACGCCTCCGCGGTTTACTACACGCCGCTCGACACCGCGAAAACCCGCTATTTCATCGGCCAGATCGGTGCGCTCTCTTCCGCCTACGATAAATTCGATAACCTCGATAACACCATGCTGGTGGCGAGCGGGGGGCTCTATCAACAGCTTTCCTCCTCTTGGTCGGGGCAGGTCACCGGCCGCGGGTTCACACGCGATACCCAGCAGAGCGCGCGCGACGCCAACGGTTTTGGCGCGACTCTTGAGATCAAGAATCAGTTGAGCCAGAGCGTTTGGATCAAGGCGATCGCCGACTACGAGGACAGCACCGCCAATCTTGATGCCTTCAGCTACACCGGTAAAACCTACGGCGTGAATCTGGGCTATCTGCCGCTTCAGAATACCCTCCTCAACCTCGGCTACAGCCACGCCACGCGCGACTTCGAGACTGCCTCGGCTTTCAACACCACCACGCAAACGCTGTTCGCCGACGTGACGCAACGGCTGGCGAAAAACTGGTATCTGAACGGCGGCTACGCCTATCAGGACTATGGTTCGAACATCGCAGGAACAGGCTACACCAATCACATTGTGTCGCTTGGCCTGAACTTCAGCTACTGAATCGCCGTGTAACTTAAGCGATACCATCACCGTCTAAACCTGTAGGAAATGGATTTCGTTTCCCGCGATCAAGGCTTGACCCCAATGACTAAGGAGATTGAAATGAACATCAAATACGTAATATCGACAGCGGCATGCGCCGTGTTTTTTGCCGGCACCGCCGTGGCAGCCGATCAGGCTGAGCGCGAGCCGGTTGTCGGCTTCGGCAGCGGAACCGGCATGGGCGCGGGCGGCGCCGCCGGCAGTGCCAGCAGCATGGCCGATGGCTTCGGTGCCCAAATCCAGGCCAGCGGCGCGGGCAGCCAGAGCTTCGGCGGCGGCTTCAATCAGCAGCAAACCGTGGGCTCCGGCCCGCTTTCGTCGAATCCTTCGACGACGTCAGGTTCCGGGCCGACCTTGACCAACCCATACTGAAAACGCAATAGCGCGCGGGCCCTTGCCGCAAATGTGGCAAGGGCTTTTTTTTTGGAACTTCCAGCGTAACTTTCCCGAGCAATGTCTCGTCTCAGGAATTTTTCCTTGCTGGATTTTTCGAATGGTCGAAAATCATTCATGTGCGGTTGCAATGTTGATTGCGCAGCTCACATTCCGTGGAATGCCGCTTGCTCAAGGGATGAGGCTAGCCACGCTGATCCGCCTGCATGGGGTGCAGGACAGCGAAGTGCACAGCCTGCTCAACGCTGCCAGGGACCTCCCGATTTCCGATCCCCCGGAAAAACCGATATGCCTTGGCAAGCACACATTTCCCAGTGCGGGTGAAATGGCTAGCCATCTCATCACGTTTGGGCTTTCCCAAAAACTCGGCGTCGAAAAAATAGGCATGCTCATCTGCATTGCAGGGTGGATGCTCCGCGCAGAGCTTGAGCCGAAGCAGACCGTCCGCATTATGGGTGATGCAATCCAGTCAGCAGTGCTCAAAGCGAACTCCACGCACAGCTAACGGGCGTCAGGACAAAGGCGGCTGCATCTCTCCCTACCCTGGACGCGCCGCAATAATGAACCGGAAGTTCCCGGCATGCCAATCGTCCCTGCGAGGATAGGTTTTCCGCAATTTTGCAGGATTTTGGATAGGGCGCTGTAACCGACGAATGCAATATTACGTCTAAGGATGCAACAGGAGACAAATCAATGGGCTCTCTGTTCACCGCTGAACCGGGTGGGTCGAATCAACCGTCAAACCGTCACAGGAGTTTTATCATGATCAAGAATGTTCCCTCTGCAATTGCAATCGCACTGCTGGCCGCTTTTCTGAGCGGTAACGCCGCGGCCGCCACCGAGCAGGAAGCGCAGGCTCAATTGGATCGCATCCCGGCCCAGACTGCCGGTGTTCGCCAAGCCGCCCATGCCGTGCTGAGCGACCTGGTGTCGGCCGGTGTGCCTGTCGACCAAGCCTATGAGGTTGTGCGCAGCGCTATTGCGCACGATTACAGCGCCAGTGACCTGCGCCAGGTCGGGGCTGAAATCCGCGACCAGGTCCGGCAAGGCATCCCGGCCGAGCCTGTGACCAAGCTTGCGGATCGGGCAATCGACGCGGGAAATTCCGCCGCGGCCACCCAGAATGTCCTCAACACCTTCCAGGCGCGAGTTGAGCAGGGTATGCCAGCTGACCAGGCTTACGCCAGCAGCTCGCAAGAAGTTGGTGGCGCCGGCATGGGCGGCGGCGCTGGCATGGGTGGCGGCGCCGGCATGGGTGGCGGCGCCGGCATGGGTGGCGGCGCCGGCATGGGTGGCGGCGCCGGCATGGGCGGTGGCGCCGGCATGGGCGGTGGCGCTGGCATGGGCGGTGGCGCCGGCATGGGCGGTGGCGCCGGCATGGGTGGGCGCTAGTTGGTTTTTACCCCACAGACCGCCCCCTTGGTCTGTTGAGGTGAAAAAGAGCGGCAGACGGGATTCCCCGTCTGCCGCTTTTGCTTGGCAAACCGTCCTTTCGGAGCGGGGACATTCCCTAAGTGGAGTTCCTTACGACGTTGTTCCCGGCAAAGCCGGGTCGAGTCGCGGGCGGTTTCATCCGGCAGGATGAGGTGCCCCCCGAAAGATCGTCAATCGCCACGTGCAAGGCATCCACAACCGCCATCTGCGTACCTTCGAGGTGAGCCCCGACACGACGCTTTCGCTGCTGCCGAAGATCGGCGGCGACCGCATCGTCATCACCGAATCCGGCATCCTCGCGCCGGCCGACGTGGCCAGGATGCGCAGCCACGCCGTCAACGCTTTCCTGGTCGGCGGAGCCTTCATGCGCGCCGCCGATCCGGGCGCCGAGCTCGCGCGGCTGTTCGCCTGAGCGGCTCCGGCGCTACGCGTCAGCGCTTGCCGCCGAACAGGCTGCCCAGCACGCCACGGATGATCGCGCGGCCAACCTGGCTGCCGATCGAACGGGCCGCCGATTTTGCCATCGCCTCGACCGCGCCCTCGCGGCGTCCGTCGCGTCCGCCCAGGATGTCGCCCAGCACGCCGCCGAGCGCGCCACCCGCGGGCTGGGCACCGCTTTTGGACTGCTGCACGGCTTCCGCCTGGGCGGCGGCCGCCTGCTCGGCGCGCGCTTTCAGCGTTTCGTAAGCGGATTCGCGGTCGACGGGTTTGTCGTAGGTACCGGCGACCAGCGAGGTCTGTATCAGCTGCCTGCGCTGCGCGTCGGTGATCGGGCCAATCTGTCCCTGCGGCGGCACGATGAAGGCGCGCTCGACCACGCCGGGACGGCCCTTGGCGTCGAGGAAGGACACCAGCGCCTCGCCCACGCCGAGTTCGGTGATGACGGTGGCTTCGTCCAGCGCCGGGTTGTCGCGCATGGTTTCGGCCGCAGCCCTGACCGTCTTCTGGTCGCGCGGCGAGAAGGCGCGCAGCGCGTGCTGCACGCGGTTGCCGAGCTGCGACAGCACCTTGTCCGGCACGTCGGCCGGGTTCTGGGTGACGAAGTACACGCCGACCCCCTTGGAGCGGATCAGCCGCACCACCTGCTCGATCTTTTCCACCAGGGCGTCGGGCGCGTCGGTGAACAGCAGGTGCGCCTCGTCGAAGAAGAACACCAGCTTCGGCTTGTCGAGGTCGCCGGCCTCGGGCAGGTTCTCGAACAGTTCGGACAGCAGCCACAGCAGCAGCGTGGCGTATAGCTTGGGCGACTGCATCAGGCGGTCGGCGGCCAGGATGTTGATGACGCCATGCCCGCGATCGGTCTGGATCAGGTCGGCGATGTTCAGCATGGGCTCGCCGAAGATCTGCTCGCCGCCCTGCGATTCCAGCGCCAGCAGGCCGCGCTGGATGGCGCCGATAGAGGCGGACGAGACGTTGCCGTATTCGGCGGTGAATGCTTTCGCGTTGTCGCCGACGTAGGCGAGCATCGCGCGCAGGTCCTTGAGGTCGAGCAGCAGGAGGCCGTTGTCGTCGGCTACCTTGAACACCAGATTGAGCACGCCGCTCTGCGTCTCGTTGAGGTCGAGCATGCGGCCCAGCAGCAGCGGGCCCATGTCGGAGACGGTGGCGCGCACCGGATGGCCGGCGGCGCCGAACGGGTCCCACAAGGTGACCGGATAGCCCTGGTGGGCAAAGCCTTCGAGCTTGAGCGCCGCCACCCGCTCCTCGACCTTGGCGTTGCCGCCGCCGGGCTGCGACACGCCCGACAGATCGCCTTTCACGTCGGACATGAAGCAGGGAACGCCTATGCTGGAGAAATGCTCGGCCAGCGTCTGTAGGGTGACGGTCTTGCCGGTGCCGGTGGCGCCGGTGACGAGGCCGTGCCGGTTGGCCATCTGCGGCAGCAGGAAAAGATCGTTGGCGGCGTTCCGGGCGACAAGCAGCGGTTCGGTCATGGCGGTTCCTGGTTCGGCAATGCAGGAATTCTAGCGAGTTCGGCGGCAGCGCGTCGCGGGCAAAGAATAGAAGCAAACGCTAATGTTCCGGGTATCATCGCGCTATTACGAAAACGGGGGAAGTGTGTGGCAACGGAGCAGCGGGTGCATGAAATCGTCATCGTGGGTGGCGGCGCAGGCGGACTGGAACTGGCGACCCGGCTGGGCGACAGGATCGGGAAGAAGCGCGCGAACATCACCCTGATCGACGCCTCGCCCTCGCATCTGTGGAAGCCGCTGCTGTACGAAGTCGCGGCGGGCAGCCTCGATTCGTATGCCGAGCGGCTGGAATATCTGGCACAGGGGCACTGGCACCATTTCACGTTCCGCCTCGGCCGCATGGACGGCCTCGACCGGCAGCGCCAGGAAGTCAGCGTCGCGCCCACGCGGGACGAGAACGGCCTCGAGATCATCCCGCGCCGGACGTTCCGCTACGACACGCTGATCATCGCGGTCGGCTCGATCGGCAACGATTTCGGCGTGCCGGGGGTGAAGGCGCATTGCATCATGCTCGACACGCCCGAGCAGGCGCGCGAATTCCATCGCCGCCACATCAACGCCTGCCTGCGCGCGAACACGCAGAACGAAGCCGTCGCGCCCGGCCAGCTCACGATCGGCATCGTCGGCGCCGGCGCCACCGGCGTCGAACTCGCGGCGGAGCTGCACGACACCACGCGCGAACTGTCGGCCTACGGCATGGACAACATCGAGCCCGACAAGAGCCTGAAGCTCCTGATCGTCGAGGCGTCCGACCGCATCCTGCCTGGACTGCCGCCCCGGCTGTCGAATGCGGCCGCCGAGCGCCTGGCCGAGCTGGGGGTGGAAACGCACACCCGCGAACGCATCGTCGAAGTGCGTGCCGACGGCATGCTGACCGCCGAGGGCACGTTCATTCCCGCGAGCATGATGGTGTGGTCGGCCGGCATCAAGGCGCCGGATTTTCTGAAGGATATCGACGGACTGGAAACCAACCGCATCAACCAGCTCGTCGTGCGGCCGACGCTCCAGACGACGCGCGACGAGAATATCTTCGCCTTCGGCGACTGCGCGGCCTGCCCGATACCGGACGGCAAGGGCTCTGTCCCCCCGCGCGCGCAGGCCGCGCACCAGCAGGCTTCGATGCTGGTGAAGTCGGTGTGCCGGCGCCTGTGCGGCAGGCCGCTGCCTGAATATGTGTACCGCGACTACGGCTCGCTGGTCGCGCTCGGCCGCTTTTCCACCGTCGGCAACCTGATGGGCGGTCTCACCGGCGGCAGCATCATAATCGAGGGCGTGATGGCGCGCTTCGTCTACTGGTCGCTGCACAAGATGCACCAGATCGCCTTGCACGGCTGGTTCAAGACCTCCCTCACGACCTACGCGCACTTCATCAGCACGCCGACGCGGGCGCGCATCAAGCTGCACTAGACTGTCGGGCCGGCGCCAGTCCGTGGCCGAGCTAATCGTTCCACAACCACGCCGCGCCGCGCACGCCGCTGGAGTCGCCGTGTTTGGGCGGCACCAGCCGGGTGTCGACTCGATCGGAAAACACGTAGCGCGGCCACAGCCGAGGCACGGAGTCGTACAGGCGGCCGATGTTGGACAGTCCGCCGCCGAGCACGATGACGTCGGGGTCGATGAGGTTGATGACGCCGGCGAGCGCCCGCGCCAGCCGCTCCTCGTAGCGCGCGAGCGTCGCGCTGCAGGGGCCGTAGCCCGCGTTCGCAAGCTGCACGATCTCGTGCGCGGGCAGGTCCTCGCCCCCGTAGCGCACGTGGTCGGCCGCGAGCGCGGGGCCGGACAGCCAGGTTTCGATGCAGCCTTTCTTGCCGCAGTAGCAGGCCGGCGCGGCATCGAGCTCCCGCCGGCTCGGCCACGGGTGAAGAATCGCCTCGCCGGTGGCGGGATGCTGTCCCGTGTCGGCCCGGTCGGACGGCGCTGCGGCGAACTGGAAATAGGGCAGCGGCGAATGGCCCCACTCGCCGGCGATGGCGTTGACCCCCTTGAGGAGCTGGCCGCGAGCCACGACGCCGCCGCCGACGCCGGTGCCGAGAATGACGCCAAACACGCAGCCGGCCCCCGCGGCGGCGCCGTCGGTGGCTTCCGAGAGCGCAAAGCAGTCGGCGTCGTTGGCGAGCCTTATTTCGCGGCCGAGCGCGCGTTCGAGATCTTCCTTGAGGGGGCGGCCGTTCAGCCAGGTCGAGTTGCAGTTCTTCATCAGCCCGCTGGCGGGCGAGACCGCGCCGGGCGTGCCGATGCCGACGCTGCCGCCCTGACCCAGCTCGTGTTCGGCCGCGTGGACCAGCGCGGCGACGGCGGCCACGGTGGCGGGGTAGTCGTCCCGCGGGGTCGGCACGCGCCGCCGTAAGATTTCGCCCCCGCGCGGGTCGAGCGCGACGAGTTCGATCTTGGTCCCGCCGAGGTCGACGCCAAGGCGGGGCGAGGGGGGCGAAATGCTAGAATCACGCATTATTTTGCGTTGGAATCGACATGGCAGGACACTCCAAATGGGCCAACATCCAGCACCGCAAAGGGCGCCAGGATGCCAAGCGCGGCAAGATCTTCACCAAGCTTATCAAGGAAATCACCGTGGCCGCCAAGATGGGCGGCGGCGACCCCGCGATGAACCCGCGCCTGCGGCTGGCGATCGAAAAAGGCAAGGCCGATTCGCTGCCGAAGGACAACATCGAGAACGCGATCAAGCGCGGCACCGGCCAGCTAGAGGGCGTGAACTATGAGGAAGCGCGCTACGAGGGCTACGGCATCGGCGGCGTCGCGGTGATGGTCGACTGCCTCACCGACAACAAGACGCGCACCGTCGCGGACGTGCGCCACGCCTTCACCAAGCACGGCGGGAACATGGGCACGGACGGCTGCGTGGCGTTCCAGTTCAGACACGTGGGACAGATCATCCTGGAACCGGGTGCCAGCGAGGACGCGGTGATGGAAGTCGCGCTCGACGCCGGGGCCGACGACATCGTCCCGAACGAGGACGGCTCGATCGAGGTGCTGACGTCGCCCGATCCCAAGGCGTTCGAGGCGGTGAAGGAAGCGCTGGAAAAAACCGGCTTCAAGCCGGCGGTGGCCGAGATCACCATGCGTCCCGAGGCCGAGACCGAGCTTGCCGGCGACGATGCCGTGAAGATGCAGAAGATCCTCGACGCGCTCGAAAGCCTCGACGACGTGCAGGAGGTCTACACCAATGCGGTATTGCCGGAGTAACCTGTCCTTTGCGCATCCTCGGCATTGATCCCGGCTTGCGCCTCACCGGCTTCGGCGTCATCGAACAGAGCGGCCAGAAGCTGGCTTACATCGCGAGCGGCGTGGTCAAGAGCGGCGAAGGCAGTCTGCCGCAGCGGCTCGGGGTGCTGTTCGCCGGGTTGAACGAAGTGATCGGTACCCACCGGCCCGACGCGTGCGCGGTGGAAATCGTCTTCGTCAACGTCAATCCGCAGTCGACGCTGCTGCTCGGCCAGGCCCGCGGCGCCGCGATCTGCGCGGCGGTGTCCAGCAGGCTGCCGGTGGCGGAATACACGGCGTTGCAGGTGAAGCAGGCCGTCGTGGGGCACGGCAAGGCAGCCAAGGAACAGGTGCAGGACATGGTCAAGCGTCTGCTAAACCTGCCGGCCGCGCCGACGGCGGACGCCGCCGACGCCCTCGCCTGCGCCATCGCGCACGCCCACGGCAGCCGCCTCGGCGCGCAGTCGACGGCGGGTTATCGCGTCAAGGGCGGCCGGCTGGTATGAGCGAGGATTTCACATGATCGGCCGCATCGTTGGCATCCTCGCCGCCAAGCAGCCGCCGCAGGTGCTGGTGGACGTGAACGGCGTCGGCTACGAGATCGACGTGCCGATGAGCACGTTCTACAACCTGCCGGCGATCGGCGAAAGGATCAGCCTGCTCACCCACCTGGCGATACGCGAGGACGCGCATCTGCTGTACGGGTTCGCCAGCGAGGTCGAGCGCGCGGCGTTCCGCGAACTGCTGAAGGTCTCGGGCGTGGGCGCCAAGACCGCGCTGTCGGTGTTGTCCGGCCTTTCGGTCAACGACCTGTCGGCGGCGATTGCGGCGCAGGAAATCGGCCGCATCGTCAGGGTGCCCGGCATCGGCAAGAAAACCGCCGAGCGCCTGCTGCTCGAACTCAAGGGCAAGCCGGTTTTCGCCGGCGCGGTGGCGAGCGCCGGGCCGGGCGGGGTCCCGGACGACGTGCGCCAGGCGTTGCTGGCCCTCGGCTACAACGAGCGCGAGACGACGGAGGCCGTGCGCCAGCTTCCCCCCGACCTGACGGTGGGCGAGGCGATCCGGCAAGCCCTGCGGATATTGTCGAAGGGCTAGGCCGTGCGCGGATCCATGCACGCCCCCGCTTCCCTGCGCCGCCATTTCCTCTGGCTGCTGCTCGGGGTCGTGGCGGTGTTCGCGTCGGGCATCGCGCTCAGCATCTGGTTCAGTCTGCGTGCGGGCGGCCAGGAGCAGCAGAGGTTCCTCCGGTTGGAGGCTGTCCAGACGCGCGCCGGCGTGGTCCGGCTGCTCGAACATTACCGGCTGGTGCTCGACAAGGCCGCGCACGATCCCGAACTCGTCCGGCTGATGCGCGCCGGCACGGCCGAGGAGCGGCGGGCGTGGGCCGTTTCCCGCCAGCGGCTGCTGCCCGATGTTCTCGACATCGCGCTGCTCGATTCGCGCGGCCGGGTGCTCGCAGATGCCCTGCCGCCGGACGCGCGGCCGCGTTCGCGCCAGATCGCCCGCCGCCCCACCGCCTCCACGGCAGTCCGCCCCGTGCTGCGCCGCGAGAAAAACGAGCCGGGACATTTCGACCTCGCCGCGCAAGTGCGCGCGCCGGGCGGCGGCGATCTCGGCGGCGTCCGCCTGAGCGTGCAACTGGCGGCCTTTCAGCGCGTGATCGACGACAGCATCCGCCCCGGGCACACGCTCGTCATCCGCGACGCGGCGGGCGACATCGTCGTGGGCCGGGCGGAGATCGCGGGACGTTCGGGTGCGGTCCGCCAGGCGATCCCCGACTCGGACTGGACCCTCGTGGCCCGGTCGCCACTGCAGTTTTTCAGCCTCGGCGGCCAGCAGCAGGTATTGGCAGGGCTGGCGACGCTGGGGCTGGTGTTGCTGCTGCTGGCGGCGAGCCTGTTTCGCGTGCGTCGTGCGATGCTGAACGACATCGTATCCACCCGCGACGCCCTGACCGCACTGGCACACGACGACCCCGTTCCGTCCATCATGCCGCACTACGTCGAGTTCGAGGCGGCCGCGCAGGACATCAACCAGATCGCCCTCCATCTGCAGGAACAGCGCTCGCGTCTCGAGCGCCTGAGCCTGACCGACCCGCTGACGGGCCTCCCCAATCGCCGGGCGTTCGAAACGCGGTTTCCGCAGGCGCAGGGGCTGGCCGAAAGGCAGCACCCCGTCGCGCTCATTCTGCTCGACATCGATCACTTCAAGGAGGTCAACGATCGCCACGGGCATGGCGTCGGCGACCAGGTGCTGCTGGCGCTGGCGCAGTCCCTGAAAGACCTGACTCGGCGTGCCGATCTGGCGGCGCGGCTGGCCGGGGACGAGTTCGTGGTGCTGCTCTCGGATCTCGACGCCGACGGCGTGGGCGCCTGGTACCAGCGCCTGGCCGACCGTTTCAGGAGCGAGTTGAGTCTGTTCGGCCTCGATTTGCATACGGGCTTGAGCGCGGGCCAGACGTGGCTGGGCGGGCGCGCCGGGGATTCGATCGACAACGCGCTGATGCGGGCCGATCACGCCCTGTACGAGGCCAAGGCACAGGGGCGCGGCAGGCTGATCCAGCATGTCGAGCAGCACGGCGATAGCGCGGGGTAAAATCCGGACGTATTCCTTTCAGCCTGGTTCCATGATCGAAACCGACCGCCTCATCGCGCCCGCCGCCGCCAGCCCCGTCGAGGAGCAGATCGAGCGCGCGCTGCGGCCGCGCACGCTGGCCGAATACGTGGGCCAGGCCAAGGCCCGCGAACAGCTCGAGATTTTCATCCACGCGGCGAGAAAGCGCAGCGAGGCGCTCGACCACGTGCTGCTGTTCGGCCCGCCAGGGCTCGGCAAGACCACGCTGGCGCACATCATCGCGCGCGAGATGGGGGTCAACCTGCGCCAGACCTCGGGGCCGGTGCTGGAGCGCGCCGGCGACCTGGCGGCACTCCTCACCAACCTCGAACCGCACGACGTGCTGTTCATCGACGAGATCCACCGCCTCTCGCCGGTGGTCGAGGAAGTGCTGTATCCGGCGCTGGAGGATTTCCAGATCGACATCATGATCGGCGAAGGCCCGGCCGCGCGCTCGGTCAAGCTCGACCTGCCGCCGTTCACGCTCGTCGGCGCGACGACGCGCGCCGGCATGCTGACCAACCCGCTTCGCGACCGCTTCGGCATCGTCGCGCGGCTGGAATTCTATTCGGCCGAAGAACTCGGCTACATCGTTCACCGTTCGGCAGGTTTGCTGCAGATGAACCTCGACGCGGCCGGTGCGCTGGAAATCGCGCGGCGTTCGCGCGGCACCCCGCGCATCGCCAACCGCCTGCTGCGGCGGGTGCGCGACTACGCCGAGGTGAAGGCCGAGGGGCAGGCTACCGGCGCCGTCGCCGACGCGGCGCTCGTGATGCTGGACGTCGACCGGGCCGGGCTCGACGTGATGGACAGGAAGCTGCTGTCGGCCGTGGTCGAGAAGTTCATGGGCGGGCCGGTCGGACTGGACAATCTCGCCGCGGCGATCGGCGAGGAGCGCGACACCATCGAGGACGTGCTCGAACCCTACCTGATCCAGCAGGGCTACCTGCAGCGTACCCCGCGCGGGCGGATCGCGACGCCGCTGGCATACCGTCACCTGGGCCTTGCCGCGCCCGCCGATCCGAACGCGGACCTGTTCTGATGGCGTTCGTCTGGCCGGTGCGCGTCTACTGGGAAGACACCGACGCGGGCGGCGTGGTGTATTACGCGAATTACCTCAAGTTCATGGAGCGTGCACGCAGCGAGTGGCTGCGCGCGCTCGGGTTCGAGCAGGACGTATTGCGCGACGAGGCGGGGATCGTGTTCGTGGTGCGGCGCGCGGAAATCGACTACCTCTCGCCGGCGCGCTTCAACGATCAGATCGAAGTGTCGACCCGCCTGCACGACATGGGGCGCGCCAGCCTCAGCATGAAGCAGGAACTTATGCGCGGCTCCGTGCGTCTGGCGGAAGGGGTGGTGACGCTGGCCTGCGTCGATGCCCTGCGTTTCAAACCCGTTAAAATACCCGAGGCTCTCCTCCAAGCACTGGCTCGCGCAACGTGACTCCCGAAATCGGTCAAGATCTCTCGCTGTTCCATCTCATCCTCCATGCCTCGCTGCCGGTCCAGATCGTCATGGCCCTGCTGCTCGGCGCCTCGCTGATGTCGTGGTGGTTCATCTTCATCAAGATGTTTTCCATCAAACGCGCCATCCAGGTCACCGACCGCTTCGAGCGTGAATTCTGGGGCGGCGGCGACATCAGCGCCATCTACCAGCGGGTCGCCGGCGAACGCGAAGGCGCGGGCGAGATGGAGCGCATCTTCGAAGCGGGGTTTCGCGAATTCATGAAGCTGCGGCCGCAGACCGGGCTGTCGCTCAACGCCATCATCGACGGCACGCGGCGGGCGATGCGCGCGACCTATCAGCGCGAGCTCGACGGCCTGGAGTCGCATCTGGCGTTTCTCGCGACGGTCGGATCGGTATCGCCCTACGTCGGGCTGTTCGGCACGGTGTGGGGCATCATGATCGCCTTCATGGGGCTGTCGAGCGTGGCGCAGGCCACCCTCGCACAGGTCGCGCCGGGCATCGCCGAGGCGCTGATCGCCACGGCCATGGGCCTGTTCGCCGCGATTCCCGCGGTGGTCGGCTACAACCGCTACACCCACGACATCGACCGCCTGGCCAACCGCATGGAAAGCTTCATGGAGGAGTTTTCCAACATCCTGCAGCGGCAGGTGACGTCGAAGGCGCCCTGACCCATGGCGCGGACGCGCAAGCAGGTCGCCCAGATCAACGTCGTTCCGATGATCGACGTGATGCTGGTGCTGCTGGTGATCTTCATGGTGACGGCACCGTTCATCAACCCCGCGCAGGTCGAGCTGCCGAGCGTCGGCAAAACCTCGCAGGCGCCGCAGAAGCCGCTCGAGATCATCATCCGCGAATCGGGCGAATACCTGCTGCGCGACCGTGCGGGCAACGGCGACGAGCGGGTGGTGGCAAAAGCGGGGCTCGCCGACGCGATCGCCGCGCTGCATCGTGACGCCCCGGATCAGCCCGTCGTCATCGCGGCGGACAAGAGCGTCCGCTACGAGGAAGTGATGCACACCATGACGCTTCTGCAGCAGGCCCGGATCACCCGCATCGGCCTGCTCGCGCGCCCGGCGCCATGATCTCGGCCGCGGACGCGCCGCGTAACGCGCGCTCGCCGCGCAAGGCTCTCGCGGGCGCCCTCGCGCTCGGCGTCCACGTCCTGTTCGTCCTGCTGCTGATTTTCGGCGTGTCCTGGCAGACGCGCCGTCCCGCGCCGGTGATGGTCGATCTGTGGCAAGCGCTGCCGGAACCGTCCGCGCAGCCACCGGCTCGGCCGCAGCCGTTGCCGCCGCCCAAGGCGCCCGAGCCGGTCAAAGCCGCGCCGCCGCCTCCCCAGCCGGTCGAGAAGGAACCGTCGCCGCCCGAGGCGCCGGACATCGCGCTGGAAAAAAGGAAGGCCGAAGCCGATCGCCTGAAGAAGCTCCAGGCCGCAAAGGCGGCTGAAGAAAAAGCCAAGGCGGAAGAGAAGGCCAAGGCCGAGGAAAAGGCCAAGGCTGAAGCGGCACGGAAGGAACGCGAAAAACAGGCCGCCGAGCAGAAGCGGCAGGCGCTGCTGAGGCAGATGGAGGCGGAGGACATGAAGCAGCAGCTGGCGGCGGACACCGCGGCCAACGAAGCGCGCATGACCTCGCTGAGCGAGGCGCGCGCCGCGGCGAGCAAGCGCCAGGCCGAAGTCGCGAGCGTGGTCGGGCGGTATCGCGACCAGATCAGCGCCAAGGTGCGCGGCAATACGAGGCTGCCCGACGATCTCAAGGGCAATCCCCAGGTGCGCTGCCTGGTGAAACTGCTGCCGACCGGCGAAGTCGTGAGCGTGCGGGTGACGCAGTCCAGCGGAAATCCCGCCTACGACGAGGCGGTGGTGCGTGCCCTCGAAAAGTCGTCGCCCTTGCCCTTGCCGGCCGATCGCGACGCGCGCGCGGCCTTCGTTCCGGAACTTTCGTTCGTTCACCGTCCCAAAGAGTGAGCGCCTCCTCGCGCGCTCCAGGGAAACGTCCCCTCGAAAATCGCAGCCGCACCGGCCTGACTTCGGCCCGCGCGGGCCGCATGAGCCGAGTGGGGCCTATGTTAGACTGACCAATCAAGAAAGCGTCTGCGAACACGATGTCCGTATCCAAGCTGCGTACCCTTTTCCTGTTCCCCCTGCTTTGCCTGCTTGTGCTGGCGCCGCTCTCCGCGCGGGCCGCGATGGAAATCGAGGTCATCGGCGGGGCGGCCAGCAAGATCGCCGTGGCGATGGTGCCGTTCCAGGCCGCACCGGGCCAGCCGAGTCCAGGGCTCAGCCAGATCGCGGGGGACGATCTCAACCGCAGCGGCCAGTTCAGGCTGGTCGACACGACCGGGGCGCAGCAGCCCTCGGCGCCGGGGCAGGTCGACTACGGGGTGTGGCGCGGGAAGGGCGCGGATGCGGTCGTCATCGGCCAGGTGGCGGCGCAGTCCGGCGGTCGTTTCGAAGTCCGCTTTTATTTGCTCGACGCCGTCAAGCAGACCCAGCTCGCCGCTTACAGCTACACCCTCTCGGCAAGCCAGTGGCGCGCCACCGCGCACCAGATCGCGGACGTCATCTACGCGAAGCTGACCGGCATGCCCGGTGCGTTCAGCAGCCGCATCGCCTACGTGCAGAAGCAGGGACGCCGCTATGAGTTGCGGGTGGCCGACGCGGACGGACAGAATCCGCGCACCGTCGTGCGCTCCAACGAGTCGGTGATTTCCCCGAAATTCTCGCCGGACGGCAGCCGCATCGCCTACGTCTCGTTCGAGGACAAGAAGCCGATCGTGTACGTGCAGTCGCTGCAGGACGGACACCGCCGCAAGATCGCCGCCTTCAAGGGATCGAACTCGGCACCGGCCTGGAGCCCGGACGGCCGCCGCCTGGCCGTGGTGCTGACGCGCGACGGCGCTTCGCAGATCTATGTCGTCAACGCCGACGGCAGCGGCCTCACGCGTCTCACCCGGGGCGGCAACATCGACACCGAGCCGGAATTCTCCCGCGACGGCAAGACGCTTTATTTCACATCGGATCGCGGCGGCAGTCCGCAGATCTATCGCATGCCGGCGAGCGGCGGCGAAGCGCGGCGGGTGACCTTTGCCGGCAGTTATAATGTGTCCCCCGCGCTGAGTCCCGACGGACGGTATCTGGCGTACATCAGCCGCGAAGGCGGGCGCTTCCGCGTAGCCCTGCAGGAGCTGGCGTCGGGTCAGACCCGCGTGCTGACCGACACGACGCGCGACGAGTCGCCCAGCTTCGCACCGAACGGCCAGATCGTGCTCTATGCCACGGTGCAGGGCGGGCATGGGATACTCGGCACGGTGAGCCTGGACGGCAAAACGCACGCGCGACTGTCGGAGTCCGGCGTCGATGCGCGCGAGCCGGTCTGGGGGCCGTGATCGTCCCAGCCGTTTGACATAGAAATCGCGGCCGCCGGGGAATGCCGGCCGCTCGCACCGGATCGTTATTTATTCAAAAGGAGAGAGAAATGAACAAGATTGTTTGGCCGGTCCTGGTCGCGCTGGCCCTGTCCGCGTGCGGCACCACGGGTACGAAAGCCACGGTCGAGGATCGCACCGGCGGCAAGACCGGCACGACGTCCCAGCAGGCCGGCACCGAGACCACGGGCGTGGGCAGCGGAGGCGTAGCTGGCAATGCGATGGGCGGCGAATCCGGCGACCCCCGCAAGAATCCGGCGAGCCCGCTCTACAAGCGCAGCGTCTATTTCGACTACGACAGCTTTGTCGTGAAAGACGACTATCGCCCGATGCTCGAGGCCCATGCCGCCTACCTCAACTCGAAACGCGATGCGCACGTCATCCTGCAGGGCAACACGGACGAGCGGGGCAGCCGCGAATACAACCTGGCGCTCGGCCAGAAGCGCGCGGAAGCCGTGCGCAAGGCCTTGTCCGTGCTGGGCGTGAGCGATTCGCAGATGGAAGCGATCAGCTACGGCGAGGAAAAGCCGCGCAACGAAGGTCATGACGAAGCGGCTTACGCCGAGAATCGCCGGACCGATCTGGTCTACAGCGACGAGCAATGACCGTGATCCGCCGCTACGGCCTTCTCGCCGCGTCCCTGCTCATGCTGGCCCAGCCGGCACGGGCGGCGCTGTTCGGCAACAGCGACGAACTGGCCCGTCAGCAGCAGGCGCTGCAACAGCGGGTGGACGCGCTCGATGCGCGGCTCGGCAAGCTCGAGGCCGCGATGCAGCAGAACCAGCCGCTGCTGGACATGCTGAAGGAAGTCGAAGCGCTCAAGGCGGAGATCGCCCGCCTGCGCGGCCGCTCCGAGGTTCAGGCGAACCAGCTGGACACGCTGGGCAAGCGGCAGAACGACCTGTACGCCGATCTCGACCAGCGGCTCGCCGACCTTGCCAAGGCGGCAAAGACCCCCGACGCCGCCCAGCCTCCCGCAGCCGGGTCCGAGGCGGGGCCCGGTGCGCCGCCGCCACCCGCCCCGAGCGGCGCCGCGTCCAAGCCCGACCCCCTGGCCGAGTCGCGCAGCTACGACAGCGCGCTCGCGCTGTTCCGCGGCGGCAAGTACAAGGGCGCCATCGCCGGATTCAACGACTTTCTCAAGGCCTATCCCGGCAGCGCGCTGGCAGCCAACGCCCAGTACTGGGTCGGCTACTCGTACTACGCGCAGAAGGATTACAAGGCTTCGCTGGCGCAACAGAAGAAACTCGTGGCCACCTATCCTGACAGCCCCAAGGTGCCCGACGCGCTGCTCAATATCGCCACCAATCAGATCGAACTGAACGATATGGCCGGGGCGCGCAAGACGCTCCAGGAACTGGTGGCCAAACACCCGGGGACGCCCGCAGCCAAGCTCGCCGAGCGCCGCCTGGCCGCGTTCAAGTAGGCCGCCGTGTCCGAGTCCTTGACGTGCCGCCCGCGTGAGCCGGGCCATGGTTCTCACGCCGCCGGCGCCTCGCTGGCGGCGCGCGGTCCGCAAGCGGCAGGGTCCGAAGATGCTGAAGCGTCAACAACCACGCTCCGCCTGACGGAGGTGTTTCTGTCCTTGCAGGGCGAGACCAGCCGCGCGGGCCTGCCGACGGTATTCGTCCGCCTCGCTGGCTGCCCGCTGCGCTGCCGCTGGTGCGACACGACCTACAGCTTCCAGGGTGGCGAGACCATCACCCTTTCGGCGCTGCTGGCGCGGGTGGCGGACTACGGCGTGCCCACTGTGTGCGTCACCGGCGGCGAGCCGCTGGCGCAGAAAGGCTGCCTGCCGCTGCTGACCGCGCTGTGCGACGCGGGCTATTCGGTGTCGCTGGAAACCAGCGGCGCGCTCGATGTCGGCAAGGTCGACCCGCGGGTCTCGCGCATCGTCGACATCAAGCCGCCGGAATCGGGCGAATCCGCGCGCAATCGCTGGGAGAACATCGTCCACCTGACGCAGCGCGACGAGATCAAGTTCGTGCTCGCCAACCGCGCCGACTACGAATGGGCGCGCGAGATCATCGCGGCGCGACAGCTCGATCGCGTTTGTCCCGTCCTGCTCTCACCGGTCCAGGGCGAACTGCCGCCCGCGCAACTGGCTGGGTGGATCCTGGCGGATCGCCTGCCGGTGCGGATGCAGGTGCAACTTCACAAGATCCTGTGGGGCAACACCCCCGGCACATGAAGCCCGCGGTCATCCTGTTGTCCGGCGGGCTGGATTCCGCCACGGTGCTGGCGATCGCGCGCGAGGCGGGCTTCGCCTGCCACGCGTTGAGCCTGGATTACGGACAGCGCCACAACGCGGAGTTGGCCGCGGCCGCGCGGGTGGCCCAAAGCCTGGGCGCCGTCGAGCACCGGGTGATCCGTCTCGGTCTCGGCGACATCGGCGGCTCGGCGCTGACCGATGACACCATCGCGGTGCCCGAAAGTCCCACCGAAGGCATCCCCGTCACCTACGTTCCGGCGCGCAACACGGTGATGCTCGCATTGGCGCTCGCATGGGCCGAAGTGCTCGGTGCGCGCGACATCTTCATCGGCGTCAACGCCGTCGATTATTCCGGCTATCCCGATTGCCGCCCCGAGTTCATCGCGGCCTTCGAGCGCATGGCCAATCTCGCCACCAAGGCGGGCGTCGAAGGCGCGGCGCTGCACATCCATGCGCCGCTGCAGCAGCTGTCGAAGGCGCAGATCATCCGGCGAGGCGCGGAGCTCGGGGTGGACTACGCCCAGACCGTGAGCTGCTACCAGGCGACGCCGGAAGGCCTTGCCTGCGGGCGTTGCGATTCCTGCCGTCTGCGACGAGAAGGGTTCCGCACCGCGGGGATTCCCGACCCGACGTGCTACGTTCACGCCGCGAGTTGAACCCCGCGCACGAACGCGCACCGTTCATTCATTCCTGTCTTCTTTGATCTGTGCGCGCAGGGCCTGCTGGTATGTTTTGTCCAGTCTGGCGCCGGCGCAAACCCATTAAGATTCGACTGATTGGGACCCCATCGGGTCGCTTTGCCAATAGTCGAGGAGGAATGGAGCGATGACCTACGAGGATTTCGCGAGCGCACAATCGTTTTTACTGTGGTCGACTTTCGCGATCGCACTGATCATGGGCGCCGTGGTCAACAAGACCAATTTCTGTACCATGGGTGCGGTGTCAGACTGGATCAACATGGGGGATACCGGACGCCTGCGCGCCTGGATCCTCGCCATCGCAGTCGCGGTGCTGGGCGTGACGGCGCTCGAGGCGGCGCACCTGGTGAACGTCGGCGGCACCTTTCCGCCCTACCGGCAAAGCAACCTCGTCTGGCTCGACAACGTGGTCGGCGGCGCCCTCTTCGGCATCGGCATGACGCTCGCCTCGGGCTGCGGCAACAAGACCTTGGTCCGTATCGGCGGCGGCAACCTGAAATCGGTCATGGTCCTGCTGGTCATCGGCCTGATCGCCTACTTCATGGTCAATCCCTTCCCGGGCAGCGACAAGACCCTCTATTCCGCCCTGTTCTATCCCTGGACCCACCCCGCCGCGGTCGCGCTTTCCACCAACCAGGACCTCGGCGCCATGCTTTTCGGTGACCGCGTCGCCACCGGCCGCATGATGGCGGGCGGCGTCATCGGCGTCCTGCTGCTCGCATGGGCCTTCAAGTCGGCCGATTTTCGCGCCAGCTTCGACAACGTCCTCGGCGGCGTCGTAGTGGGCCTTGCCGTGCTCGCCGCCTGGTACATCACCAGCAACGTCAAGGTCGACTCCGGCGGCGACGTGCTTTCGCTGCAGGCCTACGTGCAGGACTGGGACATGTACGCGCCCGCCGATGCGGTGAGGCCCGCCGCCGCCGGCCCGCTCGCCTCGCAGTCCTTCACCTTCATCAATCCGATGGGTCAGGCGCTCGGCTACGCGGCCAGTGGATTCAAGCACACGCTGCTCACCTTCGGCATCATGGCGGTGGCCGGTGTCCTGGCGGGGTCCCTGCTGTGGTCTCTGGTTTCGCGCAGCTTCCGCATCGAGTGGTTCGCGTCGTTCCGTGATTTCTTCAGCCATCTGGCGGGCGCGATCCTGATGGGCTTCGGCGGCGTGCTGGCGATGGGCTGCACCATCGGCCAGGGCGTCACCGGTTTTTCCACCCTGGCCTTGGGATCCATCCTCACCTTCGTCGCCATCATCGCCGGCAGCGCGGCGACGATGAAAGCGCAGTACTACGTGATGATGCGCGGAGCGTGACGATGCTTCAAAAAAACGCGTCTGCTCTTTACCGGCCCGCACAGCTTCGGCTATAATCTCGCGCTTTCGTGGATGGGGCTTCAGCCGCCAGGCTTAGTCAAATCCCCGGGTCGGTAGCTCAGCCGGTAGAGCAGCGGACTTTTAATCCGTTGGTCGCGAGTTCGAATCTCGCCCGACCCACCAGAATCCAAGCGGCCTGCAGCGATGCAGGCCGTTTTTCTTTGCCGAAAAGCGGCTTGTCTGACACGGTTTCTGACAGTTCCAGCCAGGAAGCCGATGCCAGCCAGTGCAAGCGACTGCGGGTGACCGGGGCCGTATAAAACCGGGTCCTACACGCAACTCCGATCACTTTTAAGGAGTTGCAGATGTTTAGACTGGCGCCTATCGCTTATTACCCTTCCATGGCCGGTGGCCTCGACCTGTGCGGGGAGGGCTGATCATGGCCACCGTGTACAGGGAGTCCACGTACAAGAAAAAGGCCAAGGGCAAGACGGACGAGGTCTGGTCGGCCCGGGTATCGTCGAGGAAAGCCTTGTACTTCAGGGCCGCTGCCTTGGAAGGCGCGACCAGCTGGGCCTTGAAGCCTGTGCCCTGCCAGTTCTGCTGGAAGTGAGCGCTGATGTCGAAGGCGCGCATGTAGATAACCTGGTCGGCCTTGTTGAGCATTTCCGCCCGGGCGTACTTCTTCTTCAGGTCGGCCTTCTGCGCCGGGGTCAGCCCCTGGGTATGGCGCTCGAACCAGACGTCGATGGCAGCCTTGTTCTGCTCGATCTCCACCAGCCGGCCCTCGTACAGCAGGGGCACGATGGCGCCGTCCGACACTGCCTGGTTGATGGCATAGGTGTGAATGATCCCGCCGAAGCGCGCCACGTCACTTTTCTCGCGCTTCAGCAGAGGCGTGCCGGTAAAGCCGATGTAGCAGGCGTTGGGGAACATCTGCCGCATGCGCGCGGCAAAGGAGCCAAGCTGGGTGCGCTGGGTCTCGTCCACCAGCACGAAAATCTCCGTGGAGTCGTCCTGAAACTTGCGGATTGAAAGCGCCTTCTCGAATTTGTGGATCAGGGTGGTGACGATGTGCGCCTTGTGCTCGGCCACCAGGTCTACCAGATGCCGGCCGGACTCGGCCCGGTCCGGCGTCAGGCCGCACGCCGCGAAGGTGTTGCCCAGCTGCTTGTCCAGATCCACCCGGTCGGTGACCAGTACGATGCGCGGGGTGCGGATATCCGTCTCCATCACCAAGGCTTTCGCCAGCATCACCATGGTCAGCGACTTGCCCGACCCCTGGGTGTGCCAGACGATGCCGCCCGCCCGCCGGCCGGCCTCGTCTCGCTGCTTCACCCGTTCGACAATGCGCTCCACGGCAAAGAACTGCTGATAACGGGCCACCTTGCGCCGCCCGCCGTCGAACACCGTATACAGGAGCGCCATGCGCAGCAGCCGTTCCGGCCGGCACAAGGCATAGAGCGTCCGGTCCTGCTGGGTCAGCGCGCGTCGCACCAGGTAGCCGGCATCCGGTTCGCGCACGCCAAAGCCCTCGGCCAGCAACTCGTACAGCCCAGCCTTAGCCTCCTGGGGCAGCGGCCGGTCCAGAATCTCGCGCAGGGCGGCGCCTTCCTCGTCCTGCTCCTCCCGTTCTTCGCGCCAGACCGCCCAGTACTTGGCCGGCGTGCCCACGGTGGCGTACTTGCACTCGTTCTTGTTGGTCCCGATGACCAGCTGCACATACGTGAAGAGTGCCGGGATGTATTCATCCCGCTGATTGCGGATGGTCTGCGAGACCGCCTGCCCCACCTCGGTCGTGGGCGACTTGCACTCAATGACCACAAACGGGATTCCCACTTTGCACGGCATATTGAATAGCCGAGAGCCGCTGTCCCTGCGCGAGCCAGGACAGCAGACGCATGCCCGGCAGGCCGATGACCGCGTCGAGCAGGTTTTCCTCGATGAGCTTCTGCCGGATGCGCCCCTCGGCGCCGCCCCTGAACAGCACGCCATGTGGAACCACCACCGCCACCCGGCCGACCTGGGGCTGGGCCGTCTCGATCATGTGGGTGATGAAGGCATAGTCCCCCTTGGACTTGGGCGGCACCCCGCGCCAGAAGCGGTTGAAACGGTCTGATTCGGCGTGCTCGGCCCCCCACTTGTCGAGACTGAAAGGCGGGTTGGCGACGACTACGTCAAATCGCATTAGGCGGTCCGACTCGACCAGGGCCGGACTGTTGAGGGTGTCGCCCCACTCGATACGGGCGGCGTCCTTACCATGCAGGAACATGTTCATGCGCGCCAGCGCCCAGGTGCTGCCGTTCACTTCCTGTCCGAACAGTGCGTAGTCGTTGCTGCCCTGGGCGCGGATCAGCTCGCCGGCCTCGATGAGCAGACCGCCAGAGCCGCAGGCGGGATCACAGATGCGGTTGCCGGGTTTGGGCCGCGCCAGGCGCGCAAGCAGCTTCGAGACTTGCTTGGGCGTATAGAACTCGCCGGCCTTCTTGCCGGCATCGGCGGCGAAGCGCTCGATGAGGTAGATGTAGGTGTTGCCGATGACGTCCTCGGACACGCGCGACGGCCGCAGGTCCAGCTTGGCAAAGTCTTCCAGCAGGTTCTTCAGGCGGCGGTTGCGGTCCTTGGTCTGCCCGAGGTTCGCTTCGGAGTTGAAGTCGATGTTGCGGAAGACACGGTCCAGCTTCGCCTTGTTGGCGTCCTCCACGCCGTCCAGAACGATGTTGATCAGCTCGCCGATGTTGGCCTCGTTGCGGCGCTCATAAAGGCTGTAGAAGTCCGCCGTGAAGCGGTCGATGACCGCGCCGGTCTTCTCGTCCTTGAACTCCACGTACGGGAGGGTGAAGCGCTCACGGTCGAGCTTTCGACGGATGCGCTCGTCGTCGTCGCCGTACTGCTGACGGTAAGCCTCGTAATGGTCCTTCCACTGGTCGCTGATGTACTTGAGGAACAGCATCACGAGGATGTAGTCCTTGTACTGCGCCGGGTCGACGACACCGCGGAAGGTGTCGCAGGCGGCCCAAGCGGTGTTGTTGACGTCTTGCTGGGTCAGTTGGTCGGTCATGTCCAGTTCCTCAGGCCGGTGCTTTTCACTAGGTGTTCACCCCAGGTCTTGTTGAGAAGTTCTCCGCAGGGCGGGTCGTAAATGGCGCGGAGTTCCTTCAAGATCTTTTCTCGTGTCCCTTGCGTCACGTAGAGCACAGCGACGGCGATTTCACGGTGGCCGAAGCGGGGCCAGAGATAGCGCCGGTTGTTGGTTTCGATGAACTCCCGCAGGTGTTTGCAGTCGGCGATATCCAACACCTCCCAGGATGTACCGCCGTCTTTCCCAAGGATGACATAGACGCCCGAACACCAGGCATGGATGTCACGGGTGTCCCAGTACGGGCCATCAAACTTGTACTCGCCAATCCGAATCGTCATAATGAATTACCTCATAGGTGGTGCCACTGCTTATGAACCGGCGGTAGATGTGTTAGCGCACTTCTGCCGCCACCCTCACCCGGTTTTCACCGAGCTTCTTTCGCGGTCCTCATCAGAACCGCATCCATCAGCTGCTCGCGCCGGGCCGTTATGCCGGCCATCAGAACCTGCTCCCGCAGCGCAAGAGAAGCCAGTTCCGCTATCGGCGAGGTCACCAGCGAGGTGATCATCTCGGCGCCCGATGAGCGCGAGGGCTTTGAGGAGGTGGATGCCGAGGAGTCGGAAGACGAGGTCGTGGCCTTCTGGCAGCGCATGATGAAGCGCTACGGCGGCCAGGAGGAGTATGAGAAGCAGATCATCAACGGCTTCAAGTTCGGCAGCGATCCCGAAATCCTGATCGTGGTGGACAAGCTGTTGACCGGGTTCGATGCGCCGAGGAATACGGTGCTCTACCTGACCCGCAAGCTGAAGGAGCACACCCTGCTACAGGCCATCGCCCGGGTGAACCGCCTGTACGACGATGACGAAGGGGCCAAGCCGAAGGAGTTCGGCTACATCATCGACTACGCCGGCATCCTGGGGGAGCTGGACCAGGCATTGACAACTTACAGCGCGCTGGAGGGCTTTGATGAGGCCGATCTGGCCGGTGCGTTGGCGGGCATCAACGAGGAGGTCGGCAAACTGCCGCAACGCCATGCGGATCTGTGGGATGTGTTCAAGGCTGTAGCTGTGTAATCAACCCGGCCACCGGGCTGCCCATGATTGACGGCTGCTGTGCCTCGGTGGATGTGGGTGGCAGTCCTTTCGGGATGGATATCCATCATTCGATGGACATCGGCACATCCAGTGGAAACGATTACGCTTGGGGAAGCGTGTCCTCCTGGGATGATCCTTTCTCCAGTTGAGCAGAGGTAACAAGGCAGAAATAATGTGGAGCCGGCGCTCCGCATGACAAGTAGGCGGAGCGCCGTAAGTGATGCTTTCCGGAATGACCCGATTACTCTCTCCCTCCGTATGGGCGGCTCGCAAGAAGTGATAGAGCTTGCAGCGCCAGCCATGGATATCCTCCATTGATCGCCGCCTTTGTCACTTTGGTCTTCACCGCTCTAACAGCGTGGCTGGTCTTCGCAGCCGGCTTAAATGTGCCGATGGCCGCCTTGGCAGTTCTCCTTGGAGCACTGGCGCTGGTTGTTGTGCTCTTCGGCGTGGTCGGTCTGCTTGCTGGCAATGAAGACTGGCCAGCCGTCTGGAATAGTTTCACGCACACCGTCGCCAAGGACTTCGACTGGCTGGTGAAGTGCGCTCGACCAAGCCGGCGCCGATCACGGTATATCCGGAAATGACCAGGGCTTCCGCTATGAGCTGCGGGAGGCCGAGTTCTTTCCCGAGTTCTTTCTGTTGCGGGAGCCGTATAGCGAGGGGCGTTTAGACCTGTTTTTCCTGGTAGCTATCGACCAATAATGGCCTGTCAGAGTTGCGGGGCTGCATGGCCGTTCATCGGCCGAAGCCGACCTTGAACCTTGGGTCAGACTAGGTCAGCAATGCATCGAATACCCCTTCAGCATCCTTCAAGGGGAATAGTAACCGTCCAATGGCATCATGAATGCATATGGCGGTGGTGAGTGTCCGGGTAATGCGCATGCGTGTGCGTCACCGCGACATGGCGATGCAGATGGGCGTGCGGCTCGCTGCCGCCCCACTCGAGTTCATGGTCGTGCTGGTGATGCGCGTCGTGCACGTGACGGTGGCGATGCTCGATGGCTTCATGGGTATGCTCGTGCTCGTGCCGTTCGGTCAGGTGCAGCCAGACCCCAGCCGCCATCAGCACGCTCGCCAGCCAGAATGGCAGTGAAGTGGGCTCGC
The DNA here is from genome assembly GCA_021820845.1 of Pseudomonadota bacterium. Classification (GTDB taxonomy): domain Bacteria; phylum Pseudomonadota; class Gammaproteobacteria; order Burkholderiales; family Thiobacillaceae; genus Thiobacillus. The sequence goes on from JAKADC010000006.1 coordinate 52,662, forward strand.
CCAGCATCAGGATGGCCGTGGCAGCGCCGATGAAGGGCGCGGTCGAGAAATAGGCGCCGGTTCGTGCGGCGCCGAGACCACGCAAGGCCAGCACGAACAGCACCAAGCTAAGGCCATAGCCCAGGAACCCGATCAGCATCGCTGGGGCGGCCACCTCCGGTGCCGGCCAGGTCGCGCCGACAGAAAACGCCACAGACAGGTTGGCCGACCCGGCGACCAGGCCCTTGCTCCCCGCGATGAACAGGGCATCGCTGGCCGAGACCTTGCGCGTGAGGTTGTTGTCGACGGCCCAGGCAAGACAGGCGGCAGCGATCAGGGCAGGACCGAGGAAGCCGGCTGTCATCTGGCTTGAGCCCGGCACGGCGAGCAGCACCCCGCCGGCGACGATCAGCATCATGCCGAACACGATGCGGCGATCGGCGTTCTCGCGGAACACCACCCAGGCGAGCACGGCGGTCAGCACCGCTTCGAGGTTGAGCAGCAGCGACGCGGTCGAAGCCGGCGTGCGCGCCAGTCCCGCCATCAGCAGCACCGGACCGGCAACACCGCCGGCTGCAATTGCGCCCAGCAGCCACGGCCACTCGGCTGCGGCAAGGCCGGGGCTCTTCCAGCCGCGGTCCCGCCACAGTCTGAGGACGGTCAGGCCGAGGCCGCTGCCGAGGTAGAGCAGCCCGGCCAGCAGGAAGGGCGACAGGCTTCCGGCAAACAGCTTGGCAAACGGCGTGCTCGCGCCGAACAGGATCGCGGCACCCAAGGCTGAGGCGATGGCGGGGGAAAAGTGCAGGGGGTTCATCCGGTATTCCATCAGTGGGTGAGGCCGCAGCGCATCGCTTATTCTGCCATGGCAGCCAGCGGCAGCTGTCCCCCGAGCAGTACGCTTACCGCTACGCCCGCAGTAGCCGCAACCCGTTGAACACGACCAGCAGGCTCGCCCCCATGTCCGCGAAGACGGCCATCCACATCGAAGCGCCATCGAACAGCGCCAGAAACAGGAAGACGACCTTGATGCCGAGCGCCAGCGTCATGTTCTGCCAGAGCACCGATCGTGTCCGCCGGGACAGGCGGATGGTTTCGGGAACCTTGCGCAGGTCGTCGTTCATGATGAGCACATCGGCCGCCTCCATCGCCGTGTCGGTGCCGGCTCCGCCCATGCCGAAGCCGATCGCGGCCGCGCTGAGCGCCGGCCCATCGTTGATGCCGTCGCCGACCATTGCAACCGGCCCGTCACTGGCCAAGCGTTGCACAGCCTCCACCTTACCCTCAGGCAGAAGGTTGGCACGAACCTCCGTGATGCCGACCTGCCCGGCGATGGCTTGTGCCGTCGCGGCATTGTCGCCAGTCAGCATGACGGGCCGCACACCGAGTGCCAGCAGCTCGGCGACGGCCTGCTTGCTGGTCTCCTTGGTTGTGTCAGCCACGGCGAAGAGTGCTAGCACGCTCCGGGAATCCGCCAGGACCGTAATGGTCCGGCCGATGGCCTCGTGCTCGTGCATGAGCGCTTCGAGTTCCGCGGAGCACTGCATGCGCTCTTCGATCCAGCGGTGGTTGCCGAGCACGTAGTCGTGCCCGTCGATGGTGCCGAACACGCCGCGGCCGAGCTCGGCTCCGAACGACTCCACCGGCAGCGCATCGCCACCCAGTCCGCTTGCCACCGCCTGCGACACCGGATGGTCGGAACGGCCCGCGAGGCTGCGCGCAATGCGAAGCACGTGCTCCGGCGCGGATCCCTTTGCGAGAACGACCTGGGCGACCAGCCTGGGCTTGCCTTCTGTCACCGTACCGGTCTTGTCCAGGGCGACAGATTTGATCCGGTGGGCCTCTTCAAGGTAAACGCCTCCCTTGATAAGGATGCCGCGCCGGGCAGCGGCCGCCAATCCGCTCACCACGGTCACCGGCGTCGATATGACCAGAGCGCACGGGCAGGCGATGACCAGCAGAACCAAAGCCTTGTAGACCGAGGTCAGCCAAGGCCAGCCGAACACGAGCGGCGCGCCCGCCGCGACGGCCAGTGCCAGGAAAAAGATCGCAGGTGTGTACACGGCCGCGAACCGGTCGACGAATCGCTGCGTCGGCGCCCGCTTCGCCTGGGCGGCCTCGACGGCATGGATGATGCGGGCCAGCACAGTGTCGCTGGCAGCGTGCGTGACCTCGTATTCGAGCGATCCGCTCTGGTTGATGGTGCCGGCAAATACCTCGTCGCCGGGCGCCTTATCGGCCGGAATGCTCTCACCCGTGACGGGGGACTGGTCAACGGCAGCACGACCCGACGTGACCCGGCCGTCGAGGGCGAAGCGCTCGCCGGGTTTGACCCGTGCGATGACGCCGACGGCGACATCCTTCGCGTCCTGGGTCCTCCAGGAGCCATCCGGCTCGCGCACCTCGACCTGCGGCGGCGAGAGCGCCAGCAGGCCGGAAATGGCGCGGCGCGCGCGCTCCACCGAGCGCGCCTCGATCAATTCGGCCAGCGAGTACAGCACCATCACCATTGCCGCTTCCGGCCACTCGCCTATGACGAACGCGCCTGCCACCGCCACCGCCATCAATGCATTGATGTTGAGCTGCCGGCGCAGCAGCGATGCGATCCCCTTGCGGAAGACGCTGGTGCCCGCTAGCGCGATCGCGCTAGCGGCGACGGCCATGCCGAGCGCCTTCCAGACCATCGTATCGGGGGCGAAGTAATGCACGAGCTCGGCGACAACCGCCACGGCGAGCGCGCCCACGAGCCGAACGAATTCGGCTCGCTGGGACTGGATGGCGGCTTCGGCCGACGGCGGGGAAGAGAGGAGTTCGGTCTTGAAGCCGATGTGGTTGATGGCCTCGATGATGGCGGGCCAGGATACGTTCGGCGCCTCGATGGCCAGTACGCGGCCGGCCAGGTCGAAGCTCAGGCGTCGGATGTCCTCGAAACGCTCCAGCGCGGCCCGAATCTGCCCCTCCTCTACGGGGCAGTCCATGGCGGGGATGCGCAACATCAGCGCGCCTGACGCCGAGGGATGAACTGGAATAATCGGTACGGCACATGCAGCGCTGCCGCAGCTGGACTCTGAATGGGTGTGCGTAGGATGTGCATAGCCGTGCGTGTGGCCATCGTCGTGGGCGTCGTGATGCGCCTCGCAGTCGCAGCTGTGGGCGTGTTCGGGAAGGGGCATATCGGTTCTCTGAATTGGCATCATGAGCATTGGAATCCCTGTAGCCACTACAGAGTCAATCGCCTACACTGGTTTTTTCAATCCTCTTGCGCAGGAGTCGCCCATGAAGATCGGCGAGCTGTCGAACACATCGTCCACCCCCATCGAAACCATCCGCTTTTACGAGCGCGAGGGCTTGCTGCCGGCGCCTGGTCGCACGCAGGGCAACTTCAGGACGTATCAGCCTGTGCATGTGGAGCGCTTGCAGTTCATTCGCTACTGCCGTGCCCTGGACATGTCGCTGGATGAAGTGCGCGTGCTGTTGCGGTTCAAGGATAGGCCCGACGACAGCTGCGGTGACGTCAATGCGCTGCTCGACGCGCACATCGGCCACGTATCCAAACGAATTCGGGAGCTTCGCGCCCTGGAGAAGCAGCTGCAGGGACTGCGTGAACGCTGCTGTGAAATCCGCTCCGTCGAGGAATGCGGGATCCTGAGCGGCCTGGCCGAGGGGGCTCAGGACGCGCTCGGTAGTCCGTCGGCGCCCAAGTCGCACCTAAGACGGGTGCACTCGACCTGAATCCGGCTGACATTCCGCGTCCGCAATTGTACCGACCGCATGTTTCATGCGCTCGGGTCACGTGGTCGGACGCTTAGCATGGGTATTTCCGCTGGGATGCGCTCGAAGGGGGGGTGAGACGGACTTGATAGAGTCTTCGCGTGTGTGTGCTGATGCGCCGCCGGCGCAAAGACGCCACGGCCCGTCAGCAGCTGCAGCGCCGCGGACTGTTCAGCCAGTTGCCTGGCATTGGCCTGCAACGCCAGGCGCTGGTCGAGCAGGGCCTGGCGCTGTGCCTGGGCCTGCGGCAGGGTCGCGTCGCCTTCGCGCAGGGCGGCATCCGTTGCGCGCGCCGCTGCGCGCAAGGCCGGCAAGGCGGCCTGGAGCGCTTCGCGCTGCCGCTGTAGCAGTGCAATATCGGCTAGAAGCCGTTCGGCATCCGCGCGGGACTGGCGCAGCCGCAACGCGTACTCATCGTACAGTGTCTGGCGCGTGGCCTCCTGGACCGCGATCGTCCCACGGCTGCCGTTCAGGATCGGCAAGCTGAGGGTGACGCCGAAGCCGACGGTATTGATGTCCGAGGTGTCCCGAGCCCTCGAAAGTTCCACGCCGACCGACGGAAACTGTGCGAGCACGGCCTTGCGCAGCGTTTCTTCCTGGCTTTGGTAGCCAGCCTGCAAGGCCATCAAGTCCGGACGGATCATGGGCAAACGGTCCAGCGTTGCGGCGGCGCCTTGCACCGCATCGGGGTCGAACCGCGGCAGGCCCGCCAGGCGCAGCGGCGTTCCCGGGGGCAGATCGAGCAGTGCGTCGAGTTCGGCGAGCCGGGCTTCATGCTGCCGGGCGTCGTCGGCGAGTTTTTGCTGCAACGCTTGCAGCTGGACCAGGTCGGCATCGGCCGTAGCGCGCGGCTCGATTCCGGTCGCTGCCGCGGCTCGGTCGCGCCGCAGGCGCTCAAGTACGGCGTCGTGCTCCGCGCCAAGCAGCGCATCGCGCTCGCGCAGGCCGACCAAGGCGATGTAATCCGCCTCGGCGGCCGCAGCCGTCTGCCACTCCTGCCAGAGGATCTGCAGATCGACCTGGCGGAGATGGGCCTTCGCTGCGGACACGGCGGCGCCGCGAGTGATCAGGCGGCCCAGGTCGAAGCCGAGGCCCAGGTTGTAGCCCGTGGTGGTGGCGTCGCCGGAGTTCCCCAGCGGAATCTCGCGCGCGCCGCTGAACTGGGGGTCCGGGAGCAGCCCGGCCGCGAATGCCTGGGCCTTGGCCACGCCGGCTCGGTCCCGCGCCGCCTGCAGGCGGGGATCGTTGAGCACCGCCAGGGCCGCGACGGCCTGCATGGTCAACGGGGCATTCAGGTCGATGGGCTGTGCGGCCAAGGCCGGCAGCGCAATGTCGCGGGCGTCGACCCGCAGATCCGCCGGACGGGTCCAGGGCACCTGTGTCGGCAGCGGCTTGGGTGCATAGCCGGCGCACGCCGCCAGCAGGCCGCACAAGCCTAGGCCGGTGAGGCCGCGCAGCACTTTGGTCCCGGTCCTCATGCCGATTCCCCTGCCGCTTCCTGCCGCACAAGCTGCTTGCGGCGCCAATGCAGGTACAGCGCCGGAATCAGGTTGGTGCTGCGCAGGGCGCTCCAGATCAACCCGCCGAGGATCACCACGGCGAGCCCCTGCTCCGGCGCCGCGCCCTCGCCCAGTCCCAGCGCGGTGGGCAGCATGCCCAACACAGCAGTCACCGCGGTGAGCACGATCGGACGGAAGCGCACCTGGATCGCCTCGCGCACCGCTTGCTCCACCGGCATGCCGTCGTTCTCGTTGCGGCGCACCCGATCGAGCAGGACGATGGAGTGGCGCAGGCCAATGCCGACCAGGGTCAGGAAGCCGATCATGCCGGTGGCGTTCAGGCCCACACCGCTCACGACCAGCGCCACCGTGCCGCCGGTGAGCGCCAGTGGAATCTCGAGCAGTAGAATGCCCGGGATCAACAGGCCGTCGAACTGCAGCAGCAGAATGCCGACCATGATCGCGAATGCAGCAAGCGTCGCCAGCAGCAGCCCCAGGGCGGCCTGCTCAAGCTCGGCGGCCAGGCCGCCGAAACCGATCCGGTAGCCTGGCGGCAGATGCAGGTCCGCCAGGGCGCGATGGGCTGCTGCCTCCGTGCTGCCCAGCGGCCCGGTCGGCGTGGCCAGGATGTCCAGCGCCCGGGCGCCGGCGACGTGGCGAATCTGGTTGGGGGTCTCGACCAGATTCAGGTTCGTCAGTTCGCCAAGTGGCGTCCAGCCGCCCCCGGTGCGAACCGGTAGTGCCGCCAGCTCTGCCAGCGAGCGCTGTGGCGCGTCGGCCAGCCGCAGGTACAGCGCCAGCGGCACATTGCCCTCTGGCACGCGGCTGATGGTCTCGCCGTCGATTAGCGGCTTGAGCTGCGAATACAGTGTTGCCGGGGTCAGGCCGTGCACCGCGAGGGCTTGCGCCCGGGGCTCGATCTGCAACTGGGTGACCGGGTAACCATCGTTGTTGAACACGTCGCTCAGAGCCGGGATGCGGCGCAGGCGCGCGGCGATGTCCTCGGCGATCTGCCGCAGCTGCGAGACCTCGGTCCCGAACACATGGATGACGAAGGGTTGCGGCAGCCCGGAGAGACTTTCGCCGACGCGCTCGAGGGTCGGCGTTCCGACGGCGAGCTGCACCCCGGGAATCTGCGATTCGCGCTGGATGCGCTCGCCGATGGCATCGAGGGCATTGACGCTCACGCCGGGCTTGAGCGCCACCTGGATCTCGCCGGCGTAGGCCGGCTCGGTGTAGGTGGTTTCCGAGGCGGAGCCGATGCGGGCGTAGACGTGCGCCACCGCCGGATCGCGCAGCAGCTGCGCGGTGATGCGCTGCGCGGCCGCGCGGGTGTCGAGCAGCGAGGCACCGGGGGGAAGCGTGAACGACTCCAGTAGCGCGCCCTCGTTGGGCAGTGGCAGGAAGTTGATCGGCACCAGCACCAGACCGACCAGGCTGACCAGAAGCACGGCGAAGGTGATCGCCAGGCTGGTCCGCGGCGCGCGTGCGACCCACTCGAACAGGCGTTCATTGCCGCGCTGCAGCCCGTGCAGCAGGCGCTGGCCGCTGCTCGTCCCCGGGCTCGGCCGTGCATTGATGAATCCGAGCCCCATGGGGATGAGGGTCAGCGACATCAGCAGTGAGGCCAGCAGCGCCAGAATCATCGCCAGCGAGAACGGGATGAAGAACAGCCCGACCAGGCCGCCGACGAACAGCAGGGGCACGTAGATGGCGATGTTCGTGAGCGTGCCGGTGACATCCGGAACCACAATGCTCTTGACGCCGTTCCAGACACCCTGCCAGTGCGTGTCGCCGCTCTCCCAGCGGTGATAGATGCTTTCCAGCACGATAATCGCATCGTCGGCGAGCAGGCCCACAGCAACGGTGAGCGCACCAAGGGTCATCAGGTTCAGGTCCTGACCGAGCGCGTGCAGCGCGGCGATACCCAGCAGCAGCGATACGGGGATGCTCAGAGCGAGCACGACGATACCCCGGCCAGCGCCCAGCACCCAGAACAGCACCAGCACCGCCAGCACGGCACCGATCAGCAGGTTGCGCCCGAGGTCCGCGCCGACGATACGGACCAGGTGTCCCTGATCGTAGGTCTGCACCCAGCGCACGCCGGTGGGGAGCTGCGCCAGCGTCTGGTCCAGCGTGGCCTGCACGGCCTGGGTGACGGCCAGGGTCGACGCGCCAGGCTGCTTGATCACGGTGAGGGCAACGCTGGGTCGGCCGTCGAGTGATACGGCGTTGTGGGCCGGCACAGCGGAGCGGATGACCCGCGCCAATGCCCGCAGGGGGACCGGCCCCTCCGGCGTCGCCACCGAAAGCTGCTCGAGCTGTGCGATGTGCACGGGCAGGCTGCGGGCCTCGATCAGGACATCGTTGTGGCCCAGCGTCAGGTAGCCGGCCGGCGCCAGCAGGGTCTGGGAACGGACCGACTGCACGATCGCACTGACGTCGACGCCGTAGCGCCGCATGGCATCGAGGTCGGGCTGGATCCACAGGGCCTCGCTGCCCGCGCCGTAGACCTGCACAAACTGCACGCCGGAGAGCGCCCGCAGCGCCGGGGCGATGTCCGTCTCGACCGCGCGCTGCACCAAGGCCGGGGCGATGCCGGCCGGGATCTGCGCCGTGTAGTCGGCGACCTCGTTGATCGCGTTGCCCATGATCTGCGCCACGGGATGGGCCTGCTCGGGCAGTTGCCCTCGGGCACGGTCGATCGCGCCGTTGACCGCCTGCAGATCGACCTGGGCGTTGGTGCCCTGGCGGAAGCGCACGTCGATCTCGACTGTGCCGTTGCCCATTACTGAGCGCACGTCGCGCAGATTTGCGAGGGTCAGGATCTGGCTTTCAAGGGGATAGACGACGAGGTGCTCGAGCTCGGTCGCCGTGGTGCCAGGCAGGTGGGCGGTGACGCTGATCTGCGGGTATTCGAACTGGGGCAGCACCTCGACCGGGGTGTGCAGGAAGGCGTTCACGGCCCACAGCAGCACGGCGCCGAACACCAGCAGCCAGAGCAGCCGGCGCCGCAACAGGCGAGGTATGGGAATGTCCTGCGGCATGGCTTAATCGGGCGGCTGATAGGACCGGGCGATGCCGCGGTGGTACTCCAGGAAGGCGTCCTGTACCACCACCTGCTGCCCGGGCACGAGGCCGGACACGATCCAGGTCTGCCAGCCCTGAGTCGGCCCCGGAACCACCTGCCGCGGCGTGTTGCCCTTCGGCGTGTGCAGCAGCACCCACCAGGCGCCACGATCCAGGATAAGCGCCGTGGTTGGCACCGCGACCATCTGGCGCGGCGGTCCCTCGAGGGCGACCGTGCCCCATTGCCCGCTCGCCCACCACGCGGGGAGGTCGGACGCTGTCGGGACCAGTCCGACTCGCAGGCCTGCGTCGGCCGCCAGGCCGGACGCAATCGCGGCGACCTTGACCGGAATGGCCTTGCCCGCGCCGGATGGCCGGAAGCGGCCGGTCATCCCGGCGCGCAGCAGCACCGTGTTCGCGCCGTAGTAGGTCGCGCGGATCCAGAGATGTCCGGCGGGCTGCAAGGTCAACAGGGTTTGACCGGCTGAAATCTGTTCGCCGTTCGCGGCCTGCACGGCGATCACCGTGCCTGCAGCCGGGGCCCGCACGGTCTGCTGGTCCCGGGCCTCCCGGAGCTGCGCATCGGCCGTCTGCACGGCCGCGTGCGCGGCGGCCAGGTCGCTTTGCGCGGCGTCGACGGCCTGCCGCGTCGCCAGCTGGGCCACGAACTGGCGCTTGACGATCGTCAGCGCCCGATCCGCGGCGTCTTCACGCGCCCGCGCGCTGCGCAGGGTCTGCTCACGCGTGGTCAGCAGAGACTGCATGCGCGGCCCGCTGATCCGCGCCAGCGCCTCGCCCGCCGCCACGAGGCTGCCCGGCACGACGTGCAGGCCGGTCAACGTCCCGGGGTCGACCGCCCGCACCTGGGCGACTGCGATCGGCTCGATCTGGCCGTAGGCACTCAGGGTACCGGCAACGGTCTGTGCGCGGACGGTGACGACATCGCCCGACTGCACGTCAGCGGCGATCGCCCAGGGGCCGGCAGCAGCCAGCATGCAGCCGGCGAACAGGAGCGAAGCGGCCGTGTGCCGCCGGCGGGCGCTCAGATGGCCCATGTCCATTCCAGCAAGAGGTGGACAATCCATTCGCCGTACGCAGCGCCCGATGCAGCTGCGATCCCGGCCATGGCGGCCAGCAGCGCGGCCACGGCCGTGTCACCGTGCCGGAGCCACCCGTGCGCCCCATCGCTGTCCGGCAAGGGTGCCAGGAGCCTGGCGACGCGCGTTTGAAGCGATCGTGCATCGCCAAGGAGGGGGGCATCGACGGGCGAGAGCCAGCGCGGTGCTTGTGGTCCGAGGGGCGAGGAAGCAAGGCGGGCGGTGGTCACAACGGCCGCCGCGAGATCGATGCCGGACGCCCCGCGGCTGCGTGCCTCGTCGTCGCGGGCGCATTCCAGGATCTCGAGCCAAGTGTCGAGGCGTTCGCGCGCCCAGGGCCAGGGCCACTGCAGGTCCGTCGCCATCTGGGCGAGCCAGATGCGCAGGGGATCGCGATGCCTCACATGGGCCTGCTCGTGTTCCCACGCCGCGCGGATCTGCCCCTCGTCCAACGCCCGGGCGAGGAATGGGGAAAACAGGATGTGGGGTCGCCAGAGTCCGGTGCTACAGATCGGGAGCTCCGCGGGTTGGCGCAGGATGGCCCAGGCGGCTCTGAGCGCCGCGCGCAGTGCGATCAGCGCGAAGGGCAGGCATGCCGCAACCAGCATGCCGGGATCGGCACGGTCATGCACGGGATCGGATTCCTGCAGCGCCCAGCCGCAAAGCCAGGCGGCGACCAGCAGAGCGGGAACGATGGGCAGCCACAATTGCAGCCACGCGCGGCGCTCGGCGATTTGCGGGGCTTCGCCAGGGCACTGCCGGCGTGGCATCAGCGCAAACGGTTGCACGGCCAAGCCGCCGAGCAAGAGCAGCAATACCGTCAGCAGCGTTTCACGACCCATGCCCTGGACTCCTTTTGCTCTGGATGGCGCGCTCGAGCGCGTCGAGCAGCTCGGGATCGATATCGCTGACGGCATCGACCAGCGCTGCCACTGCGGCATGGGGGACCGGCCCGAGAAAGCGGCTCATCAGCTGCCGGGCCCGAACGCGCTCCACCTCGCGCCGGTCCACCTTGGGGCTGTAGACATAGGCATTGCCCTCGCGGCGGCGTGCAATCAGCCCCTTGTCCCGCAAACGATCGACCACCTTTGCGGTCGTCGTGTAGACGTTGCCGGCCGGGACCCCTAGCCGTTCGTGCAGCTCACGCACGGATGCCGTGCGAAGTTCCCAGAGGAGGGTGAGCACCGCAAACTCCAGGTCGTCAGCGGGGGGGCGAAAATTGACCATGATTTTAGAGTACGACCGATGTCGTAGTTTTTCAACCGTTGCGGGCCTGGCGGGCACTCCGTCTTGGCTTCTTCGGCCGAAGCTGCCAGTTGCGTCCAGAGCCGGGGCCGCCTGCTATAGGCGGGTAACCGGTCGGTTATCTCCAAGAATCTCGCGAATGACTGCTCCGAGTGCGACTGGATTCACGACAAAGGCCACGCTCACCGGTTCGTCCCGCGTTGAACGCTTGTGTCCTGCTGGACTCGCTGCGCAGCAACGCCGGGGCAACGCCGGGGCAACGCCGGAGGCGAATAGGAAGGTCCTAGATCCTGGTCAAGAACTCATGGCCCGGCAGCGATAAGCAACGTGTCTCCATTCCAGTTGCGACCATTCCCCTCAACTTCTTCCGCCATCCCAACGTTTCGCTTCACGATCCGCTCACGAAACCCGGCTACAGCGGGGTGCAGCAGCGCGAGCGCTTCGCTGTAGCCGTCGGTCGTTCCGGGAAAGCTTATCAGGGGGAGTCGCGCGAGGCGCTGCCGCGCGACGGTGCCCTCCCATAGGGGCGCCCCGGAGGGTTCCAGCGCAACGGCGGTCGGCCACATGCGCAGAATGAACTGTTCGCCCGGATGCATCCTGGGGTCGCCGGCATGGACCATGACCAGCACCTCGGAACGGCCATCATGAATTTGCGGCAGCACGGGAAGCCGACCAATGGGAGCATGCGGCAGAAGCCAGTGCAGAGCGCTACTCGGCGAAAGCGCCAGGGGCACGTGCCACCCCTGCGAGGAAAGCGCCTGCTTCAAGACATCCAAGCGTCCCGCCCACTGGATATTCAATGGCTGCACCATTTCGCCTTGCAGGTCCAGGCGATACGCGGGCACTTGCGACCCCGAGTCCCACCAGGCCTGTTCGCTGACGTGCTGAGCCGAGACTTTCACGACGTAGCGGTCGAGGTCCGCCGCAAGCCGATCGTGGATGTGCCAAGTCGCTGCACTTAGAAGCGCCACGAGGCCGATAACCGGCAGCCCGGGAATGGGGGCATCGCTTCCGACATGACGTGCGTGGGCAATCGCCAGCACCGCAACCCACGCTGTCCCTAATCCGATTCCCGCGATGACGTCGGCCAGCCAATGCGCACCAAGGTAGAGGCGCGAGAACGCGATTCCGCTGACCAGCATGACCACCAACGCGTAAGGAATCCAGCGCGTGCGCGCCGACAGGCTGCGGGCGCTCAGCACCGCCAGGAACCCATAAATCACCGTGCTCAGCGTGGTATGACCGCTCGGAAAACTGTAAGCGTCCGCCCCGGTATAGAGAGCGACAGGCCGGGGAAAGTGCAGCGTCATTTTCAGCGAGATGACCGCGAGCGCACCGAATCCAGCAGCGGCCAGCCAGTACCGTGCATCGCGCCACGCACGTTTCCAGGCTAGCCAGGCGAGCACTGCGAGAAAAACCGGGATGACCACGGCAGCGTCTCCCATCTCGGTCAGGGCCGTCATGATCAGGTCGCCGGCGGGCGTGCGCAGCCCCTGCAGAAGGTGAAACAACGATTGCCCCGCGTAGACCAAGGGGTCCAGGCCCACGATGTCTTCGAGGACGCCAAAGAACAACCAGCCCGACCCAATCAAAAGCACGAGCCATGCCAGCAACGGTCGAGAAACCGGGCGTTCCGGATCCAGCAGGTCGCCGATCAGCCAGGCGAGTCGAGGATGGCCTTGGCTCCAGCTCATCGCCGTGGCCGCCCAGGCGTTGGCGCGGGGCGCAAGCCAACGGTAAAGCGAATGTGCGCCCCAAGCGATGATCCAGGCGAACGCGAGAAGCGCACCTAGCCCAAGCGTCAGCCGGCCGGCAACCTGGCCGGCCAGCGCGAGCGAGGCGCCGAAGGCCATTCCCGGGATCAGATGGGCCGGCGCCCAGGCGAGTGCCGAGAGCGCGTTATAGGTATAAAAGCGCCTCGGCGACATACCCAGCATCCCGGCTACGACGGGCACGACAGGCCTTACGGGGCCGACGAAGCGCGCCAGCAAGATGCTCTTGCCCCCGTGGCGCGTGAAGAACGCTTCGCCACGTTCCAGCAACTCCGGATGGGCGCGAACGAAGCGAAGGCGTGTGAATCGGTGCGCATAGCGGTGTCCAATCCAGTAGCTCACGCCGTCGCCGACGATCGCGCCTCCGACAGCCCAACACAGCGTGCTCCAAAAAGGGAGCGCACCGACGCCCACGAGCGCACCGGCACCCAGCATCACGAGCGCACCGGGGACGACCAGGCCGACGAATGCCAAAGACTCCGCACAGGCGACCAGGGCAACCAGCAGTCCGGCAAGCGCGGGATGGCTCCCTGTCCAATGAACCAAGCCCAGGACGATGTTCGTCACAGACTCTCCGTCGCGATCATGGAAGGAAGAAGGAGATCAAGGAGTCAGCATTCTACTTGGGCGGGTGCATGGGGTTGCCGGCTGGTGGTCCTTGATCGAGGCGATAGCGTACGCCGCATCATGTGGCGTAAGGCCCCCCGATTGACGACTCCTCTTCGGCAAGCAGCCATCGCACCGGGTCCGCCTTTGATCTGCGTGTTCATTCCCGTGACCAGCCGCGACGGATCAGGCTCGCACACGCCTTCCGGTAAATCGGTTGCAGGAACCCCATCAAGGGCTCGGCGATCCGCCCCTCGATACGGCGCACGAACCCTGCGCTGAGCACGCCAACGAGCAAAGCCCCCAGCATGTCGGCCGGAAAATGCACGCCGAGATAGATGCGCGCCCAAGCCACCGGAAGCCCGAGCAGGGCCAGGCTCCAGCCCGCCAACCTTGTTTTTTGGTGCAACGCGAGGCTGATTGCGATGGCCCAGATCAGGGTCAGGTGATCGCTTGGGAATGAGCTGTCCTGGGCATGCTTGATCAATGTCCGACCGATGCCGGCTTCGAACGGTCGTGGGTGATACCACACAAGGCCGATGATTTGGTTGAGCAGGAGCCCGGCAAGGCCGGCAACGGCCGCGCCGAGCAGGACCTTCCTGATTGCCATGGAGCCGCGCAGCCAGCCAAGCACGAGCCACAGCGGCACCAGCCAGATCGCGCCCTCCGCGAGCAGGCGCGCAACGTCCACTGTCATGGGCGAGGCGTGCGGGCCCGCATTCAGCAGCAGAAAGATCACTTCATTCAGATGCTCCATCGGCATTCCCATTCCATTTCCTGTACCCCGATTACCCTCGCCAAGTTCGCGCCTGCGGCGCGGATCGTCGACGCCCCTTCGTTCCGCATGGGCACTGTCACTTTTCCCTTCGGTCCAACTTTTGACTCACGCTCCAACGCCGCCGCAGGCGCCAGAACATCGCCAGCCCGAGCAGGCCGGGCACGCCGAACGCGACGGGCAGGACGCGCTTGGATTCGACCACCGGCTTGCGCCGGACGTGAAAGTCGAGGAATGGGCTGGTGATGATGTGCGGCGTGTCGCGCTCGACGGCGCTGATCACGACCCGAAAATCACCCGCCTGAATCAGGCGCATCGGCCATGCCACGGTGATCTGCTCTCCCGGCGCGAGAATGGCCCGCGTCACCGCCTTGTGGGCGCTCCAGTCCTCCAGATCGACCGGCTGCTCGTGGCCTGGATCCACCTGGACCAGGCTGATCCATGCCACGATTCCCTGCGCGGGTGTTTGGCCGGTGTTGCGGATGGCGCTCACGAAGTTCAGGTGGTCGCCCATCTGCGGCGTCGCCGGATTGGATGGCTGCGCGGACAGGCTGATGTCCAGCGGATCCGCCGCCCGCGCGCTCGCGGCGGCGAGTATCAGCAGGCATGCAAAAAGCCAAACCGGGATACTTTTCATCACGGCCTCCTAGATCTCGACCGTGCGCACGCTGCGCCCGGCGAACCACAACGTGAGTATGAGCCAGACCAGGGTGACGGCGAACCGTCCCAGCTGCATGGAGAACGGCTGTGAATCGATGACGACGCTGTCGAAGCTGTTGACCGCCGCCGAGAACGGGTTGACGGTATCGAACGCCTTCCCGATTGTGCTCTGCCGCAGGCCCGGGCCGAGCAGCAGGGGGCTCGCGAGCAGCATGAGGGCGATCAAGGCTGTTATTAGGGCGGCCCGCACGTTGCCGAAGCGCGCCGACAGGCCAAGCGAGAAAAATCCGAAGCCGAGCACAACCGGCGTGCCCAGGAGCGCCAGGTACACGACAGCCTCCACCAGGTTCTGTCCGCTGCTGCCGACTGCCCACAGGTAGGGTAGACTGAGAAAATAGGTCACGACCCAGGCTACCGCCTGGCCGCCCATCTTGCCGAATACGATGTCGCCGGTGGAAACCGGCGTCAGCAGCAAGGGCACGAGACTGCCGCGCTCTCTTTCGCCGGCGATGGCATCGCTGCCCAGCACTACCGCGAGCAGCGCGCCCAGGGCCGTGATGGTGCCCATGACCATGTACACCACCTGCGCGTTGTCCAGTAGGCTCAGTTCGGTGTTGCTGACGAAGAGCAGGCTGAAGACCGATAGGATTACGCTCAAGGCCAGCAACCAGGCCAGCCCGCGCCCGCTCTTGAGCAACTCCCCGCTTTCCTTGCGCGCAATCAGGCCAATGCTTGTCATGCTGCAGCCTCCGTGGTCGTCAGATTGAGATAAAGGTCCTCCAGGCCGCCGCCTTCCCTGTGGATTTCGCTGACGGCCCAGCCGGCGTCGAGGAGCTCCCGCCACGCATCCTGCGGGGATGTCCCGGAGCCGATGTCCAGGCGCCACCACTGGCCTTCCTGGGCAACGACCCGGATCCCATGCGCGAACTCGGTCCGGAGCGGAGGTGCGAGTAGCCGCAAGCGGTAGCGCATGCCCGCTGCCGGCCCGCCAGCCAGCAGTTCGGACAGGCTTCCTTCGACCACGGTCTTGCCCTGATGAAGGATGCCGATACGCGTGCAGAGGCGATCGACGTCGTCGAGAAGATGGGTACACAGGAGAACGCCCACCCCGCTTTCCCGCGTCAGGCCCAGGAGCACGTCGTGAATCTCGCGTCGCCCACGGGGATCGAGGCCGTTCGTCGGCTCGTCGAGCACCAGAAGCTTGGGGCGATTGAGCAGCGCGCGCGCCAGCCCCAGACGTTGTTTCATTCCACGCGAGTAGGTGCCGATGGGGTCCGCATTCTTGGCATCCAGGCCGACCTGTGCCAGTTGCAACTGGATCTCACCTACGGCGAGCGCGCGGTCATACAGCTCGGCGAACCACCGCAGGTAGTCCTGCGCATTCATCCAGTCATAGAAGCCCGCCTGCTCGGGGAGCACGCCGATCTGGCGGTGCACTTCCCGACGCTGTGTCCATGGGTCCATCTCCAGCACGGAGACGTGGCCGGAGGAGGCCTGCCGCAGCCCGTTCAACACGGACATGGTCGTGCTCTTGCCTGCCCCGTTGGGGCCCAGGAGCCCATAGATGTCTCCCGGCTGCATGTGCAGGTTCACACCAGCCAGGATGAGGCGTTGGTGCAGTGACAACTCCAATCCATCGATCTCGATCAACATCTTTGTTCCCTTCGGGACTTGCCAGAGAGGTTCACGCGGCGGCATGGTGGGACCAGGCACATGCCTGGTCCTGCGCGGCGCCTACTTCGTCATTTCCTCTTTTTTCTCCTGGGTGCGCGTTTCCTTGCGCTCTTCCTTCTTGTTTTCCTTGCGTTCCTCCTTCTTTTCCGCCTTCTGGGTTTCCTTCACGTGGCGCACCGGCTTGTGTTTGGCCGGCGCCGCATGCTCAGTGGCCGGCGCCGTCGTGTCTGCAGCGAATGCGGGCAGGCCAGAAACCGCGAGAATTCCGGCGAGGAGGGCAAGCAGAGATTTGGTCTTCATGTCGATTCCTTTCGCAAAAGGCGCGTGGATATTCGCGCAGTTGGAAGCGTATCCGTTGAAAGTTAGGCCGGAATTAGGCAAACAGTGAACCTGCCTGGGATAAGCGCTTGAGCGCGTCCAAGCGAAAATGACCGTTGTGTGGGCGACGTGCACACTTCAGTTTTTGCACCGGCTAACTCTCGCCTAATTCTCGATCGCTATCTTGGCCCTCACGCGAATGTTCGCGTGTTCAAGCTTTTTCGCATTTCCGGAGAGCGCACACATGAACGACATGCCGGCGGCCGCAGGGCGGGACCTGCTCAACAAGGTGCCCGAGGCCATCCTGTTTTTCTGGGTCATCAAGATCCTGGCCACGACGGTGGGTGAGACCGCCGCCGATTTCCTGAATTTCGATCTCAATTTCGGCCTGACCGGAACTTCGTTCGTGATGGCCGGCCTCCTGGCGGTTTCGCTCGCTGCCCAGTTGCGCGCGAAGCGCTATGTGCCTTGGCTCTATTGGCTGACGGTCGTCCTGATCAGCGTCGTCGGCACCCTGATCACGGACAATCTGACCGACCACTTCGGGGTGCCGCTGGGTGTGACGACGGCTGCTTTCAGCCTGGCCCTGCTTGCAACCTTCGCGATCTGGTACGCGAAGGAGCGGACGCTGTCGATCCACAGCATCCGTACGCGCAGCCGGGAACTTTACTACTGGGCTGCCATACTGTTCACCTTTGCATTGGGCACAGCAGCCGGGGACCTGTTCACAGAGCGTCTGAATCTCGGCTACGCTCATTCGGCGCTGCTGTTCGGCGGGCTGATCGCGGCGGTGACGTTGGGCTACTACGCGCTCAGGGCCAACGCGGTGCTGGCGTTCTGGCTTGCCTACATCCTGACCCGGCCGCTGGGCGCCGCGTGCGGCGACTATCTGTCGCAGCCGATGGCGAATGGAGGGTTGGGCCTGGGCACGGTGCAGACCAGCCTGCTGTTCCTGGCCGCCATTTCCGGCCTGGTGTTCTACCTCACCCTGGCCCGCAGGGATTCGACCGAACAAAGGAGTGCGCAATGAACCTCACAACCGAAGAAGCCCTGAGCAAGGTTCCGGAAGTCACGCTCGCCTTCTGGATCATCAAGATCCTCGCGACCACGCTCGGCGAAACAGGTGGTGACGCACTGTCCATGTCGATGAACCTCGGCTATCTGCTGAGCACCGGGATCTTCGCGGCCGTCTTCCTCGCGGCGGTGATCGTCCAGATTCGCGCCAGGCGGTTCCACCCCGTGATCTACTGGACCACGATCATCGCAACGACCACAGTCGGCACGACGCTCGCCGACTTCGCCGACCGCTCGCTCGGCATTGGCTACGCCGGCGGCGCGACGCTGCTGTTCGGCCTGCTGATGGCATCGCTGGCCGTCTGGTACCGCACGCTGGGCTCCGTTTCGATCGACACCGTCGGATCGCCTAGGTCCGAACTGTTCTACTGGATGACGATCATGTTCTCGCAGACGCTCGGAACGGCCCTCGGCGACTGGACGGCCGACAGCGCTGGTCTCGGCTACGAAGGCGGTGCGCTCGTGTTCGGCGTGCTGCTGGCGCTGATCGCCGCGGCATACTACAGGACGAAGATTTCCCGCACCGTGCTGTTCTGGGCTGCGTTCATCCTGACGCGGCCGTTGGGCGCCGTGGTGGGCGATCTGCTGGACAAGCCCGTGCACGCCGGCGGACTGGACCTCAGCCGGTTCGGTGCCTCGGCCGTGTTGCTGTCGGCGATCGTGTTTTTCGTCGCGGTTTTCCGGCAACGTCCGGCCAGGCTGAGCCACTGAACGATGCGGGCAGAAACGAAGGGCGAGCATGCGCATCCTGCTGGTTGAAGACGACCCGATGATCGGCGAGGCGGTTGCGACGGCCTTGAAGGATGCCGCCTACGCCGTCGATTGGGTGCGCGACGGCAGGACGGCTTCGCACGTCCTCGAGGCGTCCGAGCATCAGGCCGTGCTGCTCGACCTCGGTCTGCCGGGGCGCGACGGCCTGGAGGTCCTGCGCCGCCTGCGCGAGGGGGACCGCAGGCTTCCGGTCATCATCGTCACTGCACGCGACGGCGTCGACGACCGCATCCAGGGGCTCGATCTGGGCGCGGACGATTATCTGGTCAAGCCCTTCGACGTCAACGAACTGCTCGCGCGCATGCGTGCCGTGATCCGCCGCCAGGGCGGCCAGGCGGCGCCGATCCTCGGCAACGGCCGCGTCAGCCTCGATCCGGCTACCCGCGAGGCGGTCTGCGGCGACCGCGCGGTGACGCTCAGCGCGCGAGAGTTTGCGCTCCTGCAGGCCCTGCTGCTGCGGCCCGGTGCGATCCTGACGCGGTCCGAACTGGAAGAACGAATCTACGGCTGGAACGAGGAGGTCGAGAGCAACGCCGTGGATTTTCTGATCCACGGCGTTCGCCGCAAGCTCGGCCAGGACGTGATCAAGAACGTGCGCGGCGCCGGCTGGCGCGTGGACAAGGCGTCGTGAGCCGTTCGCTGCAGCGCCACCTGTCGAAGATGCTGGCCGTGGCCGTCCTGGCCTGCGGCGTGATCGCGACCGCGGTCGCCTTCTATTTCGCCTATGCCGAGGCGCAGGAATTCCAGGACGATGCCTTGCGGCAGATCGCCGCGCTGAGCGCCGGCGGCGCATCAGACATCCGGCAGCTCGATGCAGCCAGCAAGAGTGTCGAAGACCCCGAGTCGAGAATCCGCGTGGTCCGTCTTCCCGACGGGCCACGTCCGGTGTGGTTGCCGTCGGACATCGCACCAGGTCTTCACACGCTCGCCGGAGGCGGTGGGCAGGAGGCAATGCGGGTGTTTGTTCGCGATACCGGACATGGCGGTCGTCTCGCCGTCGCGCAGTCGACCGACAGCCGCAACGAGATCGCGCTCAACAGCGCGCTGCGTACGCTGATCCCGCTGTTGTTGTTGCTGCCGCTGCTGATCGGGCTGATCGCGTTCATTGTGCGCGGCGAATTCGGGCCCATCCGGCGGCTTGCAGAGGAACTCGACAGGCAGTCGGCCGAACGCCCGACGTTGCTGCCCCGGCATGACCTGCCGGACGAAATCGCGCCTTTCGTCGACGCCATCAACCGGCTCCTTGCGCGTGTCGACACGATGATCGCCGAGCAGCGCCGGTTCGTCGCCGACGCCGCGCATGAATTGCGCACGCCGCTCACGGCGCTTGCGCTCCAGGCGCAGAACCTCGCTCAGGCAACGTCTCCGGCCGACATGCGCGAGCGCCTGGTCCCCCTCCAGGCGGGAGTCGAGCGGGCGCGCAGGCTGACCGTGCAGCTGCTCGATCTGGCGCGGCTCCAGGCCAGCGAAGCGGCATGGGCCGACGTCGACGTGCAGGCATTTGCACGCGAGCTGATCGCCGAATTCCATCCCGTGGCCGAGGCGGCTGGAATCGACCTGGGCATGGAGGACGCCGGATTGAAGTCGATGCGGAACGATCCGCGGGCGCTCGGTCTGATCATCCGCAATGCGCTGGAAAACGCCCTCAAGTACACGCCGCGTGGCGGCGAAGTGACGCTGCGTTTGCGGCGCGATGGCAACCAGGCCCTGGTCGAGGTGGCCGATACCGGCCCGGGCATTCCCGAGACGGAACTGCAGCATGCCTTCGATGCCTTCCATCGGCTGTCAACCGGGGGGGAAGGCAGCGGTCTGGGGCTGGCGATCGCGCGGGAAGCCGCAGTCCAGTTGGGGGGGGCGGTGAGCCTCCGGAATCGGGACGATCGGGCCGGGCTGGTGTTTTGCTACGCGCAGCCTCTTGAACCAAGCGACTAGGTGGTTTGCAGTTTCCACGGTGGCTGGGTTGACCGACGATTCGTCAGCGATTTTGCTTCGCCTGGCGGCTGATCACAGCGTATCCAACTGAGTGCCGGCTCGCCATATGACCAGCCCTCCGTTTGAGTTGCCCCGGCGTCGCGCCCTCTGCCCAAGGGGGCGTTCAGACACGCCATCAATCCCCTGCACGGATAACCTAGTTTCTGTCCGGGCAGGTAAGCGGCAAGTCGGCATTGCACGGCCTTTCACAGGGCGTAGCGTCTCAGCGTCGGAAACCTGTACGACACCGGCCGTTCAATTGAGCCATCGCCAGCGACGGCATTGGCCGGGGATCGGAAGTCGGCCGAAGCCGTCATTTGGTAGTTGATCTCGCAGCGTCTGGTATCGGCCAGATTACTGACATTCGGCGCACAAGCTTGTGGCCAGGAACCCTGCAACATAAGGCGCTCAATTCCGCCGAACTCAAATCCATCGGCCTTATCAGACGTAGGTGAGCATCTTCTTCAAAGGCACACCCAATTCACCGTGACCAACAAAATGCTCAGAAAACCATCTAAGCTGAGCGTCAGCCGGCTCAGCCGGTGTTCACACTAACCTTAACGGAGGAACTGATGAAATTCTTGCTCGCATTCATGACCGTCGTCGCTGGCGTCTTCGCCTCAACCGTGGCGCTCGCGCAAGCACCGGCCGGCTCGACCGGCATGTGCAACGACGGGTCATACACAACCAACGCGACCAAGAAAGGCGCATGTGCCGGACACAAGGGTGTGAAGGATTGGTATGGCGCCCCCGCAGCCAAGCCGGCCGCCGCAGCACCCGCGCCGGCCGCCACGGCACCGGCGAAGGCCGCGACCAAGCCTGCCGCTGCCAAGGCATCACCCGCCACGGGAGGCGGTTCCGGCCAAGTATGGGTGAACGCGGAAAGCAAGGTCTATCATTGCCCTGGAACCCGCTACTATGGCAAGACCAAGCAGGGTCAGTACATGACCGAAGCCGCGGCCAAGGCGGCTGGCAACCGCCCTGACCATGGGAAGGGCTGCGCCGCCAAGTGATCCATTTTCGGCCTGCCCCCCACTAGCTAGGCAGCCCGGACCTCCTTCTTCGAGCGATCGAAGAGGGAGCTTCTATCCGAACAGCTTGCTCTTCAGCAGTTCAAGTCCTGTGGACATGAGGTCGCTCCCCTCTGGAACGCTGCCATTGGGCGTGAGCTTATCCACGATCTGCGGTAAAAACTCGGCAAGCTTCCCCGAGGCCTCCTCGGGACTGATCCCCAGCTTGCCGGCGATTTGACTGACTTGCTCGCTACCGAGAATGCTCTGTATCTGCTCGGAAGAGATAGGCAGGTTCTGGCCCGTCGAAACCCATGAATTGATGACCTCGCCCAAACCGCCTTTCTGGAAGGATTGGACGAGTCCGGACAGCCCCCCGGTCTCCGGGTTGTTGACCAGATGCATGATGTTGCCGAGAAGCGAGCTCTCACCTTCGGCTGCCGCGCCTGCGGAGCCGCCCATTGCGCCAGCGATTTGATCAAGTAGGCCCATTTCAGTCCTTTCGTGAGAGTTTTTTGAAACACTAGGGATCAATAGTTTTTGAATATAGGTCATCGGATGCCCGCTGCGATCATAGGAGCTTTCAGTTTCCCGGGGCGCGGCTGGCTGCCCGCCAATCCAGACGGCCGTGCGATCTCGGCAGAACGAATTCCTTGGCTGGATTGGCGAAACCAGCGCTCAGGCTGCGATGCGCGCCGGACGGTATTCAAGCCGACGCTCTTGCTCTCCTTGCTCATGTTCAAGCCCTCGGCATAAACGAATTCGACATCGGTCATGCCGATGAAGCCGAGGAAGTTGCGCACGTACGTGCGGAAAATCCATCTTGGAAACATCCTTTCGCAGTTGGGGTATTCGCCCAAGCCTGTGCTGTTACAGGCTACGGGCGGGAGGATTGTGGCGCGGAATCAAACCAGGTTCTTGCCCATCCATTTTTCGGTTCGCATCAGAACGTTGGAAGCGCAGGCTCGTCGTTGGCGGTGACGGCCATGCCCTCGATTTCGACCAGCCATTCCGGCCGGCATACCGCGGCCTGGACGATGACGGCCGGCAGGTCCGGATAGCGCTCGCGCAGATAGCCCTCGACCGCGTGAAAGTCGGCCGGGTCGCGCAGATAGACGATGAGGTGCTGCATGTCGTCGAAACACGCGTTCCCCGAGCGCAGCAGGGCATCGACATTTTCGACTGCGCGGTCAAGTTGCCTGAGCACGTTCCCGACGTGGAGCACCTCGCCCCGGGCGTCGATGCTCGCCGTTCCCGAGATGAAGTGGTGCGCACGGTCGGCATAGGCGATGCGCGTGCCCCGCTCGAAGGTCACGTTGTAATCCTTGGTCGGGCACAGGCGGCTGAAGTCATTGAGGAACGAGCGCTGTCCCGGAGCAAGGTCGAGGTTCGAATAGGCGTCCATGGACACGACGTCGAACGGGTGGGCGCACGCGCCTTCGATTCCCGTGGAGGAGATATAGAACGTGTCGCGGGTGAGCCCATGGCGGTCGAACAGCGCCCGCCGGCTGTCGACCATGTCCTGATAGAAGACGTCCACGCCCTTCATGTAGATCCAGGTCCTGACGCAGTGGTCGGCGAGACGGCCGCCCTGGGCGGTGATGGTGCCGATCAGATCGTTGAAGATGTTGCGGGTTTGTCCCGCCGCATTGGTGGACAGATCGCGTGCGCCTTCGCAGAGCCGCGTGCTCCAGAGGTGGCGCGACCCGTTCTTGCTCACCAGCACGTGCCTGGGCGACAAGCGTTGTTTCACGGGCCTGTCCGGGCCTTCGACGTGATAGGCGAGCAGGGCGATCTTCGACGCAGGCAGGGGCTGTTGCTGGACGATCGAGACCGCGACCGGATTGTCCGCGGCGTCGCGCACAAGATCGGTTTCGCACAGCATGGGGACCTGGTTGACCGCATCGCTGAGGAAAATCCGCCTGAACATGGCCGTTTCAGGAGCAAGGCCCAAGGCTTCCCGGGCTTCCGCATAGCGCGCCTGGACGAGCCTGACCTGTTCTTCCAGGCCAAGCGTATGAGGCGCGTCTACGGAGACGAAATGCTCCGAGCCCCCCGTTGCACCGTGGAAGCTCTTGTATGCAATCCCGCTATTGCCGCTCATGGTCGTGCGCTGTCTTTTCCGGTAGAAGAGAACCGGATCGTATTGTCCACATAAAAGCGGGTATTGAAAACGGCTAAATTGGCACCCAGGCCAACGACGTGACGAAAAATGTCAGGTGCTGTCAGGCCGGGTCAGGTTAAGGCGCCTCGGTTCTGGAAAGAAGCAACGCCGGGCACCGCGCAAGAAAACGCGCAGGACGGCCGGAAACGCACGCGGGCGGGCTTTGCAGAGGACGGGTCGTGCAAAAACGTGGCCCGCTCCTAAAGTTGGCACGGCACCTGCTCGTTAAAGCTCCAGACACGGGAGGAACGTGTTCTGTTGCCCAATCAAAGGAGATTTTCAAATGCGTAAAGTTCAACAAGGTTTCACCCTCATCGAACTGATGATTGTCGTTGCGATCATCGGTATTCTGGCCGCGATCGCGATTCCGGCGTATCAGGATTACACGGCACGTGCCCAGGCTTCGGAAGGCTTCACCCTCCTCGACGGGCTGAAGACCCCTATTACCGAAGCCGTTAGTGGCCAAGGCCTGGCGGGTGGCTGTGTTGGCCCTGCGAACGCCGTTCTCGCAGGTAAATATGTCAGCGGGACTACTTTCACCGTGAACGGCACCACTTGCGCGATTCAAGTGACCTATGTGACGACCGCGAGCCCCAAGATTAGCGGTGCAACGGCAACCATGAGTTATGATTCTGCCGCTGCGGCTGGCACTAATCCTTGGACTTGCAGCACCACGCTGCCCGCTGGCGTGAAGCCGGCTTCCTGCCCCTAAAGGCGCGGACCTATGGCTTGATTCGTCAAGCCGCAACTGAAAAGAGCCTCCTTCGGGAGGCTTTTTCATTTGAGAGCAGGAAAAGGTAATCGTGTCTGACTCCATTTCTTTGGCCCCATTTCTTTATCGTTCACGCGATGATCGCGCCCACGAGGCAGCGAGGTCGGGTCGGATAGTTGTCGGGTGCGGTGCCGGGAACGGGGTGGCTGCGTGGCGCCTCAGCCGAGGGTCGCCACCAACGCAAACACAACACCCGGTGAAAAGCCCCGTCCCTGCAGGAACCGGATCTGGCGGGCCTTTTCGTTCGCGTCTGCGGGCGGTGTGCCGAATTTCTTTAGCCAAACCTCGCGCGCGCGCTCGAGTTCGCCGTCGCGGTTCGCATTCAGCACGTCCCCGATGACGGCGTCGTTGACACCGCGCTGACGCAGGTCGTAGGCGAGCTTGACGCTCCCCGCCCGCGCGCGATGATCGGCGACCCAGCTTTCGGCAAACCGCCGGTCCGACAACCAATTCTTCTGCTCGAATTCATCAAGTAGCGGGGTGATCTCTTCCGGCAAAAAACCCGCAAGCTCGAGCTTGCGGGCCAGTTCGAAGCGGCTGTGCTCCCGCCGCGCCAGGAGGCGCAGCGCGCGCTCGCGCAGCTCGCCGGGCTCAGGCTTCTTCGAATTCTTCGTCATGCTCGACCATCGCGGTCGGGTTGTTGACGCCGACGGCGGCGCGGATCTTGGCCTCGATTTCGTGTGCGATTTCGGGGTGCTCTTTCAGGTATTCGCGCGCGTTGTCCTTGCCCTGGCCGATCTTGTCGCCGTTGTAGGCGTACCAGGCGCCGGATTTGTCGACCAGCTTGTGGGCGACGCCGAGCTCAATGATCTCGCCTTCGCGCGAGATGCCCTGGCCGTAGAGGATGTCGAAGTAGGCTTCCTTGAACGGCGGCGAGACCTTGTTCTTGACGACCTTGACCTTGGTTTCGTTGCCGATGATCTCGTCGCCCTTCTTGATTGCGCCGGTGCGGCGGATGTCGAGGCGCACGGATGCGTAGAACTTGAGCGCGTTGCCGCCGGTGGTGGTCTCGGGGTTGCCGAACATGACGCCGATCTTCATGCGAATTTGATTAATAAAGATGACGAGCGTGTTGGTGCGCTTGATGTTGGCGGTGAGCTTGCGGAGCGCTTGGCTCATCAGGCGCGCCTGCAGGCCCATGTGCGAATCGCCCATCTCGCCCTCGATTTCCGCCTTGGGCGTGAGCGCGGCGACCGAGTCGACCACGACCACGTCGACTGATCCCGAGCGCACCAGCATGTCGGCGATTTCCAGTGCCTGCTCGCCGGTGTCGGGCTGCGAGACGAGGAGGTTGTCGACGTCGACGCCGAGCTTCTGCGCGTAGACCGGGTCGAGCGCGTGCTCGGCGTCGATGAAGGCGGCGGTGCCGCCCATCTTCTGCATCTCGGCGATGACCTGCAGGGTGAGCGTGGTCTTGCCGGACGATTCCGGGCCGTAGATTTCGATGACGCGGCCGCGGGGCAGGCCGCCTACGCCCAGCGCGATGTCGAGGCCGAGCGAGCCGGTCGAGACGGCCTGGATGTCGCGCGCCACGTCGTGGTCGCCGAGGCGCATCACCGAGCCTTTGCCGAACTGCTTCTCGATCTGGCTCAGTGCGGCGGCGAGGGCCTTGGTCTTGTCGTCTGCCGATGCGGGGGTTGCCATCTTGTCTCTCCTGGTGGTTAGCGGTGAACGGGCAGGCGGCGATGCGTCTGCATGGCCGAAATGTAGGCGATACATTCATGCATGTCAATAAAAAATATCACCTATGTATAAAAGACGACATGACAGATTGTATCCGGCCGATGCCGGCCTATAATCCGGCGCAATGGCTCGAGCGGAGGAGCGATGATTACAAAGGAAAAAATGCGCCTCGACCTGAAATGGGCGACGCGCCAGCGGCTGCAATACATCGAGATCATGGCCTGGTACGCCGGGGTGGTGACGCGCAGCGACGTCGCCCGTGCCTTCGGCCTGTCGGACCCGGCCGCGACCAAGGATCTCAAGCTCTACGGCGACCTGGCCCCGGGCAATCTCGTCTACCATCACGGCGTGTTCGGCTTCGTTCCGGCGGCGGGCTTTGCGGCGGCGTTCGCCGACCTCGCGCCCGCCGCCGTGCTGCCGGTCATCGCCGCGAACCTGGCGGTGGCCAACGGGCCGTACGGCGACGCGCTCGTGTACGGCCTGCCGACCGCGTCGCTGCCCCTGCCGGCGCGCCTGCCCGGCCCGCACACCCTGGCCCAGATCACCCGCGCGATTTACCGCCGGCGCAAGTTGCGCGTCGGCTACCGCTCCCTGTCGGGGCGCGAGAGCGGGACGGAGCGGTCGCTCGAACCTCACACGCTGGTCAATACGGGACTGCGCTGGCACGTGCGGGCATATAGCGAGGACACCTGCGACTTTCGCGACTTCGTGCTGTCGCGCGTGATGACGGCCGAATGCCTGGAGGCGCCCGCCGAATCCGGCGAACAGTACGACGATGACTGGGTGGAGTCGGTGAATCTCCGGCTTGCGCCGCACGGCGGGCTCGATGCCGCCAGGCGCGAGAGCCTGCTGCTGGATTACGGCGCGAGCGGCGAGGTCATCGAGGTGAACGTGCGCCGGGCGCTGCTGGGCTATGTGTTGCAGCGGCTGGCCGTCGACACGACGCCCGGCCATACGCTGGACCCGAACGCCTACCAGTTGATGCTGCTGAACCGCGACGAGATCGAGCCGTTCGCGGCGTGGGCGTTCCGCGAGCGGTAAGCGGGACGCGAGGTCTGTCGCCTACCCGATCAATTCGATGAGTCCGCGCAGCGCGGCCGCCACTGCACGCGAGCGGATTTCCTCGCGGTCGCCGTCGAGCCGGCAGGTGGACGACATGACGGTGCCGTCCGCCAGCGCCCAGCCGTAGCACACGAGGCCGACCGGCTTTTCCCGGGTGCCGCCGCCGGGGCCCGCGATGCCGGAAACGGCGAGGGCCGCCTGCGCGTGGCTGTGCTTGAGCGCGCCGGCCGCCATCGCCGCGGCCGTCTGCTCGGAAACCGCGCCGTGGGCGGCGAGGGTGTCTTCCGGCACGCCGAGCATCTCCACCTTGGCGGCGTTGGCGTAGGTGATGAAGCCGCGCTCGTACCAGTGCGAACTGCCGGGCAGCGAGGTGAGCAATTCCCCGATCCAGCCGCCGGTGCACGATTCGGCGGTGGCGAGCATCCAGCCGCGCGCGCGCAGCCTGTCGGCGACTTCCGTCGCAAGTTGATGCAGTTCTTCGTCGCTTACACGTGCCATTGCAGTCCCTTGATGACGGCGATGGCATAGCCCGCCGCCAGAAGATCGTCGAACATCACACCGAAGCCGTTTTTGAGATGCGCGTCGGCGAGCCGGATCGGCCAAGGTTTCAGGATATCGAACAGACGGAACAGTGCAAAGGCCAGCGCGATCCACGGCCAGCCGGGCGGCGAAAAAAGCAGCACCAGCGCGAAGGCGACGATCTCGTCCCACACCATGCCGCCGTGGTCGGCGACACCGAGCGCCCGGCCGGTGCGGCCGCAGGCCCAGACGCCAAGCGCAAAGGCGGCGATCAGCAGAACGAGGCGGGCGGGCAGGGCGGATGCGACGGCGGCGACCAGCCAGAACAGCGGCAAGCCGAGCAGCGTGCCGACCGTGCCGGGCGCCTTCGGCGCAAGGCCGCTGCCGAAGCCGAACGCGATCAGGTGCGTCGGATGCGCGAGAAGGAATTTGAAATCAGGGCGCAAAGTGGTCGTATCCCGTGCGTTCGATCGACAGCGCCCGGCCGTCGGCGTCGACGACGGTGAGGCCGGGCTCGGCGGTGATATGGCCGATGCGCGTCACCGCGACGCCTGCCGATTCGGCAGCCGCCTCCACCGCATCGCGCCTGTCGGCGGGTGCGGTGAAGCAGAGTTCGTAGTCGTCGCCGCCCGCGAGGATGCAGTCGCGTGCCACCGCTTCATGCAGATAGGTCTGCGCCACCGGCAGCGTCGGCAGCGCCGCGAATTCGAGGCGGGCGCCGAGCGGGTTCGTGCCGGTGCGCGAGCGGTCCAGGATATGTCCGAGGTCGCCCAGGAGCCCGTCCGAAATGTCGATCGCGCTGGTGGCGATGCCGCGCAGCGCGATGCCGAGCGCGACGCGGGGCGTCGGCAGGTAGAGCGCGGGCAACACCTTGGCGGCGTCGATCTGCTCCATGAAGAGCCGCCCCTGTCGATACGCGAGCGCCAGCGCCGCCGACCCGATCACGCCCGAAACCCAGACGTCGTCGCCGGGCTGCGCGCCGTCGCGCCGCAGCGCCTGTCCCGGCGGCACCTCGCCCATGACCGTAATGCTGATCGTCAGCGCCCCCCGGGTGGTGTCGCCGCCGACCAGTTCGACGCCATGCAGATCGGCCATGCGGAAAAAACCGCGCGCGAACGCGGTGAGCCAGGCATCGTTTTCTTCGGGAAGCGCGATGGCAAGCGTCGCCCAGCGCGGCGTCGCGCCCATCGCGGCGAGATCGGACAGGTTCACCGCGAGCGACTTGTGGCCGATGCCGGCGGGGCCGTCCTGCGGCGAGAAATGCCGGCCCTCGAGCAGCATGTCGGTCGACACCGCGAGTTGCATGCCCGGCGTCGGCGCCAGCAGGGCACAGTCGTCGCCGACCCCCAGCACCGCGCCGGGGGCGGCGCGCGTAAAGTGGCGGGCGATGAGGTCGAATTCCATGTGAGCGGGCGAGGGCTTTCCGCTGGCGGCTCAGTGCTCCCCGCTCACGCCCTTCTTCTTCGCGTGCGCGATCTCCACCGCCCGCACGTCCTGCGCGAGCTTGTCGAGCACCCCGTTGATGTACTTGTGGCCGTCGGTTCCGCCGAATTTTTTCGCCAGTTCGACGCCCTCGTTGATCGCGACGCGCCATGGCACGTCGGGGCAGTTGAGAAGCTCATACGCGCCGATGAGCAGGATGCCGCGCTCGATCGGCGAGAGGTCGGCGAGCGGACGGTCGAGCAGGGGGGCGATGCGCGTGCTCAAGAGATCCTCCTCTTTCAGCACGCCGTAGAGCAGGGTGCGGAAATAGTCCTCGTCGGCGCGCTTGAACTGCTCGTCTTCCTTGAGATTGGCCGCGATGAGCGTCACGTCGGCGCCGCCGACGAGCCAGGCATAGACGCCCTGCAGCGTGAATTCGCGGGCGGTCTTGCGGGAACCGGCCATCTCAGAGCCGCTTCAGCAGATTGGCCATTTCCACCGCCACGCGCGAGGCGTCGCGGCCTTTTTCATGCATGCGCTTGTGGCCTTGCTCCTCGGTGTCCACGGTCAGGATCGCGTTGGCGATCGGCACGCCGGTTTCCAGCTGCACGTCGAGGATGCCGCGCGACGATTCGTTCGAGACCACTTCGAAGTGATACGTGTCGCCGCGCACGACGGCGCCGATGGCGATGAGCGCGTCGTACTTGCCCGACAGCGCCATTTTCTGGAGCACCAGCGGATGCTCCAGCGCGCCCGGCACGTCCACCAGCAGCACGTCTTCCTTGGCGACGCCGAGGCGGGCCAGTTCGGTCTCGCAGGCGGACAGCAGGCCTTCGCAGATGTCCTTGTTGAAGCGGCTCATGACGATGCCGATCCTGAGCCCCCTGCCTTGATAGACGGGGTCGAGTTCGGAAATGTCGCTAGCGTTTCCCATGGGTGTCCTTAATGAATGTTCGTTTCGATCGGATCGAGACTAGGCTTTTTCGGAATAGCCCGTGACTTCCAGCCCGAAGCCGTCCATCGCCGGCATCTTGCGCGGGCTGGCCAGCAGCTTCATCTTGCCGACGCCGAGATCGCGCAGGATCTGTGCGCCGATGCCGTAGTCGCGCAGGTCGTACTTGCGCGTGTCGGCGGGCGCGGGATTGATGCGGGCGAGCAGCGCGTCGGCGGTTTCCGGCCGGTGCAGCAGAACGATCACGCCGGACTGCGACTCGGCGATGCGTTCCATCGCACCCATGATCGGCCACGAATGGCCGCCGCCGGTGACGTCGAGAAAATCCATCACGCTCAAGGGTTCGTGCACGCGTACCAGGGTCTCGCGGTCGGCGTGGATTTCGCCCTTGATCAGCGCGAGATGCGTTTCCTTGGCGCATTTGTCGCGGTAGGCGACCAGGCGGAACGCGCCGTAGACGGTCTGGATCAGGCGGTCGGCGGCGCGCTCGACGAGGCTCTCGGTCTGGTTGCGGTAGTGGATGAGGTCGGCGATGGCGCCGATCTTCAGGCCGTGTTCCTGCGCGAATGGAATCAGGTCGGGCAGGCGCGCCATCGTGCCGTCGTCCTTGAGGATTTCGCAGATGACGGAAGCCGGTTCCAGACCGGCCAGGCCGACGAGGTCGCAGCCGGCCTCGGTGTGGCCGGCGCGCACCAGCACGCCGCCGGGCTGCGCGCGCAGGGGAAAGATGTGGCCGGGCTGGATGATGTCGGAGGGCTTCGCGTCCTTCTTGACCGCGGCGAGGATGGTGACGGCGCGATCGGCGGCGGAAATCCCGGTGGTCACGCCCTCGGCCGCCTCGATCGATACGGTGAAGGCGGTGCCGTGCGGCGTCTGGTTGTCGCTCACCATCTGCTTGAGGCCGAGCTGGCGGCAGCGGGCGTCGCTCAGCGTGAGGCAGATCAGCCCGCGCCCGTACTTGGTCATGAAGTTGATCGCTTCCGGCGTGACGTGCTCGGCGGCCATCACGAGGTCGCCCTCGTTTTCGCGGTCTTCCTCGTCGACAAGCACGACCATGCGGCCGGCCTTGAGTTCTTCGATAATTTCCAGCGTGGAGGCGAGGCTCATCAGTCTTTGTCCGGGCTATGGGTGAATTGCATCATGCGTTCGACGTAGCGTGCGATCATGTCGACTTCCAGATTGACGCGGGCGGCCGGCTGCAGGTGCTTGAGCGTCGTCATCGCGAGCGTGTGCGGGATCAGGTTCAGCGCGAAGCGCGTGCCGTCGACCCGGTTGACCGTCAGCGATACGCCGTTCACCGTGATCGAGCCCTTGCGGATGATGTAGCGCGCGAGTTCTGCCGGCGCGTCGATTTCCAGCAGGTGCGATTCGCCCGCCTGCGCGAAGCGATGCACCGTGCCGACGCCGTCGACGTGCCCGGAGACCAGATGCCCGCCCAGCCGGTCCGCGAGGCGCAGGGCCTTCTCCAGGTTGACCTCGGCGCTCGGCACGAAGCCCGCCGTGACGCGCAGGGTTTCGGCCGAGACGTCGACCGTGAAGCTGTCGCCGCTCATCGCGACGGCGGTCAGGCAGACGCCGTTGACCGCGATGCTGTCGCCGAGGGCGACGTCGGAGAAATCCAGCCCGCCGCCGAGGATGACCATGCGCGCGTCGGCGCCGCGTGCCTCATATTCGTGGATGCGGCCGACGGATTGGATGATGCCAGTGAACATGCGTGTAAAGGCCAGCGGGTAAGACCCGGCATTGTAGGCGTTTAGGCGGAACCGGTGAACCCCGCCGCGCCCGGAAGGACCGGAATGCCCGCGATCCGGAACGGGTTATATAGGATAAGCGGGTCTTGAAGTTGTTATAATGGCCCGATTGTTCAAGCGTCGAAGGACCGGCATGACGATGTCCCCCACATTTGCCATTCGCGGCCATGCCCTGTTGCCCGTGGTGCAGGGGGGCATGGGGGTGGGCGTGTCGGCGCACCGGCTCGCCGGCGCGGTCGCGCGCGCGGGCGCGATGGGCACGATCGCGAGCATCGACCTGCGCCACCATCACGCCGACCTCTGCGAGCAGGCGAAGCATTGCCGCGACAAGGACGCGCTCAACCGCCTGAACCTGATTGCGCTCGACCGCGAGATCAAGTCGGCGCTTGCGATCGCGGGCGGCCGCGGGCTGGTCGCCGTCAACGTCATGAAGGCGGTGGAGGCGTATCCCGAGTATGTCCGCCAGGCCTGCGCTTCCGGCGCGCAGGCGATCGTGATGGGCGCGGGCCTGCCGCTCGAACTGCCCGAACTCGCCGAGGGCTATCCCGACGTCGCGCTGATCCCGATCCTCTCCGATGCGCGCGGCGTCGCGATCGTTCTCAAGAAGTGGGCGCGCTTGAAGAAATCCGGAAGCGGCGGGCGGCTGCCCGATGCCATCGTGATCGAGCATCCGCGTTACGCAGGCGGCCACCTCGGCGCGCCGGACGCTTCCGATCTGGCCAACGCGCGCTTCGACTTTGCGGAAGTGCTGCCCGCGATCTTCAAGGTGTTCGACGACATGGGCATCCGCCGCGGGCAGATTCCGATCATCGTCGGCGGCGGCATCAACAGCCATGAAAAGCTGCGGGCCGCGCTGGCGCTGGGCGCCTCCGCGGTGCAGGCCGGCACGCCGTTCGCCGTCACCGCCGAGGGCGACGCGCATCCCGATTTCAAGCGCGTGCTGCTCGACGCGAAACCCGAGGACATCGTCACCTTCATGAGCGTCGCCGGCCTGCCGGCGCGCGCGGTGAAGACCCCCTGGCTCGCGAACTATCTCAAACGGGAATTCAAACTGAAGAGCGTGGCCAAGGCCGATCCCAACCGCTGCGCCATCGGCCTGCACTGCCTGACGCAATGCGGCTTGCGCGACGGCCTCGCGAAGGCGGGGCAATTCTGCATCGACTCGCAGCTCGTCGCTGCGCTGAAAGGCGACGTCAGCAAGGGCCTCTTCTTTCGCGGCTCGGAACCGCTGCCTTTCGGCAACGAGATCCGGACCGTGCGGGAATTGATCGGCTATCTGCTCACCGGCATCCGCTCCGCCCGGATGCCGCAGGAACTGGCGGCTTCGGCGGCATGAGCGCGCTCAGCGACCGCGTCCATACCTTCGGCCGGGCCATGCTCGCGCGGCACGGCGAACGGGTGCACAAGGTCGCGCTCGACGCCGGCTTCACCTGCCCCAATCGCGACGGCAGCAAGGGCGTCGGCGGCTGCACCTTCTGCAACAACAAATCCTTCGCGCCCGGTGCGCGCGACCCCGCCCCGCTCGCGGCGCAGTTCGACCGTGCCCGCAGCCGCATCGGAAGCCGGACTGGCGCGCGGCGTTTCATCGCCTATTTCCAGGCCTACACCAACACCTATGCCCACGTCGACGAACTGCGCGCGCTCTACGACGCCGCGCTGGCGACGCCCGACGTGATGGGGCTGGCGATCGGCACGCGGCCCGACTGCGTGCCGCCGCCGGTGCTCGATCTGCTCGCGGAATACCGCGAGCGCGGCCACGAGGTATGGCTGGAACTCGGCCTGCAGTCGTCGTTCGACGCGACGCTCGCGCGCGTGAACCGTGGCCACGGCTTCGCCGAATACAAGGAGGCGACGCGCGCGGCGCGCGGGCGCGGCATCCCGGTGTGCTGCCATCTCATCGTCGGTCTGCCGGGCGAGGACGCATCGCACAGCCACGTCAGCCTCGACCGCGTCCTCGACGTCGGGGTGGACGGCCTCAAACTGCATCCGCTGCATGTGGTGAAGCACACGCGGCTCGCCATCGAATGGAAGCGCGGCGAATACCAGCCCCTCGCCGAGGCGGACTACACGCGCATCGCGGCCGACCTGATCGAGCGCACGCCGTGGGAAGTCGTCTACCACCGCGTCACCGGCACGGCCCCGGCGGACATGCTGCTGGCGCCCGCGTGGTGCGCCAAGAAATGGGACGTGCTGAACGGCATCGCCGACGAACTCGCCAGACGCGGCAGCCGGCAGGGTTCGCGCGTCGGCCAAACCTGGAAGGAGGAACAACATGTCGCTTGATCTGGTCTGCCCGGCGGGCAGCCTGGTGTCACTCAAGGCCGCCGTCGACAACGGCGCCGACGCGGTCTACATGGGCTTTCGCGACAACACCAACGCGCGCGCCTTCCCGGGCCTCAACTTCGACGAGGCGCAGGCGGCGGAGGGGCTGCGCTACGCGCACGATCGCGGGCGCCGGGTGCTGCTCGCGCTCAACACCTATCCCGAGCCCGAGAGCTGGAGCCGCTGGACCGGCGCGGTCGACGCGGCGGCGAGGCTGGGCATGGACGCGGTGATCCTCGCCGATGCCGGGCTGATGCGCTATGCGGTGAAGCATCACCCCAAGCTCAGGCTGCATCTGTCGGTACAAGGTTCGGCCACCAGCTACGAGGCGGTGAATTTCTACCGCGAGCACTTCGGCATCCAGCGCGCCGTGCTGCCGCGCGTGCTGTCGCTGCCGCAGGTGGAAAACGTCGTGAAGCACACCGACGCCGAGATCGAACTGTTCGGCTTCGGCGGCCTGTGCGTGATGGTGGAGGGGCGCTGCCTGCTCTCCTCGTACTGCACCGGCGAATCGCCCAACTCGGCGGGCGTGTGCTCGCCGGCGAAAGCGGTGCAGTGGAAGGACACGCCGACCGGGCTCGAGTCGCGCCTCAACGGCGTGCTGCTCGACCGCTACGGCAAGGACGAGAAGGCCGGCTATCCGACGCTGTGCAAGGGCCGCTTCGACGTCGCCGGCGAGACCTATTACGCGATCGAGGAGCCGACGAGCCTCAACACCCTCGATCTGCTGCCCGAGATGCAGAAGATCGGCATCGCGGCCATCAAGATCGAAGGCCGTCAGCGCAGCCCCGCCTACGTCGCCCAGGTGACGAAAGTTTGGCGCGCGGCCATCGACGCGGTCAGGAAGAACGCCGACACCTTCCAGCCGACGCCCGCCTGGCAGGCGGAACTCAACAAGCTGTCGGAAGGGCAGAGCCACACGCTCGGCGCCTATCATCGTCCCTGGAAATGAGCCCGCCATGAACCTGAGTCTCGGCCCCCTCCTGTACTACTGGTCGCGCGACGATGTGCTGGCCTTCTACGGCGAAGCCGCGAACTGGCCGGTGGCGCGCGTGCACCTGGGCGAAAGCGTGTGCTCGCGCCGTCATCTGCTGCGCCTTCCCGACTGGCTGGCGCTGGCGGAGCAGCTTGCCGCCGCCGGCAAGGAGGTGGTGCTCTCCACCCAGACGCTGATCGAATCGGAATCGGATCTCAAGACCTTGCGCAAGATCGTCAGCGATGGCCGATTCCGGGTCGAAGCGAACGAGTGGGGCGCGGTGCGCCTGCTGTCGGAAGCGGGCGTGCCCTTCGTCGCCGGCCCCACGCTGAATGTCTACAACCCCGAGACCCTCGCGGTGCTTGCGGACCTCGGCGCGACGCGCT
Source organism: Pseudomonadota bacterium (assembly GCA_021820845.1). GTDB lineage: Bacteria > Pseudomonadota > Gammaproteobacteria > Burkholderiales > Thiobacillaceae > Thiobacillus. Next base: position 87,959 of record JAKADC010000006.1, read on the forward strand.
GGCTGCCGCCGGTCGAGATGTCGCACGCGACGCTCGCCGCCTTGCTCCAACGCGCACCGGCCGGCATCGAGACCGAGGTGTTCGCCTACGGCCGGCTGCCGCTGGCCTATTCCGCGCGCTGCTTCACCGCGCGCCACTACAACCTGCCGAAGGACGATTGCCAGTTCCGCTGTCTCGACCACCCCGACGGACTCGCGCTCTCGACGCGGGAAGGCGCGCCCTTCCTCACCCTCAACGGCATCCAGACGCAATCGGCCGGCGTGTACAACCTGATCGGCGAGATCCCCGCGCTGCGCGAACTCGGCATCGCCAGCCTGCGCCTGTCGCCCCAGTCGCGCCACATGGGGCGCGCGGTCGAAGCCTTCCGGGCGGCGCTCGCGGGCGAAGACGGCGCGGCCGACCGTCTGGCGCGGGTCATGCCCGGCCCCCCGGTCGACGGCTACTGGCACGGCCGCGCAGGCCTGGAATACGGGGGAGGACAGCCGTGCTGATCACGCGCCGGCTGGAATTCGACGCCGGTCACCGCGTGCCGAGCCACGCCAGCCAGTGCCGTCATCTGCACGGCCATCGCTATGCGCTCGAGATCACCCTCTCCGGCGAGATCATCCGCACCGAAGGCGCGGCGGAAGAGGGCATGGTGATGGACTTTTCCGAAGTGAAAGCCATCGCCAACCGGGTGCTGGTCGACCGGTGGGACCATGCCTTCCTGGCCTATCAGGACGATCGCAAGGTGGTGGAGTTTCTGGCGACGCTGCCCGGCCACAAGACCGTCGTCCTGCCGGTGGTGCCGACCGCCGAGAACCTCGCGGCCGAGGCGTTCCGCGTACTCGACGTCGCCTACCGCGACACCTACGGCAACCAGCTCAGGCTGCACCGCGTGCGGCTTTATGAAACCCCCAACAACTGGGCCGACGCCGAACGCCCGGGAACAGCCCCTTCAGGAGCCGAGCCATCATGCTGAACCTTGCCCTTTCTCCGCGCGTTGCCAACGTGGTTTCCCGCTTGCCCGTCGCGCCGCCCAGCCTCGCGTTCTGCGCCGTGGCCAACCGGCTGCTGTGGCCCGCGCTGCAAACGCTCGAGTGGCAGCCGCTGGTCGGCCGGCGCTACGCCATTCGCGTGAAGGACCTCGGCCTCAGCCTGCGCTTCACCGTGAAAGCGACGGGCTTCGCGCCGGACGGCGGGTCGCCCGACCTCACCATCAGCGCGACGGCCCGCGATTTTCTGCTGCTGCTCGGCCGCCGCGAAGACCCCGACACGCTTTTCTTCAGCCGCCGCCTGGTGAGCGAGGGCGACACCGAACTCGGCCTCATCGTCAAGAACCTGCTCGACGCCCTCGATCCCGAGGCAGTGCTGAACCGGCTTCCCGCGCCCCTGGCGCGGCTGGCGCAGCGCTTGATGGCGGCCTAGCCGCGGCCGGGCTGCCCTAGCGGACACGGGCAGGCTCGCGCCGGCTCGCTATCCAGCCGAGCAGCGAAAGGAGCGCAAGGCCGCCGCCGATCAGCCCGATGCCGGAAACCTCCGGCACGGTGAAAGCCTCCCCCAGCAGCAGGCGTGACGAGAGGATCGCCACGACCGGCGTGCCGAGCACTGAAAGGCTTGCCTCCCAGGCCGGGACGCGGTCGAGGATGTAGATCCACAGCCACCAGCACAGCGCCGTGCTGCCGATCGCCATGAACGCCAGGATGCCCATGTAGTGCGGCGTCCAGTCGGTCGACCGCTCGGGCACCAGCACCGCCAGGATGACCAGCGGCACCGAACCCAGCACCATCTGCCACGCCGTCAGGGCGAACAGATCGACTTCGCGGCGAGCCCGCAGGCGCTTGATCAGGATGGTCCCGATCGCCCACGAAAGGGCGGCCATGATTCCCAGGAACTTGCTGAAGAGGCTCGTGTGCATGTTCCATGGCTCGATGATGAGCATGAGTCCCGCGAGCGTGCTCGCCGCCGCGAACCATTGCGGGCCGCGAATGCGTTCGCCCAGCAGCGGCCACGCCATCAGCAGGGTCCAGATCGGCATGGTGAAGATCAGCACGGCGGTTTTCCCCGGACCGCCTTCGACCAGGGCCCAGGTCTGGAACGCCATGAATCCGGTCACCTGGGCGAGGCCGATGGCCAGCGTTTCCCACGGGGCGACGAGGGAAACGCGCCGCCCCGAAAGCTTGAGGACTAGGAAAAGCGACAACGCGCCGCCGACGCAGCGTTCGGCGACGAAGGCGAAGGGCGGCGCGTAGGACAGCGCCTGTTTGGCGAGCACCCAGGTGTAGCCCCAGATGAGCGAGAGCACCACCAGCGCGATCGCCGGCGTCCAGCGATTGATCGGACTTGAAGGCATCGAATCAGGGCTTCGGGGGAAATCGCGGCAACGGGCGGTTCGTGCCCGCCGCCGGGCATTCGTGCTCAGTCCGGCAGCGCAATCTTCTGGTTGACGCTGAACTGATAGTCGCGGAAGACATGCTCCGCGGTGAGCAAGCGGTAGCTGCCGTCCGTCGCGCGGCGCGTCGTGTCCTTCAGGCGCCAGGCGGTCTGGCCGCAGGTCCAGATGTCGAAGTTGCGCATGTGCGTGCACAGGCACGTCTTCTCCGTGACCTTCACCTTCTTCGCGTCCGGGTGCAGTTCCACCTGGCGGTTGTAGGCATCGATGTAGGCGCAGCGGCCGTTGGCGTCGAGCAGGTAGCCGTAGGCCTCGCAGTTGGGGCGGATGCCCGCGCCGATGCCGGGGCTGCCTTTCAGCATGCGCATCGGGTAGCCGGTCGGCGAGATCGTGTTGACCTCGATGTCGTCCTCGCTCGCCTTGAAGTATTCCTGCTTGACCTTGTCCGGGAGGCCGCATTCCTGGGTGACGGTGAAGCGCGTCGCCACCTGGACGGCCGCCGCGCCCTGTTCGAGGAAGGCCGAGGCATCGCTGCCGGTGAAGATGCCGCCGGCCGCGATCACCGGAATCTCGAGGTGCTCGGACTTGAGGTAGGCCAGCACTTCGGCGACCAGCGTTGCGAGATCGTATTTCGCCCAGTCCATGCCGAAGCCGAGGTGCCCGCCGGCGAGCGGGCCTTCCACCACGATGTAATCGGGCAGGCGTTGCAGGCGCGCGTTCTTGCGCAGGAACATCGCCAGCGCGCGCGGCGACGAAACGATGATGCCGAGCTTGGCGTCGCGGAAGCGCGGGTGATCCTCGATCAGCGCGAACGAGCCCAGATGCAGGCCGGCGGAAAGCGTGATGCCGTCGATGCCGGCATCGAGCGCGGCGGACAGGCGCATGCGCAGCGTCTCGCGCGGCGCGTTCATGGTCAGCTTCTCCATGCAGTTGATGAAGATCATGCCGTCGCCGCGCTTGGCCTCCATGGTCCGGCCGACGTGGTAGCGCGTGGCCTCCTCGAGCACCGCGAGGTTGAAGTGCACGCTGGACTTGTCGCTGCTGGCGGCGTTCGTCTTGTACTTCTTCAGTTTTTCGCTGACGAACTTGGTGTCGAAGCGCCGGTCGGACACGGTCTGCACCATGGCGTCGGAGATATGGCCGATGCCGCCGAGCCGTGCGACCTCGAGCGCCAGCTCGGCGGTTGAAATATCCACACCCATCCCGCCGATGACGATCGGCACCAGTTCCTTTCCGCCGAGTTGCAGGCGGAAATCATCCACGCGTTTCATTCTGATCCTTGTTAATTGTCGTTGACAGGGCCGAGCCATGCTTGGCGCCCTGCGCCGTGCCCCGCATTGCATTCGGTAAGGCGCCCTGAAGCGCCCGGCAGGCCCGCCCGCTCGAGCGGGCGGCGATCGTTGCTTGATTTAGTGGAATTGTATCCGGACACCGCGCGGATGACATCGAATGGCGTGCCGCGACGCTTCGAAAAAGGGGGCGGACGAAGCCGGACGATCCGCTTGCGCTGAATCGCGGCATATATATAATCAACCGAACACATGATCAATCGATCATGTGTTGTTTCTGCCCCATTCCGATTTTGGAGAACTCATGAAGAACCCTCTGCTTATGTCCCTGATGCTTGCCTGCGGCCTTGTGTCGTCCGGTTTCGCGCTCGCAGGCTCGCCCGCGAACCCGACGCCGCCGCCGGCCGAGATGCAGCAAATGATGAAGATGTACACGCCCGAGCTGCGCCAGAAGGTGATGGCGCTGTCGCCCGAGACCAAGGCCACGCTCCAGAAGCTGCACGCCGGCCATACGCGACGCGCGAAGGAGACGACCCTGCGACAGGTCATGCAGGAAATCCTCTCCGAATACCAGAGCGTCGCCGCGGCACTGGCGACCGACAACGCGGAACAGGCGGCGGAAGCGGCGCGGCGGCTGGCCAACCACCGCATTCCCAAGGGCGGGCTGTTGCCGTACTTCCCGCTCGACAAGATCAACGACCGCGATCTGGCGGTGCTCCCGGCGATGAATGCGGTCGTCGAAGGCAGCGCCCTCAAGCTGGCGGACGCGGCGGACGCCGGCGACCTGCGCGCGGCGGCGTCCCACATGAGCGACATCATGACCGGATGCGTGGCCTGCCATCAGAAGTTCCGCGGCACGCCCGGCATCTCGGCGAACCTGATGACGCCGCTTCCCAGATAGATCCACCCCTGATTGAGGAGACACGAACATGAAAAAACAACGCACCCTTGCGGCGACGGCCTCGGCGTTCGCTGCCTGTTTCACGTCCGGCGCCTATGCCACCAACGGCGACCAGATGATCGGTGTCACCGCGACCCAGTGGGGCATGGCCGGTGCCGTCGTCGCCGCCCCGCAGGATGCCGGCACGATCATGAGCAACCCGGCCGGCCTCGCCGAACTGGGCATGAAGGAAGTCCGCTTCGACATGGGCTTCGGCCTGCTCAATCCGCCCCGCAAGGCCAACGGGACGGAGAGCGATTCCGACTATTACCTGATCCCGTCGGGCGCGGTCGCCTTCAACGTCGACGACCGCCTCTACCTCGGCATGGGCATGGCCGGCCTGTCGGGCATGGGCGTCGATTTCGCCGACATCATGGCCGCCGCCCCGGGCTCGCAGGCCGTGGTCACGACCAAGCAGTTCTACAAGATCGCGCCGGGCTTCGGCTACAAGATCAGCGACAAGCTGTCCGTCGGCGCCGCGCTCAATCTCGATTACCAGAGCCTCGCCATCCACAACAACAGCTTCACCCTGCCGCAGAACCAGGTCTACGGGCTGGGCGCGACCGCCGGCCTGATCTACAAGTTCGACGAGCGTTTGCAGCTGGGTGTGTCGTGGGTCAGCAAGCAGTACATGGACGAGTTCAGATGGAACACCACGGCTGGCGAATACACCATGACCATGGACGCGCCGCAGCAATTCGCCGTCGGCCTGGCGTTCAAGCCGCGCCCGGGCTGGCTGATCGAGGCCGACGTGAAGTACATCGGCTTCAGCGACGTCCTCGACCGGGTCGCGTTCCAGACGCCGGCCGGACCGACCACGATGAATTTCGGCTGGGACGACCAGATCGTGTACGCCATCGGGGTGCAGAAGGAGATCAACCCGAAGACCACGGTGCGCATGGGATTCAACTACGGCAAGTCGCCCATCGGCCCGGAAGACGTCAACAGCAACATCGGCTCGCTGGCCGTGACCGAGAAGCACCTTTCGATCGGCATGACGCGCAAGCTGAGCGACAAGGTATCGGCTTCGCTTTCCTACATGCACGCCTTCCACAACAGCGTCACCTCGAACGTGGCGCCCTACAACACGATCGAGCTTGAGCAGAACATCGCCAACGTTCAGATCAGCTATCTGTTCTAAAAGGAGAATCTCATGACCGTAGACCGCATCGTTCACCTCGTGGCGGGCCTGGTGGTGCTGATCAGCATCGCCCTGGCCCATTTCGTCAATCCCGCGTGGCTCTGGCTCACGACGCTCGTCGGCGTCAATCTGGCGCAAAGCGGCGTGACCGGCTTCTGCCCGCTGGCCTTCATGCTCAAGCGGACCGGCGTCAAGGAAGGCAGCTGCTGTTCCTGAGGACGCCGCGAGGCAGCACTTTTGGGCGGCGGCGCGGCGCGCTGCCGTCCCCAACCCGACGGTTGCTGGCAGAATGCGTCTGGCTGGACGCTCGCCGAATGTTCATCTGCTGGAATTGCCCTGGGCAACACACACCGTGGCCGTAAAGAAACGAAAGACCGCCGAAGTCCGCCGCCATGACATCGTCGAGGCGGCCATGGAAATCATTCGCCATGAAGGCGTCGCCAGCCTCACCACGCGCTCGCTCTCCAAGGCCGTCGGCATCGCGCAGCCGACTCTGTTCCTGCACTTCGGCAACAAGAGCCATGTCCTGGTCGCGCTGGTCGACACCATCCAGGCGCGGCTGCAGAAGGAGATGGCCGATCTCGGCCTCGACCGGATGAGGCCGCTCGAACGGCTGCAGGCCGTCATCCGCGCCCACTTGAACTTCATCCAGCAGCAGCCCGGGATTCCGCGCCTGCTGTTTTCGGAAGAACTGCAAAGCGGCGACCCGATATTCCGCGACCGGATGAACGAGCTGGTGCGCTATTTTCTTCAATTCATCGCCGGGCTGATCAGCGCGGCGCAGGAAGCCGGGGAAATCCGTGCGGACGTCGTTCCCCAGCAGAACGCCTGCATCCTGATCGCGGCCGTCCAGGGGCTGGCCTTCCGCTGGGTGTTGTCGGACAACCGCTTCGTCCTCGCGGAACAGGCTGACGCCGTCATCTCGGCGCTGATCTCGGGCTGGGCCCCGCGGGATTAGGGCCGGGCCGTCTGCGCGGCCGGAGGCCGGATGCTGCCGGCGGACGCCTCGTCCCGGCAGACGACCAGGGCCGGGTCGGCGCCGTGGTCGATCAGGATGCGTTTGACCCGCAGCTGCCACAGGCGGCCGAAAGTCTCTCGCTCCGCGTCGCTGGCCGTTCCACCGAGCACCTTGGGCATCAGCGCCTGCAGTTCCGGCGGCGAGGGGACGATTTCGGGATGGTAGGCGACCGCGACGCTGGCGCCCGTGTCGAGCCGGGTGAAGCGAACCTCGGCGCCGGTTCCGGACGCGAACGCCAGCAGGTTGCGGCGGCTGAAACGTCCCGCGAGGCCCTTGAAACCGCCTTCTCCCGCCGCCCCGGTCAGCATTCCGATCACGGCTGCGATGACGCCGGTGACACCCTCAGCCTGGGGCGTGCCGAGGTCGACCCGCACGCCGCCGCGCTCCGCGATCGCGCCCGGATAGAGCCGGTCGAGCGCCTTCAGCGTCATCAGGTAGGCGCCCGCGACCGTGGGACAGGAATGCCCGGCGAGTTTGACCACGTCGAGGTAGCCGTACTCGATGCGGCCACCGCCGGCAGCGCCGAGAAATTCGGCAAGCGGGTCGTACAGGGTGATGCGGGCGACGGCATCGAAAAAGGCGGGATGGCTCATGGTGTGTGCTCCTTCTGCAAAATCGTGGCGTGGACCAGGGCTGCGACGGCCTGCACGATGAACCATAGCAAGGTCGCCGCGCCGAGCAGCAGGCCCCATTCGCGTCCGGTTCCCGCCACGGCGCCGCCGATGCAGAACAGCACGGCGCGGACGCCGCCATAGCGGCCGAGCGCGCCGCGCAGGCGCGCGTGCCAGGCGTTTTGGACGCCGGGACGCAGCCAGACCGGCAAGAGCTGGCTGGCCGCGCCGGTGACCAGCGGCGGCAGGAAGCCGGCGACGTAGATCCACACGGGTACCAGACCGACAGGGGAGAGCGCGGCCGCGCCGTAAAGCAGGCTGAGGACGAATCCGGCGAGCGCGGCGGCGAGCAACGGGGCCGCGCCGTGCAACCTGAAGACCTCGGTCCGATAAAGCCGCAGCCAGTTCGCTGCAAGGCGCACCGGCGGGATCGCCCACAAGACGGCCCCGACGGCGGCGAGCGGAGCGAACCATGCGGCTCCGGCCGCGACCAGCAGGGTGCCGGCGACGGCGAGCGGAAAATCGCGACGGAGTCGCAGGGCCGCGCCCGGATCCGGCTTGCCGGTGACCGTGGGCATCAACACCGTGAGGGTGCCGAAGGCAGTCATTCCGATGAATCCGAGCGTGTTGAGATGAAGATGCAGGCGCCGCAGGGCCGGCCACTGCTCCGGCCAGACGGCGCTCGCGAGGATCGCGAGCAGGGCGAACACGAGACACGCCAGCGCAGCCTGGTACCACGCGAGGCCGGGGTGCGGCCGCCCGAGCATGCCGATGCGACGCCGCCAGCTCCAGGCCAGCAACGCGGCGGCAGCCGTCGCCGCGACGAATGCGCCCGCGTGACGTCCCCAGGGCATGCCGGGAAGGCTGAGCGCGGCGACGACCAGAACGCCGCCTGCGAGCGCCAGAACGGGAACCGCGCCCAAGCGGGCGGGCGCGCCGCGCGTGCGCGTCAGCACCGGAATGAAGTGGCCCATGGCGCCGAATATCAGCGGCATGGCGCCAACGGCTAGGATCAGATGGAGGACGCTCGCGCGTCCGGCGGCGGGCGAACCGAGGAGCGCGGCGGTGAATGCCGCCAGGGCGATGAATACCAGCGCCGGCAGCACCGCGCGACTCAGTTGCGGATGAAGTCGATCACGATTTCGCCCGGTTCGCGGCGCAGGTACTGGATTTCGACCACTTCGCCGTAGCGATTGCGGAGCTGGTCGAGCAGCGGCAGCGGGTCGTGATCGTTGACGAAGCGCATCCGCTCGCCCGGGGTCAGCGCGTCGAGCGCGCCGAAGATGGCCGCGTGGCGGAAACGCTTGGCGATTCCACGTGCGTCGAACGGATAGACCTGGTCCTGGCGAAGGTGAAGGTGGGCAGTCATGGCGAGCGTCCTTTAAAGAAGTAAATGGAATACATATTATAAACACAGGACACGCATTGTGTGTCTCAACTTTTTTACGCGACGCATTTTTCGTGACGCGGCGCCCCGCGAGCGACGTCCGAAACTCGCCGCTGCTGCCCGCTAAGGTTTGTCGGGATCCAGCTCGTCCGCGCCGGGCACGCGGAAGATGCCTTGCAGGCGGAGCAGTTCCTCGCGGTGCTGGGCCACCAGCTCGTCGAGCAGCGCGCTTCCCTCGCGCGTCAGATGCACCTCCACCGAGCGGCGGTCCGCGCGTCCGGTACGGCGCTTCACCAGCCCCAGCTTCTCGCATCGCGAGATCAGCGACACGGCCCCGTGATGGTGCGCCTGAAGCCGCTCCGCCAGCTCGCCGACGGTCGCCCATTCGCGGCCGGGAAATCCGCGTATGTGCAGCAGCAGCTGATATTGAAGGTGGGTGATGCCGTGCTCGTGCGTCACTTCTTCGCTGAAGCGCAGGAAGCGGCGGAGCTGGTAACGGAACTGGGAAAGCGCTTCGATTTCCTTCTTGCTCAGGCGGGTGGCTGTCATTTTCTTGATTCGGGAGAGGTACTGGACTTTATATCACAGTATGATATAAAGTCATCGTGGTCGCCCCGCCGGGAATCGTCGAGGTCTGGTCGGGGCGGCGCGGTTGCAACATGGATTCCGAGAGGAGAGTTCGCATGAGTATCCTGCATATTCCCAAGCTGTTCACGTCGTCCCACGAAGGGTGGGATGCATTTTCCGAAACCCGGCCGTCGCCGCTTCGGCTCTTCGTCGTGCTGGCGTTGCCGTGCTCGCTGATCCCGCCGCTGATGCTCGAGTACGCGGGCCACCACGTCGGCGCCGCCATGTTCCCGGATACCCCCGGCATGGCGTGGAGCATGGCCGCATTCTTCTTCCTGCTGGCGGAGTGGCTGACGGTGCCTTTCATGGGCTGGGCGATCGCGTCGATCGCGCGCAGCAAGGGGATCGCGACCGACCAGCACGACGCGTTCGCGCTGGCCGCCGTCGCGCCGATCCCCCTGTGGCTGTCGTCGCTGGTCCTCTTCCACGACCAGATCCTGCTGATCATGGCCGGGCTCGTCGTCGGTCTGGCCGCCTCGGTGATCCTGATCTTTCGCGGCGTGCAGAACATCCTGAAGGTGCGGGAAGAGCTCGTCGCGATCGATGTCGCCTACACCGTCACCGCGCTCGGACTTGTCGCCTGGGTGACTCTGGTCATGCTGGGGCTCCTTCCGGTCCTTGCCTGACGCCGTTTTCTGGTCCGCCCGGCGGATCGCGCCGGGCATTTCTGAGGAGGTTGAACGATGGATGCAGATGTGAAGGTTCCTTTTCCCACCCTCGACGAAGAGGGGTATCTCGTCGAACCCGGTGAGTGGAACGAAGCAATCGCGGAGCGGCTCGCGCGATCTGAGAATGTCACGCTCACCGACGCGCACTGGGACGTCATCCGTTTCATGCGCGACTATTACGAAGAACACCAGATCGCACCCGATGCGCGCTACGTGATCAAGCACCTGTCGAACCGTCTCGGATCCGACGCGCGCAACGCGCTCTTCAGGCTGTTTGCCTACGGCTACGTCAAGCAGGCATGCAAGATCGCCGGGATGAAGCGCCCGCGCGCGTGGAGCACGGGCTGACATCCGCCGGCCGCCCTGTTCTGGGGCGGCCGCGCATTCAACGATAGCGTCCGCCGTGGCGCGAGAAGCGGCGCACCGCCGTTAACAGATTGATCCCCAGCAGCACCGCCGAGAGCGCCAGCACGAGGCCCGCCGCGCGAAGCAGGTGCGGCCAGGCGAGCCCCGCCACGACCAGCATGCATGCGACGAGGTGGACCAGGAACTGCAAGCGCGCCCAGCGCGGCGCGATCATGTCCTTCATGGTGGGAATCGTGCCGGCACGTGCCTGCAGCTGCGCCTGGAGGTGAAACCAGGCGAGGAAGGGCACGATCTTGTAGAGCATGCCGTTCACCACGCTGACCCCGAATCCCCCGATGAACAGCACACCCAGCGACAAGGGGTAGGCGGTGCTTGCCGCCCAGGCCGGGACGAACTGCGCATACAGCCAGACGAGCACGCACGCGATCAGGCTCGCCATCCCGAGTCGCCAGAAATCGAGCGTGACGTCGGGCAGCTTGCGGCGGCGGCGGGATTGCAGCCACAGCGTGACGAGCGCGAACACCAGGATGGCGCCGGCGAGGCCCGCGTCGATCGCGGTCGCGAGGGCGTCGGGCAGGGCCGGCGTCGCGGCATGGAGCAGCAGCAGCGCGAACAGGACGGCCGCGAGCCAGCGACTCAGCCAGGGCGGATAGGCCGGCGTGATCTGGAACATCGGCACCACCTGGTAGGCGACGCCGATCACCAGCAGCAGCACCCAGCCGAGCAGACCGAAAGCTGCGTGCGCGCCGGCCCCCGTCTGGATGGCCGCCGGAAGCCGCCCGCCGGCATGCACCAGCGCGAGCACCATCCCCAGCAGCACCGTGATGCTGAGTCCGGCGAGGGCGAACCGCATGCCGCTCACCGTCACGCTGGCGACGGCGTGCATGAGCGCGGTGCCGGCCACGCCGAGAAACACGATGAAGCTGCCGCCGAGCAGAAGGACGGCGACGCCGAACGCCGCCGGCCGGGAAGTGAGGAAGCCCGTCATCAGCGCCGCCGTGCCGGCGACGAGCGAAACGTGAGCCAGGCCCGCCACGAGCCGGGGCGAGGGCAGGCTTGCACCCGCCACGACCGGCAGCATCTGCATCATCGCCCCCAGCATCGACATGGCGAGAAATCCCAGCGTGAGCGCGTGGGTGAGGGCGAAGGCCTGCGGCGTCCAGCGCGAAGCCAGCGCGTCGGGCGACGACGCGATCAGGACGGCCGCCGCGAGCAGAAACAGCGGGGCAGTCAGGAAAAAGCGCAGCGGCGCCGCGAACGGCGGCGCCTGCTCGAAGGAAAGACCGGCAGGTTGTCCCATATGGAAGTGCGCTACGCGCTCGCCTCCGCCTGCCGAATCAGGATGACGTAGCTGCCGTCGGGTTCCATCCGCGTCTCGTGGCGGTAGCCGCGCTCGGCGAGGATGGCGTACAGCGGAAACGGCTCGCGGTGCAGCAGCATCCGGACGGACTCGCCGGGGCGCAGTTCGTCCAGCGCCTCCATGACCTTTTCCATCGGATCCGGCGGCTCCATCCCGCGGGCGTCGACGACCCTTTCCCGGGCGGCGGCGCTCACGAGAAGGTTTGCATGGAGCGGATCAGGTCGTCGCGTTCGCCGCTCAACACCTGGTCGGACATGGGGTACAGCATGTTTTCTTCTTTCAGGTTGTGCTGCTGCATCAGCATGTTGAGCGTTTCCGACAGGCCGAGATAGCCACCGTGGTTGGCCGCCTCGACCGCGCTCGCCATATTTTGCAGCAGGCTGCGCATCTGTTCGTGTTCCATGCGCATGACCTGGGTCGGTCCCGCGCTCATGCCGGTACGGTTCTCGAAAGCGGGAAACAGCAGTTCTTCCTCCATCGCCAGATGGTGCGCCAGCGCCGTCCGGAACTGCTCGAAGAGATCGCGGGCGCGCGCCCAGTCCTTTTGCGCCGCCGCCGTTTCGGCCGAGGCGAACAGGTCGTCGCAGGCACGATGGTCGTTGCCGAGAAAATCCAGAATCGTGCTCATGTCATGGCTCCATAAGATGATGAAAAAATACATGTTTAAGTATATCAGGACTTGCTAACCTGAAATTCTTCTTGACGGATTCACAAGATGTCGTAGTCTTAGTCAGACCAATGCACAAGATGTTGTTTCATAGGAGGACGGAATGAACTCTGTGATAGCAGGTATGCCGCGCGAAGTCATCAAGCGCGACGGGCAGCGCGCGGCCTTCGACGCCGCGAAGATACGTTCGGCCCTATTGCGGGCCGGCCAGGCGAGCGGCGAATTCGGCGCGGACGAGGCGGACTTGCTCACCGCGCAGGTGATGAAGGTCCTGATCCACAGCTTCCGCAATGCGCCGCCGGACATCGAGCGCATCCAGGACGTGGTCGAGCAGAGCCTGATCGCCGCCAATCACCTCGCGACGGCGCGCGCCTACATCGCCTATCGCGAAAGCCACAAGAAGCTGCGCGAGGACCGCAAGACGGTGGTGGACGTGGAAGCGTCGATCAACGAATACCTGTCGCGCCAGGACTGGCGCGTCAACGCCAACGCCAACCAGGGCTACAGCCTGGGCGGACTGATCCTCAACGTCTCCGGCAAGGTGGTCGCCAACTACTGGCTCAACCACGTCTACTCGCCCGAGCTCGGGGCGGCGCATCGCGACGGCTCGATCCACATCCACGATCTCGACATGCTGGCGGGCTACTGCGCCGGCTGGTCGCTGCGCACGCTGCTGCACGAAGGCCTCAACGGCGTGCCGGGCAAGGTCGAGGCAGGCCCGCCCAAGCACATGTCGTCCGCGGTCGGGCAGATCGTCAACTTCCTCGGCACGCTGCAGAACGAATGGGCCGGCGCGCAGGCGTTCTCGTCGTTCGATACCTACATGGCGCCGTTCATCCGCCGCGACAACATGAGCTACGGCGAGGTGCGCCAGTGCATCCAGGAGCTGATCTACAACCTCAACGTGCCGTCGCGCTGGGGCACGCAGACGCCGTTCACCAACCTGACCTTCGACTGGACCTGCCCTGAGGACCTGCGCGAGCAGATCCCGGTCATCGCGGGCGAGGAGATGCCGTTTGCCTACGGCGAGTTGCAGGCCGAGATGGACATGATCAACCGTGCCTACATAGAGGTGATGACGACCGGCGACGCGAAGGGCCGCGTCTTCACGTTCCCCATCCCGACCTACAACATGACGCCCGACTTCCCCTGGGAGTCGGAGAACGCCGGGCGCCTGTTCGCGATGACCGCGCGCTACGGCCTGCCGTACTTCCAGAACTTCATCAATTCCGAGATGAAGCCGAACCACATCCGTTCGATGTGCTGCCGCCTGCAGCTCGACCTCAGGGAATTGCTAAAGCGCGGCAACGGCCTGTTCGGCTCGGCCGAGCAGACCGGCTCGGTCGGCGTGGTGACGGTCAACTGCGCGCGTCTCGGCTACGAGTACAAGGGTGACGAGGCCGGACTCTTCCGCCGCCTCGACGCGCTGCTCGAGATGGGGCGCAACGGCCTCGAGATCAAGCGCAAGGAAATCCAGCGCCTGATGGACAATGGCTTGTTCCCCTACACCAAGCGCTACCTCGGCACGCTGCGCAACCACTTCTCGACGCTCGGGGTCAACGGCATCAACGAGATGATCCGCAACTTCACCGCGGACGAGCACGACATCACCACCGAATGGGGCCATGCTTTCGCGCTGCGCCTGCTCGACCACATCCGCGCCCGCATCGCGGCGTTCCAGGAAGAGACGGGCCACATGTACAACCTGGAAGCGACGCCCGCGGAAGGCACCACTTACCGCTTCGCCAAGGAGGACCGCAAGCGTTACCCGGACATCCTGCAGGCGGGCACCGCCGACACGCCGTACTACACCAACTCGTCGCAGCTTCCGGTGGGCTTCACCGACGACGCGTTCGAGGCGCTCGAGCGGCAGGACGACCTGCAGCGCAAATACACCGGCGGCACCGTCCTGCATCTCTACATGTCCGAGCACATCTCGTCGGCGGAAGCGTGCAAGAAGCTGGTGCGCCGCGCGCTGGAGGGATTCCGGCTGCCCTACATCACCATCACGCCGACTTTCTCGATTTGTCCCAAGCATGGCTACCTCGCCGGCGAGCACGAGTTCTGCCCCAAGTGCGACGAGGAAGCCCTGTCCCGCAAGCGTGCCGTTGCCGCTTAACCAACCCAGAGGAGACCGAAATGAATGACATGACCGTGGATCAAGCCGTGATCGCCGTTGCCCTGACCGACGAGGAGCGCACCCGTTGCGAAGTCTGGACCCGGGTGATGGGCTATCACCGTCCGGTGACCAGCTTCAACAAGGGCAAGCAGGGCGAGCACCGCGAGCGGCGCTTCTTCGTCGAGGGGCGCTGCCGCCTCGGCTGACGCGCGACACCGGCCATGACGATTCGCGTGGGCGGCCTGACGCCGCTGTCCACCACTGACTGGCCGGGCATGCTGGCCGCAGTGGTTTTTTGCCAGGGCTGCCCCTGGCGCTGCGGCTATTGCCACAATCCCGACCTCATCCCCGCGCAGGGCCGCGACGAAATCCCCTGGGAGGACGTCGTGACGTTCCTGCACCGCCGCCGCGGATTGCTCGACGGCGTGGTGTTTTCGGGCGGCGAGCCGACCCTGCAGGCCGCCCTGCCGGACGCGATGCGGGAGGCGCGCTCGCTCGGCTTCAAGGTCGGCCTGCACACGGGGGGCATGTACCCGAAAAAACTCGACGCGGTGCTGCCGCTGGTCGACTGGGTGGGTCTCGACGTGAAGGCGCCGTTCGCGGACTACCCGCGCATCACCGGCGTGGAAGGCAGCGGCATCCGAGCGCTGGCCGGATTGCAGCGCGTCGTGGAATCCGGCGTCGACCATGAGATCCGCACGACGGTGCATCCTGCGTTGCTCGACGACGCGGAGGTCGTCGGCCTCGCGCGCGACCTAGCCGGACGTGGGGTCAGGCGCTATGTGGTCCAGGCTTTCCGCAGCCAGGGTTGCGGCGACGCGGAACTGTGCCTGCGCGCGACGCGCGACCGGCCCCTGCAGCAGGTGGGCGACGAGGTGTCCGGTCTGTTCGAGGATTTCCGCGTGCGGGCCTAACGCCGACCGACACGGAGGAAAAGCGGCCATTGCAGCCGCCGCGCCGTCTCCGCGTCGCCCCAGCCGGGCGCCAGTTCGGCCGTCAGCGCCGGCAGCGGGTCGCGTCCCGCCGCGTCCCGGTAACGCTTCACCGCCGACCAGGTCGAGACGTACGCGATCAGGCGCGGCAGGTTCCACCTCACTTCGATGAAAAAGGTGGGCGCCTCGATTCCGGCGAACGGGAAATCGAGGCCGCGGTAGGCGTCGTCGATCAGTGCGCGCTCGGGCGGCCACCACGGACCGACGGTTTCGGCATAAAAGCGCTGGAACGCCGCGTCCATGTCGCCCGGCAGCACCATGCGCCCGTAGCCCCACAGGGCGACGACCCCGCCGGGTTTGAGCACGCGAACGACCTCGGCGTAAAAGCGCTGCAGGTCGAACCAGTGCGCCGCCTGCGCGACGGTGACGAGGTCGACGCTGCGGTCCGCCAGTCCGCTCGCCTCGGCGGGGGCCACCCGGTAATCGATCGCGGGATGGGGCCGTGTCTGCCGGATCTGCTCGGCGGACGCGTCGGTGGCGACGACCCGGCGGAAATGCGGCGCCAGGCCGAGCGCGGCCTGGCCGCTGCCGGTGGCGCAGTCCCATGCGGTATCGCGCATCGGGCACAAGCAGGCGAGCCAGGCGAACAGCGCAGCCGGATAGTCCGGGCGGTAGGCGGCGTAGCGATCGGACGCCGACGAGAAATGGTCCTTGAAGCCGCTCATGACGGCAACAGCGTCAGCCGCAGGTCCCCGCCGAGTTGCCGCGCGTCGGCCAGATGGAATCGCGACGCCGCGCCCAGCGAAGTGAGCGCCGCATGCGCGAACAGTCCGCGCGCGACATCACCCACCGCCATCGGCGCCATGTAGGCCACCCACTCGTCGACCAGGCCGGCAGCGAGCAGCGCGCCGTTGAGCGCGGCACCGGCTTCGACGTGCAGTTCGTTGACGCCCCGCTGCGCCAGCCGCGTGAGCAGCGCGGTGAGGTCCACGCGGCCGTCCGCCGCCGGCAACACGATCACTTCCGCGCCCGCCTGTTCGAGCGCCGAGCGCCTGTCCGGATCGGCATGGCTGCATGCGATCAACGCGGGAAGGATCGCCGCGTCCGCGGGCGTGCGCAAGGCGGAATCGACAACGACACGCAGCGGCTGGCGGCCGATGTCGATGTCGCGGACGTTCATCCGCGGGTCGTCGGCGAGCACGGTGCCGCTGCCGGTCAGGATGGCGCAGGCGCGCGCGCGCAGCCGCTGCACGTCGGCGCGCGCGGCGTCGCCGGTGATCCACTGCGACGCGCCGTTCGCGAGCGCGGTCTTGCCGTCCAGCGTCGAGGCGGTCTTCAGCCGCACCCACGGACGCTGCCGCGTCATGCGCGAAACGAAACCCGGATTGAGCGCGCGCGCCTCGGCCTCCATCAGGCCGACTTCGGCCTGGATGCCCGCCAGCGTCAGCATCGCGATGCCGCCGCCCGCGACCAGCGGATTCGGGTCCTTCATTGCCGCCACCACGCGCGCCACGCCCGCATTGATCAGCGCTTCGGCGCACGGCGGGGTACGGCCGTGATGCGAACAGGGCTCGAGCGTGACGTAGACGGTGGCGCCGCGCGCTGCATCGCCGGCCGCGTGAAGCGCATGGATTTCCGCGTGTGGCGTGCCGGCGCGCTGATGCCAGCCTTCGCCGACGACGCGTCCGTCCTTGACGATGACGCAGCCGACGCGCGGATTGGGGGTGGTGGTGTAGAGGCCGCGCGCGGCGAGTTGCAGCGCGCGGGCCATGTGCTGATGATCGGCAGCGGAATAGCGGGCGGTGGGCACGGCGGACTATTCGAAGAGGTCGTCCACGCCCTGGGGCGACGCGCGTTCGAGGTCCTGCAGCATCTCGCGGAAATCGTCCGGGTCCTGGAAGCTCTTGTATACCGAGGCGAAGCGGATGTAGGCGATCTTGTCGAGCTTCTTCAGTTCGTGCATCACCAGTTCGCCGACTTCCCGCGCGGGCACTTCGCGCGCGCCGCGGGTGAGCAGCAACTGACGGATGCGGTCGACCGCGGCATCGACCAGTTCGGTGGAAACCGGGCGCTTGTGCAGCGCGCGGCGAAAGCCTTCGCGCAGCTTGGCCTCGGAAAAATCCTCGCGCGTGCCGTTGCTCTTGACGATCTGCGGTGGCCGCAGCTCGGCCGTCTCCCACGTCGTGAAGCGCTTGTCGCACTGCGTGCAGCGGCGGCGCCTGCGGATCGCGTCGCCCGCCTCGTTGACGCGGGAGTCGATGACCTGGGTGTCGAGGGAACCGCAGAAGGGACACTTCATGAAACCCCCTGTAAACCTACTGCGCTTGCCAGCTTGAACGCGGGCAGTGCTCGGAATCCTCATGTACTTCTATGTACATTCCGGTTCCTGCGCGCTGGCCGCGTCCAATCTGGCTGCGCTCGCTACGGTTTCCAGAGGATTTCATCCGGTTCGCCCGTTGTTGCCTCAACCGTAGACCGGGAACTTCGCCGTCAGCTTCGCCACTTCGCCCCTGACTCGCGCGATCACCGCCTCATCCGTCGGCGCGTCAAGCACGTCGGCGATCAGGTGGGCGAGCTGCTCGGCTTCGAGCTCCTTGAAGCCGCGCGTGGTCATCGCCGGGGTGCCGATGCGGATGCCGCTGGTGACGAAGGGCTTCTGTGGGTCGTTGGGGATGGCGTTCTTGTTGACCGTGATGTGGGCGCGGCCGAGCAGGGCTTCGGCCTCCTTGCCGGTGAGGTTCTTGGCGCGCAGGTCGACCAGGAAGACGTGGCTCTCGGTGCGGCCGGAGATGATCCTGAGGCCGCGCTCGACCAGTACCTTGCACATCACCAGCGCGTTGTCGATGACCTGTTCCTGGTAGAGCTTGAACTCCTTGCCCGACGCTTCCTTGAATGCGACCGCCTTGCCGGCGATGACGTGCATCAGCGGGCCGCCCTGCAGGCCGGGGAAGATCGCCGAGTTGATCGCCTTTTCGTGTTCGGCCTTCATCAGGATGATGCCGCCGCGCGGGCCCCGCAGCGTCTTGTGCGTCGTCGACGTGACGACGTCGGCGTGCGGCACCGGGTTGGGGTAGAGGCCCGCCGCAATCAGGCCGGCGTAATGCGCCATATCCACCATGAAGATCGCGCCGATTTCCTTGGCGATCCTGGCGAAGCGCGCGAAGTCGATCCGGAGCGCATAGGCCGAGGCGCCGGCGATGATCAGCTTGGGTTTGTGTTCGCGCGCCAGCGCTTCCATCTTCTCGTAGTCGATCTCTTCCTTTTCGTTGAGGCCGTAGGCGACGACGTTGAACCACTTGCCGCTCATGTTGAGCGCCATGCCGTGGGTGAGGTGGCCGCCCTCGGCGAGGCTCATGCCCATGATGGTGTCGCCGGGCTTGAGGAAGGCCATGAACACCGCCTGGTTGGCCTGCGAGCCGGAATTCGGCTGCACGTTGGCGGCTTCGGCGCCGAACAGCGCCTTCACGCGGTCGATGGCAAGCTGCTCGACGATGTCGACGTATTCGCAGCCACCGTAGTAGCGCTTGCCGGGATAGCCCTCGGCGTACTTGTTGGTGAGTTGCGATCCCTGCGCCTGCATCACCGCCGGGCTGGTGTAGTTTTCCGACGCGATCAGTTCGATGTGATCCTGCTGGCGCTGGTCTTCTTTCTGGATCGCCGCCCACAGGTCGGGGTCGGTCTTGGCAAGGGTGTCTTGGCGGTTGAACATGGCGGAGAGGCAGGGCTTGGAAAACGCGCATTTTAACACGCGGCGCCTGGGGCTGCGGCTCGTATAATCCGCCAAAACGAGGCGAATCCCATGCAAAGACGAGACTTCCTGGCGGGTGCCGGCGCGGCTGCCTTATTGCCGGCGGCAGGGGCCCGGGCCGCCGGTTTTCCGGCTGTCCGCTGGCGGATGGCGTCGAGCTTTCCCAAGAGCCTCGACACCATCTACGGCGTGTCCGAGACCTTCGCCCATCGCGTCGCCGCACTGACCGGCGGCCAGTTCCAGGTCCGCGTGTTCGCCGCCGGCGAGCTCGTGCCCGGCCTGCAGGTACTCGATGCGGTCGGCAACGGCACCGCCGAATGCGGCCACTCGGCGGGCTACTACTACGTCGGCAAGAATCTCGCGCTGGCCTTCGACTGCGCGGTGCCCTTCGGCCTCACCGCGCGCCAGCAGAACGCGTGGATGTACGCGGGCGGCGGCCTCGAGGCGCTGCGCGCGCTCTACGCAAAATACAACGTCGTGCAGTTTCCCGGCGGCAATACCGGCACCCAGATGGGCGGCTGGTTCAGGAAGCCGATCAAGTCGCTGGCCGACCTTCGGGGCCTGAAAATGCGCATTCCCGGCATCGGCGGCCGGATCATGGCGAAGCTCGGTGCCGTGCCGCAGACGCTGCCCGGCAGCGACATCTACCCCGCGCTCGAACGCGGCGCGATCGACGCCGCCGAATGGGTCGGCCCGTACGACGACGAGAAGCTCGGCTTCCACAGGATCGCGCGGCATTACTACTATCCCGGCTGGTGGGAAGGCGGGCCGCAGCTGAGTTTTTACGTCAACCGCGCGAGCTGGATCGCGCTGCCCGAGGCGTATCGCCAAGCCTTCGAAGTTGCCAGTGCCGAGGCCAACCAGCTGATGCTCGCGCAATACGACGCGAGGAATTCGCCCGCGCTGCTGCGCCTGGTGGGGCAGGGCGTCCAGCTGCACGCCTTTCCCAAGGACGTGATGCTCGCGGCGCGCCGGGCCACCTTCGAGCTGTACGAGTCGGAAGCGAAGACCAATCCCGACTTCGCCGCGATCTACCGCCCGTGGAAGGCCTTCCGCGATACCGAGTTCCAGTGGTTCAAGGTCGCCGAGGCGGCGTACCAAAACTTCAATTACTTCGTAAAATGAGTCCGATTGCCCAGACCCGGCTGGACTCCTGGTCATAAGAGAAATCCGAGGCACCCATGAACACGCTCGATCGGCTCATCACCACCTTCGATCTCGGCCTGCGCACCGTCTTCGCCAGCCCGCACGCGGGCCGCCCGTATCCGGCCACCGTCCGGGACGGCGACATGAGCGATGCCGAAAAAGCGCAGGCTGCCGCGCTGATGCGCGTCAACCACGTCGGCGAGGTCTGCGCCCAGGCGCTCTACGCCGGCCAGGCGCTCACGGCGAAAAACCAGGGCGTGCGCGCCGAACTCGAACAGGCCGCGCGCGAAGAAACCGACCACCTCGCATGGTGCGAGCAGCGCATCGACGAACTCGGCGGCCGCAAGAGCCTGCTCAATCCGTTGTGGTTCGGCGGCGCGCTCGGAATCGGGGCGCTCGCCGGCCTTCTCGGAGACAAATGGAATCTCGGCTTTCTCGCCGAAACCGAGCGCCAGGTCGGCGCACATCTCGAGGGACATTTGCGCAAACTGCCGGAAGCCGATGCCAGAAGTCGCGCGGTGGTCGAGCAGATGAGGATCGATGAAGCGGGGCACGCCCAGACAGCGGTCGATCACGGCGCCGCGCCGTTGCCGATTCCGGTGAAGATGGCGATGCGTTTTGCCGCGGACGTGATGCGGCAGACGGCGCGCCGCATTTAGCGAGCCGTCGGCTGCGCGGCGCCGGGCCGCCGCAAGGGCCGACGCCGGCCCGGCGCGGTTTGCCGGCGGCGCCCCGGTTTTGGTAGACTGCTGCGCATGACTCGTGCCGAAACGTTCTTCTTTAGCCGCTTTTATCCCACGCCGCAGGCGGTCGGGAGGCGCTGAGACGAGCAGCAACGCCTTACGAAACCGCCAGCCCGCTGGCGGTTTTTTTGTTTAAGCCGCAGCCGGGCACACACTCAAACCGGAGCCTGAACATGTCTGCCACCCGAACCGACGACACCCGCATCGAGCAAAGCGGCGAACTGCTCGCCCCGATGCAGGTCATGCGCGAATTGCGCGCCAGCGAAACCGTGCTGGAGCGCGTCGCGCGCGCCCGCGGCGCGATCCACGACGTGCTGCGCGGCGCGGACGACCGCATGTTCGTCGTCGTCGGCCCGTGCTCCATCCACGATCCGGCGGCCGCGCTCGACTATGCGAAGAAGCTCAAGCCGCTGGCGGACGAACTGTCGCACGACCTCGTCATCGTGATGCGCGTGTACTTCGAGAAGCCGCGCACGACGGTCGGCTGGAAAGGGCTGATCAACGATCCGCATCTGGACGAGAGCTTCGACATCAACGAGGGCTTGCGGCTCGCGCGCAAGCTGCTGCTCGACATCAACGAAATCGGCCTGCCCTGCGCGACCGAGTTCCTCGACCTGGTCTCGCCGCAATACATCGCCGACCTGGTGAGCTGGGGCGCGATCGGCGCACGCACCACCGAATCGCAGTCGCATCGCCAGCTGGCCTCGGGGCTCTCTTGCCCGGTGGGCTTCAAGAACGGCACCGACGGCAGTCTCAGGATCGCGGTCGACGCGATCAAGGCAGCGGCCGCGCGCCACCATTTCATTTCGGTCACCAAGTCGGGCCACGTCGGCGTATTCAGCACGTCGGGCAACGAGGATACGCATGTGATCCTGCGCGGCGGCAAGGCGCCGAACTACGACGCGGCGAGCGTCAACCTGGCGTGCGGGGAACTCGCCGCCGCCGGCCTGCGCCAGCAGCTGATGATCGACTTTTCGCACGCCAATTCGAGCAAGCAGTACCAGCGCCAGATCGACGTCGCCGCCGACGTCGCGGCGCAGGTGGCGGGTGGCGACACGCGCATCATCGGCGCGATGGTCGAAAGCCACATCAATCCCGGCCGCCAGGACCTCGTCGCGGGGCAGCCGCTGGAATACGCAAAGTCGATCACCGACGCCTGCATCGGCTGGGACGACACGGTTCCGCTGCTGCGGATGCTGGCCGATGCCGTGGCAAAACGTCGGCTGACCGTTCCCGAGGATGAGGATTAAAGGCATTTCCGGGTTAAAATGCATGCGGCGGGCCTCCCCGCATGGCTAAGTCGTGAATCGGGTCAGGTCCGGAAGGAAGCAGCCCCAGCGACCGATGCCAGTGCCGGGGTTCTGGCTCGCCGCTTCAATCAAGCTGTCTACAATCCAGGTGTCTATTTTCTTGGGCATCGGGATGAAAAGATAGCTTGCCGCTTTATTGGTCGCCGGCTTGGGGCCGGGCTCTTCCAGCCGCGCCGACAACGGAATCGCGATCATCGGTGGCTGGGGCGACGATTCGACCAGCATGGCGCAGGTCAGCGTGACGCATCACTGGGACCGCACATGGTTCAATCGCGGCAACTGGTTCCTGGGCGGCTACTGGGAAGCATCGGTGGGCCGCTGGCACAGCAGCGACGCAGGCGGCAAGGGCATCTGGGATGTCGGCTTTGCGCCGGTATTCCGCTTCCAGTCCGAATCCGGCAGCGTGAAGCCCTACGTGGAAGGCGCGATCGGCCTCCATCTCATCAGCGACACCCACGTGAACGCCGACCGCGACATGGGTAGCGCCTTCCAGTTCGGCGATCATCTGGGCGTCGGGCTGGTCTTCGGCGACAGGGGTCAGCTCGATCTGGGCTACCGCTTCCAGCACCTGTCCAACGCCGTCATCAAGTCGCCCAACGACGGCATCGATTTCCAGGAGATCCGCCTCGCCTGCCACTTTTGACGGTTGAATGGCTGGACGGGCCGGTCGGCGCGGTCCGCCGCTCTGATAAAATCGGCCGGATGACTGACCTGTTCGGCGAATCCTCCTCACCGGCCGTGGCCCTGGCCCGCAAATGGCGTCCGCGCGCGTTCGCCGACCTCAAGGGGCAGGAACACGTCGTCCAGGCCCTCTCGAATGCGCTCACCCAGGGCCGTCTGCATCACGCCTATCTGCTGACCGGCACGCGCGGGGTCGGCAAGACCACGCTGGCGCGCATTCTCGCCAAGTGCCTCAACTGCGAGACCGGCGTCACCGCGACGCCGTGCGGCGTCTGTTCGGCATGCACCCAGATCGATGCCGGCCGCTTCGTCGACCTGCTGGAACTCGACGCCGCGTCGAACACCGGCGTCGACAACATGCGCGAGGTGCTCGACAACGCGCAGTACGCGCCGACGGTGGGACGCTACAAGGTCTACATCATCGACGAAGTGCACATGCTGTCGAAGCCGGCGTTCAACTCCATGCTGAAGACGCTGGAAGAGCCGCCCGCGCACGTGAAGTTCATCCTCGCGACCACCGATCCGCAGAAGATTCCGGTGACGGTGCTCTCGCGCTGCCTGCAGTTCAATCTGAAGCCGATGCCGCCCGCGCTCGTGGCAAAGCACCTCGGCGAGGTGCTGGCGCAGGAGCAGGTGGCCTGCGAACCGGCGGCACTGAACCTGCTGGCACGCGCCGCGGCCGGCAGCATGCGCGACGCCCTGTCCTTGACGGACCAGGCGATCGCCTACGGCGGCGGCGCGGTCGAGGCCGTGGCAGTCGAAGCGATGCTCGGCACGGTGCGGCGCGACTACCTGTTCGATCTGCTCGACGCGCTCGCCGCGCACGACGGCGACGCGCTGATGACGCAGGCACGCACGCTCGCCGAACGTGGCATCGCCTTCGACGCGGCGCTGCAGGATTTCGGCAGCCTGCTTACCCAGCTGGCGCTGTGGCTGCATGCGCCGGACGCGGCCGAGCCGGGCGTCGACGCCGAGCGCATGCAGGCCGCCGCCGCACGGCTCGACGCCGAAACCGTGCAGCTGTACTACCAGATCGCGCTGAACGGCCGCCGTGACTTGCCATATGCGCCGGACGAGCTGTCGGGCTTCAGCATGACGCTGCTGCGCATGCTGGCCTTCGCGCCGGCGGGAGTCGCCGCCGATCGTCCGGCGGCAGGACGGCCGGCGCCCGCCGCGCGCACTGCGTCGGCAGCGCCGCATGTCGCGGCAGCACCGCATGTCGCGGCGGCGCCGGATGTGCCGCCCGCAGCGGCCCCTGCGCCGCCTGCCGAGCCCGCACCCCCGGAATATCTCGCGCCCGCCGCTTCCCCCGCGGTCGCCCGCGAACCCGGCCCGCGCCAGGGCTGGGACTGGTTGAAAGTCGTATCCGAGCTGCGCCTGGGCGGCATGGCGAAGATGCTCGCCGACCACTGCGAGCTCGTGTCGCAGACGGGCGATGCGGTGAGTTTGCGGGTCGGCGAGGGGCACAAGCATTTGCTGGACCGCGCCTACCAGGACCGGCTGGTGGCTGCGCTGCGCGAGCGCCACGGTGCTGCCCTCGACGTGACGTTCGAGATCGGCGCCGCGGCGGAACGGACGCCGCAGCAGGTTCGCACCCGCATCAAGGAAGCGCGCCAGGCCGAGGCCGTGGCGGCGATCGAGTCCGACCCATTCGTGCGTGAGCTGATCGACCAGTTCGGCGGCCAGATCGACGCATCCACCATACAGCCATTAGGAGAATCGACATGATCAAGGGCGGCATCGGCAACATGATGAAGCAGGTCCAGCAGATGCAGGAGAACATGGCCAAGATGCAGGCCAAGCTGGCCGAAATCGAAGTCGAGGGGCAGAGCGGCGCCGGCATGGTCAAGGTGGTCATGACCTGCAAGTACGACGTGCGCCGCGTCACCATCGATCCGAGCCTGATGAGCGACGACAAGGAAATGCTGGAAGACCTCGTGGCTGCCGCGATGAACGACGCGGCGCGCAAGGTCGAGTCGACGGTGCAGGAGAAGATGGGCAGCGTCACCGCGGGCCTGCCGATCCCGCCGGGCATGAAGATGCCGTTCTGATCGGGTCGAGGCCGCGATGCAGCCTGCCGCGCTGGAAAACCTGATCGGCGCCCTGCGGGTGCTGCCGGGCGTCGGGCCCAAGTCGGCGGCACGCATGGCGTACCACCTGCTGCAGCGCGACCGCCGCGGCGCCGAGCAGCTCGCTGCCGCGCTCAATCATGCCCTGACGCACCTGCACCACTGCCGCCTGTGCAACAACTTTTCCGAGGCGGAAGTGTGCGAGGTGTGCGCGAGCCCGCGCCGCGACCGGCGCCAGCTGGCGGTCGTCGAGATGCCGGCCGACTTCAACATGATGGAAGCCACGCAAAGCTACAGCGGACTGTATTTCGTCCTGATGGGACGCTTGAGTCCCCTCGACGGCATCGGCCCGCGCGAGATCCATCTCGATCGGCTGATTGCGCGTGCGACGGACGGCGTCGTCGAGGAAGTGATCCTCGCGACCAATTTCACGCCGGAAGGCGAGGCCACCGCGCACACCATCGGCGAACTGCTGAAGGCACGCGGCCTCAAGGTGAGCCGGCTGGCGCGCGGCGTCCCGGTGGGCGGCGAACTGGAATACGTCGACAGCGGCACACTCGCGCAGGCCGTTCGCGACAGGCGAACCGTTTGATGCAGCGCAACAGGCGCGCTGTCTGAGACAACGCGGGCTGTGCGCCCGCCCTAGCCGAGTGCGCTGGCGACGAGGTTGATCGTCAGCGCCAGCACCAGCAGATTGAATGCGAACGACACCAGACCGTGGGCCAGCACCAGCCGGCGCATCGCCGTCGTGGTGATCGCGACATCCGCCACCTGCGAGGTCATGCCGATGACCGCGGCGAAATACGCGAAATCGACGTAGCGCGGCGCCGTGCCGGGAAACGCCAGTCCGCCCGCCTCCTTGCCCGCGTGCCGGCGGTAGTAATGGCGCGCATAGCGCAGCGCGAACAGGGTCTGGATCAGCAGCCAGGTCGACGCCAGTGCGCCGAGAGCGAGACCGATATGCAAATCGCGCACCATTCCGGTTGCCGTCCTGGCGGCGTCGGTGACCAGCAGCACGCCTATCAGGCTGACCCATGACGCTGCCGTCAGTGCGCCGTACAGTGCCGTTGCGCCCGGGTCTTCGCTGGAAGCGCGCAGTCGGGTCTGGTCGGTGTCGAGCCGTCCCACGCCCCACCACACGAGGAGCAGATACATCAGGCTGCCGGCTAGCCATCCGGCCAGCAAGCGCGTTTCCCACACGTCCGCATAGGTCGGCGCGGCGGCGAGTGCGCCGAGAACCAGCGCAAGCGACAGCCTGTGCCAGGCGCGCAGGCGGGCGACGGGGTGGAGCTCACGATGCGGATAGGGCAGCAAAAATTTCATGATCGACGCAGATGCAGAAAGCCGCGAAAGGCGAGCAGGGCGACGGCCAGGCCGAGCATAACCCAGTGCTCGACCCGGTGCAGCACACCCAGATAGGTGCTCAGGAACGCGCCGGACAGGTAGCCGATGCCTCCCACCAGCGGGGCCCACAGTGCGGCGGAAACGAGATTGAGCCAGAAAAAGCGCCAGCGGGCGACGTTGCTCAGCCCGACGGCCACGGGCAGCGCGATGCGCAGCCCCCACATGAACCGCATCACGAGAATGACGGCCGCCGGATGCCGCCGGACGAGATCGAGCGCGCGGCTGACTTTCGCGCGCAGGGACGGCCGGCGCCGCAGCAGCGTTTGTCCATGGCGATGTCCGAGCCAGAAGAAGAACTGGTCGCCGGCGATCGCGCCCGCCATGGCGACGCCCGTGACCGCGGCAAAGTCGAGATAGCCGCGATGCGCCGCGTAGCCGGCCAGCATCAGCACGGTCTCGCCTTCGAGCAGGACGCCGAAGAAGACGGCGGCGTAGCCATAATGCGTGACGAGCGCGGCAATATCCATGAATGGATTGTAGAGCGGACCGCGTGAACCGAACGCGACCGCGCGCGTCTCATACGGGCGGTCGCGCCACGCGGCCAGCGTTTCACCCGACTCAAGGAGCGAGAATGGACCAAACTGCAGAGCATTCCCTGAGCAAGGTGCCGGAAGTGACGCTGATGTTCTGGATCATCAAGATCGCCGCAACGACGCTCGGCGAAAC
The DNA here is from genome assembly GCA_021820845.1 of Pseudomonadota bacterium. Taxonomy (GTDB): domain Bacteria; phylum Pseudomonadota; class Gammaproteobacteria; order Burkholderiales; family Thiobacillaceae; genus Thiobacillus. The sequence goes on from JAKADC010000006.1 coordinate 115,222, forward strand.
CGGCGGCGACGCCGTCTCGATGTCGATGAATCTCGGGTATCTCCTCAGCACCTTTGTTTTCGCGGCAATTTTTCTCGTGATGGTGGCCGCGCAGGTCAAGGTCGACCGCTTCAATCCCTGGCTGTACTGGACGACCATCATTGCGACGACGACCGTGGGGACGACGCTCGCCGACTTCGCCGACCGTTCGCTGGGAATCGGTTACGCCGGCGGCGCGTCGGTCCTGTTTGCCTTGTTGCTGGCGTCGCTCGTGCTCTGGCACCGGACGCTCGGCTCGGTTTCCGTCGACAGCATCCGCTCGCCCAGGGCCGAGATGTTTTACTGGATCACGATCATGTTCTCGCAGACGCTGGGCACCGCGGCGGGCGACTGGACCGCGGATACGGCCGGGCTGGGCTATGCCGGGGGCGCCATCGTTTTCGGCGTTCTCCTGGGCGCGGTCGTCGCGGCGTATTTCTGGACGAGAATCTCGAGAACGCTGCTTTTCTGGGCGGCGTTCGTTCTGACGCGTCCGCTGGGCGCCGTCGTCGGCGATTTCCTCGACAAGCCGGTCAGTGCGGGTGGCCAGGCGCTGAGCCGTTACTCGGCTTCGGCGGCGATCATCGCGTTCATCCTGACCTGCATCCTGGTTTTCCCCCAGCGCGCGGCGAAAACACGCGGGACGTGACCTCGCGCGGCCCGTCGCGGCGCGCCAGCCATCCGCCTGAAGCCCGTTCTCGTGGATAATTCGGGATGCGCGCCCCGGGCACGCCCTGTTCGAACGGAGAAAACAAGATGGAACTCAACGCCCTCACGGCCCTTTCGCCGCTGGATGGCCGTTATGGCTCGAAAACCGCGCCGCTGCGCGACTTTTTCAGCGAATATGCGCTGATCAAATACCGCGTCATCGTCGAGATCGAATGGCTGAAGGCGCTCGCCGCGGAGCCGGCCATCGCCGAAGTTCCGGCGTTCTCGGCCGGCGCCATCGCGCTGCTAGACGGCGTCGCCGACACTTTTTCGGTCGCCGATGCCGAGCGCGTGAAGGCGATCGAGGCGACGACCAACCACGACGTCAAGGCGGTGGAGTATTTCCTCAAGGAAAAGACCCGCGTGAATCCGGAAATCGCGGCGGTCTCCGAATTCATCCACTTCGCCTGCACGTCCGAAGACATCAACAACCTGTCGCATGCGCTCATGCTCAAGGGGGCGCGCGACGGCGTGCTGCTGCCCAGGCTGGAAAAAATCATCGCACACCTGACCGATCTCGCGCACGGGTTGGCCGATCTGCCGATGCTGTCGCGCACCCACGGCCAGCCGGCATCGCCCACCACCGTCGGCAAGGAACTCGCCAACGTCGTCTACCGCCTGCGCCGTGCATGGGACGCCATCGGCGCGGTCGAGCTCCTGGGCAAGATCAACGGCGCGGTCGGCAACTACAACGCGCACGTGTCGGCGTATCCTGATGTCGACTGGGCGCGTTTCGCGCGCGAATTCGTGACGCAGCTCGGACTGAACTTCAACCCGTACACGATCCAGATCGAACCGCACGACGCGATGGCCGAGCTGTACGACGCCGTCGCGCGCGCCAATACCATCCTTGTCGACCTCAATCGCGACGTGTGGGGCTACATCTCGCTAGGCTACTTCAAACAGAAGGTGAAGGCGGGCGAGGTGGGCTCGTCCACCATGCCGCACAAGGTGAACCCGATCGATTTCGAAAACAGCGAAGGCAACCTGGGGCTGGCCAATGCCGTGCTGCGGCACCTGGCGGAAAAACTGCCGGTCTCGCGCTGGCAGCGCGATCTCACCGATTCCACGGTGCTCAGAAACATGGGCGTCGGGTTCGGCTACAGCCTGCTCGCCTACGATTCCTGCCTGCGAGGGCTCGGCAAGCTCGAAGCCAATCCCGCTGCGCTGGCGGCCGACCTGGACGCCAACTGGGAAGTGCTCGCGGAGCCGATCCAGACTGTCATGCGGCGCTATGGCGTGGCGAATCCCTACGAGCAGTTGAAGGAACTGACGCGCGGTAAGGCCGGCATGACGCGCGAGACGCTGCATGCCTTCATCGACGGCCTGGCGATCCCGGATGCCGAGAAGACGCGTTTGAAGCTGATGACGCCCGGCAGCTATACCGGCATCGCGACGGAACTCGCCAGGCAGATTTGAGCCGGGCCGATGCGGTCCGGCGATTGGAGCTCACATGTCCGAATATGCACTCGACATAGACCTCGCCGATTTCACGCAACACGTCATCGAGGAATCGAAGCGGCGACCGGTGGTGGTCGATTTCTGGGCGCCCTGGTGCGGCCCGTGCAAGTCGCTGAAGCCGATCCTCGAAAAGCTCGCGGCCGAATACGGCGGCAAGTTCCTGCTCGCCAAGATCAATTCGGACGAGAACCAGGAGCTTGCGGCGCGCTACGGCGTGCGCGGGATCCCCAGCGTCAAGGCCTTCGTCAACGGCGAGCTGGTCGACGAGTTTTCCGGCGCATTGCCGGAAGGCGAGGTGCGGGCGTTCCTCGATCGCCTGGTTCCCGGCCCCGCCGATGAATTGAGCCGGCAGGCGGCGGCTGTGCGCGCCGCGGGCGATGCGGCCGGCGCGCTGGAACTGCTGGCCGAGGCCTCGAGGATGGATCCGGGCCATATCGGCGTGCGGCTCGACGCGGCGGAAATCATGCTCGACCTGAACGAGGCCGACGAGGCGCGTCGCCTGCTCGGCGGCGTGCCGGACGACGCCGATCCGCGCGTGCCGGCCTTGAAGGCCCGCCTGCAATTCATGGGCGTGACCGGCGAGGACGAGGCCGCGCTGAGCGCGCGGGTGGCGGCGAACGAGAATGACCTGGACGCCCGGCTGAAGCTTGCCAACCTCCTGGTCGCCGCCGGCCAATACGAAGCGGGCATGGACCAGCTGCTGGAAATCGTCCGGCGCGATCGCGCCTTCGAGGACGACATCGGGCGCAAGACGTTGCTGTCGGTGTTCAACCTGCTGGGCGGAGGCGAACTGGTGAGCCGCTACCGCCGCCTGCTGGCCAGCGCGCTGAACTGAGCGGCGGTTCAGTCGATCGCCTGGTAGCGCACCGCGACGATCTCCACCTCACGCCGTCCTTCGGGCGTCTGCACACTGACCATGTCGCCTTCGCGCGCCTTCAGCAGCGCGCGCGCCATCGGCGAGATCCAGGCGATGCGGCCACGTCCGGCATCGGCTTCGTCGATACCGACGATGGCGTAGGTGGATTCATGGCCGTCCCGATCGGCAACGGTGACGGTGGCGCCGAAGAAAACCTGGTCGGTGTCCTCACGCGCGGCGGGGTCGACGACTTCGGCGTGTTCGAGGCGCCGCGAGAGGAAACGGATGCGCCGGTCGACCTCGCGCAGGCGTTTCTTGCCGTAGATGTAGTCGCCGTTTTCTGAGCGGTCGCCGTTGCCCGCCGCCCAGCTGATCGTCTCCACCAGCTTCGGGCGCTCGACCTTCCACAGCTGGTTGAACTCCGCATCGAGCCGCGCGTAGCCCGCGGGCGTCATGTAATTCTTAGACCCGGCGGGCAGCGCCGGCGCGGCGAAGTCGTCCTCGTCGGCGTCCGCCGTATCGGTTTCCTTGACGAATGCTTTATTCATTTTGCATAAGACACCCTTCGGCAAGCGCCTCGTTCATCGCCCCAGCAGATGGACCAGCAGCGAGAGCGCGAGCGACGTGAGAATGACGCTGGCGAAGGGGAAGTAGAATGTGCCCCGTTTATGCCGGATCCGGACGTCGCCCGGCAGCCGGCCGAGCCCGAGGCGCTCCAGCCAGGGCGTGAGCAGGCCCAGCACCAAGAGTGCCAGAACGAGTGTCACCAGCCATTTGATCATGTGGGGATTTTAGCCGATGGATGCAGCACTGCCGCCGCAATTCGAACGCACCCGGATCCTGCTCGATGCCGATGAGCAGGCACGGCTTGCCCGTGCACACGTCCTGGTGGCGGGGCTCGGCGGCGTCGGATCGTATTGCGCGGAGGCACTGGCGCGTGCAGGAGTCGGGAAGCTCGTGCTCATCGACCACGACGTCGTCGCCGTGTCGAACATCAATCGCCAGTTGCCCGCGCTGCTCTCCACCGTCGGGCAGCCGAAAGCCGAACTGATGGCCGCGCGCATCCGCGACATCAACCCGGCGTGCGAACTCACCGTCGTCCGGGAATTCCTGATTCCCGAGACGGTGGCCGACATCGTGCCGGCCGACGCCGACTTCGTCGTCGACTGCATCGACTCGCTCAACTGCAAGGTCGCGCTGGTCGCCAGCAGCGTCGAGCGCGGCCTCAAGGTCGCGTCCAGCATGGGTGCCGGCAACAAGCTCGACCCCACCCGCATCCGCATCGCAGACATTTCGAAGACCGAGATGTGTCCGCTTGCTTCGGTGATGCGCAAGCGGCTCAGGAAGCGTGGCATCACACAAGGCGTGCTGACCGTGTTCTCCGACGAGCCGGGACGCGCGCCGCTGCCGCCGCAGCCCGTCGAGGGGCGCGGCCGCGACCGCGCGGTTAACGGAACCATCAGCTACATGCCGCCGCTGTTCGGGCTGATGCTGGCAGGCGCGGTGGTGCAGCGACTGATCGCGCAGCCCTAGCCCGCTTCGGCAATCGCGCGAGCGCTATTGCTGCGTCGCGTCGTCGATCTGCTTGCGCTGTGCCTGGGCCGCGGCCGTCACCTGGCCGTCGACCGCCCGCGCTTTCTCGATCGCCTGGATCTGCGCTTGAAACGCCGGATTGGGCTCGGAGGCGGTTTTTGGATGCGGCGCTGGGCCGCCGTCGCAGGCGGTCAGGATCAGCGCAAGCGGAATCAGGGTCCATTTCATCGTGCGGTCTCCGGTCGCCCGGCGCATGCCGGCAGGGCCCAAGTTTACTCCGGGCCCGGGTCGCCGGACGGGAAAATCCTCCGCGCCGCGCGCGATCGGGCGCGCGGCTTCACGTACCATAGCGCGAAATCTTTTGGACACTCACGCGGATCGCACGCAATGCAAGCCAAGACCTGTTGGGTTCTGACCGTCGGCATACCGGGCATGGACAACCAGTCCATCGGTCTGGCCCATGCGCTGGGGCTGGAGGTGGTGCAGAAACGCATCGAGCCCGTCGCGCCCTGGAAGCACCTGCCGCCGCAGCTTTGGCTCGCGCCGCTGCGTTTTCTGGGTCCGAACAGCGACGCCTTCGAACCGCCCTGGCCGGACGTCGTCATCGGCACGGGACGGCTGACGGTCGCCGTCGCACTGGCGATCAAGCGCGCCAGCGGCGGCCGCACGTTCAATATCCGCATCCAGGACCCGCACGCCGCGTACGACGAATTCGATGCGATCGTCACGCCGCGGCATGACCGGTGCGACCGCCCCAACGTCATCGCCACGCTGGGCGGCCTGCACACGATCACCCCCGACCGTATTCGCGAGGCCGGTGCGCGTTTCGCGGAAAAGTTCGCCTACCTGCCGCATCCGCGCGTGGCGGTGCTGGTCGGCGGCACCAACAAATGCTATCGGCTCACGCCCGAGATTGGACGCACGCTGGGAAGGCAGCTGGCGGCGCTTTCGCAATCGACCGGGGCGGGCATCCTGCTCACGCCGTCGCGACGCACCGGAGCCGACGTCGAGGCCGCGCTGCGCGACGCGTTGGCGGATAGCCCGGCGTACATCTGGGATGGCGCAGGCGAGAATCCGTATCTCGCCTATCTTGCGCTCGCCGACTACATCGTGGTGACGGCGGATTCGGTCAACATGGTCTCGGAGGCCGCGGCCACGGGCAAGCCCGTTTTCGTGGTGGAACTGGAAGGCGGCTCCCGGAAGTTCCGGCTGTTTCACGAGGCCATGCGCGCCGGCGGATACACGCGGCCGTTCACCGGGAAACTCGAAAGCTGGAGCTATCCGCCGCTCGACGATCTCGGCAGCGTGGCGCGCGAGATCCGCACGCGCCTGGCGGCGTACTGACCGTGCACGCCTGCGCGTTCGGCGGGGTCGATCCTCGACCGGGCGTCAGGATTCATCCAGCAGCCCTGTCGGCAAGCCGTCGATGCTGACCCGGTTTTTCTCACGCCAGTAGTCGACCAGGCCCTGCACGCCCTTTTTTTCCGCCCAGCGCGCGAGCGTCTCGCGCTCGCCGCGATAGGTATACAGCGGTACGGCGTAGCCGCACGAGGTCTGCACCGATTCGATATCGAGCACGATGATCTGGCGCTCGGCGGGCAGCGCGGGAAAGTGGCGGCGGAACTCATCCCATTCGGCGTCCTGGCGGTGCACGGCGCGGCCGTGTCCATACAGGCGCAGGATCAGCGGATCGGCTTCGAAACTGCACCACATCATCGTCATGCGCCCGTCGTGTGCCAGATGCGCGGCGGTCTCGTTGCCGCTGCCGGTGAGGTCGAGGTAGGCGACGCGCCGGCTCGAGAGCACGCGCAGGCTGTCCATGCCTTTGGGCGACAGGTTGAGGCGGCCGACCGCCGTTCCCGTTGCGGTGAAAAAAATCTTCTGCCCGGCGATGAAGGCGCGATGTTTTTCTTCGATTTCGGGGTAGAAGCGTGCCATCAGTTGATCTGCTTTCTGATGAAGCCGGTGAGGATGCGCAGGCGCGTGACGCTGTCGTTCAGTTCGAGCAGGTCCTGCTTGATCGAGAGCTTGAGCGGCAACACTTCGGACAGCCGGTAGCCGACCCATGCGGCGTTGCCGAAATCGTGCGGCGTCGGAAAATGTCCCGCGCCGTGGTCGTCGATGATGTGGCGCAGGATCTCGGCGGCGAGCTCGAGCTCGCGCGGCACCGGCGTCGCAGGGTCGGCGCTGACATCGTCCACGTCTCCGATCAGGAGGCCGTCGGGCTCGGTGCGGATGGCGCGAATGACGAACCGTTCCTGCGCTCGCGTCTGGATATGCAGGATGCCGGTCTCGGGCATGTCCCATTCGGTGACGGTCACGCGGGTGCCGACCGTGTAGGGCACCGCCGGCGCGCCGGTTTCGCTGCCTTCGCGGATGCCGCACACGCCGAACGGTGTGCCGTCGGCGATGGCCCGTTTGATCATCTCCAGGTAGCGCTGCTCGAAGATCCGGAGCGGCAGGCATCCGCCAGGAAATACCAGGGTGTTGAGCGGAAACAGCGGAAGCGGGTATCGCGTGCCGCTCACCGCTCCTCGCCCCAGCGCGCCATCAGCGTATGCCCGACGCCCAACTGGTCGAGAATGCGCGCGACGATGAAGTCGACGATGTCCTCGACGGTCTGCGGACGATGATAAAAACCGGGGTTGGCCGGCAGGATCACCGCGTTCATCTTCGCCAGCGCCAGCATGTTTTCGAGGTGGAGCGCGGAGAACGGCGCCTCGCGCGGCACGACGATGAGCATCCTCCGCTCTTTCAGCATCACGTCGGCGGCGCGTTCGATCAGGTTGTCGGAGAGGCCGTGCGCGATCGCGGCGAGCGTCCCCATCGAGCACGGGCAGACCACCATCGCGTCCGCCGGGTTGGAACCCGATGCAACCGGCGCGTTCCAGTCCTCGCGGCCGAATACGCGCAACTGCCCGTCCCGCGCACCCAGGCTTTCGGAAAGCTGTCGTTCCAGGTCGCCCGCACGCGCGGGCAGCGTCACGCCGAGCTCCTGCTTGGCAACGATGTGCGCGGCCTGCGACACCAGCAGATAAACCTGCAGGTCGGCGGCCAGCAGGCATTCGAGCAGGCGCAGGCCATAGGCCATGCCGGATGCGCCGGACAGCGCGAGGGTGACGGTTTTCAGGGAAGGGTGCATGGCCCGGATTGTCGCCCGGATGCCGCCAATAATCTACCGCGCCACGGCGGGGCGGAGGCCGCTGCGGTTCGGAATCCTTATGGGCTTTGGCGGCAGGCCGGTTCCTGCGTGCCGCCCGCCCCCGGCTCGCAGCCGCTCGCAACCATTCCTGGCGGCCATCCCTGGTCCGACGCGGGGGCGGCAAGCATGCGCGCCACGATGAGGCCGTTGACCGTTCCGAACACCAGCGCGGCGGCGGCGAAAACGGGCGACAGCTTGATCAGCGAGGCGGCGGGCAGCAGCCAGATGCCGACGAGCGCGAGTTGTCCGCCGATGTGGCCGAACGCCGCCAGCACCGACAGGCTGACCGGGCCGAAATGGCGCGGGGGCAGGTGGCGAGCCACCGCCAGGACCGACAGGCTGACGAAGGCGCCGGACGCCGACAGCCAGAAACCCGGCGCGAACAGGCTGCCGAGCAGCAGCCCGCCGGCGAGCACGCGCAGGCCCGACACCCAGGCGGCCGCGCGCCAGCCGTATTGCAGCAGCACCAGCAGGATGACGATGTTGGCGAGTCCCGGTTTCACCCCGGGAATCGGGCTAGGCAGCGCGGCTTCGGCGAGCGTGAGGCCGATCGCCAACGCGGCCAGCCGCGCGATGCGGCGGTCGTCGTCATGGATCGGAAGTTCAATAGCCGAGCGTGTCATACGCGGTGGTCCGGCCGCGAATTTCGAGGCTGACCTGATTGGGGAGGCAGAGCGCGGCCTGGCCGGATTGCGTCAGCCACCCCTGCTTGACGCAGAGCTGGCGCGGCGACGGGTCGCGCGCGATGCGGGCGCGGCCCGGCTGGATTTCGATGTGCGTCGTGCCGAGCGGTCCGCCGACGGCAAAGGTCCGGGCCTGGGCCAGCGACGCGGTTTCCACGATCTGGCCGGCGGCGCGGATGACGACCGTGTCGCCATGCTTGCCGCCCCAGGCCCAGAGGGTCAATGCGATGACGAGGCTGCCGCTGGTCAGCAGCACGCCTAGGTCGCCCGCGCGCAGCCCGGCCATCAACTGAGCCCCCGGTGCCGCACCAGCACCTGCTCGCGTTCACGGAACGCGGCGGCCAGCGTTTCCGCGAAATACACGCTGCGGTGCCGGCCGCCGGTGCAGCCGATGGCGACGGTCAGATAGGCGCGGTGGTCGCGTATGAAGCACGGCAGCCAGTTTTCCACGAAGCCGCGGATGTCGGCGAGGAGCGCCATCGCATTGGGGCTGTCTTCGAGGAAGGCCTTCACCGGCTGGTCGCAGCCGGTGAGCGGGCGCAGTTCCGCCACATAGTGCGGATTGGGCAGGCAGCGCACGTCGAACACCAGATCGGCGTCGAGCGGGATGCCGTGCTTGAAGCCGAACGATTCAAACAGCAGCGTGATGCGCGACCGGTCCTGGCCGATCAGATCCTTGATCCACAGGCGCAGCGCGGCGACGGAGAGATCGCTCGTGTCGATGCGGTGCGCCAGCGGCGCGATGTCGGCCAGCATCTCGCGTTCGAGCTGGATCGCCTCCTGCAGCGAGACCGTGTCGCCGGAGAGCGGGTGGCGGCGCCGCGTTTCGGAAAAGCGCTGGACCAGCGTCAGCGTCTTGGCTTCGAGGAAAACGACCCGCAGGTCCGCGCCTTGGTCGCGCAGCGCCTCCGCGATCTGCGGCAGGTGCGCGAAGCTTGCGCTGCTGCGGGCGTCGATCGCGATCGCGATGCGCGTTTGCCCTTCCTGCCTCAGGTAGTCCACGAGCGGTTGCAGCATGGCGAGGGGAAGATTGTCGACACAGTAGTAGCCGACGTCTTCGAGCACCGCGATGGCGATGCTCTTGCCCGAACCCGACAAACCCGATACGAGGACGATCTGCATCAGCTTTCCCCGTCGATGGCGGCCTGCTGGCGCTTGATGAACTGCTCGACCGGATTGATGCCGCGGCTCTTGAGGATATGGTTGCGCACCGCGACCTCGACCAGCACCGCGAGGTTGCGGCCCGCCGCGACCGGGATGCGCACCTTGGGGATGGCGACGCCAAGGATGGTCTCGGTCGACGCCACCATGTCGAGGCGGTTGAGGCCGACTTCGCCAATCTCCTCGGGATGCACCAGTTCGACGATCAGCCTGAGGTTCTTTTGCAGCTTCACGGCCGTTTCGCCGAACAGGAAACGGATGTTGAGAATGCCGAGGCCGCGCACCTCGAGGAAGTCGCGCAGGAGCACCGGACAGTTGCCCTCGAGCGTGTCCGGCGCGACGTGCTTGAGCTCGACGATGTCGTCCGCCACCAGGCGGTGGCCGCGCGTGACCAGTTCGAGTGCCAGTTCGCTCTTGCCGACGCCGGCATCGCCCTTGATCAGGACGCCCATGCCCAGCACTTCTAGAAACACGCCGTGCCGCGAGGTCGTCTCGGCCAGGCTTTGCGTGAGGTAATGCCCCAGATAGGACATCAGGGCCGGACTGGCGAGGGTCGAGGTGAAAAGAGGCGTCCCGGTGCGCTCGGCCGCCTCGCACAGAAGCGGCGGGGCGGCTTCGCCGTTGGAAATGACGACGGCGGCGAGCTCGTTCGAAAACAGGTGGTCGATGGAATCCTGGAGGGCGGAATGCGCCAGGCTCCGCAGATAGTCCATTTCGGCGCACCCCAGCACCTGCACGCGGTTGGGGTGAACGAAATTCATATGCCCGATGAGCGCGAGCGCCGGCTTCTGGACGGTTTCGGACGACAGCGAGCGTTCGCCGCCGCGACGCCCGGCCACCCACTCGAGGCTCAGCTGTTCCGCGAGGTCGCGGAACATGGCCTCGACAGAGACGTGCTTGATCTTTTCGTCCATGCGCGCGCCCGACCGCTCAGCTGGACCAGGATTCGAGCACGGCGATCAGCTCGGGAGGCGTCGCGGCCGCCAGCATCCTGGCGCGCATCGCCTCGTCGCCGAACAGCTGGGCGAGTTCACCCAGAATCTGCAGGTGCTGTTCGTTCGCGTCCTGGGGAACGAGCAGGATGAAACACAGGGTCACTGGCCGGTTGTCCGGCGCGTCGAACTCGAGCGGGCTCTGCAGCCGGTAGAAGGCCCCGGCGGCATTTTTCAGGCCCTTGATGCGCCCGTGCGGGATGGCGATGCCGTGGCCGAGGGCCGTCGATCCAAGTCGTTCGCGCTCGAACAGGCTGGTGAAGATGTCGGAAGCCTTGAGACCGTGGGTCCGGGCAAACAGGTCCGCTGCGTGTTCGAACAGTTTTTTCTTGCTGGTGAAACTGACATCCAGCAGCGCGGTGTCGGGGGTGATGAGGGGGGCGATTAGATTCATGCCATTGCGCAGCCAGGAAAGAGGCCCGGCATGTGCGGATTATACGCCCGAAGGCCGTTGACGGCCCCCGGGCGGGAGCGTGCCCTCGGAGGCGAGGTCAGGCGGGTTCGTAGATCTTGGTCGACTGGCCGATGTACGCGGGAGCGTGCCCTCGGAGGCGAGGTCAGGCGGGTGTCTCCGAGGGCTGGTGCTTCAGCGCGCCACCCGCGTGGTGGACATCGGAGGTTTTTTCCTTGTGCCTGACAATCTGGCGATCCAGTTTGTCGGCCAGGAAGTCGATCGCGGCGTACATGTTGCCGTCCTCGCTGCGGGCGTGGAAATCGTGCCCCTTGACGTGCAGCGTGGCTTCAACCTTGTGCACCAGTTTTTCCACCTGCATGATGACCGTCACATTGATGACATGGTCGAAATGGCGCTTCACGCGGTCGAGTTTCCCGGAAACGTAGTCGCGGATGGCCGGGGTCACCTCCAGATGGTGACCGGAAATCGTCAAATTCATAGAGCCTCCTTAGTCTGCTGAAATTAACCAGGAAGCCGGCGGATGTCGTACTTCCCGAAGCGATCGCTGGCGCTCGATTTCATTGTGGGACGAAAGACCGGCACATTCAAGCGCGGGCTGACCCGCCCCCGGGATGGGCCCGAAAAAGCCTTTTCGATCAAAGCGCCCGGCGCATATTGGCGGGCGGGATCTGGAGCGATTCACGGTATTTGGCGACCGTGCGCCGGGCCACCACGATGCCCTGCTGGCCCAGCACTTCGGCAAGCTGGCCGTCGGAGAGGGGCTTCTTGACGTTTTCGGCCGCAACAAGCTGCTTGATGAGCGCGCGGATCGCCGTGGAGGAGCAGGCGCCGCCGCTGTCGGTCGAGACGTGGCTGCCGAAGAAATACTTCAGTTCGTAGAGGCCGCGCGGCGTCATCATGTATTTCTGCGTGGTGACGCGCGAAATGGTCGATTCGTGCAGATCGACCGCGTCGGCGATTTCGCGCAGCACCAGCGGCCGCATCGCCACTTCGCCGTGCTCGAAGAACTGTTTCTGGCGGTCGACGATCGCCTGCGAGACGCGCAGGATCGTGTCGAAGCGCTGCTGGACGTTCTTGATCAGCCAGCGGGCTTCCTGCAGCTGGCTGGCGAGCTGGCTGCCGCCGCTTTCGCGGTGGCGCGACAGGATGTCGGCGTACACGCGGTTGACGCGCAGCTTGGGCATGGCGTCGGCGTTGAGGCTGGCGATCCACATGCCCTTGACCTTGCGCACGTAGACGTCGGGAATCACGTAGTGCGTGTCGTCCGCGCCGAAGGCGGCGCCGGGGCGCGGATTCAGCGAGAGGATCAGGGCGCGCGCCGCGCGCAGCGTCGCGTCGTTGATGCCGAGCATCTTTTTCAGCTTGCCGACGTCGCGTGCGGCGAGCAGGTCCAGATAGTGCGCGGTGAGCCGCATCGCCGCGTCGCGCGCGGGCGTGTCCTCCGGCAGCGCCCGCAGCTGCAGGGACAGGCACTCGGCCAGGTTGCGCGCGCCGACGCCGGTCGGGTCCATGTTCTGCAAATGCTTGAGCGCCGTCTCGACCTCTTCGGGCTCGAGCTCTTCGAGCTCGGCCTGCAGGCTCGCGGTGATGTCCTCCAGCGGCTGGGTCAGGAAGCCCGCGTCGTCCAGGTCGTCGATCAGGGCGGCGACCAGGGTGCGGTCGCGCAAGGTGAGCGGGCTGACGATCAGCTGGTTGAGCAGGTGCTCGCGCAGCGTCGCGCCCGAGATCGACCCCTGGGTGTAGTCGTTGTCTTCGTCGTCGCCGCCGGCGGCGCCGTAATCGTTCCAGTCGGAATCGTCCAGCGCGGTGACGGGCTCCGGTCCGGCGTGCTCGAGGGATGCCGCTTCCGTGCCTTGCGTCTCGGCTTCGCCCATGCCGGCAGGCGGTTCCCCGGGGCCGTGGGCCGCTTCGTCCTCCTCCTCCTCCTCGCGTTCCAGGAGGGGGTTGTCCTGCAGCATCTGCTCCAGCTCCTGGTTCAGTTCGAGCGTCGACAGCTGCAGCAGCCGGATGGACTGTTGCAGCTGCGGCGTCAGCGTGAGATGTTGACCGAGCTTGAGTTGGAGGCTGTGTTTCATTGCGTGTCGGCTACGGCAAAAATCGTGCCGAGCTGAACCCAGTTTAACGCGATTCCGCCGGGGATGGCGGCTTCTACAAGCGGAAATTTTCGCCGAGGTAGACGCGGCGCGCGTTGTCGTCGCGGATGATCACGTCGGGGGTGCCGGCAATCAGCACGCGGCCCTCGTTGATGATATAGGCGCGGTCGCAGATGCCCAGGGTTTCGCGCACGTTGTGATCGGTGATCAGCACGCCGATGTCGCGCTCGATGAGAAAATGCACCAGCTTCTGGATGTCGAGCACCGCGATCGGGTCGACGCCGGCAAAGGGCTCGTCGAGCAGGATGAAGCGCGGATTGATCGCCAGCGCGCGCGCGATTTCCACCCGCCGGCGCTCGCCGCCGGACAGGCTGACCGCGGACGCTTCGCGCAGGTGGTCGATGTGGAGGTCTTCCAGCAGGTTGTCGAGGTGCTCCTCGCGCTCGGCCTTGCTGTAGGGCTTGAGTTCGAGGATGGCGCGGATGTTCTCTTCCACCGTCATCTTGCGGAAGATCGACGGTTCCTGCGGCAGGTACGACAGTCCGAGGCGCGCGCGCTGATGAATCGCCATATGCGTGAGGTCGTGCGTGTCCATCTGCACGCTGCCGCCGTCCGCCGCGACCAGGCCGACCACCATGTAAAAACACGTCGTCTTGCCGGCGCCGTTGGGACCGAGCAGGCCGATCACCTCGCCGCTGCTGACCTCGAAGGAAACGTCATGCACGACCGTGCGTTTGCCGTACGTCTTGCGCAAGCCCTTGGCGACGATCTGGCTCATGGTTTTGCGGCCGGTTGTTCGGCGTTGCGCGGCTTCGGGCGGATCACGGCGCGGACGCGGCCGCTCGGCGTCCGGGCGTTGGGCTGGCCGACGACTTTATAGAAACCCGTGTTGGCGTTGTAGGAGATCTGCGCACCGTGCAGTTCGTCGCTGCCGCGACGCAGTTGCGCCTGGCCGATCAGTTCGAGCTGGCCACTGGGACCGTCGTATTCGATCCGGTCGGCGTAGCCTTCGATGTATTCGTCGCGGCCATCCGCTTTCTGGCGGAAGGCGACGGGGCGTCCGACCGCGCTGACCTTGTCGAGGCCTTCCGCATTCTGTGTCACCTGCACGCGATCGGCGCGCAGCATGAGCGTGCCCTGCGTCAACACCACGTTGCCCTGGTAGACGCTCACCTTGTTGATGTCGTCGAGGGTGACGGTGTCGGCTTCCAGATTGACCGGCTTGTCGCGGTCGGCCTTTTCCGCGTGTGCGGACGCGGCCAGCAGTGCGAGGCACAGCACCGCGCAGGACCTCAGGTTCGGTTTTATCATGGTGTTGGCCTTTTTCCGGAAAGGTAGCGGGCATGGACCCGCCCTGTGAGTTTGACGATGCGTAGCTTGGCGTCGTAGTCCATCGCGGCCGCGCGTGCGTCGAGGGTGGCGTCGTGGATCTCGACCGGACCCGGGGAACGCAAGCGGTCGTGGTCGGGGTAAACGAGCAGCCGTGCCGACCGCAGCGTCATCAGCGACTGGCCGGCGTGGGCGGCGCGTTCGACGAGGACGTCGCCGCGCAGGTCCACTTCCTGGCCGTCGGGCGACACGGTCGCCTGCCTGGCCACGGCGCTCACGTCGCCCGACTGCGCGTCCAGCTGCGTGAAATGGGGCGCTTCGAGTTCGGTGAATTTGCTGTTCGAATAGTGGCGCAATCTCTTCGCGGACAGGCGGTACTGCGGCTTGCCCGTCACGTCGGTGCGCAGCGCATTGAAGTTTTCCATGATGCCTTCGGGATCGGTCTGCGCGGGGGCTGCATTGCCGTTGCCCGGCACTTCCACCAGGCGCTCGAACCAGAAGCTGAGCGCGGCCAGCACCAGCAAAATGGCCAGCGGCAGCCACAGCGGTCCGCGTGAGATCATGCCGGCCCCGGGCGGGCGGCGGCATTCACGGAGCGCCGTGCACGACCGGTCATCTCAGAAAAGGCGCCAGCGCCGCGTCCAGCGTCCCCTGCATGCGCATCAGGAATTCGCAGGCCTCGCGCACGGCGCCGTGTCCCGCTTCGCGCGTGGTCGTGTAATGGCTGTGGGCTTTCACCAGGTCCGGGGCGGCGGGCACGGTGATCGCCAGTCCGGCGCGCCGCATCACCGGCAGATCGACCACGTCGTCGCCCATGTAGGCGGTGGCCTCGCAGTCGAGGTTCAGCTCGCGGCACAAGGCTTCGTATACGTCCAGCTTGTCGTGCGCGCCCTGGTGGATGATCTCGATGCCGAGATTGCGCGCGCGGTGCTCGACGACGCGCGAACTGCGTCCGGTGATGATCGCGAGTTCGACGCCGGTGCCCTTGAGCATTTTCAGGCCGTGCCCGTCGAGCGAGTTGAACCCCTTGTACTCCTGCCCGTCGTCGGCCAGGAACAGGGTGCCGTCGGTCATCACGCCGTCGACGTCGAACGCGACCAGGCGGATTTTTTGTGCGCGTGCGATCAGATCGGCCGTCATCACACCACCCCCGCGCGCAGCAGGTCGTGCATGTTGAGCGCCCCCACCAGGGTGTCGTCGGCGTCGACCACCAGCAGGCCGTTGATCTTCAGCGTGTCCATTTTTTCCACCGCCGCGACGGCGAGTTCGTCGGCACGGATCGTCTTCGGGTTTCGGGTCATCAAGTCGGCCACAGCGGCCTGGTGCAGATCGAGCGCGCGTTCCAGCGCGCGGCGCAGGTCGCCGTCGGTGAACACGCCGACCACCTTGTCGGCCGCGTCGACCACCGCCGTCATGCCGAGTCCCTTGCGGGTCATCTCGAGCAGGGCGACCTTGAGCGAGGCGGCCTGATCGACTTTCGGCAGCGCCTCGCCGGCGTGCATGACGTCGCGCACATGGACGAGCAAGCGGCGGCCGAGGCTGCCGCCGGGATGCGTACGCGCAAAATCGTCGGCCGAGAAGCCGCGCGCGTCGAGCAGCGCCACCGCGAGCGCGTCGCCGAGCGCGAGCGCCGCCGTGGTGCTTGCGGTGGGGGCGAGATTGAGCGGGCAGGCTTCCTTGTCGACCGCGGCGTTGAGGTGCACGTCGGCTTCCCGCGCCATGGTCGAGGCGGGGTTGCCGGTCATCGCGATGAGCTTGGCGCCGCGCCGCTTGATGAGCGGAACGATGCTGACGATTTCGTTGCTTTCGCCCGAATTCGACAGCGCCAGCACCACGTCGTCGTGGGCGATCATGCCGAGGTCGCCGTGGCTGGCTTCGCCGGGGTGCATGAAAAAGGCCGGCGTTCCGGTCGATGCCAGGGTCGCCGCGATCTTGCCGCCGACGTGGCCTGACTTGCCCATTCCGGACACCACCACGCGGCCCCGGCACGCGAGGATCAGGCGCACCGCGTCGGCGAAGCCGCCGTCGAGACGGGTGGAGAGGGCGCGCAGGGCATCGGCCTCGATATCGAGAACCTGGCGCGCGAGTGCAAGCAAATGTTCGGGGGAGGCGGGTTGGGGTTGCATGGTCGGCAAGTATACTAAACGCAGCCTTTCCGGCCGCGTTTTCGCTGCGGCCAGGGGAGCGGGACTCCGACAGAAAATAAGACGGGCCGAAGCCCGTGAGAATTTATGCACAGCAGCCTCCAGCTCGTTCTGATTTTGCTCGCGGTCGCCGTGCTGGTGGCCGCCGCGGCGCGCGTGCTGCGCCTGCCGACCATGCTCGGCTACCTGGTCACCGGCATCGCCATCGGCCCCTTCGCGCTGGGCTGGATTCCCGACAGCGCCCAGGCCCGCTACCTCGCCGAATTCGGCGTGGTGTTCCTGATGTTTTCGATCGGCCTGGAATTCAGCCTCGCGCGCCTGATGACGATGCGCCTGACCGTGTTCGGCTTCGGCGGCGCGCAGGTCGTGCTGACCATCGCGCTCACCACGGGCGTCGCCTGGCTGCTGGACTTGCCGCTGCTCGCGGCGCTGGCGCTCGGCGGCATCATGTCGATGTCGTCGACCGCCATCGTCTCCAAACTGCTGGCCGAGCGGCTCGAAATCCAGACGCCGCACGGGCGGCAGGTCTTCGGTGCGCTGCTGTTCCAGGACCTGGCCGTGGTGCCGCTGCTGATCCTGGTTCCGGCGTTCGCCACCCAATCCGACGGCATGGCGATCGACCTGGCGCTCGCCGGCATCAAGGCGGTGGCCGTGCTCGGCTTCCTGCTGTTCGTCGGGCAGCGCGTCATGCGTCCGTGGTTCCAGTGGGTGGCCGGACGCAAATCGCCCGAGCTCTTCACCCTCAATCTGCTCTTGTTCACGCTGGGACTGGCGTTCCTGACCGAGAGCGCCGGCCTGTCGCTGGCGCTCGGTGCGTTTCTCGCCGGCATGCTGATTTCGGAAACCGAATACCGCTACCAGGTGGAAGACGACATCAAGCCTTTCCGCGATGTCCTGCTGGGGCTGTTCTT
The DNA here is from genome assembly GCA_021820845.1 of Pseudomonadota bacterium. GTDB lineage: Bacteria > Pseudomonadota > Gammaproteobacteria > Burkholderiales > Thiobacillaceae > Thiobacillus. The sequence continues at coordinate 132,728 of JAKADC010000006.1, forward strand.
CGTCACCATCGGCATGCGGCTCGACCTCGCGCAGGTTCTGCTGAACTGGGCGGATGTCCTGCTGCTCGTCGTTGCGATCGTCGTCGGCAAGGGACTTTTGGTCGCGGCCTTGGCGATGGCGTTCGGCAGTCCCCGCCCCACCGCCGTGCGCACGGCGCTGGGGCTGGCGCAGGCGGGCGAATTCGGCTTCGTGCTGCTGGCGCAGGCGGCCGACCTGAACCTGCTGGGGGCGCCCGTCACCCAGCCGGTGCTGGCGGCGATGGTGATCTCGATGCTGGCCGCGCCGTTCCTGATCCATCGCATGGACGTGCTGACGCGGCTGATCGCGGGCAGCGAATGGGCCGGGCGGGCCAAGGAGGTGCATGACATCGCCGTCAAGACCTTCGGCAAGGCCCAGCACGTGATCGTCTGCGGCTACGGCCGCAGCGGACAGAATCTCGCCCGCCTGCTCGAGGCCGAGGGCATCAGCTTCGTCGCGCTCGACGCCGACCCCGAGCGCATCCGCGCCGTCGCGGCATCCGGTGCGAGCGTCGTCTACGGCGACGCCAGCCGCCGCGAGGTGCTGGTCGCCGCGGGCCTGAGCCGCGCTCAGGCCATCGTGGTGACGTATTCCGACATTCCGTCCAGCATGGCCATCCTGCGGCACGTCCGCGAGCTGCGGCCGGATTTGCCGGTGGTGGTGCGCACCATCGACGACACGCATATCGACGCGCTGAAGGCCGCCGGCGCCGCCGAAGTGGTGTCGGAGGTGATGGAAGGCTCGCTGATGCTGGCGTCGCACGCGCTGATGCTGCTGGGCGTGCCCTTGAGCCAGGTGCTGAAGCGGATCCGCGAGGTGCGCGAAACGCGCTACGCCCTCATGCGCGGCTTTTTCCGCGGCGCCAGCGACGTCGACGACGAACTGGACCAGGCCGCCCAGCCGCGCCTGCACACGGTCCTGATCACGCAAGGCGCGGCGGCGCCCGGGCACACGCTCGAGGAGTTGAAGCTCGGCGAGCTACTGGTCGATGTGGTGGCGATCCGCCGCCAGGGCATCAAGGGCGTCGATCCCCAGCCCGACACCCTCATCCAGGCGGGCGACGTGCTGGTGCTGCGCGGCGCCGCCGACGGACTGGCGGCGGCGGAGTTCAGGGTGTTGCAGGGTTAGAACAGAACGGCGGCGCCGCAGTTGGTCTCGCCGCTCCCGGCTTTCCATGCCCCAGTGGTCGTGTCGTAACAGTTGGCGGCGGTGGGGGCCGTGCCGCCGGCCGCATAGGGGGAAAAGCGCACGCTGCCGGTCAGGGCGTTGCCGTCATCGATTTTCCGGTCGATCTCGGCCAGGATATTCGCAGGGATTTGCGGGCCTGTCTTGAGGTTGGTACGTGCAGTGGGGGTGCCGGAATCAGCGTAAACGTCGTCGTAAATAAGCTGGAGGCGTGCGCCATAAGGGTTGTTGGGCGTGGTCGTCGCGCTCTCCGTCGCGTTATAGACGTAGGTGCCGTTAATAAAGCCGGCATGCGACAGGTGATCCCAGACAGCGATCGCTTCGGTTGGGTTTATTTGTCCATTCCCGTCACCGTTTTGTGTGGCGCCGGGGATCTGCGTGGTCGCGGCGTTGAAATCCCCTGGCAGGGCGCGATAGCGATCCTGAAACCCAAAGAATGCGGCTTTTGTCCCGTCCAATTGGGCGATGATGTTTCGCACTCGCGCACTGGTGATCAACTCCTGACCCTTTAAAATTCCGCCGAGCAGCAGGCCGATGATGACCAGCACGATCGCGATCTCGATCAGGGTGAAGCCCGACTGGCGTCGCGCAAAATGAGGGTGCGGCATGGTGGTCTTTCCGGTTGTTATCGCGTCGAGCAAAGTCGCAAAATATGTGCCATCGGATCGTCTCGTTTAATGGCATGATTGGCAAAAGAAAAATGCGTTCAGACCGGCGGGGCGGCGGCGCCGTTTGATGAAAATACGACGCCGGTGGCAGCTTTCCGTCAGATCGGGTGTGGCCTCCATTTCTGGGACGGATCGCCGTTAGCTGTGAGATGCTGAGCGCACTGCATCCCGTCCCACTTTTTCCTGCATGACCGAACGCGACGAAATCGCCCCGTACCTCGCCTGGCTGACTTCGATGGCCGCGCGCTTCACGCGCGTCGCGCCGGGGCGCTGGCTGGGGCTGATGCTGCTCGCGCTGCACGCGGCCGTCGTGTTCAACCCCGACGTGACGACGACGCGTGCTTTCCTGCTCACGCATTACGGCCTGTTCCTGCTGTGGCAGCCGCTGGTGCGCAGCGAGGCGCGCGTCGAGCCGCGGCTGGCGCTGCCGGTGCTGGCCATGGCCGCGCTGCTGGTGCTGGTCGAGAGCACCTGGGTGACGGCGCTGTGGCTGGCGATCCTCGCGGGGCTGGTGGGCGCGGTCGCGACGTCGCAGAACGAGCGTGCGCCGCGGCTGGCCTATCTGCTTGCGCTGGCGTATCTGCTTGCCTTGCTGCTCGCCTGGGTATTGCCGCAGAGCCTCGGCGGCATGTCGCTCCCCGACGAACTGCGGGCGGCGGTGCGCTACGGCCTGCCGTTGCTGCCGCTGGCAATCGTCTTCCTGCCCGCCGCGCGCCGGCGCAGCGCCTCGTCGACGCTCGATTTCATCTACGGCCTGATGCTGTCGCTGCTGATCATGGTGATGGCGCTCGGGGTGTTCGCCGTCGTCGCGGTGGTGAAGGTCAGCTATGCGTGGGCGCTGGTGCAGACCCTCCTCGGGATGGCGGCGCTGCTGCTGGCCCTGTCGTGGCTGTGGAATCCCCACGCGGGATTTGCCGGCCTGGGGCAGGTGACTTCGCGCTACCTGCTCTCGGTGGGGTTGCCATTCGAGGGCTGGGCGCAGCGGCTGGCGACGCTGGCCGAACGCGAGCGCGATCCCGAATCCTTCGTGCGCGATGCGCTCGCCGACCTGCACGAGCTGACCTGGATCCGCGGCGGTCGCTGGCAGGCCGCGCGCGGCGAAGGCGCATTCGGCGAGCCGGCCGCGCACAGCGTGAGCCATGCCTTTCACGGACTGACGCTGACCTGGCAGTCCACGCGTCCGCTCACGCCGGCGCTCGCGCTGCACGTGCGGCTGCTGTCGCAGTTGCTCGGCTATTTCTATGCCGCCAAGGTGCGCGAGCAGACGCTGCGCGAGCAGGCCTACAGCCAGGCGATTCACGATACCGGCGCGCGCCTCACCCACGACGTGAAGAACATCCTGCAGTCGATGAAAACCCTGCTCGCCGCCGCCGACACCTCGACGCCCGAAGACAGCGAACGCCTGCTGGCGCTGATGAAGCGGCAGTTGCCGCAACTCGCCGCGCGCCTGTCGCAGACCGTCGACAAGCTCAAGCAGCCGGCCGAAATGGACGCCGCCCATGTCGCCGCGAACGCGTGGTGGGCTGCGCTGCAGACGCGTTACGAACACGACGACGTGCGGTTCGTCGCCGACGCGCTCGACGACACGCCCCTGCCGCAGGATCTGTTCGACAGCGTCGCCGACAATCTGCTGACCAACGCGCTGCGCAAGCGGCAGAGCCAGCCGGACGTGGTGGTGGAGGTGCACCTCGCGCTGCATCCGCTCGTAAGCCTGACGGTGACCGACAGCGGCAGCGCCGCGCCCGAGCATGTCGCGCGCAACCTGTTCATGAGTCCGGTCGCGTCGGACTTCGGGCTCGGGGTGGGGCTGTACCAGGCGGCGCGGCAAGCCGCGCGCTCGGGGTATCGGCTGAGCCTGCCCGACAATCAGTCGGGCAGGGTGACCTTCCGGCTGGAGGCTACGGCGCGCAACTCGAGCTCGTGAGGCATACGCGTCCTGTCAATTCCGACAGGGAGGTCCACGTGACGAGATCGTCGAATTCGCCCAGAGGCGTGTCGGCCGCGGTCGGCGTGCGCATGACGACCTTCGAATTGTCGTCGAGGTTTTCCAGTTCGTCGGGTCCGGTCGGCAGGGCGAGCTGCGTGTCGCTCGTGCTCCAGGCGCCCCAGCCGTTGGGGCCGTACGATATGAGGGCGAAGGCCACGTTGTTGTCTGCGGTCTTGCTGGGACAGGAACGGGTGGGGCAGACGGTGATCTGGGTCGCAGGGAAGGGCGTGACGGTGAATCCGGCACTCGAGTCGGCGAACTGCGAGACGACGGCATAACCGAGCCGGTTGCCCCAGGCGTCCTGCGGCGCCACGCCCAGGGTCGCCCACGGCAGCCGGCCGTAGGAGATGGAGTCGGGGGCGGAGATGGAACTGCACTGGTTTCCGCTTCTGTCCTCGCGGCCGTCTCCGGTGATATCCGGACAGGGCAGGTAGGGCCGTCCGCCCGAACTGGCGCTCGTCATCATCGCGTAACCGATCAGCGCATCGCGCGCGGCCTGCAGGGTCTGCCGCGTCTCCGCGATCCGCCGCGCCTGGATCTGCGCCGCCAGCGGCATCGCCAGCCCGCCGATCAGGATCGTGATGATGACCAGCACGATGGCCATCTCGATGAGGGTGAAGCCGCGTTCGCGCGTCATCGCACCGGTTCCTTCGCGTCCGGACCCACCGGCGCGGCGGGCGTCGGCCGCAGCACCTGATAGGGCTCGTACACTTGCCCGTCGGCGCGAATCTGGCCGGGCTTCAGCCCCGATACCGCGGCGCCGTCACGCTTGGGTTTGCCGTCGATCCAGCGCGTCACCACGCCGTCGGAGCGGATGACGATGCCGTCGTAATGGAGCGGCGCCGCGGCGTTGACCGGCGCCTGCGAACCCTGCGATCCCGCCGGGCGCGCGGCCCGTGCCGCCTCGAGCTGCGCGCGCTGGGCCGGCGTGAAAAACAGGCGCCCCGGATCGGCCGGCGCGGCCATCGCGGACGCGGCATGGCCGAGGCACAACGCCACCATCCAGGCGCGGGCGAGGCCTCGCCCACGCGCGCCGTCGCCGAAGCGGCCTCCCGTGATCATCTCGCGCCTCCGTTTGCGGCGAGGGTGAACCACAGCAGGTCGCATTCGGCCTGCAGATGCGGGCGGTCGGCGGCTTCGAACGGCGCGTTGTCGAGGCGCGACAGCCGGCAGCCCCGAACGCGGACGACGCCCGGCGCGCGCGTCCTGAGCGCGTCGAGGTAGCGGCCGAGATCGGTTTCCACCAGCAGGGGCAGCGTGAGCGTCATGCGGGTCTGCCCCAGCGGCAGGCCCTGTGCGAGTGCCGCGGGCGAGGCGTTGCGCGGCATCAGGCGATAGGACAGGCCGTAGAGCCCCGCGTCGCGGTTCGCCAGTTGCGCGGCTTCGATCCATGCCAGGCGATCCTCCGCGCCGACGAATCCGCGTGCCACCAGCGCCCGGTAATCGGCCAGGTGGGTGGCGACGAGCCGCTGCTGCATGCGGCTGTGGTCGAGTTCGTGGCGTGCCTGGTTGAGCGCCGCCTCCTGCGCGCGTAGCGCGTCATCGGCGTCCGTTGCGATGCGATGGCCCCACAGGATGCCGCCGGCCGACAGCAGCAGCACGGCGAGCAGCAGCATCAGCGGCAGCTTGAGGACGGGGAAAGGCGGGCGCGTCACGGGCGGCCTCCACGGAAAAGCAGGCTCACGCTGAAACGCGCGGCCGGCGCCTCGGCCGTACCGGCATCGAGCGTCTTCCCGCTCAAGGTGCTGCCGGCGTCCGTGCTGACCGGGCTGCTTTGCAGCCGCACGGCCTGCACGCCCGGCGCAGCCTGCAGGACGTGCATGAATTCCTCGATGCGCTGCATCGCGACCCGGTAGTTGCCGTCGAAGCGGTCCAGCGCCGCGTCGAGGCTGATGCGGACTTCGCCGGTGGGCACCGGGGATTCATCGTTCCAGGCGAGGTTGACCAGGGTGATGTCGGGGGCGGCAAGCAGCGATCGTCCGACCGTCGCGAGCAGCGCGGCCACATCGGTTCGCGCGCCGTCGAGGCGGCGCGCCAGCGTCACCGCCTCGACGAGCTGCTCGGGCGGCACGGCCTGGGTGGGAAACGTCTGCGCGATCGCCCGCTCGCTGGCATCGTACTGCTGGTATTCCCGCGTGACCTCGGCGGCCTGCTCGTCGAGTTGCTGCGCCCGCAGCCAGTACGCGGCGGTGAGACCCGCGCCCAGCGCCGCAACGAGCCCAGCCGCGGTATGCAGGCCACGGCGCCAGCGAAATTCGACATGCCGCTGCAGCAGTCCGGGGGGCGCGAGATTGAGTTCCGGCGTGGCGCCCGCGATGGCTGCGAGCGGCGCGACTTCGGGTTTGGCGGCCAGAAAGTCGTCCGGAATGCGCAGCGCGCGCGCGAGGCTGGGCATGTCGACGAGCCGCGTGCTGAAGGCCGGGTCGGCATCGAGCACCGCATGAACGGTGTCGAGCTGTCCGGTCGGATCGAGCAGCAGCACGTGCAGCCGGGCTTCGTGCGGGAGGATGCGCTGACCCGTCAGATAAAGCTGCGTCTTGGCGATTTCGTCCGCTGCGTTGCCTGGCACCTGCGTCGGCGTTTCGCCGCCGATCAGGCGCGAAAAGCGCAGCAGGCCGTTGTGGTAATAGGACAGCCGCAGGCTGTTGTTGAGACGGCACGCCAGCAGGGTGTGCGTCGCCGGTTGCCGCAGCTTCTCCAGCAGGTGCTGGTAGGCCAGGGCAAGCGGCGTGACGCCGGCGAGCGGTGCGCGTTCGGCTTGCAGGACGCCGAGCCAGGGGGTCAGCCAGTCGGCATCGGGCAGGGCCGCCAGAAGATAGCGGTCGTCGCGGCGGCCGGCCGGTTCACGGCCCTGCCGCCAGGCGCCGGTGAAGCGCGTGTTGCGGAACACCTGCCTCAGCTTGCGCGCCAGCAGTTCGTCGCGTGCGCGCCCCTGCACGTGCGGCAGGAGTTCGCTGCGGAAATCCTCGTCGACCGTGTCGGCCACGAGCAGCACGGGACGCCGCGCATGCTTGGCCACGATCGCGCGGAAGGCGGCCAGGCCTTTCGCGTCGGCGGGGTACTCGCCCAGCCAGTGCATATGGCCAGGACGCCAGTCGAGGACGCCGATCTGGCGGGGCGTGGCAAGCAGGATCAGGCGATGGTCGAGTATCACAGCGGCAGGTTCCCGATCAGGTCGTAGATCGGCAGCAGCACCGACACCAGGATGCCGCCGAGCAGCAGGCCCAGAATGGCCGTGAGCGCCGGCTCCAGCACCCTGAGGCCGTTTTCGATCGAGTCGAGCACCTCGCGATTGTAGAAAAACGTGACGTTGTCCAGCGCCTCGTCGAGCGCGCCCGTGCTCTCGCCCACCCGCAGCATGCGGATCACCAGCGGCGGAAACAGCGCCAGCGACTGGAAGCCGTCGGAAAGTCCGCGCCCGTCGGCGATCTGCTGCGCGGCGCGGCGAATGCCGGCGGCGATCACGCGGTTGCCCGCGATCAGTTCGCAGGCGCGCAGCGCATCCAGTACGGTGACGCCCGAGCGGTACATCATCGCCAGCGTGTTGGTGAAGCGCGACAGCACGATTTTCTGCACGACAGGGCCGACGACGGGAAGCCGCAACTGGACGCGATCCCACCATTCGCGGCCGGCTTCGCTCTTGCCGACCCACAACGGCAGCCCGATGGCCAATGCCAGCACCAGCGCGAGACCCGCCGCCCAGTACGAGCGCAGCGCATTCGATACCGCCATCAGAATCAGTGTCGGCAGCGGCAGCGCCACCCCCATCGTCTTGACGAGGCCAAGCACCTGCGGCACCAGATAGACCAGCAGGAACACGACCGCCGCGCCGACGACCGTCAGCACCATGGCCGGATAGATCATCAGCCTCTTGGCCTTGGCGGCGACTTCCTCCTGCCATTTGAGCGACGCGGACAGCCGCTCGAACACCGTGTCCAGCAGGCCGGTCTGCTCGCCCGCGCGAACGCTGTGGACGAATACCGCCCCGAACACCGCGGGGTGCGCCGCGAGCGCCTGCGACAGCACCTTGCCACCCTCCAGATCCTCCAGCAGCGCGGTCAGCACATCGCGAAAGCCGCGTTTTTCCATGCTGTCGCGCAGGTCGCGCAGGCCTTCGAGCAGCGGGATCCCGGCGCGCGTGATGTAGCGCATGTGGATGCAGAACGTCACGAGGTCGCGCCGCGTCACCCGCTCGCGGCCGGTCGGGGCGTACTGGCGCGACAGCTCCGACAGCGTGACGAGGTCGAGGCCCATGCGCTTCAGGCGCAGCTCGAGGTCGACGTCGTTGACCGCGGAGAGCGTACCGCGGACGTTGCGGCCGGTCTGGTCGATGGCGCGGTAGTCGAAGAAGGGCATGGTTAACGCTTCCTCGCGGGGGCCAACAGCGAAGGCGAAGAAGCGAAAGCCACCTTCACACCCGCCCCGTCAAATCCACCACCCGCGAGACTTCCGACAGCGAGGTCACGCCGTCGAGCACGCGCTTGATGCCGTCCTCGGCGAGGGGATGGTAGCCGTGCTCGAGCGCGGCGCGGCGGATCTCGTGTAGCGGCGCGTGGTTGGCGACGAGCTCGTCCAGCGTCGGATCCATCCGCAGCAGTTCGATGAGCGCGAGCCGGCCTTTGTAGCCCTTGTTGCTGCACGCCGGGCAACCGACGGCGCGATAGATCTGCGGCGCGCGCGCCGGGTCGGCGCCGAGGATGCGCGCTTCGTCCTCGTCCGGCGTGTAGGCTTCCTTGCAGTGCGGGCAGAGCTTGCGGACCAGGCGCTGCGCGATGACGCCGATGATGTTGCCCGCCAAAATGCCGGGCTGGATGCCGATGTCCATCAGGCGCGGAAACACGCCGAGGGCCGAGTTGGTGTGCAGCGTGGTGAAGACCTGGTGGCCGGTCATCGCGGCGCGGAAGGCCATCTCGGCGGTGTCCCTGTCGCGGATCTCGCCGACCAGGATGATGTCGGGATCCTGCCGCATGATCGAGCGGATGCCGTTGGCGAAATCGAGCTTGAGCGTTTCGTTGACCGAACTCTGGCGCATCAGCGTGACCGGGTATTCGACCGGGTCCTCCAGCGTCATGATATTGACGGTCTCGTTGTTGAGATGCGACAGCATCGAATAGAGCGTCGTGGTCTTGCCCGAACCCGTCGGCCCCGTCACGACCAGGATGCCCTCTGGACGCGCCATCATGAGCCGCAGTTCGCGCAGGGCGTCGGTGGTGAAGCCCATGTATCCGAGCGGCATGATCGATTTCTCGCGGTCGAGAATGCGCAGCACGAGGTTTTCGCCGTGGATGCCGGGCTGGGAGGAGACGCGAAAATCGATCGGGCGGCCGTTGAGCGTGAGCGACATGCGGCCGTCCTGCGGCGCGCGCGTCTCGGCGATGTTCATGCCGGCCAGAACCTTGAGACGCACCAGGATGCCGGGCCAGTAGGTCTTGTGCAGGCTGCGGATCTGTTCCAGCACGCCGTCGATGCGGTAGCGGATGCGCAGGAAGGCCTGCTCGGGCTCGAAGTGGATGTCGGACGATTCGCGCTTCACCGCGTCGGTCAGCAGCGCGCCGACCAGCCGCACCACCGGCTGGGTGTATTCCTCGGTGTCGGGGCTGAGGCTCGCGTAGTCGACCTCGCCGGTTTCGATTTCGCGCAGGATGCCGTCGAGCGAAAGATCGAAGCCGTAGAACTTGTCGATGAATTCGAGCAGTTGCGCTTCCGCCGCGAGCAGCGTGTCGATCTCGATCTGGCCGCCGAGCGCCGCTTTCAACTGGTCGAGCGCGAGGACGTTGAACATGTCGGTGGTCGCGAGCGTCAGCACGTTGCGCCCGGCGTCGTGGGCGATCGGCAACAGATGATGGCGGCGCGCGAATTCCTCGGGGACGAGCTGCAGCGCCTCGGGGTCGGCCACCACCTGGCTGAGGTCGATGCCCTGACTGCCGAGGGCATTCGCGAGCTGGTCGCGCAGCACAGCCTCGGTGATGAAACCCAGGGCGACGAGCTGGCGGCCGATCGGCAGGCCCGTGGCCTTTTGTTCCTTGAGGCCGATGCGCAACTGGTCGAGCGTGATGAGTCCCTGGGTCACCAGGGTTTCGCCCATGCGGAGTTTCTTGCGGCGTTCCATCGGCGTTAACGGAGCGATTTCAGCTGATGCACGCGCGCTTCGGCCTGGGCGCGGTCGTACCGGTGCGCGCCGCCCGCCGCGAGCGCCTTCTCGTAATACGTCAGCGCGCTCGGATACTGCTGAAGCTGGTCGAGGCTGACGGCCAGGTTGAAGGCGTAATCGGCGTTGCCGGGCGCATCGCGGAAGGCCTCGAAATAGGCGGCCTGGGCGTCGCTCCAGCGCCCCTGCCCGGCGTAGAGGTTGCCGAGCGCCTGATACAGCTCGGCGCTGGGCGCGCGGTCGATCAGGGTTTTCAGGCGGCTTTCGCTGGCCTGGTCGTCGCGCGTGCCCAGGAGATCGAGCAGGGCGCCCTGCGCGACGGCGTTGCGCGGGTCGAGATCGAGCACCGCGCGATACAGGCGCTGGGCGTCGCCGTCACGGTTTTGCGCGCTCGCGATCGCCGCCAGTCCCAGCAGTGCGTCCACGTTCGGGCTCCGCGCCGCGGCCTGGCCGTAGAGCCGCTGCGCCTCGGCCAGATTGCCGTGCTGATAGGCGGCGTAGGCCTGGGTGAGAAGATTCGTCTGCGGGTCGGGTTCGAATACCGGCAGCTCGGCTTTCGTCGCGCGGCGCGCGGGCGCGGCTGCGGTGCGCGCGCTGGCTGCCGGCGCCGCCGACGACCGGGCCGGCGGCGCCGGTTCGTGCGGGCGTGCGGACGATGCCGCCACGCTCTCAGGCGTCGGCGCAGCAGGTTGAGCGTGTTCCGCCGCTGCCGGTGCGGGCGCACGCGGCAAGGCCGGTTCCGTCGCAGCCGGTGCGGCGGGCTTCACGGCGGATGACCGGGCCGGCGTCGCCACGGCTGCGGGCGGCTGCAGGGCGAAGTAGAGATAGATCCCGTAGCCGATCGCGATCAGGACGGCCAGCAAGGCCGTGAGCGGGACCAGCGAGAGTTGCGGCCAGCGCCGTCCGCCGGTCGTCCGCGCGCCGGGCGCGGCGTTGCCGTTGCCGAGGAGCAGGTCCGGCGGCTCGATCCATTCGCGGGCACGGGCGGTGTCGGGCGGCGCAGGCTCGAGTTCGAGGTCGCCTTCGAGGCGCAGCTCGGGATCGGCCCGGCCCGACCCGGCCCGGCCGGGGTTGGCGGCTTCGGCCTGCTTGAGGGCTTTCAGCAGGAGGCTCACTGGTTTCCTCGCGCCTCGGGAAGCAGGCGCTGGAACTGGCTCAGCTCCTCGCGATCGAGCGTCGGGTTGGACACCACGGTCGGCCGCAGGAAGATCACCAGTTCGGTTTGGCTGTTGATGTGCTCGTGCTGGCCGAAGATGGCACCGACACCCTCCGGACGCGACAGGCCGGGAATGCCGTCGCGCGCGTTGTTGCGGTCGTCCTGGATCAGGCCGCCGAGGACCACCGTCTGGCCGCTGCGTACCTGCAGGAGCGATTCCATTTCGCGCACCTGGATGATGGGAATCGAATTCTTGACGCCCGCGAGCTGAAGCGCCGGATTGGGATCGTCGACGGAACCCACCTTGCGCGAGATGGTGGGACGCACGGTCAGCGACACCATGCCGTTTTCATTGATTTGCGGCAGCACCGACATCACCACGCCGATCGGCACGGTATGCGCCGTGGTGGTGAACGTGGTGGGCTGCAGCGGCGTGCCGGTGGAAGACAGGAGGCCCTGCTGCGACTGCACCGAAAAATAGACCAGGTTGTCGACGACCTTGAGCAGCGCGGTCTGGTTGTTCAGCGCCATGAGTTTGGGGCTGGAGAGCACCTTGGTCTTGCCGAACGATTCCAGCAGATCGATCGCCGCCGTGAAGCCGTTGCTGCCGGAGTTGGTGTAGGTGGCCTGAATGAACGGCGTGAGCGTCCCCGCCAGCGCGTTGCTGCCGCCGCCGAGGGTGGCGATCTTCCAGCCGGTGGTGCCCTGCAACACTTTCGACCAGTCGATGCCGGCGCGGTACTCGTCCTTGAGCGTGACTTCGACGATGGTGGCTTCGATCAGCACCTGGCGCTGCGCCGACTGCATGACGCGGTCGAGATACTGCTGCACGAGCTCCTGTTGCCTGGAGGTGCCCAGCACGGTGACGGTGCCGGCGACCGGGTTCACGGCCACGTCGTTCTTGCCGTCGTCCAGCGGCTGGTTGGCGAACGCTGCGGTGAACAGGCCGGCGGCGCCGGCGCCGGCCTTGCTGGCCGCCTCGGCCTGCGAGACCCGCTCGGCGCGCTCGGCCTTTTCGGCGTCGAGCCGGGCGGCGCGTTCCTCGTTGCTCTGGGTGACGGCGCGGGTGCCGGCGAGCAGCGTGCGGATGTTGTCGGCCAGCACGGTCCACAGGTCGTTGTTGGACTGGCTGGCGACCGTGGTGGTCGACGAATTGCCTGCGCCGGTCGAGCCCGGGGTGGTGCCGCTCCCGCTGCCGACGCCGCCGGTACTGGCGATCTGCGCGGCCACCCCGACGCTGGAGGTGGTGTTGCGGGCGACGTTGACGTAATTGACCGTATAGGTCTTGACGTAGGGCGTGTCGGGCATGATCGACACCGTGCGGCCCTTCATTTCATAGCGCAGGCCGGCCTGCCGCGCGATGCGGTCGAGAATCGCGGGCAGCGGCTCCTTCACGGCGTTGAGCGAGACGTTTCCCGAGATGCCCGGATACAGATCGATGTTGTACTGCGTGTCGCGCGCGATGGAAAACAGCAGATCCTTCACCGGCACGTCGTTGACCACCACCGTGTAAGTCGGGACCGGCGGCCCGGATTTGGGCGCGGGCAACGCAGGCACGGCCTTGACGATCGCGGGCGGTGGGCCGGCAGGAACGTGGGCTGGGGCGTTCCGGGTGATGTGGTCGGGCGAGGTGTCGAACGTCCGCGGAGGTACGCAGCCGCTCGCCAGCACGAGGCCGGACAATGCCAGGCCCGTCATTGCGGAACGTTTCAACAGAGCATTCATCCTCATCCCGTCGGCAAGACTGCGGCGCGCATTTGAGCCGCCGGGATCATCCAGGCGGGCGCGCCCTGGCTCATCCCGCGCAGCACGCGGACCGGCCGCGGCGCGGCAGCGCTCAAATCCCACAATAATACGGCCGCCCGCGCGGCTTCTTTAGTCGAAGCGATCTGCATTGCGCGGGGGGCGGACGCCGCCGCGGCGCCGGGCGAGCGGTGGGTGGAGACGGCCGCGGGCGGTGCGGCGTGCGCCGGCAATGCCCGCCAGGCGACAAACGCGAGCAGGCCGAGGCCGGCTGCGACGCCCGCGATCAGCCACGGCCAGTGTGCCGGGCGGGAACGGCGGCCGGCGCGTCCGGCCGGGGCCATTTCGGCGTCGCTCGCTGCGGCGTCCAGATGCGCGAGGGTGAGGGTGTGGGTCTGCGCGGCGTACGCCGCGAGCAGGGTCTTGTCGGCCAGGACGTTGACGCGGCGCGACAGGCCGCCCGAGCGCCGCGCCAGGCGCGCGACGACCGCCCGCGGGAACAGGTCGGGCCCGCGGTAGCCGGCCACCGAAAGGCGCGCCCGGAGGTACTCGGCGACCTCGGCTTCGCTCAGCGGTGAAAGGTTCAGGCTCAGGGTGATGCGGTCCTTCAGCTGGCGGATGCGCGGATCGGCGAGGTGCGCGTCGAGTTCGGGCTGGCCGAACAGCACGATCTGCAGCAGCTTGTCGGTTGCGGTTTCCAGGTTGGTCAGCAGGCGCAGGAATTCCAGGCTGTCGAGGGCGATGCCCTGCGCTTCCTCGACGAATACGACGACGCGACGGCCGTTTTCGTGGCGCGCCAGGAGCGCGGCGTCGAGCTGGGCCAGCCGGGCACGGCGGCCGTCTTCCGGGGTGTCGATGCCGAGGTCGGCCAGAATCGCGGCCAGCACCTCGTCGGGGGTCAGCGTGGGGTTGCCGAGATAGACGCTGTCGATCCTCTCGGGCAGCTGGGCGACCAGCTTGCGGCACAGCATGGTCTTGCCGCTCCCGACCTCGCCGACGACCTTGATGATGCCTTCACCCTGCCCGATCGCGTACAGCAGCGCGGCGAGCGTCGCGCCCCGCTGCCCGCCGGCATACCAGTATTCGGTATTCGGCGTGATGCGGAAGGGCGCTTCCTTCAGACCGAAATAGTCGAGGTACACGGCGATTCAGAAGGGGTCGGCATGCGCTATTCGGTTCCGTACGTTTGCATGCGGCTGTAAAGCGTCGTGCGATTGATCCCGAGCAGCTTGGCCGCCTGCGAGAGATTGCCGTGGGTCATGTTGAGGGCGGCCTCGACGTAGGCTTTTTCCCACTGGCGCAACGTGACGTCGAGATTGAAATTGGCCAGCGTCTGCAACTGCTTGCGCGCCAGCTCGATCAGCGCCTTGCCGTCGTTGGCGAGCGGGATTTCGTTGGGATAGGCCTGGTCGGTATCGAGCTCGTCTTCCAGCTGCTGCGCGTTGACCGCCGTGCCGGGATATTTGGTCGTCAGGCGAATCGCGATGTTGCGCAGTTCGCGCACGTTTCCGGGGAAGTGGTAGTCCTCCCACATCTGCTGCGCGCGCGCATCGAGCGAAAACGGCTGGCTCTTGGCCTCGCGCGCGTAGAAGTCGCGGAAGTGGTTGAGCAGGGTGAGCTTGTCCTGGCCCATTTCCCGCAGCGGCGGCACGGCGATGGAAAACACCGAAAGCCGGTGGTAGAGATCGGCGCGGAAGCGGCCGGCCTTGATTTCCGCGCGCAGGTCGCGGTTGGTGGCGGTGACGACGCGGGCGTTGGAAAAGCGCGGCTGCGTTTCGCCGACGCGCTGGTACTCGCCGTTTTCGAGCACCCGCAGGAGCTTGGCCTGCAATTCCAGCGGCAGCTCGCCGATTTCGTCGAGGAACAGCGTGCCGTTCTCGGCCTCCTCGAAATACCCGGGGCGCGCGCTGGTGGCGCCGGTGAACGCGCCCTTGGCGTAGCCGAACAGCGTCGGCTCGACCAGCGTCGGCGAGATCGCCGCGCAGTTGAGCGCGAGGTAGGGCTTGTGCGAGCGCGGCGACAACTGGTGGAGGCTGGAGGCGACGCGTTCCTTGCCGCTGCCCGATTCGCCCTCGATCAGGACCGGAAAGGGCGCCGCCGCGTACTGTTTGATCTGCTCGCGCAGCTTGTCCATTGCCGGGCTGGTGCCGACGATCCCCGAATCCTTGGCGGGGGCGGGCGCCTTCTCCGCCGTGCGCTCGGCATCCTGCACCAGCAGCGCGTTGAACAGGAGCGACTTCAGGCGTTCGGGCTCGCACGGCTTGGCGACGAAATCGATCGCGCCGAGCGCCCGCGCGTGACGCGCGTTGGCCTCGTCGCTCTGGCCGGAGAGCACGAGGATCTTGATGCTGGGCGAGACGCTCAGCAGGTCGGCGATCAGGGCGAATCCCTCGTCGGGCTTGTGCGGCTGGGGCGGCAGGCCGAGGTCGACCAGCGCGAGTTGCGGCGGTTCGTCCAGCTGCATCAGCAGGCTTTTTACCTGCGCGCGCGACTCGGCGGCGGCGACCTCGAAGTCCTTGCCGAGGACGTAGCTGAGCGTATCGGAGATCAGCGGATCGTCGTCGACGATCAGCAAGCTGGGCTTGTTGGTTTGGACCACATATCCTCCAGATCAATGGTGCCGGGCGCGCGCCTGCATCTGCGTGCAGGAAGAATTATTGCGTGCGTGTCGGATTTTCGACGATTGTGCCAGAGACAGGGTGAAAGTAAAACCGGTGAAAAAGGACTGCGACGCGCCGAATCCCGCGCCTGTCAGCCGTTCACGGGCACTGCGGCGACGCGCGCCCAGCCCTCGGCACGCTCGATCGGGTCGCCCAGGGCAATGCGTTTCCGCTCTCCGTTGCCGTCGATCTCGAATACCGTGCCGGCCATGAAATGGATCGGATCGAGGATGAGCGTGTCGGGATCGCCGTGCAGCCAAAGGGCGGGGTGAGGCGCGCTGGCGCCGCTGTCGTCGAAACCGTTGACGGTGTAGGCCGGCGCCGCCGTGGCGCGCAGCGTCGCGGGCACCGGGGCTGCGGCAAGCGTTTCGATGCCGACGGAACTCGTGCCGTCGTTGAGCCGTGACAGGCGGCGCACGACCCCGACCTTCCACTCGCGCGCGTCCGCCCGCTTGACGCCGATGAGCGCGCCGACCCGCAGCCAGTCCTTGTCGCGCGATTCGACGATGGCGCCGTAGCCGCATTCGCTTTCGTCTTGCATCACCCAGCGCTCGACCGCGGACGAAGGCCCGGCGACGGTCGGGATCACGGGCGAGCCGGGTCCGCGCGTGCGCTCGCTGACGAAGCCATATACCTGCCTGTCGTCGACCTCCTCGTACGCGAATCCCTCGCCGTACGGCGAGTCGCCGGTGGCGGCTGCGCTCGCCTCGATCTGGCGGATGAGCCCGCCAAGCCCGCGCGTCACGTCGACCAGGCGCTTGGTCGCCTCGCGCGGCGCGCGCCGCTGTTCGCGCGCGGCCAGCGGCGCCCAGTGGTACTGCAGGTGTTCGAGCAGTTCGAGGCTTTCGGCTGCCAGCTCGGCGCCCGTCAAGCCGAGCGCCGCCGGCGATTTTCCTTGTCGCA
This sequence comes from Pseudomonadota bacterium, assembly GCA_021820845.1. Classification (GTDB taxonomy): domain Bacteria; phylum Pseudomonadota; class Gammaproteobacteria; order Burkholderiales; family Thiobacillaceae; genus Thiobacillus. The sequence continues at coordinate 149,197 of JAKADC010000006.1, forward strand.
GGGCAGCGTCGAGGTCACGAAGCGCTTGCACCACCGCGTCGCTCGTCCAGAAACGCAGGGTGTCGCCGCCATCGGGCTTGCGCAGCCTGCGCGGGGCGCGATCGGCCGCCAGGTCGACGACGAAATGATGGGCCGCGAGGTCGATCCGGCTGTCGAGTCGAAGCAGGCCGTGCCAGTTGCGCAGCCAGCGGTCGATCAGGTCGAGCTGCCTCGGATAGAGCGTGCCGGCGTTCGCCAGCGCCAGCATCAGGACATGCAGGTAGGCGGTTTCGCAGCTGCAGTCGGCCGCCTCGTCGGCATACGCCCGCTGCCGCTGTCGATGAAAGCCCGCCCTTTCGGCGATCTGATAGAGGTGATGCAGTCGCAGCCACAGCTTTTCGCTCGCCGGAAGATAGCGAACGGCCCGCCATTTCAGCAACTGGCCAAAGGCCCGGATGGCGCGCAGGGTGACCGGCGGAAGCGAAGCGTCGGTCTTGTTCCCGTCGCCGGCGAGGTGCAGCGCGAACGCGTGGTAGCCGCGCGCGATTTCCCAGTAGAGGCCGTACACGGCATGCCAGAGCCGGCTTTCCAGCGGACGCGACATGCGCGGGTTGCGGAGGTATTGCCGAACCAGCGTGTCCTGGAGATCGCGGGACTTCTCGTCCAGCAGCATGAATATGGCCAGACGGTCCCGCGTGTAGTTTGCCGAGGTCTGGTTGAAGCGCTTGAGCGCGTCGAGAATGGCTTCCTGGGACTTGAACGCGTCGCCGGCCGGCAGGCTCTCGATCCAGCTGGACGTGGCCCGGATCGTGGTCAGCGGGTCATCGGCACGCGTGCCGAACGACGCGAGACGGGCCAGGCGCGAAGCGAATCTGTTAACCAGTGAAGCCATGATGCGAAAGGGTTTGCCGGGCGGCAGGCCCGGGTTCAGGGTTCGACGTCGATTGCTGCCGACGCGGTGCGACTCATCCGGCGAGCCTGTCCTGCACCCACGATTGCACCGATGCCAGGGCCGCGGGCAACCGCGCCGGCTCGCTGCCGCCCGCCATGGCCATGTCGGGCTTGCCGCCGCCCTTGCCGCCGACCTGCGCGGCGACGAAATTCACCAGCTCGCCGGCCTTGACCTTCGCGGTCGCATCGGGCGTGACCGCGGCGATCAGGCTCACCCTGCCGTCCATTACCGTGCCCAGGACCAGCGCGCAGGATTTCAGCTTGTCGCGCAGCTTGTCGGCGGTCTCGCGCAGTGCCTTCGCGTCGACGCCGTCGAGTTGCGCCGCGAGCACGCGCACGCCCCCGACGTCGGCGGCCTGCTGCACCAGGTCGTCGCCCTGGCTCGACGCAAGCTTCGATTTCAGGCGGTCGAGCTCCTTTTCCAGCGCGCGGCCGTGCTCGAGGAGCTGCGCGACGCGCTCGGCCGCCTCGGCAGGCGTCGCCTTGACCGCGTGGGCGATGGCACCGAGGTTCCGCTCGGTCTCGCCGAGATAGGCGAGCACGCCGGTGCCGGTGGTCGCCTCGATGCGACGAACGCCGGCCGCGACGCCGGTCTCCAGCAGGATCTTGAACGCGCCGATGTCGCCGGTCCGCGCCACGTGGGTGCCGCCGCACAGTTCGCGCGAACTGCCGATGTCGAGCACCCTCACCTCGTCGCCGTATTTCTCGCCGAAGAGCATCATCGCGCCGGTCTTCTGGGCCTCGTCGATCGGCATCACGCGCGCCTGCGTCGGCGTGTTCGCGAGGATCTCGGCGTTGACGCGCGCTTCCACCTCGCGGATCTGCGCGGCGCTCACCGGGCTCGGCTGGACGAAGTCGAAGCGGGTCTTCTCGCTGTCCACCAGCGAGCCCTTCTGCTGCACGTGATCGCCGAGCACCTCGCGCAGCGCCTTGTGCATGAGATGGGTCGCCGAGTGGTTGCGCATGGTGCGGGCGCGGGCGACTTCGTCGACGCGGGCGAGCACGGTGTCGCCGACCGCCAGCGAACCGGTCTTGACGATGCCGTGGTGGCCGAACACCTGCGCCTGGATCTTCAGCGTGTCCTCGACTTCGAACGCCCCGCGCGTGCCCTGCAGCGCGCCGCGGTCGCCGACCTGGCCGCCGGATTCGGCGTAGAAGGGCGTGTGGTCGAGCACGACCACGCCGAGCTCGCCTTCCTTGAGCTCATCGACCGCGGCGCCATCGCGGTAGAGCGCGAGCACGCTCGCTTCGTGGGTCAGCGTGTCGTAGCCGTGGAAGACCGTCGCTTCGCCCGAATAGTCGAGACCGGCGCCGAGCTTGAACTTGCCCGCGGCGCGCGCCTGCGCCTTCTGCCGCGCCATGGCCGCGTCGAAGGCGGCCGTGTCGACGCTGACGTTCGCCTCGCGGCAGATGTCGGCGGTGAGGTCGAGCGGGAAGCCGTAGGTGTCGTGCAGCTTGAACGCGAGTTCCCCGTCCAGGGTGCCGCCGGCGGGCAGTGTCTTGAGCGTGGCTTCGAGCATGCCCATGCCGTGCTCGATGGTCTCGAAGAAGCGCGCCTCCTCCTGCCGCAGGATGTCGACGACGCGTGCCTGCGCCTTCACGAGTTCAGGGTAGGCCTCGCCCATCACGGCGGCGAGGTCGGGCACGATGCGGTGGAAGAAGGGGGCGCGTGCGCCAAGCTTGTAGCCGTGGCGGATCGCACGCCGGATGATGCGGCGCAGCACGTAGCCGCGGCCCTCGTTGCCGGGGATGACGCCGTCGACGATCAGGAAGGAACAGGCGCGGATGTGGTCGGCGATGACCTTGAGCGAGCTGTTCGCCAGGTCGCTCGCATGGGTTTCGCGCGCGGCCGCCTGGATCAGCGCCTGGAAGAGATCGATGTCGTAGTTGGAATGCACGTGCTGCATCACGGCGGAAATGCGCTCCAGCCCCATCCCGGTGTCGACCGACGGCTTGGGCAGCGGGTGCATGGCGCCGGATTCGTCGCGGTTGAACTGCATGAACACGTTGTTCCAGATCTCGATGTAGCGATCGCCGTCTTCCTCGGGCGAGCCGGGCGGCCCGCCGGCCACGTCGGGCCCGTGGTCGTAGAAGATCTCGGTGCAGGGACCGCAGGGGCCGGTGTCGCCCATCGCCCAGAAGTTGTCGGAGGCGTAGCGCGCGCCCTTGTTGTCGCCGATGCGGACGATGCGCTCCCTGGGCACGCCGATGTCGTTGTGCCAGATGTCGTAGGCTTCGTCGTCCTCGGCGTAGACCGTCACCCAGAGCTTGTCGGTGGGCAGCTTGAGCACCGTGGTGAGGAATTCCCACGCGTACTTGATCGCATCCTGCTTGAAATAGTCGCCGAAGCTGAAGTTGCCAAGCATTTCGAAGAAGGTATGGTGGCGCGCGGTGTAGCCGACGTTCTCCAGGTCGTTGTGCTTGCCGCCGGCGCGCACGCAGCGCTGCGACGAGACAGCGCGGGTGTAGGCGCGCTTGTCCTGGCCGGTGAAGACGTCCTTGAATTGCACCATGCCGGCGTTGGTGAAGAGCAGGGTGGGGTCATTGCCCGGGACCAGGGGGCTGGAGGGCACGACGGTGTGGCCCTTGGAGGCGAAGAAGTCGAGGAAGCTCTGGCGGATGGCGCTGCTTTTCATGGTGTTGGTGTGGTGTCGGGCACGAACGTCGGACAATAAAGCATTGTATCCGTTAACGTTCCGGCCTTACAGGCGGCGCAGGCAGGGGAAATGGGCGACGAGGCGGACGCGGTGTCGGAACCGGCACGCCGAACGCGCACGGCGAGGCGGATGGACGTGCAGGCGCCCGCGCCGGTCACCGGCGCGGGCGAGAGATCAATCGAGGGCGGGCCGACCCGCGGGCCGCGGCGTGCTAGCTTCCGCAGCCGCCGCAGCAGCTGCCGTTCGCGTGAGGCGACGGCTTGTCTTCAACCAGCACGCCTGCCTCGGCCAGCGCCGAGACCAATTGCGCGCGCGTCGTGGCTTTATCGTCGATCTGGGCGAAGAGCCGCGCCGGCGCGTCCAGATAGGACACGTCGTGCACGCCGGGAACGGCCTTGAGACGGGTGGTGGCCCGGTCGATGACTTCCATGCTCGCGGCACCGATGATGGGGAGGGTTTCGGTTTTCATGATGGCTCTTTCAGAAGATGGGGGCACGTCGACATGTCGGCCGCGATCGAGCCGTAAATATACATACTAAATACATCTTTTGTAAAGCAAAAAAAACGGCTCGCGTCCTCGCCGCAGCCGGTCAAGCCGAGGCGGAAAAAAGGGGCCTCGCGGCCCCTTTTCCGTGTCGTGCGGCGGCGGCCTCAGGCCAGAACGCCGCTGTAATCGGCGATGCCAGGATTGGACTTGCCGACGCCGACGATCTTGGGCTCGTTGAGCTTGAGGCCCTTGATCACTTTCTTGTCGCGCAGGTAGCTCGCAACGACATCCCACACCGGCTCGCCGCTGACTCCCTCGCCAACCGGCGCCCAGCCGGCGACCTTGTAGGTTTTGTGCGCATCGACCGGCTTGCCGTTGATGCGCATGTCGGCGATCCGCTTGCCGATGGTCTGATTCGGACTGACCGTGTATTCGATGCCGCCCACGCGCACCATGTCGCCGCCCTGCTGATAGTAGGGGTCGGCGTTGAACAGGTTGTCGCAGACGTCCTCCATGATCGACTTGATCGTCTCGCCCGTCATGTTGGTCAGCGTGGTCTGCGGATACGTGATCGCGGTCTGGTCCATCAGCCGTTCCATCGTGATGTCTTCGCCCGGCAGCAGGGTGGTGCCCCAGCGGAAGCCGGGCGAGAAGGCGGCGTCCGCGCCTTTCACGGCCATCAGCGCGTCGACCAGCAGCTGGTCCCAGGTGCCGTTGAAGTTGCCGCGGCGGTACAGGAAGTCGTCGGAAACGGCGAGCTTCTCGTTCAGCTTCTTCTCGTACGGCGCGCGCGCCTTCTTGATCAGCGCCTCCATTCCCGGATCGGCCGGCAGCAGGTTGGAGAACACCGGCAGCAGGCGGTACTTGTAGCTCACCACGCGCGTGCCCTTGACCTCGAAGTCCATCACGCCGAGGAATTTGCCGTTCGAGCCGGCATTGGTCACCAGCGTGACGCCCTTGGCGTTCTTGATCTCGACCGGCTGCGGCACGCCGTCATGCGTGTGGCCGCCGAAGATGGCGTCGATGCCGGTGACGCGGCTCGCCATCTTGAGGTCGACGTCCATGCCGTTGTGCGACAGCACCACGACAGCCTGCGCGCCTTTGGCGCGCGCCTCGTCGACCCATTTCTGCATGCTGTCGTCGCGGATGCCGAAGCTCCAGTCGGGAACCATGTAGCGCGGATTGGCGATCGGCGTGTAGGGGAAGGCCTGGCCGATGATGGCGACCTTGACGCCGTTCATGTCCTTCATGACGTAGGGCTTGAAGACCTGGTCGCCGAAGTCGTTGGTGACGACGTTCTGCGCGATGAAGTCGATGTTGGCCTGCTTGAAATCCTTGTTGACGATCTCCATCACGCGGTCGGCGCCGAAGGTCGCTTCCCAGTGCGGCGTCATGACGTTGACGCCAAGCGCGATGCCGGCGTCGACCATGTCCTGCGCGTTGGTCCACAGCGACGTCGCCGAGCCTTGCCAGGTGTCGCCGCCGTCGAGCAGCAGCGCGCCGGGACGCTGCGCGCGAAGCTTGTCGACCAGGGTCTTGAGGTGGGCGAAACCGCCGACCTTGCCGTAGACCTTGGCGGCTTCGGTGAAGTCGAGGTAGGTGAACGCGTGCGCCTCGGCGCTGCCGGGCTTGATGCCGTAGCGCTTCAGCAGGTTCTGTCCGACCAGGTGCGGCGGCTTGCCGACGGCATCGCCGACGCCGAGGTTGACGTTGGGCTCGCGGAACCAGATCGGCAGCAGCTGCGCGTGGCAGTCGGTGAAGTGCAGGAACGAGACGTTGCCGTGGCGCGGTACGTCGTAGAAGTTGGACGGCGCCTTGCCCGCAAGCGCGGATTTGCTGTCCAGTGCCATGCCGGATGCTGCGGCGACGGCGAGTAATTGCAGGAACTCGCGACGGTTCATGTGCATGGGGTTTACCTCGGGGATGAAAAGAGAACGCTGTCGGTATTGTGGATTTGCGAATGCGGCGCGTAAATAGTAGCTCCCGCTCATATCCGCCGTGTCGGCCGAAACGAAAAAAGCCCGGTCGCCCGGGCTTTTCTCTCGTGTGGGCGCAGGTTTATTTGCGGAACACGGAGGCTTTCATCGGCAGGCCGTTCGACATCGCCGAGTGGAAGTATTCCAGGTCGTTCATGGTCGTGCCGTCCTGCGCGGGCGGCACGGCACGGATCATCTTGAAGCAGCCCGTATAGCGGTCCTGCAGGGTCACCAGCTTGTCGCCGCCGCGGAACACCGGCCAGTGCACGGCCTGGCCGACAACCGGCGAGAGCAGTTCGGAGCGCAGGCGGAGGCCGGCGTTCTGGACGTGGCAGGTGGCGCAGGCGAAGTTGAGCTGCCCGGTGCGGCGGTAGAAGGTTTTCTTGCCCGCCTCGTACGCGGCCGTGGCCTTGGCGCCCTGGACCCTGACGTTCATGATCATTCCGTCGGACAGCGTCCGCATGTACGCGCTCAGGAGACCCATGGTCTTCGGGTCGCCGTTCTTGAACGGCGCCTCGCCGTTCGCCACTCGGCATTGATTGACGACGTCTTCGAGCGTCACGACCTTGCCCTTGGCCTCGTCGAACATCGGGTAGTTGCCCGCGATCATCTTGCCGCCGTTGGGCAGGCAATCGGCATAGGTCTTGCCGTTCTTGAAGGGGGTCTCCCACAGCTTGCGGCCGGCATCGATTTGCGAGTCGAACGGCGGGAATTCCATGATGGCGTCGTATTGCGCCTTGCTGTCAGGATCAAATGCGAGTGCGCCGTACACATAGTCTTCGATCTTGACGTTGGGGTATTTGGACGTGAAGTACCTGATGAGGTCCTGTTTGTCCTGTTCGGGTGAAGCGTGCGCCGTGGCGACGCCCAGCGCGATGCCCAGCCCTGCCATCCCCGTCAGCAATTTCATGATGATTTGTTGTTTCATGCCGTCCTCCAGAAACCTGTTGATTGAAGCGGAAGCGGGGCTTGCGCCCCGCTCGTCTGCCGTCTCAGCCGATGGTGGCTTCGGCGCTATTCTTGTCGCCCTTGTTGTCGGTCCAGTTGACGACGACCTTGTCGCCTTTTTTCGGCCCCTTGACACGGAACCCGAGGTAGGGGTTCTTCGAGATGCCGCCGGAGAGACCGGCGTCGAGCACTTTCCCGCCGTTGACGGTGGCCGTCACGTTGGTGATGTAGTGCGCCGGCACGAGTTGGCCGGTCTTCGCGTCCTTGCGCAGGCCGGTTTCCATCGGGTGATTCATCAACACTTTGACATCGGCGACGTCGCCGGTCATCGTGGCACGGATACGCATCGGTTCAGCCATTTGGCTTTCCTTTCCTGAAAGTGGTTGCCTCGGAGACGAGGCGATTCGATTCGAAAATTCGGTGAGAGGGGATCAGCCGCCGCAGCCGCCGATGGTGACCTTGACTTCCTTGGCAGCCGTGTAGGACTTGCCGCCGGCCGTCACCACGGCGCGGACCAGCGAGGTCTGGCTCATCTTGATGCGGGTCGAGATGTAGCCTGCGGCGCCGCCCATGAGGCCGAAATCGGCAAGCAGGGGGGTCGGGTTCTTTTCGGCCAGGATGGCGATGGCGGTCGTGCCGGCGATGCCGCTGGTCACTTCGACCGGGACCACTGCGCCGTTTTCGGCGATGTCCGGTGCCTTGATGGTGATGTCCTTGGAATCGACGAGGCCGCTGGCGCCCATGTTCTTCAAGGCGTCGCCGACGTTCTTCGCCTCGAAGGCGCTGCGCGGGACATCGGCGAGGGCCTGGGTGGGCCGCAGCAGGCCGGCGGCCACGGCGACGGCCACGGTGCCCGCGCCTGCGGCGCCTTTCAGTACGTTTCTACGAAGTGCATTCATTTGCGTGTCTCTCCTGATTGAACAATGCAACGAGTCATTACAGGCCGTATACGAAGTCGGCCACTTTGTCGATTTCAGCTTCCGTCAGCACGCCGTGCTTGCCGAACGGAATCATGCTGGTGGACGGATTGGCCACCGTCGCGTCCCAGATCTGGGCGCGCAGCTTGGCCTTGTCCGGATAGCGTGCGCTCATGGCGATCAGCGGCGGACCGATGAGGCCCGCGGACACCGCGTCAGGCACCGTCGGCATCGCATGGCAGGCCAGGCAGTTGCCCTTCGTCCGGTCGAATGCGATCTGCTTGCCGGTGAGTTCCTTGGCGGTGTCGGCGGCGACTGCGCTTCCCGTCAGCGCGGTGGCGCCCAAGGCACATGCCGTGATTAGCTGATGCAACTTTCGCATGGTCATCCTCCTAAGTATTTTGACTTGATGGTGAAAGCGCCTGCCGCTGGATGTGCCATGCAGTGAACGCTATCCAGTGATGGATGGGGTGAAGCATAGTGGAATTGCTTTTTGCGGCGCAAGGCCGCGCGGGCATTTTTAGTGCCCGGCGGCAGGGTAAATTCCTACCAGCGGCGTCATGCGACCGCGGCACGTCCGTATCACTGTTTCTGTTTCTGGTTCTTGCGCTGCGACTTTTCGAGATCCTGCCATTCGCGTCGCCGCGCTTCGGCAGATGAGATGTCCTGGAAGTTGCCGTCGCCCGCCTTGAGGCCGAGATCGATTTGTTCGATGGCGGCGACGAGATTCCCGCTCAACGCGTCCGCCTCCGCCTGAGCGCTGTGGCTCAGCAGATGGTGTCCGAGCTGGTCGTGCGTCTGCGCGGCGAGTCGCCACAGCCGGCGATCGGTCGGGTAGAGCGACACCTGTTTTTCGATGTGCGCGAGCGCGTCCTGGCCACGCCGCGCCGCCAGCAGTGCTTCGATGTATCCGTATTGCAGCGGGCGGTAGCCGGGGTAGGCGTCGCTCGCGGCGCGATAGCGCTGCAAGGCGAGAGGCAGGTTGCCTGCGCTGAACGCGGTGTACGCGGCGAGTTGCAGAATCATCGGGTCGGCGTTCTTGCCCGAGGGCAGTTTTTGCACCTCGGCTTCAGCATCCTTGAACTGCCGTGCGCGCAGCAGCGCGCTCGCGAGCGCATAGTGGGCGGCGATCTCGTTGCTGTAGCGCTTGTCCTTCAGCGTGTTGCGCGCCGCGCGCACGGCGTCGTCCGGCGTGCCTTGCTCCGCCCGCAGCCGCGCGCGGACGAGCTGGAAGTCGAGGCTGTCCTGCACCTGGCGGTAGGGCGCAGATTCGCTGCGCGCCTCCATGTCGGCGATGCGATCGCTGGTGAGCGGGTGGGTGCGCAGGTAGGCCGGCGCGCTGGTGTCGTAAAACCGGTTGGCACGCTGCAGGCGCTCGAAAAACGTGCTCATCGCGCGCGGGTCGAAGCCGGCGCGGGTCATGAGGTCGTAGCCGAGTCGGTCGGCTTCGCGCTCGAAGTCGCGGCTGTAGCTCAGCTGGTTCTGGATCGAATAGGCCTGGGTGGACGCGATCGCCGCGCTCGCGACGTTGGGATTGGAGCGCGACGCCAGCAACGCCAGCGCCAGCGCAGCCATGGTGGGCCAGTAGCTCTGGCTTTGCGCCGCGACCATCCTGGCCATGTGGTTCTGCGTGACGTGCGAGATCTCGTGCGCGATCACGCCCGCCAGTTCGGACTCGTTTTGCGCCGCGAGCAAGAGGCCGGTGTGGACGCCGATGTTGCCGCCGGGCAGGGCGAAGGCATTGATGGTGGGGTCGTCGAGCACGAAAAACGTGAACGTCCGCTGGTTGCGCGAACTGACCGAGACCAGGCGGTATCCGAGCTGATTGAGGTAATTCTCGATCTCGGGGTCGTCGAGGTAGCGCGGATCGGCATAGACGTCGCGCATGATGCTGCGTCCGAGCGTCTGCTCTTCCTGGTCGGAAAAATACTGCCGCGACACCTCGCCCAGGTCGGGCAGGTCGGCGGCCATCGCCGGCTCGATGGCCAACGTCAGGGCGAGCAGGATGCGCAGCATCAGAGGGAAAGAATGACGGCGGTCGACAGCATTTCGATTAGGATGCGCGGATAGTCTACTAGGTTCCTGAATATGAGCGAGTTCACCCACTTTGACGAACGCGGACGGGCGGTCATGGTCGACGTGGCGGGCAAGGACGATACGCGTCGCATCGCCGTGGCGAGCGGCCGCATTCGCATGCTACCCGATACCCTGGCGCGGATTCTGGACGGGCAGGCAACCAAGGGCGACGTGCTCGGCGTCGCGCGCATCGCCGCGATCCAGGCGACCAAGCGCACCGCTGAATTGATCCCCCTCTGCCATCCGGTCGCATTGACCCGGGTGAGCGTGGAATTCGATCATGACGCGGCTGCATCGTGGATTGCCTGCACGGTAACGGCCGAGGCCGTCGGCAAGACGGGCGTCGAGATGGAGGCGCTGACCGGGGTCGGCGTCGCGCTGCTGACGATTTACGACATGTGCAAGGCCATCGACCGCGGCATGGTGATGGGCGACATCCGGTTGCTGGAAAAGCAGGGCGGGCGCTCGGGTCACTGGCAGGCCGGCGCGACGGCATGAAGCGTCCATTCGAACGTCACGGTTAGTCCAATCGTCATCTTGTGCGGCTGCCGCGGCGCGGCAAGATGGTGGCATCGAGTCGATTGAGCGATCGCATGCGTCTTCTCAGCCTGTTTCTGTCTGCGCTTTGCCTCTGGGTGACCGCGGCGCACGCCGGCGTGCCCGACTTCCAGCGCTTTCCCGCAACAGGCCAGCGGCTGCTGCTCTGGGTCGCGTCCGAGCGAGGGCGCAGCGATCCGGAGCTTGCCGCGGCACGGCAACTCGCCGCGCAGGGCGTGGAGGTCTGGTCGCTCGACCCCGCCAACGCCTATTTTCTGCCGCAGGTGCCCAGCAGCATGGACGCGCTGCCGTTGCAGGACATGTCGGCGTGGCTGCGTGCGGCAGATGCCAGCGGCAAGCGGGTCGTGGTTTTCGCGGTGGGACGCGCGGCGGTACCGGTGCTGCGGGCCGCGGCCTTGCTGGGACGGGAACGGCGAAGCCGGCTGTGCGTGATGCTGATGCATCCGAACCTCTATACGACGGCCGAGCCCCTGTCCGCGCCGGCGTATCTCGATCTCGGCGACCTCTCCGGCTTGCGCGTGCGCGTGCTGCAGCCGCGCCGCTCCGCGGCCACACCGTGGCTTTCCAGCCTGACGGACCATCTGGGCCGGCTGGGCGCGGACGCGAGCGCGGCGATTCTGGAAAACCTGCGCGAAGGGTACTGGGCGCGCGAAGCGCCGACCGATTTTGAAACGGCCGAACGCGACCGCATGGACGCGATGCTGCTGCACCAACTCGATCTTTGGGGATGCGAATGAAGCGGATACTGGCTGTGCTGGCCATCGGGCTGGCGTGGATCGCAAGCGTGGGCGCGGCCGGATTCGAGACGCGGGCCGATCTTCCGGCGCCGGAACTGAAAGCGCATGACCTGCGAGGGGCGCCCAAAACGCTGGCGGATTACCGCGGCAAGGTCGTGCTGCTCAATTTCTGGGCCACCTGGTGTCCGCCCTGCCAGCGCGAGATGCCGTCGCTGGAACGCCTGCGGACCCGGATGGCGGGGCGCCCGCTCGAGATCGTTGCGGTGTCCAGCGCCGAGGCGCCGGACGACGTGAAGGCTTTTCTCGCAAAAATGAAGCTGGGCTTTCCCATTTTGCTCGACCCCGACGGCAGCAACACGCGGCGCTGGAACGTCTTCGCCTTGCCGACCACCTTCGTGCTGGACGCGGACGGACGGGTGCGCCACGTGCTGACCGGGCCGGCGGAGTGGGACGAGGGCGAGCCGCTGGCCGTGGTCGAAGGCCTGCTGGCGAAGCCACGGCGCTGACAGGCGAAATAAAGATGCGCAAGTCTTTAATGAGAAAATCGCCGGCCGAGACTGGATAGGCGAAATAAGGATGCGCAACTCTTTAATTAATAAGCGCTTTTATTGATCGATCTTATGGGCTTATCAGCCGTTTTGCTTGCCATCCGCGCGATGGAACGTGCAAAATAACAATATATTCGGAATGTTTAATATATAGCCGTCTCCGCAGCAGCCGGTGCTGACGCGCTGGCACTGCTTCCGCAGTCACCTAATGTTATATCCGGGTAGGAAAACGCGACTCCCGTGAGGGCGCCGCAGGGGACGTTTTTGAATCGCGAGACCGCATGAACGCCAAGATAAAACTGGAAAACCACGACGCTCAGGAAATCAAGTACACCACGTGCTACATGTGCGCCTGCCGCTGCGGCATCAAGGTGACGCTGGAGGACAACAAGGTCCGCTTCATCCAGGGCAACCGCAATCACCCCACCAACCAGGGCGTGCTGTGCGCCAAGGGTTCGGCGGGGATCATGAAGCAGTATTCGACTGCCAAGCTGACGCAGCCTCTGATGCGCAGGCCGGGCACGGAACGCGGCGAAGGCATCTATGAGCCGATTTCCTGGGACCAGGCGCTCGACATCCTGACGGACCGGCTGGAAGAGATTCGCTCGACCGATCCCTCGAAGCTCGGCTTCTTCACCGGGCGCGACCAGATGCAGGCGCTGACGGGCCTGTGGGCGCAGCAGTTCGGCACGCCGAACTGGTCGGCGCACGGCGGCTTCTGCTCGGTGAACATGGCCGCGGCCGGCCTGTATTCGATCGGCTTCTCGTTCTGGGAATTCGGCGCGCCCGACTGGGATTACGCCAAATATTTCCTCATGTGGGGCGTGGCCGAAGACCATTCGTCCAATCCGATCAAGATCGGCCTCGAAAAGCTCAAACGCAAGGGAGGCAAGTTCGTCACCGTCAACCCGGTGCGCACCGGCTATTCGGCGATCGCCGACGAGTGGCTGCCGATCAAGCCCGGCATGGACGGTCTCTTGGCCATGTCCATGGTTCACGTGCTCCTGAAGCACGAGAAATTCGATTACGAATTCCTGGTGCGCTACACCAACGCCTCGTGGCTGGTGGTGCAGGCGCCGGGGCAGAAGGGCGACGGCCTGTTCCTGCGCGACGAGAACGATCATCCGCTGGTCTGGGACATCGACAAGGAAGCCTTCCGCAACGGCATGGACGGCGACATCGCGCCGGCGCTGTTCGGCGAATACGTCGCGCCCGACGGCCGCCGCGTCAAGACCGTGATGTCGCTGATGGCCGAGCGCTATCTCGACGCGCGCTACGCGCCCGAAAACGTTGCCCTCGAATGCGGTCTGCCCGCCGAGAGCATCGAGCGCATCGCGCTGGAAATGGCGCATGTGGCGTTCCAGGAAACGGTCGAACTGCCGATCGAATGGACCGACGTGTGGGGCAGGAAGCACGACAAGGTGGTGGGTCGCCCGGTCGCGATGTACGCGATGCGCGGCATCTCCGCGCACTCCAACGGCTTCCACTCGTGCCGCGCGATCCACATGATCCAGATGCTGCTGGGCGCGCTCGATGCGCCGGGCAACTTCCGCGCCCGCGCGCCGTATCCGAAGCCGATCCCGCCGCACCAGCTGCCGGAAAACAACATCGACATCATCAATGCGCCGAACACGCCGCTGTCGCGTCCGCCGCTCGGCTTCCCCACGCGGCCGGAAGACCTGGTGGTCGACGAGTTCGGCAACCCGCTGCGCATCGACAAGGCCTACTCGTGGGAAGTGCCGATCGCCTCGCACGGCCTGATGCACATGGTGATCACCAATGCGACCAATCACGATCCCTACGCGCTCGACACGCTGATCCTGTTCATGGCCAACATGGCGTGGAACTCGACCATGAACACGTCGAACATCCAGGACATGCTGCGCATGAAGGATCCGGAGGAGCCGGGCGAGTACAAGATTCCGTTCCTGGTTGTGATCGATGCGTTCCACTCGGAGATGACCAACTTCGCTGACCTGATCCTGCCGGACACGACCTACCTCGAACGGCACGACTGCATCTCGCTGCTCGACCGGCCGATCTCCGAGCCTGACGCTGCGGCCGATGCGATTCGCTATCCGCTCGTCAAGCTCGACCGCGACGTGCGGCCGTGGCAGGAAGTCATGGTTGAGCTCGCCTCGCGGCTGAAGTTCCCCGCATTCACAAAGCCCGACGGCACGCGCAAGTTCAAGGACTATCCCGACTTCATCGTCAACTTCGAGCGTTCGCCGGGCGTGGGCTTCCTCGCCGGCTGGCGCGGCAAGGACGGCAGCAAGTCGCTCAAGGGCGAGCCGAACCCCAACCAGTGGGAGAAATACATCGAGAACCAGAGCTTCTTCGCCCACCACTGGCCGGACAACCAGAAGTACATGCGCTACGCCAACAAGGATTACCTCGATGTGGCGGCGGACGTCGGCTTCGTGGGCAAGGTCGAGCCCATCATCATGCAGTTCTATTCCGAGCCCTTGCAGAAATTCCGCCTGGCGGGCCAGGGCCTGTACGACGGTCCCCAGCCCAACAACCAGGTCGACCGCGAGCGCCTGGTGAAATATTTCGATCCGCTGCCGATGTGGTACGAGCCGCTCGAGCAGCAGCGCGTCGACGCCAAGGAGTACCCCTTCTTCGCGCTGACCCAGCGCCCCATGTTCATGTACCACTCGTGGGATTCCCAGAACGTCTGGCTGCGTCAGATCATGGCGCAGAACTACATGTACATGAACGCGCGCCGCGCCGCGGAAATGGGCATCAAGGACTTCGACTGGATCTGGGTCGAGTCGCACAACGGCAAGATCCGCTGCCAGGTCAAGACCATGGAAGGCACCCAGGAAGACACAATCTGGACCTGGAACGCCATCGGCAAGCAGAAAGGCGCCTGGGGCCTGAAGGACAACGCGTCGGAAGCGACCAAGGGCTTCCTGCTCAATCACCTGATCTCCGAGCTGCTGCCGGAAAAGGCGGGCGAGCGCCGCGTCACCAACTCCGACCCGGTGACCGGCCAGGCGGCGTGGTTCGACCTGCGGGTGAAGATCTGGAAGGCCGCGCCGGGGGAAACGGGTTCCTGGCCACAGTTCGACGAATTGAAGCCGCTGCCGGGCGACGAGCGCTACGAGCGTCCCGACGTCCTGCGCTACGACGCGCGCAGCCACGAGAAGAATTGAGCAGCACCTGAATCGATAAAGCGAGCACAACATGAGACTTGGATTGGTCATCGACCTCGACGTGTGCGTGGGCTGCCATGCCTGCGCCATCGCCTGCAAGGAATGGAACGCCTCCGGCACCATCGGCCCGTTGTCCGACTACCAGCCCTACGGCGCCGAGCCGTCGGGCGTGTGGTTCAACCGGATCCGCCATTACGAGATGGACGAGTATCCGAACAACAAGACGGTCAACTTCCCGATGTCGTGCATGCACTGCGAGGACGCCGACTGCGTCACCGTGTGCCCGACCGGCGCCTCGTACAAGCGTGCCGAGGACGGCATCGTGCTGATCGACCAGGACAAGTGCATGGGCTGCAACTACTGCTCGTGGGCGTGCCCGTACGGCGCGCGCGAACTCGACCGCTCCAGCGGCACGATGAAGAAATGCACGCTGTGCGTCGACCGCATCTACGACCAGAACCTGCCGGTCGAGGAGCGCCAGCCTTCGTGCGTGCTGACGTGCCCGGCGCACGCCCGCATGTTCGGCGACTTCGACGACCCCGATTCGGCGGTGTCGCGTACCGTGCGCGAGCGCGGCGGTTTCCCGCTGATGCCCGAGCTCAACTACAACCCGACCAACACCTACCTGCCGTTGCGGCGCAAGCCGGTGGTGCCGGTCGATACGCAGCCCGTGGGCGGGCTCAAGGAAAGCATCAAGCAGTTCGCCAACCGGTTGGTGCGTCGCTGATTAACTAGAAAATCAAAAGGCGTCCGGCGTGCGGGCGGCGAGATGACTCAAGCAGGGTCCGCGCCGCACGCCGAAGGCCAAACTTATTGGGGATCAACATGCATCCGGCATTTTCAGTCATCTTCTTTACCGTCGCGTCGGGCGCCGGCTTCGGCCTGTTCTCGCTGCTGTTCATCGCCGACACGTTCAAGCTGGGCGGCGGATTCACGCCGACGCAACTCGTCCTCGGCGGACTCATCGCGATGAGCCTGGTCGTCTTCGGCCTCTTGTCGTCCACCTTCCACCTCGCCAATCCGAAAAACGCCTGGCGCGCCTTCAGCCGCTTCCGTACCTCGTGGCTGTCGCGCGAAGGCGTGTTCGCCGTGGTGTTCATGCCGCTGGCCCTGATCTATCTGGCCAGCATCTGGTTCGAGGCACCGGCGTGGCTGCGCGAGACATTCGGCTTGCTGACCGCCGTGCTGGCCTGGATCACCGTTTTCTCCACCGGCATGATCTACGCCTGCCTGAAAACCATCCGCCAGTGGAACACACCGCTGGTGCCGGCCAACTATCTTGCCCTCGGCTATGCCAGCGGCAGCCTGCTGCTGCTGCTCGGCGCCGTCTACGCCGGCCTCGATACCACGCCGTACATCGCGATGTCGGCGCTCATCGTGTCGATCGCCGCCGTGCTGAAGGCGATCTATTATTTCTGGATCCGCAATCCTGGCCTCACGCCCACGATCAATACCGCGACGGGCCTCACTCGGGCCAAGGTCAAGCTGCTGGACACCGGGCACACGCACGGCACCTTCCTGACCCAGGAATTCGGCTTCCGCCTCGCGCGCCAGCGGGCAGGCCTGCTCAAGGTTCTCGTGTTCGGGCTGGGGTTTGCGCTGCCTGGTCTGATGCTGGTATGGGTGTTCAACGAACAGGGCGGCGCCGCGGCTGCGGTGATCGCCGCAGCCGCGGGCCTCGCAGGCGCGGCGGTCGAGCGCTGGCTGTTTTTCGCAGAAGCTCGCCACGTGGTGAATCTGTATCACGGCGCGCAGCGGTGCTAACCCGTAGTTCCAGTGTGGGCTTGCTTGGCGCAGGGATGCCGTTTGCGTTATATTAGAAAATTCTAATTCTGGAGCATGAAATCTATGTTCGGACTGTCAGGATTCAAGGAAGTCGACCCCGCCTACGTTGCAGAAATCGCCTCCAAAGGTGCGCATCTGATCGATGTGCGGACCGAGGCAGAGGTCGCGCAGGGCGTGATCGACGGTGCCATCCACATTCCTTTGCACCTGCTGCCGCTCCGCGCCTCGGATATTCCGCAGGACAAGCCCGTCGTGATCTACTGCCGCTCGGGTGCGCGGTCTGCGCAAGCCTGTGCGTTCATGGCCGCGAAGGGATATGCCAACATGCACAACCTGGCCGGCGGCATCATGGCCTGGGCCCGCTCCGGCAACGCGCTGAGCCAGCCGCGCTGACGCATGAACCGAATCGCCTATTGCGCCGCGATTTGGGTTGCAATAGGGGAACTTCTGGTTTAAGGTACCGCAGCATTTTTTAGTACATGATGATTTAATGGATTTAATGTAAGGAGAACAAGATGAACTTCGACAAAGAACTCGACGCGCGCGGCCTCAACTGCCCCCTGCCCATCCTGCGTGCCAAAAAAGCGCTGGCTGAAGTTGCCAGCGGCCAGGTCCTGAAAATCCTGTCGACCGACCCGGGCTCGGTCAAGGATTTCGCTGCTTTCGCGAAGCAGACCGGCAACGAACTCCTGTCCACTGCCGAAGCCGGTGGCGAGTTCACCTTCTTCATGAAGAAAAAATAATACCAATCAGATCGGCGTCGTCTGTTCGAATGAACACGCGGCGCTTTTTCAATTGAAACCTAGAGGAGAGACCGAGCATGGATACCAAAAAAATGGCCATCATCGCCACCAAGGGCACGCTGGACTGGGCTTATCCCCCGTTCATCCTGGCTTCGACGGCGGCTGCACTGGGCTATGAAACCCAGATCTTCTTCACCTTCTACGGCCTCCAGCTCGTCCGCAAGGATCTGTCTGTCCTGAAAGTGAGCCCGCTGGGCAACCCCGGCATGCCGATGAAGATGCCCTTCGGTCCGAAGTGGTTCAAGAGCATCAACTGGAACATGCCCAACGCCATCCAGTCGCTCATCCCCGGCTACGAAAACGTGGCGACGGCGCTGATGAAGCAGACCATCGCCAACAACGGCGTAGCCACCATCCCCGACCTGCGCGAACTATGCCAGGAAGCGGAAGTCAAGTTCATCGCCTGCCAGATGACGGTCGAGCTCTTCGGCTTCGAGCATTCCGACTTCATCGACGGTCTCGAATACGGCGGCGCCGCGACCTTCTTCGAATTCGCGGGTGAAACCGACATCTGCCTGTTCATCTGAGAACAGCGACCAACGCGGCGTTACCGCGTGATGAAAAAAAGAGCCGAATTCGTTCGGCTCTTTTTTTATGTGTCTTTTGTACCACACGCGAGAAACGGATACCCCCGCTCCTGCCGCGACGGCCTTGTCGAAGCGAGGCCGCGCGCGTAGCCTTGCGGTAAGGCCATTAAATAGGCTGATGTGAAATAACTTTGCCCATAGGAGACAACATGAAGTTCACCCGCGTATTCGCATTCATGGCGTTGGCCGGTCTGGCCGGCAGCGCCTACGCCACCGACGGCTATTTCTCGCACGGCTACGGCATGAAAGCCAAGGGCATGGGCGGCGCCGCTACCGCCAGCTCCGACGATGCCTTCTTTGGCGCCAACAACCCTGCCGCCGCGGCGTTCGCGGGCAACCGTCTGGATCTGGGGGCCGACCTCTTCAGCCCGCGCCGCGAAGCGAGCCGCTCCGGTGCAATGATGTTTCCGAATGGCACCTCCGACAGCGAATCGAAATATTTCGTGATTCCCGAATTGGGTTACAACCACATGGTCAACAATGACCTGGCGCTGGGCGTGACGGTTTATGGCAATGGTGGCATGAACACCAACTACAAGGCGCTCGGCGGCGCGTACGGCAATGCCAATCTGCTCGGTGGCCAGGGCAAGCTGGGTGTTGACCTGATGCAACTGGTCGTTGCGCCGACTGCTGCCTTCAAGGTTGCTCCGAATCACTCCATCGGTGTTTCTCCGCTTATCGGGTATCAGCGCTTCAAGGCCTATGGGCTGCAAGCATTTCAAATGACGCCGGGGATGTCATCTGACCCCGCAAGCGTTACCAATAACGGTTACGACGACTCCTTCGGCTACGGCGTTCGGATCGGTTATATGGGCAAGCTCACGCCGACCTTCACCGTTGGCGCAGCTTACGCTTCGAAGATGAACTTCGACGAGTTTTCCAAGTACAAGGGTCTGTTCGCGGAGCAGGGTGGCTTCGATATCCCTGAAAACTACAACCTCGGTGTGGCTTGGAATGTGACGCCTACGGTCAAGCTGGCGCTCGATTATCAGCGCATCAACTACTCGGGCGTGAAGTCGATCAACAATCCCAGCACCAACTTGGCCCAGCTTGGCGCCGACAATGGGCCGGGCTTTGGCTGGCGGGATGTCGATGTGTGGAAGTTGGGTGTCGAGTACAAGTACAGCCAGCAGTGGACCCTGCGCGCCGGCTACAACCACACCGACAACCCGATCCAGGCGCGTGACGTGACCTTCAACATCCTGGCGCCGGGCGTCGTGCAGGATCACGCCACGTTGGGCTTCACCTACACGCTCGCTTCGGGCAACGAGCTGACCATGGCCTACGTGCACGCGTTCAAGAACGACGTGACGGGGACGAACATTTTCGGCGACGGCACCGAGAAGATCCAGATGTATCAAAACTCGCTGGGCGTCCAGTACAGCTGGAAGATGTAATTTGCGGCAGTTCTCTGCCTGATTCGAGCCGGGGTTTCGACCCCGGCTTTTTTTCGTTCCGTGGATTCGCGACGACTGTTTGGGATAAGCAGCGGGCGCAAAAAAAGCGCGGCACCCGCCGCGCTTTTTCGTTGGCAAATAATTCAACCGAGCCGTGCGTGCTGCGCCTGCAGCTTCCGTAGCATGGCGCCGAAATCGGCCAGCCGCGCCTGTTCCTGCTGCACCACCGCCGGCGGTGCCTTGTCGACGAAGCTCGGATTGGCGAGCTTGGCCTCGGCCTTTTTGATCTCGCCCTCGATGCGCGCGATTTCCTTGGCGAGCCGTGCGCGTTCGGCATCCTTGTCGATGGCGACCACGAGCATCAGTCGCATGTCGCCGACCAGCGCGACCGGCGCGTCGGCGTCGGCAAGCGTGGCAACCGCGCTCACTTCGCTGAGCTTGCCCAGGGCGGCGATATAGGGCGCCAGCGCGCCGACTTCGCCGGCGTCGCCTTCGATCACCAGCGGCACGCGTTGCGCGGGCGACAGGTTCATCTCGCCGCGCAGCGTCCGGCATGCACTGACCAGATCTTTCAGCAACCGGATGCGCGCGACGCCGTAGGCGTGGCGCGACGCTTCGTCGACCCGGGGATAAGGCGCAAGCATGATGCTGTCGCTGGCCGCGCCCGCAAGCGGGCCCACCTTCTGCCACAGCTCCTCGGTGATGAAGGGGATGACCGGATGGGCGAGGCGCAGCGTGGCTTCGAGCACGCCGGCGAGCGTGCGGCGCGTGGCGCGCTGCTGGGCAGCCGTGCCGTTGTTGAGCTGCACCTTGGCGAGTTCGAGATACCAGTCGCAATACTCGTCCCACACGAACTCATACACCGCCCGCGCGGCCTGGTCGAAGCGGTAGGCGGCGAAGGCCCCATGCACCTCGGCGATGGCCTGCTGCAGGCGTGCGGCGATCCAGCGGTCGGCGTCCGAATATTCGAATTCCGCGCCCGCGTCGAGGCCGCAGTCGTGGCCCTCCAGGTTCATGAGTGCGAAGCGGGTGGCATTCCACAGCTTGTTGCAGAAATTGCGGTAGCCCTCGGCACGCTGCAGATCGAACTTGATGTCGCGGCCGTGCGTGGCGAGGCTCGCGAAGGTGAAGCGCAGCGCGTCGGTGCCGTAGGCCGCGATGCCTTCGGGGAATTCCTTGCGGGTGCGTTTCTCGATGCTCGCGGCCTGCTTCGGATTCATCAGGCCCCGCGTCCGCTTGGCGACGAGATCGTCGACGCCGATGCCGTCGATGAGGTCGATGGGGTCGAGCACGTTGCCCTTCGACTTGCTCATCTTCTGGCCTTCGGAATCGCGCACGAGGCCGGTGACGTAGACTTCTCGGAACGGCACCTTGCCGGTGAAGTGCAGCGACATCATCACCATGCGGGCGACCCAGAAGAAGATGATGTCGAAGCCGGTGACGAGCACCGAGGTCGGCAGGTAGCGTTCGAGTGCCGGCGTCTCTTCCGGCCAGCCCAGCGTCGAGAACGGCCACAGCGCGGACGAGAACCAGGTGTCGAGCACGTCGTTGTCCTGCGTCAGTTCGCGGCCGCCAGCCTGCAGTCTTGCTTCCTCCTCGCTGTGCGCGACGTAGAAATTGCCATCGGCGTCGTACCACGCGGGGATGCGATGGCCCCACCACAATTGCCGCGAGACGCACCAGTCCTGGATGTTCTCCAGCCACTGGCGGTAGGTAGTCGTCCAGTTCTCCGGCACAAATTTCAGCTCACCGCTGTCGACCGCGCCGAGTGCCTGCTTCGCCAGTCCTTCCATGCTCATGAACCACTGGTCGGTGAGCATCGGCTCGATGACCGAGTGGGTGCGGTCGCCGCGCGGGATCATCAGCTTGTGCGGCTTGGCCGAGACGAGCAGGCCCTTGGCTTGCAGTTCATCGAGCAGCTTTTGCCGCGCATCGTAGCGGTCGAGGCCCTGATACTCGGCGGGGCAGAGATCGTTCATCTTCGCGTCGAGCGTCAGCACGCTGATCGCCGCGAGCTTGTGGCGCTGGCCGACCTGCCAGTCATTGAAGTCATGCGCCGGGGTGATCTTGACGACGCCGGTTCCGAATTCGCGGTCGACGTAGTCGTCTGCGATGACCGGAATGCTGCGCTCGGCGACGGGCAGGCGCACCTGCTTGCCGATCAGGTGCTTGTAGCGCTCGTCCTCGGGGTGGACGGCGACGGCGGTGTCACCGAGCAGGGTTTCAGGGCGGGTCGTCGCGACGGTAAGGTGGCCGCTACCGTCGTCGAGCGGATAGTTGATTTCCCAGATGAAGCCGTCTTCCTCGCTGCTCACGACTTCAAGGTCGGACACGGCGGTGCCGAGAACCGGGTCCCAGTTCACCAGCCTTTTCCCGCGGTAGATGAGTCCCTCGCGGTAGAGCCGCACGAACACTTCGGTGACCGCTTTCGACAGGCCCGCATCCATCGTGAAGCGCTCGCGGCTCCAGTCGGGGCTGGTACCGAGTCGACGCATCTGGCGAGTGATGGTCGAGCCGGAGTGCTCCTTCCATTCCCACACTTTCTCGAGGAACTTTTCACGGCCGAGGTCGTGGCGCGAAATTTTCTGTGCGTCGAGCTGGCGCTCGACCACGATCTGCGTCGCGATGCCGGCATGGTCGGTACCCGGCTGCCACAGCGTGTTGTCGCCCGCCATGCGGTGATAGCGGGTGAGGGCGTCCATCAGGGTGTGCTGGAAGGCGTGACCCATGTGCAGCGTGCCGGTGACATTGGGCGGCGGCAGCATGATGCAATACGCAGGGGCGTCGGGGGCGTCACCCGCCTTGAAGTAGCCAGCACTTTCCCACTGGGCGTACCAGCGCTTTTCGATCTCCGCGGGTTCAAAGGATTTGGCGAGTTCCATGGCGTGCGGGCAAAGCCGTGATTATCCCAAAAACTTGGGGCAAGTCCCAAAAACGGGAACGGCTCCCGAAAATCCAGGGAGCCGTCGCAAGCGCCGCCAACGAGAATTCAGGTCGACGGGTCGCGCGGCTGTTTGAGTTTCTCGGCGACGGCGTCGCGAACGATTTCACGCACGTTGACGTCGAGCTGGGAGAGCAGGCCGGACAGGGTCTGGTCGATGTTCTTGCGCAACTCGGCGGCAACCTGTTTTTCCATGGCTTCGGACAACTTGGGGGCGAGTTCGCCCAGCAGTTCCTCGGCCAATGCATCGCTCGCGATGGGAGCCCGCGCTTCGGCCGCGGCTGGCGGCGATTGGGTGCGCGGGGCGGCGGGTTCGGGGGTCGGGACCGGACGCGCTCCCGCGGGCGCCGAAGTCGCGGGCGGCGTGCCGCGTTCGATCACCTGGGTCAGGACGGGAAGCCAGGCATTGGGCGGGGGACCGGCGCGCCCGCTCGCGGGGGGCGGGCTGGCCGCTGCCTCGCCGCGGCCGGCGTCGACGCCGCCGCGATGCTTTTTCATCAGCGCGTCCATCTTGCTGAACGTGTCCGGCGGTCCTGATCGGGGACTGTCGCTCATAGGGGCTCCTATCCGGCCTGCTGGCGCAGGTCGTGCGTTTTCAGCGCGTAGCCGCGCGCCTGATAAAAACGGTAGCGCGCACGGCCCTGCTCGCGCGCCGCGTCGTCCTGGCCGATGATTTCGATCACGCGTTCGAACCGGGCAAAGGCTGGCGGCTGTTCGGCGTGCAGGTTGATCATCACGTCCGCCTGGCGCAGCGCATTGGCATCGGCGCCGATCAGGACCGGCGTTTCGCCCGCCAGCGCGTCGCCGTCGCGGCAATGCGGCACGAAACCCAGCGCCGGCGTCGTCCACAACAGGCGGTCGATGGCGGCGGCCGACGTCGCGTCGGGCGCATAAATCATCACCTGCTTGCCCTGGCCGTATGCCTTGGCGGCGACGCGGCGCGCGACGTCGAGCGGGTCGTCGGCAAAGGTGTAGAAGGTGATTTCGGTCACGTCACTTTTCCGTGCGGTTCAGCAGGAAGTGCACGAGCAGCGAGACCGGGCGGCCGGTCGATCCCTTGTCGCGCCCGCCCTTGTAGGCGGTGCCGGCGATGTCGAGGTGCGCCCAGTGATATTTTTTGGCGAAGCGCGACAGGAAGCAGGCCGCGGTGATCGAACCGGCCGGGCGGCCGCCGATGTTGGCGACGTCCGCGAGGCTGCTCTTGAGTTGTTCCTGATAATCGTCCCAGAGCGGCATGCGCCACACGCGATCCCACGCGTGGTCGGCGGCGTGCTCGATTTCGCGTGCCAGCGGATCGTGGTTGCTGTAGAGCGCGCTCGGATGCGCGCCGAGGGCGATCACGCAGGCGCCGGTGAGCGTCGCCAGGTCGATCACGGCGTCGGGCTCGAAGCGCTCGGCATAGGTCAGGGCGTCGCATAGGATCAGGCGGCCTTCGGCATCGGTGTTGAGAATCTCGATGGTCTGGCCGGACATCGACTTGACGATGTCGCCGGGTTTGTTGGCGTTCGCGTCCGGCATGTTTTCGCAGGCGGGGATGAGGCCGACGACGTTGAGTTCGAGGCCCAGTTCGCCGATGGCGTGAAAAGCGCCGATGACCGCGCCGCCGCCGCTCATGTCGTAGTTCATCTCATCCATCTCGGCTGGCGGCTTGAGCGAAATGCCGCCGGCGTCGAAGGTGACGGCCTTGCCGACCAGCACCACCGGCTTGTCGCCTTTCTTGCCGCCTTCGTGCTTCAGCACGATGAAGCGTGGCGGCTTGTCGCTGCCTTTGCCGACCGAGAGGAACGATCCCATGCCGAGCTTGTCGCACGCTGCGTAATCGAGAACCTCGCAGCCGAAGCCGTGCGCCTTGGCGACTTTCTTGGCTTCGGCGGCCAGGAATTCGGGCGTGCAGATGTTGGAGGGCGTGTTGCCGAGATCCTTCGCCAGGCTGATGCCGCGCGCGATCGCGAGGCCGCGCGCGAGTCCCGTCTCGCCGTATTTCAGTTCGCCGCGCCGCGACACGGCGAAGGTCACGCGCTTGAGCGGCCGCCGCGCCTCGCTGGATTTGCTCTTCAGGCGATCGAACCGGTACAGTGCGTCGTGCGCGGTGATCACCGCCTGTTCGATGTTCCAGGTGACGTCGCGCTTCTTCACCGGGATTTCGCTGAGGGTGATGACCGCTTCCATCGAGCCGGTGTCGCGCAGCGTTTTCACGGCGCAGGCGATCGCGTCGCGGTAGCTTTTTTCGTGGAAGTCGCGCTCCTTGCCAAGACCGACCAGCAGGATGCGGTCGGCCAGGATGTTGGGCACCCTGTGCAACAGCAGCGTGCTGCCGGACTTGCCTTCCATGTCGCCGCCGCGCAGGATGTCCGACAGATAGCCGTCGCTCGAGCGGTCGATGTCGACCGCCGGTCCCGACAGCTTGCGGCTTTCGAACACCCCGACGACGACGCACGCGGTGCGCTGCTTTTCGGGGGCTCCGCTTTTTATGCTAAATTCGAGTTCGATTTCCTTGTTTTCCATGTCTGTGCTCAAAAAAATACAATTTGCTCCGCCACAGCCGCTGGGTGCGGGCAGTTGGAAGTTGACGCCGTGGATCGGCATTGCCCATTTGGCGATTATTGGCGCGGGCGCCGCCGAATGTCAAAAGCCGGTTCACGTCACGGGCACCTGCAGAACGTTCCCATGCTCTATCGCCGCGCGCTGACACGCGAAATGACCCTCACCACCGGCGCCGTCCTGACGGTTCTGGTTGCGATCGCGCTGGTGGTGCTGTTCATCCGCCTGCTCGGCGACGTGGCTCGAGGCGAGCTCGCCAACGAAGCCGTCTTTTCCTTTCTCGGCTTTTCGCTGCTGTTCTTCTTGCCAGTGTTGATGACGATCGCGCTGTTCGCCGGCGTACTGCTGCCCTTGTCGCGTATGTGGCGAGACAGCGAAATGGTGATCTGGTTCAATGCGGGCTTGTCGCTCGCGCAATGGGTGCGGCCGATTTTGGCCTTTGCCTTGCCGTTTTCGCTGGTCATTCTGCTGATCACGCTGACGCTGAATCCGTGGGCCCAGACCAAGAAATACGAATATCGCCAGGATTTGCGCAGCCGCAGCGAGAGTTCGCTGATCGCGCCGGGGATATTTGCCGAGGCCAACAACGGCGAGCGCGTCTACTATGTCGAATCGCTGAATCCACTGACTGGCATCGTGCGCAACATTTTCATGCAATCGCGCATCGACGGCCAACTCGGCCTGGTGGTGGCGCGCGAAGGCAATCACGTCGAGCGGCCCGACGGTTCGCGTTACCTGGTGTTCAAGGACGGGCGCCGCTACGAAGGCACGCCCGGCAAGCTCGATTACCGCATCGTGCAGTTCGAGCGCTACTGGATGCGGCTCGATCCAGCTCCCGTGGGCGCCAAGGAAACCGGCATACGGCAGGCGCCGTTGAAGGTGCTGCTGGCCGATCCTTCGCCGGCGTCGCGGGCCGAACTGCTGTGGCGGCTGGGCGTGCCGCTGTCCGCGCTCATTCTTGCCGTCATGGCCATTCCGCTCAGTTTCGTCAACACCCGGGCACGTCGGTCTTATGGCCTGATCACCGCGCTGCTGCTGTATTTCGTCTACAACAATCTGCTGTCGCTGTCGCAGGCGTGGGTGGCGCAGGGCAAGCTCAATCCCTGGGCCGGAATGGTGGCGTCGCATCTGGTGATGCTCGTGGCCCTGGCGGGCCTCTTCTACTGGCGCATGCGCCAGTTCGCGCCGCGCGGGAAACGCGCATGAGGCTCCTCGCACGCTATCTGGGCGGACAGGTGCTGGTCGCATCGGGCTTCGTGCTGTTGGCGCTTCTGGTACTGTTCGCGTTTTTCGACGTGATCCAGGAGTTGGGTAGCCTGGGCCGCAACAACTACGGCCTCGGCCAGGCCGTCATCGTGGTGGCGCTCAATGTCCCGGGCCACCTGTATGAAATCCTGCCGGTGGCCGTGCTGATCGGCACGCTTTTCGCACTGTCGCGACTCGTCGGCAATTCGGAATACGCGGTGATGCGCGTGTCGGGCTTGTCGAACTGGCGCATCGCAACGTATTTCGGCGTGATCGGCGTGCTCTTGTCGCTCCTGGTGCTGGTCATCGGCGAATATGTCGCACCGTGGTCGGAGCAGGCGGCGCAGCGCTACAAACTGCTCGCGACCCATTCCGTGGTCGCGCAGCAGTTCCGCTCCGGCCTGTGGGTCAAGGACCGCAACGCGTTCATCAACGTCCGCGAAGTGATGCCTGACAACACCTTGCGCGACATCGAGATCTACGGCTTCGACGCCGAAGGACGGCTGGACTGGATTCGCGCGGCGAAGGAGGCGCGCTGGCGGGCCGGGTCGACCTGGGACCTGCAACAGGTCATGGAAACCCGTTTCGGCGCGGATGGCATCCAGGCGACGCGACAGGCGCATGAGGACTGGCGGTCGGTGCTCACCCCCGACATTCTCGGCGTGCTGCTGGTTGCGCCAGAGCAGATGTCGGCACGGACGTTGTGGCGCTATATCGCGCACCTCAAGGAAAACGGCCAGAAGGCGACGCGTTACGAGCTTGCGCTGTGGTCGAAGTTCATCGGCCCCTTCGTCATCCCGATCATGATGCTGATCGCAATGCCGTTCGCGATCCAGGGACCACGCGCGGGCGGCACCAGCGGCAAGATTTTCGTCGGCATCCTGGCCGGACTGGGCTTTCACCTGATGAGCAAGCTGTTCGGGCATCTTGGCCTGCTGAACGACTGGCCCGTGGTGGTGGTGTCGGTGCTGCCGCTGCTGATCTTTCTGGCCATCGCGCTGATGGGTATCCGGTGGGTCGACCGCCGCTAGAGGCGTTGCCTCAGCGCCTGGCGGCGTGCCTGCAGGCGCCTTCACCGGCAGAGAAGGCGGCGTGTGTGCATGCGCTGCGGGCGGACTGGCGGTCTGGTCGGATCGACCCGGCCATCGAAGCACCGCGCAGCGCCATCGATCGTCCCGGGCAGCCCGAAAAGCCCGGGCTGATCCCCCCGCAGCGGGTTCCACGCCGTCGCGCCGACACGCTCGCGGGCCGCGCTGCGCTCGTCCACGCGCTCGCCCATATCGAATTCAACGCCATCAACCTCGCGCTCGATGCGGCGCATCGCTTTCCGGGCATGCCGCAGGCGTACTACGCCGACTGGCTTTCCATCGCGGACGAGGAAGCGCTGCATTTCGAGTTGTTGAACGCGCATCTGGCGACGCTGGGATTCGCCTACGGCGATTTTTCGGCGCACAACGGACTGTGGGAGATGGCGTTGAAAACGGCGCACGATCCGCTGGTGCGCATGGCCCTCGTGCCCCGTGTGATGGAAGCGCGGGGGCTCGACGCGACGCCGCTCATCGTCGACAAGCTGAAGGCCGCGAACGACACGCGCATGATCGAGATTCTCGCGCTGATCGAACGCGACGAGATCGGCCATGTCGCGACCGGCAGCCGCTGGTTCCGCTGGCTCTGCGCGGCGCGCGGGCTGGAGCCCGAAGCGACGTTCCGTCAGATGCTCCTGGATTACGATGCTCCGTCCCTGAAGCCGCCGTTCAACCTGGAGGCGCGCCGCAAGGCCGGCTTCAGCGAACCCGAACTGGACTGGCTGAGCCGGCTCTAGTTCACAGGCCGAGCGTCGTCGCCGATACGCTCGCTGGCGCGCGTTGCCACATGTCTTCGAAGCTTTGCTGAAGCGCCGTCGCGTTGCCGGGTTCGTCCAGGTGCAGCGTACCGTGCGCTGCCGACTTGTCCGCGCGCAGCAGCACGCCGTGGCGATCGGCCAGCGCGAACGCCTGATCGGGACGCGGTGCGTCGGGGTCGGCCTGGCGGATTTCGAGGACATGGCCGAAGTCCCGCAGCAGCAGCATGAGGCGAGGATGATCGCGCGCGACGCGGTCGATGTCGTCGAGCAGAAGCTCGACGCGGCGGCCGCCGCCGGCGACGCACAACGCGCGCAGCGCAGCCAGGCGCGGCGCGGCGTCGATGTCGAGCAGGCTCAGGTCGCGATCATAGAGGCGCAGTTGGCGTTGCGTGGCTGCCAGCAGGGCATCGAAGGCGTCACGGAAACCGGCGGGGGTGTCAAAGGTATTCACGGGATGTCGATCTCCAGCCAGCCGGCTTCATGCCATTCGTGAAAGCGCGCGCGCAGCGCGGCGGAAAGGGGCCGCGGCGCGAGCCGTCGCCGGTCGGCCAGTTGCTGCAGCACGTCTGCTTCCTCGGTCGCGGGCGTGAACGCCTCGCCGTTGATAAAGAAACGTTTGCCCGCGAACAAGAGGCGCGATTTCGGGTTGAGCGCGACGCCGCACCGGGCTGCCTGCCTGTCGAATGCGGCGCGGCCGAGCGGCACCTCGGGCGCATCGAACACGACGTTCGGCTTGGGTTCGGACAGGTAACGTCCGGCGAATTCCGCGATGTCGCGCCTGTTCCATTTGATCTCGGCGATCATGCCTTCGATTTGCGTCAGCATGGCGCGGCCGATCTCGCCGGGATGGCGCTGCAGGCGCAGGTCCGGGTCGGCGTAGCGGCCCTGCAGCGTGAGCGTGTCCTGCAGATGCATCAGGAAGCCGTGCGCCAGCTCCTCGGTGGCAGGCGCCCGAAATCCGATCGAGTAGGTCATGCAGGCGCCTTCGGCGACGCCGTAATGCGCGACGTGCGGCGGCAGGTAGAGCATGTCGCCGGGGCCGAGCACCCATTCGTCCTCCGCCTCGAAGTGGCGCAGGATTTTCAGCGGCGCGCCGTCGATCAGCGCGAGGTCGGCCTGCGTGCTGATCTGCCAGCGGCGGTGGCCCTGTCCCTGCAGCAGGAAAACGTCGTAGGAATCGAAATGCGGCCCCACGCTGCCACCGCTCACGGCGTAACTCACCATCAGGTCGTCGAGCCTCGCATGCGGAATGAAACCGAACTGCGCCAGCAATGCATCGGCTTCGGGCAGAACATGGTTGAGCGACTGCACCAGCAGCGTCCATTCGCGTTTCGGCAGGCGCCTGAAGTCGCTTTTGGTGAACGGGCCGTGGTCGAGCTGCCAGTGCGTGCCGCTGCCCTGGATCAGCCGCGACTCGATGTCGCTGCGACAGGCGAGCTGCTGCATTTCCGCGGGCGACAGCAGCCCGGAGAAACCAGGCACCGCGCCGCGTATCAGGAGCGGATGCTTGTGCCATACGTCGCGCAGGAAGCGGGTTGGGCTCAGGCCGCCGAGCAGGGTCTTCGTCATGGAATCGATTATAACGGTGCGCCCCGGGCGGGCCTGCTAGAATGACGCCGGAAAGACAGGTGGCGGAGTGACGCATGCTGAAAGCAGGAGACCGGGCGCCGGACTTTTCCAATCCCGACGCGGACATGAATATCGTCGAGTTGTCCCAGTTCCGGGGCAAGACGCTCGTGCTGTATTTCTATCTGCGCGACGATACGCCCGGCTGCACGGCGGAAGCGATCGAATTTTCGGAGCTGGAAAACGACTTTGCGAAGCTGGGCGCCGCGGTATTGGGCATCTCGCGCGACGACTGCATCAGGCACGGCGAATTCCGCGACAAGCACGGCATCGGCGTGCGGCTGCTGGCGGACAAGGATCAGACCACCAGCGACGCATATGGCGTGCTGCAGGACAAGGAAGTGGATGGCGTCATGCGCAAGAGCACGGTGCGCGCCACCTTCATCATCGACAAACAGGGCATCATCCGGCATGCCCTGTATGGCGTTTCCAGCCGCGGCCATGCGGCGGAAGTGCTCCAACTGGTTGCTTCAATGAGCAAAGGGGAATTCAAGTGAATATTGGCAAGGACACCGTCGTCACCATCACCTATGTCGTCAAGGATCTGGACGGCAAGCTGCTCGAGGAGAGCGATGAACCGGTGAGCTATCTGCACGGCGGCTACGACAACATTTTTCCGCTGGTCGAACAGGCGCTCGAAGGCAAGGCCGTCGGCGACACGATCGAGCTCAAGCTGCAGCCCGCCGACGCGTTCGGCGAATTCGAGGAAGACCTGGTGCGGCTCGAACCGCGCGAATCGTTTCCTGCCGACGTCGAAATCGGCATGCAGTTCGTCGGCTCGCCGATCGAGGGCGGCGAGGAACTGCTCTATACCGTAACCGACATCGCCGAGGACAAGGTCGTGGTCGACGGCAACCATCCCTTCGCGGGCCAGGCGGTGCATTTCCAGTGCGCCGTCGCCGACGTGCGTGAGGCAACGGCGGACGAGGTGTCGCATCGCCATGCCCACGGCGCCCACGGGCATCACCATCATTGATGTCGCCAGGCTGTTAGAATCGCCGCCCAATCCGTTTCCCGTGACAGCCTGATCAAGACCTTTGATGAAAACGACCTTCCTCGACTTCGAGCAGCCGATCGCTGAGCTCGAAGCCAAGATCGAAGAACTGCGCTTCGTGCAGGACGATTCGGCCCTCGATATTTCCGAGGAAATCCGCCGCCTCCAAAAGAAAAGCCAGACGCTCACCAAGGACATCTACGCCAAGCTCAATGCATGGCAGGTGTCGCAGGTGGCGCGCCATCCCCAGCGGCCCTATACGCTCGATTACGTGCAGGGGCTGTTCACCGATTTCGTCGAGTTGCACGGCGACCGTGCCTACGCCGACGACGCGGCGATCGTGGGCGGCATGGCGCGTTTCAACGGCGAACCGGTGATGGTGATCGGCCACCAGAAGGGTCGCGACACGAAGGAAAAAATCTACCGCAATTTCGGCATGCCGCGCCCCGAAGGCTACCGCAAGGCCTTGCGCCTGATGCGACTGGCCGAGAAGTTCGGCCTGCCGATCTTCACCTTCATCGACACGCCGGGCGCGTATCCCGGCATCGGCGCGGAAGAGCGCGGGCAGTCCGAAGCCATCGCGCGCAATCTCTACGTGATGGCCGAGCTGAGGACGCCGATCGTCTGCACCATCGTCGGCGAAGGCGGCTCGGGCGGCGCGCTGGCGATCGGCGTCGGCGACCGCATGCTGATCCTGCAATACTCCACCTATTCGGTGATCTCGCCGGAAGGCTGCGCCTCGATCCTGTGGAAGAGCGCGGACAAGGCGTCGGTCGCCGCCGAAACCCTCGGCATCACCGCCGATCGCCTGAAGGCCAACGCGCTGGTCGACCGCATCGTCGAGGAGCCGCCGGGCGGCGCCCAGCGCGACTGGGATGCGATGTTCCAGTCGATGCGCCGCGCACTCACCGATACGCTCGCAGAACTGCGCAAACAGCCGCTCGATGCCTTGCTGGACAAGCGCTATCAGCGTCTGCGGGCGTATGGAAGCTACAAGGAAACACCTGCCAAATAAACCCATCGCGGCGACCGTGGCGGACGTGCTGACCCGCCACGT
The DNA here is from genome assembly GCA_021820845.1 of Pseudomonadota bacterium. Classification (GTDB taxonomy): domain Bacteria; phylum Pseudomonadota; class Gammaproteobacteria; order Burkholderiales; family Thiobacillaceae; genus Thiobacillus. The sequence continues at coordinate 181,008 of JAKADC010000006.1, forward strand.
TCCGCCGCACGCGCGCCTGACGCTGGCCTTTTCGGGCGGACTCGACTCGGTTGTCCTGCTGCACGCCCTGGCGGCGCTGCGTGATCAATACCCGTTCAAACTGCGGGCTCTGCACGTGCATCACGGCTTGTCGCCGAACGCAGACGCATGGGCGGATTTTTGCCGGCAATCGTGCGCCGCGAATGCCGTCGAACTGATCCTCGATCGGGTCCAGATCGCGCGCGACGATCCGGCGGGAATCGAGGCGGCGGCACGGCGCGAACGCCAGCGCGTCTTCGCCGCGCTGGACGCGGACTTTCTTCTCACCGCCCACCAGCAGGACGACCAGGCCGAAACGCTTTTGCTGCAATTGCTGCGCGGCGCCGGCCCCAAAGGCCTGGCCGCCATGGCCGAGATGCAAAGCCGTACCGGCTGGAAGGCGCTCCTCTTGCGCCCGTTGCTGAACGTGGCGCGCGCCGACCTGCTGCAGGCGGCGCGGGAACAGGGGCTCGCGTGGGTCGAGGATGAAAGCAACCAGGACATCCGCTATCGCCGCAATGCGCTTCGCCAGCAGGTGCTGCCGCTCCTGACGCGGCATTTCCCGGGCGCGGGCCGCACGCTCGCACGCGCCGCCGCGCTTCAGGCCGACGCAGCCGAATTACTTGACGACCTGGCGCAGTGGGACGCGCGCGAGGCCGTCGCCGGCGATCGCCTCGACTGCGGCGCGCTGGCGCGGCTGTCGATTCCCCGCGCGCGCAACCTGCTGCGTCATTTCATCGCGCAGCAGGGCCAGGCAATGCCGAGCCTGCGGCGGCTCGACGAAGCCTTGCACCAGCTGCTCGATGCGCAGGCCGATGCGCGGGTGCGCGTCAAGCTCGGACCGATGGAAATATGGCGCTACCGGGGCGGCGCCTTCCTGGTGCCGATGGCGCCGCCGAAGGCAGCACCGGTGCGCTGGCAGGGCGAGGCGACGATCTGGGTGCCGGCGGCGGGCGTCCACGTCCGGATCGAGCCGGCAGTCGGCGCCGGGCTGAGCCGGGCGGCGCTCGCCGGCGCCACGGTCACGCTCGGCGTGCGGAAAGGCGGCGAACGGCTGCGACTGCATGCGGGCGGCCCCCGGCGCAGCCTGAAGAATCTGCTGCAGGAACACGACGTCCCGCCATGGCGGCGCGAGCGCCTGCCGCTGATGTGGTGCGATGGGCGGCTGGCATGGGCCGCCGGGATCGGCTTCGACGCGGAGCTGGCCGCGGCGCCCGGAGAGACGGGGCTGCTTCCGTCCGTCGCGCCGTGACCGCCATTGCCGCGCCGGATGCGGCGCCACCGGCGAACCGGCGGAATCGCCGCGTGCCCGCGGGAGAAGACAGTCCGGGGTGGCCCATGCTATTCTAGCGGGCTGATTTTCATGGTTTTTTGAACTTTTTTTCTTCCCGTTTTTTCTTATTTGTCTGGAGCAAACACATGGCTGTTCAGCGCACTTTTTCCATCATCAAGCCGGATGCCGTCGCCAAGAACGTGATCGGCAAGATCGTCAGCCGCTTCGAGAGCAACGGCCTCAAGGTCGTCGCGTCCAAAATGAAGCACCTGTCGCGCCAGGAAGCCGAAGGCTTTTACGCCGTCCACAAGGACCGTCCCTTCTTCAAGGACCTGGTCGACTTCATGGTGTCGGGCCCGGTGGTGCTGCAGGTGCTGGAAGGCGAGGACGCGATCGCCAAGAACCGCGCGCTGATGGGTGCGACTGACCCGAAGAAGGCCGAGGCCGGCACCATCCGCGCGGATTTCGCCGAGAGCATCGACGCGAATGCCGTGCACGGCTCCGACGCGCCGGAAACCGCGGCGATCGAGATCGCCTACTTCTTCCCCGCCTGCGAAGTCTACGCCGGCCGCTGAGTACCGATGCCGCAGAACCTGCTCGATCTCGATCTCGAAGGACTGACCGCCTGGTTCGGCGAACTCGGCGAGAAGCCGTTTCGCGCGCGCCAGGTGTTCCACTGGATGCACCAGTCCGGCGTGGCCGATTTTGCGCAGATGACCGACATCGCCAAAAGCCTGCGTGAGAAGCTGCAGCAGCACGCGACGATCCAGGCCCCGGCGATCAGCTATGCCCATGCGTCGGCCGACGGCACGCGCAAGTGGCTGTTCGACGTGGGCGTCGCCAATGGCATCGAAACCGTGTTCATCCCGGAAGACGACCGCGGCACCCTGTGCGTGTCGTCGCAGGTCGGATGCGCGCTGGAGTGCACCTTCTGCTCGACCGGGCGCCAGGGCTTCAACCGCAACCTTACCGTGGCCGAGATCATCGGCCAGTTGTGGGTCGCGCAGCACAGCCTGAAGCACGAGCCCAACCGCACGACCGGCGAGATTTCGGAGCGTCCGGTGAGCAATGTGGTGATGATGGGCATGGGCGAACCGCTGGCGAATTTCGAGAACGTCGTGACCGCGCTCGGCATCATGCTCGACGATCACGCCTACGGCCTGTCGCGGCGGCGCGTCACGGTGTCGACCTCGGGTCTGGTGCCGGCGATGGACCGGCTGGCGGAACGCTGCCCGGTCGCACTGGCGGTGAGTCTGCATGCGCCCAACGATGCCCTGCGCGACCAGATCGTGCCTATAAACAAAAAATACCCGCTGCGCGAACTGATGGCGGCGTGCCGGCGCTATCTGGCGCATGCGCCGCGCGACTTCATCACCTTCGAATACGTGATGCTGGCCGGCGTGAACGACCGGGCCGAGCATGCCCGCCAGTTGATCGAGCTGACGCGCGACGTGCCCTGCAAATTCAATCTCATTCCCTTCAATCCGTTCCCGGAGTCGGGCTACGAGAAACCGCGGGCGGAATCGATACGGGTGTTCCGCCAGATCCTGCAGGACGCGGGTTATGTCGTGACCACGCGCAAGACGCGCGGCGGCGACATCGACGCGGCCTGCGGGCAGCTGGCCGGGAAAGTCGCGGACAAGAGCGGACGGGTCCTGAAAAGAATGCACAAGGAGGCAGCGTGAAGAAAGGCTTGGGTGTACTGGTGGCAGTGGCATTGCTGGCAGGCTGCGCGGGGCAGCCGCTGGATGGAGGCGGCGAGGCGGGCAGCCAGAGCCGCGAGCGTGCCAAGGCCTTCACGGATCTGGCCGGCGCCTACTACACGCGGACCCAGTACAAGACCGCGCTCGACGAGCTGCGCAAGGCGATCACAGCCGACAGCCGCTACGGCCCGGCCTACAACATCTACGGCATGATCTACATGGACCTCGGCGAGGACAAGCTGGCCGAGGACAATTTCCGTCGCGCGATCGAACTGGACAGCAAGGATTCGGACGCGCACAACAACTACGGCTGGTTTCTCTGCACCCGCGGCCGCTACGATGAAGGCCTCGCGCAATTCAGCGCGGCGATTCGCAACCCCCTGTACACCCAGCCCGAGCTGGCGATGGCCAATGCCGGTCTGTGCGCCGAGAAGAAGGGCGACATCGCGCTCGCCGAAGCCAATCTGGCGAAGGCGCTCAAGCTGCAGCCCGACAGCCCCAACACGGTGCTCAAGCTGGCCGGCCTGAATTTCCGTCAGGGGCGGCTGACCGAAGCGCAGCGTCTGCTCGCGCGTCACGACGAACTCGCGCCGCCGAGCGCGGAAAGTCTGTGGCTCGGGGTACGGCTGGAACGCAAACTGGGCGATCGCGCGCAGGAAGCGTCGTATGCGCTGCAACTCCGCAAACGTTTTCCTGATTCGGACGAGGCGCAGCGCATGCTGACGGGGCGTTTCGAATGAGCGAGGGCGGACAGGCCTCGATCGGCGAGCTGTTGCGCGACGCCCGCGAAGCGCGGGGTGTCAGGCTGGAAGACGCGGCCGTGCGTCTGCGCCTGATGCATCGGCAGGTCGAGGCGATGGAGCGGGATGATTTTGAAAGCCTCGGACCGCCGGTGTTCGCGCGCGGATTCGTCCGCAACTACGCTCGCCTGCTGGGGCTCGCCCCCGAATCGCTGCTCGCGCGCATGGACGGCGCGCCGGCCGAGCCACCTGCGGTCAGTGTCGAGCCCCCCTTGCCCCATTCCTGGCTGACGTCGCCGTGGCTGATCCTGTCGTTGCTTGGCTTGCTGCTGCTGGTTGCCGTGCCGATCGCGCTGTATCTCTGGCTCAACAGCGATGCGGGGGAGGCGCCGGCCGCTTCGGCCTTGCCCGCGCAATCGCAGGCGGCGGCGCCTGCTCCCGCGCCCGCTCAAGCCCCCGCTGCGGCGCGCCCCGAAGCCGCCGCGCCTGCACCGGCGCCTGCGCCGCCCGAAACCGCCGCAACCCAAGCCGCGCCCGCGGCGGATGCGACGGCCGGACCTGACGCGGCAGGCAGCGTGCTGCATCTCGAATTCGGCGACAAGTCCTGGACCGAAATCAAGGACGCCAGCGGCCGCATGCTGCTGCGCCAGCTCAACCCCGCCGACAGCGACGTGGACGTCCACGGCCAGCCGCCGTTCGACGTGGTGATCGGCAACGCCGCGCAGGTGCGGATGACCTACAACGGCCGCCCCATCGATCTGCAGCCGTTTACCGACGGCATGGTCGCCCGCTTCACGCTCGAAGAATAGGGCCTTTTGAACAACAGCACCCTGGAAGAATGATGTCTCAGATTGTCCGTCGCCCCACCCGCCAGGTTCGGGTCGGTTCCGTGCTGGTCGGCGGCGATGCGCCCGTGGTGGTGCAGTCGATGACCAACACCGATACCGTCGATGTCGGCGCCACCGTGCGCCAGGTGCAGGCGCTCGCCGAGGCCGGCTCCGAACTGGTGAGGCTGACCGTCAACACGCTGGAGGCTGCCGCCGCGGTGCCGCGCATCCGCGAGCGTCTCGACGTCCTCGGCTGCCGGGTGCCGCTGATCGGCGACTTTCACTTCAACGGGCACAAGCTGCTGACGCAGGTGCCGGAGTGCGCGCAGGCGCTCGCGAAGCTGAGGATCAACCCGGGCAACATCGGGCGCGGCAACAAGCGCGACGAGCAGTTCGCGACGCTGATCGAGGTCGCGTGCCGGCATGACAAGCCGGTGCGCATCGGCGTGAACTGGGGCAGCCTCGACCAGGCGCTGGCGGCACGCATGATGGACGACAACGCGCGTCTGGCGCAGCCGGAAGACGCCGAGGTCGTGATGCGCCGCGCGATGGTCGCCTCCGCGCTGGAGTCGGCGAAAAAGGCCGAGGAACTCGGGCTCCGCGGCGACAGGATCATTCTCTCGTGCAAGATGAGCCGGGTGCAGGATCTGATTTCCGTCTATCGCGACCTGGCCTCGCAATGCGACTACCCCTTGCACTTGGGTCTGACCGAGGCGGGCATGGGCAGCAAGGGCATCGTCGCGTCGACCGCCGCGCTGTCGGTGCTGCTGCAGGAAGGCATCGGCGATACGATTCGCATCTCCCTGACGCCGGAGCCGGGCGGCGAGCGCGCCCAGGAGGTCCGCGTCGGCCAGGAAATCCTGCAGGCGCTCGGCCTGCGCGCGTTTACGCCGCAGGTCACCGCCTGCCCAGGCTGCGGCCGCACCACCTCGACCGTGTTCCAGGAGCTGGCCCGGGATATCGAGACCTATCTGCGCACCCAGATGCCGGTGTGGCGCAGCCAGTACCCGGGCGTCGAGTCCATGCAGGTGGCGGTGATGGGCTGCGTCGTCAATGGCCCTGGCGAGTCCAAGCACGCCAACATCGGCATCTCGCTGCCGGGGACCGGCGAGGTGCCGGTCGCGCCGGTGTACGTCGACGGCGAGAAGACCGTGACGCTGAAAGGCGACCGCATCGCAGCCGATTTCCAGGCCATCGTCGAGAATTACGTGCGCAGCCATTACGGCGCTGCGTGACCGCATTTTGCATTGATTAATTTATGAGCAACAACATTCAATCCGTGCGCGGCATGAACGACTGCCTGCCCGATGCCGCCGACCTCTGGCAGGGCTTCGAGGCGATCGTGCGCGACTGGCTGCGGCGCTACGGCTATCGCGAGATGCGCACGCCGATCCTCGAGCATACGGGGCTCTTCAAGCGCGCCATCGGCGAGGTGACCGACATCGTCGAGAAGGAGATGTACACCTTCGTCGACGAGCTCAACGGCGAATCGCTGACCCTGCGTCCGGAAGGCACGGCGTCGTCGGTGCGCGCGGTGATCCAGCACAACCTCCTGTACGACGGCGGCAAACGCCTGTGGTACACGGGTCCGATGTTCCGCCACGAGCGGCCGCAGAAGGGGCGTTACCGGCAGTTCCATCAGGTCGGTGTCGAGGCGCTCGGCTTCGCAGGTCCGGACATCGATGCCGAATTGATCGTGATGTGCGCCGACCTCTGGCGCGAGCTCGGCATCGCGCCGACGCTCCAGCTCAATACCCTGGGCGACCATGAATCGCGGCAGCGCCACCGGCAGAAACTGATCGCTTATTACGAGGCGCATCTTGAGTCGCTCGACGAAGATGCCAGGCGCCGTTTGCACAGCAATCCGCTGCGCATCCTCGACAGCAAGAACCCGGCGATGCAGGCGCTGAACGAGGCTGCGCCCAGGCTGATGGACGAGCTGGAAGACGCGGCGCTCGCGCATTTCGACGGCGTGCAGGCGCTGTTGCGCGCGAACGGGATCGCGTTCGAGATCAATCCGCGGCTGGTGCGCGGGCTGGACTATTACAATCGCACCGTGTTCGAGTGGGTGACCGACCGGCTCGGCGCACAGGGCACGGTGTGTGCGGGCGGGCGCTACGACGGCCTGATCGAGCAGCTCGGCGGCAAGCCGGCGCCGGCGGCGGGCTTTGCGATGGGCATCGAACGGCTGCTGGCGCTGGTCGAGGCGGGTGGCCGCGCGATCGCGGCGCCGGTGCCCGATGCCTACATCGTCCACGCCGGCGACGCCGCGGAGGCCTACGCCTGGCAGGTTGCGTCCGCGCTGCGCGGCGCGGGGCTCGCCGCCGTGCTGCATTGCGGCGGCGGCAGCTTCAAGTCGCAGATGAAGAAAGCCGACGCCAGCCGCGCGCGCTATGCGGTGATCGTCGGCGACGACGAAGCCGCGGCGCAGCAAGTGACGCTGAAGCCGCTGCGCGACACGACGGAACAGACCCGCGTCGAACTGGCGCTGGCGATCCAATTCATTCAAAAGGCATCAACCTAAAAGGCATAGCGCAATGGCAACCTACGATCTCGACGAGCAGGAACGGCTGGACGAACTGAAAGCCTGGTGGAAACGCTGGGGCAGCCTGGCGATGGCCGGGCTGGCCGTGGCCATCGCGGCCGCCGCGGGCTGGCGTTACTGGCAGAATCACACGGCGACGCAGAACCTCGAAGCGGGAACGGTGTACGAAAAACTCACGCAGGCGCTGGCTGCCAACGACGGCAAGACGGCGCGCGAGGCCGGGTCGATGCTGATCGACCAGTACAAGAACACGGCTTACGCCCCGCGTGCCGCGATGCTGATGGCCAAGCTCAATGTCGCGGGCAAGGATCTCAAAAGCGCGCAGAGCCAGCTCGAATGGGCTGTGGCCAACTCGAAGGAACCCGCCGTCAAGGATCTGGCGCGGCTGCATCTGGCGGGCGTGCAACTCGACCAGAAGCAGTACGACGCCGCGCTGAAAACCCTGTCCGGTTCGCACAGCGACGCGTTCGCCTTTCGTTTCGAGGATCTCCGCGGCGACGTGCTGACCGCGCAAGGCAAGCAGGCGGAAGCGCGCGCGGCGTATCAGGCGGCGTTCGGCAAGATGGAAGCGGACAATCCCTATCGCAATGTCGTCGAGCTGAAACTCGACGCACTGGGAGGAGAGACCAAGTGAAGACGCATTTGATCGTGGCGGCCCTTGCGTTGGCCATGTCCGGCTGCAGCACCGTGAGCGGCTGGTTCGGGCACGGCGCGGACAAGCCCAAGCCCGCGGAACTGGTTGAATTCAAGCCGACGGCGAGCCTCACCGAGGCATGGAAAGCCGAGGCCGGCGACACGGGCGGCTATTTGCTGCGTCCGCAGGCGGAAGGCGACGACGTATACGCCGCAGGCGGCCGCCGCGTCGTCCGTATCGCCGTCTCCAACGGCAACACCGTATGGAAGGCCGATGCCGACGCCAAACTCTCGGCCGGCGCGGGCGCCGGAGACGGCGTCGTGCTGGCGGGCAGCAGCAGGGGCGGATTGCTCGCGCTGGACCAGGCCAGCGGCAAGAAGCGCTGGGAAACCGCCTTGTCGAGCGAGGTGACCGGGCAGCTGCTGGTCGCGGGCGACAGCGTCATCGCGCGCACCGGGGACGGCCGCGTGCAGAGTCTTGCGGTGGCCGACGGCAGCCGCAAATGGCTGTATACGCGCAACCTGCCCGTGCTGAGCCTGCGGGGCTCCGGCGGCATGGCCTTGCGCGACGGCGTGTTGTACGCGGGCTTCCCCGGCGGCAAGCTGGTCGCGCTCGACGCCGCGAATGGCGCGCAACTGTGGGAGGCCGCGGTGGCGCAGCCGCACGGGGCGACCGAGCTCGAGCGCGTGGCCGACGTGATGGGCAATCCCGTTGTCGACGCGCGCCAGGTGTGCGCCGTCGCCTACCAGGGACGCGTGGCCTGCTTCGACCGCCGCTCCGGCGAATTGCTGTGGGCGCACGATGCCTCGAGCAACACCGGTCTCGCGATGGACGACCGCAACGTCTATGTCACCGACGACAAGGATGCCGTGACCGCGTACGACAAGACCAGCGGCCGGGCCGGCTGGCGGCAGGACAAGCTCGCGAACCGCACGGTGACCGCGCCGCTCGCCCTCGGCGCCTGGGTGGTGGTGGCCGACGGCGAAGGCTACGTGCACGTGCTGTCGGCTGACGACGGCAGCTTCGTCGCCCGCGCCAAGGTCGACAGCGGCGTCCCCGCGGCCCCCGTCGACATCGGGCCGGGCTTCGCGGTGCAGACGACCAAAGGCAGCGTCGTCGCGTTCCGGCTCAAGTAAACAACACGACGTGCCGGCAATGCGGCACGTCCGCTAAGGTATACACATGCTTCCCACCCTGGTCCTTGTCGGACGTCCCAACGTCGGCAAGTCCACCCTGTTCAACCGCCTCACCGGCACACGCGACGCCCTGGTGCACGACCTGCCGGGGATGACGCGCGACCGGCATTACGGACGCGGGCGCATCGGCGGCAAGCCCTACCTGGTGGTCGACACCGGCGGCCTCGAGCCCGTGGCGAAGGAGGGCATCATGGCGGAGATGGCGCGCCAGACCCTGCAGGCCATCGACGAGGCAGACGCGATCATTTTCATGGTCGACGCGCGCAGCGGACTCACGCCGCAGGACAAGGTGATCGCCGACCGGCTGCGCCGCGCCGCATGCCCGGTGCTGCTGGCAGTCAACAAGGCCGAGGGGATGAACCGCGCGGTGGTGACGGCCGAGTTTCACGAGCTGGGCCTGGGCGAGCCGCTGGCGATTTCCGGCGCGCACGGCGACGGCATTTCCGACCTGGTCGCCGAGGCGCTGGCGCCGTTTCCCGCAGAGGAAGAACAGACCGACGAGTTCGGCATTCCCAAGATCGCGCTGGTCGGACGGCCCAACGTCGGCAAGTCCACGCTGGTCAACGCGCTGGTGGGCGAGGAGCGCGTCATCGCGTTCGACCAGCCGGGTACCACGCGCGATTCGATCTACGTCGAGTTCGAGCGCGGCGGCAAGCCCTACGTCCTGATCGACACCGCCGGCGTGCGGCGCAAGGGGAAGGTGTTCGAGACGGTGGAGAAGTTCTCGGTCATCAAGACGCTCCAGGCGATCGAGGACGCCAACGTCGTCGTGCTGGTGCTCGATGCGCGCGAGAACATTTCCGAGCAGGACGCGCATCTCGCCGGTTTCGTGCTGGAAACCGGCCGTGCGCTGGTGGTCGCGGTGAACAAGTGGGACGGGCTTTCACCCGAGCAGCGCGACGACGTCAAGCGCGACATCGGGCGCAAGCTGGCCTTCCTCGATTTCGCGCGCTTCAACTACATCTCGGCGCTCAAGGGCAAGGGCCTGGAAAACCTGTTGAAGGACGTCGAGGCGGCGCATGCAGCCGCGTTCATCAAGATGTCGACGCCGAAGCTCACGCGGGTGCTGGAGATGGCGGTGGAGCAGCATGCGCCGCCCAAGAACGGACTGTTCCGTCCCAAGCCGCGATACGCCCACCAGGGCGGCAAGAATCCGCCGGTGATCATCCTGCACGGCAACGCGCTGGAAGGCTTGCGCGACGACTACAAGCGCTATCTCGAAAGCAGTTTCCGCAAGGCGTTCAAGCTGCAGGGCACGCCGCTTCGGATACAGGTCAAGGAAGACGAAGGCAGGAATCCGTTCGAAGGCAAGAAGCGCGCGCCGCTCACCGAGAGCGAAGCGACGCGGATGCGGCGCAAGAAACGGGTCAGGCGGAAGGTCTACGGCGCGGACTGAACAGCCCGGAAGCGATCCGCCTCCGCGCCGGCCTTCAGTCGAGCCAGCGCACCAGATAGAACAGCTTGAATCCCTCCGACGAACGCGCCGGGCCGCTCGCGACCGCCGCATGGCGGTGCGCAGCAGGGTCGGCGCGGGCGAGCGCTTCTTCCTCGCTGGCGCAGACTTCGACCACCCCCTCGGGAAAGCGCGAGCGCTTTTTCCCGGAAGGCGAATAGATCACCACCGCCGAGGTGCCGACGACCTTCGATTCGACGTCGGTGAACAGGCTGGTCGCTTGCGGCACGGGGGTGTCCTGGATGGTGCGTGGCTGAACGCGATGCGTTCAATGCGTCTTTTTCGGAATGCTGCTGATCTTGACGGCGTGGCTGGCCGGCGTTTCGTCGCTGAAGTGCGGGCGCTCGTCCAGGGTGCGGCCGGTGAGCCGGGCGAGCTCGGTTTCGCGGCCGGAGATCACCACCAGGCAATCCTTGATGCCGAGAATGGTGGCTTCGCTGAGCGGGCTGGGGTTGCCGTCGCGGGGCGCGGTGTCGCGCACGATGGAGGTGAGGGTCTTGCGCATCATGCGCATGAGGCGCTGCTCGTCGTGCAGGGCTTTTTCGTCCATGGGAATACTCCGGAATACGGCAAGGAAGCTGCATTGTCGGCGTGCGACGCGGCGTCGTCAACGCAAGCCCCTGTTGCGAATGCAGATAAAAATCCCGAGGGCGCGCATAAGCAAAATGAACTGTCCGGGCGGCGCGGTTGTTTTTATCCTTGCGGACAAGGAGATTCCCATGTCAGATAATCAATCCGCACCGAACGAAATCCGAGAAATCCGCATCAACCCCATCGTGCCCGCCGAATCCGTGCTGGTCGCGACGGCGCGCAGCATGCGTCCGAAAAAGGCCGAGGAACTGGCGCCGCGCGACACGCGCAAGCATGTCGAGACGTGTCCGTTCTGCCGCGGCAACGAGGACAAGACGCCGCCGGCGATCCTGGCCTGGCCGGAGAGCACCGACTGGCAGATCCGCATGGTCGAGAACCTCTATCCGGTCCTGGGCGACGACCGCGAACAGGCCGGCTTCAATTTCGGCCTGCAGCAGACGATCGACGGCTACGGCCGCCACGAGGTCATCATCGACCACCACGAGCATGGCATCGCGGTTCAGGAAATGGCCGAGTCGCACCTGGCGGCGCTGTTCGGTGTCTACCAGACGCGCATGCGGCAACTCTTCGAATCGGATCCGCGGCTGAAATACGTGCTCGTGTTCAAGAATTTCGGCCCCGCCGCGGGGGCCTCGATTCCGCACACGCACAGCCAGGTGATCGCGATGCCGGTGGTGCCGGAGAACGTCGAGGCCGAGGTGAGGAACAGCGCCGCGCATTACGCCAAGCATCATCACTGCATCTTCTGCGCGCTGATCGACGAGGCGCTGACCTTCGAGGCGACCATCTACGACCGCAACTCGGGCGCGGTGCGGCGCAAGATCAACGTCGGCCAGTACGTGGTCGAGCGCGGCGAGAAGTTCATCGCCATCAAGCCTTTCGCGAGCCGCTACGAGTGGGAGGTACACATCCTGCCGCTGACCCACCAGGCGGACTTTTTGGACGTGCGGGGCGAGGACATGGCCGACCTGGCGCGCGTCATGAAGCGCACCATGGCGCGGCTCGACGCCGTCATCGGCGGTGCCCAGTACAACTTCTTCCTGCATTCCGTGCCGCATGGCGGCAAGGACGCGGGGCAGGGCGCGTCGTCCGAGGCAGGCACGCACGCCGCCAGCTACCACTGGCACCTGGAAATCTGTCCGCGCACCTCCATTCCGACGGGATTCGAGTTGGGCTCGGGGCTGTTCGTCAACACCGTCAATCCCGAACAGGCCGCGGAACGCCTGCGTACCGTGGAACTGTGAAAACACCGTAGGCTAGAATGGCCGGATTTTCAGCCGGCTCCGGGCATACATGGTGAGAGTCAACGAATCCGATCAGTGCGCGTCGGCGACGAGCCCGTGCAGCGCGCACGTCGATCGCCTGAACGCGCTGTGGAAGCTTTCGGTGCAGCGCGGGCTCTCCGATCCGGAGCGGATTCGCGGCATGCTCGACATGGCCGCCCGGGCGCTCGACATGGATCTCGTCGTGCTCGGGGAATTCGGCGAGGCCTACACCGCACGCTACGTCAGCGACCGCCTGGGCATTTTTCCCGAAGGAACCGTGCTCGCGGCCGACGCCATGCCGTGCCGCGACGTGCACCTCAAACGCACGGCGATGCACGTTGCCGACCTGGGCACGCGCCCGGACGACCTGGCGCACGGCATGACGACCCGGCTGGGGCTTTCCAGCTATTCGGGATTGCCGGTCGCAGCGGGCGACGAGGCGCGCTGGGTGCTGGCCTTTTTCCGGCGGCACGCGGCCGCGCCCGCGATGGATACCGACGCGGCCTACATGGAACTCGTCGCCGACTGGCTCGGCAATGCGCTGCATCAGTCCGCGCAAAAAGACCGGCTGCAACGCATGGCGCTGACCGATGCCCTGACCGGCCTGCCGAACCGCCGTGCCGCCGAGGAGCGGCTGCAGACCGAAAAGGCGCGGGCGCCGCGAGACGCGCGCGGCTTTGCGCTGGCGCTGGTCGACCTGGACCATTTCAAGACGGTGAACGATCGCTATGGCCACGCCGTGGGCGACGAGGCGCTCGAAGCCACGGCGCGCCGCTTCGAGTCCGGCCTGCGCGAGGGCGACTGGGTCGCCCGCTGGGGCGGCGAGACGTTTCTGATCGTCCTGCACGGCAGCACGGCGCGGGACGCGGCGGCGGCCCTGGAGCGGCTCGCCGGCATGATGCGTTCGGCGCCGGTCCGGACGGCCGTGGGCGCCATTTCGTTGAGCTTCTCGGCGGGCGTGGCCGCGTTCGGCGCGAATGACGCCGATGTTCCGCGCATGCTGGAAGAAACCGGGGCTGCGCTGCAGCGCGCCAAGGCGGAGGGGCGCGATCAGATCCGGGTGGCGGTGCCGACGCACGTCCAGTGGAACAGCACCGTGCTGAGACAGGCCCTCGCACAAGACCGCATTCGTCACGCGTCGCAGCCCATCGTCGATCTGCGGAGCGGACGGGCCGTCGCCGACGAGGCGCTGGCGCGGATCGAGACGGAGACGGGCGACATCGTCGAGGCCAAGGATTTCGTCGACCTGGCCGAAGGCCTGGGCCTGATGGCCGAAATCGACCGCAAGGTCATTTGTGACGTGATGCAGCGGTGCGTTACCCGCATGGATCAGGGCGGCGCGACCGACTTCGCGCATTTCGTGAACGTGTCGCCGCAATTTCTCGCGCGGCGCGACCTCGTCGACGAAATGCTCGAGAATGCCCTCGGTTATTGCCAGGGCTGCGGCGCGACGCTGGGACCGACCAAGCCGATCGTGCTCGAACTGACCGAGCGGCAGCGCATCGTCAGCCTGGCCAAGCTGCGCGCGGATCTGCAGCCTTTCATCGACTTCGGCTTCCGCCTCGCGCTGGACGATTTCGGCAGCGGCTATTCGTCCTATCTCTATCTCGCGCACCTGCCGGTGAGCTTTCTCAAGATCGAAGGATGGCTGGTGTCCAACATGCGCCTGGACCGCAAGGTGGCCGGGATCGTCGAAAGCCTGGCCGACTTCGCGCGCAAGGAGGGCGTGCTGACCGTGGCCGAGCATGTCGAGGACGCCGACACTGCGCGCATGCTGGCCGATATGGGCGTGGATTACGGGCAGGGGTGGCATTTCGGACGTCCCTCTCTGGCCGGATCGGGTCATGAACTAGAATGAGAGCCCGAACCCGTCCGGAGCCCCGGCCTATTCTTCATGTCGAACGACCCGTCGTGCCGCCCCTTCCTGAATCCCGCCCCCGGCGGGCAATTGCCGTGAACGCGCGACCGCGGCGGACTTTGCGGAGAATGACGGTTGTTTGATCGGCACCAGGGCGGCGAGCGCGTCATTCTGGTGGCGATCGATTTCGGAACGCCGGATTTTGTCGAAGGCATGGCAGAGCTGCGACTGCTGGCGGCCGGCGCCGGCCTCGACATCCTCGGCGAGGTGCAAGGCAAGCGCAGCCGCCCCGACGCGGCGCTGTTCGTGGGGAGCGGCAAGGCCGACGAAATCGCGGCGCTGGTCCTGGCGACCGAAGCCGACGTCGTCATCTTCAACCATGAACTGTCGCCGGCGCAGGAACGCAACCTGGAGCGCCGCCTGCATTGCCGGGTGATCGACCGCACGACCCTCATTCTGGATATTTTCGCGCGCCGCGCGCACAGCGCCGAGGGCAAGCTCCAGGTCGAGCTCGCCCAGCTGCAGCACCTGTCGACGCGCCTGGTGCGCGGCTGGACGCACCTCGAGCGCCAGCGCGGCGGCGTGGGCATGCGCGGCCCGGGCGAGAAGCAGTTGGAAACCGACCGCCGCCTCATCGGCGTGCGGGTCAAGGCGCTGCGCGACCGGCTGGCGAAACTCGGCAAGCAGCGCCGCACCCAGCGGCGTTCGCGCGCACGGCAGCACGTCCTGTCGGTGGCGCTGGTGGGCTACACCAACGCCGGCAAATCCACGCTGTTCAATGCGCTGACGCGCGCCGGCGCCTATGCGGCCGACCAGCTGTTCGCCACGCTGGACACGACCACCCGCAGGATCTACCTGCCGCAGATCGGCGAGGTGGTGTTGTCCGACACCGTCGGCTTCATTACCCGCTTGCCCCACGACCTCGTGGCCGCGTTCCGGGCCACGCTGGAGGCGACCGCGGAAGCCGATCTGCTGCTGCACGTGATCGACTCCGCGAGCCCGGGTCGCGAACGGCAGATCGAGGCGGTCGAGAAGGTGCTGGCGGAAATCGGAGCCGACGCCGTGCCCCAGCTTCGCGTGTACAACAAGCTCGACCTGACGGGCGTGGCGCCGGGAGTCGGGCGTGACGAATATGGTAAACTGCAAAGCGTGTATCTGTCCGCGCAAACCGGCGCGGGGCTTGAACTTTTGCGTGATGCGCTGTTGGAAATCCTGCGTGCCGAACGCGACCGGGAAGAAGCCGGCGCCTCGGACGAAGACGTCTCCCGACCCACTGTATCCTCTGTTTGACCTGACAATATGGCCTGGAACGACCCGCAATGGGGCAATAAAGACAACCGCAAGAACAGCGGGCCACCCGATCTGGACGAGCTTTGGCGACGCCTGAGTCAGCGTCTCAACGGCCTGTTCGGCAACAAGAACACGGGCGGCGGTGGAGACGGCTTTCCGTCCGGCGGCATGACCGGCGGCGGCAGCATTCTCGGGCTTCTGATCGCCGCGCTCGTGCTGGTCTGGGTGGCGAGCGGCTTCTACATCGTCGACACCGGGCAACGCGGCGTCGTGCTGCGCTTCGGCAAATACATCGAGACCACCGAACCCGGCCCGCGCTGGCATCTGCCGTGGCCGATCGAATCGCGCGAAATCGTCAACATCGATCAGGTGCGCACGGTCGAAATCGGCTACCGCAACAACGTCAGAAGCAAGGTGTTGAGAGAGTCGCTGATGCTCACGGATGACGAGAACATCATCGACCTGCAGTTCGCCGTCCAGTACATCCTGAAGGACCCTGAGGAATTTCTCTTCGTCAACCGCGCGCCCGAAGACACCGTGCTGCAGGTGGCGGAAACGGCGATGCGCGAGATCGTCGGCAAGAACAAGATGGATTTCGTGCTGTATGAGGGCCGCGCCGACATCGCCGCGCAGGCGAAGGCGCTGATGCAGCAGATCCTCGATCGCTACAAGACCGGGATCAGCGTCAGCCAGGTCACGCTGCAGAACATCCAGCCGCCCGAGCAGGTGCAGGCCGCGTTCGACGACGCGGTGAAGGCGAGCCAGGACCGCGAGCGCCTGAAGAACGAGGCGGAAGCGTATTCCAACGACGTGGTGCCGCGCGCCGCCGGCCTGGCGTCCCGCCTCAAGGAAGAGGCCGACGGTTACAAGCAGGCCGTGATCGCCAATGCCCAGGGCGACGCCAGCCGCTTCGAGCAGATCGTGGCCGAATATCAGAAGGCGCCTCAGGTGACGCGCGAGCGTATGTATCTCGAGACCATGCAGACCGTGATGAACAACACCAGCAAGGTCGTGGTGGACCAGAAGGGCGGCAACAGTCTGCTCTACCTCCCGCTCGACAAGTTGCAGCAGATCGTCAGCCAGCCCGTCACCAGCACACCGGATGCCGCCCCGCAGCCGCCGGCCGCGCCGCTGACGACCCCCGCGCCGGTGGATTTGCGGTCCCGCGACGCCCTGCGCAGCCGTGACCGGGAGGACCGGCCATGAGCAAGAATATCGGCGCCATCCTGGTCGGCCTGATCGTGCTGCTCCTGATCCTGAGCGGCAGCATGTTCACCGTCGATCAGCGCCAGAACGCCCTGGTCTTCCAGCTGGGTGAGGTGGTCTCGGTGAAGAAGAATCCGGGCCTGTATTTCAAGCTGCCGCTGGTGCAGAACGTCCGCTATTTCGACACGCGCATTCTGACGCTGGACTCCGCCGAGCCGGAGCGCTTCATCACCTCCGAAAAGAAGAACGTGCTGGTCGACTCCTACATCAAGTGGCGGGTGATCGATGCGCGGCAGTTCTACGTTTCGGTGGGCGGCGACGAGACGCGGGCGCAAATTCGTCTCAACCAGACGGTCAACGACGGGCTGCGGGCCGAATTCGGCCGGCGTACGATTCATGACGTCGTTTCGGGCCAGCGCGACAAGGTCATGAACCTGATCCGTGCGAAGGCCGACCAGGACGCCCGCTCGATCGGCGTGCAGGTGGTCGACGTCCGCATCAAGCGTGTCGATCTCCCGGAAAGCGTGTCTGAAAACGTCTATCGCCGCATGGAGGCCGAGCGCAAGCAGGTGGCCAACGAGCTGCGCTCGACGGGTGCGGCCGAAGCGGAAAAGATCAAGGCCGATGCCGATCGGCAGAAGCAGGTGATCGTCGCCAACGCCTATCGGGACGCGCAGCGCGTCAAGGGCGAGGGCGATGCCAAGGCCGCGGCGATCTACGCCGCCGCGTACGGCAAGAACCCCGAGTTCTACGCGTTCTACCGCAGCATGCAGGCCTACCGCGACAGCTTCAGGAACAAGAGCGATGTGATGGTTCTCGACCCCAGCTCGGACTTCTTCAAGTACATGAAGAACCCGCGGGCCGCCGGCGGCAAATGACAAGGCTGGCGACCGACCGTCGGGCGTGCGCGATTGAGCGATCTTCGCCGCGCGTCGGGCCGGGTCGCAACGCGATGTCGTGACGCCGGTCGCTGCGGTTTTATCGGAGCCACCCCGATGCCGGGTGGCCTTTTTTGTGTTGATGCTGCTGAATTGAAATGACCGCCTGGCTGTTGCCCGAAAACGTCGAGGACGTGCTCCCACCCGAGGCATGGCGCATGGAAGACATGCGCCGCGCGCTGCTCGACCTGTTCCGCAGCCGCGGCTATCAGCTGGTGATCCCGCCGCTGATGGAATATGTCGATTCGCTCCTCACCGGCGTGGGCGCCGATCTCGACCTCAAGACCTTCAAGCTGGTTGATCAGCTCACGGGCCGGCTCATGGGCGTGCGCGCCGACACCACGCCGCAGGTGGCGCGCATCGACGCCCATCTGCTGGCCGCCAACGCGGTGAACCGCCTGTGCTATGCGGGCAGCGTGCTCCACACGCAGTCCGACGGCTTTCACCGCTCGCGCGAACCGATCCAGGTCGGCGCGGAACTGTACGGCGAAGCCGGCGCCGAGGCCGATCTCGAAATCCTCACGCTGATGCTGCAGGGCTTGTCCGCCTGCGGGGTGAAGACGCTTCAGCTCGACATCGGCCATGTCGGCGTCTACCGTGCGCTGGCGCAGGAAGCCGGCCTCTCCGGCGCGGCCGAGCACCAGCTCTTCGGCGCGCTGCAGGCGAAGGACGGCAGCGCCGTCGCGGCATTGACGGAAGGACTGCCCGCCGCGCTGCGCGACGCCTTCGCGGCGCTGCCGCAACTGTATGGCGATCGCAGTGTGCTGGCCGAGGCGCGCGCGCGCCTGCCGCAGCTCGCCGCCATCGCGGCCGCACTCGACACCCTGGAGACGCTCGACCGCGGCCTCGTCGGTGTCGAAGCGGCCTACGATCTGGCCGAGTTGCGCGGCTATGGCTATCACAGCGGGGTCGTGTTCGCGGCTTACACGGGCGGCCGCAGCCATGCGATCGCGCAGGGCGGACGTTACGACGAGGTGGGGCGCGTATTCGGCCGGGCGCGCCCGGCCACCGGTTTCAGTCTGGATTTACGCGAGTTGGCCGTTGCCGGCTCGGGCACACAATAAGTTTTGGGAGATTGCACCATGGCAGCAAAAAACGTCGTCGTCATCGGCACCCAGTGGGGCGATGAGGGCAAGGGCAAGATCGTCGACTGGCTGACGGA
>JAKADC010000007.1 GCA_021820845.1 Pseudomonadota bacterium
CGCGCCGAAGTCTCCGACGTCGCCAACGCGGTGCTCGACGGCACCGATGCGGTGATGCTGTCGGCCGAAACGGCGGCGGGCCAGTTTCCGGTCGAAGCCGTGCAGGCGATGCACCGCGTCTGCCTCGAGGCCGAAAAGGAGGCCGAGCCGGTGTTCACGCGGGAGCGCCTCGACCACAGCTTCCTGCGCGCCGACGAGGCGATCGCGATGTCGGCCGTGTTCACGTCGGTGCATCTCAACATCAAGGCGATCGCGGCGCTGACCGAGTCCGGCAACACCTGCCTGTGGATGAGCCGGTTGTCGACCCGGGTGCCGGTCTACGCCTTGACACCTCAGGTCGAAACCCGTAGAAAAGTCACTCTTTTCCGCGGCGTCTACCCGATCAACCTCAAAACCGCCAGCAAGGAACGGGACGCGCTGCTGATGGAAGCCGAGGAGGAACTGCGGCGTCGTGGCGCGGTGCGCGACGGCGACCTGATCCTGTTGACCATCGGCGAGCCCATCGGCCAGTCGGGCGGCACCAACACCATGAAGATCGTCCGCGTGGGCGGCTCGAAAAAATCCTGATTCAAAGCAAGTTTTCAACCTAGGAGAGTGTAAATGGCCCTGATTTCCCTTCGTCAACTGCTCGACCATGCCGCCGAAAACGGCTATGGCCTGCCCGCGTTCAACGTCAACAACATGGAGCAGGTTCACGCCATCATGCAGGCTGCCGCCGCCGTCGATTCGCCGGTGATCCTGCAGGGTTCCGCCGGTGCTCGTTCCTACGCCGGCGAACCCTTCCTGCGCCACCTGATCCTCGCCGCCATCGAAATGTATCCGCAGATTCCGGTCTGCATGCACCAGGACCACGGCGCCTCGCCCAGCATCTGCTTCCGCTCGATCCAGTCCGGCTTCAGCTCCGTGATGATGGACGGGTCGCTGAAGGAAGACGGCAAGACCCCCGCCAGCTATGAATACAACGTCGAGACCACGCGCAAGGTGTCCGAACTCGCGCACGCCTGCGGCGTCTCGGTCGAGGGTGAGCTGGGCTGCCTGGGCTCGCTCGAAACCGGCAAGGCCGGCGAGGAAGACGGCCACGGCGCCGAAGGCACGCTGGACCACTCCATGCTGCTGACCGACCCCAACGAGGCCGCCGACTTCGTGTCCAAGACCAAGGTCGACGCCCTGGCCATCGCCATCGGCACCTCGCACGGCGCCTACAAATTCACGCAGAAGCCCACCGGCAAGGTGCTGCGCATCGACCGCGTCAAGGAAATCCACGCCCGCATCCCGAACGTCCACCTGGTGATGCACGGCTCTTCCTCGGTGCCGGAAGACTGGCTCGCGATCATCAACAGCTACGGCGGCGACATGGGCCAAACCTACGGCGTGCCGGTCGAGGAAATCGTCGAAGGCATCAAGAACGGCGTGCGCAAGGTCAACATCGACACCGACCTGCGCATGGCGTCCACCGGCGCGATCCGCAAGCATCTGGCCGAGAACAAGTCCAACTTCGACCCGCGCAAGTTCCTCAAGGAAGCGACCAAGGGCATGAGCGAGATCTGCAAGGCGCGCTACGAAGCCTTCGGCGCCGCCGGCCAGGCCAGCAAGATCAAGAAGGTCTTCAACCTGGAAGAAATGCAGAAGCGTTACGACAAGGGCGAGCTGGATCCGAAGGTCAACTGATCGTCGGCCACGTGCTGAAAGGGGGGACGCTGCGGCGTCCCCTTTTTCATTCCGGACCTCAGGCCTGCTCCGTGCCGAGGCTCGGCCCCGGTCCGATTCCAACCGGATTTTGCCCCTCCGGCGCCGCCACGCCGAATTCGCCGCGGAGCCGCGGCAGCCCGTCCGGGTGATGCCGCTGCAGGAAATCGATCAGCTTTTCGCGAATGTCGCAGCGTAAATCCCAGGCCTGGCCGGAATCGTGCGCATCGACCAGCGCGCGGATCTGCATCGCCCGCTCGTTCGCGTCGGTCACCTGCAGCACGCAGACGTCGCCCTTCCACAATTTGTTTCCCCTGACGATGCGCTGGAGTTCGTCGCGAAGCTCGGCGACGGGCACGGTGTAATCGACCCAGAGCGTCACGGCGCCGAGCAGATCCGAGCTGGTGCGCGTCCAGTTCTGGAACGGATGCTCGATGAAGTAGGAAAGCGGCACGATGAGGCGCCGCAGGTCCCAGATGCGCACGACGACGTAGGTGGTCTGGATTTCCTCGATGCGGCCCCATTCGCCTTCCACGATCACCACGTCGTCGAGGCGCATCGGCTGGGTCAGGGCGATCTGGATCCCGGCGACCAGGCTCGATATGGTCGGCTTCATCGCCACCCCGATCACCAGCCCGGCGAGTCCGGCCGACGCGAGCAGGCTCGTTCCGATCGAGCGGATGGCCGGAAACGTCATCAGGATGATCGAGAGCGCGATGAGGACGACGACGACGGAGACGACGCGGTGCAGCACGACGAGCTGCGTCCCGATCTTGCGCGCCAGCAGGTTGTCGGCGACGTTAACCTGATAACGCGCCGTCAGAACGTCTGCGACCACCTTGCTGGAGAGGATGACCAGCCACGCGGCGATCACGATCAGGCTGATCCCGATCGCGTGGACGAGCGGATTCATGATGCGCGGGGAAAGCGGCGTGCCCGGCAACGCGAGCGACAGCGCGAGCAGGGGAAAGAACCAGCGCGACAATCGCTTGCCGCGGGCGACGAGGGAGCTCGCGACCACGCTTCCATGACGCGCTGCGACGCGCTCGAGGACGAAAAGCAGGATCCACCGGACGATCAGCGAGCCGATGATCGCGGCCGCAAGAATGCCTGCGGTCAATGCCAGCGCGTCCCAGGGCGACATGGTGGAGTCGAAGAAACGCGACATGGAACCTCCCCTTTCCCGGATGAAATCTCGAATGAGATTTCAGGGTAGGCCACTGTCCCGAAAGGCAGTTCAAAAAACGCGCACGAAACGGACTTGCGGCCGGTGCCTCGCCCTGGCGCGTCAGCCCAGCATCGCCTTCAACGCCGCCAGCCGGTCGCTGCCGCTGGACTTGGCCTCGGCGCTGG
This sequence comes from Pseudomonadota bacterium, assembly GCA_021820845.1. Taxonomy (GTDB): domain Bacteria; phylum Pseudomonadota; class Gammaproteobacteria; order Burkholderiales; family Thiobacillaceae; genus Thiobacillus. Next base: position 3,040 of record JAKADC010000007.1, read on the forward strand.
AGGCTTTTTCCGGCTGGCGCACGTCGTCTCCGAGCTCTTCGATGAAGCGGGACGGATCGCAGCCGACGGTTTCGCGGCCCCGCTTGCGGCGCGAACAGTAGGACAGCGTGAGCGATTTCTTGGCACGGGTGACGCCGACGTACATCAGGCGGCGCTCTTCTTCGAGCCTGCCCTCGTCGACGGCGTCGCGGTGCGGCAGGATGTTTTCCTCGACGCCGACCAGGAACACGTGACCGAACTCCAGTCCCTTGGCGGCGTGCAGGGTCGAGAGGCGCACCGCGTCGGGCTCCTCCTCGTCGCGTCCTTCGAGCAGCGTGATCAGCGCGATCGTCTGCGTCAGCTGCAGCAGGTCCTTTTCGTCCTCCTCGCCCTTCTTCGCGATCCAGGCGGAGAATTCGAGCACGTTGTTCCACTTGTTCTGCGCCGCGCGCTGGTCGTCCTGGTCGAAGAGATACACCTCGTACTCGATGGTCTTCAGGAGGTCGTCGAGCAGCTCGCCCGCCGGTTCACGCGGCGCGCGTTCCTCGAGGCGGTTGATGAAGTTGCAGAACTCGATCAGCGGCGCGAGCTGGCGTTCGCCGATCTGCGATGCGGCGGCGGCCGAGAACACCGCCTCGAACAGGCTCACGTGCAGGGTGGCCGCGACCTGCCCGAGCTTTTCGAGCGTGGCCGCGCCGATGCCGCGCTTCGGCGTGGTGACCGCGCGGATGAAGGCGGGGTCGTCGTCGCTGTTGGCGATCAGGCGGAGGTAGGCAATGACGTCCTTGATTTCCGCCTTGTCGAAGAACGACTGCCCGCCGGAGAGCTGGTAGGGCACTTTCTCGTTCCTGAGCGCCTGCTCGAAGATGCGCGCCTGGTAGTTTCCGCGGTAGAGAATCGCGTAGTCGCGCCATTCGGTGCGGTGCTGGAACTTGTGCGACAGGAGCCGCATGACCACCGATTCGGCTTCGTGCTCGTCGTCCTTCGTCGGCATCACCTGGATCGCGTCGCCGAGGCCCAGGTCGCTCCACAGGCGCTTCTCGAAGAGCTTGGGGTTGTTGGCGATGAGGCTGTTGGCAGCCTTGAGGATGCGCACGCTCGAGCGGTAGTTCTGCTCGAGCTTGACCACGTGCAGATGCGGGTAGTCCTCGTTCAACTGGCGCAGGTTGTCGGCCGACGCGCCGCGCCAGCCGTAGATCGCCTGGTCGTCGTCGCCGACCGCGGTGAATGCGGCGCGGACGCCGGTGAGCTTTTGCAGCAGGCGGTACTGCGCGACGTTGGTGTCCTGGTATTCGTCGACCAGGATGTGGCGCAGGCGGTTCTGCCACTTTTCGCGCAGTTCGGCGTGATTGTCGAGCAATTCGGCCGGCAGGCGGATCAGGTCGTCGAAATCGACCGCCTGGTAGGCGCGCAGCGTCGCGTCGTAGCGGTCGTAGATCTTCGCGTAGGCGCGCGCGTTGTCGTCCTCGGCCGTGGCGAGCGCGGCGGCGGGCGACTTCAGCTCGTTCTTCCACAGCGAGATGCGGGACGCCGCGCGGCGGATTTCCTGCTTGTCCGTGGTCTTGAGGATTTCCGAGACGATCCCCGCCGCATCCGCCGAATCGAGGATGGAAAACGCCGGCTTCAGCTCGGCGAATTTCGCGTCCTCGCGCAGCATCCTGAGCCCCATCGAGTGGAAGGTGGTGACGATCAGGCCCTTCGCGTTCACCCCCTGCGTCAGCCTGGCGGCGCGCTCGGCCATCTCGCGCGCCGCCTTGTTGGTGAAGGTGATGGCGGCGATCGAGCCCGGCTTGTAGCCGCACTCGCCGATCAAGTAGGCGATCTTGTGGGTGATGACGCGCGTCTTGCCCGAGCCGGCGCCGGCCAGCACGAGCAAGGGGCCGTCGAGATACTTCGCCGCCTCGCGCTGCGGCGGGTTCAGCGCGGCGAGCAGACTCATGCCGCGGCGGTGTCGCCGAATTCGGAGTTCAGGTAGGCGTTGATGGCGTCCGACTCGTACAGCCAGGTCTGCTGGCCGTTGGCGTCGGTGATCAGCAGGCACGGCACCTGCGGCTTGCCGCCGCCGGCGATGAGCGCCGCGCGGTGCGCCGCATCGTGCTGGGCATCGCGCAACTCGATGTCGAGCGACAGGCGCTGCATCGTCCGCCGGGTCTTCAGGCAGAACGGGCAGGTCGGGTAATGGTACAGCGCGAGCTTGCGCGTGCGGGCGTCGACGGCCTGCTGGTCGGCGGGCGAGCGGACGACGCCCTTCGGCCGCGTGAGGCGGTAGCTCAGCAGCATGAAGGGCGCCAGGACGAGGCGCAGGGTACGGAAAAACAGGCGGATCAGGGGTTTCATGGCGCGGGCGTCACAAGAGGGTCGGGCGGGAGCGCTATGATGTGGGTCAACACAGCACGAGCCGATATTTTATATGCCTACCTATGCCATTGGCGATCTTCAGGGATGTCACACGTCCCTGCTGCGTTTGCTGGACGTGATCCGGTTCGACCCGGCTGCCGACCGGCTGTGGCTCGTGGGCGACCTCGTCAACCGCGGGCCCGAGTCGCTGGACGTGCTGCGCACCGTCAGGAAGCTGGGGGACGCCGCGGTCAGCGTGCTCGGCAATCACGACCTGCACCTGCTGGCGCTGGCCGAGGGCTTCGGGCGCACGCACAAGGGCGACACGCTCGACGAGGTCCTTGCCGCGCCCGACCGCGACGAGCTGCTGCACTGGCTGCGGCAGCAGAAGCTCGCCGTCCGCGAAGGCAATTTCCTGATGGTGCATGCCGGCGTGCTGCCCGCCTGGACGGCCGACGATACGATGCAGCGCGCGGCGGAGGCCGAGGCGACGCTGCGCGGCGAGCACTACCGCGATTTCTTCGCGCAGATGTACGGCAACGCGCCGGTCGCGTGGCACGACGGCCTGCACGGCATCGAGCGCCTGCGGGTGATCGTCAACGCCTTCACGCGGCTGCGGTATTGCACGGCGGCTGGCGAAATGGAGTTCCACCACAAGGGAGCGCCGGGCACGCAGCCGGCGGGCTGGCTGCCGTGGTTCGAGGTGCCGGGCCGCCGCAGCGCGGAGGTGACCTGCGTCATCGGGCATTGGTCGACGCTTGGCCTGATCAGCCGCGACGATCTGATCGCGCTCGACACCGGCTGCCTGTGGGGCGGCCGGCTGACCGCGATCAGGCTGGAGGATCGGCAGGCATTCGCGGTGCACTGTCCGCCGTTGCGGCACCCGAAGGCGTGACGCCGAGAAGTCTCGCGGTGGCGGCTTCGGCCTGCCCGGCGAGATCGCGGCGGGGACCGCTCGGCAGGATGGCGTCGCCGAAACGCAGTTCCGCGACGAGACCGGGCTCGCGGGTGATCTGCTTCAGGCTTTGCCACAGGCTGAGGTCGTCGGTATAGGCGGGCGACGCGCTGTAGTCGCCCGACAGCGTGCGGTAGCGCAGGGCGGCCGGCACGACCGGGCAATTCAGCTCGACCGCCGGCTGGAGCAGCGACGGCAGAAACCGGCGCAGTCCGCGCCCGTCGCTGGTGGTGCCTTCCGGAAAGACCGCCACCCACGCGCCGGATCGCATCAGCGCACGCATTTCGGCATTGATGCGAGCAGTGTCGGCGCGGCGGCTGCGTTCGATGAACAGGGTGCCGGCCTTGTGCGCGAGCCAGCCCGCCACCGGCCACGCGCGCACCTCGGCCTTGGAAACGAAGTACACGCGCCGGGTCGCGTGGATCAGATACACGTCCAGCCACGAAACGTGATTGCATACCAGCAGCGCCCCGCCCGGCACGTGCGGCGGCGCGCCTGCATCGAGGCGTACGCCGAGCACGCGCAGCAGGCGTCGCGACCACGTCATGATGACGCGATCGCGGCGCGCGGCGCCGAGAAAAGGGAAGAGCAATCCCGCCAGCGCGACGCCCCATGCGAGGTGCAGCGCGACGAGGCTCATGCGGATCGCGCGGCGCAAGGAAGCGGGGACACGGGCAAGAATCATCCGTGCATTGTACGGCGCCGCAGGCGCCGGTTCGGGCGCGCAGGGCACGCCGCATCCCCGGCCGGCGGCAGGGCTCATCCGATCAGGCGGCGGGCATAGCTGCGGTTGAGCTGCGCCATCGGCAGCAGCATCAGCAGGTCGGCCGTGTTGAAATCCGGATCCCACGCAGGTTCGCCGCATACCATCGCGCCGAGCCGGGTGTAGCCCTTGACGAGCGGCGGCAGTGACGTGACGCGGCCGTCGTCGAGCGATTCGACCGGCAGCCGGTGACGCGGGGCGGCGCGCCATTCGATCGGCGCGAGATGGCGCGTCACGATCTGGCGATAGACGCTGGCCGCGATGTGGCCGCCGTCCGTCATGGCGATGCTGGCGCAGCCGACGACGTATTCGTGCCCGTAGCGGGTCATGTAATCGGCGAGGCCCATCCACAGGCGCGCGAGGACGGCGCCGGTGCGATGCGCCGGGTGCACGCACGAACGCCCCAGCTCGGCCATGCGCGGACGCAGGAAATGCAGGCGGGTGAGGTCGAACTCCTGTTCGGAGTAATAGCTGCCGACGCGCTTGGCGGCATCGGGCGGCAGGATGCGATAGGTGCCGACGACTTCGCCGCCGTCGAGGTCGCGAATGAGCAGGTGATCGCAGAAAGGGTCGTACAGGTCGATGTCGTGGCCGGGAAGGACGGACGACAGGCGCGCGCCCATCTCCTCGGCGAACACCTTGTAGCGCAGACGCTGCGCTTCGCGAATCTCGCTGTCGTCCACCGCCAGCGACATGTGGTAGCGGGTGCCGGAGAGGCGTCGTGGCGTGCTGCAAACGTCAAGCATGGGGCGCTCCCATTGATGAAATGCGCCCAGCTTAGAGAGCCTCCGTTAACGCGCCGTGACGTTCGCGTTTCGAAACGATGACTTCACCGGCCGGTGCGCCGCGCACGCCGGCCCGGTTGCGTCAGTGCGAGACGCGCGTCGTTCCGCCGCCCGACAGCACCCGGACGCGGTCGCCCGGCCGGAATGCCTCGTCGGCCGCCTGGGTCACCGCGATCATCCGTCCCGAATCGAGCTTGACGGTGATCTCCACGCCTTTCTGGCGCGTGACCGCTTCTTCCGCCGCCGCCCCGCCGAGACCGCCGAGCAGCGCGCCCACCGTCGCGCCGACGATGCTGCCGCGACCGCCGCCGACCGTGCTGCCGGCGACGCCGCCGACGACGACGCCGGTGCCCGCGCCGATCGGCGTCTTGGTGCCTTCGATGTTCACGTCGCGCACCGACTCGACCACGCCCATCTCGACTTCCTGCACCGTGCGGGTCTGCGCGCGGCTGTAGTCCTGGCCGCCCGTCCCGCTGGCGCAGCCGCCCAGCGTCGCGATCGCGGCGGCGAGCAGCGCGATTTTCACCATTCCGAACGTGTCCTGCATGGCGGCCTTTCCTCGTGGGGATGCTTTTTTTGAACTATAGGCGATGCGGCCGGGGCAAGATTCGGCCCCGAGCCGCCCGCATCAAAGCGTCTTGCCGAACGCGACCTTGAGCCGCCCGGCGATCTCCTGCCGGCTCGGGGCGTGGTTCTGGCCGCCGCGGTGCTCGATCTTGATCGATCCCATCACGCTCGCCAGCTGGCCGGCGGTTTCCCAGTCGAGTCCTTCCGCAATGCCGTAGAGAATGCCGCCGCGGTAGGCGTCGCCGCAGCCGGTCGGGTCGAGAACGGCGGCGGGACGCACCGCCGGGATGCTGATCTGCTCGCCTGCGGTATGGATTACCGAGCCTTCGGCGCCGCGCGTCACGATCAAGGCCTCGACGTGGCGGCCGAGGGCGGCGAGGTCTTCTCCGGTGCGGCTCTGCAGCAGCTCGGCTTCATAGTCGTTGAGAATGACGTAGCGCGACTTGTGGACGCACTCCAGCAGCTCGTCGCCGGAAAACAGCGGCATGCCCTGGCCCGGATCGAAGACGCACGGGATGCCCGCCTCGTAGAACCCGCGTACGTGGCGCAGCATGCCGTCGCGGCCATCCGGGGCGACGATGCCGAGCTTGATGTCTTGCGCCTCGCGCACGTCGTTCTCGTGTGAATAGTTCATCGCGCCCGGGTGGAAGGCCGTGATCTGGTTGTCGTCGAGGTCGGTCGTGATGAAGGCCTGCGCCGTGTAGGTGCCGGCGACATGCCGCACGTACTCGCGGGAAATGGCCTGCGCGTCGAGGCGCTCGGCGTAGCTGACGAAATCGTCGCCCACGGTCGCCATGATCATCGGCTCGCCGCCCAGCAGTTTCAGGTTGTACGCGATGTTGCCCGCGCAGCCGCCGTATTCGCGGCGCATTTCCGGCACCAGGAACGACACGTTCAGCATGTGGATCTTGTCGGGCAGGATGTGGTTCTTGAAGTGGTCCTGGAACACCATGATGGAATCGAAGGCAAGGGAACCGCAGATGAGCGTGCGCATAGCAAGGGTGTGGATTTGAAAACGTCAGCCGGAATTATACGCAGGGCGTGCGGCCGGCGATTCACCAAACATTCACGCGACTGACAGCCCGCCGTCACGCTGCGCGGCCATATTGCGCGCATGAAAGCGAACGGGTTGATGACAAACGTGCGACCTCCGTGCGCAGCGCGGCCGCGGCAAGGCGGGCGCGAGCCCGGCGCCGGCCGGCTCGCGCGGCGCCTCGCGCTCTGGTGGTCGATTCCGGCGACCCTCTTTGCCGCCGACGCGCTGGCGTGGGGACTGACGACCCACGTCTACTTCGCGCAACTGCTCGCGTGGGCGGTCCCCCTGCTCGATCCCGCCCTGCGGCGTGCGGTGCGGCGATTTCCGCACCGCCTGGCCGCGGGCGCCTGTCTTCCCGACCTGGCGCTGGTGGGCACGACCGCGGGCACCCGGGCGTTCGACGGCAGCCATCGCTGGGAGACGGCCCACGCCCTGCTGGACGCGGCGCACGACGACGAATCGCGCGCCTGCGCGGTCGGCGCGATGAGCCATCTGTGGGTCGACATCATCGCGCACAATCATTTCGTTCCGGCGCATGAGCACCTGTGGTGGAACGTGCCGATGCTCACGCACGCCGCGGCGGAATGGGCGATGGACCGCCACATCGCGCACCGCCATCGGTCGGAGCCGCGCGCGCTTTTGCTGCAGGCCGACGACTGGCTCGTCGCGTACGTGGCGCGCAGCTTCGATTGCCCGCCCGCGGCGAGCCGCCGCGCCATCCGCCAGCTCGCGGCCGCCGAACGCCTGCTGCGGCACAGTCGCCTGCCCCACGCGCTCCACGGCCTGGGGCGGATGCTGGACCGCCAGCTCGCGCCGCGTTTCGATTACTACATCGAGGAAGTGACGGCGCGCCTGCCGCAGGTGAACCGGGTGCTGGCCGGCGAAGCGCCGGCCTGGCTCGCCGATTGCCCGCCGGTCGCCGTCGCCCGCGAACGCATCGCCGCGCACGCGCCGGAGCTGGTCGCGTGCCGGCTGCCGTTGCCCGGGGACCTGTTTGAAGCGGAGGCGCCGCCGCGCCTTCGCAACGCCGCCTGAGAGTTCCTTTGGCGTCCGGACGCCTTACAGCGTCAGCGAAATGGCGGCGATGGCGCCGCCGAGCACCGCCCCCACGAGCACGTCGCTCATGTAGTGCAGCCCCAGCACGAGGCGCGACAGCGCGACCAGCGCGGTGAACGGCCACAGCAGCCAGCCGAGCGCGGGGTAATAGGCGGTGGCCACGACGCTGAATACCACCGCGTGAAGCGTGTGGCCGGAAGGAAAACTGAAGCGATCGAGCGGTGCCGTCAGGCAGCAGATCGACGGGCAGGCCTGGTAGGGGCGGGGACGTTCGGTCGCACCTTTCAGCCACTTGTAGACGAAGGTACCGACGAGTCCTGTCGCGACCATGCGCAGCACGACGGGCAGCGCTTCCGAGCCCTGCCAGGCGAGCAGCGCCAGCATCAGCGCGTACCAGAAGACGCCGTTGCCGAGCCGGCTGGCGAGCCGCAGCAGGCCGACCTCCCAGCCGGGCAGGCGCACGCCGTTGAGGCGCTGCAGCCAGGCGTGTTCGCGTGCGGCGAGCCGGCCGAGGCCGTGGTGGGCGACCAGACTCAGGCGGCGCTGCATCGCGGTATCCTCATGGGCGGGTCGGTGCGGCGGCCCAGTCCGGCTGGGGCTCGGTCGCGGGTTCCGGCTGGGCAAGCCGCAGCAGCACCTGCTCGAAGCTGTCGACGATGGCGTCCCACGACAGTTGGGCAGCGCGCGCGGCGGCGGCGGTGCCGAGACGGCGTTGCTGCGCGGCATCGCGTGCCAGCGACACCGCCTGCGCGATGAATTCCGCCGCATCCTCCGGCGGCGCCTTGAGCCCGTTTTCGCCGTGCCGGATGATCTCATCGGCGGCGGCGCAATCGTAGGCCACCACGGCCAGACCCGACGCCATCGCCTCGATCGTCACGTTGCCCCAGGTCTCGGTGAGGCTGGGGAACAGGAACACGTCGCCGGACGCGTAATGGGCGGCCAGGTCCGCGCCGGTCCGGGTGCCGCAGAATATCGCGTCCGGGCGTCTGGCCTGCCAGCCGGCGCGCTCCGGCCCGTCGCCCACGAGCACGAGCCGGGTCGCGGGGTGCGCCTCGCGCATCGCGTCGAAGGCGTCGAACACGAGCGCGAGATTCTTCTCGGCCGCGAGGCGACCCACGTACAGCGCGACGGTCTCGTCATCGGTCACGCCCCAGCGTGCGCGCAGGGCCGGGTCGCGGCGACCCGGATGGAACAGCTGGGTGTCGACGCCGCGCCCGATGACCTCGATGTTCTCGTAGCCGTGCGCCAGCAGTTCGCGGCGGATGCCTTCGGTCGGCGCCAGCGTGACGGCGGCCTTGTTATGGAACTTGCGCAGGTAGGCGACGATGGCCCGGCGCAGCAGGCCGAGGCCGTAGTGGCTGCTGTAGCTGTGGAAATTGGTGTGGAAGTCGCTCGCCACCGGCAAGCGCAACTTGTTCGCCACCGCGAGCGCCGACCAGCCGAGCGGCCCTTCGGTCGCGATCTGCACCACGTCGGGGCGCTGGTGCGTCCAGAGGCGGGTCAATGCGGCCTTTGCCGGCAGGCCGACCTTCAGGCCTTCGTAACGCGGCAGCGCGATGCCGCGCTGCAGATGTTCGCTGAAGCTCGCGGTGGGCTGCGGCTGATCGTCGGCGTGCTGGCGCGGACGGATCAACTGCACCTGATGGTTGCGCACCTGCAGGCCGCCGACCAGGCGGGCGAGCGTCATGGCGACGCCGTTGACTTCGGGCGGATACGTTTCGGTCACCACCGCGACGCGCAGCTGCGGGCGCATCGACGGCAGCGTCTGGCAGGTGAATTCGGCTGCGTCCATGGCAGCAGCATGGGCCAGCCGTGAGTCAAAACGATGACGCGGGCGTGATGGTTTGATGAATCCGCGGGTCAGGCGGCAACGCGACGGCTCGTTTGAGCCCGTCGCGCGGCGGGCCGCTCAGCCGGCCAGCACGAGCGCCCACACGGCGACCGCGTTGACCAGCGCGATCATCACCGCCGCGCTGCCCATGTCCTTGGCACGCTTGATGAGCTGATGGTGCTCGAGGGAAATGCGGTCGACCGCCGCCTCGAGCGCCGAGTTCAGCAGTTCGACGATCAGCACCAGCAGGACCGCGCCGATCATCAGCGCGCGGCCGATCCCAGTCGGCCCCAGGTAGAGCGCGAGCGGGATCATGAGGAGCGCGAGGAATGTTTCCTGGCGGAAGGCATCCTCGTGCCGGAACGCGGCGGCGAGCCCGGCCCACGAATAGCCGGCCGCGTTGATGATCCGGGCAAGCCCGGTCTTTCCCTTGTACGGGCTGACGGGCTCGCTCATGCGCTGGCGGGCAGCGCCGGCCTGTAGGCCAGGTCGAGTTCGCGTGCCGCCCTGACGTCGTCCAGGCGCCGCACCGGCAGGCTGTAGGGCGCGCCCTTCACCAGGTCCGGCGTGGTCTCGGCTTCGCGCTTGATCGCGACCATGGCGTCGACGAAGCCGTCGAGCGTCTCGCGGCTTTCGGTTTCGGTCGGTTCGATCAGCAGGCACTCGGGCACCAGCAGCGGGAAGTAGGTGGTCGGCGCGTGGTAGCCGTAGTCGAGCAGGCGCTTGGCGAAATCCATGGCGGACACGCCGGTCGCATCCTTGAGCTTCTTCAGCGTCACGATGAACTCATGGCTTGCGCGCCGGCTGGGATAGGCAAGTTCGAAGCCGGCGTCGCGCAGGCGCGCCATCAGGTAGTTGGCGTTGAGCGTCGCGTACTCGGCGACGCGATGCATGCCTTCGCGGCCCAAAAGCCGCGCATAGACGTAGGCGCGCATCAGCACGCCGGCGTTGCCCATGTTGGCCGACATGCGGCCGATCGACAGCGGCAGGTCGGCCTCGGTCGCGAGCCGGTAGAAGCCGTTGTCGTTGAGCACCAGCGGGATCGGCATGAAGGGCAGCAGGCGCTGGGAGACGCCCACCGGGCCCGCGCCCGGCCCGCCGCCGCCGTGCGGCGTGGAAAACGTCTTGTGCAGGTTCATGTGGATGACGTCGAAGCCCATGTCGCCGGGACGCACCTTGCCGAGGATCGCGTTGAGGTTGGCGCCGTCGTAGTAGAGCAACCCGCCCGCGTCGTGGACGATCTTCTGGATCTCGGCGATGGTCTGCTCGAACACGCCGAGCGTCGACGGGTTGGTCAGCATGAGGCCGGCGGTCTGCGGGCCGACGGCTGCGCGCAGCGCTTCGAGATCGACCGCGCCGGTGGCGTCGGTGGGAATCTCCTTCACCGCGTAGCCGCACATCGTCGCGGTCGCCGGGTTGGTGCCGTGCGCCGCGTCGGGGACGATGATCTCGCGGCGCACCGCATCGCCCTTCGCGTCATGGTAGGCGCGGATCATCGCGACCCCGGCGAATTCGCCGTGCGCGCCCGCCATCGGCGCCATCGACACGCCGGCCATGCCGGTCACGTCCTTCAGCATCTCCTGCAGCTCGAACATGCTGGCGAGGAAACCCTGGCCCGTCTCGTCCGGAGAAGCCGGATGCCGCGCCAGGAACTGCGGCAGCATCGCGAGCGAATTGCACGCGCGCGGGTTGTACTTCATCGTGCACGAGCCGAGCGGGTAGAACTGCGTGTCGATCGAGAAGTTCTTCTGGCTCAGGCGCGTGTAGTGGCGCACGACGTCGAGCTCGGAGACTTCGGGCAGCGCGGGCGCGTCCTTGCGGCGCAGTTCCGCCGGCAGGTCGTCGAGGCTGCCGCCGGCGGCGGGCAGCTGGGCGGCGGCGGTGCGGCCGGGACGGGAATGGTCGAATATCAGCATGGTCAGGGTCTTGTTCTCCGCGAAGGAAGCGGACGGAAAATCACTTCAGTGCAGCCAGCGCGGCCTCGTAGTTCGGCTCCTGCTTGATCTCGGGGACGAGCTCGGCGTGAAGCACCTTATTCTTTTCGTCGAGCACGACCACGGCACGCGCGGTGATGCCGGCGAGCGGCCCGCTGGTGATGGCGACGCCGTAGTTCTTCATGAAGTCCGCGCCGCGCATGGTCGACAGCGTCACCACGTTGTTGGTGCTTTCGGCGCCGCAGAAGCGGCTCATCGCGAACGGCAGGTCGGCCGAGATGATCAGCACGGCGGTATTGCCGACGGCCGCGTCGTTGAATTTTTTCGTCGAGGTCGCGCACACCGGGGTGTCGAGGCTCGGCACGATGTTGAGGATCTTCTTCTTGCCGGCGAAGTCGGCCAGCGAGACGTCGGCCAGATCCTTGTTGACCAGCTTGAAGTCGGGCGCGGTATCGCCGACCTTGGGGAAGTTGCCTGCGACGTCGATGGGGGTGCCGCCTAGAGTCACTGCCATGTCTGCTCTCCTTGAATGCGTCGATCGAATGCCGGGCGGGTTTCATGCCCGGCGCGTTTCATGACGGCTGCTGGTTCTGCTCGTCATAGCGGGCCATGTGCTCGTCGAGGTTCTCGCGCAGCATGGCTTCGTACTGTTTCATGAAGTAGGCGATCGCGGATTCCTTCTCCGCGATCAGTTGCGCCTTGCTCTCCGTCGCCGCGGCGATGACGAAGGCATTGAACCGGGCCGCGGCGAACAGCGCCGCCGCGCTGACCCGGCTGGGCTTCGCCTCGTCCAGGTGGCCGTTGGCGACCTGAATGAAGGAGTCGGCCATGTCCCAGAATTGCTTGTCGCGAAGGATGTCGCTCATGTCCTGCTCCGGCTAGCTCTTGTACGCGCACGGCGGGGCTTCGCGCCGCTTCGACAGGATGCGCTCCATCTGTTGCACGTAGCGGTCGAGATCGGCAGCGGTCTTGGTTTCGGTGACGCATACCAGGATCGCCTGCCCGAGCTCGGGATACCAGCCGGAGATGTCGAGTCCGCCGAGGATGCCCTGCGCGCGCAGCGCCCGCAGCACGTCCTTCGCGTTGTCGGCAAGCTTCAGCACCACCTCGTGGAAGAAGGGGCTGGCGAACGCGCGCGTCACGCCCGGGATCGCCGCGAGCCGGTCGGCCAGCGCGACCGTGCCGGCATGGCTCGCCGCAGCGACTTTCGCCAGGCCCTGCGGTCCCAGCAGTGCCATGTACTGGGTCGCCGCGGTGACCACGAGGCCCTGGTTGGTGCAGATGTTGGAGGTGGCCTTGGAGCGGCGGATGTGTTGCTCGCGCGCCTGCAGCGTCAGTGCGAAGCCCGGCTTGCCGTCGAGGTCGACGGTGCGGCCGACGAGGCGCCCCGGCATCTGCCGCACGAACGCCTGGCGGCAGCACATGAAGCCGAAGTACGGCCCGCCGGATGCCATCGGCGCACCGAGCGGCTGGCCTTCGCCGACCGCGATGTCGGCGCCATTCGTTCCCCAGCGGCCGGGCGCCTCCAGCACCGCCAGCGTGGTGGGGTTGACCAGCGCGATCGCCAGCGCGCCCTGGGCGTGCGCCCAGTCGGTCATGGCGTGGACGTCTTCCAGCACGCCGAAGAAGTTGGGCTGCGGGATCACCAGGCCGGCGAAGCTGCCTGACTCGGCCGGCAGCATGGTTTTTCCGGTGGCGGCGTCGTAGTCGAGCTCGACCAGCTCGATGCCCTGGTTCCTCACGGTGGTGTCGACCACGCGGCGATAGATTGGGTGCACCGTCTTCGGAATCAGCACGCGGCGCGAGGTCTTGTGGGAGCGGACCGCCATGAGCACCGCTTCGGCGAGCGCGGAGGCGCCGTCGTACAGGGATGCGTTCGACACGTCGAGCCCGGTCAGCCGGGTCATCATGGTCTGGTATTCGTAGATCAGCTGCAGCGTGCCCTGGCTCGCCTCGGCCTGATAGGGCGTGTAGGCGGAATAGAACTCGCCGCGCGTCGTGATCTGCCAGATCGCCGCGGGGATGTGGTGCTCGTAGACGCCGGCGCCGATGAAGCTGGACCAGAAGCCGTCCTGCGACGCGCGTTCCTGCATCAACCGCGTTACCGCCATTTCGGGCAGGCCTTCGGGCACGTCCCCGAGCTTGCCGGTCTTCAGCGCGGGCGGGATTTCATCGAACAGGTCCTCGATGCGCTCGGCGCCGATGGCGCCGAGCATGGCGGACACGTCTTCTTCAGTATGGGGAATGAAGGGCATGGTTCAAAACCTTGTTGTCCGTCGATGGACGCGAAAGCGCCGACGCGCGTTTCGCCCGGGCCGTCGCGGACGGGAAAATCAATGGGCTTCCGACTCGACCAGCTTCTGATAAGCCGCGGCATCCAGCAACGTGCCGACATCGGCCGGATTGGCCGGCTTCATCTTGAACAGCCAGGCGGCGTAGGCGTCCTTGTTCACCGACTCGGGGCTGGCTTCGACTTCGCCGTTGGCGGCGACGACTTCGCCGGCGACGGGTGCGTAGACGTCCGATGCCGCCTTCACCGATTCGACCACCGCGCATTCCTCGCCCTTGTTGAGCACGCGGCCCTGAGCGGGGTTCTCGACGAACACCATGTCGCCCAGAAGGTCCTGGGCGTGATGCGTGATGCCCACGGTCAAGGTGCCGTCGGCTTCGACGCGCACCCACTCGTGGCTGGGCGTGTATTTGAGGTCAGCGGGAATGCTCATGTTTGCTCCAATGATCAGGGGCGATCCGCAGGCATGCGGACCGGTTCATTTAAATCAGGACCTTGCCGTTGCGCACGAAGGGATACTTCACCACCTTGGCTTTCAGCTTTTTGTCGCGGATCTCGACTTCGACTTCGTCGCCCGGCGCGACGCCGAGCGGGATGCGCGCGAGCGCGATGGATTGCTGCATCGTAGGTGAAAACGTGCCCGAGGTGATTTCGCCGTCGCCGTTCCGGGTATGAACCTTCTGGTGGCCGCGCAGCACGCCTTTGTCCAGCAGCACCAGGCCGGCGAGCTGCTTCGTCACTTCGCTGGCTTCGAGCGCGCGGCGGCCGACGAAGTCGCGCTCGGTTTTCAGGTCCACCGTCCACGCGAGCCCCGATTCCAGCGGCGAGGTGGTCTCGTCCATGTCCTGGCCGTACAGGTTCATTCCCGCTTCCAGCCGCAGCGTGTCGCGCGCGCCCAGCCCGATCGGCTTGCCGCCGGCCTCCATCAGCGCGCGCCAGAAGAAGGGCGCGGATTTCGCCAGCACCATCGCCTCGAAGCCGTCCTCGCCGGTGTAGCCGGTGCGCGCGATGAACATCTCGCCCATGGCGGCGGCGTTGAAGGGCTTGAGCACGGACGTGATCTGGTCGACGCCGGGCAGCGCCTCGTTGAGCACGCGCGTCGCATCCGGCCCCTGGATCGCGATCATCGCGAGGTCGCGCCGCGGGGTCAGCGCGAGACCCGTGCCCCAGTCGGCGTTCATCTTTTCCATCCAGGCGAGATCCTTGTCGGCGGTGCCGGCGTTGACGACGAGGCGGAACCAGGATTCGTCCATGAAATAGATGATGAGGTCGTCGATGACGCCGCCGGCCTCGTTGAGCATGCACGAATAGAGCGCCTTGCCCGACACCTGCAGCTTGTCGACGTTGTTGGCCACCAGCCGGCGCAGGAAGCCGCGCGCGTTGGCGCCGCGGATGTCGAGCGGCAGCATGTGCGAGACGTCGAACAGGCCGCATCCGGTGCGCACCGCATGGTGCTCCTCGATCTGCGAGCCGTAGTTGACCGGCATGTCCCAGCCGCCGAAATCGACCATCTTGGCGCCGAGTTCGCGGTGGGTGGCGTTGAGCGGGGTGGTTTTAAGCGCTGCTTGAGTAGACATAGGGGCAACCAAAAATAAAAAAGGGTGAAGCGCGGATTCGCTTCACCCCTCTGTCCTTGGTACCTGAGAGATTACGGACGCCGGTTTGACCACACCAGCGGGCCGCTGCCCCTTCGGTGGCAGCCGCGCTGATTCGCTGCGACTGCGCTCTCCAGAGTGTATTCCCGGAATGTTCGCCGGGTGTTGCGGTCCTTTTGCCTGAGCGATTCCGGGTGGGTTACGCCTTCGGCGGCACGAGGCTCGTGCGCTCTCCCGCAACGGGAGTGCGAACTATACCGAAGAAGCGCCGGGCTCACCAGCCTCGCGCGAAACCTCAATACGCCAGCTGCAAATCGAAGCCCATCGGCGTCACATCACGCACGGTGAGCGGCAGGCTCAGCGCCTGTTCGCTGAGCGCGGGAATGCCGGCGGCGATGCGTTGCGGGTCGCCAAGGTATTCGCTCGGCGCGAAGCTGCGTCGGGCCAACGGCTGGTTGCCCTGGTCGGTCAGGGTGAGCACCAGCATCGGCCACGCCTGAACATGGCTGGCGCGGTTGCCCAGGGTGAGCGTGAGCCTGAAACGGCCGCTGGCCTCGGTCTGCAGGTCGGAGCCGATGATTTGCAGCTCGGAAAGATTTTTTGGCAGCGAAAGCGTGCAGCCGAGCACCGCGCAGACTTGTTCGAAGGCGGGGCGGGTCTGCGGCAGCTGGCTGACCACGCTGTCGCGCAGGAAATAGGCGGTTTGTGCAAGCAGGGTCACCAGCAGCAGCACGCCCGCCGTCGCCCATGCCCAGGACCGGCTCCGGCGCGGCGGCGGCGACGCGCGCATGCTGCGGTCCGAGGGGTCGGCCCGGTATTCGACGTGAGCCGCCGCGCGGGCGGGCGCGGAAACCGGCGCCGACGGAGGCACGGATATGCGGGCCGTTGCAGGCTGTTCCGGCGGATACTTCGAGGGTTCGGGGTAGATCTGCGGCAGCGGGCCGAGATCTTCGGGCACGGAAAACTCGGGGTCGATGATGATGATCGACGGAATGTCGAGCGGCGTCTCCCGCTGGATGATCCCTTGGGGCGCGTCCGCATCCTGCGCGTGCCCGCCGTCGGCCCCGTCGTCTTGCGTTTCCTCCGCCGCCGCGCCTTCGGTGGCAGCGGCGACGGACACCGACGGGGCCTCATCGTGTTCGGCAGGCGCCGCGGCTTCCGGCGGCGGCGCAGCGTCAGGAATCTGGCTTTCGGCCGCAGGCAGCGGCGAGCCGTCTTCCAGGAGCAGGCTCGGACGCGCGTCGAAGGCGGCGCCGCACACGCTGCACTGCACCCAGCCTTGCGCCGCCCCGAGCTGGTCGGCGCCAAGGCGGAATATCGTCGTGCAATGTGGGCAAGTGGTGCGGTAGTTCACGTCTTGACCCCCGCCAGCCGCACCCAGCCCTCGTCGAGCGCGGGCGGATCGAAAACGAACCAGTCGCGGTAGACCGCCATCACCTCGTCGGCCTGCGCCGAGAGGATGCCGGACAGCACCAGGCGGCCGCCGGCGCGAACCCGGGCGGCCAGCAGCGGGGCCATGCCCTTCAGCGGATTGGTGAGGATGTTGGCGACGACGACGTCGTACTGTCCCGCGGCGAGTTCGCCCGGCAGGCAGAACGACGCGGCGACGTCGTTGAGGGCGGCGTTGTCGCGCGAGGCGGTGACCGCCTGCGGATCGATGTCGACGCCTTCGACCCGCGCGGCACCCAGCTTGGCCGCAGCGATCGCGAGGACGCCGGAGCCACAGCCATAGTCCAGCAGCGTCTCGCCTCCCTGCAGGTGTTCGTCGAGCCAGCGCAGGCACAGCCGCGTGGTAGGGTGGCTGCCGGTGCCGAAGGCAAGGCCAGGGTCGAGCTTGAGGTTGATCGCGTGGGCGTCGGGCGCGTCATGCCAGGTCGGCACGATCCACAGGCGCGGCGAGATCGGGATGGGGTCGAACTGCGATTGGGTGAGGCGCACCCAGTCCTGTTCGGCGATGGTATCGACCGTGTAGTCGGCGGGGACCGGGATGCCGGCCTGTTTCGCCGCCGCGCCGAGCACCGCGGCCACGTCGGCGTCTTCGCCCAGCAGGGCGACGGCGATGCTGTGCGGCCACAGTTCGGCGGTCGGATGGTCGGGTTCGCCGAACAGCGGCGTTTCGTCCACCGTGCCGGCGTTGGCGTCCTCGAGCGACACCGACAGCGCGCCCGCCTCGATCAGCGCGTCGGAGAGCGGCTCGGCCTGCTTGGATTCGACGAGGATGCGGACGGATTGCCAGGGCATGGGAGGGTAAGTGGACGGGGGCGCGTGAAGCGGGGGTAAGCGGCGTCGCCGCTTACCGGTTCCGTCCGCGGCTCACGCTTTTTCTCCCGCCAGTTTCTGCTCCAGATAATGAATGCTGGTGCCGCCGGCGATGAAAGCCGCGTCGCTCATCAGTTCCTGGTGGAGCGGGATGTTGCTCTGGATGCCCTCGACCACCATTTCCATCAGTGCGCCGCGCATGCGGGCGATTGCCTGGTCGCGCGTGTCGCCGTAGGCGATCACTTTTCCGATCATCGAATCGTAATGCGGCGGCACGTAATAGCCGTGGTACACGTGCGAGTCGACGCGGATGCCGGGGCCGCCGGGTGCGTGGTAGTTGGTCAGCTTGCCGGGGCTGGGGACGAAGGTCGTCGGGTGCTCGGCGTTGATGCGGCATTCGACGGCGTGGCCCCGGAAGCGGAGGTCCTTCTGCTTCCACGGCAGCTTTTCGCCGGCGGCGACGCGGATCTGCGTCTGCACGATGTCGATGCCGGTGATGAGTTCGGTCACCGGGTGCTCGACCTGCACGCGCGTGTTCATCTCGATGAAATAGAACTCGCCGTTTTCATAGAGGAACTCGAAGGTGCCGGCGCCGCGGTAGCCGATCTTGCGGCAGGCCTCGGCGCAGCGTTCGCCGATCTTGTCGCGAAGCTTGGGGTCGAGCCCGGGGGCCGGCGCTTCTTCCAGCACTTTCTGGTGGCGGCGCTGCATCGAGCAGTCGCGCTCGCCGAGGTGCACGGCGTTGCCGTGTTCGTCGGCGAGGATCTGGATTTCGACGTGGCGCGGCGTTTCGAGGAATTTTTCCATGTAGACCATGGGGTTGCCGAAGGCGGCGCCCGCTTCGGTCCTCGTCATGGTCACCGCGTTCAGCAGTGCGGCCTCGGTATGCACGACGCGCATGCCGCGCCCGCCGCCGCCGCCGGCCGCCTTGATGATGACGGGATAGCCGATGCGGGCGGCGATGCGGACGATCTCGTCCGGGTCGTCCGGCAGGGCGCCGTCGGAACCCGGCACGCACGGCACCTTGGCGTCGAGCATCGCCTGCTTGGCGGCGACCTTGTCGCCCATCAGACGGATGTTGTCGGGGCGCGGACCGATGAACGTGAAGCCGGACGATTCCACGCGCTCGGCGAAGTCGGCGTTTTCGGACAGGAAGCCGTAGCCCGGATGGATGGCGGCGGCGTCGGTGACTTCGGCCGCGGCGATGATCGAGGGCACGTGCAGATAGCTCTGCGCCGACGGCGCCGGGCCGATGCATACCGATTCGTCGGCCAGCTTGACGTACTTGGCGTCGCGGTCGGCCTCGGAATACACGGCGACCGTCTTGATGCCCATTTCGCGGCAGGCGCGCTGGATTCTCAAGGCGATTTCGCCGCGGTTGGCGATCAGGATTTTTTCGAACATGGTTTAGGGGCTAGGGGTCAGGATGCGGAGTCAGGAAAGTCGCTGCGCCGGCGGTTCGACCGGCGCGGCAAAACGGTTCATTTCCTGGATCCGTGCGCCTGAACCCTGAATCCTTTCTCAGGCAATCACAAACAGCGGCTCGCCATATTCCACAGGCTGGCCATTTTCCACCAGGATGGCCTTGATGACGCCGCCCTGGTCCGCTTCGATTTCGTTCAGGAGCTTCATGGCCTCGATGATGCACAGCGTATCGCCGGCGTTCACGGTCTGGCCGACTTCGGCAAAGTTCTTGGAGCCGGGCGCCGGCGCACGATAGAAGGTGCCGACCATCGGCGAGCGAACGACATGGCCCTCGGGCACCGCATCTTCCGCCGGCGGCAAGGCGACGGCCACCGGTGCCGGGGCTGCCGCCTGCATCATTTGCGGGGCATGCGCCATCATCATCGGCGCCCCGGCAATGCTCTTGGCGATGCGCACTTTTTCTTCGCCTTCGGTGATTTCCAGCTCGGCGATGCCCGACGCTTCGACCAGATCAATGAGCTTTTTGAGTTTTCTGAGATCCATGAGGGGTCCTGTTTTGGAGATGGCGCAGCGCGTATTCCAGTGCCAGTTCGTAGCCGTGGGCGCCGAGGCCCGAGACCACGCCGACGGCGAGGTCGGAAAAATACGAATGGTGGCGGAAGGATTCGCGCGCGTGAATGTTGGAAAGGTGAACTTCCACAAACGGAATGCCCGTGGCCGCCAGCGCGTCGCGCAGCGCGACGCTCGTATGGGTGTAGGCCGCCGGATTGATGACGATGAAATCCACGCCGTCGCGCGCGGCCTCGTGCAGCCGGTCGATCAGGGCGCCTTCGTGGTTGTGCTGGAAGGTTTCGACCTGGGCGCCGGCGGCTTCCCCGCGGCTGACCAGCGCGCGATTGATGTCGTCGAGCGTCGCGAGGCCGTAGTGCTTGGGTTCGCGATGGCCCAGCAAATTGAGATTGGGACCGTGCAGAACCAGCACGTGCGGGTGCAGACCGGGGACCGACTTGACCGACGCGCGGCTGATTCGTTTAGTCGTCATGGCGGCGATTTTGCCGTAAATGAGGGCAAATTGTCCAGATCTTGGCGCTAACTCGCAACTTAAGAGTCGAGTTTGCGCAGCGTGTCTTCGAGCGTCGCGCGCGGCAGGCGGCCAAGGTGGCGCAGGACGACACGGCCGTCGCGGTCGAGAACGACCGTGTAGGGTAGCGCGCCGGGCGTGTTGCCGAGGCGACGCGACAGGTTTTGCGCGGCGCCCTCGCCGATCAGGATAGGATAATTTACCGGTACGCGTTGCAGAAATTGTGCGACGTTGGCCTGATTGTCGATCGCGATCCCGACGAACTCGACGCCTTTCGGCTGATAGCGGCTGCGCAGGTCGACGAAATCGGGGATCTCCTCGCGGCACGGTGCGCACCAGCTGGCCCAGAAATTCAGCACGACCGTACGGCCGCGCCATTGCGCGAGCGGCTGCGGACGGCCCTGCATGTCCGGAAATCCGACCTGCCACAGCGCCGCCACGGCCGAGGTTTCTGGCGCTTGCGGCGCATAAAGCGTCCGTGCGAACCAGATGCCTGCCGCGAGGGCGACCACTGCCAGGGGGATGCCGTACACGTATTTTTTTTGCATGCTGCACCGCGGGGTCGCGCCCCCAGGAAGGGGGCGGCGACAGGGCAAGGGCTGTGAATGAGGCGACGCTTACAGCGTGCCGTAGGAATGCAGGCCCGACAGGAACATGTTCACGCCGAGAAAGGCGAACGTCGTGACGATCAGGCCGCCCAGCGCCCACCACGCGAGCATCGGCCCGCGCAGGCCCTTGACCAGGCGGATGTGCAGCCAGGCGGCGTAGTTGAGCCACACGATCAGCGCCCAGGTTTCCTTCGGGTCCCACGACCAGTAGCCGCCCCAGGCTTCGGCCGCCCACATGGCGCCGAGAATGGTGGCGATCGTGAAGAAGGCGAAGCCGATCGCGATCGACTTGTACATGATGTCGTCGATCACCTCCAGGCTGGGCAGGCGGCTGGCCAGGATGCCGCGCCGCGCGAGCAGGTAGGCGGCGCCCAGCATCGCGGAGATCGAGAACGAGCCGTAGCCGATGAAGTTGGCCGGCACGTGCAGCTTCATCCACCAGGACTTGAGCGCGGGCACCAGCGGCTGGATGCCCTGGGCGTCGCGGTCGAGCGCGTACCAGAGGATGAAGCCGACGGCGGCCGAGATCACCAGCAGCACGAAGGCGCCCATCTGTCGGGTCTGGTAGCGTGCTTCGTAATACAGGTACAGCATCGCCGTGATGAGGCAGAACAGCACGAACACCTCATACAGGTTGGACACCGGGATATGGCCGACGTCGGTGCCGATCAGATAGGACTCGTACCAGCGCACCATCAGGCCGATGAAGCCGAGCGCGACGGCGGACCACGTCAGTGCGCTGCCGGTTTTCATGGTGAATTCGGAACGCGCGAGCAGGCCGGACCAGTAGGTGAGGGTGGCGAGCCCGAACAGGGCGCACATCCACATGATCGCGGCCTGGCTGGAGATCAGGTATTTGAGAAAGAAGGCCTGGTCCATGCGCGCCAGGTCGCCGTGATACTGGCTGATCGCGAACAGGCTGATCGCGCCGACGACGAGGAAGAGCGTGCGGAAGGGCTTCCAGAACCAGCCGAACACCCCGAGCGCCGGGATGGACGCCAGCAGGATGCCCTTTTCATACGGATCCATGAAATCGCCGAAGCGCGACAGGGCGAACAGCCCGCCCGACGCGACGATGACGGCGAATAGCCAGTCGAACCACGACAGGCGCTTGAAGAGCGGAGCGGGTTGGTTCAGGGCAAGTTCCATGATGTGATCTCCGGATTGCTGGGCAGACGCGGGCGCTTATTTGGTGAGCGAGTCCAGCGCCTGCGCGTGTTGGGTGAATTCTTTCTCGAAGTCGATCGTGTGCTTGGCCGACGACATCGCCAGGAGTGCACGGCCTGGTTTGATCAGGAGCCAGACCCGACGTTCACGCACGAAGAGCATGAAGAATACGCCGAGCGTCAGCAAAAGCGAACCAAAATAGACCACGTTCTTGCCGGGCGAGCGGGTGAGCTGCAGGCCGCTCGCCTTGACCTCGTCATAGTGCATGAGCTGAAGGTAAACCGGCGCGCCGTAGACGAACATGTCGCTCATGCTGTTGAGGGTATCCCGCACCAGCCAGCCCGTGGCGTCGTCGGCCTTGGGCGGGGGCAGCTTGGCCTCCCGGTCAGCGATTTTGAGTGCCTCGAATCCCGCCAGTTCCAGGATGCGCAGATAAGTGCCGGCGGCTTTTTCGCGTTCGGCGGCCGGCACCTTCTCTTCGATGAACTTGCCGAGCGGCTGAAATCCGCCTTGGGCGAACAAGGACAGCACCTGCTCGGCGCTATGGGTCAGCTTGGTCTCGAGATCGCCGCCCCGCTCGCCCTGCGGCAGCGCCTGGCGCGCGAAGGCGGCGGCGATTTCGGGCCGCAGTGCGGGGTCGAGCAGGGCGCCGCGCAGGCGCATGAACGTGTCGATGTTGCCCTCCGCGTCGAGCGGCATGCGCAGATAGCGGAAGGCCTCGTTCGGCGCGTCGCGCACGCCCGACATCATGTACCAGCGCCCGTCGAGTTCCAGCGGCAGCATGTAGTTGCTGAATTCGCGCGCCTGGCCGCGCGAGTCGCGCAGCTTGTACTGGAAGCTGGGCCCCACGTTGCGCAGATGCTTCTTGTCGCTGACCGAGCTGCCGCCAAGGACGCTCATCGCATTGCGCGTCGTGGCGGCGTCGCCGCCTCCCATGTCCTCGACGTTGAAGGGACGGAAATCGATGAATTCGAGCGTGTAGTCGCCGGCGGCGCCCGTCAGCGTCGCGTTCTGGTGCACCGCGCCTTCGACCGTGAAGGAGGAGGCCGTGGGCGCGAACAGGTTCCAGCCGCGCAGGCTCAGGCGCGTACCGCCGTCGGCAAAGCTCGCCTGGTAGATCGCGATGCCGTCCTGGATCAGCGGGTGATTGACGGCGAGCGTCGCGGACCGGATTTTCTTGCCCGAACGGTCGAACAATTCGATGTCGCTCTCGAAATTTTTCGGCTGCCCCGTCGTGTAATGTTCGATGCGGAACTGCTTCAGCGCCACCGTGAAGGGGAGATCCTGCACCAGGTAGCCGTCCGCCACGTTGAGAAAGACCACGTCGGCGCTGGAGCCTTCCGGAATCTGCACGCTGCCGCGGAACGACGGGTTGGACGGCGACAGCCGCGAGATCGCCGGCACCTGGCTTTGCGGGATGTCGCGCGTTTCGATCTTCTTGTAGCCGAACAATTGCTGGGCCTTGAACACCAGGTTGCCATCCACCAGGCCGCCGATGCAGATCAGCACGATGGCCGCGTGCGCCAGGAAATAACCCACACGATTCCAGCTTCCGGCCTTGGCGGCGAGCAGCACCCCGTCCTCGCGCGCCACGTGCTTCACCTTGTAGCCCTGCCCCTCCAGGTAGCGCGCCGCGCTGGCGGCTAGCGCCTCCGGCGCCTGCGTCGTCGCGGCCTCGTGCTTGTGCTTGAACGCGTTCAGCGACTGCTCGCTGACATGTTCGCGAAAGCTTTTCATTTCGCGCGCGAAGTTCGGCGCGTTGCGGTAGATGCACACGCTCGTCGAAACGACGAGAAAGGTCAGGATGACCAGAAACCAGGCGGCGTGATAGACGTCGTACAACCCCAGCTTCTCGTATGCCTCGAACCAGAAGGGGCCGAACTGGATGACGTAGTTGTTGTACGGCTCGGACTGCTTCAGCACCGTGCCGATGATGGAAGCGACCGCAAGGATGGAGAGCAGGCTGATGGCGAAGCGCATCGAGCTCAACAACTCGAAAACGGATTTGCCAAAGGAAGGACGGGTGGAATTCATGGGGGCGCGCTACCCAGGGGTCACAAACAAAAAGGGTGACTTGCGTCACCCTTTCATCGACTCAAGCAAGTCGGATAAGTTTACCCGCAAGCGTAGGATCATGCTGGAAAGGCCACAATCCCTGCATGGACGCCGCCTCGGATGCCCTCGGCGCGCGTGCGGGTCGTCGCGTCAGCGCAGGCCCTGGATGTACGCGGCCACGGCCTTCATGTCTTCATCGGTCAGCTTCGCTGCGATGGTGCGCATCATCTTGGCGGCGTCGTTGGAGCGCTCGGACAGGCGGAAATTATTCAGCTGGGTGTAGATGTAGTCGCTGTGCTGGCCGGCCAGACGCGGGAACTGGACGGGGATGCCCTTGCCCTCGGGGCCGTGGCAGGAGGCGCAGGCCGGGACGCCGGCGCCCTGGATGCCGCCGCGGAAGATTTTCTGGCCGGCGAGAGCGAGTTCCTTGTCCTTCGCGGTGTCCGGCTTCGGCTGCTGCGCGCTGAAGTAGGCGGCCAGGTTCAGCATGTCCTGCGAGCTGAGGCCGGCGACCATGCCGCTCATCACGGCGTTCTTGCGCTCGCCCGATTTGAAGTTGTTGAGCTGCTTGTTGATGTATTCGGCGTTCAGACCGGCCAGCCGGGGGTTGGCCGGAATGGTGCTGTTGCCGTCCGCCGCGTGACAACCGGCGCACACCTGATTGACGATGGTTTCTGCCGCCTTGGGATCGCCTTTGCTGGCCGGGGCGGCGGCAGGTTCGGTGGCAAAAGCGGAAGTGGCGACCAGGGCGGCGACCAGCGAGACGACGAGTTTCATCAAAAGCTCCTAAAGCTTGCAAAACTTGGGAAAACGGGTAGTTTAGCGGCAACTAATATGACTGCCAAGCCCGTGCTCAATCGCGCTCAATTCCACGTTTCGGCCGCCCAGCTGCGCGATTTGCCCTACAGCCGCGCGGAAATCGCGTTCGCGGGGCGGTCCAACGCCGGAAAATCAAGCGCAATCAATCTGTTAACACGCAAAAATCGCCTGGCGTTCACATCCAAGACGCCGGGACGGACGCAGCTTATCAATTTTTTCGCGCTGGATGTCGATACCTATCTGGTCGATCTGCCGGGCTACGGCTACGCGAAGGTGCCGCCGGAGGTCAAGGCGAAGTGGGAAACGCTGCTGTCGCGTTACCTGCAGGAGCGCGCGGCGCTGGCCGGGATGGTGCTGATCATGGATGCGCGCCATCCCCTCACGCCGCTCGACCGGCAGATGCTCGACTGGTTTTTGCCCACCGGCAAGCCCGTGCATATCCTGTTGTCAAAATCCGACAAGTTGTCCAACAGCGAAAAGTCGCTGACGCTGCGCCGGGTCAAGCAGGAACTCGCGGCGTACCAGGGCGTCACGGTGCAGCTGTTTTCGAGCCTTTCCCGTCTCGGCGCCGACGACGCGGCAGACCTGATCGAGGGCTGGCTGGCCCGGGCGCTCGCCGATCCGCCGGCGGTCGAGTCGGCTCGATAGCTCTCCGGCGCACAAAAAAGCCCCGACCAAGGGAGGGATCGGGGCTCAAAAATGCCTTAAGGGGATTAAGGCATCCCGCTCAGGGAGGAGAAGCGGGAGACGATGCAAGATCGTCTGCCTGTAGAGAGCGGAGCCGGTCAAAAATAGTTCCGTATCACCTCACGAAATTTTGGAGATCGTTGTGAACCTTCCTTTCGGTCAGTTCCCCGCCCGCCGGATGCGGCGCATGCGCCGCGATGATTTCTCGCGTCGTCTCATGCGCGAGCACACACTCACGTCCAGCGACTTTATCTATCCCGTGTTCGTCCTGGACGGCCGTGACCGGCGCGAAGCCGTCGCCTCGATGCCGGGCGTCGAGCGCATGTCGCTCGACCTTCTGTTTCCCGTCGCAGAGGAATGCATGCAACTGGGTATTCCCGCGCTGGCCCTGTTTCCGGTGATCGACGCGAGCCTCAAGACCCTGGGTGCCGAAGAGGCGTTCAACCCGGCCGGCCTCGTGCCGCGCACTGTCTCCGAATTGAAGAAGCGCTTCCCCGAACTCGGGATCATCACGGACGTCGCGCTCGATCCGTATACGAGCCACGGCCAGGACGGTCTGCTCGACGCGCACGGCTACGTGATGAACGACGAGACCGTGGCCGTGCTGGTACGACAGGCGGTCGCCCACGCGCAGGCCGGCGCCGATGTGGTCGCCCCGTCCGACATGATGGACGGCCGCGTCGCGGCGCTGCGCGGCGCACTCGAAGGGGCAGGCCACATCCACACGCGCATCCTCGCCTACGCTGCCAAATATGCGTCGAGCTTTTACGGACCTTTCCGGGATGCCGTGGGCTCCGCCGCCAATCTCGGCAAGGGCAATAAATATACCTATCAGATGGATCCGGCCAACACCGACGAAGCCTTGTGGGAAGTGGGGATGGACCTGCAGGAAGGCGCCGACATGATCATGGTCAAGCCGGGCATGCCCTACCTCGACGTCGTCCGCCGGGTGAAGGACGCCTACGGCGCGCCGACCTACGCCTACCAGGTCAGCGGCGAATACGCGATGCTGAAGGCCGCGGCGCAAAACGGCTGGCTGGACGAACGGGCCTGCGTGCTCGAGGCCTTGCTGGCGTTCAAGCGCGCCGGCGCCGACGGTGTGCTGACGTACTTCGCGCGCGACGCCGCGCGCTGGCTGCGCGAAGGTAACTGAAGCCGCACGCGCCGGCGCGGGAATCGCAGGCGCGGGATGGGGCGCGCTTATTTCATGCCGATTTTTGCCATCAGGTCGTACAGCGTGGGGCGCGTGATGCCGAGCAATTCCGCCGCCTGGGCGATGCTGCCGTCGCTTTGCGCAAGCGCGCGGCTGACGGCCACGCGCTCCGCGTTTTCGCGGGCGTGCCGCAGGTTGAAAAGCTGCACTTCCGCGTCGCCCGCGTCGAGTCCAAGATCGGCCGCCGTGATGTGATTTCCGTCGGCCATGATGGTCGCGCGCTTGATCAGGTTTTCCATTTCACGCACGTTGCCCGGCCAGGCATAGGCTTCGATCGCGCCCAGCGCGTCGGCGGCGAAGCCGCGGATGCTGCGGTCCATCTCGCGCGTATAGCGTTCCAGAAACGCCTGCGCCAGCAATACGGCGTCGCCGGGACGCTCGCGCAGCGGCGGAATCTTGATCGAGATTTCGGAGAGCCGGTAATACAGGTCCTCGCGGAACTGGCCTTCGCGAATCATGCAGGAAAGGTCGCGATGGGTGGCGCATACGACGCGCACGTCGACCGGAATCTCGCCGCGTCCGCCCAGCCGCTCGATTACGCGCTCCTGCAGGAAACGCAGCAGCTTGGCCTGCAGCGGCATCGGCAGGTCGCCGATTTCGTCCAGAAACAGCGTGCCCTCGTTCGCGTATTCGATGCGGCCGATCGTCTGCTTGGCGGCGCCGGTGAATGCGCCTTTCTCGTGGCCGAACAGTTCGGATTCCAGCAGCGTGTCGGGGATCGCCGCGCAGTTGATGGCGACGAAACGTTTTCCCGCCCGCGGCGAGAGTTCGTGCACGCCGCGTGCCAGCACTTCCTTGCCGGTGCCGGATTCGCCCAGCAGCAGCACGGTGGCGTTCGCGGGCGCGACCTTTTCCACGGTGCGGCAGATTTTCAGCATGGGCTCGCTCGCCGTGATCAGTCCCTGCAACGCCGAGCCGGCTTGCCGGGCGGCCAGGAGGCGGTTTTCGGTTTCGAGCGCATGGACGTGCAGGGCGCGGGCGATCATCAGGGCCAGCACGTCGGGCTCGAACGGCTTGTGGAAGAAATCGTAGGCGCCGAGATGGATCGCTTTCACCGCATTGCTGCGGTCGAGGTTGCCGGTGACGACGATGACCTTGGTGAGCGGCGCGAGCGAAAGGATCTGCTGCAGCGCCGCGAGGCCTTCGGTGGCCCCGTCGGGGTCGGGCGGCAGGCCGACGTCGAGCAGTACCACCGGCGGCTCGTGACGGCGCAATTGCGCGATGGCGCTGTCGCGGTCGGCCGCGACGACCAGCTCGTAGTCGCTCAGGCTCCATTTCAACTGCTTTTGCAGACCGGGATCGTCTTCGACCAGCAGGATCTTCTGTTTGGTGTCGCTCATGCGGCATGTACTCCGACAGGTGCATCCTTCTCCAGCGGCAGGCTGAGCCGGAAGCGGGTTCCACGCCCCGGCGTGCTGTCGACGTCGAGGTTTCCGCCCAGCGCGCGCAAGGTTTCGCGGCACTCGTAGGCGCCGATGCCCATGCCTGCGCCCTTGGTGGAGAAGAAGGGTTGGAACAGGCGGGTGCGGATGAACTCGTCGTCCATGCCGCAGCCCGTATCGGTGATTTCGATCATCGCCTGCCCGGCTTCCTCGAAGCCGCGTACGGTGACATGGCCGGTGGGCGGCGTCGCCTCCAGCGCATTTTGCAGCACGTGGCCGATCGCGCGGGTGAGCCGGTGGCGTTCCGCGCGAACGCGCAGCGAGCCGGGCGGCAGGTCCAGCGCCGGCCGCACCTTGAACGCCTGTTTGCTGGCGGCGGCGTCGCTGAGGACATCGGCGAGCGCCACCGACTGCACTTCCGCCGCCTCGCTGCCGCGACGCAATTGCGACAGCACCTTGTTCATGCGGGCGACGGCGCTCTCCACAGTATCCAGCATGTCGGCCTGGAATTCCGGGTTGTGCCTGTGTTTTTCGGCGTTGGCGAGCAGCAGCGAGAGCTGGGCGACGAGGTTCTTCAAGTCGTGGATGACGAAGGTGGCCGTGCGGTTGAACGATTCGAACTGGCGCGCCACCATCAACTGGTTGGAGGCGCGCATCTGCGCAAGGTGCGCGGCGGCCTGGCGGGACGCCACCTTGACCAGGTCGCTGACCTCCCAGTTGAACGTGACGTTGCCCAGAGAATGCTTGAGCACGACGAAGCCGAGCAATTCATCGTGCAGCATCAGCGGCACCACCAGCCAGGCGTCGCGGGCGTTGCGCAGCCACGCCGGCGTTTGCAGGTCGCGATAGAGATCGTGGCGCACCTCCATTTCGTCGAGATCCACCACCCATTGCTTGCCGGCGAGCCAGCGGATGAACACGGAGTCTGGCGGCTCCGTGCCCTGCAGGTCGGGCCAGTTCCAGTGGCTGGCCCGCCGGTAGCCGGCATTGCCCTCGCGCATCCACAGCGCGCCGCCATGGCTTTCGAGCAGACGCGCGAGCGCCTCGACCGCGCGTTCGCACATCTGCTCGCCGGGCTGGCCCTCGCTGAGCGTGCGCGTGAATTTGAGCCACTCTTCCCGGTAGTCGTAGCGATAGCTGAAGAAATGCTTGGACAGGAACACGCGCAGACGGGCGCGAAGGGTGCTGGAAAACATCAGCAGCACCAGCAGCATGGCCGCGGCAAAAATGAAGACCGTCTGCGCGACGGCACCCCACCCGCCGCCGAACAGGCGCAGGTAATAGGCCGTACCGGCCATCAGGACAAGGTACATGCCTGCCACCAGCAGGCTGGCGGTATGGAACGCCATGCTGCGGGACAACCCTACCGGCACGGCCCACTGCGGGTTGCGGGCGGCGGAAACTGCGATCAGCGGCGTCACCAGGGCGGCCACGTAGCCGCGCGCGGCCCATAGCGGAGCGTCCATCGCGTTGACCAGCGCGGCGTTCGTGTAAAGGTAGAAATCGTAGACAAACAGTCCGCCGACCCCCAGGCATAGAAACTTGATGGCCCACCGGTCCTCCGGACGCGTGCCGCGGCAGACCTGTTCGATGAGCACCAGCCCCATGACGGTGAGGAGGACGAGCCCCAGATTGCCGGTCCACCGGGCGAGCACGGGCTGGTCCGGCGCGATGAAGGGATAGACGCTCGCGATGAGCAAGGCGGTGACGAGCGTGAGGCTGAAGAGGCGGACGAGCCGCAGCGGCGCCGGAAGGATCGCGTCGAAACGCAGGCGCAGGACATACAGCAGCAGCACGAGCCAGGCGCCGTTGCGCACCGTCTCGGCCGCGAGATCGAGGCGGGGTGGAAGCATGCCCAGCGCGATGAGAGCGGAGAACGCGCCCCACGCCGCGCTCAGCCCGGTCGCGAACACGAGCGGACGTCCCTGCGGACGACGCCGCCAGCTCGCGACGATCAGGCCGGACAGGCCGAGATAGGCAAGGGCCGCCAGCCCATAACCGACAGCGGCCAGAAGGAGCAGGATGTCAGGCATGGTCGGCTCCGGGAATGCGCGCGTCGAGCGCACGGTCGTTGCTGCATGATACGGCTTGTGAGGTCCGGGACGGGATCATGGAGTCGGCAGGCAGTGGTTCTCGACCTCATCGATAACGTGACGGCGCGCAGGTCCGCGCCGCCCATACGGGCGCGGGCGTCGCGTGCCCCGGGGCGGGGGCAGGCACCGCCTCAGCGACGAAAATGCTCAAACGAGCGTCTTGGCCTGCGGAAGGCGCAAGCGCCGCGGGCTGCCGTCGGCTTGCAGACGCTTCATGTTGCGCAATTCGGCTGCGGGATAGACGACGAGGTCGAGCCGCGCGCGCGGGTCGTCGATCATGAAGCGCGGATAGATCCTGCCCTGGTTGTCGGGCGTCCGGAACTCGCCGGCCTGGTAGGCCGAAGCGAGGCGCATGAGCAAAAATTCGACATCCTTCTGGTTGTCGGTAAAGAGTTGCAGGTTGATGTCGGTGTGCGGGCCGGCCGTGCCGTTCAGCACGGGGCCGGTGAGATGCGGATCGAAATCCGCGAGCCGCTCCATGTATTCGATCGCGGTCTGGCGCAACAGCGCCAGATGCGCGCGCGTCTCGTCGGCCTGGTAGATCGCCTGGTAGCTGCGCAGCGCGTCCTCGACCTGCTGGTTGTCAGGCAGGTTGCCGCTGTCGGGCGCGCCGAGCTGGCGCGCGGCTTTGCGCTTGGCGGTCCCGTAATCGAGGCTGCCGTCTTCGGCCAGGATGCGCGCCGCCGCGTGGGCGATGCGGCGACGCATGTCCTGGTGTTTCATGGCGTCGCTCCGGGGAATGCGGGTTCGGGCGCCGCCGGCGCCACCGGCGCCGCGGGCGCGTCGCTTCCGTCGCCCCATTGCGCGGGCGCCGCGTCGGGCGGCGGGAATTCCTGGTAGAAATGTTCCGCCATCCCGGTCGAGGCCGTGCCGAAGATTTTCCCCAGAAACTCGCCGACCAGCGTGTCAGGCATGCGCGTTCCCGTATCCGGATCGATATTCACGGTGATGATGCCGGGCGGCATCGGCCAGCCTTTCTGCGGCATGGTCTTCAGCGTCGGCCCCATGAAGCTCATCCAGATCGGCAACGCCGACTGGGCGCCCGTTTCGCGCCGGCCGAGCGAGCGCGGCTGGTCGTAGCCCATCCAGGTGATGGCGACCAGGTCGGGCGTATACCCGGCGAACCAGGTGTCGCGCGCGTCATTGGTCGTGCCGGTCTTGCCGGCGATGTCGCTGCGGCCCAGCTGGGCGGCGCGCGCGCCGGTTCCGTAGCGCACCACGTCCTGCATCATGCTCGTCATCAGCCAGGCGTTGCGCGGGTCGATCACGCGCGGCGCGCTGCGTCCGGCGATTTGCGGCCGCGCTTCCATGAGCAGGCGGTCATCCTTGTCGTAGACCTTGTCGATCAGGTAGGGCTTGACGCTGAAGCCGCCGTTGGCGAACACGCCGTAGGCCGCCGCGAGTTGCAGCGGCGTGACGCTGCCCGCGCCGAGGGCCATCGTGAGATAAGGCGGGTGGCGCGCCGGGTCGAAGCCGAAGCGGCGGATGTAGTCGCGCGCGTAGTTCGGGCCGATCCCCTGCAGGATGCGTATCGACACCAGGTTGAGCGACTTGGTCAGCGCGACGCGCATGCGCACCGGGCCGCTGATCTCGCCGTCGTAGTTCTGGGGCTCCCAGGCGGTGCCGCCGGCCTCTTCGGCGCTCAGGGTCAGCGGCATGTTGTCGATCATGCTGGCCGGCGTATAGCCCTTTTCCAGCGCGGCGGAATAGATGAAGGGCTTGAAGCTCGAACCCGGCTGGCGCCAGGCCTGCGTCACCCGGTTGAATTTGTTGTGGTGGAAATCGAACCCGCCGACCAGCGCGGTGATGGCGCCGTCGCTCGGGCTCAGCGCGACCAGCGCGGCTTCCACTTCGGGTAGCTGCACGAGCCGCCAGCTCTTGCCCGTCGCCTGTACGCGCACCACGGCGCCGGGACCGAGGCGGCGGCCTTTTTTGGTGTGCGCCCAGTTGGCGACCCATTTGAGCGACCCGCCCGCGATGTCGACCACGGTGTCGTCGGCGAGCCGCGCGCGGATCAGCTTGGGGCTCGCCGCCACCACGATCGCCGGCTGCATGTCGTTGACGGGGCCGAGCTCCTCCAGCGTGGACGCGATCGCGGCCTCGCGTTGGGCCTTGTCGGCCGGCAGCGAGACCTCCTTCTCGGGGCCGCGATAACCGTGGCGCTGGTCATAGTCGGCGATCCCTTGCCAGACCGCGACGTCGGCGGCCGCCTGCTGCGCGCGCCGCAGGGTCGTGACCGCCTTGTATCCCGAGCTGTAGATGGATTCGCCGTATTTCTCGAAAAGCGCCTGGCGCACCATTTCGGCCGCATAGTCGGCCGATACGTCGGTTTCCTGCCGGGTCTGGCGAATGACCAGTTTCTGTTTGACGGCAGCCTGCCAGGTCGCCTGGTCGATGAACTTGAGCGCGCGCATGCGTCCGAGGACGTATTCCTGGCGTGCCTTGGCGCGCGGGAAGTTGACCACCGGGTTATAGCGCGAGGGCGCCTTCGGCAATCCGGCGAGCATGGCGAACTCGGCCAGCGACAACTCGCGCATCGGCTTGCCGAAGTAGGTCCGGGCGGCGGCCTCGAAGCCGTAGGCGCGTTGCCCCAGGTAGATCTGGTTCAGATACAGCTCGAGGATCTTGTCCTTCGACAGGCTGTGCTCGATCTTCATCGCCAGCATGGCTTCGGACAGCTTGCGCGTGAAGGTCTTTTCGTTCGACAGGAAAAAGTTGCGCGCCACCTGCATCGTGATCGTAGAGGCGCCTTCCTTGGCCCCGCCCGACACGAGGTTCGCGATCGCCGCGCGCATGATGCCCATCGTGTCGATGCCGCCATGCTCGTAGAAGCGTTCGTCCTCCGCCGCGATGATCGCCTGCTTCATGTAGGCCGGGACCTTCTCGATGGGAATGAACGCCCGGCGTTCCTCGCCGAATTCGCCGATCAGGGCGCCGTCAGCCGTGTAGACGCGCAGCGGAAGCTTCGGCCGGTAGTCCGTCAGCGCCTCCAGCGGAGGCAGGTTGGGGTAGATCAATGCGGCCGCCAGGCCGGCCAGAGCCGTGCCGACGACGCCGAGGCTGACGATCAGTGCCAGCGCGTAATGCCACCATTTCGAAAACATCCGGTTCCTAACTCCAAGAAAACGCACAAGCCGGGGACAGCCCTTCCGCGCCGGGCAGCCGGGGCGGGTGCGCCGCCTCGGTGTCCGGCCAGCACGGTCGTCCGTCCGTCGCGAAGTGTACTTGCCTGCGACGCCTCGCGGACGCGTCGGCCGTATCGGCTGCCGGGGGGTGGCTAAAGTTTCCGGCGATTATAGGCGTTAGTGGTGTTGGAAATTGGACACAGGTGTTCAATTCTGGTGATTTGGCAAGAAAAAAACTGTTAAAAACCGGGTGTTGTTGCTAGCATTTAAAAAAAAATATAACAAAAAGCTACAACCCACAGAAGTGTAAAGGAAAACTCTTGCACCTGAATATCGATCTGGACTGGCTGTCCGCGAAGGGCCTGCCTGTTCTCGGACTCGACATCAGCACGACCGCCGTCAAGCTGGTCGAGCTGTCCGATGCCGGGAAGGGCATGTTGCGCGTGGAACGCTACGTTATCGAGCCTCTGCCCAAGGACGCCGTGACCGACAGCAACATCACCAACCTCGACCAGGTGGCCGATGTCCTGCGCACCGCGTGGAAGAACCTCGGAACGCGAATCAAGAACGTCGCGCTGGCGTTGCCGTCATCGGCCGTCATCACGAAGAAAATCCTCGCACCCGCCAGCCTCAAGGGCATCGATCTGGAAAACCAGGTGGAGGCCGAGGCCAACCAGGTCATTCCTTTCTCGCTCGACGAGGTGAACCTGGATTTCCAGGTGCTCGGCCCCTCGTCCGGCAGCCCCGACGACGTGCAGGTTCTGCTCGCGGCGGCGCGCAAGGAAAAGGTCGAGGACCGGGTCGCGGCCGTGGAGGCGGCCGGGCTCAAGGCGCTGATCATGGACGTCGAGTCGTTTGCCACGCAGAGCGCCTATGAGCAGATCGCCCACCTGCTGCCGAACGGCGGCGCCGGGCAGACGGTCGCGATCATCGACATCGGTGCGCAGAACATGCACATCAACATCCTCAACGACAACGAGTCGGTTTATCTGCGCGAACACGGATTCGGCGGCAGTCAGCTCAACAACGAGATCTCGCGCCGTTACGGCATGACGGGCGAGGAAGCCGAGAACGCCAAGCGCAAGGGCACGCTGCCCGAAAGCTACGACGTCGAGGTGCTGCAGCCCTACAGCGAAACGCTCGCGATGGAAATCGCCCGCGCCCTGCAGCTTTTCACCACCTCGACCCAGTACCGCAAGGTCGATCACATTCTGCTCGCCGGGGGCGGCGCCATGATCCCCGGCATCGACGAGGTCGTCGCCCAGCGCACCGGCACGCCGGCGATGCTCGCCAACCCATTCGCCAACATGGCGGTCGGTCCCAAAATTCGGCCGCAGGCGTTGACCGCCGATGCGCCTTCCCTGTTCGTCGCTTGCGGCCTCGCCATGCGGAGGTTTGACCCACAATGATCCGCATCAACCTGCTCCCCCACCGGGAACTCGCGCGCGCCGCACGGCGGCGCCAGTTCACTATCCTGCTCGGCATGGCCGTTGCGGCAGGCATTGTCGTCGTCCTTCTCGGGCACACCGTGATCGCCGCGCGGCAGTCGACCCAGGAAGCGCGCAACGCGTACCTGCAGCAGGAAATCGCCAAGCTCGACAGCCAGATCGGCGAAATCAAGAAGATCCGCGAAGAGACCCGCGCGTTGCTCGAGCGCAAACAGGTCGTCGAGACCCTGCAATCCAACCGCACCGAGGTCGTTCATCTATTCGACCAGTTGATCCGCCTGCTGCCCGACGGGCTCTATCTCAAGTCCTTCAAGCAGGTCGGCGACGTCATCACCCTCAGCGGCTACACCCAGTCGAGCGCGCGCGTTTCCACGCTGATGCGGAACCTCGATGGCTCGCCGTGGTTCGAGGCGCCGGCCCTCGTCGAGATCAAGGCAGCCACCGTGAACAACCTGCGCGCCAACGAGTTCGTGCTGACCGTCAAGCAGACGCATCAGAAACCGGACGACACGAATGAAAAGGGGGGCAAGGCATGACGCTCGACGACCTCAATAGTCTCGACCTGAAAACGCTTGCCGACTGGCCCCTGCCGAGCAAGCTCGTCGCGCTGACGCTGTTGAGCGTGGCGATCGTGCTCGCCGGCTGGTGGTTCGACTGGCGCGACGGCATGGCCTCGCTCGACGTCGCCAAGCAGAAGGAGACCGAACTGCGCGGCGTGTTCGTCACCAAGAAAAACCAGGCCATCAATCTGGAGGCCTACCAAAAGCAACTGGTCGACATCAAGCAGGCGTTCGGCGCGCTGTTGAAGCAGCTGCCGAACAAGCAGGAAATGGATGCGCTGATCACGGACGTCAACCAGGCGGGCCTGGGACGCGGACTGCAGTTCGACCTCTTCAAGCCCGAGGCCGAAACCGTCTCCGAGTTCTATGCCGAGACACCGATCCGCGTCAAGGTGACCGGGGGATATCACGACATCGCCGCCTTCGTCAGCGACGTGTCCAAGCTGCCGCGCATCGTGACTTTGCACGACATTTCCATGGAACCCGCCAAGGACGGCGTGCTGAACATGGACGCGACCGTCAAGACCTACCGCTATCTGGACGAGGATGAAGTCATCGCCCGGAAGCAAAAAGCCAAGGAGCAAAAGAAATGAAGCGCCTGGCCATGCTATTGATCGTCACCGGCTTGAGCGGCTGCGGCGGCGGCGACATGGACGACCTGCATCGATTCGTCGCCGAAACCGGCAAGGACATGCAGGGAAAGATCGAGCCGTTGCCGGAAGTGAAGCCATACGAGGCGTTCACCTACAACGCCTTCGACCTGCCCGACCCCTTCAAGCCGAGAAAGCTCTCGACGCGCGGCGGCGGCGGACTGCTGGCGCCCGATCTGAATCGCCCGAAAGAGCCGCTTGAGGCGTTCTCGCTGGAGACGTTGAAAATGGTGGGGGTGCTGTCCCGGAAGGGGGTGATCCAGGCCGTGATCAAGACGCCGGACAATGCCGTCTATCACGTCAGGAAAGGCAATTACGTGGGCCAGAACTTCGGCCTCGTCACGCAAATCACCGACAGCAAGGTGACGCTGCGTGAGATTGTCCAGGATAGCGCCGGGGACTGGTCTGAGCGCACCAGCACCCTGAATTTGCAAGAGTGATTCGCAGTACTGAATTCCAAAGAGGCTGACATGAACGCATTGCCCAAAGTAAACGTCCGCAGCATGGCCCGGAAAATGACCCGTCAATTGCTCGGGATCGTCCTATTCACAGGTTTGGTGCTGCCGTTCGCCGCGCGCGCCGCCGACGCGCCGCCGACCGGCAATGCGGTGCAAAGCGTCGAAACCACGACGCTGCCCGGCGGCAAGGTCGTCGTGCGCGTCAACCTCAAGAAAGCACTCGCTGCCACGCCGGCCGGGTTTACCGTCGGCAACCCGCCGCGCATCGCGCTCGACCTGCCCGACACCGGCAACGCGCTGGGCCGCAACACGGTCGACGCGAACGTCGGTCCGCTGTCGAGCGTGAACGTCGTGCAGGCCGGCACCCGCACCCGCCTTGTGCTGAACCTGAACCGGTCGGTGGAATACGACGCCAGCATCGACGGCAAGTCGCTGCTGATCGCCCTCGGCGACGGGGGAACCGCCGCGGCGCCGGTGAACGTCAATCCGCGTTTCGCCGAGGCAACGCCCGGGACCGCTCGCCACTCGATCCGTGATGTCGACTTCAGGCGCGGCGGGGCGGGCGAGGCGCGTATCGCGACGACGCTGTCGGACGCGCAGGCCGGCATCAATATCCGCCAGCAGTCCGACGGTGTGGTCGTCGACTTCATCGGCACCGAACTGCCCAAGGCCTTGCAGCGCCGCCTGGATGTCGCCGATTTCGGCACGCCGGTGCAAACCGTCGAGACCTATACGCTCGGCGACAACACCCGCATGGTGATCAAGCCCAAGGGCAGCTGGGAGTATTCCGCTTACCAGGCCGACAACAGGTTCATCGTCGAGGTCAAGCAGAGCGACGACACTCAGAAGAAAACCGCCGACGGCAAGGTGAAGTACACCGGCGAGAAACTGTCGCTCAATTTCCAGAACGTCGAGGTGCGCTCGGTGCTGCAGGTCATCGCCGATTTCACCGGGCTCAACATCGTCGCCAGCGACACGGTCACCGGCAGCCTCACCCTGCGCCTGAAGGACGTCCCGTGGGACCAGGCGCTCGACCTGATCCTGCAGACCAAGGGTCTCGACAAGCGCCAGAACGGCAATGTCATCTGGATCGCCCCCAAGGACGAGCTGATGGCGAAGGAGAAGCAGGAGTTCGAGGCCAAGAATGCCGTGGAGGACCTGGAGCCCCTGACCACCGAGTACATCCAGCTCAACTACATGCGCGCAGATGAAGCGAAAGCCATGCTGTACGGCACAACCGGAACCGCCCGCAACGCCGCGGCCGGTGAAGCGGTGAACTGTTCGGCGCAGGCGCAGGGCCTCGTCGGTACGGCCGCGCAGGCCATGCAGACCACGCAGCCGGGCCAGGGCCAGGGCGCCAACGACCAGAAGATCCTCACCAAGCGAGGCCGCGCGACGTACGAACTGAAGACCAATACGCTCATCATCACCGACACGCCGCGCAAGATTCAGGAGATTCGCGAACTGCTCGCCCGCCTCGACGTGCCGGCGCGTCAGGTCATGATCGAGGCGCGCGTTGTCGTGGCCACCGATGGCTGGAGCCGCGACCTCGGTGCGCGCCTGGGCTTCCAGGCCATCAACAACGTCGGCCGAATCGGCGGCGACGCGCATCAGATCGGCGGAAACGTCGCCACGACGCCTGCGACGATACCGACTGCCAACTTCCCTGCCTCGGGCACCGGACAGGCCTTGCCGAGCGTGACGGGTGCAGGCAATCTGGCGCTGTCCCTGTTGAACCTCGCCAACGGCAACCTGCTGAGCCTGGAGCTGCGCGCGCTGGAAGCCGACAACCGCGGCAAGGTGATTTCCAATCCGCGCGTGATGACGTCGAACCAGAAGCCTGCGGTGATCCTCAACGGCACGCAGATTCCGTACATCACGCCGGGAACGGCCAACAACCCCGCGACGGTCACCTTCAAGGACGCCTTCCTGTGCCTGCTGGTCGATCCGCAGATTCTCAACAACGACTCGATCGTCCTCACCGTCGAGGTGCAGAAGGACGCGGTGAACGAGTTGGCGGCGGTCCAGGGGAATCCGGCGATCAACACGAAGCGCATCAAGACCCAGGTGCGCGTGAACAACGGCGAAACGCTGGTCTTGGGCGGCATCTTCGACGGCGACGAGAGCACCAACGTGAACAAGGTGCCGCTGCTGGGCGACGTGCCGGTATTCGGAAACCTGTTCAAGACCACCACCCGGTCGAACAGCAAGACCGAACTTATCATCTTCATCACGCCGCGTATCATCGATGATCGTCTGACGTTGCGTTGATCGCGGCAAGCCGTACAAAAGCGCGGGCGTGTCCCGCGCTTTTTTTGGGCGTTTTTCCTTCCGCGTCGCCTTCCGCACCGCGTCCGGCAGTTGGGCTCCATTAGAATGGCGCCATGAGCAAGCGAGACAATCTCTACCTCGTGGGACTGATGGGCGCCGGCAAGACGACGGTCGGCCGCTTGTTGTCGAAGCATTACGGCTGCACCTTCTACGACTCCGACCATGAGATCGAGGCGCGCACCGGCGTGAAGATTCCGGTCATCTTCGAGATCGAAGGCGAGGCGGGCTTTCGCAGGCGCGAGGAGGCGATGATCGCCGAGCTGACGGCCTTGTCCGGCATCGTGCTGGCGACCGGCGGAGGCGCGGTCCTGTCGGCGGCCAGTCGCGACAAGCTGAAGGAAAATGGCCTCGTGATTTACCTGCGCGGCACTCCGGAACACCTGTACGAACGCACGCGGCACGATCGCAACCGTCCGCTGCTGCAAACCGAGAACCCGCTCGCCAGGTTGCGGGACCTGTTCAGGCAGCGCGACCCGCTGTATCGCGAAGTGGCCGATATCGTCGTGGATACCAGCCGCCAAAGCGTGACGGGAATGGCCCGTGCGCTCTACGGAAAACTCGACCTGCTGAAAAGCGGCTTGCCCCTGCCCGACGCGGAGGGCTGAATACTTCCTGCACATGCGGCGGCAGGCCTTGCTTGCCGGCGCATTCGCGACGGTCGCAATGGGTCGCGGCAGCATGCGGGCTTGTCATCGCGCCACTTGCGTTCATACAATGGCCGCACTTCCGCTTTGCCCGACGTCCCCCTGCCATGCCTCTCATTGACGTTTTCAACGGCGACGCCGATGGTCTTTGCGCGCTCCACCAGTTGCGCCTGGACGACCCCACCGATTCGATACTGGTCACCGGACCCAAGCGCGAGATCGGCCTGCTGAAGCGGGTCGAGGCTCGCGCGGGCGATCGCGTCACCGTGCTCGACGTCGCGCTGTCGAAGAACCGCGAGGCGCTCGATCGCATTCTCGAAGCCGGGGCGCACGTGCGCTACTTCGATCATCACCAGCCCGGCGACATTCCCGAGCATCCGCGTTTCGAGCCGCATATCGACACCGATGCCAATGTCTGCACCAGCCTTCTGGTGAACCGGTATCTGCAGGGCAGGCACCTGCCGTGGGCCGTCGCTGCGGCGTTTGGCGACAATCTCGCGGATGCGGCGCGGCAGGCCGCGATTTCGCTGAACCTGACGCCCGACCGGTTGGCGCAGTTGCAGTCACTCGGCGAGTGCCTCAATTACAATGGCTACGGCGAAACGCTCGACGACCTGTTCTACGATCCTGCCGAGCTGTATCGCCAAGTCCGCCCGTTTGCCGATCCGTTCGCTTTCATCGCGGAGTCGTCCGCCTACCGAACGCTTCTCGCCGGATACCAGGAAGACATGGCTCGCGCCCTGGCCGTCGACGCCGTCGATGCGCGTGCCGCCGGACGCATCTTCATGCTGCCCGCCGAGAAATGGGCACGGCGCATCTCCGGCGTGTTCGGCAACCGGCTGGCGGTCGAGTCGCCCGCCCAGGCCCATGCGGTGCTTACCGCCAGGCCGGACGGCGGTTACGTCGTCAGCGTGCGCGCGCCGTTGCAGACCAAATCCGGTGCGGACGAACTGTGCAGCCAGTTCGACACCGGCGGCGGGCGCAAGGGGGCGGCCGGCATCAATCATTTGCCCGAGTCGGAAGCCGGGCGGTTCATCGCGCGCTTCTTCGAAGTTTTCAATTAATCCCGCCTTTCCTGGAGCAATATGGTGAATCAACTGATCGCGCCCTACGGCGGCTGCCTCGTCAACCTGATCGATCCCGAGAAAGGCGCCGCGCTCAAGCGGGAGGCCCTGAGTCTTCCGTCGCTTGACCTCGACTGGCGCCAGCAGTGCGAGCTCGAAATGCTGATGACCGGCGCGTATTCGCCGCTCGCGGGCTTCATGACGCGGGCGCAATGCGAGCGGATCGAGACCGACCTGCAACTCGAAGACGGCACGTTCTGGCCATTGCCCGTCACGCTGACCAGCGGCCAGAAGGTCGCCGCCGAACTCAAATGCGGCGACCGCGTCGCGCTGCGCGACGGCGAAGGCTTCATGCTCGCAGTGCTGACGGTCAGCGACGTGTGGGAGGACAATGGCGTCCGCCACCTCGGCGGTC
This sequence comes from Pseudomonadota bacterium, assembly GCA_021820845.1. GTDB lineage: Bacteria > Pseudomonadota > Gammaproteobacteria > Burkholderiales > Thiobacillaceae > Thiobacillus. The sequence continues at coordinate 43,652 of JAKADC010000007.1, forward strand.
CGGTCGAGGGCGTCGCCCTTCCGCCGCATCCGGATTTTGTCAGCCTGCGCGCGACACCGGCCGAACTGCGCGCGCTGTTCGCGCGGCGCGGCTGGCGGCGCGTGATCGCCTGGCAGGCGCGGCAGCCGATGCACCGGGCGCAATTCGAGTTCTGCCTGAAGAGCGCGATCGAGAACGAAGCCAACCTGCTCCTGCATCCGCAGGTCGGCGGCGACATCACCGACGCGCCGGGCTATTTCGGGCTGGTGCGAAGCTTTCTCGCCATCCGTGAGCGCTTTCCGGCTGCCACCACGCAGTTGTCGCTCCTGCCGGCCACCCCGAGCGGGGGCAGTGCGCGCGCGCTGCTCCTGCGCGCCATCGTCGCCCGCAACTACGGCTGCGAACTGCTGATCGCCGGCGGCGAACATCTGCCGGATGGCGACTGCCGGCGCGGCGAAGACCTTGCGCAGGCCGACGCCGACCTTCCGGTGGCGCAACTGGCGGAGAAAATCGGCGTGCAGTTCATCGCCTACCCGCGCATGGTCTACGTGGAAGACCGGGCCGAGCACCTGCCCGAGTCCGAGGCGCCTGCCGATGCGCGCCTGCTCACCCTGACCGGCGAGGAATTCCGGCGCCGCATGCAGGCCGGGCTGAAAATACCGGACTGGTACAGCTTTCCCGAGGTAATCGCCGAACTGCATCGGCAAAGCCCGCCGCGCGAGCGCCAGGGCTTCACCGTGTTTTTCACCGGCCTCTCCGGCGCAGGAAAATCGACGCTCGCGCGCTCGCTCGCAGCACGCTTGATGGAAATGGGCGGGCGCTGCGTCACCCTGCTCGACGGCGACATCGTGCGCCGCCATCTTTCGTCCGAGCTGGGATTCACCAAGGCCCATCGCGACATCAACGTCCGCCGCATCGGCTTCGTCGCGTCCGAGATCACCAAGAATCGCGGCATCGCGATCTGCGCGCCGATCGCTCCGTACCGCCAGACCCGCCGCGACGTGCGCAGCATGATCGAAGCGGTCGGCGGCTTCGTCGAAATCCATGTCGCGACGCCGATCGAGACCTGCGAATCGCGCGACCGCAAGGGTCTGTACGTCAAGGCGCGCGCGGGCCTGATCCCGGAATTCACCGGCGTCTCCGACCCCTACGAAGTACCCGAAAAGCCCGAGCTGGCGATCGATACGACCAGCCTCGGGATCGAAGAGGCGGTGCAGCAGATCCTGCTCAAGCTCGAGCACGAGGGCTACCTGCGGTAAGCGCGGGCGTCACCTCACGGACGCGATATCCGGCCGGGCAACGCCGTATGGCTGGAATGGTGCCGGCGCGCGCCGAGGAGGTCCGGCCTCAACGAGCCGACGACCATGCCCGTGATGCTTGCCAGGAATCCCGCGAACTGCGGCGGCAGCAAGGCCGAGCCTTCCGGCAGCCACACTTCCATCGGCAGCCAGACCGCGAGACCCAGGGCGATCGAGAGGTAGGCGCCCTGCTTGCACGCACGCCGCCAGTACAGGCCGGCAACGAGCGGAACGAAGGCGACGACGAGGGTGATCTTGTAGGCGTTCTCCACCATCTGGTAGATGGTCGCGTTGGAATACAGCGCAAACAGCGTGACGACGGCGGCGAAGCCCACGACCACGAGGCGCATGGTCAGCAGCAGCGTCTTGTCGTTGTGGTGCGGCAGGTAGGGCTTGAGGATGTTCTCGGAAAACGTCACCGACGGCGCCAGCAGGGTGCCCGACGCCGTGCTCATGATGGCGGACAGCAGCGCGCCGAAAAACATGATCTGCGCGAACACCGGCATGTGAGTGAGGATCAGCTGCGGCAGGATCATCTGTGAGTCCTTGTCCAGCAGGCCGGATACGAGGCCGGGGTCGATGAGCGTCGCGGAATAGGCGATCGTCAGCGGCACGAAGGCGAAGACGAAATAAAGGCCGCCGCCCATGACCGAACCGGCCACGGCGATGTTTTCGCTCTTCGCCGACATGACCCGCTGGAACACGTCCTGCTGGGGAATGGAGCCGAACATCATGGTGACCCAGGCGGCGATGAAGGCGATGATGTCCTTGCTGTTGGCCTGCGGCCAGAAGCCGAGGCGGCCGTTTTGCGCCGCATGCTGGACCACGTGGCCGAGGCCCCCCGCCATCTCCGAGGCGACGTACAGGATATACAGCAGGCCGGCGACGATGATGCTCATCTGCAGGAAATCGGTCAGCGCCACCGACCACATCCCGCCGTAGAGCGTATAGAGCAGGACGATCGCGGCGCCGATCAGCGTGCCCTGGGTCTGGGTGATCGCGCCCTGCGACAGGATGTCGAACACCAGGCCGAGAGCCGTCATCTGGGCGGATACCCAGCCGAGGTAGGAAATGATGATGGCCACGCCGGTGATGACCTCCACCTTGCGGCCGTAGCGCTTGCGGTAGTAGTCGGCCAGGGTGAGGAGATTCATCCGGTAGAGCTTGCGGGCAAAAAACAGCCCCACGAGAATCAGGCACATCGACGAGCCGAAGGGGTCGGAGACGATGCCGCGCAGGCCCTCTTTGAGAAAGGTGGCGGGGATGCCCAGCACGGTCTCGGAACCGAACCAGGTGGCGAAAACCGTGGCGGTAACGATGTATATGGGCAGATGGCGGCCCGCCACGACGTAATCCCGCGCGCTGTGGACGCGCGTCGCCGCGTAGATGCCGACGCCGATGGAAACGAAAAGATACAGGATGACGAAACCAACCAGCACGGCGTGCTCCTAGCGAAAAATCAGGATGATCGTTCCCGCCGCGAGGATGGCCAGCAATCCGCTCGCCAGCCTGAGCCAGCGGTTTCGCGTGCGCTGTTCCCGCAGCATGAGCGCGAGGGCGGCTTCCACCCCGAGCAGGCGATTCTCGCGGAGCGCCTGGTGCGCCAGACGCGGCAGTTGCGGGAGCAGCGCCGCCCAGGTCGGCGCTTCCGTCTTCAGATTGTTGACGAGCGCGCGCCAGCCGACCTGCTCGTTCATCCAGCGCTCGAGGAAGGGCTTGGCGGTTTTCCACAGATCGAGGTCGGGGTCGAGCTGGCGGCCGATGCCTTCGATATTGAGCAGCGTCTTTTGCAGCAACACGAGCTGCGGCTGGATTTCGACATTGAAGCGGCGCGAGGCCTGGAAGAGCTGCAGCAGCACGCGCCCGAAGGAGATGTCCTTCAGCGGGCGGTCGAACACCGGCTCGCACACGGCGCGCACCGCGGCCTCGAGTTCGTCGACGCGGGTATCCGGCGGCACCCAGCCGGATTCGAGATGCGCGAGCGCCACGCCTTTGTAATCGCGGCGGAAGAAGGCCAGAAAGTTGCGCGCGAGGTATTGCTTGTCGACCTCGGTCAGCGTGCCCATGATGCCGAAGTCGAGCGCGATGTATTGCGCGGATCCCGGACGCACGAGAATGTTGCCGGGATGCATGTCGGCGTGGAAGAACCCGTCGCGGAAAACCTGGGTGAAGAAGATCTCCACGCCGGTGGCGGCAAGCTTCGGGATGTCGATGCCGGATTCGCGCAGGCGCGCCGTCTGGCTCACCGGGATGCCCTCCATGCGGTCCATCACCATCACGTCGCGGCCGCAGTAATCCCAGTACACACTCGGCACGAGAAGCAGCGGCGAACCCCTGAAATTGCGCCGCAGCTGCGAGCAATTGGCGGCCTCGCGCATCAGGTCGAGTTCGTCGCCGAGGTGCTTTTCGAACTCCGCCACGACTTCGCGCGGGCGCAGACGCCTGCCGTCGGCGAAGAGTTTTTCCACCAGGCTGGCGGCGGCATACAAAAGCGACACGTCATGGGCGATGACCGGGGCGATGCCGGGGCGCAGCACTTTCACCGCCACCGCGGTGCCATCGTGCAGGCGGGCGAAATGCACCTGCGCTACCGATGCCGAGGCGATCGGCACCGTGTCGAATTCGGCGAACACCTCGGCCAGCGGCCTTCCGTAGGCCGCCTCCAGCACGGCGACGGCCTGCTCGGAGGGAAACGGCGGCACCCGGTCCTGCAACTGCGCGAGTTCATCGGCGATGTCGAGCGGAACCAGGTCGCGCCGCGTGGAAAGCATCTGGCCGAACTTGACGAAGATCGGGCCCAGCGCCTCCAGCGCGAGCCGCAGGCGAATGCCGCGCGGCTGGCCGAGGGGCCGCCAGAAGAGCAAAGCGCGGACGAGCCAGCGCAGCGGCCGCACGCGTTCGTGCCCGAGGAAGAATTCTTCCAGCCCGTACCGCAGGCCGACGGAGAGAATGCGGGCGAGGCGCAGCAGCTTCATGCCGCGGCGGGCTCCAGGCGCCTGAGGCGGGCTTCCAGCCGGGCAACGCCGTCGGCGAGGGCATCGACGTCCTGGTTGAAACGCGTGACATCGACCGGACGCGCCATCAGTTCCGCCTCCTCGAACACGTATTCGCCGGCGTTGTGTCCCAACGCCGACAAGGCGTGGGCGAGGCCGGCGAGCGCGTCGCGCCCGAACGCATGCAGGCGATGCGCCGCGACGTCGCCGACGAGCGGGGCGAGGTCGGCTTCGACGTCCCATTCCAGTTGCGCGAACACGCGGTCGAGTGTGCCCAGCAGCGCGGGGTCGCCGTGGTAGTCGGCGAGGCGCAGGGCGTCGCGGCCGAAGAACGGCAGGCGGGCGACGAGCGCCGGCGTGGGGCGAATCACGGCGTCGGGGCTGTCGACCGCCGCCTCGGAAAAACAGCCGTCGTCGGCGATTCGGAAATCGAGTTGCTCGATCACGAGGTCGAAGCGGACGGTCGCGCCCGCGTGCCGGGCCAGCGTCTCCGCCGTGCCGGGCGACTGGCGCAGCAGGTGGTTGAGGCTGCGCTCAAGAAGGCTCGCCGCGGTCGAACCCGGCACGATCAAACCTTGAAGCCCTTGTGCAGCGCCACCACGCCTGCGGTCAGGTTGTGATAGCTGACCTTGGCGAAGCCCGCGGTTTCCATCATCGCCTTGAGCTCCTCCTGCCCGGGGTGCATGCGGATCGACTCGGCCAGATACTGGTAGCTGGCGGCGTCCTTGGCGACGAGCTTGCCCATCAGGGGCAACAGCTTGAACGAATACAGGTCGTACGCGGGCTCGAGCGGCTTCCATATCTTGGAAAACTCCAGCACCAGCAGGCGGCCGCCCGGTTTCAGCACACGGTGCATCTCCGCCAGCGCCAGATCCTTGTGCGTCATGTTGCGCAGACCGAAGGCGACCGAGACGCAATCGAAGTAGTCGTCCGGGAAAGGCAGGCGCTCGCCGTCGCATTGCACGGCCGGCGGCGTCTTGCCTTCGTTCAGCATGCGGTCGCGCCCTTCGCGCAGCATGGAAAAATTGATGTCGGTGAGCAGCACGGTGCCGGTCTCGCCGACATCCTTCAGGAAAAGCCGGGTCAGGTCGGCGGTGCCGCCGGCGACGTCGAGCACCTTCATCCCGGGCCGCAGGCCGGCTTGCGCCACGGCGAAACGTTTCCACAGGCGATGCAGGCCAGCCGACATCAGGTCGTTCATGATGTCGTACTGCGCGGCGACCGAATGAAAGACCTCCGCCACCTTGGCGGCCTTTTCGGATTCGGCGACCTGCTGGTAGCCGAAATGGGTGGTTTTATCCATGGCATGCGGGGCTCAAAGGAAAACTTCCGGATTCTACCAGCGCGCCGGCTGACGGAGCCCGGCAGGTGCGGTTGACGTCATAAATCAGTCATACTGCTGTCATAGTATGACCACCCACTCCATACGCTCGGAAACACCCATGGCTGCCAACATCTTGCTGGTCGAGGACGAACCCGGAATCCAGGAACTGCTGAAATTCAACCTGGCGCAGGCGGGGCACCAGGTCACCGCGGCCGGCGACGCCGAACACGCGCTGAAATTCCTGAAGAACACGCTTCCCGACGTCATCCTGCTCGACTGGATGCTGCCGGGCATGTCGGGGATCGACCTGTGCCGCCGCCTGCGCAGCGACGAGCGCTACCAGCCGGTCCCCATCATCATGCTGACCGCGCGCGGTGAGGAGCGCGACAAGGTGCTGGGGCTGGATACCGGCGCCGACGACTACATCACCAAACCGTTCTCGCCGCGCGAACTGATATCGCGTATCAAGGCCGTGCTGCGCCGCCGCGCGCCGCAGATGACCGACGAGCCGGTGGAAATCAACGGTCTGAAGCTCGATCCTGTCAGCCATCGCGTGCAGGGCAAGGGGCAGGCGCTGGAACTGGGCCCGACCGAATTCCGCCTGCTGCATTTCTTCATGACGCATCCCGAACGCGTCTATTCGCGCACGCAGCTGCTCGACCAGGTGTGGGGGGACGACGTGTTCGTCGAGGAGCGCACGGTCGACGTCCACATCCGGCGCCTGCGCCTGGCGCTGGAGCCGTCCGGCCATTCCGACCTGATCCAGACCGTGCGCGGCGCGGGCTACCGCTTTTCGGCCGACGTGGGATAATCCACCCAACGATTACCGGTTTTCGGGGCAGGCAATGGGTTTCTGGTGGCGTCCGCTCAGCGTGCTGGCCAGCGTGTTGCTGGTGGCGCTCGCGTTGTGGGCCGGCTCCGGCTGGGTGGCGGCGCTGGGGTTCCTGGCCGGCATCCAGGCCTTCGTGATGACGCGCCGTTTGTGGCAGGAATTCCGCCTCGCACGCTGGCTGGAAAACCCCGACGAGGTCGAACCGCCGGACGCCACGGGCACCTGGGGCGACATTTTCTATCGCCTTCAGAAACTCCAGAAACGCCAGAAGGCCAGCCGCGGCCAGCTCACCTCCGCGCTCGAACAGTTCGAACACGCTGCCATGGCGGTGCCCGACGGCATGGTCATCCTCAACGCGAGCGAACAGATCGAATGGTGCAACCCCGCCTCGCGCAAATTCATGGGGCTGGACTGCGAGCGCGACCGCGGCCAGTTCGTCCGTTACCTGCTGCGCCAGGCACACTTCCTCGACTTCCTCGACGCGGCCGACTATTCGCGGCGCCTGGTATGCAAGTCGCCGGTCAATCGCGAACTCACGCTGTCCTTGCAGCTGGTTCCGTTCGGCGAATCGCAGAAGCTGCTGGTCGCCCGCGACATCACCGACCTCGAGCGCGTCGATGCGATGCGCCGCGACTTCATCGCCAACGTCTCGCACGAGTTGCGCACACCGCTCACCGTCGTCGGAGGGTTCGTCGAAACGCTGGCGGAAGCCCCCGACCTGCCGCCGTCCGAGTCGCGCCGCTATTTCGACCTGATGCTGGACCATACCCGGCGCATGCAGCGCCTGCTCGACGATCTGCTGACCCTGTCGCGGCTGGAAAGCGCCGATCACGCCGTGAAGGACGAGGGCGTCAACGTTCCCGAGCTGGCACAGGCCCTGAAAGCCGAGGCCGAGTCGCTGAGCCGCGGGCGGCACCGGATCGGCCTGCAACTCGACAGCGGCGCGCTGCTGAAGGGCAACCTGCAGGAAATACGCAGCGCGCTCGGCAACCTCGTGTCGAACGCCGTGCGCTACACGCCGGAAGGCGGCGAAATCACGCTTGCATGGCGGGAGCGTGCAGGGGAGGGCGTCTTTTCCGTCACCGACACCGGCGAAGGCATCGCCGCGGAGCACATTCCGCGTCTGACCGAGCGCTTCTACCGGGTGGATCGCAGCCGCTCGCGCGAAACGGGCGGCACGGGGCTTGGGCTCGCCATCGTCAAGCACGTGCTCACCCGCCACGGGGCGCGGCTGGAAATCCTGTCGACGCCCGGCAAGGGCAGCACCTTTTCCGCGGTTTTCCCCGCTTCCCGCCTGCAGCACGGGCCGGAAAGCGGCACGGTCATTCCGTTTCCCGAGCGCGGCCAGGCCGCGGGCTGACCGTTTTCTGCGGCCGCTGCGCGCTGGCGGTTGGAACCGCGACAGGCTTCCGTATCGCCGGTCTCGAAACGGCTAGGTATTCAACGTCCTGGAAAGCGCGTCGGCCAATTGCGCCGCCAGACCGGACGGCCCGGCATGGGGTCTGTCGCGCAGCCTGCTGCCCCACACGGGGTTGGGAAAATGCGGGTCGTCCGCGAAGCGCGGAATCACGTGCCAGTGCAGATGCGGGACGACGTTGCCGAGCGAGGCGAGATTCACCTTGTCGGGATTCAGCACGTTGCGGACCGCCTGCTCGGCCCCGTACACGACCGCCATCAGGCGCAAGCGCTCTTCCGGCGGCAGGTCGGTCATTTCCCGGACGTGGCGGTTGAGGATGACGCGCAGGAAGCCGGGGTAATCCGGTTCGTCGGCGAGCACGACGCGGCAGACGGCGTCCTTCCAGAGGATGGCGCCGCCCGCGGCCTCGCATAGCGGGCATGGCGTCGCCGGCCCGGCGTCGCCGCTCACAGCAAGACGCGCTCGATGCCGCCGTTGCCGACGCGCGCCAGGTAGTTCGCCATCCAGTTCTCGCCCAGCAGTTTTTTCGCCAGCTCGATCACGATGTAGTCCGGCTCGGTGCCGGTGTCGTCGCTGTAGCGCGCCAGTCCCTGGAGACAGGACGGGCAACTGGTGAGGAGCTTGACCGGCTGCTTGCCGTCGCCGCCGAGCGCGGCGACCCCGGCGCGGATCTCCTCTTCCTTGCGGAAGCGGATCTGCGTCGAGATGTCCGGGCGGCTCACCGCCAGCGTGCCGGATTCGCCGCAGCAGCGGTCGGACAACACGACGCCGCCGCCGAGCAGCGCGTTGGCGACCTTCATCGGCGCATGGGTCTTCATCGGCGTGTGGCAGGGGTCGTGGAAGAGGTATTTCTCGCCGCTGACGCCTTCCAGCTTGACGCCTTTCTCCATCAGGTATTCGTGGATGTCGAGCAGGCGGCAGCCGGGGAAGATCTTCCCGAATTCGTATTTCAGCAGCTGGTCCATGCAGGTGCCGCACGACACGAGCACGGTCTTGATGTCGAGGTAGTTCAGCGTGTTGGCGACGCGGTGGAACAGCACGCGGTTGGCCGCGGTGATCGCCTCGCCCTTGTCGGCCTGGCCGCCGGCGATCTGCGGATAGCCGCAGCACAGGTAGCCGGGCGGCAGCACGGTCTGCGCGCCGAGCTCGAACAGCATCGCCTGGGTGGCGAGCCCGACCTGCGAGAACAGCCGCTCGGAGCCGCAGCCGGGGAAGTAGAACACCGCGTCGGAATCGTCGGTGAGCTTGGCCGGGTTGCGCAGGACGGGAACGATCGACGGATCCTCCAGGCCCAGCAGCGCGCGCGAGGTTTTCTTCGGCAACCCGCCCGGCATCGGCTTGTTGACCAGATGGATGACCTGCGCGACGGGCTTGGGCCGCCCCAGCGTCGCCGGCGGATGGCGGGTCTGCGCCTGGATGAGGCCGAGTCGCTTGAACAGCTGATGCCCGAGCCGCTGGCTGGCGTAGCCCCAGTCGATCAGCGCCTTCCTCAACGCCTTGATGGTGGCGGGGTCGGTCGCGTTGAGGAAGGCCATCGACGCCCAGGTGCCCGGGTTGAATTTCTTCTTGCCCTGCTTGCGCAGCAGGTTGCGCATGGCGATCGAGACGTCGCCGAAATCGATGTCGACCGGGCAGGGGTTCTTGCACTTGTGGCAGATGGTGCAATGGTCGGCGACGTCGCCGAACTCGTCGAAGTGCTTCAGCGACACCCCGCGCCGCGTCTGCTCCTCGTACAAAAAGGCTTCGATCAGGAGCGAGGTGGCGAGGATCTTGTTGCGCGGCGAGTACAGCAGGTTGGCGCGCGGGATGTGGGTGTTGCACACGGGCTTGCACTTGCCGCAGCGCAGGCAGTCCTTGATCGAGTCCGCGATCGCGCCGGTTTCCGAGGCCTCGAGGATGATCGATTCGGCTTCCAGCAAGCTGAACGACGGCGTATAGGCATTGCGCAGGTCGGCGCCGGGCAGCAGCTTGCCCTTGTTGAAGCGGCCCGCCGGATCGACCTTCTGCTTGTATTCGGCGAAGGTCGATAGGGTGGCGTCGTCGAGGAATTCCAGCTTGGTGATGCCGATGCCGTGCTCGCCCGAGATCACGCCGCCCAGTTCGATCGCCAGTGCCATGATGCGCGCGACCGCCGCATTGGCGGCCTGCAGCATGGCGTAGTCGTCGGAGTTGACCGGGATGTTGGTGTGCACGTTGCCGTCGCCGGCGTGCATGTGCAGCGCGACGAAGACGCGGCTCTTCAAGACCTCCTTGTGGATGCGTTCGCAGGCCTGGAGCACCGGCGTGTATTCGCGGCCGATGAAGAGCTGCTGGAGTTCGCGCAGGACTTCGCGTTTCCACGATGCGCGGATCTGCTTGTCGCGGAGCGCGGTGAAAACGCTGCCGCCGTCGTGCGGCGCGTCGAGGTCGGCGAGGTAGCCCTGCCAGCGCTGGCGGACGGTGGCGAGCAGCGCCTGCGCCTGTGCCTGCTTGTCGGCCACCTGCGCCGGGTCGGCGACGGTGTCCTCGTCCTCCAGCAGGGGCAGCGGCGCGCTGAAGAATTCGGCCAGTGCGTCGAGCAGCTTCAGCTTGTTGGCGATCGACAGTTCGATGTTGATGCGCTCGACGCCGTCGGTGTAATCACCCAGGCGCGGCAGCGGGATCACCACGTCCTCGTTGATCTTGAACGCGTTGGTGTGCGCGGCGATGGCGGCCGTGCGGGCGCGGTCGAGCCAGAATTTCCTGCGCGTCTCCGCGGACACCGCGATGAAGCCTTCGCCGCCGCGCGCGTTGGCGAGCTGGACGATCCTCGATGCGGCCTCGCCGACCGCGACCTCGTTGTCCGAGACGACGTCGATCAGCAGGACCATGTTCGGCCGCGTCGCGCGGGGCGCCTTGGTCGCGTAGCCGACGGCCTTCACGTAGCGCGCGTCGAGATGCTCCAGGCCGGCGAGCAGCACGTCGGGGTGGGCGTCGCAGTAGTCCTTGATCTCGACGATCGCCGGCGTGGCGTCGCGCGCCGTGCCGAAGAATTCCAGGCACACCGTGCGGGTGTGCGCCGGCAGGCGGTGCAGGATGAAGCGCGCCGAGGTGATGAGGCCGTCGCAGCCTTCCTTCTGGATGCCCGGCAGGCCGGCGAGGAACTTGTCGGTGACGTCCTTGCCCAGCCCGATCTTGCGGAATCGGCTGCCGGGAATGGTGAGGATTTCCGGCGACCCTTTCGGCGTGCTGCCGTCCGCGGCGAAGCGGCGGACCTCGAAGGTGGCGGCGGACGCATCGTGGATCTTGCCGAGGTTATGGTTGAGCCGGCTGACCTCGATCCAGTCGGCGTCCGGCGTGACCATGCGCCACGAAACGAGGTTGTCCAGCGCGGTGCCCCACAGCACGGCCTTCTTGCCGCCGGCGTTCATCGACACGTTGCCGCCGATGGTCGAGGCGTCGGCCGAGGTCGGGTCGACCGCGAACACCAGGCCCGCCGCATCCGCCGCTTCCATCACCCGCTTGGTGACGACGCCGGCGCCGCAATGGATCGTGGGGACTTCGAATTCGCAGCCCGGCAGATGCAGCATTTCCACCGCGCTCATCGCCTCGAGCTTTTCGGTATTGATGACCGCGGCCTTGTCGGTGAGCGGCACGGCGCCCCCGGTGTAGCCGGTGCCGCCGCCGCGCGGGATGACCGTCAGGCCCAGTTCGACCAGGCCCGCCACCAGCTGGGCCATTTCGGCCTCGGTATCCGGGGTCAGCACCACGAAGGGGTATTCCACCCGCCAGTCGGTGGCGTCGGTGACGTGGGAAACGCGTGCCAGGCCGTCGAACGCGATGTTGTCCTTGCGCGTGACGCCGGCCAGCCGGCGCAGGATGCGCGCGCGCAGGGCGGCGGTTTCGCCGAACCAGGCCTCGAACTCGCGCACCGCGCGTTCGGCCGCCGCCAGCAGTTGTCCCACCAGCTCGTTGCCCTGACGCCGCGTCTCGATCTCGTGCAGGCGGTGCCGCAGCGCGTCGACCAGCAGCCTGCGGCGCTTCGGGTTGTCGAGCAGGTCGTCTTCCAGATAGGGATTGCGCCGCACCACCCAGATGTCGCCCAGCACCTCGAACAGCATGCGTGCCGAGCGGCCGGTCCGGCGTTCGCCGCGCAGCGTGTTGAGCGCGTCCCATGCCTCGGCACCGAGCAGCCGGATGACGATTTCGCGGTCGGAGAACGACGTGTAGTTGTAGGGGATTTCGCGCAGGCGTGCGGTCATGCTGGATAGGGCTCGGGCACCGCCGGGCGACCCCCGAATCGATCTGCTTCAAAAGCGATAGTTTACGGGATATGGCTCGCCTCCGGGCGCCGGACACGCTGCCAGGGCGCATCCGGTCCTCGATGGATGCCGTGTCGCGCGGGGCGGCCGCCGCTCGCTGCCGGTGCGAAGCCGGACCGGATCAGCGGACCAGGCGCCGGAACGCGGCGACGCCGCCGAGCAGCAGTGCGCCTGCGACCACGCCGACGAGCGCATCCACCACGAGCGGGGCGAGCCGGGCCAGCAGCGCACCGGCAGCGGGCAGGGCCGCTGCGGCCTCGGCGGCAGCGTGAACGAGGCCGTGCGCAGGCGGCAGCCCGTGGACCAGGATGCCCCCGCCGACCAGGAACATGGCGGCGGTGCCGACCACCGAGAGCGTTTTCATCAGAAGCGGCGCCGCGCGCAGGATGCCGCGGCCGACGCTTCGCACCGGCGGCGAAAAGCCATTTTCCGGCCGGCTCAGATAGAGCCCGGCGTCGTCGAGCTTGACGATTCCCGCGACCAGGCCGTAGACGCCGACGGTCATCAGGGCGGCGACGCCGGCGAGCACCGCGATCTGCGTCCCGAGCGGGGCCGCGGTGACCGTGCCCAGGGTGATGACGACGATTTCCGCCGACAGGATGAAGTCGGTCCTGACCGCGCCCCGGATCTTGTCGCGCTCGATCGCCATCAGATCGGCGCTCGGGTCGGCCAGCGCCCGCGCGAGCTCGGCGCGATGGGCGCCGTCTGCGTCGTCGTGCGATGAAAAGGCGTGCGCCAGCTTCTCGAATCCCTCGAAGCACAGGAATGCGCCGCCCAGCATCAAGAGCGGCGTGATCGCCCACGGCGCCAGCGCGCTGACGGCGAGCGCCGACGGCACCAGGATGAGCTTGTTCCGCAACGAACCCTTGAATACGGCCCACACGACCGGCAGCTCGCGGTCGGCACGGATGCCGGCGACCTGTTGCGCGTTCAGCGCCAGATCGTCGCCCAGTACGCCGGTGGTCTTTTTGGCGGCGACCTTGGTCAGCAGCGATACGTCGTCGAGTATCGAGGCGATGTCGTCGAGAAGGGCGAGCAGGCTGCCGCCGGCCATGACCGGTCAGTCGCCCAGCTGGATGGTTCCGGCCTTCTCGGCCGCGGCAAAATCCAGCATTTTCTGGATCGACAGCCGGGCGCGGGCGCGGATGGACTCCTCGATATGGATTTCGTTGCCGCCGTGTTCAAGGACGGCAGCCAGCTTCTTCAGGCCGTTCATCGCCATCCAGGGGCAGTGCGCGCAGGACTGGCAGGTCGCGCCCGTGCCGGCGGTCGGCGCTTCGAGCAGCAGCTTGCCGGGTGCCGCGGCGTGCATTTTGTGGAAGATGCCGTTGTCGGTCGCGACGATGAATTCGGGATTGGGCAGGGTGCGCACCGCTTCGATCAACTGCGTGGTCGAGCCGACCACGTCGGCGAGCGCGATCACGGGTTCGGGCGATTCGGGATGCACCAGCACCGCGGCGTCCGGATGCTGGGCGTGCAGTTTCTTCAACGCCTCGACCTTGAACGCCTCGTGCACGACGCACGAACCCTGCCACAGGATCATGTCGGCGCCGGTCACGCGCCGCACGTATTCGCCCAGGTGACGGTCGGGCGCCCACAGGAGCTTGTGGCCCTGGCGGTGGAGATATTTGACGATCTTGGCGGCGATGCCGGAAGTGACGACCCAGTCGGCACGCGCCTTCACCGCGGCGCTGGTGTTGGCGTAGACGACCGAAAGGCGGTCGGGGTGGGCGTCGCAGAAGGCAGCGAACTCGTCGGCCGGGCAGGCGAGGTCGAGCGAGCAGTCGGCACCCAGGTCGGGCATGATGACGCGCTTTTCCGGGTTGAGGATCTTCGCCGTCTCGCCCATGAACTTGACGCCGGCCACGACCAGGGTCTTGGCCGGATGGGCATGGCCGAAGCGCGCCATCTCGAGCGAATCCGAGACGCAGCCGCCGGTTTCCTCGGCCAGGTCCTGCAGGTCGGCGGAGGTGTAGTAATGTGCGACCAGCACCGCGTCCTGCTGCTTCATCAGCGCCTTGATGCGCGATTTCAGCGCCTCGCGCTCGTCGTCCGTCAGCACCTCCTCCACCATCGGCGGCGGCTGGATTACAGGTCTGACCGGAACGGGAAAGGCGAGGCTCATCGGGGTGACGCGGGCGCTGGGGACGAAAAAGGCAAGTATAGCCGCGCGCAGGTGCCATGATCACACGACACGACGCGGGTTTTCCGGCGGGCCGGGGCTCTCAGTCGGCTACCCATCCGGGGACAAGTGCCTTATCCTTGCGCCGCATGCAGCAGCTGCTTCTGGATATCCGCCCGCCCGCCCGTCCCGACCTTGCGCGTTTCGTCGCGGGACGCAATATCGAACTGTTGGCGCAGCTTGAGGCCATGCTAGACGGCACGGCGGCCGAGCGTTCGGTGTATGTGTGGGGCGCGCCGGGCAGCGGCAAGAGCTATCTGCTGGCCGCCTGGGCGCACGCGTGCGAGGCGCGTGGCATGGTCGTCGATTTCACCGGTCGGCACGCCGCGCAGGCAGTGATTGCGGATGAGGTCGAAACCTGGAGCGACGCCCGTCAGCATGACGGCTTCGCCGCGTTCAATCGGGTCCGCGAGGCGGGCGGGCTATGGCTGGCGGCGGGCAATGCGCCACCGGCTGAATTGCCCGTGATGCCGGAGTTGCGGACCCGGCTGGGCTGGGGGCTGGTATTTCACCTGCAGGGTCTGGACGACGCGGAAAAACGTGCGGCGCTGGCCCGGCATGCGGAAAGCCTGGGCTTCCGGCTCGACGCCCAGGTCGCGGACTACCTCTTGAATCACACCGCGCGCGACATGCAGAGCCTGCTGCGGGTGCTGGAAGCGCTGGATCGCTTCAGCCTGGAAACACGCCGTCCGATCACGCTGCCGCTGCTTCGGCAGCTGCTCAGGGGCTTCTGATCTGGCGAGCCGGCAGCGCGAGCCGCTCGTTGCAGCTCAGGGCTGTCCCTTGGCCTGCTGGTCGGCGATGTCCTTGTGGACCTGCGCCATGTCCAGTCCCATCACCTGCTCGATCAGCGAGTCCAGCGCGCTCGCCGGCAGCGAGCCTGCTTCGGAATAAAGAATGACCTGTTCGCGGAACACCATCAGGGTGGGGATCGAGCGGATCTGGAAATAGCCGGCGAGATCCTGCTCGACCTCGGTGTTGACCTTGGCGAAGACGATGTTCGCGTGTTTTTCGGACGCGGCCTCGAAAATCGGCGCGAAGCCGCGGCACGGGCCGCACCACGGCGCCCAGAAATCGACAATGACGACGTCGTTGCCGTTGATGGTGGATTCGAAGTTGTCCTTGGTGAGTTCGATGACGGCCATGCTGGTTCCCGCAAAATGAGGTGTGACGATCCCGCTGGGGGCAGAAAAAGAAAAGGCGCGAGGACGAAGCTTCGCGCCTAGTGCCACCCTATCACGGATGGCGGGCCCCGGACAATGCGGGGCCGGATTATCGGTAGTTGGGGCTGGCGCCCGCTACCCCGGTCCAGCCGAAGCCGGCTGGCCTGAATCTATTTGAAGAAGGCGTGGCCGAGCAGATCCCGTTTTTCCTCGGCCGGGGCGGTGCGCGCGGCGTTCGGGCCTTGCTTCAGATTTCCGCGCACTTCGGCGCGGTTGACGGCCATGATCAGTTCGGTCGCGACGACGCGCGCCTGATGCGGCGTGAGGTCGAGTTCGCATCCGTGCGACCGCAGCGTGACCACCACACGGTTGCGGCCGTGGGCGCCTTCCTTGAGGGTGATGTCCAGCGCGTTGCCGGGCTCGAGTTCGATCATCTCCGCATCTCCTTGTGTTGCGCGTACCAGGACTCGAGCATGGCCCATGCCAGTTCCCCTTGCGCCGCGCGGGCTGCAAAACCGCGTCAACGGCGGCCGGCGCCGGGCGTGCGCGAAGGCTGACGCGCGCCGCCTTGACGAATGTGACGAAGCCTCGTCGGCAGCGTGGGCGGATTCATCGATTTCGCAGCCCGCGCCGATGGTGGAGAATCGAGGAACATCGTCAGCACGGGCGCCCGGTGGGGGTGAAACCACGGCGTCGCCACCGGGTCTATTGGAGACGGCCCCGGCGTTGCGTCCCCTTCCTGGCGCCCCCGCTTTTTCTTCGAGAGGATCCGGTCATGCTGATACGTCAATCCGGCGATGTTCCCGCGTCCGAAATCACGCCGCGCGAAATCTATCGCGAACGACGCCGCTTCATGCAGGGCATGGGCGCACTGGCGGCGGGCGCGCTGCTGGGCAGCGCAGCGGATGCGCAGGCGGGCGCGAGGCTGACGGGCGTGCGCGCCAGTCCATACACGCTGAACGAAGAGAAGACGCCCTACCGGGATGTCACCACCTACAACAACTTCTACGAGTTCGGCACCGGCAAGAGCGATCCTTCGGAAAACGCGGGGAGCCTGAAAACCCGGCCGTGGACCGTCGCGATCGAGGGCGAAGTTGGCCGGCCCGGCACCTACGATATCGACACGCTGCTGAAGCTCGCCCCGCTGGAGGAGCGCGTCTACCGGATGCGCTGCGTCGAGGGCTGGTCGATGGTGATCCCCTGGATCGGGTTCCCGCTGAGCCAGCTCATCCGCCGTGCTGCGCCCACGGGCAATGCGAGGTATGTCGAGTTCGTCACGCTGGACGATCCGGGCCAGATGCCGGGACAGCGTTCGCATGTGCTCGACTGGCCCTATGTCGAAGGCCTGCGGATGGACGAGGCGATGCATCCGTTGACGATACTGGCGGTCGGGCTCTACGGCGAAGTGCTGCCCAACCAGAACGGCGCGCCGATCCGCCTGGTGGTGCCGTGGAAATACGGGTTCAAGAGCGCCAAGTCCCTCGTCCGGATTCGTTTTGTCGAAAAACAGCCGCTGACGACGTGGATGCGCGCGGCGCCCCGGGAATACGGCTTCTACTCCAACGTCAATCCGCACGTCGACCATCCCCGCTGGAGCCAGGCCAAGGAACGCCGCATCGGCGAATTCTTCAAGCGCGACACGCTCATGTTCAATGGCTACGGCGCCCAGGTGGCGCAGCTCTATCGCGGAATGGACCTGCAGAGGTACTTCTGATGGGTGCGGCATGGCGCAGCCCGAAGCCGTGGCTGTTCGCCGTATGCCTGCTGCCGCTGGGTCGGCTGCTCGGACTCGGCGCGACCGGCGGTCTGGGCGCGAATCCGATCGAGTTCATCACCCATTCCACCGGCACATGGGCGCTGGTCGGACTGCTGCTGACGCTGTCGATTACGCCGCTGCGGCGACTGACCGGACGGACCGAACTCATCCGCTACCGGCGCATGCTCGGGCTGTTCGCGTTCTTTTATGCCGGCCTGCATTTCGTGACCTATATCTGGCTCGACCAATTCTTCGATCTGGCGGGCATCGGCAAGGACATCGTCAAGCGTCCTTTCATCACGGTGGGTTTCGCTGCCTTCGTCATGCTCGTCGCGCTCGCGGCGACTTCGACGCACGCGATGATGCGCCGCCTCGGCCGCCGCTGGCAGCAACTGCATCGGCTGATTTATCCGGCCGCGCTGCTGGGCGTCGTTCACTATGGGTGGCTGGTAAAAAAGGACGTGACGCAGCCCCTGTGGTTCGGGGCGGTGCTTGCTCTCCTCCTGGTCTTGCGTCTGCCGTGGAGCCGGAATGCGCTGTCCGCCGCGCGGGGAACGCGTGACGCCGGCCAGGCCGTGAAGGCGGCGGCGCGGATGCCCCAGAGATAAGTGGATAAAAACCGGGCGGGGCCGCGCGGCGTCCAATAAAAAACGGGGGACAAGCCCCCGTTTCAGATTGGGCAGTGCCCGACCTGTTAGAGCCCGAAAGGCTTGATGACCGGTACCGCCGGTGCGGGGGCAGGCGCAGGAGCCGGCGCAGGTTTGACGACCGGAGCCGCCTTCTTCACTGCGGGCTTCTTCGCCGGGGCCGCTTTCTTGGCTACGGGTTTCGCAGCGGGCTTCTTGGCCGCCGGCTTGGCAGCGGCTTTCCGGGCTACGGGCTTGGCTGCCGGTTTTTTGGCGGCTGCCTTTTTAGCCGGTGCGGCCTTCTTGGCTGCCGGTTTCTTGACCGCGGGCTTCCTGGCCGGTGCCGCCTTCTTGGCTGCCGGTTTTTTGGCGACTGCCTTTTTAGCCGGTGCGGCCTTCTTGGCTGCCGGTTTCTTGACCGCGGGCTTCCTGGCCGGTGCCGCCTTCTTGGCTACCGGTTTTTTGGCGGCTGCCTTTTTAGCCGGTGCGGCCTTCTTGGCTGCCGGCTTGGCGGCGGCCTTGCGGGCTACCGGCTTGGCTGCCGGTTTTTTCGCGGCAGGCTTCTTGGCGGTTGCGGCCTTCTTGGCTGCCGGCTTGGCGGCGGCCTTGCGGGCTACCGGCTTGGCTGCCGGTTTTTTGACTGCGGGCTTCTTGGCCGGTGCGGCCTTCTTGGCTGCGGGTTTCTTGACTGCGGCCTTTTTAGCCGGTGCGGCTTTTTTGGCTGCCGGTTTTTTGGCGGCGGGTTTCTTTGCTGTTGCCATTTGACACTCCTTAGAAGTTGAACACATTCGCTTGTCACTACAGCTTGATGCCACGTGCAGTCAGAATTTGCACTTCCAAAGCGTGGTACCGACAGGCGACCAACTTGCCCGAAACCCGCTGGATACGGGCGATACCGAGGCTCCGCTTGGTGAGCCTCATTCTAGTTACTTTTGCGGGGCGTTCAATGAATTGTCAAGCTTCCGCGGGAAGAATCCGGCAAAAATTGTCGCAGTCAAGCAAAATGTATCGATTCGATACTAATAACGCGGAAAAGCCGCGGTTGTTCGATCCGGCGAAAGTCAATAAACAAGCCGCTCTCCGGCGATCATGGCCTGTTGCGTTTCGCGCTCGCGGATGAGGTGGATTGCATTCTTGTCGATCAGCACTTCCGCTGCGCGAGGGCGCGAATTGTAGTTCGATGCCATGCTCATGCCGTAGGCACCCGCGGAAAGAAGCGCCAGGATGTCCCCTTCCTCGACCACCAGGTCGCGCGCGAACCCAAGAAAGTCGCCGGTTTCGCAGATGGGCCCGACGATGTCGTAGCGGCGGGCTGGCGCCTGCCGTTGAACGACGGCGACGATGTCGTGGTACGCGTCGTAAAGGGCCGGCCGCATCAGATCGTTCATCGCCGCGTCGACGATCGCGAAATTCCGGTCTTCGCCCGGCTTCAGGTACTCGACGCGGGTGAGGAGCAGGCCGGCATTGCCCACGAGCGAACGCCCCGGCTCCAGCAGCAGCTTCTCGCGGCGGCCGGCAAAGCGCGTCGCCAGCATGCGGCCGTACGCGGCGAGGTCGGGCGGCGTCTCGTCGCGGTAGCGGATGCCGACGCCGCCGCCGAGATCGATGTGATGCAGGGCGATGCCTTCGGCGGCCAGCCCGTCGACCAGCGCGAACACGCGGTCGGCCGCATCGGCGAGCGGCGACAGATCGGTCAGCTGGGAGCCGATATGGCAGTCGACTCCCGTGACCTTCAGGTTGGGGAGGCTCGCGGCCAGGCGGTACAGCGCGGGCGCATCGGCGATCGGCACCCCGAACTTGTTCTCCTTGAGGCCGGTCGAGATGTAGGGGTGCGTCTTCGGGTCGACGTCCGGATTGACGCGGAACGAGACCGGGGCGACGGTGCCGAGTTCGCCTGCCACGCGGTCGAGCCGGTGCAGCTCGCTGACCGACTCGACGTTGAAGCAGAGGATTCCGGCCTGGAGCGCGGCGCGCATCTCGTCCGCCGTCTTGCCGACGCCGGAGAACACGACCTTGCCCGGGTCGCCGCCGGCGGCCAGCACACGGGCCAGTTCGCCGCCGGAGACGATGTCGAAGCCCGCGCCCAGGCGGGCGAAGAGGTTGAGGATCGCCAGGCTGGAGTTGGCCTTGACCGCGTAGCAGATGAGGTGCGGGATGGCGGCGAATGCCTCGGTGTAGCTTTCGTAGGCGGCCTCGAGCGCCTGCCGGGAATAGACGTAGAGGGGCGTGCCGAAACGTTGGGCGAGGGTGTCCAGCGCCACGTCCTCGAGGTGGAGGCGGCCGTCGATGCGATGCAGGGTGTTCACTGGGAGGTCCGTTGCGGTGCGGAGGGATTTTCGGGAAGATACAGGGGACCCTTGAAGCCGCAGGCCGTCAGACCAAGGCCGCACAGCACGAGGGACACCATACACAGAGTGCGCAATTTCATGCGCGAAATGTTAGCACGGGGCACATGATGCAAAGCGAATCCAATCCGGCCGGGCCGAGCGAAGCCGAATTCAACCTGGCCGCGGGCACGGCGCTGGCACGCATCGAGCAGGTGCTCGAGGATGCGGAACTGGATTTCGAGACGCCGGCCGACGGCATCCTCGAGGTCGAGTTCGACGACGGCAGCAAGATCATCATCAACCGCCACGGCGTCGCGCGCGAAATCTGGGTCGCCGCCCGCTCGGGCGGATTCCACTTCAAGCCGCTCAATGCCGGCTGGTTCGACACCAAGAGCGGCGAGCCGCTCTACGACAAGCTGACGGCGCTGATCGCCGCCCAGGGCGGCGTCATGGTCCGCTTCTAGCGCCAGCGCAACTTTGAAAAGCCAGGCCCTGACCCTGTTCGACCTGGTCGAGCGGCTGTCGCTGCTGACCCGGGCCGACCTGCGGCAGGCGGGCGCGGCGCAGGGACTGCAGCCCGTGCATCTCCAGGTTCTGTTCTACCTCAACCAGGCCAACCGCTTCAGCAATACCCCGCAGGCGCTGACCGAATACCTCGGCCTCACCAAGGGCACGGTTTCGCAGACAGTGCTGGTGCTTGCGCGGCGCCGGCTGATCTCGCGCTATGCCGACCCCCACGACGGACGCATGGTGCGATTGATCCTGGCCGAGGGCGGCGCCAACCTGCTGAAGACGCTCAGCGCCGGGAGCGCCTGGCGCGACATCGTGCAGACGGCGAGTCCGGCGCGGGTGACGTCGGCGATGGTGGTGTTGCGTCAGGTGCTGGCCCAGGTGCAGGCGCAGACCGGAAAGCGCAGCTTCGGCGTGTGCGCGACCTGCCGCCACAACCGGCGGCTGGGGCCGCGCAGCTATTTTTGCGCGCTGATGCAGGAAAAGCTGTCGAGCCCGGAGGTGCGCCGCATCTGCCGCGACCACGCGCCGCCGGTCGCGGCGGAAACGGTCTAGATCCGCTTGCGGGCGCGCGCCACCGCAGCGCGTACCTGCGCGGGCGCGGTACCGCCCAAATGGTCGCGGGCGGCGAGCGAACCTTCGAGCGTCAGCACCGCATAGACATCCTCCGCGACGACCGGACTGAATGCCTGTAACTCGGCCAGCGGCAGGTCGGCCAGGTCGCGGCCGGACGCCTCCGCCGCGCGGACGGCACGCGCGACGGCCTCGTGCGCATCGCGGAAAGGCACGCCCTTCTTGACCAGATAATCGGCCAGATCGGTCGCGGTGGCGAAGCCCTGCATCACGGCCGCCCGCATCGCCTCGGGCTTGACCGTCACCCCGCGCAGCATGTCGGCGTAGATCGCGAGCGTGTCGGTGAGCGTGTCGACTGTGTCGAACAGCGGTTCCTTGTCTTCCTGATTGTCCTTGTTGTATGCCAGCGGCTGGCCCTTCATCAGGGTCAGCAGTGCGACCAGGTGGCCGTTGACGCGGCCGGTCTTGCCACGAACCAGCTCGGGCACGTCCGGGTTCTTCTTTTGCGGCATGATCGAGGAACCGGTGCAGAAGCGGTCGGCGAGGTCGATGAAGCCGAAGCGTGGGCTCATCCACAGGATCAGCTCCTCCGACAGGCGCGACAGGTGGGTCATCACCAGCGCGGCGGCCGCGGAAAACTCGATGGCGAAGTCGCGGTCGGACACGGCGTCGAGCGAGTTTTCGCACACCGCCTCGAAGCCGAGCTCGCGCGCGACGAATTCGCGGTCGATCGGATAGCTGGTGCCGGCCAGTGCGGCGGCGCCCAGCGGCAGCCGGTTGACGCGGCGGCGGCAGTCGGCCATGCGCTCGGCGTCGCGCGCCAGCATCTCGAAGTAGGCGAGCAGGTGGTGCCCGAAGGTCACCGGCTGCGCCACCTGCAGGTGGGTGAAGCCCGGCATGACGGTCTCGGCGTGCGCGTCGGCCAGGTCGACGAGAGACATCTGGCATGCCTTGATGCCGGAGACGATGCGGTCGACCGCGTCGCGCAGGTAGAGGCGGATGTCGGTCGCCACCTGGTCGTTGCGGCTGCGGCCCGTGTGCAGGCGCTTGCCGGCGTCGCCGATCTTTGCGGTCAGCGCCGCCTCGATGTTGAGGTGGACGTCTTCCTTGTCGAGCGACCAGGCGAACCGGCCCGCGCGAATCTCGGCCAGCAGGTCGGCCATGCCGCGCCGGATCGCCTCGAGGTCGTTCTTGGTGAGGACGCCGACGTGGTGCAACATGGCGGCGTGCGCCAGCGAGCCCTGAATATCGAACTCGGCCAGCCGATAATCGAACGGAATCGACGCGGTGTAGCGTTTGACGATTTCGGAAACCGGCTCGGAAAAGCGGCCGGACCAGGCGGCGGATGCGCCGTCTGGCGATGACGAGGGCGTGCTCATGGGGCAAGACGGGGAATGAAAAGAAGGAATCATAACAATCGGCACGTCGAATTGCCGAACTTCTGCCACCTGGGGGTGAACCTGCGCATCGCGGTGACGGTGGAGGCCGCGCTGGCTGCAGCGGTGCTGGCGCGGGCGGCCGACGCGACGGCATTCCGGGCCGAATTCGTCGCGCTGTCGGCGCTCGCGCAACCGGCCTTGCTGTCGACCCTGCTGGCGCTGTGCGCCGCGCAGCGCTGGCTGCGCAGCCGGCCTTACCGGCAGGGGGTCGGATTCACGCTGGCGCTCGGCGTCGCGGTTCCCGTGCTGGCGTCGCTCTGGCTCGCCCCGCTCGTCGGCGGCCGCGATTCCCACCCGCCGTTCGGCGTCGCGCTTTTTTCCCTGGTTCTGGGCGCAGGCCTGCTCGGCTATTTCAACCTGCGGGCCCGCGCGCTGTCTCCCGCCATCACCGAGGCGCGCCTGCAGGCGCTGCAGGCGCGCATCCGCCCGCATTTCCTGTTCAACAGTCTCAATGCCGTGCTGTCGCTGGTGCGCAGCGACCCGCGTCGCGCCGAGCATGCGCTGGAAAACATGGCGGACCTCTTTCGCGCGCTGATGGGCGACGCCCGCCAACTGGCGCCGCTGGAAGACGAAATCGCGCTGACGCGCGCGTATCTGGAACTTGAGCAATTGCGTCTGGGAGACCGCTTGCAGGTCGTCTGGCACATCAACAAGATGCCCGCGGACGCGCTGATTCCGCCGCTGATCATCCAGCCGCTGGTGGAAAACGCGGTATACCACGGCATCGAGCCGCGGCCGGGCGGGGGCGAGATCACGCTCAATATCTACCGCAGCGCCGACAACGTCCACGTCGTGGTGCGCAACCCGATCGGGGCCGACGCCGGGCACCACAGGGGCAATCGCATCGCGCTGGCGAATATCCGCGAACGCCTGCTGCTGCATTTCGACCTCGACGCCCAGCTCAAGTTGGAGCCGCTCGGCACCGTTTATCAGGTGCACATCGTGATTCCCTATACCCGTGAACGCACCCTGCCCGCCCCTGCGCATCCTCATCGTCGATGACGAGGCGCCCGCGCGCCGCCGCCTGCGCGACGTGCTGGCCGATTGCGCGGATCAACTGCGGACCGAGGTCGTCGGCGAGGCCGACAACGGGCTGGATGCGCTGGAGCGGGCGCAGCAGCATCCGGTGGACGCGGTCTTGCTCGATATCCGGATGCCGGGCATGGACGGCCTCGAGTGCGCCGCGCATCTCAACCGCATGACCTCGCCGCCCGCGATCATTTTCAGCACCGCCTACGACGCCTATGCCTGCCAGGCCTTCGACCTCAACGCGGTCGACTACCTGGTCAAGCCGGTGCGTGCCGACCGTCTCGTCCGCGCCCTGTCGCGGGCGCATCGCCTGCAGGCGGCGGCGCTCGATCAGCTGCGCGAGGCGCATCCGAAGGCGCGCACGCATCTGTCGCTCAACGAGAAAGGCAGGATCGTGCTGATCCCGGTGGCGGATATCCTGTATCTGAAGGCGGAGCTCAAATACGTCACGGTGCGCACCGCGGCACGGGAATTCCTCATCGAGGAATCGCTCACGAATCTCGAAGCCGAATTCGGCGACGCCTTCCTGCGAATCCACCGCAACTGCCTCGTCGCACGCCTGCGCGTCCGCGAGATCGGAAAGCTGGCCGGCGACGAAGACGGCCATTTCCTGCGTCTGGACGGGCTGGATGAACGCCTCGTCGTCAGCCGGCGCCAGTATTCCGTCCTGCGGGAAATGCTCAGATCGGCCTGACGGGCATCGGGTGCGCCGGTCCGGGCGGTGCGAAGGCGCACGCTTTCCGCCGGCGTTGTCAGAAAAATAGACGCGCCGAATCAGGCCCTTACGTCGCTCCTACAACTAAAGTTGTATATGCAGCCGGTGTTCCTCTTCGTAGGATGACCGTGCTTGCCGTTTCCGCGGCAGGCAGAAGTTCTCCGCAATGAGGATCGTGTCTCCTCATCTCTGCCGGGTTCGCAAGAACCCGGCTCTTTTTTTCTCCGCGCTCGGTATCATGGCAATCATGACAAGCGACCTGACAGACCTGACCGAAACCGAACTCGCCAGCGAAACGATCTTCAAGGGGCGGTTGATGCACGTCAAGCGCGACCGCGTGCGCCTGCCCGACGGAAAGGAGTCGACGCGCGAGTACATCGTCCACCCGGGCGCCGTGGTGGTGATTCCGGTGTTCGACAACGGAGACCTGCTGCTGGAGCGGCAGCACCGCTATCCCCTGCACCGAGATTTCATCGAACTTCCGGCCGGCAAGATCGACGCCGGCGAGGACGACCTTACGTGCGCGAAGCGGGAACTGGAGGAGGAGACCGGCTACACCGCGACGGAATGGCGCGAGGTCACCACCATCTATCCCTGCATCGGCTATTCGGACGAGCGGCTGGCGTTCTATCTCGCGCGCGGTTTGCAGGACGGCACCCACGGCCGAGACCACGACGAATTTCTCGAGATTCTCAGAGTGCCGTTCGGCGAGGCGATGGACTGGCTGCGCGGCGGAAGGATCTGCGAGACCAAGACCGTGATCGGCCTGTTCTGGCTCGAGAAGATCCTGCAGCAGGGCTGGTAGGCCACCCAGCGGAGCGGACGGCCCCCGCGGATCAGCCCGGCTGGTACGCCAGGTTGGGCGCGAGCCAGCGTTCGGCCTCCTCCCGCGTCCATCCCTTGCGGCGGGCGTAATCCTCGACCTGGTCGCGCTCGATCTTCGCCACGGCGAAATACTGGCTGGCGGGGTGCGACAGATAGAAGCCCGACACCGCCGCGCCCGGCCACATGGCGAAATTCTCGGTCAGCTTCACGCCGATTTCGCTGGTCGCGTCGAGGATTTCGAACAGGCCGGCCTTCTCGCTGTGCTCCGGGCAGGCGGGGTAGCCCGGCGCCGGGCGGATGCCCTGGTACTTCTCCGCGATCAGATCATCATTGGCGAGCGCCTCCTCGCTGGCGTAGCCCCAGTATTCCTTGCGCACGCGCAGGTGCAGGTGTTCGGCGAAGGCTTCGGCGAGGCGGTCGCACAGCGACTTGAAGAGAATCGCCGAGTAATCGTCGTGCGCCGCCTCGAAGGCCTGCGCGCGCTCGTCCTCGCCGATGCCGGCGGTCACCACGAAGGCGCCCAGGTAGTCCTTCAGCCCGCTCGCCTTGGGCGCGACGAAGTCGGCGATGCACAGATTGGCGCGGCCTTCCGGCTTCTTCATCTGCTGGCGCAGGTTGTGCCAGGTGATCAGCGCCTTCGAGCGCGACTCGTCGGCGTATACCTCGATGTCGTCGTCGCCCACGGTGTTGGCGGGGAACAGGCCGAAGACGGCGCGCGCTTCCACCCAGTTCTCCGCGACCATCTTGTTCAGCATGGCCCGGGCATCGTTGTAGAGCTTGGTCGCCTCGACGCCGACGACCGCGTCGTCGAGGATCTTCGGAAACTTGCCGTGCAGTTCCCACGACGCGAAGAAGGGCGTCCAGTCGATGGTCTCGACGAGCTTCGAGAGGTCGTAGGCTTTCAGCACGTGGACGCCGGGCTGCTTCGGCACCGGCGGCGTGTAGGCCGCCCAGTCGATCTTGAACTTGTTGGCGCGCGCTTCCGCGAGCGGCAGCCGCACGGCGTCCGACTTGTGCTTGAGGTGGCGTTCGCGGGTGAGGGCATAATCCGCCTTGATCTCGGCGGCGAAGGCCTCGCGCAGCTCGTTCGACAACAGCTGGGTGCACACGCCGACGGCTCGCGATGCGTCCTTCACGTACACCACCGGGCTTTCGTAGTTCGGCTCGATCTTCACCGCCGTGTGCGCCAGCGACGTCGTCGCGCCGCCGATCAGCAGCGGGATGGTGAAGCCCTGGCGCTGCATTTCCCTGGCGACATGCGCCATTTCTTCCAGCGAGGGCGTGATGAGGCCGGACAGGCCGATGATGTCGGCCTCGTGCTCGCGGGCGGCGTCGAGAATCTTCTGCGCCGGCACCATGACCCCCAGGTCGACGATGTCGTAGCCGTTGCAGCCCAGCACCACGCCGACGATGTTCTTGCCGATGTCGTGGACGTCGCCCTTGACCGTCGCCATGACGATCCTGCCCGCGCTCTGCGCGTCGCCGGCCTGCTTGTCGGCCTCGATGAAGGGCAGCAGGTGGGCGACCGCCTGCTTCATCACGCGGGCGGACTTCACCACCTGCGGCAGGAACATCTTGCCGGCGCCGAAGAGGTCGCCGACGACGTTCATGCCGGCCATCAGCGGGCCTTCGATCACGTGCAGCGGGCGTTCGGCTTCGAGGCGCGCGGCTTCGGTATCCTCGACGATGTACTGGGTGATGCCCTGCACCAGCGCATGGCTCAGGCGCTCGTTCACCGGCAACTGGCGCCAGGTCAGGTCCTCGACCCGCTCCTTGGCGCCGCCTTTTACGTTCTCGGCAAAGCTCACCAGCCGCTCGGTCGCATCCTCGCGGCGGTTCAGCAGCACATCCTCGACGCGTTCCTTCAACTCGGGGTCGAGGTTGGCGTAGACGCCCAGCTGGCCCGCGTTGACGATGCCCATGTCCATCCCGGCCTGGATCGCGTGATAGAGGAAGGCGGTGTGGATCGCCTCGCGCACCGCGTCGTTGCCGCGGAACGAGAAGCTCACGTTCGACACGCCGCCCGAGATGTGCGCGTGCGGCAGGTTCTGGCGAATCCAGCGGGTGGCTTCGATGAAATCGACGGCGTAGTTGGCGTGCTCCTCGATGCCGGTCGCGACCGCGAAGATGTTGGGGTCGAAGATGATGTCCTCGGCCGGGAAACCTACGGTTTCAGTCAGGAGCTTGTAGGCGCGCGCGCAGATCTCGGTCTTGCGCGCGTAGGTGTCGGCCTGGCCGGTCTCGTCGAAGGCCATCACGATCACCGACGCCCCGTAGCGCCGGCACAGTTTCGCCCTTTCGATGAATTCGGCCTCGCCTTCCTTCATCGAAATCGAGTTGACGATGCCCTTGCCCTGGATGCACTTGAGGCCGGCCTCGATCACGCTCCACTTCGACGAGTCGATCATGATCGGTACCCGTGCGATGTCGGGCTCCGAGGCGATCAGGTGGAGGAAGCGCACCATTGCCGCCTCGGCGTCGAGCATGCCCTCGTCCATGTTGATGTCGATCACCTGTGCGCCGTTTTCCACCTGCTGGCGGGCGACCGACAAGGCATCGTCGTAGCGGCCTTCGAGGATCATGCGGGCGAAGGCCTTGGAGCCGGTGACGTTGGTGCGCTCGCCGACGTTGACGAACAGGCTGTCCTTGCCGACGTTGAACGGCTCCAGCCCTGACAGCCGCATCGCCGGCTCCAGCACCGGCGGCTTGCGCGGCGCGACGCCCTCGACCGCCTGCGCGATGGCCGCGATATGGGACGGCGTGGTGCCGCAGCAGCCGCCGACGATGTTCAGCAGTCCTGAGCGCGCCCATTCGCCGATGTGGGTCGCCATTTCGGCGCCCTCCATGTCGTATTCGCCGAACGCATTCGGCAACCCGGCGTTGGGGTGGGCCGAGACGAACACGTCGGCCTTGGCCGCGAGCTCGGCGACATACTGGCGCAGCAGGTCGGGCCCGAGCGCGCAGTTCAGGCCGATCGACAGCGGCCGCGCGTGGCGCACCGAATTCCAGAACGCCTCGCCGGTCTGGCCCGAGAGCGTGCGGCCGGAGGCGTCGGTGATGGTGCCGGAGATCATCACCGGCAGCCGCAGCCCGTGCGCCTCGAAGTATTCCTCGATCGCGAACAGCGCGGCCTTGGCGTTGAGCGTGTCGAAGATCGTCTCGACCATCAGGATGTCGGCGCCGCCCTTCACCAGGCCGTCGATCGCCTCCAGGTAGGCCGTGCGCAGCTGGTCGAAGCTGACGTTGCGGTAGCCCGGGTCGTTGACGTCGGGCGAGATCGTGGCGGTGCGCGAGGTCGGGCCGAGCACGCCGGCGACGAAGCGCGGCTTGTCGGGATTCTGCGCGGTCGCCTCGTCGGCCGCCTCGCGCGCCAGCCGGGCGGCGGCGAAGTTGAGCTCCGGCACCAGGTGCTCCATGTGGTAGTCCGCCATGGAGATCGAGGTCGCGTTGAAGCTGTTGGTCTCGAGAACGTCGGCGCCGGCGGCGAGATACTTGGCGTGGATTTCCTTGATGATCTGCGGCTGCGTCAGGCACAGCAGGTCGTTGTTGCCCTTGAGGTCATGCGCAAAGTCGGCGAAGCGTTCGCCGCGATAATCCGCCTCGCCCAGCTTGTAGGACTGAATCATCGTTCCCATCGCGCCGTCTAGGACGAGGATGCGCTGAGGGAGGAGGGAATGCAGCAGGTCGGTGCGGGACATGGCGGGCGGGTAGCGTATTCGATACGGCGAGCTGGGGGATCGCTGCATTATATCGGGTGAGGCCGTGCCGTCCGGCGGTGCTATGGTGGAAGCAACGAGTCGAGAGCGCCATTGCCATGAAACATCTGGAACCCGTCGAAGCCCAGGCCTTTTTGCAGTCGCATCCCGAGGCCGTCTTCATCGACTGCCGTTCGGAAATCGAATACCTCTTCGTCGGCCATCCCGCGGGGGCGATCCACATCGCGTGGCAGGACAGCCCCGACTGGGACGTGAATCCGGATTTCCTCGGCCATGCGCGCAAGGCCGCGTCGGTCAATCGCCCCGTGGTGTTGATCTGCCGCTCGGGCCGGCGCTCGGCCGACGCCGGCCGTTATCTCGAAAAATACGGCTTTCCCGAGGTTTACAACGTCAAGCACGGATTCGAAGGCGACATGGACGAGACGCGCCACCGCAGCACCAGAAACGGCTGGCGCTTCGATGGGCTGCCGTGGGAACAGACCTGACGCGGCCGCTCAGCCCAGCGTCACACCCAGCCAGGCGCCGATGAAATAGGTCCCCAGGCCGGCGCCGCCGCCGATGCCCAGCATGCGCAGGCCCGAGGCGAGTGCCTGGCGGCCGGTGAAGAGGCTCATGCTGGCGCCGACCGCGAAGAGACTCAGCGCCGTCAGTCCGACCGAGACGGCGAGGGCATGGCCGAAGCCGAGCAGGAACGGCAGCAGCGGGACGGCCGCGCCGCCCGTGAAGGCGGCGAACGACGAGAGCGCCGCCACCCACGGCGAGCCGAGTTCGGCGGGATTCAATCCGAGCTCCTCGCGCGCCAGCGTGTCGAGCGCGCGGTCGGGATCCTCCATCAGCGTGTCGGCGAGCTTGCGCGCGGCGCCCGGGTCCATGCCCTTGGCGGTGTAGATCAGCGCCAGCTCGGCGGCTTCTTCCTGCGGATATTGCGCCAGTTCATCGCGTTCGAGGCCGATCTGGTATTCGAACATCTCGCGCTGCGAGCGCACCGACACGTATTCCCCCGACGCCATCGAGAACGCGCCCGCCAGCAGCCCGGCCACGCCGGTCAGCACGATGATCGAGGGCTCGGGCGCCGCGCCGGCTACGCCATAGATTAGGGCAGCGTTCGACACCAGGCCGTCGTTGACGCCGAACACGCCCGCACGCAGGGCATTCCCGGCCGCACCGTTCTGGTGGCGCTTGCCGATGTCGTCGCGCCGGACCGGCATCGGATGCGGGGGATCGTGCTCGTAGAGCACCATGCCGCGCACCTTCATCGCCGCCAGCACGCCGCGCATGGTGCGCGGCTTCAGCCAGCGGGTGAGCCGGGCCACGATGCGGGCGCGCAGATCAGGGCGGAATGCGCCCGGCGGCGCACCGCCGTCGCGCGTGATCGCGGCCAGCCAGATCGCCGCCTGGTCGTCGGCGGCGCGGGCGAGTTCGTCGAACAGCGCTGCGCGCGGCGTGCCGCGCTCGCATTCGGCAACGACCCGGTAGAGCCAGGCCGACTGCTTTTCTTCCTGCCAGGATTCGTAGGGATTGCTCATGCGGGTGGTCGTCGGTATTGAATGGCTTCGGCAAGGTGCGCCGGCAGGATTGCGTCGCTCCCGGCGAGGTCGGCCACGCTGCGTGCGAGCCTGAGGATGCGGTGGTAGGCGCGCGCCGACAGGTTCAGGCGTGCGATCGCCTGCTTGAGCAGGGCTTCCCCGGCGTCGTCGAGACGGCAGAAGCGTTCGATGTCCTGCGTGCCGAGCGCGCCGTTGGGTTTGCCCTGGCGCTCCATCTGGCGCGCACGCGCCGCCTGCACGCGGCCGCGGATCGCTGCGCTCGCTTCGCCGGCGCCGGCCTGCATCAGTTCGTCCTCGGTCAATGCCGGCACGCCGATCTGGATGTCGATGCGATCGAGCAGCGGTCCGGAGATGCGCCCGCGGTAGCGCGCGATCTGATCGGGCGTGTCGCGGCAGGGCTGGGTCGGATGGCCGAGATAGCCGCAGGGGCAGGGATTCATCGCGGCGACCAGCTGGAATTGCGCCGGGAAATCGGCCTGCCGCGCCGCGCGCGAAATCGTGATGCGCCCGGTTTCCAGCGGCTCGCGCAGCACTTCCAGCACCTGCCGCGAAAACTCCGGCAGCTCGTCGAGAAACAGCACGCCGTGATGCGCCAGCGAGATTTCCCCGGGGCGCGGATTGCCGCCGCCGCCCACGAGCGCCACCGCGGAGGCGGTGTGGTGCGGCGCGCGGAAGGGGCGCCGCCGCCAGTGTTCCTGGCGGAATCCGCCGTTGAGCGACGCGACCGCGGCCGCTTCCAGCGCCTCGGTCTCGTCCATCGCGGGCAGGATGCCCGGAAAGCGCGCGGCGAGCATCGACTTCCCGGTGCCGGGCGGTCCCGCCATCAGCACCGAATGGCCGCCGGCGGCGGCGACCTCGAGCGCGCGCCGGGCGGCAGCCTGGCCCTTGACGTCGGCAAAGTCGGGGTAGGCGGGCCCGGCGGATGCGGTGTCCGCGTCGGCCGCCGCAAGCGTCGTCTGGCCCGCGAGCCAGGCGCACACCTCGAGCAGGCTCGTCGCGGCGAGCGTCTCGACGCCGCGGGCGAGCGCCGCCTCGCTGGCCGACGCCATGGGCAGCACCAGTTGCCTGCCGCTGCTGCGCGTGGCCAGCGCCATCGCAAGGGCGCCGCGCACCGGGCGCAATTCGCCGGTCAGCGCGAGTTCGCCGGCGAATTCGGCGCGCGCGAGCTTGTCGGCGGGAACCTGCCCGGAAGCGGCGAGAATCGCCAGCGCGATCGGCAGGTCGAAGCGCCCGGATTCCTTGGGCAGGTCGGCCGGCGCGAGGTTGACCGTAATGCGGCGCGCCGGGAATTCGTAACGCGCGTTCTGGATCGCCGCACGCACGCGGTCGCGCGCTTCCTTCACCTCGGTTTCCGGCAGCCCCACGAGGGTGAAGGCCGGCAAGCCGTTGGCGAGATGCGCCTCGACCACCACCTCCGGTGCGCTCATGCCGGCGAGCGCCCGGCTCTTGACGACGGCGACGGCCACGTTGCTTATTCTTCTTCGCGCTGCTGCTTTTCCAGTTCGGCCAACCGTGCTTCCAGTTGCGCGAGCTTCTCGCGGGTGCGCGCCAGCACCTCGGTCTGCACGTCGAATTCCTCGCGGCTCACCATGTCGAGTTTGCCGAGCATCGACGTCACGCCGGCCTTGAGATTCTGTTCGATGTCCTTGGCAGGCGAGTTCTTCAGCGCCTCGCCCAGCTTGCCGACCAGGTCGTTGATGAATGCGGGGGTGGGAAATTTAGGATTCGGGTTCATGAGGGCCTCCACTGTTTGCGAGAGTGTAACAAGCACTGCGCGGACGATGGCGCGCGACGCGGCGAAGGCGGGCGGCACAAAGAGTGTGCGCGACGTCCGGATGGCGCACCATACGAGTGCGAAGCGAGGCGGCCTTGGCCTCGCATCGAGCCCAATGCCTTGTTTTTTAATGATAAAAAACCTGGCACGCCTCCTGCTGAGCGAGAGGTGCGATCCCGCGCCCCTTATATCAACAGGAGAAATTCATGAAGAAACAACTATCCGTCTGGGTCCTGGCCGGTCTGGCGGGCGTGCCCGTCGTCGCCGTCGCGGACGAGCCGGCTTCGCCGCACACGCTCACCGCCAACATCGGCCTCACCAGCAACTATGTGTTCCGCGGCATTTCGCAGACCGCGGGCGACCCGGCGATTCAGGGCGGGTTCGACTACGCGCACAGCAGCGGTTTCTATCTGGGCACCTGGGGCTCCAACGTCAGCTGGCTGACCGGCTTCCAGAGGTACACCAGCGGCAGCATGGAGCTCGATCTCTACGGCGGCTACCGCAAGACGATCGGCGATTTCAGCTATGACCTGGGCGCGATCCGCTACATGTACCCGGGCAGCAAGAACGGCGGCGGCCTTCCGGGTGCATGGACATCGGAAGCCTATGTTGCCGCGGGCTGGAAATGGTTCACCGCCAAGTATTCCTACGCCCTCAGCGACTCCGTGTTCGGCGTCGGCCCGAATGCCAACGGCTCCTACTATTTCGATCTGTCCGGCAACCTGCCCGTGGGCGATACCGGCCTGAGCCTGGGCGCGCACTGGGGCACGTTCCACTTCAAGAACGTGAGCGCGGCGAACTACGACGACTGGAAAATCGGCGCGTCCTACGACCTCGGCAAACTGGGCAGGCTCGGCAACGGCGTGACCCTGGCTGTCGCGTATACCGACACCAACGCCGACCGCGGCTTCTGGACCGACGCGGACGGCGAGTACCTGGGCAAGAACACGACGACCGTGTCGATCTCCAAGGCGTTCTGACGCACCGAGCAGCCGGGGCGGCTCAAGCGGCCGTCCCATTTTTCCTTGCCCTAATTCGGGAGGCATCATGAAATTCGTAACGGCAATCATCAAGCCGTTCAAGCTGGACGAAGTGCGCGAGGCGTTGTCCGCCATCGGCGTCACCGGCCTGACGGTCACGGAAGTCAAGGGATTCGGGCGGCAGAAGGGCCACACCGAGCTGTATCGCGGCGCGGAATACGTGGTCGATTTCCTGCCCAAAGTGAAGATCGAGGTGGCCATCAAGGCCGAGTTGCTCGAGCGCGTGATCGAGGCGATCGAGAAATCGGCCAACACCGGCAAGATCGGCGACGGCAAGATTTTTGTCACCAGCCTGGAGCAGGTCGTGCGCATCCGCACGGGCGAATCCGGCCCCGATGCCCTGTGAGGAGCACGAACATGAAAAAGCTATTTGCTTCGCTGGGCCTGGTGCTGGCCCTGCTGTCTCCCGGCCTTGTCCTGGCTGATGACGCCCCCGCCGCGCCCGCGGCGCAGGCGACCGAAAGCCAGGCAGCGGCGGCCCCGGCAGCGGCCCCTGCCGCAGCTGCGCCGGCAACCGCCGCCGCACCGGCGCCTGCACCGACGCCCAACAAGGGCGATACGTCCTGGATGCTGCTGTCGACGGTCCTGGTCATCATGATGTCGATTCCCGGACTTGCGCTGTTCTACGGGGGCCTGGTGCGCAGCAAGAACATGCTGTCGGTGCTGATGCAGGTGTTTTCCATCTTCTCGCTCATCGTGGTGCTGTGGGCGATCTATGGCTATTCGCTGGCCTTCACCGAGGGCAATGCCTTCTTCGGCGGTTTCGACCGGCTGTTGCTGAAGGGGATCTTCAATCCGACCGACGGCAGCGTGGCGAATGCGGCGACGTTCAGCAAGGGCGTGGTGATTCCGGAGTTCGCCTTTGTCGCCTTCCAGGCCACCTTCGCGGCCATCACGGTTGCGCTGGTCGTCGGCTCGTTTGCCGAGCGCATGAAGTTCTCGGCCGTGCTGCTGTTTTCCGCGCTGTGGTTCACCTTCTCCTACATCCCCATGGCGCACATGGTGTGGTTCTGGACCGGCCCGGACGCGATCAAGGATGCGGCGAGCCTCGCCACGGAAACGGCCAAGGCAGGCTGGCTGTTCCAGAAAGGCGCGCTCGATTTCGCAGGCGGCACGGTCGTGCACATCAATGCGGCGATCGCGGGCCTGGTCGGTGCGTTCGTGGTGGGCAAGCGCATCGGCTACGGCAAGGAATCGATGACACCGCACAGCCTGACCATGACCATGATCGGCGCGTCGCTGCTGTGGGTGGGCTGGTTCGGTTTCAACGCCGGCTCCGCGCTGGAAGCGGGCGGCACGGCTGCGCTGGCATTCATCAACACGCTGAATGCGACCGCCGCGGCGGCCCTGACCTGGAGCTTTGCCGAATGGCTGCTCAAGGGCAAGCCGTCCATGTTGGGCGCGGCCTCGGGCGCGGTGGCCGGTCTGGTCGCCATCACGCCGGCCTGCGGCTGGGTGGGCGTGGGCGGCGCACTGGCCATCGGCGCGCTGGCGGGCGTGGTATGCCTGTGGGGCGTCACCGGTCTGAAGAAGCTGCTCGGCGCCGACGACGCGCTGGACGTCTTCGGCGTGCACGGCATCGGCGGCATCCTCGGTGCGCTCCTGACCGGCGTGTTCAACAACTGGAGCCTGGGCGGCACCGGCATCGCCGACTATGTGAACAACACGGTGGTCAACACCGAGATTGCCTCGCAGGTCTGGATCCAGGCGCAGGCGGTGCTGACCGCGCTGGTCTGGTCGGGCGTGGTGGCGTTCATCTGCTACAAGCTGGTGGATCTCACGATCGGCCTGCGCGTGCCGGAAGAGCAGGAGCGCGAAGGGCTGGATACCACCCAGCACGGGGAGCGGGCCTACTCGATGTAAGCCTTCCCTCCTTCGCAAAGCCTGCGGCGCCCTTCGGGGCGCTTTTTTTTTTGCCCCGAGCACGACCGCGCGAGCGGCCTACTGGTTGAAGCTCTCGATGCAGCCTTTCAGCGCGGCGACGTTCCCGGCGTCGAGGGTGCAGTTGCCCGACTTGGGCGGGCGGCTTTCGCGGCGGCGGGCGGGCGTTTCCTGCGCGGCGGCGCGCGACGCATCGACGCCATTGAGCGCGGCCAGCTGCTTTTTCGCGGTATCGATCTGCTCTTGCTTGTCGCTCAGGGCGCTTTCGGACTGCGCCAGTTTCGCCTCCGCATCGCGACGCTTGGCGGCTTCCGCTTCGAGCGCGCGCCGGGCTTCGGCACCGGATCGGGTTTGTTCCGCCAGCGCCGCTTCCAGCCGCCGGTTTTCCACAAGCTGTGCGCCGAACAGGCTTTCGAGCCGGGTATAGGAGCCGGATGTGGACGCCGAATAGGTAGCGAGCGAAGCCGCCAGTTTTCGCTCGGCGTCGTCGCGCTGGGTGCGCGCGTCCTCGAACGCTTGCCGGATGTCGGCACCGGGCTGCGCCTGTTTCGCGCGCGCCGCTTCCCGCCGCAGGCTCTCCGCAAGCACGCGGTCGAGTTGCTGCTGGAACAGCGTATAGGCGAGGGCGCCGCCGCCGATGCCACCGGCCAGCAGCACGCCGAGATGAATCAGCAGCGCGCGCAGGCGGCGCTTCGGCCTGGGAACGTCGCCGGGCGTTTCGCCGGCGGCGGCCGATGCGCCGCGCCGTGCGGGGCGGCGCCTGCCGTCGATGTCTTCGGTCTTCTCGCGCGCTCCGCCCGCTTTCTCGCGCAGCCGCTCCAGGAACGCGATCCCCGCATCGAGCACGGCCGTCACCCGGGCGCGCACCCCGGTTCGCAGCGCGCGGCGGGCGTGCGCCGCCAGCGTTTCGGCCGCGAGCGGCTCGTCAGTCGGCTCGCGGGTGCGCGGGGGCGCGGCAGGGGCGGGGGAGGCGTTCAAGCGGGTCTCGCATCGGCGGCAGGGCTAATAGGGGTATCGGCCCGTGCGGGAAGAACTGAACGCCCGCCCGCGCGCGGTCAGGCGTCGAGCTGCAGCGCCGCCAGCCGCGCGTAGAGCCCGCCCTGCGTGCGCAGGTCCGCCGGGGTGCCGGTTTCCACGATGCGGCCGCCGTCCATCACGACGATGCGGTCGACTTTCTGCACCGTCGCCAGCCGGTGCGCGATGACCAGCGTCGTGCGCCCCTGCATCGCCGCGCCCAGGCCTTGCTGCACCAGCGCTTCCGATTCCGCGTCGAGGGCGCTGGTCGCCTCGTCGAGCAGCAGCAGCGGCGCACCTTTCAGGATGGCGCGGGCGATCGCGATGCGCTGGCGCTGGCCGCCGGACAGGCGGGTGCCGCGTTCGCCGAGGAAGGTCTGGTAGCCCTCCGGCAGGCGCTCGATGAATTCGTCCACCAGGGCGGCCCTGGCGGCGAGGAGGACTTCTTCGTCGCTGGCGGTGGCGCGGCCGTAGCGGATGTTTTCCAGGGCGTTGGCGGAGAAGATCACCGGGTCCTGCGGCACGATGGCGATGCCATCGCGCAGGTCGTGCAGACTCAGCCGGCGGATGTCCTGCCCGTTGAGCCGGATCGCGCCTTCGGACACGTCGTAGTAGCGCAGCAGCAACTGGAACAGCGTGGTCTTGCCGGCGCCGGACGGGCCGACGAGCGCGACGCTTTCGCCCGGGCGGATGTCCAGGCAGACGTCGTCGAGCGCGAGGGTCTGCGGGCGGGCCGGATAACGGAAGCCGACGTGCTCGAAGCGGATCGCCGCCGCACCGCGCCGGACGGGCGCCTGCGGACCGGACGCGTCGCGGATCGCGGGTTCGGCATGCAGCAGGTCGAGCAGCCGCTCGGTCGCCCCGGCGGCGCGCATCACGTCGCCCCACACTTCCGACAGGGTGCCGACGCCGCCGGCCACCAACGCGGCATAGAGGACGAAGGACGCCAGTTCGCCCCCGGTCATGACGCCCGCGTGCACCTGGCGCGCACCGATCCAGAGCACGAAGATGATCGTCCCCATCACGGCGGTGATGATGAGCGCCGTGAGCGCGGCGCGCACGCGCGTGCGCCGGATCGCGGTGACGAAGCTGGCTTCCGTGCGCGCGGCGAAGCGCCGGGCCTCCTCGGCTTCCTGGTTGTACGCCTGCACCGTCGGCATGGCGTTGAGGATTTCGCCGGCCAGCGCCGAAGCGTCGGCGATCCGGTCCTGCGATTCCCGCGAGAGCTTCCTGACCTTGCGGCCGATGGCGAGGATCGGCAAGGTCAGCAGGGCCATCAGGCCCAGGTTCAGCGAAAACAGGTAGAGGCTGGTGACGGCCAGCATGATCATGCCGCCGGTGAACTGGAACAGGCTGCGCAGGCCCATCGAGATGGAGCTGCCGACCACGGTCTGGATCAGCGTCGTGTCGCCGGTGAGCCGCGACAGCACCTCGCCGGTCTGCAGGGTCTCGAAGAACTGCGGCGACTGCGACAGCACGCGCGCATAGACCGCGTTGCGGAGGTCGGCCGTCGCGCGTTCGCCGATCCACGACACGGTGTAATAGCGCGCGGCGACGGCGAGCGCCCAGGTCGCCGCGAGCGCGAAGAGAGCGAGAAAATGCCCGTTCAGGCTCAAGCTGCCGAGCATGCCGCCACCCGCCTGCGCGGGTTTGCCGAAGCCGAAGTCGATGAGATCGCGAAACGCGAGCGGTACCACGAGGATGGTGCCCGAGCCCAGGCACAGCAGCACGAACGCCAGCGCAATGCGCGCCCGGTAGGGCCGCAGGAAGGGCCACAGACCTTTCAGGGCTGCCAGCGATCGCGGGGCGGCAGGGCGGCGAGAGGAGGTGTCGGTCATTCCTGGATTGTCCGCGTCGATGCGCCCGCGTTCCCTGCCTCCGTGTCCGTGGCTAGCGTTGCAGCGCCCGCGCGAGTCTCGCCTTCAGTTCCGGCATCACGGCGGCCGCAGCCTTCTCGCCTTCCAGTATGGCCTGGTTGCGGTCCGCGAAGTCGGTTCTGCCGAGCGCGGAGGTCTCGGGCCGGATGACGATGTCGGCATCCTCCAGCTGGTGGAGGCTGATGGCATGACCCATGATGGCGAAGGTCTGCAGCATCACGTCGAGCGTGCCGGCGAGGCGGGTGCGGCGGTTCACGCTGGAGATGTCCACGGCGATGACGAAGTCGGCGCCCATGGCCCGCGCCGACTCGGCGGGCACCGGCGAGGTGAGGCCGCCGTCCACGTAGTCCCGGCCGCCGATCTCGACCGGCTGGAACACGCCCGGCACGGCGCTGGAGGCGCGCACCGCCATGCCGGTGTCGCCGCGGCGGAAGAGCACCATCTCGCCGCTTTGCAGGTCGGTGGCCACCACGCCCAGCGATTTCGGCAGCTTCTGGATCGGCACGTTCTTCACCTTCTGGTCGATGAAGTTCTGCAGCGCCTCGCCCCGCAGCACCCCGCGGTTGGGCAGCGTCCAGTCCGCCACCATGTCCTCCTGCATTCCCAGCGCCAGTTGCTGGAGGTCGAAGCCGCTCATGCCCGACGCGTAGAGCGCCCCCACCACCGCGCCGGCGCTGGTGCCCACCACGATGGTGGGCGTGATGCCCTGCGCCTCCAGCGCCTTGATCACGCCGATGTGTGCGAAGCCCCGCGCCGCGCCGCCGCCGAGGACGAGGGCGATCTTGAGCGGCGGCTTCGGCGTGGGCACCGCGACGGGTGGCGTCCGTGGACCGGGGAAGGCCGTGCAGGCGGAGAGGAGAAGGGCGGGCAGGAGGAGGGCGAGGCGGCGCATGGAAAGAACCGGCATTGTCGGGAAACCGGATTATGCGGGGCGGCGTTCGACGCGGGTAGCTTGCCTATGAATTGGGGGGGCGGTGTCTGGATTCACCGAGGCCCTCGCGCTTCGTTCAAGCCGGTCGAATGCCGCCGAGGAGGCGGCGAATTGGCGGCCCGAAGGTGGCGCGGAAGCCGGAACTGTGAATCGCCATTCCGCCGAGGAATCCGATCAGGCTACCCAGTACCGTGTCGATGAAGCGGGCCTGGATGAGCTGGGTCGCGCTGCCGAGCGGAAAGTGCGTGGCATCGCCCAGGAGGATCGTCATGGGGGTGATGAAGATGGCCGCGAATCCATAGTGGCGGACCACGGCGGTCTCGACTATGAAAGCCAGAGCCATGATCAGAAGCGCGACGAGCCATGGATCAAGGGGCAGTGCGAAAATGCCCCAGGTGAACGCCAGCCCCACGGTTGTGCCCAGAATGCGATGGACCTGTCGATCCCAGACTGTGCGCATGGTGGCGCCCTGGATTACGGCCAGGCAACTCACGGCTACCCAGTAGGCCTTTCCCAGGCTGAACAACTGGGCCAGCAGCAGCGATGATCCCACGCTGACTCCAATGACGATCGCGTCGAAGATGACGTAATCGAAGGTGGGTGGCGGGGAGGGGACGACCGGCTTGGGGTCGCGAGTGCGGAGAATAAGGACGCTGTAGACAAGTGCAATCAATCCGGCCGCGATGGTGCCCAGTGCGAGCGCGCCGACCTTGGTGGGCACTTGAGCAAGCGTACCGGGCGAGTCGGCGCCCAGGGCGGCGGCCATCACGAAGAACAGGCTCCCCGGCGGCCCCACTCGGTAAAGACGGCACACCATCGTGACGAGGATGGCGCTAAGCGTCAGCACCAGCATCATGGCGGCCGGCAGCAGGTGGCTCAATATGCCCAGGGCAAAACAGCCGATCATGCCGAAGCCGCAAGCCATGAACATCACCATCCGGTGCTGGAGCGGGGTCGGTGGCAGATAAATGAAGACCAGCCCACCCAGCGAACCTATCAGTCCCAGCGCCATCTGGTCGAACCCGGCGCCGAATAGCAGGGGCACGCCAATGGCCAGGCTGGCGGCGAAGGGCATCTGCCAGGGACGGTCGCTCGCTCGAGCAGCGGTAAGCTGGCGCCATTCTTCCGCCGCGAACGAGCGAAACCGATCTTTTCGCGACCTGGAATCCATCCGGTCTTTACTGCTCTTCGTGTCAGGGGATTGGCGTTGGTGCATCTCGCTGTGTCGCCGCTCAAAGGGGCAAAGTCCTGCGCCACATATTCAGGTTGAGGCTACCATACTTGGCTGATGAATTTGGCGCGTTGATTTCCGCGTTCTGCCATGCTGTCATGGATCGACAGCAATCGACAGCAGTCAACAACCCGTTTCGGTCCCCCTGCTGCCTGCCAGGGGAAAGCGCAGCCGCCGTTCCAGCCGTGACCCTGCCCCTCTATTTCTTCTTCCTGTAATACCCCACCAGTTCACCCTGCGCCAGAACGTGCCCCTGCATCGCCTTTTCGAGCGCGGCCTTCGTCGCCGGCTGCAGAACCGGCAGCACGGTGTCGAGCGCGTACAGCTTGTAAAAATAGCGGTGGCGGCCGATCGGCGGGCAGGGGCCGCCGTAGCCTGTGCGCTTCCAGTCGTTGAGGCCTTCGCGCGTGCCGGCCGGCAGGGCCGCGGGCTGCACGCCGGCAGCGAACCCGCCGGTGCCGGGCGGAATGTTGTAGAGCACCCAATGCACCCAGGTCCTCTGCGGGGCGGCAGGGTCCGGCGCGTCGGGGTCATCGACGATCAGCGCCAGACTCCTGGTTCCGGACGGGACGCCGGTCCACGCCAGCGGCGGTGACTGGTCGCGGCCTTCGCAGGTGTAGAGGGCGGGGATGTCGGCATTCGGGGCGAAAGCGCTCGAACGCAGTTCCATGGTCATTCTCCTTTCCGCGGCGTGTGCCATCCCGCCCGCCACGGCGAGCACGCCGGCTATGCTGATCAGTCTGCTGGTGAAATCGCGCATGCGTTTCCCTTTACGAGCTATGCGAGTGCTCTCGGAACCTGCCACCTGATCATGGCCACTTTCACGGCGTCGTTCACGCCCAGGCAGCACACGATCGAATAGGCGAGGATCGCGAATGTCTGCTCCCAGGGCAGGGGCATGAGCCCACTGAGATCGAGCCGCGTCATGACGGTGCCGATGAGGAGGACGGCGGCCAGCGCCGCCGTCAGGGCCTTGCTGGGCCGCGTCGCCCAGAACGAACGGCGCTCGCGCGCGGACACGATGGAAAACACGGCCATGTAGAGCAGCGTCAGAAAACTGAAGGTATAGAGCGCATTGTCGTTGCTCGCCAGGACGAAATGCGTCCAGCCGATCCAGAGCAGCAGGAGCGACTCCGCGACCATCGCGATGCCCAGCACCACCGACACGACGACGAAGCCGCCGATGTCCCAGGTTTCCGGCTGGTGCGAGGGCCGCACATGGTCGGTGGCGAGCGCGATCTTGGCGAAGTCGGTCATGAAGACCAGCAGCAGCATGGCGAAGGCGGAAACGACGAACTTGCCGGTCGCCACGAAGGCGATGGCGACGAAGGAGGCCTTGAGGATGGTGCGGCTGATCTTGTTGATGATCCAGGTCAGGATGCGCTGGTAGATCGTCCGCCCCTGTTTGACCAGCGCGACGATATTGGTCAGCCCGGGCTCGGTCAGGACCACGCTCGCCGCGCCCTTGGCGACGTCGGTCGCGCTGCTGACGGCGATGCCGACTTCGGCCTGGCGCAGCGCGGGCGCGTCGTTGACGCCGTCGCCCGTCATGCCGGTCACGTGGCCCGCGGCCTGCAGGTGCTGCACGACGATGTACTTGTCCTCCGGATACACCTCAGCGAAGCCGTCGGCGCCTGCCAGCAGATCGCCCGCCTTGTCGCCGGCCTGCCCGATC
Organism: Pseudomonadota bacterium; assembly: GCA_021820845.1. Taxonomy (GTDB): domain Bacteria; phylum Pseudomonadota; class Gammaproteobacteria; order Burkholderiales; family Thiobacillaceae; genus Thiobacillus. The sequence continues at coordinate 85,606 of JAKADC010000007.1, forward strand.
GCGGCCTTGAGGTCCGCCACGCGCCGGATGGTCGACAGGCCGACGTCCCTGGCGACGTCGCGCGCGACGGGCAGCGCGTCGCCGGTGAGCATCTTCACCGACACCCCGAGATCGCGCAGGGTGGCGATGAGCTGCGCGGCATCCGGCCGCGGCGGGTCGACCAGGCTCACCAGCCCGACCAGGACGGGGAGACCGCTTTCATCCCCGCGTGCGACCGCCAGGGTCCGGTAGCCCTTCGCGGCCGATTCGCCTGCCCGCGCCTCCAGCGCCTCGATCTCGGCCGCCTGCAGTCCGCAGGCCTCGGCCAGGGTGCGCACGGCGCCTTTCATCACGCGCAGGCGGCGCCCGTTCTGCTCGACCACGGCCTCGGTGCGCCGGGTCTTTGCGTCGAACGGGGCGAATGACACGGGGGTGAATTCCGTAGCGCCGTCGAAGACATGTTGCGCGCTCGCGGCCGCGAGGAAAGCCAGGTCGATCGGATCCTGGTTGGCCGCCCGCGACGCCAGCGCGCCGGCGAGCAGCACGTCGGTTTTGCTGGCGTCCCCGAGCGGAATCACGCCGGCGACGGCGAGCTGGTTCAGCGTGATCGTGCCGGTCTTGTCGACGCACAGCGTGTCCATCGTCGCGGCGTCCTCGGCGGCGTTGAGCCGCGTGACCAGCACGCCGCGCCTGGCCAGTTCCTTCGACCCCACCGCCATGCCGACCGTGAACATGACCGGCAGGGCAACCGGCACCGCGCTCATCAGCAGCACGAGCAGGAGCGGCACGACCTCGAGGAGCGGCGTGCCGCGCAGCAGCGACAGCAGAAACACGAGGGCCAGCAGCGTGCCGACGATGACGAAGAGCCAGCGCACCACCTTGGCGACCACGGATTCGATGTGGAGCGCCGGACGCGCGGCCTGGACCAGTTCGGTGGTGCGGCCGAAATAGGTCTGCGCGCCGGTCAGCATCACCACGCCGTTGCCTTCGCCGCGGCGGACGATCGAGCCCGACGACAGCACGCCGCCGGCCGTCCGGTCGACCTCCTGCGATTCGCCGGTGAGGGCCGACTGATCGACGCTCACCTCGCCGTCAAGCAGCTTCACGTCGGCCGGAACGAGGTCGCCGGAACGCACGCGGACGATGTCGCCGGGCACCAGTTCGCGCGCGGGTATCGATTGCCAGCTCGCTTCACGCAGCACCCGCGCGTTGACCTGCAGGCGCCGTCGCAGCGCCTCGACCACGCCTGCCGCCCGCCGTTCCTGCATGAATCCCAGCACCGCATTGACGACCAGCAGCGCGCTCACCACGGCGAGGTCCGCGTATTTCCCGAGGAAGGCCGACAGCACCATGATCAGTTCGAGCATCCACGCCGACACGCCCCAGAACTTGGCAAGAAACTGGCGCAGCGGGTGGGCCTTCTGTTCGGGCACCTCGTTGTAGCCGTGCGCGTGCCGGCGCGCATCCACCTCGGCGGCGCCAAGGCCGGTTTCGGGATCGACCGCGAGCGCCGCGAGTGCGTCCGGAACGGAGGCGGCGGCGAGATCGGGTATCTGGGCAGGCGGGTTGGACATCAGATGGGCGGGAAGGCTTGGGGAAACGACCGCGGCGCCCGGCGGTTTGCGCCGGACAGAGGCCGTCGCCTCACGTCCCGCGGATCAGCAGCACCGGCTTGGTCGCGACCCGGGTCACACCCTCGGCGATGCTGCCCAGCAGCATGTGGCTCAGCCCGCGGCGGCCGTGGGTACCGATGACGATCAGGTCGGCCGGCCAGGCGTCGGCGTCTGCCGCGATCGTCTCCGGAATCCGCTGCCCCAGCGAGTCGATTTCGAGCAGGCCCGTTTCGGCGGTCACGCCGCCTGCACCCGCTGTCGTGGCGGCCTTGCGGAGGATGGCCTGGCCGGCCTGCGTCATGGCGTCCCAGACCTCCGCGGGATTGGGAAATTCCAGGCCCAGATTGATATTGACGTTGTCCACCACGTGGACGATCCGCAATTGCGCCCCGAGTGTCGCCGCCAGCTTGACCACTTCGCGCAGTGCCGCTTCCGAGGTAGGGCTGCCATCCACGGCTACCAGGATACGTTTGAACATCGTGCCTCCTTCGTTCGTCGTCGGGTCCGGCCGCTTTTAATCGAAGCACATCCGGGGAACGAGCGCTAGCCCGCCGGCCCGGACCAGGGCGGGCTACTGCTTCGAGACGGCGAGCAGCGCGGACAGGAAGGCCTTGTCATCGAACAGCATTTTCATGCCGTTCTGGAGCGCCCGCTCCAGCGCGATTCTGGCGTTGTTTCCCGTCGCAAGCTGCGTGTTCGCTTCCTTGCCCTGGGCGACGATCTGCTTCGCGTACAGCAGGGCGCCGTCTTTCGATTTCACGGTGACGGACAGGTTCAGGTCAGCCACGGCGTCGCCGGCGAAGAAGCCCATCTTGTGATCGTTGTAGAAGCGGGTGACGTCGGCGGCGACCTTGACGAGTGCCGCGTCCGAATCGAGCCTGAAGCCGCGCGCCCGCAGTTCCTGCTCGATCGCCTTGCGGACGGTCACGGCGACATCCTCGGTGGCGGTGATGGGCGCCATCTCGGCGCCGAAGCCGTTCTTCTTGCTGCTGACCTTGCTCTTGTCCAGCCGTTGATCCACAACCGTCACGTCGACGGGCACCTTGTCCGCGCCCGCGATTTTGGACACACCCGTTTGCGGAACGTAGTTGATCTCAATCTGCTCGGTCGTGAGCGCGCAGCCCGACAGGCTTGCGGCGGCCATGCAACAGGCGAAGGCCAGTGTTCTTGCTTGCATTTGTTGTCTCCCTGGGTCGAATGAACGCTGCCGAAACGTTTTCAGCGCGGCCATTATGCGTAGCGGGACCGTTCGTTTACAAGGCCTGGACGCGGATTCGGGACGCCGCCCGCGCGGCCGCGCCGACGGGCTTGCGGACCGTATAATCCCCGCATCCGTATTCGCGGCAGCCAGCACCCGCTGTGCGGCCTGCCCTACGACATGGCCCTGTCCGACGCGCTGATCCGCTTTGCCTATCGCCTGCACGCGTCGGCGCGCTATGCCGCGGCCAAGGGCTTCTTCCGCCGTCTGCTCACCGAGCCCCGCTCGCGCCAGCGGGCGATGCTCGACGGGATCATGATCGTCCTGGTGCTGGCGAGCGTGTTCCTGCTCATCTACGACGTGCGGCACGAGCTGGGTCCGTGGGCGGACCGCTTCGAGGTCTTCGTGGTGACGGTGTTCATCGTCGAATACCTGCTGCGCATGTGGCTGTACAACGACAGCCATGCCATCCTCATCGAGCATTGGGAACGCGCCGAGGTGACCGGGGCGCCGTTCCGCCTGCTGCCGGCGCTGTGGAGCGTGGCGCGCCACAAGGTCGCCTATATCGTCTCGCCGCTGTCCATCATCGATTTGCTGTCCATCCTTCCGGGCTACCGGCCCTTGCGCTTTCTGCGCATCTTCCTGCTGTTCCGCCTGCTCAAGCTGTTCCGCTACGCGCGCAATCTGAGCGTCTTCGGCCAGGTGCTGGTGGAAAAGCGCTTCGAGATCTACACCCTGTCCATCTTCGTCGGCTCGGTGGTCCTGATCGCGGCGGTGGCGATGTACCTCTTCGAGTCCGAACAGGCGCATCCGCGGGTATCGAGCCTGATGGACGCCCTCTACTGGGCCGTGATCACCGTCACCACCGTCGGCTATGGCGACATCGTGCCGCAGACGACCGAAGGGCGGATCGTCGCCATGGCGCTGGTGTTCGCGGGCGTCGCCGTGATCTCCTTCGCCACGTCCATCATCGTCATGGCCTTCCACGAGAAGATGGGCGAACTGCGCGACAACCGCGTGTTCTCCAGCGTCGAAGGCCGGTCCGGCGTCACCATCGTGTGCGGGTACGGCCGGATCGGCCAGGTGGTGGCGGCGCGGCTGGCCGCCGGCGGCGAGCCCTTCGTCATCGTCGACCGCAACCCCGAGGCCGTGCAGCTCGCCCAGCGCCACGGCTATCTGGCGGTGGCGGGGGATGCCACCGACGGCGCGCTGCTTGCCAACCTCGGGCTCGGGCGCCAGGCCTCGCGCATCCTGTGCCTGACCCACGACGACGTCAGCAACGTCTACATCACCCTGACGGCGCGCCAGGCGTCGCCGGACATCCTGATCATCTCGCGCGCCAACAAGGCCGAAACGGGGCGCAAGCTCGCCCAGGTCGGGGCCGATCACGTGGTGCGGCCCTACGAGGTGGTCGGCCACATGGCGGCGGAGTTCATCGGCCAGCCCGTGGCCTTCGACGCCCTCTACGATGTGATCACCCGCGCCAAGGGCATCCATCTCGAACCGGTGCGCGTGACCCCGGGATCCCCGCTGGAAGCGCGCCGCGTCGGCGACATCGATTTTCCCGCCCAGCACCTGATGCTGTTCGGCGTCGTCCGCCCGCACGCATCCCCGGTCGCCGAGGGCCAGGATCGCTACGAACTGCACAACGCCCATTTCTATTTCAATCCCCGGGCCGACTTCATGCTGCACGCCCATGACATCCTGATGACCATCGGCCACCACGCCAGCCTGTTCCGCCTGAAAGAAGGACTGGCGCAGCATCGGCCCTTCTGGAAGCCGCGCCGGTGAAGCCGCGCTTCGCCCTGTTCGGCTGCAACCCGCTCGCCATCGAGGTGGCGCGACGCCTGACCATGGATCGCACGCCCTTCGTCATGCTGGACGGGGATGCGGCGAGGGTGGAGTCGGCCAACAAGGAAGGCATGCCCGCCCGGCAGATGGACTATACGGACGACGACGCCCTGCGAGACGAGGGTATCGGCGGCCACATCGAAGGCGTGTTCTGCCTGTTCGCCGAAGATTCCGAGAATGTCTTTCTGGCCATCTCGGCGCGCGCGCTGGATCCGCAGCTGCGCATCGTCGCCGTGTGCCAGGCCCCGCAGGCGGCGCCCAAGCTGCTGGCCGCCGGCGCCGACAAGGTGGTCGATCCCTACGAGATCAGCGGCGCCCGGGTGCATGAACTGATCCAGCGCCCCGAAGTGGTCGAGCTGCTGGAACAGACCGTGTTCGGGGTGCAGGACCTCAACGTCGTCGAGATCACCATCCCGCGCCACTCCTGGCTGAACGGCCTGCGCCTGTCCGACCTGCGCAGGGCCATGACGCACAATGTGCTCCTGCTCGGGGTGGTGGACATCGAGCGCGGCAAGGACCTCATCTTCAGTACCCGCGGCATCGACCACAAGCTCGACCACGACGACGTGCTGGTGGCAATCGGCGCCAGCGGCGGGATCGCGGCCTTTCGTGCGCTGATCGACCGTGCGGCGCCGCCGGGCGGGGCCCGGTCCTGAGAAACCGCGGCGATGCCGGCGCGATCGCCGGGCCGGCGGCCGGACAGGGCCCGGCGCGCCCTTTTTAATTGGGCGGCTTTTCGGTAGGCTTCGCGCTGACTTCCCACGAAACTGACCCATGCATTTCACTCGCGACGCCTTCCGCGCCTGGCCGACCAAGCGCATCACCCTGCTCGGCATGTCCGGCGTCGGCAAGACGCATCTTTCCTCCCTGCTGCGCGGCCACGACTGGTTCCACTTTTCCGGCGACTACCGCATCGGCACGCGCTATCTGGACGAGCCCATCCTCGACCTGATCAAGCAGCAGGCGATGAGCGTGCCCTTCCTGCGCGAACTCCTGCGCAACGACTGGATCGACATCAAGAACAACATCAAGATCCACGACCTGGGTCCGGTGCTGACCTTCGTCGGCAAGCTCGGCGGCCCGGAATGGGGCGGGCTGCCGCTCGACGAGTTCTCGCGCCGCCAGGCTGCCTACCGCGACGCCGAGATCGCCGCCATGCGCGACGTGCCGGGCTTCATCCGCAAGGGCCAGGAAATCTACGGCTATCCGCACTTCGTCAACGACGTCGGCGGCAGCCTGTGCGAGCTGGACGAGCCCGGCGTGATCGAACTGCTCGCCGAACACACGCTGATCCTCTATATCCAGACGACCACGCGCGAGGAGGAGGACACGCTGATCCGGCGCGCGCAGTCCGACCCCAAGCCGCTGTATTTCCGGCCGGCCTTCCTCGCCGAGCATCTGCCGGTTTACCTGCAGGAAAGGGGCCTCGAGTTCGTCGCGCAGATGGAGCCGGACGACTTCGCGCGCTGGGTGTTCCCGCGCCTGTTCCATTCGCGCATCCCGCGCTACGAGGCGATCGCCCGGCCGCACGGCTACACGGTGACGTCGCAGGAAGTCGCGCAGGTGCGCGACGAACGCGATTTTCTCGCGCTGCTGGAAACCGCGATCGCCAGAAAAGGTTAAGCTGAAGCATGCCCCTGGTCGCGCACAATGCCCTGCCCACCTTCGACCGCCTGCGCCGCGACGGCTTCACGGTGCTGTCGACCGAGCGCGCGGCCAAGCAGGAAATCCGCGAGCTGCATGTCGGACTCCTGAACATGATGCCGGACGCGGCGCTGGAAGCGACCGAGCGGCAGTTCTACCGGCTGGTCGGCGAATCGAACCCGATCGCGCAGTTCTACATGCATCCCTTCACCCTGCCGACCCTGCCGCGCGGCGAGAAGGCGCAGGCGCACATCGCGCAGTTTTACGAGAGCTTCGACGCGATCCGCGAGAAGGGGCTGGACGCGCTCATCATCACGGGCGCCAACGTCAGCCATCCCAACCTCGCCGACGAGCCCTTCTGGCAGCCGCTGATCGAGGTGATCGACTGGGCCTGGGACCACGTCACCTCGACGCTGTGCTCCTGCCTCGCCACCCATGCGGTGATGCAGTTCCGCCATGGCCAGGCGCGTGTCAAGCAGCCTGCCAAGATCTGGGGCGTGTTCGAGCACCGGGTGACCGACGGGCGCCATCCGCTGGTCGCCGACGTGAACACGCGCTTCGACGTGCCGCACTCGCGCTGGAACGACGTCTCGCGCAGCCAGTTCGAGGCGGCCGGCCTCAAGGTGCTCGTCGAGAGCGCGGACGCCGGCGTGCATCTCGCCGTCTCCCACGACGGCCTGCGCACCGTGTTCTTCCAGGGCCATCCCGAATACGACACGGTGTCGCTGCTGAAGGAATACAAGCGCGATCTCCTGCTCGCCGCATCCGGCAAGCTGCCGGCCTTTCCGCCTTTCCCGGCGCGCTATTTCAACCGCCAGGCGCAGGCGCTGCTGGCCGAATTCGGCCGCCGCACGCAGGCGGGCGAGACGCTGGCCTTCCCCGAGGCGCAGGTGCTGCCGCTGCTCGACAACACCTGGCACGACACGGCGGAAGCGGTGGTCGGAAACTGGATCGGCTGCGTCTACCAGGTCACCCACCGCGAACGTGGCCTGCCCTTCATGCCGGGTATCGATCCGGACAATCCGCTGGGCCTCGCATGACCGAGGCCCGGGCGCACTTCGACGACGCGCAGGGCGCGCTGGTCGCAAGCGGCGCCTGGCGGGCGGATTCCGCCGCGGCGTTGCCGAATCTCGCGGGCAAGTCGGTGCGCATCCTCGACGGCGCCGGCGTCACCGAGCTCGACACCAACGGCGCATGGCTGTTGCTCGCTGCGGTCCGGCCTCAGCCCGACGATCCCCTGCCCGAGCTGCGCACCTTCCAGCCGCGGCATCTGGACATCCTGAATCTGGTGGCCCGGCATCGCGCGGCGACGGCGGCCGAGCCCGCGCCGCGCCGCCTCGGCCTGCTCGAACTGATGGGCCGCAAAACGTTGTCGACGGGCGCGCATATCGTCGGCCTGCTCGATTTCGTCGGCCGCCTGTTCGTAGAAGTGGGTCGGCTGCTCGGCCATCCGCGCGAGTGGCGCTGGCGTGAGTTCGGCGCGCAGATGGGCGCGGTCTTCGCCGGCGCGATTCCGATCGTGATCGGCATGCTGTTCCTGCTCGGCGTGGTGTTCGCCTATCTGCTCGGCGACCAGGCGCAGCAGTACGGCGCCAACATCTTCGTCGTCGACGGCATCATGCTCGCGGTCCTGCGCGAGGTGTCGCCGGTCATCGTCGCGGTGCTGGTCGCGGGGCGAACCGGCGCCGCCATCACCGCACAATTGGGCACGATGAAAGTCACCGAGGAGATCGACGCCATCACCACGCTCGGCCTCTCGCCGCTCGCGGTGCTGGTGATCCCGCGCATGATCGCCCTGATCCTCGCGATGCCGCTGCTGGTGTTCATCGGCGACCTTGCCGGGCTGGCCGGCGGCATGCTGGTGGCGCAGCAGCAGCTCGACATCTCGGCGTCCATGTTCATGGACCGGCTCGGCGACGTGATCCGCCTGAAGACGCTCGTCGTCGGCCTCGGCAAGGCGCCGGTGTTCGCCGTCTTCATCGCGATGATCGCCTGTCGCATGGGGCTGGCGGCGACGCGGGACGCGCGCAGCGTCGGCGCCAACACGACATCGACCGTGGTGCAGAGCCTGGTCGCGATCATCATCCTCAACGCGATCTTCGCGGTCACCTTCGTGAGGCTGGGAATCTGATGGCGGCGGTGATCGACGTCCGCGACGTCTCCATCGCGCTCGGCGGGCATCCGGTCCACCGCGGCCTCAGCCTGTCGGTCGAGCGCGGCGAGGTCGTGGCGCTGATCGGCGGCAGCGGCACCGGAAAATCGGTGCTGCTGCGCGAAATCATCGGCCTTTTGCGGCCGCAGGCGGGCCGCATCGAACTGTTCGGACAGCCGGTCGTGGGCAGCACGGCCAAGCAGATGAACGCACTGCGCCGCCGCTTCGGCGTATTGTTCCAGGACGGCGCCCTGTTCTCTTCGCTCTCGGTCGAGGACAACATTGCCACGCCGCTGTTCGAGCACACCGACCTGCGCCGCGACACCTGCCGCCGGCTGGCGCGGCTGAAGCTCGCGCTCGTCGGCTTGCCGCCGGACACCGCGCACAAGCGCCCGAGCGATCTCTCGGGCGGCATGCGCAAGCGCGTGGCGCTGGCGCGCGCACTCGCGCTCGATCCGGAGCTGCTGTTCCTCGACGAGCCGACGTCCGGGCTCGATCCGATCTCGGCGCGCGCCTTCGACTCGCTGATCAAGCTGCTGGCCGACAGTCTCAACCTCACCGTATTCCTCGTCACCCACGACTTGGATACACTGTATTCGATCATCGATCGCGTCATCGTGCTGTCGAACGGTCGCGTGCTCGGCAGCGGCACCGTGGCCGAACTGAAACACATCGACGACCCGTGGCTCAACGACTACTTCGCCGCGCGGGCGCAGGACGGGGAGACCCTGCATGGAAACTGAAGGCCGCTATACGCTTGTCGGTGCGCTGGTGCTGGTGGTGGTCGCACTGATGGTGTTCGCCATCGCGTGGCTGACGGGTGCGGCCGACACCATCGCCTATCAGACCTACACGATCTATTTCAGGCAGCAGTCGCTCGACGGGCTCGCGGTCGGCAGCCCGGTCAAAATGCGCGGCATCAAGGTCGGCGTGGTCGACGGCTACCGCTTCTCCAACAAGCAGGAGGAGGCGGTCGCCGTGAACACGCGCATCGACGAGGGCGTGCCCGTGCACGCCGGAGCGGTGGCCTTCATCAAGCGCAACCTCGTGACCGGCATTGCCGCGATCGAAATCGCCAACGGCCCGAACGAGCGTCCGCTCCTCATCCAGCCGCCCCCGGGCGAACGCTACCCGGTCATCGCCGAGGGGAGTTCCGACATCGACAAGGTGGCGACCGCCCTCTCGCGGCTGGCGGTGAGCGGCGCGCAGGTGCTGGAAAAAATGGACGCGCTGCTGTCGGACGACAACCAGCGCGCGATCAGCCAGACGCTCGCCAACCTCGACGAGCTTTCCCGCCACCTGGCGGCCAACAAGCAGGACCTCACCGCGGCTGTGCGGAGCATACGCGACGCCTCGAACGAATTCCGGCAGGCCGGCGCGAGCATCGGCCGCGCCGCCGACCGGGCCGAGGGCAGCATCGCCAGCGTGGGCCAGAATGCCGATACGACGCTGAAGGAAGCCACCGAGGCGATCGCGAAACTGCAGCGCGACGCCAGCCTCATTTCGGAGCAGGTGCAGCGGCTGAGCGAATCCAGCACGCTGGAAATGAACAGCATGAGTCACGACGTGCGCACCGGCGCCTCCGCGCTCACCACGGCAGGGCAGCGCCTGTCGAATCCCCGGGCGATCCTGTTCGGCCCTGACAAGAAGCAGCTCGGCCCCGGAGAGAAACTGCCATGAAGCTCCGTCTTCTTCTGATCGCCCTCGTTCTCGCGCTGAACGGCTGCGTCAACTTCGGCTCGAACGGCGATTCGCCCGCCGTGGTGTACTACGTGCTCGACGACGGCGGAAGCGCCGCCACCCCCGGGCCCGCCGCAGACGGACAGGGCGCCGCCCCGGCGGCGGGCGCCGACGACAGCGCGCATGTGCCCACGCTGCTGGTGCGCAACACCACCGCCGGCGGCTTCTACGACAGCGACCAGCTCGTCTTCAGCCGCAGCCCCGGCACCCGCGGCCAGTACCAGTTCGCGCGCTGGGCGGAGCGGCCCGGCGGGCGTTTCGCCGAACTGCTGCGCACCCGGCTCGACCGTCTCGGCCGCTATCGCATCGCGCCGCCCGGCGGCATCGTGCGCGGCGACCTGCTGCTCGATACCCGGCTGGTCGAGTTCTACCATGACGCGGTCCAGCCACCGGGAAAGGTGCGGCTGGTGGTGCGCGCCGAACTGGTGGACCTGCGGCAGCACAGACTGGTCGGTCGCCGCGTTTTCGAGCAGCAGGTGCCGGTGACGACCTACGACGCGGCCGGCGCGGCCCGCGCGTCCAACGAGGCCGTCGGCCGGCTGCTGGACGACCTCGGCGGCTGGCTCGCCACCTTGAAATAAGCGCCTAGAATTGAGATGGCAATACCACAAAAAGAAGGAGAGAGACCATGAAGCGCCTGCTTGCCGCCCTGTTCCTGTTTTCGGTCGCCGCCACCGCGCATGCGGAGATTTCACAGAAGTTCGGCACGATCGAAGTCCATTACAACGCCATCACGACCGACGAGCTCGTCCCCGAGGTCGCGCGCAGCTACAAGATCGAGCGCAGCAAGACGCGCGGTCTGCTGACCATGTCGGTGCTGAAGACGAACAAGGTTGGCGCGCCGACCCCGATCCCGGCCAAGATCAGCGTCTACGTGACCAACATGACGCGCCAGCTGGCGAACGTGACCATGCGCGAAGTCAAGGAAGGCACCGCGATCTACTACCTGGGCGAGTTCCGCGTCGCGGCGCCGGACACGCTCAAGTTCACGGCGACGGTGGAAGTGCCCGGCGAAACTCCGCACAAGATGACGTTCGAGCAGCAGTTCTACAGGTAGAACGTTCAGGCGAGCCGCGGCCCGGTGGCGTCAGCCGCCGGCAAGCAGCGTGTAGGCGAGCCGCACCATGCCCCACACGCCGAAACCTGCCACCAGCGTTCCGGCGGTCCGGCGCACCCACGGACGCTGCATGAACGGCTGGATCTGGCGGGCGAACAGGCCCATCCCGAGCAGGTTCGGCAGCGTGCCGAGACCGAACGCCAGCATCAGCGCCGCGCCCGAGGGCGCGCTTCCGGCCGCCAGCGCGGACACCAGCACGGAATACACCAGACCGCACGGCAGCCAGCCCCACGCCATGCCCGCCAGCAGCGCCTGCGGCATCGACCTCACCGGCAGCAGCTTCTGGAACAGCGGCCTCACGCGCCGCCACAGCGTGCCGCCGGCGCGCTCGAACACCAGCACCCATCGATTGAATCCGGCGAGATACAGGCCGAGCAGGATCATCACGACCTGCGCGAGCCCGTACAAGATATGTTGCACCGGCAGGAACGACGCCAGCTTGAGCGACGCGCCGAGTGTGCCGGCAAGCGCGCCGAAGAACGTGTACGACGTCACCCGCCCCAGGTTGTAGGCGAGATGCAGACGGAACGGCGGTGTGCTGCCATCGGCGCGGAACGAAAATGCCGCGACGATGCCGCCGCACATGCCGACGCAATGCACGCCGCCGAGCAGGCCGGCGAGGAGCGCGGTCAGAAGCGAGAATTCGATCATCGCTTGCCCGCCTGCCGCGCCACCAGCCACACGAGCAGCAGCACCGGCACGCCGATCAGCGCGGTGCCGGTAAAGAAAGTCGCCCAGCCGTAGGCGTCGACGAATTCGCCTGAGAAACCCGCGATGAACTTGGGCAGCAGCAGCATCACCGAGGTGAACAGCGCGTACTGCGTGGCCGAATACGCCTGGTTCACCAGCCCCGAGAGGTACGCCACGAAGGCGCTCGACGCGATCCCGGCGGAGAGGTTGTCGGCCGAGACGGTGAACACCAGCGCACCCATGTCGTGGCCGCGTCCGGCCAGCCAGACGAACAGCAGGTTGGTCGCCGCCGACAGCAGCGCGCCAAGGAAGAGCGTGCGCATCACGCCGAGCCGCAGCGTCAGAAGTCCGCCGAGCCCGGCGCCGGCGATGGTCATGATGACGCCGAACACCTTGGACACCGTGGCGACTTCGTCCTTGGTGAAGCCCATCTCCTGGTAGAAGGGATTGCTCATCACGCCCATCACCACGTCCGAGATGCGATACAGCGCGATCAGCGCCAGCATCAGCACCGCCTGCCATTTGTAGCGCTGGATGAAGTCGATGAAGGGCGACAGCACCGCGTCGTAGAACCACGCCACCGCATTGAGCGGCCCGTCCGACAATCCCAGGTGCGCGAATTTCTCGCGCGCGTGCAGTTCGCGATCGCTCGTCGCGGCGGATATCTTCTTCTCCGGCTCGCGGATCGTCAGCGTGGTGAGAATGCCGACGACCATCAGTGCCGCCATCGCCGTGTACGCCACCTGCCAGGGATGGAAGTCGTAGGTCGCCGGGCTCGTGTCGACGCTCGCCGCGATCCACAGCGCGCCCGCGCCGGCGGTGATCATCGCGATGCGATAGCCGGCCTGGTAGGTCGCCGCCATCGCGCCCTGCTTCTCGACCTCGACCGCCTCGATGCGGTAGGCGTCGAGCGCGATGTCCTGCGTCGCCGAGGCGAAGGCCACCGTCAGCGCGAAGTAGACGGTGTGCATCAGGTTTGTCGCCGGATCGGTGTTCGCCATGCCGAACAGCGCGACGGCGATGCAGACCTGGGAGAGCAGCAGCCACGCCCGCCGCCTGCCCAGCACGCGCGTCAGCGGCGGCAGCGGCAGCCGGTCCACCAGCGGCGACCACAGGAACTTGAAGCCGTACGCCAGGCCGACCCAGGAGAGATGGCCGATCGTCGCGCGCGCGATCCCGGCCTCCGACAGCCAGAACGACAGCGTGCCCAGCACCAGCAGGAGCGGCAGCCCGGCCGAGAAGCCGAGGAACAGCATGCCGACGACGCGCGGGTGGGTGTAGACCTTGAGGGCGTTGAGCCAGGGGTGGGGGGCGGATGAATCGGTCATGAAACGGGGTTGCGCTCTCGGCGTGAAAGTTGTGGACACGGGTCGCAACGTGGATCGGGGCTATAGCATTGCTAATACCTTGTTAATGGCCACGTGCTCATAAGTTATTGATGCGGCTTGTTAAATTTGTAATTTCCAATAGGTCGTTGAACTGGAGGCCATTTTTGTTAAACAAGCTGTTTACTCTGGCGGACTGCGCAGAAAATAACGTCGACTTTGCGCATGGCCTTCTGCACGGAGAAACGAATCATCTCCAGTCGACCAGGTTTTTAAATAACGCGATGCCTCGACCTTCGCCGATTGGGATTCCCCCAAGCCGAGCAACTCTCGGCACTCCTGGGGCGATATCGAGCCGTGATCCCGCAAGTACGCCTTCACCATCTCTGCATAGCGGATCGGATGGAGCCCGCGGGTCTTGGTATAGGCTGCCTTGCCGAGCAGATCCTTGGCGACGCCTTTTGCCAAATGGAAGGTGGCAGCCGGCGTATGACCCCTGCGCTCCAGAATTCCCGTACTTTGCAACGTCAACTGATCCAGAATTTCCCGGGCTTGAGACGGTGAGCGCTGGAGCAGTCTCGCTGCCGCACTGCTGTCTATGAAGGCATTCTGGCGCAGATAGGCAAGTACCATCAGCCCTTCCAGGCCGAGTTCACGGCCTTCAGCACTCCAGCGCGCAACCAGACGCGCCGTATTTTCATCATGGCCCTTGTCGTATACGTGCAGGGTCACACTATGGCCATCGCTTTCATAAAGCGGGATCGGTTTACCCAGCGACAGGCATAGCACAAAGATGCGGCGGCGGCCAATGCCGGATGATTCGACGAGTCCCAGTTTCAGGAAGGCATTCGCCAGCGCATTGTTCCGGCTCTTCGGTTCGTGGCGGAGAATGTTTTCGGGCGTGATGCCCGGCATGAACCCGCCGGGGCTGGTGATGACCAGTTCATCGGCAAGCTGGCGGATCAGCACCTTGCCAGGGTCGGAGTAGTCGCGGTGCGTCACCGCGTTGAGCACGGCCTCCCGCACCACGTCCAGGTGGTAGGCGGGAATGCGCAGCTTTTGCAGCCCCAGCGTCAGCTCCTGTTCCGGGTTGGCGGGGCTGGTGAATATCTGCTCGATGCGCTCCAGCGTGTGCAGCAGGCCGAAGCGGAGTTGGTCATTGCGGGCCACCTGCGTTTCGCCGGGCTGCCAGACATATTGCACCAGGTGCTGGGGGCACAGCCGCGACAAAACCGATTCCTTGCCAAACAGCAGCAGGCCGGTGTGGGTGATTTTGCCTTCCCGGATAGCGCCCAAGGCCGAGAGAAAATCGGTATCGGACAAACGAGGAATGTCCGACTGTGGGCGTAGCCGTTCGGCGGTCTGCCGGCCGCGGGCGATTTCGATGGGATCGAGATCCGTGAGGTTGACGCCGTGTGCGAAGGCGCCGCTCCAGTCCACTGCGGCGGTCTGGATGGCTTGCCTGCTGAAAGCGACCGGATCGAGCGACATGCAGCTTTTTCCCACGCGCTGTTTGAACAAGCCGCTGGCCGTCCCGTAGGGTTTTCTGTCCCCGGCTTCAATACGTATGCCGAGCAATTTTCCTGTTCCCTCGGGCACCGCCAACTCGAAAACCTCCACGGCCAGATTGGGGCTCGTGGCGTCGAAAATATCGCGCCGCCAGCGCTCCAGTTCATAGCCCCTGGCACCGTGAATCGCCCTGGCCCGGCCAACGTGCTTGTCGTCCACGCCGAACAGGACCACCCCACCCTGCGCATTGGCGAAGCACACGGCATATTCCACGGCCACTTTCAGATCGCTTTTCGGATTTGTCCAGGGCTTGAAATCGAGCACCTCGGATTCCAGCGCGTCGGCAGGTTCCCGATCGAGGCGATCCAGCAGGGCGAGCAGGTCGCTATCGGAAGGCACCATGGCTATGCGAGTCTTTCATGGCTGAGCGTCCCGGACCGGATACGCTCGAGGTAGCCCAGGATCAGGTCGCGCGTGCGGTAGCGCCCATGCGCCTTCGTGTCCTGCTCGCGCACGATGGGGAAGGTGGAGAGGACGTAGCCGGCGTCGTCTTCGGCGAGGCCATAGAGATGGAAGAACAGGGCATCAAGGCGGGCCATGCGCTGGGCACGGTCTTCCGAGTCCCAGGCGAAGGGCGGTTTCACGCTGCCGTCGGCTTCCACGTAGCCGAGATCGCGGGCGAAGGGGGCGAGGTCGTGCGCGGTGTAGCTGAGCGCCAGCACCTCGGCGCGGATGAAGTCGGCGATTTTCTGGTCGCCGATGGATTGCTCGAAGGTTTCCGGGGCGATGACGGGGAGCTGTTCCAGGATGAACAGGTTAATAGTTTGGCCTTGCAGCTTTTGTCGGAGAACAAAATCAAAGGCAAACGAGTTCAGGTTGGCCACAAGCAATGCTGCCTGCACAGCGGGTTCCTGAGGGTTGCGATTTTGTGGATAAAGGAAAATTGGAACCTTGTTGCCGAAGCCAACGCCGGGCATGAGCGCCGCAATCATCGAACGAACATTCGTGGGGGCGGTGATTTCCTTGAAGCCAAGCACCCATTCGGCTGAGCTGATTTTTCCGACTTCCTCCTGCTTGACCCAAAATTGCGGCACCGGATAGCGGTCCGGCTGCTGTTTGACCGAATCCTGAATCACTGCCTGTTGTGCGGCCCGGTGCAGGTTGTTCGCGTTGATCACCACGTCGGCGGCGCGGTGGTCGTACATCTGCACCATCTTGCCCTCATACAGCGGCACGGCCATTTCATCGTCCTTTTCCCAGCGGTTCTCCCCCGCCGGCTGCCAGCCCTGCTTCTCCAGCTCGGCCCGGGTGAGGAACAGCCCCGAGTCGTTGGTCATGTGGAACATGGTGACGTATTTCACCGGCCAGGCTTTCTGTTCCTGCTTGCCGGTGCGCTTCACCAGCACCGGGTGGGTGCGATAGATGCGCATGGTCAGTTCGGCATCGCGCGGGGTCCTGAAAATGGGTGCGGCGCCGGTATTGGGGTTGACGAGCTGGAAGTCCTTGCCGGTCAGTTGCAGGGCGCGCTGCGGGTCGGCCAGTTCTTCCACGCCGTGAAGATAGAAGGCGCAGCGGCTTTTCGCGAAGCGGCGCTGCCCGCCGCCGAAGACGAGGGCGCAGAATTTGAAGCGCGAATCGACGTCAGGGAAAAAGCCTTTCCTGTTCTCGAAGTCATACAGAGCGGCCAGCCGGGCCGCACCATCTTCTTCCGGGGTGGTCAGGGTGCGGAAGAAATCCGACGCGCCTTTGTCCGCCGCAATGCCGGAAGGGGTGAGCAGGCCGACAATGCCGGCAGGCGTGACCAGCGCCTGCGAGCGTTCGACGAACAGGCTGTAGAGGTTGATGTCGCCGCTGGACAGCAGCGGATAGTCGCCGCATTCGCGCGCCACCCGCGCCGCCGTTTCCGCCGCCTCGCTTGCCGCGGCATACTCGCGCCAGAGCGGCGTGTCGCGTTCTTTTTCCTTGGCGATGAGCTTCTTGCGGTCGGCGGCGCGGGCCTGCATCGCGATTTCGGGCTGGCGCTCAGCGAACCATTCCACTTCCTGCAGCTTGATGCGATCCCACGGCGGGTTGCCGATCACCGCGTCGAAGCCCCCCGCGTCGTTTTGCCATACGGTGGGGAAGGCCAGTTCCCAGTGCAAAAAACGCTCGCGTGCGGCCCGGGCGAGGGCCCGCTGCACGACGGCATGGGCTTTGCGCTGGCGTTCGTTGAAGAGCTTGATGCCCGACTTGCCGAGCAGATCGATGGATTCCAGCAGGTTTTCGCCGTATTCCTGGTTAAGCAGCCCGACCCAGGCTTCGTCGTAGTCTTTCTTCTCGGCCTTGCCCGCCCAGCGCCTGGCGTGCAGGAAATCCAGCGCGCGCCAAAGCGGCCGCAGGCCGTCGTTGACCTGTTCCATCAGCGCCTTGGAGTGATGGGCTTCGGCGATATCGATGTCGGTCAGATCGCCGATGGCCTGCATGGTCATGCGGGCAGTATCCACCCGGCGCAGGTCGTCCTGCTGCAACAGGCCGCCCTTGAGCCTGGCGAGCTCTTCGCGGATGTGCCGCACCTGCCCGCCAAACAGCGAATCGCCATGCCGCAGGTGATGGTCGAGAAATGACAGCGGCGCGCCGACGGTGAAGGTGTGCAACCAGAGTGCGACCTTGGCGAGTTCGACCGCCATGGCATTTTTGTCCACGCCGAAGATCACGCGCTTGAGGATCATGCGGCGCACGATGTGACGGTCGTCGAGCTGGCGAGAATCCACCGCCCAGCCGTGTTCCTGGGCGGCTTTGAGGATGCGGCGGCGGATGTCCGCAATTCGTGCCACCACGGGAGAGACCCAGGGACGGTTCTGTTCGACCAGATGTGCGGCGAACCCGAGGGAGTTGACCGACTCGGCCGCTTCTTGCGCGGTTTCCAGCACGCGGTCGGCCAGCCAGTCCACCAGCGCGACCAGGAAATGCCCGCTGCCCATGGCGGGATCGCAAATCTTCAAGGTGAGGAACCGGCTGGCAGGATCGCTGTTGTCGAGCGCGTCCCACTCGGGGGGGTTGAGGCTGGATTTTTTGTGGAGGCGTTTCAGCAGGCCGTCAAAAGCCTGTTTCCGCTCGACGACCAGGCGCCCCACGGCCTCGTCAAGGATTAGTCTAACGAGTGCATCGTGCGTGTAGTAGCTGCCGGAGCCTTTGCGGGCGAATCCGGCCTTGTTCACGGTCAGCTTGCCGTTTTCTTCTTCAAGGCGGTATTCGAGTAGACGCTCGTAGATGCCGCCCAGGTGGGCGACGGACAGATCGCGGTAGTTGATGCGCGGCTTGAGGATGTCCTCGACGCGGCGCGAGAGCGCATCGATGACCGGCGCAAGTTGCGCATCGGCAACCCGGGCGCGTGCCAGCAAGGGTGAACGGGCGTTCTCGAACAGGCCGCCATTGTATGCAGGCATGCCAACGGCGTCGTCGCCGTCCGAAATGAGCCGAAAGAGATCGGACAGGATGTCCCAGTAGCGGGTGGATCGGCTGGAGAACGTCTTGCCGTCGTCGCGGGCCTCGGCAACGGCGTCGCGAAGAGCGGACAGGCTGTAAGGCGTGTAACGCGCATCCATGACGGGCAGGAGCCGCCGGTCTTCGGCATAGAACAGGAACAACAGCCGGTAGAGCAGAACGAGTGCCGCTTCACGCAACGCTTCCAGATAATCGTCGGTGTAGGCGCCTTGTGCCGTTTTGCGCGCATCAGGGTCGCCGGCTGCCAGTGCCACGCACAGGCTGGGAAACACCTCGGCGAAGACGCGGTTGCCCAACTGGTCGGAAACGGTTTCCTCATACAGCCGGGCTTCAGACAGCGCAATGGCGTGGAAGGTGCGGCGCTGGCTGTCCCAGGCCTGCGGATTGAAGGCGTCGCGCCCGAATAACAGCCAGAAGAGCTTAATGCCGTGGCGCGTCTCGAAGCCGTCGAGTTCGGGCTGAACGCCGGGTAGGCCGAGCAGGCCGCCGAGGTCGATTTCGAAGAAATCCTCGGCGCGGGAACGGGCGTCCTGCCAATAAAGCCGCCAGATCGAGCCATTGGTGAGGATGCCCCATTTCACCGCCCGGTCGCTCATGACGTCGGCACGTGAAAGATAACGCAGCATCTGCGAGGACGGTGCGCCAAAGTCGCGGCGCTTGCGGTTGCCGCTGGCATTTTCGTCGCCGCGGTCGAGGGGGCGCAGCCAGCGTTTGGCTTCGAGCAGCGCAACACCGTATCGGGTGCGTTGGTCGTCGCTCTTTTCCGCCATCGCTCGATCCTTTGCGGTGGGCTCGCCGAAAAGAAGAAAATCCGGAACGTCTTCGCGGCCGGATTGCGACAGATTGATTTGTGACGTCCAGGCGTTTTCCCAGCCGAGGAGGTCGATCACCGGCTCGATCAACTCGTCTTCGGTCTGGCCTTCGTTCAGAGAGGATTCAGCCGAGTAGGGGGCGTAATGTGCCTTGAGCTGGGCAATGAATGCATCCAGCTCCGCGTCCGAAATGACCTTCCATGCGTCGGTATCCCGGATGCCTCGTAGCAGGAAATCGGTGGAAAAGAGCTGGCCTTGCATGGCTACGGAGTGTAGTCGTAATCCACGATCAACGGCGCGTGGTCCGAGAAGCGCTGGTCCTTGTAGACGAAGGCGGACCTGGCCTGCGCCGCGATGCCGGGCGTCGCGATCTGGTAGTCGATGCGCCAGCCGACGTTCCTGGCCCAGGCCTGGCCGCGGTTGCTCCACCAGGTGTAGGCCTCGCCGGCGTGGTCCGGGTAGAGGTTGCGGTAGACGTCGACCCAGCCGAGCTCGTCGAACAGCCGCGTCATCCACGCGCGTTCCTCGGGGAGGAAGCCCGAATTCTTCTGGTTGGATTTCCAGTTCTTGAGGTCGATTTCCCTGTGGGCGATGTTCCAGTCGCCGCAGATGACGATTTCGCGCCCGCACTTCACGAGCTTTTCGAGATGCGGAAAGAACGCGTCGAGGAAGCGGAACTTGGCCTGCTGGCGCTCCTCGCTGCTGGAGCCGGATGGCTGGTAGAGCGAGATGACGGCGAGATCTCCGTAGTCGGCCTCGATGTAGCGCCCCTCGGCGTCGAACTCGGGGACGCCGAGGCCTTCGACGATGCGCTGCGGCGGCTTTCGCGTGTAGACGCCGACGCCGCTGTAGCCCTTCTTCTCGGCGTAGTGGAAGGCGCCGGTCAGACCGTCGCAGGCCGTGAATTCCGGCTTGAGGTCGGCGGCCTGGGCCTTGAGTTCCTGCACGCAGACCACGTCGGCGCCCTGCGCGGGCAGCCACTCGAAGAAGCCCTTGGTGGCGGCGGAACGGATGCCGTTGAGGTTGGCCGATATAATTCGCATCAAGATCGATTCAAGAAATTTGCGGAAATGTCCGATTACAAAGCCGAGTTTGTGGAGTTCGCCATCGCTTCGAACGTGTTGTGCTTCGGCGAGTTCAAGACCAAGGCGGGGCGCATGAGCCCCTATTTTTTCAACGCAGGGCTGTTCAACGACGGCGACCGGCTGAAACGGCTGGGGGAATTTTACGCGAAAGCCATCGTCGACTCGGGGATCGCGTTCGACGTGCTGTTCGGTCCGGCCTACAAGGGCATTCCGCTGGCGGCGAGCATCGCGATCGCGCTGGCGGGCATGGGCAGGAACGTGCCGTACGCCTACAACCGCAAGGAAGCCAAGGACCACGGCGAGGGCGGCACGGTGGTCGGCGCGGCGCTCGAGGGCCGCGTGCTGATCGTCGACGACGTGATCTCCGCGGGCACCTCGGTGCGCGAGTCGGTGAACCTGATCCGGAGCGCGGGCGCCGAGCCGGCCGGCGTGGTGATCGCGCTGGACCGCATGGAACGCGGCACCGGCGAGAAGTCGGCGGTGCAGGAAGTGCGGGAACAATTTGGCATCCCGGTGGTGGCGGTGGTCACGCTGGACAATCTGGTGGAATTTCTGAAACGCGATGCGAACCGACAAACCGAATTGCAGGCCGTGGCCGCTTACCGTTCGACGTACGGCGTCTAGCCTGCTGGCCGCCGCGCTGCTGCTCGCGGCGGGCGCGAGCCAGGCGCAGTTGTATCGCTGGGTCGACGGCAGCGGCCGCGTGCATTACGGCGACACCCCGCCGACGACGTATCAGAAGAGCGGCGGCGCCGAGATGAACAAGCAGGGGCTGGTGATCAAGCGCACGCAGTCCGAGGCGGAGCGCAAGGCCGAGGCCGAGCGCCTGGCCGAGCAGCAGCGGGTGCTGGCGGAGCAGCAGCGGCAGGCGCAACTCGATCGCGCGCTGACCCAGACCTATACCTCGGAAGCGGAAATCGACCTCGCGCGCGATCGCGCGCTGGAGAACTACAAGCTGATGAACCTCGGCGCCGAAACGCGGGCGCGCGCGGTCGACGCGAATCTGGCCGACCTGCGCAACCGGATCGCCGCGCTGCGCAAGGCGGGCCGCGCGCCCGGGCAAAACCTGCAGGACCAGCTGGATCAGGCGGTGCGCGAAAGCGGCGAGCTGAAGCGGACCCTGCAGAACAACCAGGCCGCGATGGACGAGGTGCGGCAGAAGTATGCTGCCGACAAGCTTCGCTTTCGCGAACTGACCGGCAAGTAAGCGGCGGCGCGCCGGGTCGGCGACTGCGCCGGCCGGAGACACCCGGTCCGGCGCACCATACTCACGTTATTGCAGCCTGGCTTTCAGCAGCTCGTTGACCTGCGCCGGGTTGGCCTTGCCGCGGCTGGCCTTCATCACCTGGCCGACCAGCGCGTTGAAGGCCTTCTCCTTGCCGGCGCGGAACTCCTCGACCGACTTCGCGTTGGCGGCGAGCACTTCGTCGACGATCTTCTCCAGTTCGCCGGAATCGGACATCTGCTTCAGGCCGCGCGCCTCGATGATGGCGTCGACTTCGCCGGCGCCTTCCCACAGCCCTTCGAACACCTGCTTGGCGAGCTTGCCCGAGAGCGTGCCGTCCTGGATGCGGGCAATCAGGGCGCCCAGTTGCGCGGCCGACACCGGGCTTCGCGCGATGTCGAGCTCGGCCTTGTTGAGCGCGGCGGATAACTCGCCCATCACCCAGTTGGCGGCGAGCTTGCCCTGGCCGCACGCCTTCGCGGCGGCCTCGAAGTAATCGGCGAGCGCGCGCGACCCGGTCAACACGGCTGCGTCATAGGCCGACACGCCGTAATCGTTCTGGAAGCGCGCCTGCATCGCGGCGGGCAGTTCGGGCAGCGTCGATTTCACCCGCTCGATCCAGGCGTCGTCGAGCCTCACCGGCAGCAGGTCGGGATCGGGGAAGTAGCGGTAGTCGTGCGCCTCTTCCTTGCTGCGCATCATGCGCGTCTCGCCGCTGTCGGGATCGAACAGCACGGTGGCCTGCTCGATGCGGCCGCCGTCCTCGAGCGTCTCGATCTGCCAGCGGACTTCATAGTCGATCGCCTGCTGCAGGAAGCGGAACGAGTTGAGGTTCTTGATCTCGCGGCGGGTGCCGAATTCGGCCTGGCCCAGCGGGCGCACCGAAACGTTGGCGTCGACGCGGAAGCTGCCTTCCTGCATGTTGCCGTCGCAGATGCCGATCCAGGTCACCAGGCTATGCAGCGCACGGGCGTAGGCGACGGCCTCGGCGCTCGAACGCATCTCCGGCTCCGAGACGATCTCGAGGAGCGGCGTGCCGGCGCGGTTGAGGTCGATTCCGGTCATGCCGTGGAAGTCCTCGTGCAGCGACTTGCCGGCGTCCTCCTCCATGTGGGCGCGGGTGAGATGGATGACTCTTTCTTCCGACTGTCCTGAGCCTGTCGAAGGGACGATGATGGTCAGCGTGCCGCCCTCGACGATGGGCTTCGCGAGCTGGCTGATCTGGTAGCCCTTCGGAAGGTCCGGGTAGAAATAGTTCTTGCGGTCGAACACGTTGACGCGATTGAGCGTCGCGCCGATGGCGAGGCCGAACTTGATCGCGCACTCGACCGCGCCGCGGTTCAGCACCGGCAGCACGCCCGGCAGCGCGATGTCGACGGCGGAGGCCTGCGTGTTGGGCGCGGCGCCGAAGGCGGTGCTGCTGCCGGAAAAGATCTTGGATCGGGTGGCGAGCTGGGTATGGACCTCCAGCCCGATGACGGTCTCCCATTTCATCGCAAACCCTCCGGCGCGCGCGCATGCCAGTCGGTGACGCGCTGGTACTGATGGGCGACGTTGAGCATTTTCGCCTCGGAAAAATAGTCGCCGACGAGCTGCAGGCCGATCGGCAGGCCCTTCGAATCGAATCCGCAGGGCAGGCTCATGCCGGGCAGGCCGGCCAGGTTGGCGGGGATCGTGTAGAGGTCGTTGAGGTACATCTCGACCGGATCGTCGGACTTCTCGCCGAGCGTGAACGCGGTGCCCGGCGCGGTCGGGCCGAGGATGACGTCGCAGGCCTTGAACGCCGCGGCGAAGTCGTCGGCGATCAGCCGGCGGATCTTTTGAGCCTGGAGATAGTAGGCGTCGTAGTAGCCGTGGCTCAGGACGTAGGCGCCGATCAGGATGCGGCGCTTGACCTCGGCGCCGAAGCCCTGCGCCCGCGTCTTCGAATACATGTCGTTGAGGTCCGCATACTCGGGCGCACGGTAGCCGTAGCGCACGCCGTCGAAGCGCGACAGGTTCGACGACGCCTCGGCGGGCGCCAGCACGTAATAGACCGGGATCGCGAGTTGCGAGTTGGCGAGCGAGATCTCGACGGTCGTCGCGCCAAGCTTCTTCAGCTCGGCGACCGCGGCCTCGACCGCGGCGGCGACGTCGCTGTTGAGCCCCTCGGCGAAGAATTCCTTCGGCAGGCCGATGCGCAGGCCCGCGAGCGGCCGGTCCAGGTCGCGCGTGTAGTCTTCCTTGTCGCGTTCCAGGCTGGTCGAATCGTTGGGGTCGAAGCCGGTCATCACGTTCAGGAGCAGCGCGCAGTCCTCGGCCGAGGGCGCCATGGGTCCTGCCTGGTCGAGGCTGGAGGCGAACGCGATCATGCCGTAGCGCGACACCAGGCCGTAGGTCGGCTTGAGTCCCGTGATGCCGCACAGCGCGGCCGGCTGGCGGATCGAGCCGCCGGTGTCGGTGCCGGTCGCGGCGGGCGCCATGCGCGCGGCGACGCAGGCCGCGGCGCCGCCCGACGAGCCGCCGGGCACGCGAGCCGTGTCCCAGGGATTCTTCACCGCGCCGAAATGGCTCGTCTCGTTGGACGAGCCCATGGCGAATTCGTCCATGTTGGTCTTGCCCAGGCTCGGCATGCCGGCCGCCTTGAAGCGCTGGATCACGTGCGCGTCGTAGGGCGCGACGAAGTTGGACAGCATTTTCGAACCGCAGGTGGTGAGCCAGCCGTCGGTGCAGAAGATGTCCTTGTGGGCGACCGGGACGCCCGTGAGCGGACCGCCCCGGCCGGCGGCGATCAGCGCGTCGGCGGCGGCGGCTTCGGCCAGCGTCTTCTCGGCGTCCACGGTGATGAAGGCGTTGATCGCGGGGTTGAGCGCGGCGATGCGGTCGAGATACTGCCGGGCGAGCTCGCGGCTGGAAATCTGCCCGGCCGCGAGCTGCGCGGCGAGCGCGGAAAGGGAGGTCTGAAGCATGGTCATTCGATGACTTTAGGCACGAGATACAGGCCGTTCTCGACCGCCGGCGCAATCGCCTGGAAGGCGGCGTGGCGGTCCGTCTCGGTCACGGCATCGTCGCGCAGGCGTTGCGTCACGTCCTGCGCGTGCGCCATCGGCGCGACGCCGTCGGTGTTCACCGACTGCATGGCGGCGATGAGATCGAATATGGTGTTGAGCCGGGCCTGCGTGGCCAGCGCCTCGGCATCGCTGGTTTCGATGCGCGCGAGGCGGGCGATGCGCTTGACGTCGTCCGGGGTGAGGGACATGGTGGGGGAGGCCTGAAGACTTACGGGAACGAAACGCGTTAGGGTATCATAGCCCCCTTGTTTTTTCCGCCCTTTCGCCCGCCCGGAGCGGGCTGACGCCGCCATGTTCAAGTTTCTGACCAGCTATTTTTCGACCGATCTCGCCATCGACCTCGGTACCGCCAACACGCTGATTTACGTGCGCGACCGGGGCATCGTGCTGGACGAGCCGTCGGTGGTGTCGATCCGTACCGACGTGCTGGCCGGCGGCAAGCGAACCGTGCAGGCGGTGGGCGCGGAGGCCAAGCTGATGGTGGGCCGCACGCCGGGCAACCTCCAGGCCATCCGGCCGATGAAGGACGGGGTGATCGCCGACTTCACCGTCACCGAGCAGATGCTCAAGTATTTCATCAAGAAGGTGCACGACACCCGCATGCTGCGCCCGAGTCCGCGCATCATCATCTGCGTGCCGTGCGGGTCGACCCAGGTGGAGCGCCGCGCGATTCGCGAATCGGCGATCGGCGCCGGCGCGCGCCAGGTCTATCTGATCGAGGAGCCGATGGCGGCGGCGATCGGCGCGGGCCTGCCCGTGGCCGAGGCGACCGGCTCGATGGTGGTCGACATCGGCGGCGGCACCACCGAGGTCGGCGTCATCTCGCTCGGCGGCGTGGTCTACGCCAATTCGGTACGCGTCGGCGGCGACCGCATGGACGACGCCATCATCAACTACATCCGCCGCAACTACGGCATGCTGATCGGCGAGGCGACCGCCGAGCAGATCAAGAAGAAAATGGGCTCGGCTTTCCCGGGTGCCGAAGTGCAGGAGATGGAGGTCAAGGGTCGCAGCCTCGCCGAGGGCGTGCCGCGCAGCTTCAACGTGTCGTCGAACGAGATTCTCGAAGCGCTGACCGAGCCGCTCAATGCCATCGTCAGCGCGGTCAAGCAGGCGCTCGAACAGACCCCGCCCGAGCTCGGCGCCGACATCGCCGAGAAGGGCATGGTGCTGACCGGCGGCGGCGCGCTGCTGCGCGACCTCGACCGCCTGCTGATGGAAGAGACCGGCCTGCCGGTGATCGTCGCCGCCGACCCGCTGACCTGCGTGGTGCGCGGATCGGGACGCGCGCTCGAGGAAATGGACAAGCTGGCGTCGGTTTTCACGAACGAGTGAGCGCGTCCGCCGTCGACGGGGTCTGCTGATGGCGATGCCGGGTCAGCTCATGTTCGCCCGCCGGCTCGGGCCGACGGCGCGCCTCGCGATCTGGCTCCTGGCGGGACTGGCCTGCGTGGTCATCGACAGCCGCTATCACGCGCTCGACGGCTTGCGCAGCGGGTTTTCCGTGCTGCTGCAGCCGGTGCGCGACGTCATGCGCGTGCCGGCCGACGTCGCCGCCGAACTCGCAGGCTTCTTCACCCGCCACCGTCTTCTGCAAAACGAACGCGATGCCCTTCTGCTTGAGCGGGCGCAACTCCTCGTCGGCGTGAACGATGCGAAGGAACTGGCGCGCGAAAATGCGGAACTGCGCGCGCTGCTGCGGCTGCGCGACCGCCCGGGCCAGGAGGTGGTGCACGCCGCGCTGCTGTACAAGGGACACGACTGGTTCGCCCAGCGCCTCACCCTGGACCAGGGCGCGAGCGGCGGCCTGCGCACCGGCATGCCGGTGATCGATGCCGCCGGCCTCGTGGGGCAGGTGACCCGCGTGTATCCGGGGTCGAGCGAGGTCACGCTGGTGAGCAGCCCGGATCAGCTGACGCCGGTGCTCGTCGAGCGCACCGGCCAGCGCGGGCTCGCCGCCGGCACCGGGCGCGGACAGATGGAGCTGCGCTACATGCCCGCGCAGACTGATCTCAGGCCCGGCGACCGCCTGCTCACTTCGGGCATCGACGGCGTCTACCCCGCCGGCATCCCGGTGGCCGCCGTGAACCGCGTATCCCGCTCGCAATCGAGTCCCTACCTGCGCGTCGAGTGCATGCCGCTCGCCGGAATCGACCGCGCGCGCGGCGTGCTGGTGCTGATCGCGAAACCGCAGGCGAAGACCCGATGAACGTATCCTCCCACGCTTCCGGAAACTGGCGCCGCATCCTCGGCACGCTGACGCTCGCGGTGCTGCTGGAGCAGCTGCCGTGGTCCGGCTGGGCGCTCGTCGCGCGGCCGGATTTCGTGCTCGTCGCCGTCCTGTTCTGGGCGCTGCATCAGCCCGCCCGCGTCGGCTTCGGCGTGGCGTTCTTCCTGGGCCTGCTCGCCGATTTCCAGGATGGCGTGGTGTTCGGCCAGCATGCCATCGCCTATGTGGTCGGTGTCTATCTGGTGCTGTATCTGCGCCTGCGGCTGCTGCAGTTCGATCCGCACCGCCAGGCCGCCCAGATGTTCCCGATCTTTCTCGGCGCGCAGGCGGCGGTGCTGCTGGTCGGCTGGCTGGCGGTCAATCCGCCCACCGGGCTGAGCATCCTGGTGCCGGCGCTGGGAAGCACCCTGCTGTGGTACCTGATCGCCCTGTTCATGTGCCTGTGGCATGGCAAGGGTGCGCAGGACCGGGCGTGAGCAGGACATGCCGCTAGCCACGCCGCTCAAGAACCTGGATCGCGAGCTGGGCCGCTTTCACGGACGCATCAAGGCGGGCGCGGCGTTCGTCGCGCTGCTTGCCGTCGCGTTGCTCGGGCGCGGCTTTTACCTGCAGATCATGCAGAACGAGTACTACAACCAGCGCGCGGAAAACAATCGCATCTCGCTGGTGCCCGTCGCGCCCAACCGTGGCCTGATCCTGGACCGGAAAGGCCGCATTCTGGCGGAGAACTATTCCGCCTACACGCTCGAACTGGCGCGGGCGCAGCCGCGCGAACTGGAGGCCACGCTGGCCGAGGTGGGCAAGCTGATCAAGATCACGCCGGGCGAGCTGAGAAGCTTTCGGCGCCTGCTTGCCGAATCGCACGAGTTCGAGACCGTGCCGCTGAAAAGCAAGCTCACCGACGAGGAGGTGGCGATTCTGGCGGCCAATCATTACCGCCTGCCGGGCGTGGAGGTGAAGGCGCGCCTGTTCCGCAACTATCAGGCCGGGGCCGGCATGTCGCACGTGGTCGGGTTCATCGGCCGCATCAACGACCGCGATCTCAAGGCGCTGCGCGAATCCGGGCGCGAGCAGAACTACCGCGGCACGGTGCATATCGGCAAGACCGGCCTGGAACAGAGCTATGAAACGGTGCTGCACGGCCGCACCGGCTTCGACCAGATGGAAACGGACGCGAGCGGCCGCGCGGTGCGCGCGCTGTCGCGGATACCGCCGGTGCCGGGCAAGGATCTGCGCCTGTATCTCGACCGCGACCTGCAGGCGATCGCCGAACAGGCGTTCGGCGATTACACGGGCGGGCTGGTGGCGCTCGATCCCAATACCGGCGGCGTGCTGGCATTGGTGAGCAAGCCCGGCTTCGACCCCAACCTGTTCATCGACGGCATCGACCCCGAAACGTGGAAGGCGCTCAACGACTCGCCCGAGCGGCCGATGGTGAACCGCGCGCTGCGCGGGCTCTATCCGCCGGGCTCGACGATCAAGCCCTTCATGGCACTGGCGGGGCTGGAACTGGGCGTGCGCAAGCCGACGGACCTCACGGTCGATCCCGGGTATTTCAGCCTGCCCAACAGCACGCACCAGTTTCGCGACTGGAAGCACGGCGGCCACGGGCTCGTCGACATGCGGCGGGCGATCGCGCAGTCGTGCGATACCTATTTCTACAAGCTCGCGTTCGACATGGGGATCGACCGCATGCACGATTACCTGGCGAAGTTCGGTTTCGGCGAAAAGACCGGCATCGACCTGGATGGCGAATCGCCGGGCCTGCTGCCTTCGCGCGAGTGGAAGCAGCGTCGCTGGAAGAAGGAGTGGTATCCCGGCGAAACGGTGATCGCGGGCATCGGCCAGGGCTACCATCTGGCGACGCCGCTGCAGCTGGCGACGGCGGTGGCCATGATCGCCAACGGCGGCAAGCGGATCGAGCCGCGCCTGGTCCAGGCGATGCGGGATCCGTTCACCCACGCCTGGCAGCCGCAGCCGGTCGCGGTGCGCGGGCAACTGGCGATCAAGCCCGAAGACCTCGCGGTGATCCGGCAGGGCATGATCGACACGATGCGGCCCGGCGGCACGGCCGCGGCGGCCGCGGCCGGCGCACCCTACACGATCGCCGGCAAGACCGGCACTGCCCAGGTGGTCGGCATCAAGCAGGGCGCCCGCTACGACGCCGCCACCCTGTCGCGGAAAAATCGCGACCATGCCCTGTTCATCGCCTACGCCCCGGCCGAAAATCCGACCATCGCGGTCGCCGTGCTGGTCGAAAACGGCGGACACGGCGGCTCCGCCGCGGCGCCGATCGCGCGCGCGGTGTTCGATTACTACCTGACCGGGAAGCGTCCCGGCAAGATCCAGCCGGAGGGGAGCGATGCCTCGGATTAGCCATTGGGCACTGAGCGGCCTGCGTCACGTGGACGGCATCCTGCTGACGCTGGTGCTGCTGATGCTGGGCATCAGCCTGGCGGTCGTGACGAGCGCGTCGGGGGAAAGCCCGGCCCGCATCAGCGGCCATCTCGTCAACATGGGGCTGGCGCTGCTCGTGATGGTGATGATCGCCAACGTGCCGCCGCATCTGCTGTCGAAGGCGGGGCCGCCGCTGTACGTGGCGGGCGTGGTGCTTCTCGTCGGCGTCGCGCTGTTCGGCGAAGTCCGCAACGGCGCGCGGCGCTGGCTCAACCTCGGCTTCGCGTTCCAGCCGTCCGAACTTCTGAAGCTGGCCCTGCCGCTGATGCTGGCCTGGTATTTCCATCGCAACGAGGCGGTGCTGCGCGCCAAGCACTACCTGGTAGGCGGCGTCCTGTTGCTGGTGCCCTTCCTGCTCATCCTGCGCCAGCCCGACCTCGGCACCGCGCTCATGCTCGGCGCGTCCGGGTTTTACCTGCTGTTCTTCGCCGGCCTGCCGTGGAAGGTGATTGTCGGCGGCGCCGCGCTCGGCGCGGCCAGCCTGCCGGTCGTCTGGGGGTTCATGCACGATTACCAGCAGCGCCGCGTGTTGATGCTGCTCGACCCCTCGTCCGACCCGCTCGGCGCCGGCTACCACATCATCCAGTCGACCATCGCCATCGGTTCCGGCGGCCTGTTCGGCAAGGGCTGGATGCAGGGCACGCAGAACCAGCTCGACTTCATCCCCGAGCGCACGACCGACTTCATCTACGCGGTGTTCGGCGAGGAATTCGGGTATGCCGGCGCGATCCTTCTGGTCGGCCTGTATCTGGCCATCGTCGCGCGCGGCCTCACCATCGCCGCGCGCGCGCCGACGCTGTTCGGCCGGCTGATGGCGGCCACGCTCAGCCTCAATCTGTTCACCTATGTATTCGTCAACATGGGCATGGTGTCGGGCATCCTGCCGGTCGTCGGCGTGCCCTTGCCCTTGATGAGCTACGGCGGGACCGCGCTCGTCACGCTGTTGCTGGGCGTGGGCATCATGATGAGCGTGGCGACGCACCGTCAACTCAACAAATCATGACGGGGTAAAATCATGGGCATGAAGACACTATCGCTCCTGGGCGTCGCGGCCCTCGCACTGGCCCTCGGCGGCTGTGCCAGCACGCCGCCCGAAAAACAGGCGCCGCAGGCCCCGCAGGCCCCGCAGGCCCCGCAGGCCCCGCAGGCGTCGAACGCTCCCCGCGGCGGCGGCTATTACCTGGACGACGGCCCCGAGGCGAACCCGCCCGGGAACCTGGACGCCGTTCCCGACGCCGTGCCGCGCAGGGAGCCGTTGAACGCCACAGCCAACCGCACCTACGTCGCGCTGGGCACCACCTACACGCCGCAGACCACGCTGCGTCACTACAGCAAGGTGGGACTGGCCTCGTGGTACGGCCGCCGCTTCCAGGGCAAGAAGACCTCGTCGGGCGAGCGCTACGACATGTACGCCATGACGGCGGCGCATCCGACCCTGCCCATCCCGAGCTACGCCCGGGTCACCTCGCTCGAGACCGGCAAGTCGGTGGTGGTTCGCATCAACGATCGCGGACCGTTCCACAGCAAGCGCATCATCGATCTCTCGTACACCGCCGCCCACAAGCTTGGCTACCTGAAGAAGGGCAGCGCGCGGGTCCGGGTGGAAAGCATCGATCCCGACGCCGACGTCGCACAGGTCGAGGCGCCGCAGGACGCGCAGGCCAAGGCGCCGCAGAACGGGATCTACCTGCAGGTCGGCGCGTTTTCCCGCGCCGACAACGCCCGCCAGTTGCGCGACCGGCTGCAGCGCAGCCTCGGCATCGACGCCGGCCAGGCGAGCGTGATCGTCGACGGCCGCCTGCACCGGGTTCAACTCGGCCCGTACGCCAGCGACGACGCGGCGCAGTCGGCCCGGGAGCGGGTGCGGGAACGCCTGGACCTGAATGCAGTCCTCGTCAGACGCGATTGATCGAAAGGACGAGCATGAAAATCTTCTGGCTGGCGCTCACGCTCCTGTTTTCCGCGGCGGCGTGGGCGGCCCCGCCCGTCGCCTCGTCGCGCGCCTGGATCGTGATCGATGCGGCGAGCGGGCGCGACCTGGCATCCCAGCAGGCCGACCTGCCGCTGGCGCCCGGCTCGCTGACGCAGATGATGACCGCCTACGTCCTGCTCGGCGACATCCGCAGCGGCAAGTTGCGTCTGGACCAAACCGTCACCGTGCCGCAAGCCGCGGCCGTCGCCGACGGCGCGCGCATATTCCTCAAGCCCGGCGAGAAGGTCAGCATCGACGTCCTCCTGCGCGGCATGCTGGTGGAATCGGCGAGCGACGCGACGCTCACGCTCGTGACCGCGGCCGACGGCAGCGAGGCGGCATTCGTCGAGCGCATGAACCGCGAGGCGAGGCGGCTGGGCATGACGAAAACCCGTTTCGTCAACGCGACCGGCCTCGCCGCGCCCGGTCATCAGTCGAGCGTGCGCGACCTTGCCCTGCTCGCGCGCGCACTGCTCCGCGATTTTCCGGGCCAGTCGGCATTCTTCGGCCAGAAGGAGCTGGCGTTCCAGGGCGTCACGTATTACAACGGCAACCGCCTGCTGTGGCGCGACGATACCGTGACCGGCGTGAAGGCCGGACGGACGCCGCAGGCGGGCTACTGCCTGGCGGCGTCGGCGCAGCGCGGCGACCAGCGCCGCATCGCGGTCGTGCTGGATGCGCGGTCGGATGCGCAGCGCACGCAGGATGCGCTGAAGC
The DNA here is from genome assembly GCA_021820845.1 of Pseudomonadota bacterium. Taxonomy (GTDB): domain Bacteria; phylum Pseudomonadota; class Gammaproteobacteria; order Burkholderiales; family Thiobacillaceae; genus Thiobacillus. Next base: position 117,455 of record JAKADC010000007.1, read on the forward strand.
TCCTGAACTACGCTTTCGAGACCTTCGACAGCATCCCGCTCTATCGCGCGGGCCAGACCATCAAGATCGTCAACGTTTACCGCGGCGAGCGCGCGCTGCTGCGGATCGGGTTCGCGCAGGATTTCCATGCGGTCGTGCCCCGCGGGGCCGCGTCGCGCATGAAGGCGGAGCTCGTCACCCGGCAGCCCATCGTGGCGCCGGTGCGCAAGGGGGAACAGGTCGGCAGCCTGCGGCTCACGCTCGACGGCCAGCCGCTCGGCGACTATCCGCTGGTCGCGCTGCACGACGTCGGCGTGGCCGGCATCCTCGGACGCGGCTGGGATTCGCTGCGGCTGTTTTTCGCGAAATGAGCGTCTATCTCAACGGCCGCTTCCTGCCGCTCGGCGAGGCGAAGGTGTCGGTGCTCGACCGCGGCTTTCTCTTCGGCGACGGCGTCTACGAGGTGGTGCCGGTGTATTCGAACAAGCCGTTCCGCCTCGACGATCACCTGCGCCGATTGCAGCGCAGCCTCGACGGCATCCGGCTGGCCAACCCGCACACCATCGCCGAATGGCGCGAGCGCATCCTGCAGCTGATCGCGCTGCAGGACTTCGCCGACCAGTCGGTCTACGTGCAGGTGACGCGCGGCACGCCGGGCGAGGGGCAGCCGCCGCGTGACCACGTGTTTCCGCAAGCCACGCCGCCGACGGTATTCCTGTTCGCGCAGCCGCTCGTGACCGCCACCCCGGCGCAGAAGGCGGCGGGCGTGTGCGCCGTCAGCGCGGTCGACAATCGCTGGCTGCGCGGCGACATCAAGGCGATCTCGCTGCTCGCCAACGTCCTGCTGCGGCAGCGGGCGATCGACGCGGACTGCGCCGAAACCGTGATGCTGCGGGACGGCTTCCTCACCGAGGGCTCGGCAAGCAATATTTTCGTGGTGAAGGACGGCGTGCTGCGGACGCCGCCGGCGTCCAACCTGATGCTCACCGGCATCACCCACGACGTGGTGCTCGAACTCGCCGCCGCCCACGGCATCCCGCACGAGGTGCGCGCGATTCCCGAGGCCGAGGTGCGCGCGGCCGACGAACTGTGGATGACCTCGTCGACGCGGGAAATCCTGGCGATCGTGAAGCTCGACGGCGTGCCTGTCGGCGCCGGCGCGCCGGGACCGCTGGCGCGTCGCATGGATGCGCTGTACCAGACCTTCAAGCAGGAGGTGATGCGGGCATGAGCCAGGAGGACACGCTGCTCGAGTTCCCCGCCGACTTCCCGATCAAGATCATGGGCGAGCGGCGCGAGGGCTTCGCGCAAGCCATGGTCGAACTGGTCCTGCGCCACGCGCCGGATTTCAAGGCCGAAACCGTCGAAATGCGCGCGTCGCGCAGCGGCAACTACCTGTCGGTGACGTGCGTGGTGCGCGCCACCTCGAAAGCGCAGCTCGACGCGCTGTACCGCGAGATCACGTCCCACCCGTGGGTGAAGATGGCATTGTGAACGCCGGGCGCGAAGGCGAACGCGGGGAGCGGGCGGTCGTGCGCCGCCTCGGACGGGTCGAGTACGAGCCGACGTGGCGGGCGATGCGGGATTTCACCGCGCGGCGCACGCCGGCGACGCCGGACGAATTGTGGCTCGTCGAGCATCCGCCCGTTTACACCCAGGGACAGGCCGGCAAGCCCGAGCATCTCATCGCATCCACCGACATCCCCGTCGTGCAGATCGACCGCGGCGGCCAGATCACCTATCACGGCCCGGGGCAGGCGGTCGTCTACGTCCTGGTCGACCTGCGCCGCCGCGGCTATGGCATCCGCGAACTCGTGACGCGCATGGAACAGGCGGTGATCGACCTTCTCGCGGTCCACGGCGTCGCTGCCGAACGGCTGGCCGGCGCGCCGGGCGTGTACGTCGGCGGCGCCAAGATCGCCGCGCTGGGGCTGCGCGTCAGGCACGGCTGCACCTATCACGGGCTGGCATTCAACGTCGACATGGACCTGGCGCCGTTCGCCGCCATCAACCCCTGCGGCTACGCCGGACTGCCGGTGACGCAATGCCGCGACCTCGGGATTTCGTTGCGGTTCGCGGACGCCGGCCCGGCCCTGGCGGATGCGCTGCTCGACCGCATCTATTCTTGACCCCTTCAGTCAAGCATTAGTATTCTTGTAACTTCTGATGGAGTTACCCATGCGCATCGACACCCTTCCGTCCGACCCCAAGCTGCTCATGCGCTCGATCATCCAGCGCATCGCCACCGGCCCGGACCTGTCCAAGAACATCAGCCGCGCTGAAGCGCGTCTCGCCACCAAGGCCGTCATCGACAACCTGATCGACCCGGTGCAGGTCGGCATCTATTTCATCGCCCTGCGCATGAAGCGCGAAACGATGGACGAAAACCGCGGCGTGCTGGACGCGGTGCTCGAAACGACGCGCCGCGTCACGGCCGACGTGGACGAGGTGGTCGACATCGGCGATCCCTACGGCGGCTACAACCGCTGTCTGCCCGCCGCACCCTTCCTCGGGCCGCTGCTGGCGGAGTTCGGGCTGCACGTGGTCAGCCACGGCCTCGACGCCGTCGCCCCGAAATACGGCGTGACCGCGCGCCACGTGCTCGAAGCCGCCGGCGTGCCGGTCGACCTCAAGCCGGAAGAGGCCGCGGCGCGGCTGGCCGATCCGTCGCTCGGCTGGACCTATCTCGATCAGGCGCAATCCAACCCCGGCCTGCACAACCTGGCCGCGCTGCGCGGAAAGATGGTCAAGCGGCAGACGCTGACCACGGTGGAGGTGCTGTCGAGGCCGGTCGCCGGCAGAAAACGGACGCATTTCGTCACCGGCTTCGTCCACAAGCCCTATCCGCCCGTGTACGCCGAGCTTGCGCGCGAAGCGGGCTTCGATACCGCCTGCATCGTGCGCGGCGTCGAGGGCGGCGTGATCCCCTCGCTGCGCCAGACCGGCAAGTATTTTCATTACCACGACCGCGGCGCCGAGACCGAGGCGGACATCGATCCGATGGCGCTCGGCATCGACCAGCCGATGCGTGCCGTGCCGCTGCCCGGCGCGGTCGCCGCCGAGGCGGGCGAAGACGAGATCGTCGCCGCCATCGACGTCAAGGCAGCCGCCCATGCCGCGGCCGAGGCGGGCATCCTCGCGCTCAAAGGCGACAAGGGTGCGACCTACGATTCGCTGGTGCTGGGCGGCGCGATCATCCTGCACCATGTCGGCAAGGCGGCAAGCGTGGCCGACGCCGCAGCGCAGATTCGTGCCGTGCTGGATTCCGGCACGGCCGTCGCCAGGGTCAGGTGATGAGCGAATACGTCGCCGTCGCCGCCGCCGACGAACTCAAGCCGGCCGAGATGAAGCGCGTCGTCGTCGGCGGCAAGCGCCTGTTGCTGTGCAACTCGAACGGCACGCATTACGTCGTCGACGAGATGTGCAGCCACGAGGATTCGTCGCTGTATCTGGGATGCATCAAGGACGGCAGGATCAAGTGCTCGCTGCACGGCAGCTACTTCGATCTCGCCACCGGGCAGCCCACCTGCGAGCCCGCCGAGGAGCCGATCCGGACTTATCCGGTGAAGGTCGAAGCCGGGCGGATCTGGGTCAAGGCCTGACCCGGTCGTCGTTCCCTCCCCGGGACGAGCCTGCGCCCGGCGCCGCGAGTCGCCGGACGCATGGGCTAAAATCCCGTTTCGATATCCTTGCGAGTCCGTCATGGCAGACCCCCTCCAGCACAAAGGCGCCGCGAAAACCGCGCGCATCCCGATCAAGATCGTGCAACAGCCGCGCATGCGCCTGCCGTCGTGGATCCGCGCCAAGTCGCCCAACGTGCCGAACGTCGCACGGCTGAAGGGCATCCTGCGCGAGGCGAAGCTGCATACGGTGTGCGAGGAAGCGTCGTGCCCCAACCTGGGTGAATGCTTCGGCCACGGCACTGCGACCTTCATGGTCCTCGGCGACCTCTGCACGCGGCGCTGCCCGTTCTGCGACGTCGGCCACGGCACGCCGCTGCCGCCCGATACCGACGAGCCGCGCCATCTCGCCGAGACGATCGCGGTGATGGCGCTGAAATACGTGGTGATCACGAGCGTCGATCGCGACGACCTGCGCGACGGCGGCGCCGGGCATTTTGCGCAGTGCATCGCGGCGGTGCGCGAGGCCTCGCCGGCCACCCGCATCGAGATCCTCGCGCCGGATTTCCGCGGCCGCCTCGACAAGGCGCTCGACGCGCTCGACGCCGCGCCGCCCGACGTGATGAACCACAACCTGGAAACCGTGCCGCGCCTGTACAAGGCGGCGCGTCCGGGCGCGGATTACGCGCATTCGCTGAAGCTCCTCAAGGACTTCAAGGCGCGCCACCCCGGCATTCCGACCAAATCCGGCCTGATGCTGGGGCTCGGAGAGGAGGACGACGAGATTCTCGAGGTGATGCGCGACCTGCGCGCGCACGACGTCGACATGCTGACGCTCGGCCAGTACCTGCAGCCCTCGCAGCACCACCTGCCGGTGCTGCGCTTCGTGACGCCCGAACGCTTCGCCCGGTTCGAAGAGGAGGCGCTCGCAATGGGCTTCAGGCACGCCGCCTGCGGGCCGATGGTGCGATCGAGCTATCACGCCGACCGCCAGGCGGCCGGCATCTGATCATTTCAGCAGCCGCCGCCGGGTCAGCGCCAGCGCGACGACATAGCCGAGGCTGCCGTAGATCAGCAGCGCCGCGACGTGGGGGACGATGTCGTCGGGCACGCGGCCGACGACCAGGGGACGCGCCAGATCGATGGCGTGGGTGAGCGGCAGCCAGGAGGAGACGCCCTGCACCGCGGCAGGAAGCTGCGAGACGGGGAAGAACACGCCGCACAGCAGCACCATGGGCGTGATCACCAGCGTGAAGTAATAGAGAAAGAAGTCGTAGCTGGGCGACACCGCGTTCATCACCAGCCCCAGCCCGCCGAAACAGAAACCGACCAGCGCGACGACCGGGACGATCCACAGCGTCATCCAGAAATCGCCGTACAGGCCGAGCCCCCAGATCACCGCGAGGATCGCCAGCCCGGACAGCAGACTCTTGGACGCCGCCCAGGTCAGCTCGCCGAGCATGACGTCGTCTAGCGTGAGCGGCGCGTTGAGGATTGCGTCCCAGGTGCGCTGCACGTGCATGCGCGAAAAGCTCGAATAGAGCACCTCGAAGGTGGCGGCGTTCATCGTGCTGTAGGCCACCGTGCCTGCCGCGAGGAAGGTCAGGTAGGGCATGCCGCCCACATCCGGCAGCAGGCTGCCGAGGCCGTAGCCCAGTCCCAGCATGTAGAGCATGGGGTCGGCGAGGTTGCCGAGAATGGACGGAATCGCGAGCTTCTTCCACACGAGGTAGTTGCGCTGCCACACCGGGACGAAGCGCCACGACAGAAGCGGAAACCGGAAAAAATGGCGCATGGCTTCAGTCCCTCAGGTCGCGTCCGGTGAGCTTGAGGAAGACGTCTTCCAGGTTCGACGGCCGGTGCAGGTAGCGCAGTGCCGGCGCGTTCCCGAGCGCTTCGATGACGGTGTCGGGGCTGCGGGTGTAGCAGAACAGCGTTTCGCCGACCGTCTCGAAGCGCTGGCACAGGCCGGCCGCATGCCGCGCGGTCCAGTCGGCGAGCCCTTCGCCGAACACCTCGACCACGGCCGGTTCGATATGCGTTTCGATCAGCGCGCGCGGCGCGCCCTCGGCGACGACGCGCCCGTGATCGAGAATGGCGAGGCGGTCGGTAAGGCGCTCGGCCTCGTCCATGAAATGCGTCGTCAGCACGATCGTCTTGCCGGCGCCGATCAGCCGCCGCAGCCCCTGCCAGATGAGGTGGCGCGCCTGCGGGTCGAGCCCGGTGGTGGGCTCATCCAGAAACAGGATGTCGGGATCGTGCACCAGCGCGCGCGCGAGCGTGAGGCGCCGCTTCATGCCGCCCGAGAGCTGGGCGATCTGCGCGTCGGCCTTGCTCGCGAGGCCGGCGAACTCGAGCAGCTCGGGCACGCGCGCGGTGACCGCCGCCTTGCTCATGCCGAAATAGCGGCCGTAGGCGAGCAGGTTCTCGCGCACCGAGAAATCCGGATCGAGGTTGTCCATCTGCGGCACGACGCCGACTTTCATGCGGGCCTCGCGCGCGCGCCGCGGCACCTCGATGCCGGCGAGCTCGATGTGCCCGGCGTCGGGTTCGATCAGGCCCAACAGCAGGCGCAGCGTGGTGGTCTTGCCCGCGCCGTTCGGGCCCAGCAGCCCGAAACATTCGCCGCGCTCGACGTCGAGGTCGAGGCCGCGCACCACTTCGGCGTCGCCATATCGTTTCGTGAGGCCGCGCGCCTTCAGCACGGGCAGGCCTCGAGAAACGCCTGCTTCAACTCCTTGAGCTTGCCGTGGAAGAAGTGCCCGGCACCGGGGATGGCCTTCGCGGCAAGCTTCTGCTGTCCCGCCCAGAGCTGGATCGCGGCGGGCGGGATGAGCTCGTCGGCGTCGCCGAAGATCACCCGGGTGTCGGGCGGTACGGGGTCGAATTCGTACATGGTGACGGCCGGCGCGACCAGGATCAGCCGCCGCGCTGGGAGCGCCTGGCGCAGCCGGTGCTGCACGAAAGCACCGAACGAGAAGCCGGCCAGCGCCCATGGCAGGTCGGGATAGCTCGCTTCGACGAAACGGGCGACCGCCAGCAGATCGTCGGTCTCGCCGACCCCGGCGTCGAACTCGCCGTCGCTCATGCCGACGCCGCGGAAATTCGGCCGCACGCTGACCCAGCCGGCCTCGTTGGCGGCCTTGGCGATCGTCGTCACCACCTTGTTGTCGAGGCTGCCGCCGTGCAGCGGATGCGGGTGCGCCACGAGCAGGAGGCCGCGGCGGCCGGTCTCGGGGTCGTCGATGACGGTTTCCAGTTTCCCGGCCGGAACCGGGATGCGCAGCTTGTAGCGTTTCATCGGGCCGCTCCGCTCGGCCGCCTCACTTCACGCGGAGGCGGTCGACGACGCGGCCTTGCTTGAGATGGGCCTCGAAGATTTCGTCGATGTCGGCCTCGTCGACGTAGGTGTACCAGACGCCTTCGGGATACACGACCAGCAGCGGTCCTTCGTCGCAGCGGTCGAAGCAGCCGGCGCTGTTGATGCGGCACTTGCCTTCGCCGTTCAGGCCGGCGAGCTTGACCTTCTTCTTCAGGTAGTCGCGCATGTGCTGGCCGCCGGAGGCGCCGCAGGATTTGGCGCCGTCGTCGCGCTCGTTGGTGCAGAAGAAGACGTGGCGTTTGTAGTACGGGTCAGTCATTGGAGAAGTCCGAATATTTGCGCGCATTGCCGTGCGCCTTGTCGATGGGATATTTCGCGGCGTTGATCGCAAGCTTGTCCGCCGCCGCGGCGAGCAGGTCGATGTCGAGCACGTCGGCCAGCCGGGTGAGGTAGATCAGCACGTCGGCGATCTCCTGGCGCACCGCTTCGCGCTGCTGCGGTTCCAGCGCCTGGCTTTGTTCCGCCGTCAGCCACTGGAACGGCTCGAGCAGTTCCGCGGCCTCCACGGAGAGCGCCATCGCCAGGTTCTTGGGCGTATGGTAGCGCTCCCACGCGCGTGCCTGCGCGAAGTCGCGAATGTGCCGGCGCAGGGCGTCCAGGCTGTCGATCTCGGGCGTACTCATGGCCCGCATGATAACGCGGCAGGCAAGCGGCCCGCCACGCGTGCCCTAAAACCGCGCGGGACGCGCCAAATCCGCGGCCGTTGCTACAATGTGCCGTCTCCGTCTTCCTCCCAGCCGTCGCACGCATGCAAACCCTCAACGTCGATCTCGGCGAGCGCGCCTATCCCATCCATATCGGCTCCGGCCTGCTGGATCGCGCCGAGCTGATCCTGCCGCACCTTGCGCAAAAGCGCGTGATGATCGTGACGAACACCACGGTGGCACCGCTTTACCTGGCGAGGCTGACGGCGACGCTCGAGACGGGCGCGGTGGCTGTGTCGAGCGTGGTGCTGCCCGACGGCGAGGCATACAAGAACTGGGAGACGCTGAACGAGATTTTCGATGCGCTGCTGACCGATCGCGCCGAGCGCAAGACCACGCTGATCGCGCTCGGCGGCGGCGTGATCGGCGACATGACCGGCTTCGCGGCGGCGAGCTATCAGCGCGGCGTGCCCTTCATCCAGATTCCGACGACGCTGCTGTCGCAGGTCGATTCCTCGGTGGGCGGAAAGACCGGCATCAACCACCCGCTCGGCAAGAACATGATCGGCGCGTTCTATCAGCCGAAGCTTGTGCTGGCGGACACCGACACGCTGAAAACGCTGCCGGCGCGCGAGCTGTCGGCGGGGCTCGCCGAGGTCATCAAGTACGGCCTCATCTGGGATGCCGATTTCTTCGCCTGGCTGGAAGCGAACATGGACAAGCTGCGTGCGCTCGATCCGGCGGCGATCACCCATGCGATCTACCGCTCGTGCGAAATCAAGGCGCAGATCGTGGCGCAGGACGAGCGCGAGGGAGGCATCCGCGCCATCCTCAACCTTGGCCACACGTTCGGCCATGCGATCGAGACCGGCATGGGCTACGGCAACTGGCTGCACGGCGAAGCCGTGGCGGCGGGCATGGCGCTGGCGGCGGAAACGTCGCGGCGCCTGGGGTGGCTCGCCGACGCGGACGTCGAACGCGCCCGCGCACTGATCCGCGCGGCGGGGTTGCCGGACGTCGCCCCCGACCTGGGCGTGGAGACCTATCTCGAATACATGGGCCACGACAAGAAGGTCGAGGGCGGCAAGATGCGTTTCGTGTTGCTGAAGAAGCTGGGCGAGGCGGTCGTCACGGGCGACGTGCCGGTCGATGTGCTGACCGGCGTGTTGACCGCGCCGCATTGACACAAGGAGCGTTGATGGAACCGTCGTTCGCCTCCTACGCAGCGCATTCCAGTCAATCCCGCGGCCGCATGCACGCGGAAGCGCCCGCGGCACCGCGTTCCGAGTTCCAGCGCGACCGCGACCGCGTCATCCATTCCACGGCGTTCCGGCGGCTGGAATACAAGACCCAGGTGTTCGTGAACCACGAAGGCGACCTGTTCCGCACGCGGCTGACGCACAGCATCGAGGTGGCGCAGATCGGACGCACGATTGCGCGGCTTCTGAATCTCAACGAGGACCTGGTGGAAGCGATTTCGCTGGCGCACGACCTCGGCCACACGCCCTTCGGGCATGCCGGGCAGGATGCGCTCAACGCGTGCATGCGCGAACACGGAGGCTTCGAGCACAACCTGCAATCGCTGCGGGTGGTCGACCTGCTGGAAGAACGCTACGCCGATTTCGACGGGCTGAACCTCAGCTTCGAGGCGCGCGAGGGCATCCTCAAGCATTGCTCGCTCGCGAATGCGGAGAAGCTCGGCGAGGTGGGGCGGCGCTTTCTCGACAAGCGGCAGCCCTCGCTCGAGGCGCAGGTCGCCAACCTGGCCGACGAGATCGCCTACAACAACCACGATGTCGACGACGGCCTGCGCTCCGGCTTGATCACGCTGGAACAGCTGAGCGAAGTGCAACTGTTCGCACGCCATCTCGCCGACGTGCGGGCGAAGCACCCGGACCTGCAGGGTCGCCGCGTGGTGACGGAAACCGTGCGCCGCATCATCAATACGCTGATCCTCGATCTGGTGAGCACGACGCGGGCGAACATCGAGCACAGCGGCGTCCGCAGCATCGACGACGTCCGCGCCGCGCCGCCTCTCGCGGCTTTCAGCCCCGCCGTGCTCGACGAACACCGCGAGCTCAAGCGCTTCCTGATGCATCACCTGTACCGTCATTACAAGGTGGCGCGCATGAGCGCGAAGGCCGCTCGCATCGTCAGCGACCTCTACACGGCGTTCACCGGCGATGCCCGCCTGCTGCCGCCCGAGCATCAGGCGCGCGAATCGCTCGAAGGCGCGCGCGCGGTGGCCGATTACATCGCGGGGATGACCGACCGCTACGCGATGCGCGAGCACCGGCGGATTTTCGCGGTCGAAGAAATCTACGGCTGAGGCAGGTCCCGGTCGTGCGCCGGTTCAACCGCCGCGAGGCAGCGTGCGTGCCGCCACCCAGCACGTCACCTCCGACGCGCCCGCCCGCTTCAGCGTCGCGGCCAGCTCGTCGAGACTGGTTCCGGTGGTCATCACGTCGTCGATCAGCGCGATGCGCTGTCCCCGCATGTCGGCCGAGCACGCGAATGCCCCGCGCAGATTGCGGCGCCGTGCGTCGTGCTTCAGGCCCATCTGCGGCGGGGTGTCGCGGATGCGCGTGCAGCTGTCGACGTCGAGCGGCAGGGCGAGCCGCTTCGCCACCTCGCGGGCGATCTCGGTGGCGTGGTTGAAGCCGCGGTCACGGATGCGTTTCGCGTGCAGCGGCATGGCGATCAGGCGATCCGGCGCGGCGAGGCGCTCCACCGCGCGGGCGAGGCACTCGCCCAGGACCGGCGCGACGGCGAGGCGACCGTGATACTTCAGGCGCGGGATCAGGCGGTCGAGGGGATAGGCGTAGGCCAGCGCGGCGACCGTGCGCTCGAACGCAGGCGGACGCTTGAGGCAGGCGCCGCAGACCTGTCCGAGCGGCGTGGGCGTCGCGCATTGCGGGCACTGGGGCCGCGTGTGCCAGGGCAGATCGGCCAGGCAGGCGGGGCAGACCCTCGCCGCGCCGCTCGCGTCTCCGCAGAGGAGGCAATTCTGCGGAAACAGGCGATTAAAAAATAATCGAATGTTCAAGTTTCGAGTGGGCCAAAATTGACAGCGGGCGGTCCCTATCCGAGAATGCGACGATGAAAGCAAAACGCGTCATCACGGCCTCGTCGTCACGCTTCTCCGCGCAGTTGTTCAATCTCATCACCGTCGGCGTGCTGCTGGCTTCGCTGACGGCCCTGCTGCTCGGAAAGCTGCTCGTCAGCCAAAAAATCGGTTTCCTGCCTCTGGTGCTGTCGCTGCCGCCGATCATGATCTGGCTCGGCGCGTCGATCTTCGTCTACGCGAGTATCGCTCATCATCCGAATCCGCGCACCGCGTATTACAACAAGTGGGCGGGCTACCGCTATTACGGCGTGATGGGGGGGCTGGTCGTGTTCGGCCAGCCGCTGTACGACATGCTGGGCGGCTGGCAGGGCCTGATGCTGGTGTTGGGACTGGCCATCGCGATCATCGTGCCGTGGGCGCTGTTTGATGTTTTCAAGGCCGCGCGCGAACCGTGGCAAGACATGACCATCGAGGTGGCAATCAATGAATGACATGATCCAACCGGCCGCCAGGCAGTCCGTCGCGGCCATCGAGGTGCTCTTCGCCCTGCCGTTTGCCGACCTGATGTTCCGGGCGCAGACGGTGCATCGCGAGCACTTCGACCCCAACCGTGTGCAGCTGTCGACGCTCTTGTCGATCAAGACCGGCGGCTGCTCCGAGGACTGCGGCTACTGCCCGCAGTCGGTGCACTACGATGCGGGGGTCGAGAAGCAGGGCATGCTCGACATCGACGACGTGCTGAAGGCCGCGAAGGCCGCCAAGGATGCGGGCGCCTCGCGCTTCTGCATGGGTGCGGCCTGGCGCGGCCCCAAGCAGCATGACCTCGAGCCCGTGCTCGACATGGTGCGCGAGGTGAAGGCACTCGGCCTGGAGACCTGCGCGACGCTGGGCATGCTGAAGGACGGCCAGGCGGAGCAGCTGAAGGAAGCCGGCCTCGACTACTACAACCACAACCTCGACACCTCGCCCGAGTTCTACGGCGAGATCATCACCACCCGCGACTACCAGGACCGCCTCGACACGCTCGAGCGCGTGCGCCAGGCCGACCTGCACGTGTGCTGCGGCGGCATCGTCGGCATGGGCGAGTCGCGCACCCAGCGCGCGGGACTCATCGCCCAGCTGGCCTCGCTCGACCCGCAACCCGAATCCGTGCCGATCAATCTGCTGGTGCAGGTCGAGGGCACGCCGCTGGCCGGCACCGAGACGCTCGATCCGCTGGAATTCGTGCGCACCATCGCGGTCGCGCGCCTCTGCCTGCCGAAGAGCTTCGTGCGCCTGTCCGCCGGCCGCCAGCAGATGAGCGACGCGGTGCAGGCGTTGTGCTTCCTCGCCGGGGCCAATTCGATCTTCTACGGCGACAAGCTCCTCACCACGGGCAACCCGGAGTGGGAGCGCGACCAGCGCCTGTTCGACACCCTCGGGCTGACGCCGTTGTGACCCATGCGGCGCTGACCCGCCTGCAGCAGGGGCTGGCGGCGCTGAAGGACGATCATCTCGATCGCCGGCGCCGGCTGCTCGACGGCGCGCAGGGCGCTCACGTCACGATCGACGGCCGCCGCGTCGTTTCCTTCTGCAGCAACGATTATCTGGGACTTGCCGCCGATCCGGCGCTGATCCGCTCCGCCCACGCCGCGCTCGATGCGTGCGGCGTCGGCGCCGGCGCCGCGCACCTCATCACGGGCCATCACCGTTTTCATCACGACTTCGAGACCGCTTTCGCGCGTTTCGTCGGCAAGCCGGCGGCGCTGCTTTTCTCGACCGGCTACATGGCGAACCTGGCGGTGCTCACCGCGCTGGTCGGCCGCCGCGGCGCCGTGTTCTCGGACAAGCTCAACCACGCCTCGCTGGTCGACGCGGCAAAGCTGTCGGGCGCGAACTGCACCCGCTATCGCCACGGCGATCTTGCCCAGCTCGAATCGCAGCTCGCGAACAGCGCGGCGCAGGACAAGGTCATCGCCTCCGATCTGGTATTCAGCATGGACGGCGATATCGCGCCGGTCGACGCGCTGCTCGATCTGGCGGAGCGCTACGACGCCTGGCTCTATCTCGACGACGCCCACGGCTTCGGCGTGCTGAACGCGGGCCGCGGCGGACTGACCGAGCGCGCGCGCGCAAGCGACCGCGTGATCTACCTGGCCACGCTGGGCAAGGCCGCCGGAGTCGGGGGCGCGGCGGTTGCGGCTCACGCGAGCGTGACCGACTGGCTGGTCCAGAAGGCGCGGCCCTACATCTACACGACCGCATCGCCGCCGCTGCTCGCGGCGTGCCTGCTCGAGAGCCTGCGTCAGATCGAGGCCGGAGACGCCCGCCGCGAGCGTCTGGACGGCCACGTCCGGCAGCTGCGCGAAGGCCTCGCCGATCTGAAGCGAGGGCACCTGATGCCGTCCGCCACGCCGATCCAGCCGTTCGTGGTCGGCGCGAATGCCGATGCAGTGCGGATGTCGCACGCCTTGCTCGAGCGCGGCCTGCTTGTGCCGGCGATCCGCACGCCCACGGTTCCCGCCGGCACGGCGCGGCTGCGCATTACGCTGTCGGCCGCGCACAGCGGGGACGATGTCGCACAACTCGTCGAGGCCATGCATGCGGTCGCCTGAACGTGCCCTGGCGCTCCTGCACGGCTGGGGCATGAATGCCCGCGTGTTCGACGCACTGGCCGCTGAGCTTTCCGGCGAATTCGAGGTGCGCGCGCTCGACCTGCCCGGCCACGGCGGGCGCGACCCTTTGCCCGCCAACACCCTTCGGGACTGGGCCGACGACCTCGCGCACCGGCTTCCGGAAGGCGCCATGGTGCTGGGCTGGTCGCTCGGCGGCCAGGTGGCGATGCGCGCCGCCCTCGATCACCCGCGCAGGATCGCACGCCTGGTCCTCCTGGCGTCGACGCCGCGCTTCGTCGTGGCGGAGGACTGGCGGCACGGCATATCGTCTGCCGACCTGCAGGACTTCGGCGCGGCACTCATCGCCGATCCGCAGGCGACGCTCCTGCGCTTCCTCAGCCTGCAGACGCGTGGCATGGCCGGGCAGAAAGGCCTGCTGCAGACGCTGCGGCAGACGCTCCTGGCCGCACCGGCGGCACACCGTGACGCGCTCGCCGCCGGGCTGGCGATGCTGCGCGACACCGACTTGCGGACGGAATTGCCCGCGCTCGCGCAACCGACCCTGGTGCTGCACGGCGCGCTCGACACGCTCACGCCCGCGGCGGCAGGCGCGTGGCTCGCCCAAACGCTGCCGGCCGCGCGGCATCTCGAACTGCCGCGCGCCGCGCACGCGCCGCACCTGTCGCATGCCGCAGACGTGGCCGCCGCAATCAGGGAATTCGCACATGACTGACGAGCACGTGCCGCTTCCTTCGCCGCTGCACGGCGGCGCCGACGAGGCGCGCCAACGCGCGGATGAACTCGATTACGCCGAAGTGCGGCGCTCGTTCGACCACGCGGCCGCGCATTACGACGCACACGCCGTGCTGCAGCGCGAGGTGTGCGACCGCCTGCTGGAGCGGCTCGGCTTCATGACGCTGCAACCGCGGCGCGTGCTCGATGTCGGCACAGGAACCGGTTATGGGCTGGCGCATCTGCTTGCGCGTTATCCGGCAGCCGAGCACTGCGCGCTCGACATCGCGCCGGCCATGCTGGCGGCGGCGCGCGCGCGCGTGCCACAACCGACATGGACCCGACGCGCGCTGCAGCGCCTCGCCCCCGGGGCGTCGGCCTCGACACACTTCGTGTGCGCGGACATGGAGCGCTTGCCCCTCGCGGCCGACAGCGTGGACCTCGCCTGGTCGAGTCTTGCGCTGCAGTGGGCGCACGATCCGGAAGCCACGTTCCGGGGCTTTCACCGGGTGCTGGCGCCCGGCGGACTGCTGATCTTTGCCACCTTCGGTCCCGACACGCTGAAGGAACTGCGCGCGGCCTTCGCGGAAATCGACGACGCGCCGCACGTGAACCGCTTCATCGACCTGCACGATATCGGCGACATGCTCATCCATGCCGGGTTCGCGAGCCCGGTGATGGAAATGGAGATGCTGACCCTGACCTACGCCGACCTGAAAACGCTGATGCGCGATCTCAAGGGAATCGGCGCGCACAACGCCGCATCCGCGAGACGGCGCGGGCTGCTGGGCAAGTCGGCGTGGTCGCGGCTCGAGCGGGCGTACGAATCGAGTCGCGTCGAGGGACGCCTGCCGGCCACCTTCGAGGTGGTCTACGGTCACGCCTGGGCAGGCGACAAGACGCGGCGCGAGGATGGGCGCCAGGTGGTTCAGTTCAACATCGGCGAGCGCCGCCGCAAGCTGGGTCTGGCATGACGGCGCGCGGCGTGTTCGTGACCGGCACCGATACGGGCGTGGGCAAGACGCGCGTAGCCGTCGCGTTGATCCACGCGTTGCGCCTGCAAGGGTTGCGCGTGGCGGCGATGAAGCCGGTGGCGGCGGGGCACGCGCCGGGCGAGTTGAACGAAGACGTGGCGGCCTTGCGGCAGGCCGCCGACGTGAAAGGCGATCCGCGCGACGTGAATCCCTACGCGTTCGAGCCCGCGGCGGCGCCGCACATTGCCGCTGCGCAGGCCGGCGTGCGCATCGAACTGGACGCGATCGCCGCGGCGCATGCGCGGCTCGCGGCGCAAGCCGACGTGGTCGTGGTCGAAGGCGCGGGCGGCTGGCGCGTCCCCCTGAACGAGCGCGAAGACATGGCGGACCTGGCAAAGCGGCTTGGCCTGCCGGTCGTGCTGGTGGTGGGCTTGCGCCTGGGCTGTCTCAACCATGCGCTGCTCACGGCCGAGTCGATCGCGCGCCGGGGGCTGCGATGGGGCGGCTGGATCGGCAACCATCTCGAGCCGTCCATGCCGCTGGCAGCCGAAAATCTCCTCGCCCTGCAAGCCCGTCTGCCCGGCCCGAGCCTCGGCGTGCAGCCTTTCCTCGGGCGCGACATTTCCTCCCCCAATCCGCTCGAATGGCTGACGCTGCCTGAAATGTTAGCAAATCAGAATAATCGATAGTAGCAATTTAATTATACGAATCAATCACTTAATGTCGATTTGTGCTTGTTCCCGCAAGCGCGCTCGTGTTACTGTCCGCGACATATTGCCGCATGTGATTTCCTCGTTCCCATGGACCAGACGAACAAGGAAGACCGTGAAGGCGTGTCGGAAGGCGCGTTCGTATTCCAGTCCCGCCCGAACCGTTCGCTGACGCAAAGCCAGCATCGGCTCGCATTCTGGAGCCTGGCGGGGTCGTGTTGTGCGACCGCAGGCGGCTTCGCGCTGCTGGGCTACTGGCCGGTCCTGCCGTTTGCGGGCCTCGAGGCGGGCCTTCTGGCATGGTCGTTCGCGGCGCTGCGCAGGCAGGACGGGAATTACGAGACGCTCACGATCGACGGCGACAAGGTGGTGCTGGAATGGTGCACCGGAACGCATCGAGAACGACGTGAAATGAACCGCCGATGGGTGTGCGTGGTATGCGATTGCGGGACGCCGGGCAGGAATTGCCGTCTCAGCCTGCGTTCCCACGGCCGCGAGACAAGGATCGGACAGTATTTGAGCGACGAGGCGCGACTGCATCTGGCCGCGACCTTGCGCAAAAAGTTGCGGGCTTAAAGCGGCATACGTCTGCGACGACTACCCATAACGAAGCCGAGAGGATGGGGAAGCGATGAAAAGCATGTTGCAACGGGCAGGGGTGTTGGGCGTCGCGTGGGGAGCAAGCCGGCCGGCACTCGCGGACTATGCATACAACCTGCAACCGCCGGTGAGCCAGGTGGCGCGGGACGTGTTCCATCTGCACAACCTCATCATGCTGGTGTGCATCGGGATTTTCATCGTGGTGTTCGGCGCGATGTTCTATTCGCTGCTGAAGCACCGCAAATCGGTGGGCCACAAGGCCGCGCACTTCCACGAAAACACGACGGTCGAAGTCATCTGGACCGTCATCCCCTTCATCATCCTCGTCGGAATGGCGTATCCGGCCGCCAAGGTCGTGATCGAAATGAAGGACACGTCCAATCCCGACATGACCGTCAAGATCACCGGCTACCAGTGGAAATGGGGCTACGACTACCTCAACGACGGCGTGCATTTCTACAGCACCCTGGCGACCCCGCGCGAGCAGATCGACGGCACCGCCCCGCGCGACCCGCATTATCTGCTGGAGGTCGACCAGCCGATGGTGGTGCCGGTCGGCAAGCGCGTGCGTTTGCTGATGACCGCGAACGACGTGATCCATTCCTGGTGGGTGCCGGCGTTCGGCGTCAAGCAGGACGCGATCCCGGGCTTCATCCGCGACACCTGGTTCAAGGCCGACAAGATCGGGACCTATCGCGGCCAGTGTGCCGAGCTATGCGGGAAGGACCACGGTTTCATGCCGATCGTAGTCAAGGTGGTTTCGCAGGACGACTACAAGGCCTGGGTGGCGCAGAAAAAGGGCGCCGCGCAGACGGCTGCCGCCGACAACGGCAAGACTTTCAAGCTCGAAGAACTGGTGGAGCGGGGCAAAAAGGTCTATCAAGCCAACTGCGTCGCCTGCCACCAGGCTAACGGCATGGGCCTGCCGGGGACGTTCCCGGCGCTCAACGGCTCCAAGGTCGCGACCGGGCCGATCGATGCGCATATCAAGATCGTGCTCCACGGCGGCCGTCCTGGCACGGCGATGGTCGGGTTCGCCGACCGCCTCTCCGACGCGGAAATCGCAGCGGTCGTGACCTACGAGCGCAATGCCTGGAACAACAAGATGGGTGATGCGGCGCAACCCGCGGACATCGCCGCGGCCCGCGGCGCCGCCGCGGTCACCGCCGCCGCGCAATGAACAACCGAGAGGAGAGCACAGCCATGTCTGACGCAGCAACTGACCACGCCGACCATGGACACCCCGTGCATCCCACGGGGATCATGCGCTGGCTGACCACGACCAACCACAAGGACATCGGCACGATGTACCTGTGGTTCGCGCTGATCATGCTGTTCTCCGCAGGAACCATGGCGCTCCTGATCCGCGCCGAACTCTTTCATCCGGGCCTGCAGCTGATGCGCCCGGATTTTTTCAACCAGCTCACGACGATGCACGGCCTCATCATGATCTTCGGCGCGATCATGCCGGCCTTCACCGGCTTCGCGAACTGGCAGATTCCGCTGATGCTCGGCGCGCCGGACATGGCTTTCCCGCGCATGAACAACTGGAGCTTCTGGCTGTTGCCGGTCGCCGGCGTCATGCTGCTGGGTTCGTTCTGGTTGCCCGGCGGCGCGGTCGCCGGGGGCTGGACGATGTATCCGCCCCTCTTCATCCAGGGCGGCGTGTCGTATGACCTGACGATCCTGGCCATCCACATCATGGGCCTGTCGTCGATCATGGGCTCGATCAACATCATCACGACGATCCTCAACATGCGCGCCCCCGGGCTCACGCTCATGAAGATGCCGCTTTTCTGCTGGACCTGGCTGATCACCGCCTATCTGCTCATCGCCACCATGCCGGTGCTGGCGGGCGCGGTGACCATGCTGCTCACCGACCGCAATTTCGGCACCCATTTCTTCAACGCGGCCGGCGGCGGCGACCCGGTCATGTTCCAGCATATCTTCTGGTTCTTCGGGCACCCCGAGGTCTATATCCTGATCCTGCCGGCGTTCGGCATCGTCTCGCAGATCATCCCGACCTTTGCGCGGAAGCCGCTCTTCGGCTATGCCTCGATGGTGTACGCCACCGCATCCATCGCGATCCTGTCGTTCATCGTCTGGGCGCACCACATGTTCGCCGTCGGGTTGCCGGTCGCGGCGCAGCTGTTCTTCATGTTCTCGACCATGCTGATCGCCGTGCCCACCGGGGTGAAGGTGTTCAACTGGGTGGCCACCATGTGGAAGGGCTCGCTGACCTTCGAGACGCCGATGCTGTTCGCCATCGCGTTCGTGTGCCTGTTCACGATCGGGGGCTTCTCGGGGCTGGTGCTGGCGATGGCGCCCGTCGACATCCAGTTGCAGGACACGTACTACGTGGTCGCGCATTTCCATTACGTCCTCGTCTCCGGCGCGCTGTTCGCCATTTTCGCGGGGATCTATTTCTGGCTGCCGAAATGGACGGGCCACATGTACAACGAAACGCTCGGCAAGATTCATTTCTGGTTCTCGGTCGTCGGCATGAACATCGTGTTCTTTCCGATGCACTTCCTCGGCCTGGCGGGCATGCCGCGGCGCATTCCCGACTATGCGCTGCAGTTCACGCAGTTCAACCAGATCGCGAGCGTGGGCGCGTATATCTTCGGCTTCAGCCAGTTGATCTTCGTGGCCGTGGTGCTGAAGGCGATCAGGGGCGGCGCCAAGGCGCCCGACCGGGTATGGGAGGGCGCGGAAGGGCTGGAGTGGACGGTGCCGTCGCCGGCGCCCTACCACACCTTCGAAACCGCCCCCGTCGTGAAATGAGCGGCGAGGCGGCACCGATGGCGGACAAGCGAAACGGCAAATACGTCACGGCCGGCATTCTCGCCGCGATCGCGCTCGCCCTGTTTCTGTTCACGCTGTACAACGGACTGAACTAGATCATGGCGGACGGCAAATCCACGACGCTCACCAAGCTCATCGTTGTGGCCATCGGCATGTTCGGGTTCGGATTTGCGATGGTGCCGTTTTATTACAAGATCTGCGCGGTGACGGGGATCAATTCCGGCGACGAGCAAAGCCTGGTGAAGAACACGCAGGTCGACAAAAGCCGATGGGTGACGATCGAATTCGACGCCAACACCAACGAAGACCTGCCGTGGAAGTTCACACCGGAGCAGCGCAGCCTCAAAGTGCATCCGGGCCAGCTGGTGCAGGTCGAGTACGACGTGGCCAATACGAGCAAGCATGCGATCGTGGGGCAGGCCATACCGAGCTACGGCCCGGCCCGCGCCGGCGCATTTTTCAGGAAGATCGAGTGCTTCTGCTTCACGCCGCAGAAGCTGGCCGCGGGCGAGCGGCGGCGCATGCCGGTGCTGTTCGTGCTGGACCCGGCGCTGGACAAGGACCTGCACACGGTGACCCTGTCGTACACGTTCTTCAACACGGATACGAAGGCGCAGACGGCGGCGCTGCGAAAGACGGGAGTGCATGGCTGATCGCGGGAGTCTCAGGGCTGCGCTCGCCGTCTTCTGGGGGTTTTTCGGCGTACGCAAACGGCGCGAGTACGAGGCCGATGCAAAAGACCTGACCCCCGCGCAGATCATCGTCGCCGGGCTGCTCGGCGCCCTCGCATTTATTCTGACGTTGCTGCTGGTGGTGTACCTGGTGCTGAAGTTCGCGAAGTGAACGATCAATAGACGAGGAAGAGGGGACGACATGAGCCTGGCGCAAACCGATCGATATTATCTGCCGCAGCCTTCACTCTGGCCGATCATCGGCTCGGTCGCGCTGCTCACGATGGCCGTGGGCGGCGTCATGACCATTCACGACGTCAACCATGGCGGCTGGGTGCTTCTCGCGGGCGTGGCGATCCTGTTTTTCATGATGTTCGGTTGGTTCGGCGAAGTCATACGCGACAGCGAGGCGGGGCGATACAACAAGCAGGTCGACTCGTCGTTTCGCTGGTCGATGAGCTGGTTCATCTTTTCCGAAGTGATGTTCTTCGCCGCCTTCTTCGGCGCGCTCTTTTATACCCGCGTCCTGTCGGTGCCGTGGCTCGGCGAGTCGGACACGATGCAACAGCTGTGGCCGACGTTCAAGGCGACCTGGCCCACCGCGGGGCCGGGCCTGACCGCAGACGGCATGAAATTCACGCCGATGGAGGCGTGGGGCATCCCGGCCATCAACACCCTGCTGCTGCTCAGTTCCGGGGTGACGGTCACGTGGGCGCACTGGGGCCTGAAAAGGAACAACCGCGCGCAGTTGATCCTGGGACTGGCGATGACGGTCGCGCTCGGCGCGACCTTTCTCGGCCTGCAGGCCTTCGAATACCACCATGCCTATACCAAGATGGGACTGACGCTCGGCGCGGGCGTCTACGGCGCGACCTTTTTCATGCTGACCGGCTTTCACGGGTTCCATGTGCTGGTCGGGACGACGATGCTGATCGTCATGCTGCTGCGTTCGATCGCCGGGCATTTCACCCCCGAACATCACTTCGCATTCGAAGCGGTGTCGTGGTACTGGCACTTCGTCGACGTGGTATGGGTGCTGCTGTTCGTGCTGGTCTACTGGCTCATCTGATTCGCGCGCGGCCGACACGAGCGGCCTGGGCGCGGCCCCCGTTCGGCAAAAAGCCGCGTCCAGCGCGGCTTTTTGTTGGGGAAGCCGGTCAGCGCAGTCCGCTTTGCGGGACGATGCCGAAGTAGTAGCCGCCCATCAGCAGGAGAAAGAGGGCGAGCGAGAGCGCGATGCGCACGGTGAGCATTTTCACCGTGCGGTCCGACTGTCCCTTGTCCTTGATGAGATAGTAGAGCGCGCTGGCAAGGCTCGCCAGGATGAACACGATGAAGAGCAGGGCAATGATACGCATGGATCGCTACGCTCCTGAAAATCTCAGTCTAGCCGGATTGGGCGCCCAATGCACCGCGTGATGCTGCGAGCCGGTGCATGGCAATTCACGCCGGGCCTGTTGCCGACCCTCGCCACGGCGTTCTTCCTGGTGCTGACGGTGTGGCTCGGAAACTGGCAGGTCGGGCGAGCCGAATCGAAGCACGCGCTGCAGGTTCGCTACGACACGGCGATGCGGGAAGCGCCCATCCATGTCGGCAGCGCCCCGCTCGATCGCGACAGCGTCCTCTACCGCAAGCTGGAAGTGCGCGGCGTCTTCGATCCCGCGCACACGATCCTGCTCGACAACCGGATCTACAAGGGCGTGGCGGGGTATCACGTGCTGACCCCGCTCATCATCGACGGCGGGACACTGGCCATCCTGGTCAATCGCGGCTGGGTGGCGGTGGGGCGTTCGCGCGAGCAGGTTCCCGTGCCGCCGACGCCGGCGGGGCAGGTGCGCCTCGAAGGCATGGCGGTCGAGCCGCAAAGCCGCTACGTCGAACTGATGCCTGCCGTCCCGCAGGGGCGCGTGTGGGAGAACCTGGATTTCGCGCGCTACGCAGCGGCCACCCGGCTGGCGCTGCAACCGGTGCTGTTGCTCCAGACGAGTGCTCAGCCGGACGGCTTGCGACGCGACTGGCCGCGTCCCGACGCGGGCGTGAGCATGCACGTGGGCTACGCGATCCAGTGGTACAGTCTGGCGGCGACGCTGGTGGTTTTGTGGCTGGTCCTGAATGTGAAACGTCGTCGGGGTGATGACGACTGATGTCCCCAACGTCCGGAGTGATGTCGAGTATGCGATTGACCGCGCGCAGCAAGTTCCTGTTTCTGATGGGCGTGTTTCTGATGCCCGTGCTGGCCGCCTATCTGGCCTACGCGGGCTGGCGTCCGAGCGAGCGCTCCAACTACGGCGACCTGCTCAAGGTGACGCCGTTGCAGCGGACGGCGGGGTCCACCGTCGACGGCCGGCCGTTCGATCTCGATGCGCTGCGCGGAAAATGGGTGATGGTGCACGTGGGCCCGGCGCGCTGCGACGCGGCATGCGCATGGCAGCTCTACCTGATGCGCCAGACCCGCGTCGCGCAGGGGAAGGAGCAGGACCGCATCGAGCGGCTGTGGGTGATGACCGACGGCGGGGCGCCGGACGCCCGGTTGTTGCAGGCGCATCCCGGACTCCACGCATGGCGGCCCGCCGATGCGGCGTTCGCGGCGCAGTTTCCGGCCGCCGGAAACCAGGCCGAACACATCTATCTGGTCGATCCGCTGGGTAACCTGATGCTGCGTTTCCCGGCGCGGGCCGATTTCAAGGGCATGATGAAAGACCTCGGGCTGCTGCTCAAGGCGTCCCAGATCGGCTGACCGGACCGCCCCATGACGATCTACCGCAAAGTCATACTCGCCGCCCTGATCCTCGCATTCGGCGTGATCACGCTCGGCGCTTACGTGCGCCTGTCCGACGCGGGACTGGGCTGTCCCGACTGGCCCGGCTGCTACGGCAAGCTGACCCCGCAGAATGCCTCGGAAGCCATCGACGCCGCACTGGCGGTGCGCCCCGACGGGCCGGTCTCGCATGCGAAGGCCTGGAAGGAAATGGTGCATCGTTACTTTGCCGGCACGCTCGGCCTCCTGATACTGGTGATCGCCGTGCTGGCGTGGCGGGGGCGTCGCGACATGCGCGGCGGCGTCGCGCTGCCATTGCTGCTGCTCGGCCTCGTCGTGTTCCAGGCGCTGCTGGGGATGTGGACGGTCACCCGGCTGCTGAAGCCGCTCATCGTCAGCTCGCATCTTCTCGGGGGAATGGCGACGCTCGCCCTGCTCGCCTGGCTGTGGTTTCGCGAGCGCGGCCGGTCCGGCCACGTCTACTACGCCGACACCGGCCATCTGCGCGATCCCGCCCTGCTCGGGCTGGCACTCGTGATTGCGCAGATCGCTCTGGGCGGATGGGTGAGTACAAACTATGCAGGCCTCGCCTGTCCGGATTTTCCGGTTTGCCATGGCGCGTGGATGCCGCCGATGGATTTCGAGCAGGGCTTCACCCTGCACCGAAGACTGGGCGAGACTGCCACGGGCGCGCTTTTGCCGCTGACGGCATTGACGGCGATCCACTGGACCCATCGCGTCATGGCGCTGCTGGTGACGCTGTATCTCGGCTGGCTGGTGGTGCGCCTGTTGCGCAGCCCCGGCTACGCCGGCATGGGCCTCGCCATCGGCGTCCTGCTGGCGCTGCAGGTTTCGCTGGGGATCGGCAATGTTCTGTTCAGCCTGCCGTTGCCCGTGGCGGTCGCGCACACCGCCGGCGCGGCGCTGCTGCTGGTGAGTCTGGTGCGCCTGAACTACCGGGTCCGCAGGAGATGACGATGGAATCGTTGATGGTTCAGGGAGCGGCGTGTCGCTGCCAGCAGTTTCTGGCCTTGTGCAAGTTGCGCGTGGTGAGTCTCATCGTGTTCACGGCGGTCATCGGGATGTTCCTCGCCGTCCCGGGTTGGCCCGGCTGGAATGCGCTGTGGGCGGGGACGCTCGGCATCGCGTTGGTCGCCGCGGCGGCGGCCGCGTTCAATTGCCTGATCGAGCAGAAAATCGACGCCGTGATGGCGCGCACGCGCGCCCGGCCATTGCCTCGCGGCGAGTTGACGAGCGCGCAGACGCTGGCGTTCGCCGGCGTCGTGGGCGGCCTCGGCCTCTATCTGCTGAACACCTTCGTCAATCCCCTCACGATGTGGCTGACGCTGGCGACGTTCGTCGGTTATGCCGTGATCTATACGGCACTGTTGAAGCCGGCCACGCCGCAGAACATCGTCATCGGCGGCGCGTCCGGCGCCATGCCGCCGGTGCTCGGCTGGGCGGCCGCCACGGGAGAGGTTCACCACGACGCCCTTTTGCTCTTCCTCATCATCTTCGCCTGGACGCCGCCGCACTTCTGGGCACTCGCCCTGTACCGGCGCGAGGAATATGCCCGCGCCGGCCTGCCCATGCTGCCGGTGACGCACGGCGAGGCGTATACGCGCCTGCATCTTCTCCTCTACACCCTGCTGCTGTTCGCCGTGAGCATGCTGCCTGTCGGCACGCGGATGGGCGGATGGATCTATCTGGCGGGGGCGGTCGCGCTCGGCGGCCGTTTCATTCACTACGGATGGCGTCTTTACCGCGGCTACAGCGACGAGCTGGCGAAGCGGACTTTCCGCTATTCCATCTGGTATCTGAGCGCGTTATTCGCGATCATGCTGGCGGATCACTATTTTCCGATACCCATATGATTTGTATGGAAATTTGATATATTATCTGGATATTCGGACAGGATTGTTTTATATTATCCCCATTTGTTCCCTTGGGGTAAATGGATGATCCTATCACGCACCAGTCAGTATGCCGTCCAGGCGCTGATATACATGGCTACCCAGCCAGACGCCACGCCGGTGCTGAACAAGGATATCGCTGCCAAGCTGGGCGTGCCCGCTCCGTATCTGGCCAAGATCCTGCAAAGCCTCGCCAAGGGCAACCTGCTGTTTTCCTTTCGCGGCCGGCTCGGCGGATTCTGTCTGCGTGAAGGTGGTGAGAAGATCACGCTGATGCAGATCCTGCTCCTGACCGAAGGGCCGGCCTTTACCCAGAGCTGCCTGCTGGGCCTCAAGAAGTGCAGCGACGAAACCGCATGCCCGCTGCATTTCCGCTGGGTCCCGGTGAAGAAGAAAATCATCGATCTCCTGCTGGAAACGACGCTGGACAAGCTGGCGAAGGCCGTCGAATCCGGAAAATACCGGCTCGCAGACGTTCCTGGAGAGCTGTTCGAGCAGATCAAGCTATGACGCGTCGCCTGGTCGCGGTCTGGCTCGCAGCGCTCATCGCGCTGACCGCCTGCCAGCCCGCCGCCCAGCCGCCCGCGTTCAAGGCAACCGACATCACGGGCGCCAGCTTCGCGCAGGATTTCCGGCTGACCGATCACAACGGCCGCGTGCGGACGCTCGCGGACTTCAGGGGCAAGGCCGTCGCGATCTTTTTCGGCTATACGCACTGTCCCGATGTGTGCCCGACGACGCTGTCCGATTTTGCCGCCGCGCTCAAACTGTTGGGCCCGCAGGCCGACCGCGTTCAGGTGATTTTCGTGACCCTGGACCCGCAGCGCGATACGCCGGCCATCCTGAAACAGTTTGTCCCTGCCTTCAACCCGGGCTTTCTCGGCATGTACACCGACCCCGAAGCATTGAAGCGCTTGGCGAAAGAATACAAAGTGGTCTATCAAAAAACTTCGGTCAAATCGGCGGACGATTACCTGCTCGACCACAGCGCGGGGACTTACGTCTACGATCCCCAAGGGCGTCTGAGGCTTCTCATGCCATATGGGAGCAGTCCCGAGGCGATCGCCCACGATCTGAAGCTGTTGCTGCAGACGTCCTGAGCCGCATTTTCGGGCTTGCGGGACCGGGCCGGGGCGACATATAATTCCGCGGTTTCTTAATATAATCATATGCTGTTAAGGCGCCTTCGCGGGCGCTATTTCGGGTACAACAGGAGAGCGGTCCATGGCGGTAACCACATATTCCGGTGCGGAGCAGTACAACTTCGAAGTCGTTAAGAAATTTGCCGTCATGTCGCTCGTATGGGCGGTCGTCGGCATGTTCGTGGGCGTGTATATCGCTTCCGAACTGGCTTGGCCCTTCTTGAATTTCGACAGCCCGTACATTTCGTTTGGGCGGTTTCGGCCCGTCCACACCACCTCGGTGATTTTCGGTTTCGGTGGCTCGGCCCTGTTCGCCACCTCCTATTACGTGGTTCAGCGCACCTGCCAGACCCGCCTGATTTCGGACGGCATGGCGAGCTTCACGTTCTGGGGCTGGATGGCGGTGATCGCACTCGCCGACGTCAGCTACATGCTCGGCTATACGCAGTCGCGTGAATACGCCGAGATGGAGTGGCCGATCGACATCCTGATCGAGGTCGTCTGGGTGACCTACCTGATCTTATTCGTCGGTACCATCATGCGCCGCAAGCAGCCGCACATCTACGTCGCGAACTGGTTCTACCTCGCCTTCATCCTGGCGACGGCGCTGCTGCACACGTTCAACAACCTGGCGGTCCCCATCAATCTGTTCTCGATGAAGTCCTACAGCCTTTTCTCGGGCGTGCAGGACGCGATGACGCAATGGTGGTATGGCCACAACGCGGTGGGCTTCTTCCTGACCGCCGCCTTCCTCGGCATGATGTACTACTTCGTGCCGAAGCAGGCCGGCCGCCCGATCTACTCCTATCGGCTGTCCATCGTCCACTTCTGGGCGCTGGCCTTCATGTACATGTGGGTGGGCGCCCACCACCTGCACTGGACCGCGCTGCCCGACTGGACCTCGTCGCTCGCCGCCGCGTTCTCGATCCTGCTGCTGATGCCTTCGTGGGGCGGCATGATCAACGGCATCATGACCCTGTCGGGCGCGTGGGACAAGCTGCGCACCGACCCGATCATGCGCTTCATGATCGTTGCGCTGTCGTTCTACGGCATGTCGACCTTCGAAGGTCCGATGATGTCACTGAAGGAAGTCAACGCGCTGTCGCACTACACCGACTGGACCGTGGGCCACGTGCACTCCGGCGCGCTGGGCTGGGTGGCGATGATCACCTTCGGTTCGCTGTATCACATGATCCCCAAGCTGTGGGCGACCAAGATGTATAGCCGCAAGCTGATCGAATGGCATTTCTGGCTCGCGACCATCGGCATCGTGCTGTACATCGTCGCGATGTGGATCTCCGGCATCACGCAGGGTCTGATGTGGCGCGCGTTCGACGAGTTCGGCAATCTGCAGTACTCGTTCGTCGAAACCGTCGCGGCCATGCATCCCTTCTACGCGATGCGCGCGATTGGCGGCATGTTCTTCCTGACCGGCATGTTGACGATGGCCTTCAATATCTTCATGACCATCCGCCAGGGCAAACGTGAAAACGCTGCCCTCGAAGGCAAGCTTGCAAGCAAGCTCGCTCATGCATGATTCGGAAAGAGATAGAAATAAACCATGAACCTGAATTTCAAACACGAATGGGTTGAAACCAACATCGGCCTGATGGTGGTGTTGACGATGCTGGCGATCAGCATCGGCGGCCTGGTGGAAATCGCCCCGCTGTTCTTCATCGACAACACGATCGAAAAGGTCGACGGCGTGCGGCCCTACACGCCGCTCGAGCAGCGCGGCCGCGACATCTATCAGCGCGAGGGCTGCTACCTTTGTCACTCGCAGATGATCCGCCCGTTCCGCGACGAGAAGCTGCGCTATGGCCACTATTCGCTGGCGGCGGAATCGCAATACGACCATCCGTTCCAGTGGGGTTCCAAGCGTACCGGCCCGGATCTGGCGCGCGTGGGCGGCAAGTACTCGAACGAATGGCATGTCCAGCACCTGACCGCGCCGCGTTCGATGGTTCCCGAGTCGGTGATGCCGAACTACCCGTGGCTGAGCAAGACGCCGCTCGATATCTCCGATATCACCGACCGCATGAAGGCCCTGCGTGAGGTCGGCGTCCCGTATTCGCTGACCGACGCCGAATACAAGGCGAACGTGGCCAAATTCGGTGAGACCGTCGCCAAGCAGCTGCACATTCCCAATGCGCAGCAGAGCATCGTCGAGCAGGCCAACTTCGGCAACTACGACGGCGATCGGTCCGGTATTTCCGAAATGGACGCATTGGTAGCCTATCTGCAGGTATTGGGCACCATGGTCGATTTCAACAAATACAAAGACGACACGTTCGTCAACGACCGTTGATCCAAAGCGATCCAGGGGTTTGAAATGGAAATCTTGATGTGGCTCTCCAAGCCCGAGAACGCCAAACCCTTGGGACTGGTCATTTTTTTCGTCACCTTCATCGGCATCGTGATCTACGCCTACGGTAGCAAGCAGCGCAGCGAGCGACTCGAGTCTCGCGGCAACATACCGTTCCTGGACGATGAGGAAGACACGAAGGACAAGCAATGAGCGAGCAAAAACTACAATCTCAAACTGTGCAAACCACCGGTCATGCCTGGGACGGGGACCTTCAGGAATACAACAATCCGCTGCCCGTCTGGTGGGTCTACACGTTCTACATCACGGTGCTCTTCGCGATCGTGTACTGGGTCATCTACCCGTCCTGGCCGTTCGGCAAGACGTGGATCGGCGGGGTTTCGAACGTGACCTACGTCAACAGCGACGGCCAAACCAAGACGCACGCCTGGAACACGCGCGCGCTGCTCATGGCGGACCTCAACAAGGCGGATGCGGCGCAAAAGCCCTACTTCGACAAGGTTGCCGCCATGTCCTACGCGCAGATCGCCAAGGATCCCGAGATGAGCGGCTTCATCCTGTCGGCGGGCAAGGCGCTCTTCGCCGACAACTGCGCGCCGTGCCACCAGGCGGGCGGCCAGGGCAAGCTCGGGTTCTTTCCCAACCTGACCGATGACGACTGGCTGTACGGCGGCACGTTCGACAAGATCCATCAAACCATCACCGGCGGTCGCCACGGTTACATGCCGACTTTCAGCGAAGTGCTGTCCGGCGACCAGATCGACCAGCTTGCCAATTACGTGGCGAGCCTCTCGGGCATCGGCCACGACGCAGCCAAGGCGGCGGCCGGCAATACGCTCTTCCACAGCGAGACCGCGGCCTGTTACTACTGCCACGGCGTCGACGCCAAGGGACGCAAGGAGATCGGCTCGGCGAACCTGACCGACGACATCTGGCTCTGGGCCAACGTGCCCGGCGCAGCGACCGCGGAAGGGAAGGTTGCAGCGATCCACAACGTGATCGCGAGCGGCCTCAACAAGGGTGTGATGCCGGCGTGGGGCGGCCGCCTTTCACCCGAACAAATCAAGGTTCTCACGGTCTATGTTCATGAATTGGGCGGTGGCCAGTAAAGGCGCGGAATGAGATGAGCGAAGCCCCCGTTTCCGGGGGCTTTTGCTTCCCGCGGATTCAACCGGTCGAATCATGCAAACAGGCTTAGAAGAGCAGCTCGGTCTTTACCAGAAACGCATTCCCATCTTTACGCGGTCGGTGAAGGGGCGATTCCGCCGTTTCAAGACCTCCGTTCTGGCGCTCGCGTATGCGATTTATTTCCTGCTGCCGTGGCTGCCGTGGTCGCGCGTCGATGCACCGGCGCAGGCCGTGCTGTTCGACCTGCCCGGCCGGCGGTTCCTGATTTTCGGCCTGACGGTCTATCCGCAGGACGTCATCTGGCTGGCGCTCTTGCTCTTCATCGCAGCGATCCTGCTCTTCTTCGTCACAGGCCTGGTGGGGCGCGCGTTCTGCGGCTACTTCTGCTTCCAGACGCTGTGGACCGATTTCTACATCTGGATCGAAACCGTGATCCAGGGCGAACGTCCGGCCCGTATCCGCCTTTACCGGCAGCCGTGGAACCGCGAGAAGGTGGTCAAGGTCGGCGGCACCCATGCGCTGTGGGTGCTGGCCTCGTTCTGGACCGGCATGACGTTCGTCGCCTACTTCACCTACGCACCGCAGCTCGTGGTGGATTTCTTCACGGGCCAGGCGGCGTCCGCCGCCTACATCACCGTCACCGTGCTGACCATCTCGACCTATGCCGCGGCGGGCCTGATGCGCGAGCAGATCTGCACCTACGTGTGCCCCTACGGCCGTTTCCAGAGCGTGATGTACGAACCGGAAACGCTGGCGGTGCACTACGACGCCAGGCGCGGCGAGGCGACGCACGGACGCGCGAGCGCACGCGCCGGCCAGCGCACGCTTGCCGAGCGCCATGACAAGGGCGTCGGCGATTGCGTCGACTGCGGCCTGTGCGTCCAGGTGTGTCCGACCGGCATCGACATCCGCGACGGGCTTCAGTACAAATGCATTTCCTGCGGGCTTTGCATCGACGCCTGCAACAGCATCATGGACTCGTTCAATTTTCCGCGCGGCCTGATCCGCTACGACTCGGAGAAAAACCTGGCCGCAGACGTCCCCGCGCCGCCCAGGGTCGAATGGAAGCGTCTCAAAACGATCGGGTACGGGGTTGCACTGATCCTCATGGGCGGCTATCTCGCCTACAGCATCGGCAGCCGCGGCAGCTACGACCGGGCCGTCAATCAGATCCGGCAACCGTTGTACGTG
Source organism: Pseudomonadota bacterium (assembly GCA_021820845.1). Classification (GTDB taxonomy): domain Bacteria; phylum Pseudomonadota; class Gammaproteobacteria; order Burkholderiales; family Thiobacillaceae; genus Thiobacillus. The sequence goes on from JAKADC010000007.1 coordinate 147,691, forward strand.
GTGCTCTCGAACGGCGACATCCGCAATCGCTATCAGATCCGCATCACGAACAAGGCGCCGCAGGATCAGACCTACGTCATCAGCGCGAAAGGGATACCCGCGAGCGCGCTCGATCTCGGCAATTTCCGGGAAATAACGATCCGGCCCGGCCACAGCGGGCTCGTCCAGGCCAGCGTGCGCCTTGATCCCGAATTGGCAGAGCACACCCGGCGCTTCGAGCTGGTCATCACCCCGCGGGGCAAGCCCGGCGAAGCGCGTTCCGAAACCGTCCGTTTCGACAGTCCGAAAGAGCTGCATGGATAACACCGTCATCACCCTGTTCGGCGGCCTGGCCGGCGTGCTCGTCCTGTATGCCATCGGGAGCCTCGTGCGCCTGCCCGCCATCCTGCGCGCCGTCCTGGCAGGACTGATCCCGCTCTTCGCGTACTTCGTGTATATCGTCGGGCACTGGCCGGGGCTGGACGTGGTGGCGATCCACATCTCGGTTTTCTTCGCGACCGCGCTGGTGCTGTTTGCCCTGACCCTGTTCCGGCGGCGTGGCGGACGCATGCACTGGGTGCCGAAGCTGCTCATGTCCTTCTTCGTCGGACTGGCCGTGCTGATGGGGGCGTTTCTTTACATCGCGAACAACGGCCTGCCCGAGCCGATCGGCCGGGCGTGGCTGGGCAGCAAGACCGGAGGCCCGGTCTACAGTGGATTTTCCGGCGTGGTTCCCCACAACCAGGAAGCGGCCACCGCGATTTCCTCGGAGCTCTCGAAACGCCACCGCGAGGCCGCGCTCGGCTGGAATATCGACGTCAGCGGACTCGACGGAAGCGGCCTGGACCGCAACGTGCGGGTCCGCGTCAGGAACCAGACCGGCCTCCCGGTCGACGGGGTCGAGGCCGAACTCCGGCTGGAGCGTCCCGGCGCAACGCTGCCCGAACTCACGGTGCCGTTGGTCGAGCTGGACGGCGGCGTCTACGGCGGGGCGGTACACATTCCGGCGAGCGGGCGCTGGCTGGCCGAAGTCCGTCTTTCGCGTGAGCGCCAGCTCCGCTACCAGCACACGCGGGAGCTCGAAATACCGTGAGCGGGATCCTGGGCTTCCTGTTCCTGTTGTCGGGGGTGTTCGTGCTGTTTATCGTCCTGGGGGTGTTCTGGTCGATCAAAAGCGGGCAGTTCGACGACCTGGAAGGCCCGGCCGAACGCATCCTGATGGACGACGACGACCCGCTGCTGCCGACCCAACGGCCGAAGGAAAAAGACGACCGCCCGCGCAAATAGCCGAACCGGCACCGGACCGTACCCAAACGGACGCAAGTACATTAAAATTCATCAAACTTTTATGGAGTACGCACAATGAAGCAGCTTCTGACCTTTCAAGGTTTCCCCATGATCGTGGTGGTCGGATTGATCGTTTGGGCGTGGATCAGCCTTTTTTCGGTCATCATCGGCTCTTTCTTCTGACCGTTCCCTTTTCGATTAAAAACGCCCCGCAGTCATCGCGGGGCGTTTTTACGTCCGTCTTCCGCTCGGCGGTCCATGGCGAGCCAACACCGCCTGTTCTTACCTGTCCGCCTCTGACTGAGACAAGGCTTGGCTCGAGACTTGTGCCTCCGCTCACGCCGCGCGGCGCGGCTTCCGCACCCGCAGTCCCCACCACGCCAAAAGGGGGAGCAGGGTAAGGGTAAACAGCGTGGCAGTGATGACGCCTCCGACAATCACCACGGCGAAGGGACGCTGCGTCTCCGAGCCGATGGCATGGGAGAGCGCGGCCGGCAACAGGCCGAGCCCGGCCATCAGCGCAGTCATGAGAATGGGGCGCAGGCGGGAGACCGCTCCCTCGGTGACGGCACGCAGCAGGCTGGCGCCGTTGTCCACCAATCGCACCACTTCCTCGAGAAGGATCACGCCGTTCTGCACGGAGATCCCCGCGACGGCAATGAAGCCGACCGCGGCCGAGATGGAGAGATGCAGCCCGGCCAGACCGAGGGCAAAGAACCCGCCCGTAATGTTGAAGGGCAGCATGGCGAGGATCAGGCCGGCCAGTCGCACGGAGCGGAAGGCCCAGAAGAGCAGGGCAAAGATGCCCAGCAGCGAGGCTGGGACGATGACCGCCAGGCGTTTCATGGCGCGCTGCTGGTTCTCGAATTGCCCGCCCCAGACGATGCGGTAGCCGGGAGGAAGTTGTACCGCCTTGACCACCTTGGCCATGGCCTCGGTGACGAAGCTGCCCTGGTCGCGGCCCAGCAGGTTGGCCTTGACCGCGACGTTGCGCCCTCCTGCTTCGCGGGAGATCCGCGAAGCGCCTTCGCGCACTTCAACCGTGGCGACATCGGCGATCCGTACGGTGCCTGCATTGTTGGGCAGCGCGATGGGAACCGCGCCCACGTCTTCCACCGAATTGCGATACGCCTTCGCGAAGCGGAGCGTCAGGTCGAAGCGGCGTTCGCCTTCGTAGAAAGCGCCGGCGGTGCTGCCGCCCAGCGCGGTCTGCACCGCGTTGGCGAGGTCGGCCATCGACAAGCCGAGGCGTGCCAGTTTGACGCGATCGGGCAATACCACCACCTCGGGCTGGCCCCCGGGCAGGATGGCCGCGACGTCGCGGCTGCCCTGGACGCCGCGCAGGATCGAGGCAATCTGTTCGGCCTTATCCTGCAGGACATCGAGATCGGGACCGAAGACTTTCACGGCGATCTCACCCTTCACGCCGGACAAGGCTTCCTCGACGTTGTCCTGGATGACCTGGGAGAAATTGGTGGGCAGGCCGGGCAGGACCGCGAGCTTCTTCTCCATGTCGGCCACCAGCGCATCCTTGGTGGGGAAGCGCCACGTGTCCCGTGGCTGCAGGTCGGCAAGGATCTCCATGTTGTTCGGGCCCTTGGGGTCGGTGCCGTCATCGGGGCGCCCCACTTGCGAGACGACCATCTTCACTTCCGGATAGCTGCGCAGGGTCGTGCGCACCACCCGTTCCACGTCCTTGGTGTGCTCGAGCGACGAGCCGGGCGGCAAGGTGATGGTCAGCCACAGGTTGCCTTCGTCCAGTTGCGGAAGGAATTCGCTGCCGAGCAACGGCACCAGGGAAAATGCCAAGACGACGATCGCGCCGGCGATGCCGAATGCCATGCGCGGATGGCGCCGAATCCGGCTGAGCAGGCGGCGGTAGCCATGCTGCAGGCGAACCAGCCAGTCGATGTGTTTTTCCGCAAGATCTCGCCAGTTGAGCACGACCGACAACAGGGCGGGAACCAGGGTGAGCGTGAGCAGCACGGCGCCCAGCAAGGAAAAGGACAGGATCAGGGCCACCGGGGAGAAGATCCGTCCCTCCACCCGCTGGAAGGTGAAGATGGGCAGAAAGGCAAGGATGATGATGGCCTTGGAGAACAGGATGGGTTTGGCCAGATCTGCGGTGACCCAGCGCAAGGCTTCGAAGCGGCGCGTGATCGGCGATTCGGCGCTGGCATCCACATGATGCAGCGCGAGTCGGACCATGAGGGCTTCCACCAGCACGACGGCGCTGTCGATGATGATGCCGAAGTCCACGGTGCCGAGCGAGATGAGGTTCGCCGGCACCCCCTTCAGGTCCATGAGCGTGAAGGCGAAGAGCAGCGTCAGCGGAATGATCGCCGCCACGACCAGGGCCGCCCGCCATTCGCGCAGGAAAATCACCAGTACCGACACGACCAGAAGGGCACCGGTCAGCAGGTTCTCGCTCACCGTATGGACGGTATGGTGAACCAGGTCGGTGCGCTGATAGATGGGTTTGATGCTCACGCCCTTGGGCAGCTGGCCGTGGTTGAGCTCGTCGACCCGCCCCAGCAGGTCGGCCACCACCTTCGACGGATCGCCGCCCTTGGTCATGAGGACGATGCCCTCGACAACCGAATCCTGATCGTCGTAGGCGACGATCCCGGAAAGCGGACGGTCGCCGACTTCGATCGCTGCGATGTCGCCGACCGTCACGGTTTTGCCGTCCCGGGCGCTGACGACGGCGGCGCGGATGTCCTCGATCCGGGAGAACAGACCGATTGCGCGAACGACCAGGGTTTCGTCGCCCCGCGTCATCAGGCCGCCTGAAGCGTTCTGGTTGCCATTGGCGAGCGCCTGCGAAACCTGGTCCAGGCTGACGCCATAGCGGGCCATGGCGTCGGGGTTGAGCCGTACCTGATATTCCTTGATCGCGCCGCCGAAACTGTTGACATCGGCCACGCCGGACACCCGGCGCAGGGCAGGGCGCACCACCCAGTCCTGCAGGGCGCGCACCTCGCGGGCCGGCATGCCGGGGGGCGCTTGCAGCACGTAGCGATAGATCTCGCCGACCGCGGTCGACAGCGGGGCCAGTTGCGGCTGGATACCGGGCGGCAGGGTGACGTTCTGCAGCTTTTCCAGCACCTGGTTGCGCGCGAAGTAGTCGTTGGTTCCATCGTCGAAGGTCAGGGTCACGACCGACAGACCGGTGATCGACACCGAGCGCACCTGGGTTGCCCGCGGTACGCCGCTCATTTCCCTTTCGATGGGGATGCTGAGGGTGCGCTCGACGTCCTCCGGCGACTGTCCGGGATACTGGGTCACCACCTGCACCTGCACGTCCTGGACGTCGGGGAAGGCCTCCACCGGCAGGTTCTGCAGGGCGCGTACGCCGATCACCGCGAGGGCTACCGCCATCACCAGGATGAAGAGCCGCTGGCGGATGACGAAAATCGAGAGGTGGCCGAACACCTTATTCTCCCTGCGCCAGTTCGGACGCGAGCAGCAGCGCGCCCCGCACCACGACCTTGTCGCCGGGCTTGAGGCCGGAGTCGGGCGTCAGGTAGGCAAATTCGGCATCCTGGCGGGCGACGCTCACGCGACGGCGCTCGAATGTGCGTGGGCCGAGCTGGACGAACAGGCGAGTCGTCAGGCCGTCCGTCAGCAAAGCGCCGACGGGCACGCGGAGGACCGTGGCGGCCTTGGGATCACTGATGGTGGCGCGGGCGAACATTTCCGGCTTGAGCCGGCCGTCGCCGTTGTCGACCAGTGCCCGTACCGGAATGCGCCGGGTGGTCGGGTCGACCATGGCGCCCACCCGTTCGATGCGCGCGGAAAATTCCTCGCCCGGGAAAGCCTCGACGCTGAAATTCACTGCCGCCCCTGGCTTGGCCAGGGCGGCGGCCTGTTCCGGCAGATCGATATTGAGCCAGAGGCGGCGCAAGTCGGACAGGATGAACAAGGGCGTCGCCGCATCGGGCCTTACCTCCGTGCCGGGATTGGCCTGGCGGTCGACGACGACGCCGCCGAGCGGCGCGCGCAGGACCAGGCGCTGGCCTTCGATGCGGCTGCCCGGGGGGGCGAGATTGGCAAGCCGCAAGCGGGCACGATCCGCCTCCGCGTCGGCGGCGCGAGCGTCGGCTTGCGCGGCTTCCAGATCGCGGCGCGCCAGCGCTTCGCCCCCGAACAGGGTCTGCGCGCGCGCCAGGGCCTTTTTCTTCAGGGTGGCGTCGGCTTGTGCCTTGCGCAGGTCGGCTACGGCCTGGCCGAAATCCGGCGCATCGAGGATGGCAAGGGGCGTGCCGGAGACGACGGCATCGCCGGGATCCGCTTTCAGCGCAAGGATGCGTCCCGCAAGCGGCGGAAAGATCCGCGCCGTCCGGTCTTCGGCCAGGGCCAGACGGGCGTTCATCGGATCGCTGGCGGGCAGCGGCGCGAGGCCGGCCGCTTCGAGTTTAAGAAAAGCCAACTGCGAAGCATCCTGCGGCAGGACCACCTGGTTGGCGGGCGCCTTGGGCGTGTCCTTCTGCTGCGGGGAGGGCGGCGCGGCGTGTTCGGCGCGCCAGGCGGCGACCCCACCGATCGCGAGGAGGGTGGCGAGGACAAGCGGGGCGACGCGCCTGGTGCGGGCGCGCGTGCGCCGGCCGGAAGAAGATCGGGTCATGGCAATTCCTGGAGATTCGTTGCGGCGGCCCAGGCGGCACGGGCCTTGGCCGCGTCGTCGAGCGCATTGACGGTGTCGATTTCGACGGCGTAGAGGCTGCGCCGGGCATCGATGACATCGAGGGTCGAGGCGCCGCCCTGGCTGAAGGCGAACTGGACGGCGGTATTGGCCTTGCGCGCTGCCGGCAGCGCTTCGTCGCGCAGGCGGCTCGCGCGCTCGCTCAGGCGCTCGGCCTCGAAGGTGGACTGGCTGAAATCGGCGGCGGCCGTGGCCTTGACGCGTTCGAGTTCATCCTGCGCGGAATCGCGCGCGATGAAGGCCTGGCGGATTTCGCCGCGGAAGTCGTAGCCGGTGAACAGGGGAACGCTGACGCCGACGCCGACCAGGTTGCTGCCGGGATACTGGTTGTTGCGCTCGAACTGGGCGCCGACGGTGACATCGCGCACCTGCTGGGATTTGGCCAGATCGATGGCTTTCCCCGCCGCAGCCAGCCGCTGGCGGGCGGCGATGACATCCGGACGCTTGTCCAGATCGGGTGGCGTGGATGGCAAGGGGCCGAGCGAGGGCCAGGAATCGGCGGTTGCGAGCTGCGCGGCGTCGGCTTCCATGGCCAGCAACTGGGCGAGGGCGAGCCGCGCGCGCTGGCGGTCGATCTCGGCCTGGCTGGCGTCGCTGTCGGCACGCAAGGTGTCGGCGCGGATGCGCTCGACGTCGGAGGGCGCGAGGTCGCCGGCCTTCAGACGCAACTCGGTCTTGCTCAGCAGCTCGTGCGCCAGGTGGGCCGATTCGATGCTCAGGCGGGCGCGGTCCTCGGCTGCCTTGAGGTCGAAGTAGGCCTGACGGGCCAGCATGCGCTGCTGGCGCAGGCTGTCGGATTCGTCAGAGCGGCTGGCCTGGAGCAGGGCATCCGCCACGCCAAGGCGCAGTTCCCGCTTGTTGCCGCGCTCGAGCGGCTGGTCGATGCGCAGGGCCGTATCGAGAGACCCGTTGTCGCCGGGAGACTTGGCGTTGATTCCGCTGGTATTCAGCGACACCGTCGGATTGGGCCGACCGGAAGCGATCGTGACGGACGCCTCGGCAGCCATCGCGGCGCGGCGGGACGCGGTGAGGGTGCGGTTGTGTTCCACAAGCAGTTGCTCGACGTCGGCAAGACGCAGCCGGCCGAGGTTTGCGGGTTCGGCTGCTGCCGCCGGACCGGTCAGGCAGACGGCCAGAAGGATGTACGTGAGGAAGGAGGGCGTTCGCATGGGCAAGCACGATAGGGCATGCCACCTGTCGCGACCCTGACAGGGAAGGCGCGCGTTTACCGTGCAGGCGGAAAGGCGTTGGGGCACGCTGGGATGCGTGAACCCGAGGCCGTTTGGCGCATGCCGCAGGAATGCTTCAGGTGGCCCGCGCGGACGGGTGCGAATCAGGCACGGGGCAGGAAGCTGACCCGGATGCGCGTACCGCCTCCGGCGCCGGAGGCAGCGATATGGATGGTGGCGTTGTGCCGGTCCGCCACTTCCTTGACGATGGCGAGGCCGAGCCCGCTGCCCGAACCGGGGGATCCCGCCGCCCGGTAAAAACGGTCGAAGATGCGCTGGTGCTCGGCTTCCGGGATGCCAGGTCCATTGTCCTCGACTTCGATGAAGGGACGGTCGTCCTCGCCGATGCCGCTACGAGCAGTGACCCGCCCGCCGGCAGGCGTGTACTTCAGGGCATTGTCGATCAGGTTCGCCAGCAATTCCCGTAATAGCCATTCGGCACCGTCGATTACCCCTGGCTCCGGTTCGAAGCCGAGATCGATGTCGCGGGCGAGTGCCCGGTCGTACCAGGTGGATGCGTTTTCCTGCAGCAGGTGGGCGAGGTTTACCGGGCGCCGCTCGTGGGCGATGTCGGCTTCCGGCCCCGAGCGTGCGAGGGCCAGGAACTGGTGGACAAGATGGCCGAGGCGCTGGGTGGCATCGCGCAGGTTCACCACCCGGTGACGATATTCCCGGGGAAGTTCCGCCGCCGTCAGTTCCAGTTGGGTCTGCAAGGCCGCGAGCGGAGTCTTGAGCTGATGGGCAGCATTCGCAAGGAAGGACTGTTGCGCCATCGCCGCCGCCTGCAGGTCGTCGATCAGCGTCGACATGGCGTTGACCAGGGGCTCGATCTCGCCCGGCACGTCCCCCGTGGGCAACGGGCTGAGATCGTGCGGGGAGCGGCGGCCGATTTCCTCGCTGAGCTCCGCGAGAGGTGCCACGCCCCTGCGTACGCCGATGTACACCAGACCGAGGGTGGCGAGGATGAGAACGACATTGGGGGCGACCATCGCGGCCAGAATCTTTGAGCCGGCTCGTTTGCGCTTCTTGGTGGTTTCGGCGACGACGACGGTGACTGGACCGCTGGATGTTTCCAGCCGATAGCTTGCCTTGCGTATGGCCTTGCCTCCCTGGCTGTCATCCGACAGGGCCGGGGGCTGGCCGGGCATTGCCGGCCCGGGCTTGAGATTGGCGTCGCCTGCCAGCAGCTCGCCGGTCGGCCCGCGCACTGCGAGAAATTCCTGATCCCTGCCATTGCTTCGCAGGACCGCCTCGGCGGCGGGCGGAAGGTCAACGGCCACGGCGTGTCGCTGGACATGAACCCGGCCAGCCAGCGCGACCACATCGTCGGCGAGGGCATGGTCGTAGGCATCGTTGGCCGGGTCGAACGCGATGTGATAATCGGCGGCGAGGCTGACGACGAGCAGCGCTGCCAGCGGCGCCAGCAGAAAGACGAGCAGCCGCCTGCGCAGGGTCTGTCGCGATCGCTCAGGCCGGTGAGAGTTCATCGAGGCGGTAGCCGATGCCGCGGATCGTGCGGATTTCCACGCCGCATCCCTGCAGTTTGCTGCGCAGACGCGATATGTAGATTTCGACGGCATTGGTGGTCAGTTCGTTGTCCCACTCGCTCAGACTTTCCACCATCTTCTGCTTGGCGACGACATTCGGCGTGGCGAGCATGAGCTGTTGCAGTATTTCCCACTCGCGGCCGGTAAGCTCGAGTGGCATGCCGTTCGAACTGGCGGTTCTGCGTGCCAGGTCGAGGCGAACCGAGCCTGCGCTCAGTTCGGAAGTGGCGGCCGAGCGGCTGCGGCGGATCAGCGCGCGCAGCCGGGCCAGCAGTTCGGGCAGGTGGAAGGGCTTGACCATGTAATCGTCGGCGCCGAGGTCGAGTCCGTTCACCCGGTTATCCAGCCCGTCGTGGGCCGTAAGAATGAGGACGGGCACCTGGATGCCTCGGCGGCGCAAGCGGCGGATCAGTTCATGGCCATTCATGCGTGGCAGGCCGATGTCGACGATCGCCAGATCGTAATGGGTGAGTTCGAGTGCGGATGCGGCCGGCTCGGCCGCGGCCGCGTGGTCCACCGCGAATCCTGCTCTTTCCAGGCCTTCGCGGATACCCTCGGCCACCATCGGGTCGTCTTCAACGAGCAGGATGCGCATGGCGGCCGTTGGCTTGATACCACCGAACGGCAAGCGAAACGTCGCTCCCCTCGAAGGCAAAGATATCGTGCATTAGGGCTCCGTTAATGACGAAGCCACCTTAGCGGACGGGTGCTTACACTCGCCTGACAGCAGTCGGCTCGCACTAGGGCGCCGGCAGGCTGTGTACTCGGCGCCGACGCATCAAAATAAAATGGCCATGGGCTTGGCCCATGGCCATTGCAGCCATCCCGCTACTGGGTCGGGTTATTCGACATTCACTCCGGAATCGCGCTCCGCATTTTTTGCAGTGCCCGCGCCTCGATCTGGCGGATACGTTCGGCGGAGACACCGTATTTCGCCGCCAATTCATGCAATGTCGCCGCTTCGCCTTCGGTCAGCCAGCGCGCCTGGATGATGTGGCGGCTGCGCGCATCGAGATTTTCCAGGGCGAGGGTCAGGCCGCTATGGCGCAGGCGTTCGGTCTGCTCGCGCTCGAGCAGTTGCGCCGGGTTTTCGTCCGGGCTCGCCATGTAGGCGAGGGGGCTGAAGCTTTCCTCGCCGTCCTCCACGCTCGGATCGATCGAGACGTCGTGCCCCGAGAGGCGCGTCTCCATTTCCAGCACGTCCTTGCGGCTCACGTTCAGCTCGCGCGCAACGGCGTCCGCTTCCTGCAGCGTCAGCGCGTTGAGCGACTGTTTCAGGCTGCGCAGATTGAAGAACAGCTTGCGCTGCGACTTGGTGGTCGCGACCTTGACCAGGCGCCAGTTCCGCAGGACGTATTCGTGGATCTCGGCGCGGACCCAGTGCAGCGCAAACGAAACCAGCCGCACGCCGCGGTCGGGGTCGAAACGCTTCACCGCCTTCATCAGGCCGACGTTGCCTTCCTGGATAAGGTCGGCGTGCGGCAACCCGTAGCCGAGGTAATGGCGCGCCACGCTCACCACCACGCGAAGATGCGATACCACCAGCTGCCGGGCAGCCTCGACATCCTGTTTTTCGAGCCACGCCCGCGCGAATTGCTGCTCTTCCTCCATGCTGAGCATGGGATAGCGATTCACGGTCTGGATATAGCTCTCCAGGCTGTATGCGGCAGGAATCGGTAAAGACATCGATTGGCTCATATATGTAACTCCCTTCACCGCACAATTTTAGCACTCTCGATTTATGAGTGCTAAGAGCGGGGAGGGTTCCCGGGTCGGGGGCATGGTTTCAAGTAATAAAGTCGTAAACGGCTTAATAGTGTCGGCATATTTCTCGATCAGATGGTTTTTGTCTTCTGATCGGAGGCGCACGCCGCCCCGGCAAGCGAAATTCCGTACGCCGCGGCGTCCAATGCGGATAATGGCGTGCTCTCCTGGATCGTCCTGTCGGCGATGCACTAGGCATGTGGGCAGCGCCGGAATCGCGAGCCGCATCGTCCGGCGGCGCTCCGACAGTGGGCGACCGGCGACGAGACTTTGAAAATTGACACCATGGGCCATCCAAATATGAAGCGCATCCTCCTCGTTTCCGCGATCACCCTGGGGGCGTTGCCAACGCTCGCGCAGGCCTGCGCAACCTGTGGATGCTCATTGTCGTCCGACGCGGCCACGGGGTATTCGTCGAGCACCGGCTGGACCGTCGGCCTGCAGTACGACTACATCAACCAGAGCCAGCTTCGTTCCGGAACCCATGCGGTGTCGGCTGCCGAGGTGGCCGCGATCAATGACATGGGCGGGGACCAGGAGGTCGAGAAAAACACGACCACCCACTACATCACGCTGGGTATCGGCTACGCGTTCAGCCAGGACTGGAACGTCCGGATGCTCCTGCCCTACGTTGACCGCAGCCATTCGACCTATGGCGACGCAGCCAATCCGCTGACGCCGAATATGCTGAGCGAGGGCAGCGTGTCGTCAATCGGCGATGCGAAGCTCATCGCGAGCTACCAGGGCTTTCTGCCGACGCACAACTTCGGGCTTCAAGTCGGCGTGAAGCTTCCCACCGGAAATTACGGCGGGCCCGACGCATTCGGGACCGGCGTCGCGGGACGCAGACCCGCCGCCTTCACTTCCGGGCCGCTGTCCCTCAATCCGTCGCCCGCGAACCTCATCGACAGCAGCCTCCAGGCGGGGACCGGAAGCACCGATATCATCCTCGGGGCCTACTATTACCAACCCGTGAGCCAGGACTTCGACGCGTTCGTCAACGGGCAATTCCAGAGCGCGGTCAAAGAGGAACTGGATCAGGCCGGTGCGAACTTCCGGCCGGGAAATCTCGCCACGGTGAGCTTCGGGCTGCGGTACGAGGCCACCCCCGACATCGTGCCCCAGGTCCAGGTGAACATCACGCACAAGAGCCATGATCAGGGCACGCTCGCCGATACGGGAAATACCAGCGGGACCGCCGTATACCTGAGCCCCGGCCTCACCGCGAGAGTGGGGCAGCGCAGCCAGGTCTATGCCTTCGTGCAGCTTCCGGTGCACAGCAACCTGCAGGGCTACCAGCTCTTCCCGCGCTGGACCGGTACGCTTGGCGTCAGTTATGCGTTCTGACGAGGGCGTCCGCCGGATGCGATCAACCCACTCTGGAGCGACCATGGCGCTGCTTTCCGCGAATGCCGGCCCGGGACGCGCGCCCGCCGCACCGGTGGCGTCGTCGTGGAAAACCTTCCGGCGAGCGACGGCCGCGCTGCTGGTTGCCGCAATCTGCGCGATATGCGCGGCGCCGGCGAGCGCCAATGCGCTCAAACTCGGCGAGGAGGCCCCGCCGCTCGTCCTGCATACGCTGGACGGCCGCAGCATCGCCACGCGCGATCTTCGAGGCCAGGTCGTAGTCGTCACCTTCTGGGCGACCTGGTGCAGCTTCTGCAACGAGGAATTACCGTTGCTGTCCGCCTTCGCCAAACGCCACGCGGCCGACGGCCTGCAGGTGCTCGGTTTCAGCCTTGACGATGACGTCGCGAAAGTGAAGGACGTGTCCTCACGGCTGCAATTCCCGGTAGGGCTGCTCGGAAGTCCGTGGGCAGGGGGCTACGGCCGTATCTGGCGCCTGCCGGTTACCTTCGTGATCGACCGGTCGGGGCGGCTTGCCTATAACGGGTGGAACGACAAGCAGCCCGTCTGGACGCGCGAGCGGCTCGAAAGCGTGGTCGCTCCGCTTCTGGCTCAACCGAACAAAGAGCCGCCCGAGCGATAGCGGAAAACGAGACGCGTGCGGGGCTGTCGGAAACGAACGAAACGCAGAGCTTTCGACACCGGAAAGGATCGCCATGAAACAACGTCTCGATTACAAACAGGTCGCTCCCATGGCCCTCAAGGCCATGCTCGAGCTTGAGCAGCATGTGCGCCGATCGGGGCTGGAAGACAGCCTGCTCGAGCTCGTCAAGACGCGCGCCTCGCGGCTAACCGCTGCGCCTGGTGCCTCGACATGCATACCAAGGATGCGCGCGCGTGCGGCGAGGCCAAGCAACGCCTGTATCTGCTGCCGGCCTGGCGCGAGGCGCCGTGCTACAGCGAACGCGAGCGGGCCGCGCTCGCCTGGACCGAGGCGGTCACCCTGATTTCGCAGGATGAGGTTTCCGATGCGCTCTACGCCGAGGTGCGGCGCCATTCGAGCGAAAAGGAACTGGTCGACCTCACGTTTGCGATCATTGCGATCAACGGCTGGAACCGTCTCAACGTTCCGTTCCGCACAACGGTAGGAAAGTATCAGCCCGCCCAAGGCGCGAAGTGATGGAAAATGGGTCTGCTTAGCCGCGGCGACGCCCGGCAAACGGAACCGCTAACATGCGCGCAATGAAGCCATTCGCCCTCCGCACACTTCCTGCCCTTCTGCTGGCCGTCGCGGCGACGGCCACGGCGGGCACCGTCGAAAGCACGAACCCGAGCAACGGCCTGTCGAACTGGCAGTCCGAGGGCACGCCGTTCAGCCTGCAACTCTTGCAGCTCATGCCGGACAACGTGCGCGCCATCTATTCGAGAAACGATTTTCCGCCGGCGCTGGTCGAGGAAATGGCGGGCTACTGCGTGTTCGGTTCCGTCATCCGCAACCTCGCCGACGAGCCCGTCAGCTACGACGTCGCCGACTGGCGGGCGATCACTGCGGACGGCGTGCGGCACCGGCTGCGGACGAAGACCGACTGGCTGAAGATATGGCAGAGCCAGGGCGTCGATTTCGGCTGGTCCATCCTGCCCGCGGCCCAGACCCTCGAAGTCGGCGACTGGGGCCAGGGCTTCACCACGCTCAAGCTGCCCCACGGCTCGCGTTTCGATCTCGATTATTCCTGGAGGCAACATGGCAAAACATTCCACGCCATTCTCGAAGGGCTCCAGTGCGCGCCCGAAGAACTCCCCGTCCCGCCCCGCCAGCCCTGAGCGGCGCGATGCCCTGATCGCCCTGGGCGGGCTCGGCCTCGGCCTGCTGACCGCGGGCGTTGCGCGCGGCGCGCTGCCCGAGCCGCCGCTCACCCACGTCATGGCCCCGGTGAAGCCGCACCGGCCCGCGCCGGATTTCAGCCTGCCGGACATCGACGGCAAGATCCACAAGCTGTCGGATTATTCGGGCAAGGTGGTGCTGCTCAACTTCTGGGCGACCTGGTGCCCGCCCTGCAGGCGCGAGCTGCCTTCGATGGAAACGCTCTATCTCGACCTCAAGGGCAAGCCGTTCCAGGTTCTGGCCTGCGACCAGCAGGAGGATGCCGACACGGTGTTCGCCTTCAGCGGGCAGCTGGACCCGGCGCCCGACTTCCCCCTGCTGCTCGACAGCAAGAGCGTCGTCTCCAAGGCCTACGCCGTTCCCGGCCTGCCCACCACCTTCCTCATCGACAAGAAGGGGCAGATCGCCTACCGGGCGGTCGGGGGACGCGAATTCGACCATCCCGCCATCCGCGCGCTGATCGACGAATTGATGGCCACCTAGCGCGGGCCGGGCAGGCGCGGCACTGTCAGGCCTTCCGCTCGGCCTTCTCCGATAGCTCGCTCGCCAGGCGCCGCCGCTTCACCAGGGCGTAGATCGCCGGTATCACGCCGAGCGTCAGGATCGTCGACGAGATCATCCCGCCGACCATGGGCGCCGCGATCCGGCGCATGACGTCGGAGCCGGTGCCGTGGCCCCACATGATCGGGAGGAGGCCGGCCATGATCGCCACCACCGTCATCATCTTGGGCCGCACCCGCTCCACCGCGCCTTCGACGATGGCGAGATACAGGTCGGCCACCGCCGGTTCGCGCCCCTCGGCCTGCCGTTCGGCACGAATCCGGGTCCACGCCTGGTCCAGGTAGATCAGCATCACCACGCCGGTTTCCGCCGCCACCCCGGCGAGTGCGATGAAGCCGACGGCCACCGCCACGCTCATGTTGTAGCCGAGCCACCACATGAGCCAGATGCCGCCGACCAGCGCGAAGGGAACCGACAGCATGACGATCAGCGTCTCGGCGAGCCGGTTGAAGTTCAGATACAGCAGGGCGAAGATGATCAGCAGCGTGGCGGGGATGACCAGCTTGAGCTTGGCCTTGGCGCGTTGCATGTACTCGTACTGGCCCGACCACGTGGCGTAATAACCCGGCGGGAACTTGACCTTCTCCGCCACCGCGCGCTGGGCATCCTCGACATACGAACCGACGTCGCGGTCGCGGATGTCGACGTAGACGTACGCGGCGAGCAGCGCGTTTTCGGTCTTGATCGCGGGCGGGCCGCCGCGGATGACGATGTCGGCGACCTGGCCGAGCGGCACCATGCCCGTTCCGGTCGGGACGTAAACTTCATGGGCGATGCGGTAGGGATCGTCGCGCAGCGCGCGCGGATAGCGCACCGTGATGTTGTAGCGCTCCAGTCCCTCGACCGCCGTCGTGACGGTTTCGCCGCCCAGCGCGGCGGCGACCACCCGCTGAAAGTCGCCGACGCTCACGCCGTAGCGGGCAAGCTGTTCGCGCTTGGGCGCGATGTCGAGGTAGTAGCCGCCGTCGACCCGCTCGGCGTAGGCGCTGCTGGTGCCGGGCACCGTCTTCACCGCCGCCTCGATCTCGCGCGCCAGTTTCTCGATCGTGGGCAGGTCCTTGCCGAACACCTTGACGCCCACCGGCGTGCGGATGCCGGTCGACAGCATGTCGATGCGAGCCTTGATCGGCATCGACCAGGAGTTGGCGACGCCCGGAAACTTCAGCGCCGCGTCCATCTCGGCGACCAGCTTGTCGGTCGTCATGCCCGGCCGCCACTGCGATTCCGGCTTGAGGTTGATCACCGTCTCGAACATCTCGAGCGGCGCCGGGTCGGTGGCCGTGTCGGCACGGCCGGCCTTGCCGTACACCGATTCCACCTCGGGGAAGGTCTTGATGATGCGATCGGTGGTTTGCAGCAGCGCGGCCGCGTCGGTCACCGACATGCCGGGCAGCGCCGAGGGCATGTAGAACAGCGTGCCCTCGTTGAGGGTGGGCATGAATTCGGAGCCGATCTGGCGCGCCGGCAGGACGGTCAGGGCGAGGGTGGCGACGGCGAGCGCGAGGGTCAGCACCGGATGCGCCAGCACCTGGCGGATGATCGGCCGATAGGCATTCACCAGAAAGCGGTTCACCGGGTTGCGCGCCTCCGGCATGATCCGGCCGCGCACGAAGAGGACCATCAAGACCGGGACCAGGGTCACCGACAGCAAGGCCGCGCCGGCCATGGCGAAGGTCTTGGTCAGCGCCAGCGGCGCGAAGAGGCGACCCTCCTGGCCTTCAAGGGTCAGCACCGGAAGGAAGGACACGGTGATGATCAGGAGCGAAAAGAACAGCGCCGGCCCCACTTCCTTGCAGGCGTCGACGATGACCGCCACGCGTTCCGCCCGGCCGGCTGCCGGCGGCAAGCGCTCGATCCGCTTGTGCGCGTTCTCGATCATCACGATGGCGGCGTCGACCATGGCGCCGATCGCGATCGCGATGCCGCCGAGGCTCATGATGTTCGACCCGATGCCCATGAAATGCATGGCGACGAAGGCGAACAGCACGCCGAGCGGCAGGGTGACGATGGCCACGAGCGCGCTGCGAACGTGGAGCAGGAACAGGATGCAGACCGCCGCGACGATCAGGCTTTCCTCGACCAGCGTGTCCTGAAGATTGGCGATGGCGCGCTCGATCAGGCCCGAGCGGTCGTAGACGGAGACGATCTCGGTGCCGGACGGCAGGCCCGCCGCGATGTCCCGGAGCTTTGCCTTGACCCCGGCGATGACGTCGAGCGCATTCTGGCCGAAGCGCGCCTCGACGATCCCCGACGCGACCTCGCCGTTGCCGTTCAGCTCGGCGATGCCGCGCCGCTCGGCGGGCACGATCTCGACCTTGGCCACGTCGCGCACCAGCACGGGCGTGCCGCCGTCGGCCTTCAGGACCAGGCTGCCGATGTCGCCCGCGCCGTGCAGATAACCGAGGCCGCGCACCATGTATTCACGTTCCGACACCTCGACCACCCGCCCGCCGACGTCGCGGTTCGATTCGCGAATCACGCCGATCAGCTTGTCGAGCGAGATACCGTAGGCGGCGAGGCGGTGCGGGTCGACCGTGACCTGGTACTCCTTGACGAAGCCGCCGACGCTGGCCACCTCGGCGACGCCGCCGGCCTTGGCCAGCTGGTAGCGCACGTACCAGTCCTGCAGGCTGCGCAGGTCGGCCAGTGACTGGTTCTTGCCGGTGAGGGCGTACTGGTAGACCCAGCCCACGCCGGTCGCGTCCGGCCCGATCTGCGGCGTCACCCCCGCCGGCAGCCGGCCGCGCACGCTGCTCAGGTACTCGAGCACGCGCGAGCGCGCCCAGTAGAGGTCGGTGCCGTCCTCGAAGATGACATAGACGTAGGAGGCGCCGAACATGGACAGGCCGCGCACCACCTTGGCCTTGGGCACCGCCAGCATGGCGGTGGTGAGCGGATAGGTGACCTGGTCCTCGACGACTTGCGGCGCCTGCCCCGCGTCGGGCGTGTAGATGATCACCTGGGCATCGGACAGGTCGGGCAGCGCGTCGAGCGGCGCCCGGGCGATGGCGTAGAGACCGCCCGCGATCAGTGCCAGCGTCGCCAGCGCGACGAGAAAGCGGTTGCGGATGGAGAGTTCGATCAGGCGCGCCAGCATGTCAGGGGCCGTCCCGATCGATCCCGGTGACGACGTAGTCGCCCTGCCCGCGCGCCTCCAGTTCGAAGCGGATCGGCGTGTGCGGCGCCAGTCCTCTCGCCAGGCCGGCGTCCGCCAGGCGGAAGTCCATCGTCATGCCGGGCCATTGCAGTTCCGGAATCGCCTGGTGCGTGATGGTGACGGTGCCGGCGCCGACATCGATCGAATCCAGCGTGCCCCGGCCGCGGTAGACCGGGTGCCCGGACGTGCCGGCGAAACGCGAGAGCGCCGACTTCAGGTTGCTTTCGGAGTCGAGCAGGAAGGTGGCCGAGCTTGCCACCCGCTCGCCTTCCTTGAGGCCGTCCGTCACCTCCACGTCATCCGTGCCGCGCAGTCCCAGCTTCACTTCGCGCGGCTTGAACTTGCCGCCGCCGAGGTCGAGCAGGACGATCTGCCTGCTGCCGTCGTCGATCACGGCGCTCGCGGGGACGGTGAGCCGTTGCAGGCTGCCGCCGGTCGCGACGTCGACGTGCGCGAACATGCCGGGCCGCAGCAGGCCGCCGGGATTCGCCAGTGCCACGCGGATCGGCGTGGTGCGCGTCGCGGGATCGAGGGTCGGATAGACGAAGGCGACCGTGGCGTCGAAGGTCCTGCCGGGGAAGGCGTCGACGGTGACGCGCGCCGGCTGGCCGACCCGGATGCGGCCGATGTCCTGCTCGTAGACGTCGGCCAGGACCCAGATCGTGGACAGGTCGGCGATCCGGTAGAGCGGGGTGCCGGCCTGGAAGCGCATGCCGTCGACGGCCTTTTTTTCCAGCACGATGCCGCCGACCGGCGCGCGGTAGGTGACGCGGGCCGCGTCGCCTTGCCCGCCCGCCATGTTCCAGTTCCTCAGGCGTTCGGTGGTCGCGGCCGAGAGACGCGCCGCCTGGCGGCGCGCCTCCACATCGGAGGCGGCGGCGGTTTGCTCCAGCTCCTTCGCGATCGCCAGTTCCTTGTAGGCGGACGCCACTTCGGGGCTGTAGACGCTGAACAATGCCTGCCCCTTGCGCACCGGGTCGCCGGTGGCGCTGACGTAGAGATGGTCGATCCATCCGTCGAAACGCGGCGCGACGTCGTGGATCGCGCGCTCGTCGACGTCGACCTTGCCGACCGCGCGCACTGCGGCGCCGAGCTCCTTCATCGCCGCCGCGGCAGTCTTCACGCCCAGGGTCTGGATTCGCTGCGGACTCACACTGACCACGCCGGCGTCGTCCGGCGCGTCCCCTGCGTAGACCGGAAGGTAGTCCATGCCCATGGGGTCCTTCTTGGGCACCGGCGAGGTGTCCGGCAGGCCCATCGGGTTGCGATAGTAAAGCGGTTTGCGCTCCGCCTTCCCGACCTGGGGCGCGCCGGTCGCCGTCGATGCGGTTCCGGGCGGCCGGCTCGTCCCCGCCCAGTAGCCGATTCCGAGCGCGAGCGTGGTCAGGCCGATGACGATGAGAACGAGGGGCAGCCGTTTCATAGCGGGGTTCCGGTCAGTTGTTCCAGGTCGGACAGGCGGATCGCGCTTTCCGTCTCGGCGTCGAGCAGGTCGAGCCGGGTTTTCAGGATCTGGCGTTCCGCCTGGATCAGCGTGGTGAAGTCGACCTGGCCGGTTTCGTAGCCGGCGCGGGCGGCCTTGAGCGTGGCCCGGACCTGCGGCAACAGCGTGTCGCGCAGCAGGGCGGCCTGGTCGCGGCTTCCCTCGTAGCCGGCGAAGGCCTCGCCCAGCCGGCCGAGAATCCGGGCGCGCGTCGATTCCCTCGCCGCCTCTGCCGCTTCGAGCCGATATCCCGCCTCGGCTTCCCGGCTGCGCCGGGCCGATTGCTGGAACGGCACCGTCATCGTCATCATCACGTCCCAGCTCGCCACGCCATCCCGCGGGCGGGTATTGCGCACGCCCAGCTCGAAGTCCGGGTAGCGATCGCGCAGCGTGAGCGCCTGGGCGTCGCGTGCCGTGTCGATGGCGGCGCGGTCGCGCGCGAGGCCGGGCGAATGCCCGAGCGCCGCGTCACGGAGAGCCTCGAGCGTCAGGCGGGCCGGCGCCTTCGGCAGCGCCGACGGGGAGGCGAGCGGCGCGTCGACGGGCCGGTCGAGCAGGGCGTTCAGGGCCGCCGCCGCTTCGCGCTGCTTGCGCGTCGCGTCGACCTGCGCGATCTGCGTCGCGGTGATCTCGCTTTGCGCCTGGATCGCGTCCTGCTGCGGGACCAGCCCGACGCCGTAGCGGACCAGCACGAGCTTTTCCATCGCGCGGTACAGCGCCAGGGTCTCGACGAGAATGCGGCCGCGTTCGGCGGCCTGGTAATAACGCGCGTAGGCCGACTTGATGCCGGACTCGATTTCCAGCCCGGCGGCGTCGCGCTCGGCGTCGGATTGCGCGGCTTTTCCCTCGGCGATCCTGCCGCGCAGCGCGCGCTTGCCATAGAACGGCAGCGGCTGGCTGATCAGGTAACGCGATGTGCCCACCTCGCCAGGCAGCAGCGTGGTGGGTCCGCCGGTGCCGGCGTTGGTGAAATCCATCAGCTCGACCTGCACGCTGGGATCGGGCAGGGCCGAGGCCGCGCCCGTGCCGGCGTGTGCCGCCCGCGCTTCCAGCGTGCGCTGGCGCAGCTCCGGATTGTGCTCGCGCGCGTAGGCCAGCAGCCCGCCGAGGTCAGCGCCGAGTTCCGCCGCGCCCGCGCCGGGCGGCGGCAGCGTCAGCGCAAGACAGGCCAGCATCAAAACGCGTTTGCGCATGGCTCAGTTCGCGTGCGCCATGCGGACGACCATCGGCATGCCTGCGCTGGAGCATTCGGCGCGGAACCGTATCCTGTCGCCGACCTTGTAATCCTTCAGCATGGCCCTGTCGCCGGCGAAGGTCATGGTCATGGCCGGCATCCCGAGGTTGGCGAGTTCGCCGTGGCGGATGGTGATCTTGCCGGCGTCGAGATCGATCCTGCGGATCACGCCTTCGCTCAGGGGCATCCGCATGGCGCCCTGGCCCGGCATCCCGGCCGTCGCCGGCATGGCAACCATGCCGTGCATGCCGTTCATCGAGGCCTGGCCGTCGGCCCGCGCCGCGGCGGCGAGGCCACACAGCAGGAAGCCGATCCATGCGTTGCGTGCCTTCATTGCGGCGCCCTCCGGTTGACAGTCAGCGCGATTGTGACGGCGCGATGCAAACGGAAAGCTGACGCCAGGATGACAAGTTTGTAATGCGCGGCGCCGCGCCGATTGTGGCAGCATGAATCCTCTGAACGATCCGCGACCGCTCAAATGAAACTTCTCGTCGTCGAAGACGAACCCAAAACCGGCGAATACCTCCGACGCGGCCTGACCGAGGCCGGCTTCGTGGTGGACCTCGCGCGCGACGGCCAGGATGGCCTGCACCTCGGGATGACGGAGCATTACGACCTCGCCGTCCTCGACGTCATGTTGCCGGGGCTGGACGGCCTGAGCATCCTCAAGGCCTTGCGCGAGTCCGGGTCCGGACTTCCCGTGCTGTTTCTCACCGCGCGCGACCTGGTGGAGGACCGGGTGCGCGGCCTCGAACTGGGTGCCGACGACTACCTGGTCAAGCCTTTCGCCTTCGCCGAGCTGCTTGCCCGCATCCGCACGCTGCTGCGGCGCGGCGCACGGCAGCCCGCGTCGGGCCGCCTGCGCGTGGCCGACCTCGAGCTCGACCTGCTCCGCCACCGTGTCAGCCGCGCCGGACAACGCATCGATCTCACGCCCAAGGAATTCGCGTTGCTCGAGCTTTTCGTGCGCAGAGTGGGCGAGGTGCTGCCGCGCGCGCTGATCGCCTCCCAGGTGTGGGACATGAACTTCGACAGCGACACCAACGTCATCGATGTCGCGGTGCGGCGGCTGCGCGCCAAGATCGACGACGGCTTCGATCTGAAGCTGATCCGGACCGTGCGCGGCATGGGCTACGTCCTCGACGGCAGCGCGGCGGGATGAGGCCGCTTTCCCTCAACGCCCGGATCAGCCTGCTGCTGTCCGGCGTCGTCGCGGTGGTGTTGCTGGGAACGGGCATCCTGATCTCCCGCGCGGTGGAGAACCATTTCGCCGAGGAAGACCGGCAGGAGATCCAGGGCAAGCTCGAACTGATCCGCCACCTGCTGGACCGGGTGCGGAGCACGGCCGATCTGGATGCCATGTCGCAGGAATTGAGCGATTCGCTGGTAGGGCACCCGGGGCTTTCCGTCGCCGTCATCGATCACGACGGGGCGATCTGGTTCGCCACTTCGAATTCCGCGTTTCCGAAATATCTCGTCGCAACCCGCGACACGTCGCCCGGAACGCTGCGGCAATGGGCGGAGAACGGCACCGAATACCGCGGCATCGCGACGCCGATGATGGTCGCCGGCACCACCTATACGGTCGCCGTCGCGCTCGACATCATGCACCACCTCGCCTTCATGGCCGAGTTCCGCCGCATCCTGGCCTGGGCGATGGCGCTGGCCGCCTTCGCCACGGCGGCGCTCGGTTCGCTCGCCGTCTGGCGAGGGCTGCAGCCCCTGCGCGCCATTGCCCTGACCGCCGCCTCCATCTCCGCCGAGCGCCTCTCCGAGCGCCTGCCGGAGTCCGGCGTGCCCGGCGAAATCCAGGCGCTCGCGGCCTCGTTCAACGCCATGCTCGGGCGGCTCGAGGACGCGTTCCGGCGGCTGTCCGATTTCTCGTCCGACATCGCCCACGAGCTTCGCACGCCGGTCTCGAATCTCATGACGCAGACCCAGGTGGCGTTGGCGAACGTGCGCAGCGCCGAGGAATACCGGGAGGTGCTCGAGTCGAGCATGGAGGAGTACGAGCGGCTGGCGCGCATGATCGGCGACATGCTGTTTCTCGCCCAGGCCGACAACGGGATGGTGGTGCCGAACCGCGAGCGCATCGACCTGGCGATCGAAATTGCGCGGCTGTTCGAGTTCTACGAAGCCGTCGCGGCCGAACACGGCGTCCGGTTCACGCTCGACGGTCAGGCCACGGCGAAGGGCGACAGGCTGATGCTGCAGCGGGCGTTTTCGAACCTGCTTTCGAACGCGCTTCGCTACACGCCGCGCGGGGCGGCGGTGAGCGTCAGCCTCGGCTCGGACGGGACATCGAGCCGCGCCGTCGTGTCCAACCCGGGCCCGCCGATATCGAAGGAACATGCGGCGAGAATATTCGACCGCTTCTACCGCGCCGACCCCTCGCGCCGCGAAGGCGCGGGGAGCCACACCGGCCTCGGGCTCGCCATCACGAAATCCCTGATCGAAGCGAACGGCGGAACGATCCGCGCCGCTTCCGACAAAGGCATCACGGCGTTCGAGATCGTCTTGCCGGGCGGCGACGCCGCTTGACCGAGGACGGCAATACGGGGAGGCGCCCTTGTCAGGCCGTCGAGCGATGCGGGGCGCGGCCGTCGAGCAGGCGCGCCAGCGCTTCACCGCCGCTGCGCATGACGCCGTCGTGGTTCCATCTGAAGAGCGGACGCGCGACCGGCTCGAGGCGCTTCATCCATCCCCGCGTCGCGCGCACCTGCCACTCGAAGCGCACGACCGTCGCACCGCCGTCACTCGCGAACGACCAGCGCCCATGGCCTTCTACGTCGCCGCTTATGGCGCCCTCGACGGTGCGCAGCAATTCGGCATGGGTCACGCGAACGTCGAAGGTAAGGCGATAGGGCAGGCGTCCCCGCCACGTGTAGCGGCGCACGCTGCCGATGCCGCGGGCGTCGCCCGGATCGAGTTCGTCGACGCGTTCGACATTGCGCCACCAGCGCGGCCAGGTGAGCGAATGCGAGATGGCGTCGCAGACCGCCTCGATGGGCGCGTCGATACGCCAGACGGTGACGAAGCGGTACGCCATCGCCGTGCTGCCTAGGGATTGAACAGCGTGTCCGCCAGCGGCACGTCGACTTCCAGCGCGTCCAGCGTGACGGTTTCGATGACGGCATCGTCCCGATCTCGGCTGATCACCTTGAGCGGAAACTGCATCGACGTGTCCAGCCACAGGTCGTAGCGGTGCACCCCCGCGATCGTGAAGCCGGGCGCGCCGACGATGACCAGATGCTGCGTCGCGCGCCCCGCCACGCTGTCCTCGCCCATGGCCTCGGCGCGGCCGTGCCGCAGCAGGCTGCGAACGTTTTCGAACAGCGCCCCGACATCCGACCGGTCGACGTTCTGTCCGCGCGGACTCCGCACGAGCGGATTGCGCGGGCTCAGGTCGAGTTCCGGAAAACGCCCCTCGCCGAACGGCCACAGCCGCACGCGCCGGGTGACGGGACTGTAGACCAGCACGGCGCCGGGATGGGGCCGAATGAACTCCATGCGAACGAAGCCGGGCTTCTTGTAGTAATAACGGATCTGCTCCTCGCCGTCGGCATGGACGGCGTGGAGGGTGACGCGGTAAGTGTCGACCGCGCGGAAATGCGCGATCGCGCGAGCCAGGAGATCCGGGGGCGGTCCGGCGAATGCGGCGGCCAGCAGCATGGCGGACAGCACCGTTACGCCGCCGCGTCGGGCACGCTCGCCGTGCCCTCTTCGCGGCGGCGCGAGAAGAACGGCAGCCGGATCTTGCAGCAAAGCGCACATTTGCCGTCGTGCCTGTACACCAGCACGGTCGCATTGCCTTTCACGAACACGATGAACTCCCGTGATGGATCGCGCGCAGCGCGGCTGCCCGCAATGTGGAAGGTGAACTGAAATCTAGTACGCGCCGGGTGAAAGCCAAGCGGACCGGCTTGGCAGCGCGCGCGAGGACGCGGCGGGATTTTCCGGAGCCGGCGAGCGCCGGCTCCGGCAGATCGTCTGCGGCGACGAGGCGGGGCGCACGCCTTCCGCCGGTGTTCGGAATGAACGTTTGCAGAGATTGACAGTGAACGTCCAGGACGTCCAGTCAACCCGATGCGAAGCCACGAAACGACACAAAATCAACGAGATGCCGGTTTGGCACGCGTCTCGCTATCCATAGGGCGAGGCGCGGCGTCATGCCGATCGGTTCGCCGGTTCAGCGGTTGCCGCGTTGGCCTCGCCTTCCAAACATTCTTCCGGAGTCAATCATGAAGTCGCTCAACACTGCATCCATCCTGTTCGGCCTTGCGGGCGTACTGCTCTCCACGGCGGCGCTGTCGGCGCCGGGTCGCGGCTGGGATTTCTACAACAACGGCGCTGGCGATCCCATCCCCGTCGGCGCCCAGTCGGCGAACGCCCCGGGCGCGGCCACGGCCGGGAAGGGCTGGGATTTCATGCAAAACGGAGGCGGCCAGGCGATTGCCGTATCGGCGCAGGCGAGCGGGCCCGCGTCTGCCGTCGGCGCCGGCAAGGGCTGGGATTTCTTCAGCATGGGCTTGGGTGAGCGCATTCCCGTCGACGGGCACCGGCTCTGACATCCGATGGCCGGTGGGAGAAGCGCCTCTCCCCGCGTCGTTTTGTGAACACCTGGCGACGTTCGGGTCCGACTTCCGTCGTTCGCTGGCGTCCGCGCCCGGCTCCTTACGACGAAGAAAGAAAACATCACAAAGATCAAGCCGTATCGATCTGGGACGCCTCTCGCCCGGCGTTCGGCGGGTCGATTGGCCAATCGGCGGGATCTCACCGTCTCGCGACTAGAAAAGGAATAGGCGATGCCACGAAGCAGTCTTTCGTTCAGGGGTGCGGCCCCTGCCGCCGCCATGGCGCTCGTCGTCGCGGCGCTGGCGCTTCCCACCCCGGGTTGGGCCGAAAAGCGCACGTTCGACATGACGATCGAGGACACCAAGATCACCCTCGTCGACAAGCAGCAGTTCCATACCTTTGCCTTCGACGGCCAGGTGCCCGGCCCGCTGATCCACGTCAAGGAAGGCGACGAGCTCACCGTCAACGTCAACAACCTCACCACGCTGCCGCACACGATCCACTGGCACGGCATGCTGCAGAAGGGAACGTGGCGCATGGACGGCGTGCCCGACACGACGCAGGCGGCGATCAAGCCGGGCGACACCTTCACCTACAAGTTCGTCGCCGAGCCGTCCGGCACCATGTGGTACCACTGCCACGTCAACGTCAACGAGCACGTGGCGATGCGCGGCATGTGGGGGCCCTTCATCGTCGATCCCAAGAAGCCGACGCCGAGCGAGAAGAAGGTGACCAGGGACTACATCATGATGCTGTCCGACTGGTCGTCGAAGTATGCGTTCAAGCCGGGCTACGGCGGCGTGCCGGGCGACGTCTTCGATTACTTCACGCTCAACGGCAAGGCCTTCCCGGATTCGCAGCCGCTTCGCGTCAACAAGGGCGACGTGGTGCGGATTCGCCTGATCGGCGCAGGCGAGCTGACGCATTCCATCCATATCCACGGCCACGTCTTCAAGGTCGCATTCAAGGACGGACGCCCGCTGCCCATGCCGTACGAGGCCGACACCATCATGGTCGGCCCGGGCGAGCGCTACGACCTGATCCTGACCGCCGACAATCCCGGGCGCTGGATGGTGCACGACCACGTCGACTCGCACACGATGAACGGCGACAAGCCGATGGGCGGCCTGATGACCGTCATCGAATACAACGAGATCAGCCGCGACGATCCCTTCTACGCCTGGAAGGACAAGAAGTTCGTCCCCGACTTCTATTACGAGGAGTCGCTCAAGAAGCCGTATGGCCTGCACGATGCCCCCGCCTTCAAGGGCCAGGCCATCCAATAAGCGAAAGGAACCATGATGAAGCGATCCCTTCTCGCCGCATCGCTGGGCGCGGCCTTCGCCGCCGGCCCCGCGCTGGCGGCAGACAACCCCGGCACCGGCATTCTGAAGGCCCAGTGCATCAGCTGCCACGCCATCGCCAAGCCGGACAACATGACGCTCGACCGCCTGTGGACGCGCAAGGGGCCGGACCTCTATTACGCCGGCAGCAAGTTCAACAAGGCGTGGCTGGTCAAGTGGATGCAGGAGCCGGTGCGAATCCGCCCCGCAGGCGAGTTCTACGCCAAGCACGTCAAGGCCGGCGACAAGGAGGACGTGGTGGATGAGTCCACGCTGACCGCGCACGTGAAGCTCTCCAAGGCGGACGCCGAAGCGGTGGCCGACGCGCTGATGGCGCTGACCGGGCCGGACGGGCTGGTGGCCAAGGGCGCATTCAAGGGCGACAAGGTGAGCATGGCGATGGGCGCGATGTTCTTCAGCAAGCTGCGCGGCTGCGCCGCCTGCCACTCGGCGAAGCCGGGCACCGGCGGCGCGTCCGGCCCCGAGCTCTACACCGCCGGCGAGCGCCTGCAGCCCGACTACATCTACAGCTACATCAAGGATCCGCAGAAGGTCGATCCGCACATCTGGATGCCAACCCTCAACCTGGCCGAACCGGATCTGCAGCGCCTGACCGGCTACATCCTGCAACTCAGTGCATCGGAGGGCAAATGAACATGAAAACCAGCCTGCGCATCCCGGCCTTCCTGCCCGCGGCGGCGCTGCTCGCCGCAGGCTTCATGGCGTGCGCTTCCGCGGCGGCCGGCACGCCCTACACCGAGCGGGCGCTGCGCAATTACGACACGTACTGCGTGCAGTGCCATGGCGTCAAGCGCAACGGCCGTGGCGTCAACACCCGCGACATGGCGGTGCAGCCCCGTGACCACAGCGATGCGAAGGGGATGGGCGACATCCCCGACGAGGAGATCGCCCATGCCATCAAGGACGGCGGGCTCGCGGTCAACAAGTCCGTGCTGATGCCCGCCTGGGGCAACGTCATGAGCGACGAGGAAATCAAGGAGTTGGTGGCGTATCTGCGCTTTGTCTGCAACTGTGGTTCGACTAAATGAGGAAACCGAACAAATGAAACAAAACAAAATACTGGGGATGGCCCTCGCCGGGGCGGCGGCACTGTCGATGCTGGCATTCAACGCCGAGGCGAAAACCGTCAAGGTCACGCTGCACGCGGAGGAAGTGGATCAGCCGATCGACAACAAGGGGACGATGTACCGCACCTGGACCTTCGACGGCAAGGTTCCGGGGCCGGTGGTGCGCGTCACCGAGGGCGACACGGTCGAGTTCACGCTGATCAACGACAAGGGCAACAAGAACTCGCACTCCATGGACTTCCACGCGGCGCGACTGGACGTCGTGAAGGACTTCAGCTCGGTGAAGCCGGGCGAGGAGAAGCATTACACCTTCACCGCCACCTACCCGGGCGTGTTCTTCTACCACTGCGGCGCCGATCCGATGATCCAGCACATCGCGCGCGGCATGTTCGGCACGATCATCGTCGATCCCAAGGACCCGAATGCCATGCCGAAGGCGGATCGCGAATACGTGCTGATCCAGTCCGAGCTCTATCCGAACCCCGACGCCAAGGAGGACATGATGCAGAACAAGTGGAGCAACGTCATGTTCAACGGCGGCATCTTCAAGTACGACCCCGTGCATGATCCGGCGGCGACGCGCTGGCTGCAGGCCAAGCCGGGCGAGCGGGTGCGCATCTATTTCGTTAACGCCGGGCCGAACGAATTCTCGTCCTTCCATCCTATCGCCGGCATCTGGGACCGCGTCTATTCGAGCGGCAACCCGAAGAACGTCCAGACCGGGCTGCAAAGCTTCGTCGTCGGGCCGGGCGATGCCGCCACCTTCGACCTGATTTCGCCGGTCGAGGGCGCCAACGCGATCGTCACGCATTCGCTGAAGGGCGCGTTGAGCGGTGCGATCGCCGTCATCATGTTCAGCAACGACGCCGACCCCAAGATGGGCCACGGCGAGCAGATCCTCGTGCGCTGAGCACGTCCTGCCGGGAGCGGCACGCGTTCCCGGCGCCACGATTCCGGCGGCAGCCCCCTGCGCCGCCGCCGGCCTTGCGGAGAACACCCAATGAATTTCGAGCACATCACTCGCGCAGTCGCGCGCCTCGCCGCGCCTGCCTTCCTCGGAATCGCGGCTGCCGCCCTGGCGCCGGCGCATGCCGCGGACTTGCGACATGGCTCTGCCGCCTCGCATCCCGCCGGCGACGATCATCCGCGGCCCATCGCCACGACGGCCGCCGAGGGCGTCTGGACCTGTCCGATGCACCCCGAGGTTCATGCGCACGGCCCCGGCAAGTGCCCGATCTGCAAAATGAAGCTGGTCAAGGTCAAGCGGGGGAGCGTCTAGTGCCCCTGCCATCGGCCGCTGCCGCGTCCGCGACGAACCTCACCCTGCCGGGCCCGCCGGCCGGGCCGGCGCATGAGGCCGCCTGAAGGCGACGCCATGAAGTTGTCTTTCGCGCGCGTCTTGTATTACGCGGCGCTGGTGCTCGTTCCGCTATGCATCATCGGCGTGGCCGTCTTCTCGGCGGAACCCGGCGTGGCGGGAGCGGACACGGCCATGCGTGCCGCCCATGCGGCGGAGCCGCTCGCGCATCTGGGCGGCCCGCATGCCCGGAAGCGCTGGGTCTGCCCCATGCATCCCCACATCGCCCAGGATCACCCCGGGAGCTGCCCGATCTGCGGCATGGATCTCGTCGAGGCCGACGGCGTCCATATGGCGGAGGGCGTGCCGATCGATCCTGCCATGCAGCAGCGACTGGGCGTCCGCCTGGCGCGCGTCGCGCCGCGGCGCCTCGCGCGGGAGGCGCGCACCTACGGAACCGTGGCGGTCGACGAAGCCTCGGTCCATGCGGTCAGCCCCAAGGTCGAGGGGTGGATCAGCAGGCTGCAGGTGAAGGCGGTCGGCGAGCGCGTCGCTGCGGGCCAGCTCTTGTACGAGATCTACTCGCCCGAACTGGTGCAGCGCCAGCGCGAATACATCGAGCTGCTGCAGCGCCGCGATCAGGTGCTCGAGAATCTCACCGACCAGCCGGGACAGAACGCCCAAGTGGCCGCCAGCCTGGCGCGCGAGCGCCTCCGCATGCGCGACAAGTTCGCCTACGCCGACGTCGGCGCGGGAACGCTGGCGGAAATCGAGCGGACCCACCGCACCGTGGACCGGGTCCCGGTGTTCGCGCCGCGGTCCGGCTACGTCACGCAGATCGGCGCGCGGGAAGGGGCCTACGTCACGCCGATGACGCCGCTGCTGTCGCTCGCGGACAATGCCACCGTCTGGATCGACATCGCGCTGTATCCCGACCAGCTCGAATCGGTGAGGGCGGGCGACGCCGTCACGGTGCGGTTTCCGCGCAGCGGGCATCCGCCGCTGACGGGCCGCCTCGGCTTCGTGTTGCCTACGCTGGACCCAGTGACCCGGACGGCGCGGGCGCGCATCGAGGTGCGCAACCCCGATGGGCGGCTGCGTCCCGGTCAGTTTGCCGAGGTGGTCATCGCGGCGCAGCCGCGCACCGTGCTTGCGGTGCCGCGTTCGGCGGTGATCCGCACGGGTGCCGGGGACCACGTCATGCTCGCGCGCGATGGCGGCCATTTCATGCCGGTCCCGGTGGAGACCGGCGTCGAGAGCGGGGGCTACGTCGAGATCGTCGACGGCCTGCAGGAAGGCGCGCAGGTCGCCGTCAGCGGGCAGTTCCTGCTCGATGCGGCCGCCTCGCTGGATGACGCCGCGCAACGCATGCAAGCTGCGCCCTGAGCATGATCCGTCGCGTCATCGAGTGGTCGCTCGCCAACCGCCTGCTGGTCCTGCTGGGCACGCTCCTGCTGGCGGCGTGGGGCGCGTATGCCGCGCGGACCGTCCCGCTCGACGCGATCCCCGACCTGTCGGACGCGCAGGTCATCGTCAAGACGGCGTATCCCGGGCAGTCGCCGCAGGCCGTCGAGGACCAGGTGACCTATCCGCTCACGTCGAGCCTGCTGTCGGTGCCCGGCGCCACCGCGGTGCGCGGGTTCTCGATGTTCGGCGAATCGTATGTCTACGTCATCTTCAAGGATGGCGTCGATCCCTACTGGGCGCGTTCGCGCGTGCTCGAGTATCTCGGCCAGGCGAAGGGACGCCTGCCGGCCGGCGTGTCCCCCACGCTCGGCCCGGATGCCTCCGGCATCGGCTGGGTGTTCGAGTATGCGCTGGTGGACCGGCATCATCGCTACGATCCCGACCGGCTGCGCGCGATCCAGGACTTCTACCTGAAATACGAACTGCAGGGCCTGCCTGGCGTCGCGGAGGTCGCCGCGGTGGGCGGCATGGCGCGCCAGTTCCAGATCGAGGTGGACCCCGATCGCCTCGCCGCCTACGGCCTGACCTGGGACAGGCTCGCGCAGGCGGTGCGCGACAGCAATCTCGCGGGCGGGGGCTCGGTCATGGAAATGGCGCGTGCCGAGTACATGGTGCGGGCCGACGGCTACCTCCGGACACTGGACGATTTTCGCGCGATTCCGCTGGGCGTCGATGCAGAGGGCGCGCCGGTCCGCCTGGAGGACGTGGCGGATGTCCAGACCGGTCCCGAGGCGCGCCGCGGGGTGGCCGACCTGGACGGCGAAGGCGAGGTGGCGGGCGGCATCGTGGTGATGCGCTACGGCGCCAATGCGCTCGACACCGTGGCGCGCGTCCGGTCGCGGCTGCAGGAACTTCAGGCCGGGCTGCCGCCCGGGGTCGAACTGGTGGTGACCTACGACCGCTCCGGGCTGATCGGACGCGCCGTCGGCAACCTGCGGGAAAAGCTGGTCGAGGAGAGCATCGTCGTCGCGCTGGTGTGCCTCGTGTTCCTGTTCCACCTGCGCTCGTCCCTGGTGGCCGTGGTCACGCTCCCGGTGGGCATCCTCGCCGCGTTCATCGTCATGAAGGGGCAGGGCGTCAGCGCCAACATCATGTCGCTGGGGGGCATCGCGATCGCCATCGGCGCGATGGTCGACGCCGCGATCGTAATGATCGAGAACATGCACAAGCACCTCGAGCGCGCCGGCCCCGAGCGCGATTACTGGGCGGTGGCGCGCGCTAGCGCGACCGAGGTCGGGCCGGCGCTCTTCTTCTCGCTGCTCATCATCACGGTGTCCTTCCTCCCGGTCTTCGCGCTTTCCGGCCAGGAGGGCAAGCTGTTCGCTCCGCTGGCCTACACCAAGACCTACGCGATGGCCGCCAGCGCCGCGCTGGCCATCACGCTGACGCCGGTGCTGATGGGCTACTTCGTCCGCGGCCGCATCACGGCGGAGCGGCGCAACCCGCTCAACCGCGTCCTGCAGGCGCTGTACCGGCCGGCCCTGCTCGCGTCTCTGAGGCATCCGGTCGCGGTGCTGCTCTTCGCCGCGCTCCTGCTCGCCGGCGCTGCATGGCCGTTTTCCCGCCTCGGCAGCGAGTTCATGCCGCCGCTCGACGAGGGCGACCTCCTGTACATGCCCACGACCCTGCCCGGCGTGTCCGTCGACGAGGCCGCCAACATCCTCCAGGTCACCGATCGCCTGATCCACAGGCTGCCCGAAGTCGAGCGCGTGTTCGGCAAGGCGGGGCGGGCCGACAGCGCGACCGATCCGGCGCCGCTGTCGATGCTGGAGACGACGATCCTGCTGAAGCCCCGAAGCGAATGGCCCGCCGGCGAGACCGTCGACGAGCTGATCCGCAAGCTCGACCGCACCGTGCGTCTGCCGGGGCTGACGAACTCGTGGGGTTATCCGATCCGCACCCGCATCGATATGCTTTCCACCGGCATCCGCACGGCGGTGGGGATCAAGGTCACCGGCCCCGATCTGGCCGGCATCGCCCACGTCGCGGGGCAGGTCGAGGCGGCGCTGAAGCGGGTGCCGGGCACGCGCGCGGTGTTCGGCGAGCGCGTCACCGGCGGACGCTACGTCGACATCGACATCGACCGTGTGCAGGCGGCGCGCTACGGCGTCGCCGTCGCCGATGTCCAGCGTCTGGTGCAGGGCGCCATCGGCGGCGAAGCCATCGGCACCGTCCTCGCCGGGCGCGAACGCTTTTCCATCAACCTGCGCTACCCGCGCGGCCTGCGCGATTCGCTCGCGGCGCTGGCGGCCAGCCGGCTGGCGACGCCGTCGGGCGCGCAGGTGCCGCTCGGCGCGGTCGCGCGGCTCCGCATCACGGATGGCCCCACCGAGATCAAGAGCGAGAACGGTCGCCTGTCAGGCTACGTCTACGTCGACATCGACGGGCGCGACCTGGGCGGCTACGTCGCGGCGGCGAAGCGGGCGGTCGCGGCAGGCGTCCGGATGCCGCCGGGCTACGCCCTCGCCTGGTCCGGCCAGTACGAGAACCTGCAGCACGCCAAGCGGCGCCTGCAATGGCTGATTCCGCTGACCGTGGCGCTGGTGCTGCTGCTCATGCAGCTGCATTTCCGACATCCCGGCAAGGTCGCGCTGGTCGCAGCGTGCCTGCCGTTCTCGCTGGTCGGAGGGGTCTGGCTCGTGGCGTGGCTGGGCTACAACCTGTCGGTGGCCGTCGCCGTGGGATTCATCGCCCTGGCCGGCGTCGCGGCGGAATTCGGCGTCGTGATGCTGCTGTACCTCGACCAGGCCGTCGAGGCGGCGCGCCGCGCCGGCCGGCTCACCAATCCCGCCGGACTGCGGGAGGCGATCGTCGAAGGGGCGCTGATGCGCGTGCGCCCGAAGATGATGACCGTGGCGGTCATCGTCGCGGGGCTGCTGCCGGTGATGTTCAGCGACGACACCGGCTCGGAAACGATGAAACGCATCGCGGCGCCGCTGGTGGGCGGCATGCTGACCGCGCCGCTGCTGTCGCTCTTCGTGGTTCCGGCGCTGTACTGGATGTGGCAGCGGCGCGCGTTCCCTAGCGCTCGGCCTGCTTGAGGCGCTTCCATAGCGTGGTGCGCGACATGCCGAGCCGGCGCGCCGCCTCGGCCTTGTTCCCGCCCGCTTCGGCCAGGATGCGGGAAATGACCTCCGCTTCGCTCTGCGTCTGGCGGACCGGGCGATAGTAGGGGCGGACGAGTGGACCGGCATCCGTCGCGGCCGCGGCCGCGGCGCGCGCGCTCCCCTCGATTTCGGGAGGCAGGTGTGCCGGCAGGATCTCCGGCCCGTCGGCATGGACGAGCGCATATTCCAGCGCGTTGAATAGCTGCCGGATATTGCCGGGCCAGTCGTAGGCTTCGAGCGCAAGCAGGGCGCTGTGGGAAAGGCGAGCGGTGTCCCGCTTGTAGCGCTTGGTCAGGTCGCCGAGCAGTTTGTTGGCGAGCATCGCAATGTCCTCCTTGCGTTCGCGCAGCGGCGGGACGTGCAGGGGCAGGACGCGCAGGCGGTAATAGAGGTCTTCGCGGAACTCGCCCCGCTCGACCATTCCCGTCAGATCGCGGTGCGTGGCGGCGATCACGCGGACATTGACCGGGCGGGCGTGATTCTCGCCCAGGCGCACCACTTCGCGTTCCTGCAGCACGCGCAGCAGTTTCACCTGGGTGGCGAGCGGGATTTCCCCGATTTCGTCGAGCAGCAGGGTTCCGCCATCCGCCGCCTCGAAGCGGCCGATCCGCGCAACGTTCGCGCCGGTGAATGCGCCCTTGCTGTACCCGAACAGTTCCGACTCCAGAAGATTTTCCGGAAGCGCGGCGCAGTGCACCGGGACGTAGGGGCCCTTGGCGCGCTCGGAGTTGTCGTGCAGCGCCTTGGCGACCAGCTCCTTGCCGGTCCCGCTTTCGCCGGTCAGGAGGACGCTGGCATCGCTCTGCGCCGCGCGGAGGATTTGCGAGTACAGCTTCTGGATGGCCGGGCTGTGCCCCACCATGCTGCCGAGCTGAAGACGCTCGGCGACGTCCTGTTCCAGCTCGGCCTCGCGCGAGCGATCGCGCAGGATGATCGCGCAGGCTACCGGCAGATTGTCGGTCGCCGGCAGCAGTCGGGCCCACATCCGCAGGGGAATCGACGTGTTATCGGGCCGCTGGAGAACGATGTCCTGAATGATGTCGTTGGCCCGGCTGCCCTGCGTCAGCGTGCATTTCCCCCGCAGTTGGCACGATTGCGCGCATTTCGTGCCCTGGAAAATGGCGGGGCACAGCAGATCCACGAGACTTTCGCCTTCGCGGCCGGTCATCTGCGCGGCTGCGCGATTGGCCGCGAGCACCTTCCGGTTCTTGTCCAGGAAGAGCACCCCCTCTTCCAGACTGTCCAGAAAGAGATTCAGCATCGCGATCGTCAACATGGTTATTAGATGTATTTTAAATAAATGTTAAAGATAACGTCGACCGGCAGCCGATACAACCCGGCGGGCGTCATGGGAGGCGCCGGAAAGGCGGGGCGTCGGCGCGTGCCGGTGAAGGTGCTTCAGGTCGCCGGGCGGGCGGCGTTCAGGGGTGGGAGGTTTCGACCAGGTGCAATGTCCGGGTGACCGCGAGCCAGGCGCCGAGCCATCCGAACAAGGTG
Source organism: Pseudomonadota bacterium (assembly GCA_021820845.1). Taxonomy (GTDB): domain Bacteria; phylum Pseudomonadota; class Gammaproteobacteria; order Burkholderiales; family Thiobacillaceae; genus Thiobacillus. Next base: position 182,240 of record JAKADC010000007.1, read on the forward strand.
GCGAGCCCGAGCACCGCGGCGATGTCGAGCGCGGCGGGCGGCATCAGATGGAAGCTCGATCCATACAGGTTCGCCAGGTGCGCGATGGGGGCTTCGAGGATGGTGCCGGCGACGGCGAGCACGCCGCCCGCGGCGAGTCCGCCGAACAGCCCCTGCAGCGCGCCCAGGTAGAGGAACGGGCGGCGGATGTGGCGGTCGGTGGCGCCGATCAGCCGGCTGACGTGGATTTCGTCGCGCCGGGCCAGGACCTGGGCGCGGATGGCGTTGCCCGAGATGGCGATCAGCGCGATGCCGAACAGTCCGGCGAGCAGCCATGCCACGGTGCGACCGATGTCGAGCGCGGCCTGCAGCCGCTCCGCCCATTGGCTGTCGAGATGCGTCTCGGCCACCCCCGGCAATTTGCCCAGGCCGTCGGCGAGCCGCACCAGGGCGTCGCGCGACGCGTCCCGCGGCCGCACGATCCAGGCGTCCGGCAGGGGGTTTTCCGTCAGGCCCGCCATGACGTCGGTCAGGTCCTGCGATGCGCTCAGCTTGGCGAGCGCCTCGTCCCGAGGCACGAAGCGGGCTTTCGCGACGTCGGGTTGCCCGAGCCGCGCGGCGATGGCCTGCTTCTGTTCGGCGGATGCGCCGGCGTCGAGAAACAGGCTGATTTCCGGCTGCGCCGGCAGATCGCCCGCCACCCGGCTGACGTTCGCCAAGCCGAGGTACAACCCGCTCGGCAGGCTGATCGCGACGCCCATGGCCAGCGCGGTCAGAAGCGTTGTGAGCGCCTGGACGCGCAGCCGGCGCAGCGCGGCGCCCAGCGCATGCTTGTGGTGACGCAGCCAGCCGATCATGCCGCCGCCTCGCCGATCCTACCGTGATCGAGCTGCAGCGTGCGCCCGCCCAGCGCGGTGATGGCGCGCTCGTCGTGGGTGGCGATCACCAGCGTGGTGCCGACCTGATGGAAATCGCGGAACATGGCCATGATGTCGGCGGCATAGCCCGCATCGAGGTTGCCGGTTGGCTCGTCGGCGAGCAGCAGGGCGGGGCGCCCCACCAGCGCGCGGGCGATGCACAGGCGCTGCTGCTCGCCGCCCGACAGGCTGATGGGATTCGCTTTCTCGCGGTTGAGCAGGCCGACCTTGTCGATCACGGCGCGGGCGCGCTTCAGCGCCTCGCGGCGGTCGAAGCCGGCGATGTCGAGCGGCAGCACCACGTTGTCGATCACGTTGCGGTCGAACAGCAGCTTGTGGTCCTGGAAGACGAGGCCGATGTTGCGCCGCAGATACGGCACCGCCCGGCGCGAGAGGCGGCTGATGTTCTGGCCGTTGACTGACACCACCCCGCTGGTGGGGCGTTCGATCGCGGCGATGAGGTTCAGCAGCGTGCTCTTGCCGGCGCCCGAATGGCCCGTGAGAAAGACCAGCTCGCCTTTCTCGATGACGAGGCTCACGCCGGACAGCGCTTCGTGCCCCCCGGGATAGCGTTTGGTGACCTGGCTGAAGCTGATCATGCGGCGAACACCGCTTCGACGAATTCGCGCGCGTCGAAGGGACGCAGGTCGTCGACGGTCTCGCCGACGCCGATGTAGCGCACCGGGATCGGCCGCGGCCGTTCCGAACAGGCATGGGCGATGGCGGCGATCGCGCCGCCCTTGGCGGTTCCGTCGAGCTTGGTCAGTGCCAGGCCCGTCACGCCGAGCGCATCGTCGAAGGCCTTGACCTGGGCGACTGCGTTCTGGCCCGTGTTGGCGTCGAGCACCAGCAGCACCTCGTGCGGCGCGCCGGGGGCCGCCTTCTCGATCACGCGCTTGACCTTCTTGATCTCTTCCATGAGATGCAGCTGCGTCGGCAGGCGGCCGGCGGTGTCGGCCAGCACGACGTCGATGTTGCGTGCGCGCGCGGCCTGGATCGCGTCGAAGATCACCGCGGCCGAGTCGCCCTTTTCCTGGCTCACCACCGTGACGTTGTTGCGCTCACCCCAGACCTGCAACTGTTCGCGTGCCGCGGCCCGGAAAGTGTCGCCCGCCGCCAGCAGGACCGACAGGCCCTGCGCCTGGTACAGCTTGGCGAGCTTGCCGATCGTGGTGGTCTTGCCGGCGCCGTTCACGCCGGCAAGCATGAGGATGAAGGGCTTGTGCGGCGTGACGTCGAGCGGCGCCTGCAGCGGCGTCAGCAGGTCGAGCAGGGCGTCCTTCAGCGCGGCCTGCAGGTCGGAGGCCTCGGTGAGCTTCTCGCGGCGCACTTTCTTCTGCAGCGTCTCGAGCAGCGCGTGGGTCGCGTCGACGCCGACGTCGGCGGTGATCAGGATCGTCTCGAGTTCCTCGAACAGCTCGGCGTCGATCTTGCGGCCGACGCCGAACAGGCCGGCGAGCTGGCCCCCCAGCTTGTCGCGCGTCTTGGCGAGTCCCTGCTTCAGCCGCTGCGCCCAGCCCGGACGCGCGCCGGCGGGTTGGGGCGTGGCGGGCTGGGGCGCGGCGGCTTCGGCCTGCGCGTCGGGGGCCGCCGGCTCGGCGGGCGTTTTGGACTTGAAGAAACTAAACACGGACAAAGGGTGTCAGCACAGCTGTTTGACGGACGCCTAATCTTATCATTCGGCTACCGCTTATCATTCGGACTCAATTCAAGCGAGGTGAAAACATGCTCGGCATGCGGGGAATGCTGCTGGCGCTGCTGGTGATCGGCAGCGCGCACGCGGCAGTGACGGACGTCACGCTGGACAACGGCATGCGGGTGATCGTGAAGGAAGATCATCGGGCGCCGGTGATGGTGTCGCAGGTGTGGTATCGCGCCGGATCGATCGACGAATTCAACGGCACCACGGGCGTCGCGCACGTGCTGGAGCATTTGATGTTCCGGGGGACGAAGACCGTGCCGCCGGGCGAGTTCTCCAAGCGCATCGCCGCCGCCGGCGGCCGCGAGAACGCTTTCACCGACCGCGATCACACGGCGTATTTCCAGCAGATGCAGAAGGACCGGCTGGAACTGGCGATGCAGCTGGAATCGGACCGCATGGCCAATCTCGTCATCCGCGACGACCTCTTCGCCAAGGAAATGCAGGTGGTGATGGAGGAGCGCCGCCTGCGCACCGACGACCAGCCGCAGTCGGTCGTCTACGAGCACCTGATGGCGGCGGCCTTCCAGGAGAGTCCCTACCGCCGTCCCGTCATCGGCTGGATGGACGACCTCCAGCACCTGACCGCGCAGGACGCGCGCGACTGGTATGCGCGCTGGTACGTGCCCAACAATGCGACGCTCGTGGTGGCCGGCGACGTGAAGGCGGACGACGTGATCGCGCTCGCCAAACGCTATTTCGGGGCGATTCCCCGGCGCGCCTTGCCGGTGCGCAAGCCGCAGGACGAACCCGCCCAGATCGGCGAGAAGCGCATCGTGGTCAAGGCGCCGGCGAAGGTGCCCTATCTGCTGATGGCCTGGCACGCGCCGGTGCTCCGCGACTGGCAGAAGGACACGGCGCCCTATGCGCTGGAGATTCTCGCCGGCGTGCTGTCCGGCAACGATTCGGCCCGGCTGCAGCAGTCGCTCGTCAAGACGCAGCAGGTCGCGGTGAGCGCGAGCGCCGGCTACGACGACGTGTCGCGCGGACCGGGCATGTTCATGATCGACGCGACGCCGGCGCCGGGCAAATCCGTGGACGCGGTCGAAAAAGCCATACGCGACCAGGTCGAACGGCTGCAGCGCGATGGCATCAGCGAGGCGGAGCTCGCGCGGGTGAAGGCGCAGGTCATCGCGTCCGACGTCTACCGGCGCGATTCGCTGTTCTACCAGGCGATGCTGCTGGGCACCTACGCGACCGCCGGACTGCCGCCCGAGGCGCTCGCGCACCGGGTCGACAAGCTGCGGGCGGTCACCGCGCGGGACGTGCAGGCCGCGGCGAAGCAATGGCTGCAGGATGACGAACTGAGCGTGGGCGTGCTCGACCCGCAACCCCTGAAACCCCAGCCGCACCGCGCGCCGGTGCCCGGAGTACGTCATGACAATTAAGGCCTTCTGTGCCGTGCTGCTGCTGAGCCTGCCCTTTTCGGCGCAGGCCGCGCTGGTTCTCCAGCACTGGAAAACGCCGCAGGGCGCGCGGGTGATCTTCGTCGAAAGCCACGAGTTGCCCATCCTCGACGTCTCGGTCGACTTCGCCGCGGGCAGCGCCCGCGACCCCGCCGGCCAGGCGGGTCTCGCGCAACTGACGCACATTCTTCTCGACCAGGGCGCCGGCGGGCTTTCCGACACCGCGATCGCGCATCGCCTGGCCGACGTCGGGGCGGAACTGGGTGGCACGTTCGACCGCGACCGCGCGGGCGTCACCCTGCGCACGCTGGCGTCAGCGTCCGAAAAGAACGCGGCGCTCGACATCCTGGCCCGCGTGCTGCAGAAACCCGATTTCCCGCAGGCCGTCGTCACGCGCGAAAAACAGCGCCTGATTGCGAGCATCCGCGAGGCGGAGGCCGATCCGGCCACCGTCGCCGGCAAGGCGTTCTATCGTGCGCTGTACGGCACGCATCCCTACGCACACGACGAGGCGGGCGAACCCGACGAGATCGAGCGCCTGACCCGCAAGGACTTGCAGGGCTTCTACCGTGCGCACTACAGCGCGCCCAATGCGGTGATTTCGCTGATCGGCGACATCTCGCGGCCGGAGGCCGAGGCCATCGCCGCGCGCCTCGCAGGCGGCCTCTCCAGCGCGCCCGCGGCGCCGGCGTTGCCGAAGCCCGCGCCTGCGCCGGCAAGCGAGCAGCGCATCGCGTTTCCTTCCACGCAAAGCCATGTGCTGGTTGGCGCGGTGGGCGTGGCGCGCAGCGATCCTGATTTCTTCGCACTCTTCGTGGGCAACTACGCGCTGGGCGGCGGCGGCTTCGATTCGCGGCTGATGCACGAGGTGCGCGACAAGCGCGGCTATGCCTACAGCGCGTACAGCTATTTCTTCCCGATGATGGAAGCGGGACCGTTCCAGCTCGGCCTGCAGACCAAGCTGGCGCAGACCGACGACGCGCTCAAGGTGGCGCAGGCCACGCTGCGGCAGTTCATCGCCGAAGGCCCGACCGAGGCGGAGTTGAAGCAGGCCAAGGACAATCTCACCGGCGGCTTTCCGCTGCGCATCGACAGCAACAAGAAGATCCTCGAATACCTGTCGCTGATCGGCTTCTACCATCTGCCGCTGGATTACCTCGACACCTGGGTCGACAAGGTCAACGCGGTCGACGTCGCGGCGGTGAAGCGGGCGTTTGCGCACCACATCGACCCGGACAAGCTGGTGACCGTGGTCGTGGGCGGCGCCGGTGCCCGTTAAGCGGGCGGCGTCCCCGCGGGCAGCGTCCTCGCCCGGAGCACCCGGCAGGGCGCGGGGCGCGGCCAACCGGGTGCGCATCGTCGGCGGACGCTATCGCCGCCGCCTGCTCGACTTTCCCGACGGGGCAGGCTTGCGCCCGACGCCCGACCGCGTGCGCGAAACGCTGTTCAACTGGCTGGGCCAGGATCTGCCAGGCTGGACGTGCCTCGACCTGTTCGCCGGCAGCGGCGCGCTCGGTTTCGAGGCGGCCTCGCGCGGCGCGGGGCGGGTCGTCATGATCGAGCGCGATCCCAAGGCGGCCGGCGCGCTGGAGAAGAATCGCGCGGCGCTCGGGGCGGACGAGGTCGACATCCAGCGCGCCGACGCGCTCGCCTGGCTGGCGAACAACCGCGAGACCTTCGACCTGGTCTTCGTCGATCCGCCGTTCGACAGCGGCCTCGCCGAAGCGGTGATGGCCGGCCTGGCGCGCCATCTCAAGCCCGGCGGCTACGCCTACGTCGAAGCGGGGGCCGAGGTGGCGGCGCCCGACGGGTTTATCATGCATCGCAGCGGGCGCGCGGGGCGTTCGCATTTTGCGCTGCTGATCAAGGAATAAACGACCATGCTGACCGCTGTCTATCCCGGCACGTTCGACCCCATCACGCGCGGCCACGAAGATCTGGTGCGGCGCGCGGTGCGGCTGTTCGACCGCGTCGTCGTCGCCGTGGCCGAAGCGCGCAACAAGCGGCCGTTCTTCAGCATTGACGAACGCGTGGCGATGGCGCGCGACGTCCTGGCCGACGTGCCGCACGTGCGGGTGGAGGGGTTCTCCGGCCTGCTGATCGACTTCGTCGCCCAGCAGGGCGCGATCGCGGTGCTGCGGGGACTGCGCGCGGCGTCCGACTTCGAATACGAATTCCAGCTCGCGGGGATGAACCGCAACCTCAAGCCCGACATCGAAACGCTGTTCCTGACGCCCTCGGATCAGTACATGTTCATCTCGGCGAGCATGATCCGCGAGATCGCCCAACTGGGCGGCGACGTGACGCCCTTCGTCCACCCATTGGTGGCGCAGCGATTAAGTGAGAAAATAAGAAAAAGCTGATATGACCCGGAGAACGCCATGGCCATGATGATCACGGACGAATGCATCAATTGCGACGTCTGTCTGCCCGAATGCCCCAACGACGCCATTTCGCAAGGCGACGAGATCTACATCATCGACCCCAACAAGTGCACCGAGTGCGTCGGCCACTTCGATACGCCGCAGTGCGTCGAGGTGTGTCCGGTCGACTGCATTCCGCTCAACCCCGACTACCCCGAGACCAAGGAACAGCTGCAGGAGAAATTCCTGCGCCTCACCGCCGCCAAGTAGACTCAGGCCATCCTGGCGAGGGGCGTTCCGTCCGGTTCGTCCGCCAGCGCTTCCGCGACGCGCAGATTGAGGCGCGCGAGGCGGTCGAGCTGGTCGCGCACGGTTTCAATCGACGCTTCCAGTTCGGCGATCCGCTCGTCCAGCGTCTCGGTCGCGGCGTGGATGAGACTCACGCTTTCCAGCCGGCGCTTCAACTGCGTCTTGTGCTCGCGCACCTGGGTTTCCATCGGCGCGATCAGCGCTTTCAGCCAGGCTTCGGTTTCGCTGTTGGCGAGCTCGAACACCTGCACCACCTTGCTTGCCAGCGTCTCGAAGAAGCGCGCCGTCAACTGGTTCTGGCCCACCGTCATCATCTTGAACACCGTGTTGAAGCGTTCGTCGAAGACGCGCTCCAGGCGCGCCATTTCCCGGTGGTATTTCTGCAGACTGTGATCCGGCGGGCTGACGGCCGCCAGCCCGTGCTCGTCGCTGAATTTCCGGTACATCGCCGTCATCATCGCGCGGATTTCCCCGATGGTCGCCGCCGACGCTTCCAGGTTGCCGTCGACCTCGCGGAAAAAGTGACCCATCGCCTCGCGCAGCCCCGCGCTGAAACGGCTTGTCTCCATTGCCCGCCGGGCATGACGGACCTCGCTGCGCAAGGCTTCCATGCCCAGCCGCTGACGCAGCGCCCCGACCTGCGTCGCGAACACGTTGCGCAGCGCGTAGAACTGCTCCAGACCGCGCTCGAACTGCTGCTTGTCCGCGTTGGCCTTCACCATCATGTGCCGGACGACGTCGCGGTTCTTGCCGCGCAGGCCCTGCAGTTCGTCGACCTGATCCTGGATCGTGGCGAGCCGCGTTTCCAGCAGCTCGGTGGTCTTCACCACGACGTCCTCGACCGAAGCCCGGGTGGATTCGCTGACCAGCGCCTGCTTGCAGGGGATGAGTTCCTGGCTGAGCGCCGCTTCCAGTTCGGGCAGGCGGCTTTTCGCCAGCAGCGCGGCGTCGCCTTTCACCTTGGCAACGAGCGCCTTGTGCGCCGACACCGGATAAAGCTGGCTTTGAGGCAGATCGAGCAGCGCCGCGCTGCTGGCGACCTGTCTGGCGATTTCGGCGTCGATTTGCGCCTCTGTCTTGAGTTCGTCCCACAGGCCGTCGATCTTGTTCAGCACGACCAGGCGCGCCCGGCTGGTTCCTTGCACCGGCGCGATGTACTGGCGCCAGATTTCGATGTCCGATTTCGTGACCCCGGTGTCCGCCGCCAGCAGGAACAGCACCGCATGGGCACTGGGCAGCATGCTGAGCGTGAGTTCGGGTTCGGTGCCGATGGCGTTCAGGCCCGGCGTATCGAGGATGACCAGCCCCTGCTTCAGCAGCGGATGGGGGAAGTTGATCAGCGCATGGCGCCAGCGCGGAATCGCGAGGGTGCCGTCGCACGCCAGCCCGCGCATCGTCTCTTCGTCGGCGGAATTGAGGAGGCCGAGGGCCTCCGCGGTGGCGGCGTCGACGTCGACGGTATCGGCGAGCCGCATCAGCGTTGCCCCGATCTCCTCGGCGGAATCGAGGTTGAGCGGGAATTCGGTCCAGGCGCCGGCGTCGCGCTTGAAGTCGGCGATGCTGCCGTCACGGCGCCGGGTCTCGATCGGCAGCAACCGCAGCGAGGGGCGGCGGAGCGGATCGAAGAACAGCTCGGTGGGGCACATCGTGGTGCGGCCGGCGGACGAGGGGAGCACCCGCTGCCGGTAATCCGAAAAGAAGATGGCGTTGATGAGCTCGGACTTGCCGCGCGAAAACTCGGCGACGACGGCGACGTTCAGCTTGTCGTCCTGCAGGCGCCCGAGTGCCTGGTTCAGTCGCATCTCGGATTCGGCATCGCCCAGTTCCTGCGCGTTGAGCCAGTCGCGCAGCGCCTCGACGCGCGCATGCACGTCGTTGCGCCAGGCGCTGTACTGCTCGAATTCGTCAACCAGCGTGGTGGATTTCATGAAGGCCGTTCGGGATAAGGCACAGCCGATTAACGGCGCACCCGCGGCAAACTTGACCTGGCGCGCGCGTCAGCGCTGGCAGGCAGGGCAGTAGAAGGTCGCGCGCTGCCCCTGCACGATGCGCCGGATCGGTGCGCCGCACGTCTTGCACGGCAGGCCCTCGCGATCGTAGACCCGCGTCTGCAGCTGGAAATAGCCCGGTTCGCCGTCGCTCGCGACGTAGTCGCGCAGCGAACTGCCGCCCGCGGCGATGGCCGCGGCCAGCACCCGCTTGATCGCCGCGACGAGCCGCGCGCAGGCCGGCCGGGTCAGGCGGCGCGCCGCGGTGCCGGGCCGGATGCCGGAATGGAACAGCGACTCGGAGGCATAGATGTTGCCGACGCCGACGACCACCTGCGCGTCCATGATGACCTGCTTGATCGCCGCACCGCGGCGCTGGCACTGCGCGTGCAGGTAGGCCGCGTCGAACGCGGGCGTCAGCGGCTCCGGCCCCAGATGGGCCAGGAGCGGATGACGGTCCGGGTCTTCGGTCCACAGAACGGCGCCGAAACGGCGCGGGTCGCGCAGCCGCAGCGCGGTGCCGTCGTCGAACAGCCAGTCGACATGATCGTGCAGCGCGGCGGGTTCGTCCGGTCCGGCCAGGCGCAGGCTGCCCGACATGCCCAGGTGGACGATCTGCGTGGCGGTGCCGAAATCGAACAGCAGGTATTTGCCGCGCCGGGCGATTCCCTTGAGCGTCAGACCGCTCAGCCGGGCCTCGATATCGACCGGAACCGGCCAGCGCAGGCGCGGATCGCGCACGACGATCCGCACCAGGGTGCGATGCTGTAGCCGCGGCAGCAATCCCGCGCGGGTGGTTTCGACTTCGGGCAATTCGGGCATGGCGGCTGTGATGATGCGGCAGCGACGCGCTGCGCGGGGCATTCGGCGTTCGTCCCCACGGGGAACCGAACCGGTCAGCGCCATTCTATATAACGCGCGGTGTCCCTGAAACGTCCCCTCTTGAGCGCACGGCTCGCAGCCCGTCGTCGCGTCCCATTCGCGGCAGCGGCAAGGGTGAACCTTGCTCACAGGAAGGCCTCCAACGCTTAGAATCGTGGCAAGCAACCCCTCAACAAGGCACAACATGGCATCCCTCAAGACCCTCCCTCTCTACGCGCTGCTGGCGCTCGCGACCGCATGCAGCCAGCTGGGCGTCAAGGCGCCGCAGCCCGCCGCCGCGGCGCCCGAGGCGCAGCAATCCGCCGAGGGAGGGGAGGAGGCCGCCGCCCCGCAGGACGCGGACGCGGCAGCAAAGGCCGCATTGCCCAGGCAAGCGCTCACCCCCGATATCCTGTTCAAGTTCCTCGTCGCCGAGGTGGCCGGCCAACGCGGCGAGATCGGCGTCGCGCGGACGAACTACCTCGCGCTCGCGCGGCAGACGCACGACCCCCGCATCGCCCGCCGCGCGGCCGAGGTATCGATGTTCGCCCATGATCCGGCCGGGGCGCTGGAAGCCACCCGCCTGTGGGCGGCGGCCGAGCCCGGTTCCGAGCCGGCCCAGCAGACGCTGGCCGTCCTGCTGCTGAACGCAGGCAAGGTCGACGAGGCGGAGCCCGTTCTCAGGGGGCTGCTGAAGAAGGACCCGGCGAACGGCTTTCTTCACCTGACCGCCGTCCTCGGAAAAACCCGCGGCTCGCAGGCGGGGCTCGACCTGGTTCAACGGCTGGCCACCGATTTTCCGGCTCTGCCAGAGGCGCAATTCGCCGTGGCGCAGGCCGCCGCGAGTGCCGGCCGCAATGACACGGCGATCGCGGCGCTGAAGCGGGCCGACGAGCTTCGCCCCGGCTGGGAGCCCGCGGGATTGATGCACGCCCAGATACTCGACGATGCCTCGCACGCCGATTCGCTCGCCTTCATGCAGCGCTTCCTCACCGCGCATCCCGGTGCGCGCGAGATGCGCCTGGCGTATGCGCGCGTCCTGGTGAGCGCGAACCGGCTCGACGAGGCGCGGCGGCAATTCGCACGCCTGACGAAGGATTTTCCGCGCAATGCCGAAGTGAGTTTTGCGGCAGGCCTGCTGTCCCTGCAGATGGGGGACGCCGAGGCGGCGCGCAATTTTCTGACGCAGGCGCTGGAATACGATCCGCGCGATCCCGACGCCGTGCAGTATTACCTCGGACAGACCGCGGAGCAGCTGAAGCAGCCCGACGCCGCCGCGGCGCATTACGCGACGATCAAATCGGGCAATTACCTGGTTCCGGCGCGCGCGCGGCAGGCGGCGCTGCTGGCAAGTGCCGGCAAGCTGGACGAGGCGCGCGCGCTGCTGAACGCGACCCGCGGCGAAAACGATGCGCAAAACGTGCGACTGATCCAGGCTCAGGCCGAACTCATGCGCGACAGCAAGCGGTACGCCGCCGCCTTCGACGCGCTGTCGGAGGGGCTCAAGCGTTATCCCGATTCGGCGGACTTGCTGTACGACCATGCCATGGCCGCGGAGAAACTCGGCAAGCTCGACGTGCTGGAGGCGGACCTGCGCCGCGTGATCGTGCTGCGCCCGGACGACGCGCAGGCCTACAACGCACTCGGCTACACGCTCGCCGATCGGACCCAGCGCCTGACCGAAGCGGTTGCGCTGCTCGACAAGGCGCTGGCGCTGGCGCCGGACGATCCCTTCATTCTCGACAGCGTGGGCTGGGCGCAATACCGGTCGGGCAATCTGGCGCGCGCGCAGGGCTATCTCGAACGCGCGTACAAGGCGCGTCCCGACCCTGAGATCGCCGCCCACCTGGGCGAAGTGCTGTGGGTGCGCGGCCAGCGCGACGCGGCGGGCAAGCTCTGGCAAAGCAGCCTGCAATCCCATCCGCAGAACGAGGTGCTGCTGGAAACGCTGCGCCGCTTCAAGCCCTGATGCGCGTCTCGACCGCAACGGCGCTGCTGGCGCTGCTTCTTGGAGGCTGCGCCACCGTCGCCCCGCCCCCCCCGCCCGTCGAAGCGCGCGTTCCGGCCGAAAACTGGACCCTGCAGGGCCGGATCGGCGTGCACAGCGACGAACAGAACCTGTCCGGCCAGATCCGTTGGCAGCATCGCGACGACCGCGACGAGCTGCTGATGACCTCGCCGCTGGGGCAGGGCGTCGCGCGCATCGTTCGCGACGGCGAAGGCGTGACGCTCGAGATGCCAAACCGGCCGCCGCGTCACGCCCGCGATGCCGATACCCTGACGCGCGAGGCGCTGGGCTACGTGCTGCCGGTCAACGGCCTGACGTGGTGGGTGCAGGCGCGCCCGGCGCCCGGCCGCGTCTTTGATGCGAAGCGCGACGCATCCGGCCGCCTGGCGCAACTGAAGCAGGACGGCTGGACGATCGACTACCTGCAGTACGGCGACGACGCGCGTCCGCGCAAGCTGACGGTCGTGCGCGAAGGCCTGGAAATCCGGCTGGTCGCCGACAGCTGGCAAAGCGAATGAGCCACGCCTACCCCGCCCCCGCCAAGCTCAACCTGTTCCTCCACGTCGTCGGCCGGCGCGCGGACGGCTATCACCTGCTGCAGAGCGTATTCCGGCTGATCGACCGCGCCGATACGGTGCACCTGGACGTGCGCGACGACGGCCGGGTGGTGCGCGAGTGCGACTTGCCGGGGGTGCCGGAAGACCGCGACCTGACGGTGCGCGCGGCGCGTCTTTTGCAGGCGCATGCGCCGGGCGAGGCGGGGGTGAGCATCCGGCTGGAGAAGGTCCTGCCGATGGGCGGGGGGCTCGGCGGCGGCAGTTCGGACGCCGCCACCGTGCTGCTGGCCCTGAACCGGCTCTGGGAGGTCGACCTGCCGCGCGAAGCCCTGCAGAAGCTCGCCCTGCAACTGGGCGCCGACGTGCCGGTGTTCGTGTATGGCCAGACGGCGTTCGCCGAAGGCGTGGGCGAAATCCTGCGCCCGGTGAGCGCGCCGCCTGCCTGGTATGTCGTGCTGGTGCCGCCGGTCGAGGTGCCGACCGCCGCAATTTTTGCCGCGCCGGAATTGACACGCAACACGCCACCCCTCAAAATAGCGCCCTTTTCCGCAGGCATGGGTCGAAACGACCTGCAGTCCGTCGTCGCCGGACGCTATCCCGAAGTCGCGCTTCATCTCGAATGGCTGGCGAATTTCGGCGAGGCGCGAGTGACCGGTTCCGGGGCCTGCGTGTTTGCATCGTTCGAAACGGAACAGGCGGCGCGGAGCGTGCTGCGCCAGCTGCCGGAAACGATGCGGGGTTTTGTGGCGCAAGGGCTCGACCGGCATCCGCTGTACGAGTATTGCGACTGAGCAGCACCCGAATTATTGGGGAGTCGCCAAGTGGTAAGGCATCGGATTTTGATTCCGACATTCGTAGGTTCGATCCCTACCTCCCCAGCCAGTTAAGCGAACAGCCGCCGGTGGCGGCTGTTTTTGTTGCGGTATCGGTCCACCGAGAGCGTCGGAGATGCGCGTGTCCATAGACAACTTGATGGTGTTCAGCGGAAATGCCAACCCGCGTCTGGCCAGCGACGTCGCGCGCCATCTGAACATCCATCTCGGTCGCGCCACGGTGGCGCGGTTCTCCGACGGCGAGGTGATGGTCGAGATCCTCGAGAACGTGCGCGGCAAGGACGTGTTCGTGCTGCAGTCGACCTGCCAGCCGACCAACGACCACCTGATGGAAGTGATGGTCATGGTCGACGCGCTGAAGCGGGCCTCCGCGGGCCGCATCACCGCCGCGATCCCGTATTACGGCTATGCGCGCCAGGACCGGCGCACCCGCTCGGCGCGCGTGGCGATCACGGCAAAAGTCGTGGCCAACATGCTGCAGGGGGCGGGGATCGACCGCCTGCTGACGATGGACCTGCACTCGGACCAGATTCAGGGCTTTTTCGACATCCCGGTCGACAACATCTATTCCAGTCCGATCCTGCTGGGCGACATCTGGAAGCGCAACCATCCGAACCTGATGGTGGTGTCGCCCGACGTCGGCGGCGTGGTGCGGGCCCGCGCGATCGCCAAGCGCCTGGAGTGCGATCTGGCGATCATCGACAAGCGGCGTCCCAAGCCCAACGTGGCGAAGGTGATGCACATCATCGGCGACGTGAAGGACCGCACCTGCATCATCATGGACGACATGGTCGACACCGCCAACACCCTGTGCGAGGCGGCCAACGCGCTCAAGGAGCATGGCGCCAAGAAGGTGATGGCGTACTGCACGCACGCCGTGCTCTCGGGCAGCGCCGCCGAACGCGTGGCGAATTCCGCGATCGACGAACTGGTGGTGACCGACACGATCCCGCTGCGCGACGACGCGCGCGCATGCAAGAAAATCCGGCAATTGTCGGTGGCTGAACTGCTCGCGGAAACGATCCGCCGCATCAGCAACGAAGATTCCGTCAGTTCGCTCTTCATCGAATAGCGGGCCGGGAATGCCCCTGGTCGCGGGGGCTTTGCGCATGCATCGACCATTTTCGGCGATGCATCATCAGGTAAATTGGAGAAACAACATGGAAATCGAAGTCATCGCCGCCAAGCGTGAATTGCAAGGTACGGGTGCGAGCCGCCGTCTGCGTCACGCCGGCAAAGTCCCCGGCATCGTCTACGGCGGCTCGGCCGCCCCGGTGCAGATCGAACTGGACCACAATGCGCTGTACCACGCGCTGCGCAAGGAAGCCTTCCACGCCTCGGTGCTTTCGCTGAACATCGACGGCGCCAAGGAATCGGTCCTGCTGCGCGACACGCAGTGGCACCCCTACAAGCAGCAGGTGCTGCACGTCGACTTCCAGCGTGTCGACAAGGCGCAAAAGATTCACGTCAAGGTCCCGCTGCACTTCCTCAACGCCGACGTTGCGCCGGGGGTCAAGACCGGCGGCGGCAAGCCGCATCACATCGTGACCGAACTCGACGTTCAGTGCCTGCCCGGCAGCCTGCCCGAGTTCATCGAGGTCGACATGGGCCAGCTCGAAGTGGGCCATTCGATTCATGCCAACGACCTGACCCTGCCGGCCGGCGTCGAACTGGTTGCCCACGTCAAGCAGGAAAACCCCGCTGTCGCGTCGGTCAGTGCGCCCAAGGGCGGCGCCGCTGAAGAAGCGCCTGCTGCGCCCGCCGCACCCGCGGCGTAAGGCGGAGTACGCGACCCCTTGCGGGTTGCGTATCGTGTCGCGGCATGACAGCCCCCCGCCTGATTGTCGGTCTCGGTAATCCTGGGCGCGACTACGAAGAAACCCGGCACAATGCCGGGTTTTGGTTTTGCGCGCGGCTCGCGCAGGCGCGGGGCGTCGCGCTCGCGCCCGAGTCGCGCTTTCACGGCATCGTCGGGCGCGGTCCCGGAACCGCGTGGATGCTGCTGCCGCAGACCTTCATGAATCGTTCCGGCCAGGCTGTCGGCGCGCTTGCACGCTTCCGTCGCATCGCCCCGGCCGAAATCCTGGTGGTGCACGACGAGCTCGACATCCCGCCCGGACAGTTGCGCCTGAAATTCGGTGGCGGCATGGGCGGGCACAACGGCCTCAAGGACATCACGGCGCATCTCGGCACGCAGGATTACTGGCGTCTGCGCATCGGCATCGGGCATCCGGGCGACCGCAGCGAGGTCGTGAACTACGTGCTGAAGCCGCCGCGGCGCGAGGAGCAGGTCGACATCGACGCGGCGATCGAGCGCGCGCTCGGCCTCATGCCGCTGATTGAAAAAGGCGAGTGGAACGCGGCCACCCAGCGTGCCAACACCAATCCGGCCAAACCCAAACTGGAAACCCCATGAGTCTCAAATGCGGCATCGTTGGCCTGCCCAACGTCGGAAAATCCACCCTGTTCAACGCGCTGACCCAGGCGGGCATCGCCGCGGAAAACTATCCCTTCTGCACCATCGAGCCGAATACCGGCGTGGTCGAGGTGCCCGATCCGCGCCTCGCGCAGCTGGCCGAGATCATCAATCCGCAACGGGTCGTGCCGGCGATCGTCGAGTTCGTCGACATCGCCGGCCTCGTCGCGGGCGCATCCAAGGGCGAGGGCCTCGGCAACCAGTTTCTCGCGAACATCCGCGAAACCGACGCGATCTGCCACGTCGTGCGCTGTTTTCACGACGAAAACGTGATCCACGTCGCCGGCAAGGTCGATCCATTGTCCGACGTCGAGACCATCGCCACCGAACTCGCGCTCGCCGATCTCGCGAGCGCCGAAAAGGCGCTGGCGCGCTATGAAAAACCGGCGCGCGCGGGCGACAAGGAAGCGCAGAAGATGGTCGCGGCGCTCAAGCCCGTGGTCGCCGCCCTCAACGAAGGCCATCCTGCGCGCACCGCGGGTCTGGACGCCGAAGGCCTCGCCGCGATCAGGCCCCTATGCCTGATGACGATGAAGCCGACCTTGTATGTCGCCAACGTGAGCGAGGACGGCTTCCACGACAACGCGATGCTGGATGCACTGAAAGCCTTCGCCGAGAAGGAAGGCGCGCCGGTCGTCGCGGTATGCGCGGCGCTGGAGGCCGAATTGCAGGAGCTGGCGCCCGAAGATCGCGTCGAGTATCTGAAGGAGCTCGGCTGGGACGAGCCGGGGCTCAATCGGCTGATCCGCGCGGCCTACGACCTGCTCGGCCTGCAGACCTACTTCACCGCCGGGGTCAAGGAAGTGCGCGCGTGGACGATCCACAAGGGCGACACCGCGCCGCAGGCGGCGGGCGTGATCCACACCGACTTCGAGCGCGGCTTCATCCGTGCGCAGACCATTTCGTTCGACGATTTCGTCGCGTGCAAGGGCGAGCAGGGCGCCAAGGAGGCCGGCAAGATGCGCGCGGAAGGCAAGGAGTATGTCGTCAAGGATGGCGATGTCATGAATTTCCTGTTCAATGTGTGAGGAACGCGGGTTTTTTGCCGTGAAGATGTTTGACAGCATCTTCGGAAGCCCCCTATAATCTCGCGCTTCGTTTGGGTGGGGTTCCCGAGCGGTCAAAGGGATCAGACTGTAAATCTGACGGCTCTGCCTTCGAAGGTTCGAATCCTTCCCCCACCACCAGATCTTTGCAGCAGGAGCAGGGCGAAGCGGGAGGAGCGTGGTTGTTGGCGCTTTGGCGGCTTTACAATCGCGGCCCACCCCATGCGGGTGTAGCTCAATGGTAGAGCTGAAGCCTTCCAAGCTTAAGACGAGGGTTCGATTCCCTTCACCCGCTCCAGTTTTGTATGGGCTTATTTGGTAGTAAGTCCGAGCCCATGTAGCTCAGTGGCAGAGCACTCCCTTGGTAAGGGAGAGGTCGGCAGTTCAATCCTGCCCATGGGCACCAGGTTTTGGGTGGTCGTGTTGTTTGACGCGGCGCACCGGTGAGTTATGCGTCGAGAAGCGGTTGTCGGTATGAAGCGTGTGATGGACCGCATCGTTACTTGTGGAAAATTTTGAGGGGTACTTGAAATGGCTAAGGAAAAATTCGAGCGGACCAAGCCGCACGTAAACGTTGGCACCATTGGACACGTTGACCACGGCAAGACCACCTTGACCGCGGCGATCACCACCATTTTGTCGAAGAAGTTTGGCG
>JAKADC010000012.1 GCA_021820845.1 Pseudomonadota bacterium
TCGCGGTCTCTTCCAGAGAACTCGCCTGCTCTTCGGTGCGGCTCGACAGGTCCAGGTTGCCCGCCGCGATCTCCCGCGAGGCAACGGCTACGGTGTCGGTGCCGGTGCGAACCTGCGCAACGACCTTCACCAGGTTGCCGTTCATGTCCTGCAGCGCCTGCAGCAGGCGGCCAAGCTCGTCGTGCGAGCGCACCTCGACGGTCTGGGTGAGATCCCCGGCCGCAACGCTCTCGGCCAGCCGCAGCGCCTCGTTCAGCGAACGTGAAATCGAGCGGATCAGCCAGAAGCCGATCAATCCGGCCAGCGCAACGCCGAACGCGATCGCCGCGACGGAAATATCGCGTACCCACGCAAAACGCGCCTGCGCCGCTTCGTATTCACGCTTGGCCGCGTTCTGCTCAAAGGTGCTCAACGCCTCCATGCTCGTTTGCACGGCGGGGTAATTCTGGCTCAGCGGTCCCTGCAGCAGTTCGCTCGCCTGCTGGAAATCGTGCGCGTGCAGGGCCGCCAGCGCGGGCACCATGCCCGACCGGCCGTAGTGCCGGCGGCTCGCGTCGAAGGCATCGGCAAGCTTCTTTTCCTCGGGCGCCAGCGCCGGCCTTGCGAGATAGGCCTTCCAGAGCACCTCGATTTCCTTGATCGTGTTGCCCGCCTCGTCGACCTTCTTGTCGACCGTCGAGACGTCGTCGGGAAAGGCCGAAAGCTGGCCCGCGGTGACCTCGGACAGCGTGATCTGGTTCTGGTTGACCAGCATGGAGATGCGAGCCAACTGCCCCAGGGCGACCATCCTGTCCTGATAGACCGCCTTGAGGGCGCCGTTGGTCGAACTCAGGCTGGTCAGACCGAGCGCGCCGATGCCGACCAGCCCCATGGACAGAAAGCCGATCACGAAGATCAGACGCGATTTGATGCTCAGATTCGCCAACATGAGTCTCTCCTCTCAATGCCCCGCCGCGCTGCGGCGGCGGACTTTTTCTCTCCGTACGTCCCGCGATGCCGCGCTCAGAACGCTTCCCACTCGTCCCCGCCGCCGGCCACCGCGAGCTTCTTCGGGCGCGGGACCGCCCTGACCGGGACCGGCCTCGCGTCCTTGCGAACCGCCGGCGTCGCCGCGGCGACGTCCTTCAACGATGCAACCTCGACCGGCCGCACGGCGCCGCTGTCGAGCCTGAACACGCTGACCGCCTCGGCGAGTTTGGCCGCCTGCTCCTGCAGGCTCTCGGCCGCCGCCGCCGCTTCCTCGACCAGCGAGGCGTTCTGCTGCGTCACTTCGTCCATCTGCGCGACCGCCTGGTTGACCTGCTCGATGCCGGAACTCTGCTCCTGGCTCGCCGCCGCAATCTCGCTCATGATGTCGGTCACCCGCTTGACCGAGGTGACGATGTCGTCCATGGTCTTGCCGGCTTCGTCGACGAGCTTGCCGCCGGTCTCGACCTTGTGGACGGAGTCCTCGATGAGGGTCTTGATCTCCTTGGCGGCACCGGCGCTGCGCTGGGCGAGGTTCCTCACTTCGGAGGCGACGACGGCGAAGCCGCGTCCCTGTTCGCCGGCGCGCGCGGCTTCGACCGCGGCGTTGAGCGCAAGGATGTTGGTCTGGAAGGCGATGCCGTCGATGACGCCGATGATGTCGGCGATCTTCCTCGAGCTGTCCTTGATGGAGGCCATGGTGTCGACGACCTGGCCGACGACCTGGCCGCCCTTGGCGGCGACTTCGGCGGTGGAGACGACGAGCTGGTTGGCCTGACGGGCGTTCTCGGCGTTCTGCCTGACGGTGCCGGTGAGCTCTTCCATGGAGCTCGCGGTCTCTTCCAGAGAACTCGCCTGCTCTTCGGTGCGGCTCGACAGATCCAGGTTGCCCGCCGCAATCTCCCGCGAGGCAACGGCTACGGTGTCGGTGCCGGTCCGCACCTGCGCAACCACCTTCGCCAGGTTGCCGTTCATGTCCTTCAGCGCCTGCAGGAGCTGGCCGACCTCGTTGGTCGAATGAACGGTGATGCGCTGCGTCAAGTCGCCATCCGCGACGCTGCGCGCGAGGCCAACCGCTGCGTTCAGCGGCCCCGTGATCGCGCGGATCAGGATGAAGCCGAACCAGGCGATCACCGCGAGGCCGAGCGCCACGCCGACGACGGCGAAGTTGCGGATGGCGGCGCTGCGGTCGCGTGCCTGCTCGTATTCCTGCTTCGCCATCGCGAGCTGGAGACGCTTGAGCGCGGTGATGTCGCCCTGGACCGGCTGGTAAAGCGGGCGGACCTTCTCCGTCAGGAGGCGTCGGGCCGCTTCGATGTCGTTGCCGCGCAGGGCCGCGACCATCGGATTCAGGCCCTCGGCCACGAAGGCGTTGCGGTCGGCGGCGAATTTTTCGGCGAGTGCCTTTTCCTCCGGCACGAAATGGGCCGTCATGTAGGCATCCAGCAATTGGCTGACTTCCGCCCGGTTCTGCTCGACTTCGGCGATCCGCCGGGCGATGAACTGGGGATCGGGGTCGGCCACCGCTGCGGTGACGGCGGCCTGGTTTTTCAGCACGAGCGACTGGATCGACGCGAGCTGCCCAAGCGGCACCGTGCGGTCCTCGTAGACGGTTTTGACGTCCTTGCCGTTCTCGCTGATTCCGTACAGGCCGAGCGCGGCGCCGCCGAGCAGCGCGCCCGACATGAAGAGCAGCATGAAAACCAGCCGTGCCTTGATGGTCATGTTCCGAAGCATTTGAAATCCTTGAGTTATTCGTATGGGTTCGCGGGTCCTGCGGCGGTCATGCCGCCATGTCTTCGATCAGGCCCATTTCGGCGCTGGACATCAGCCGGTCGATGTCCACCAAGATCAGCATGCGCTCGCCGAGCGTGCCGAGGCCGATGAGGTAGTCGGTATCGAAGGCCGTCCCGATTTCGGGGGCAGGCTTGATCTGCTGCGGCGTGAGCGTCGTCACGTCGGACACGCTGTCGACGACCATGCCCACGACGCGGCCCGCGATGTTCAGGATGATCACGACGGTGAACTGGTCGTAGGTCGGGCTGCCCAGGTTGAACTTGATGCGCATGTCGACGATCGGGACGATCGTGCCGCGCAGGTTCACCACGCCCTTGATGAACTCCGGCGAGTTCGCGATGCGCGTCACCGGCTCGTAGCCGCGTATCTCCTGCACGCGCAGGATGTCGATGCCGTATTCCTCGCGCCCGAGCGTGAAGGCCAGAAACTCCTTGCCGCCGCCGTCCGCGGCGGCCTCGATGCTGGCGGGGATGTGCGTCTGGGTGGGGGCTTGGGTGGTGTACGACATCGTTCGGTCCTTCAATCTCGGCTTAAAAGAAAATGGGGTCGGCGTTGAGCTGGCGGCTCGAGCGCAACAAGGCGGACACGTCGAGAATCAGGGAAACCCCGCCGTCGCCCAGGATGGTGGCGCCGGAAATGCCGGCCACCTTGCGGAAGTTCGATTCCAGGTTCTTGACCACGACCTGCTGCTGCCCGACGAGGCTGTCGACGAGCAGCGCCGCCTTCTTGCCGTCGGTCTCCAGGATGACGGTGATGCCCTGCGACGGGTCCTCGAAACGCGGCTCGATCGCGAAGATCTGGTGCAGCGGAATCAGCGGCAGGTACTCCTCGCGCACCTTGACCACCTTGCCCTGGCCCGCGACTTCCTTGACGTCCACCGCCGCCGGCTGCAGCGATTCGACGACGTAGCCCAGCGGCAGGATGTAGATCTCCTCGCCGACCTTGACCGACATGCCGTCGAGGATCGCCAGCGTGAGCGGCAGCGAAATGGCGATCGTGGTGCCGGCGCCCGGAGCCGACCGGATGTCGACCGTGCCGCCCATCGCGGTGATGTTGCGCTTGACCACGTCCATGCCGACGCCGCGCCCGGAGACGTCGGTCACCACGTCCGCCGTGGAGAAGCCCGGCGCGAAAATGAGCTGCCAGACGTCGCCGTCGGGCATGCCGTCGGATACCGGCAGGCCTTGCTGCCGGGCCTTGGCGAGGATCTTGTCGCGGTTCAGCCCGCCGCCGTCGTCGCTCACCTCGATCACGATGTTGCCGCCCTGGTGCGCCGCCGACAGGGTGAGCCTGCCGGTTTCGCTCTTGCTGGCGTCGCGGCGCTTCTCGGGTGGTTCGATGCCGTGGTCGACGCTGTTGCGCACCAGATGCGTGAGCGGATCGACGATGCGCTCGATCAGGCCCTTGTCGAGTTCGGTCGCGGCGCCGCGCGTGACGAACTCGACCTTCTTGCCGAGCTTGGCAGCGAGGTCGCGCACCATCCGCGGAAAGCGCGAGAACACGTAGTCCATCGGCATCATGCGGATCGACATCACGGCTTCCTGCAGGTCGCGGGTGTTGCGCGCGAGCTGGCTCGCGCTGTCGAGCAGGCGCTCGTGGACGATCGGATCGAGGGCGTTGATGCGCTGCTCGATCATGGCCTGGGTGATGACCAGTTCGCCGACCAGATTGATCAGCTGGTCGACCTTTTCGACGCCGACGCGGATCGAGGACGATTCGTGATTTGCGCCTTCCCGATCGGTAGCCCGGCGGCCCGGATTGCCGTTGTCTGCAACAGGCCCGGCGGCCGGCGCCGGCTCGTCCGCGGCGGGCGTCGCCGGGGTCGCTTTTTCCGGTTCGAAGAGCCCGTAGCCCGGGTCGCCGTCGGGCCGCGACACGGCCTCGGCGGGCGCCTGCGCCGCTGCGCCCGGCGCGTCATGCGTGATCCTGAGGTCGTCGGGATCGAGCACGAACGCGCAGATTGCGACGATGGTGTCCTGGGTCTCGCTGGTGGTCAGCGTGAACGCGGCACGCTGGTCGGCCAGCGTTTCCTGCGCGATCATGCCGAGCAGGCCGAGTTCGGCCGCGAGCGCGTCGACGTCCTTGCGGGGCACGTCCGGCAGTTCGATGCGGAAACGATAATTGCCGTCCGCGTCGGCGACGGGGGCCGGCGACGGGTCGGGTGCCGCGGCGGGCGCGGGAACGGCAGCGTCCGCCGCGACGCCCTGCGACAAGGCCTTCAGCCGCCGGCACACGCTGTCGACCGCGTCCTGGTCGACGCTCGAACCGCGGTGATGGCCGTCCATCTGCATCGTGAGAACGTCCTTCGCCACGAGGAAGACATCGACGTGCTCCGGGGTGAGCGCCATCTCGCCCTTGCGGATGCGGTCGAGCAGCGACTCCAGCATGTGCGTGACTTCGGTGATGTCGTTGAACGCGAAGGTCGCGGCGCCGCCCTTGATCGAATGCGCGGCGCGGAAGATCGCGTTGAGGTCCTCGCCGTCCGGCGCGGACACGTCGAGCGCCAGCAGGAGCTTTTCCATCTCGGCGAGCAGCTCGTCCGCCTCGTCGAAAAACACCTGGTAGAACTGGCCCATGTCAATTGTCATGTCTGAACTCCGTCATCTCGCGCTTACGTCCGATCGCCGCATCGTCAGCCGATCAGTTTCTTCACCACCTCGGTCAGCCGTGCCGGGTCGAACGGCTTGACCAGCCAGCCGCTGGCGCCCGCCGCGCGGCCCATCGCCTTGATGTCGTCGCCCGATTCGGTGGTCAGCATCAGGATCGGCACGCGCTGATAGCCCTTCATGGCGCGCAGTGCCCGGATCAGGCTGAGCCCGTCCATGCCCGGCATGTTCTGGTCGGTCAGCACCAGATCGACAGCCTGCTGCCGGGCCTTGTTGAGGCCGTCCTCGCCGTCGACAGCCTCGATCACGCCGTAGCCGGCCGCCTTCAGGCTGTAGGAGAGCATCTGGCGCAGCGAACCCGAGTCGTCCACTGCAAGTATCGTTTTCGTCATCATTGTTCCTGCTGCGTTCGTTGGTACCCGTTCTCAAAACAGTTCGATGTCGCCGCTTTCCATGTGGCGCTGGTTGACCGCGCTGCGCACGGTCGCGCCGGGTTCGGCGCGGCGGACGCCGGTCCCCTCGCCGATCCGGCCCGGCGCGGCCGGGATCGCGTCGCCGGCCGGCTCCGGCGCGCCGTTCGCGCCGTCGGCGCCGAGCGCGCCGAATACGTCGCGCAGCCCCGCCAGGTGCTGCACCATCCGGCCGATCAGCTGGCTCGTCATGTCCTGGAACTGCAGCCCGGTGACGGCCGCGCCGACGTGCCGGCCGATCTCCTCGCGCAGCGCGTCGACGCGCTCGGCGCGTGCAGGTTCTTCCGCCGCGGTGTCGCTTAGCAGTTCATGCTGCTGGTCGATCGCGCGATGGATCGCCATGAAGCTGCCGCACAGCTTCTTGATCGCCTCGTTCAGCAAGGCGTCCATCTGCACCAGGTCGCGCTCGACCTCGGCCAGATGGTGGACGCACACGCCCGACAGCAGATGCCGGACCTGGGCGGGGCTTGCGTCGTCCGGGCGGGGGGGGCGGGACATCATGAGCGCGCTCACAGCAGCTTGAAGAGCGACAGGCCGGAGACCTGGACGAAGGATTTCTGCGCGGCCTCGAGCGTCGTTTGCTGCTTCGACAGATCGGTCAGCGCCTTGGCGTAGTCGAGGTCCTGCAGGTCGGACAGCGTCTGGCTGTACTGGAGATTCCTGTCGGCGCCCGCGCTGTCGAGCGCATCGAGTTCCTGCATGCGCGAACCGACCGACGCGCGCACCGAGGACACGTTGTCCAGGGCCAGCACCAGATTGTTGTCGGCGGTTGCGAGCGCGGCGCTCAAGCCTGTGGTTCCCGGCGTGTTCAGCTGCGTGATGAGGTCGCTCAGCGTCTTGAACATGTCCTGGCCGCCGCCCTGGAACACGGCCGGCCCCGTGCTGCTGACCGCCATCTGGCGCGAGGAATCGACCTGGATCAGGCGCTGTCCCGGGTCGCCCTGATACGTGGCGCCGGTGGCGGTCTGGACGAACGGCGGCGTGGCGGTCTGGAAGCCCGAAAACAGGTAGTTGTTCTGCCCGTCGCGGGTGTTGGCGAGCCCGACGAGCTGATCGAGATCGCTCTGCAGCGCGGTCGCGATGGCCGCGCGCGCGCTGTCGTCCAGCGTGCCGTTGCCTGCCGAGATCGCCGTCGTCTTCACGTTCTGCAGCAGCTCGGTCACGCTCGCCAGGGTGCCGTCCACCATCGCGAGCGAATCCTTCGCGTAGCCGCGGTTGGCGCCGTACTGGGCATTGAGCGCTTGCGACTGCGTCACCTCGAGCGCGCGCGCCGCGGCGACCGGATCGTCCGACGGCGTGAGAATGCGGCGCCCGGTCGCGACCTGCTGCTGCGTCTTGTACAGGCTCGATTGCAGCTCGCCGATGCGGGCGGCGCCGGAGTCGAACAGGGTCTGGGTGCTGATGCGCATGATGTCTTTACCGTCCGATCGAGAGCAGCACGTCGAACAACTGGCTGGCGATCTGCATGACCTTGCCGGCCGCCTGGTAGGCCTGCTGGTAGCGCAGCAGATTGGCGGCCTCTTCGTCGAGGTTGACGCCCGACGCGCTCTGCACCGACTGCGTGGCCTGGGAAAGCAGATTGCCGGCCGCGCTGCTCGTCACCTCGAGTTCGCGCGTCTTGTTGCCGATCTCGCCGACGAACTGCGCATACGCGCCCTGGAAGCTGGTGGTGCCGTTGCCCAGCGTGTTGGCGGTCTGCAGCGCGCCCAGCGCCAGCGCGTTGCGGCCGTCGCCGACACCGCCGCCCGGCTCCGCCGCTGCCAGCAGAGCGGGATCGCCGATCGCCACGCCGATGCCCGACGCGCCGTTGGCGGTGGGGCGAACGAGGAAGCTGTCGCCCGCGGCCGGCGTGCCGGACACGTCGACGGTGATGCCGTCCACCGTCTGCGGAAGCGCGCCGGGCGCGAAGCTCGTCGCGGTGTTGTCGGAGAGCCGGGTGAGCGTGTAGTTGCTGCCGTCGAACGCGAGCCGGTAGTCGCTCGTGGTCAGCGCGCCGGCGTCGCTCACGCCGGCGGTCGCCGTGGCCGAGCCGGCGTTGGCCGCATTCGCGTAAACGGCCGGCGAAGCCAGCGTGAACAGGTCGCCGCCGGGATTGCCGTTCAGGTCCAGCCCCAGCCGGTGCTGCGCGTTGACGCTGCTGGCCAGCCCGATCGCCACGCGGCCGAGCGCGTTCTGCGCCGGCTCGAGCGTCTTGCTGCGGAATTCGAGCAGCCCGCCGAGGTTGCCGCCGGCGAGGCTCGTGTCGCCGATGAGGGCGGTGCTGCCGTTGTTGGCGCGGTAGGCGACGGCGATTTTCGTGGGATCGGCGGGCGAGGCCTGCGTGACGAGCGCCGAGGTCGTCGCCCCCATCACCAGCGGCTGGCCGTTGCCGATGAACACGTTGTAGGCGCCGTCGTCCTGCTTGACGACCGTCGCCTTGATCTCCTTGTTCAGATCGAGCACGAGCTGGTCGCGCTGGTCGAGCAGGTCGTTCGCCGGCTGGCCCGTCGCGCGCTGCGCCTTGCCGATCGCGTCATTCAGGTGCGCGATCTGCTGGGCATAGCTGTTGATGGCGCCGACGCTCGAGCGGATCTGGCTGTCGACGCCCTGCCCCATCTCATCGAGCTGGCCGGCCATGCCCTGGAAGCGCGCGGCGAGCGTCTCGGCCGACGACAGGACCGCCTGGCGAGCGGGAACGTTCGACGGATTCGAGGCCATGGTCTGAATCCCGCTGAAGAATCCCTGCAGGGACGGCGACAGGCCGGACGTCGAATCGGCCAGCATGTTGTCGATCTGCTTGATCTGCGCGTAGTAGGTGTCGAGGCTGCTTTTCGAAGCCTGGGCGGACTGCATCTGCACGCCGAGATAGTCGTTGTAGACGCGCCGGATCGTCGTTACCTGGGTGCCCTGCCCCATGAACCCGAAGCCGAAATCCTGCGGAAGCGCGGTGCCCTGTATCGCGACCTGGCGGCTGTAGCCCGGCGTCGACGCGTTCGCGATGTTGTGGCTGGTCGTGCCGAGCCCCACCTGCGCCGCGGCGAGGGCGCTTTGACCGATACTGAGAACGTTGGTAGCCATCTGTCTGGTCGCGAGGGTGGGGAACGGGATGCGGGGGTGCTTGTTGGGTGAATCGGCGGACCGGTTCGTTTCTTAAGTCAGGTCGTTTCTACCAGCCGGATCGTGCCCACCAGCTTTTGCGCGTAGCCCGGGTCGGTCGCATAGCCGGCCTCCTGCAGGCCCTGCGCGAAGCCGGCGGCATCCTGCCCCTGCGCGATCGCGTTGCGGTAGCGCGCGTCGCTGCGCAGCAGCGCCGCGTAGTCGCGGAAGGCATCGGCGTAGGAGTCGTAGGCGCGGAAGCGGTCCACCTGCTTCTGCGGCTGGCCGGCGACGTATTCGGTGGTGACGATGTCGACGGTGCGCCCCTTCCACGATCCGCCCGCCTTGATGCCGAACAGGTTGTGACTGTTGCGCCCGTCGGCGCCGCGGATTTCGCTGCGGCCCCAGCCGGTCTCCAGCGCCGCCTGGCCCATCATGAAGCTCGCCGGGATGCCGCTCGCGGCGCTCGCCGCCTGGGCGTGCGGCAGGAGTTTGCGCACGAAGGTCTCGACGTGCGGCGGCACCGATTCCGCGCGGGCCTGCGCGCCGAGCGGACCGGCACCGGCGGCTGACATGTCGCCGCTGCGAACGGCGCGCTGCGGGGTCGACTGCAGGGGGATGCCGTCTTGCGGAGCCTGCACGCGCATGCCCGCTTGCGGCGCATTCAGCGGCAGTCCGCCCGGCGCGGCCGTGCCGTCAGGCGTCGCGCCGCCGCCGGCCGCATCCGGGGTGCGCGAAAGCTGGCGCACCATCATGTCGGCCAGCCCGATGCCGCGGCTGGCAAGCTTCTGCGTCAGTTGCTGGTCGAGCATCGACGTGTACATGCGCGTCTGCTCGCTGTCGAACATGCCGTCGTGCGGCGTTGCCTCGCGCATGCTCTTCATCAGCATGTTCATGAACACTGCCTCGAACTGCTGCGCCGCGGCGCGCAGCGCCTCGGGCGAGGACTGCTTCGCCTCCAGCTTGAGCTGGCCCACGCCCTGGACGTCGAGCGCGAACCTGGAAGCGAGGTCGGCGCCGCCGATCATCAAATGACCTCCAACTCCGCATGAAGCGCACCCGAGGCCTTCAGCGCCTGGAGGATCGCGAGCAGATCCTGCGGCGTCGCGCCGATCGAATTGAGCGCCTTCACCACGTCCGCGAGCGACGCGCTGTTCCTGAGCAGCATGACTTCGCCCGGCTGCTGGCGGATTTCGATCTGCGACTGCGAGGTCACCACCGTCTCGCCCTTGGAGAACGGCGCGGGCTGGCTGATGACGGGCTGGGTGTTGATGACCACCGAGAGATTGCCGTGCGAGACCGCGCTGGGATCGAGCGTCACCGCCTGGTTCATCACCACCGAGCCGGTGCGCGCGTTGATGATGACCTTCGCCATGGCCTGCGCCGGGTTGACGTCGAGGCTTTCGATCGCGCCGAGGAACGCGACGCGCGCGTCGTCACCCACCGGCGTCTTCACCTGGATCACGCGGCCGTTGAGCGCGCGCGCAGTGCCGGCGCCGAAGTGCGCGTTCACCGCATCGACCACGCGGCTCGCGGTGGTGAAGTCGCTCTGCATGAGCTCGAGATCGATGCTGCCGGCCTGGCCCAGCGCGGTGGCGACGGCGCGCTCGACGGTCGCGCCGCCCGGGATGCGGCCGACGCTCAGGTGGTTGATCTGCACCTTGCTGCCGCTGGCCGACGCGCCGGCGCCGCTGACGACGAGGTTGCCCTGCGCCATCGCGTAGACCTGGCCGTCGGCGCCCTTGAGCGGCGTCATCACCAGCGTGCCGCCGCGCAGGCTCTTGGCGTTGCCCATCGACGACACGGTGATGTCGATGGTCTGGCCGGCCTGCGCGAACGGCGGCAGATCGGCGGTCACCATCACCGCCGCCACGTTCTTCAGCTGCATGTTGGTGCCGGGCGGCAGGTTGACGCCCATCTGCATCAGCATGTTGGAAATGCTCTGCGTGGTGAACGGCGTCTGCGTCGTCTGGTCGCCGGTGCCGTCGAGCCCGACCACGAGACCGTAGCCGACGAGCTGGTTGACGCGCACGCCCTGGATCGTGGCGATGTCCTTGATGCGCTCGGCGTGCGCGGGGCCGACGAGCGCGAGCGCGGCGAGCAGGATCAGATAGGGAAGTCTCATCGCGCGCCTCTACAAGGGAATGAAGCTGAGGAAGAAGCGCGCGAGCCAGCTCGCAACCTCGGCCGAATCGAACTTGGCGCTGGACCGGTATTCGATGCGCGCGTCCGCCACCTTGGCCGACGACACGGTGTTGCCCGCCTGGATCGCGTCGGGCTGCACCACGCCGGACAGTCGGATGTACTCGGTGCTCTTGTCGAGCGCGATCTGCTTTTCTCCGGCGACGACCAGGTTCCCGTTCGGCAGGACTTCGGTCACGGTGACGGTGATGGTGCCGGTGAAGCGGTTGCTGGAGTCGATCGCCGACTTGTCGTCGTACGTGCTCGACGAGTCGGCCTTCACGCCGACGCCCTGGAAGGTCTTGAGCGGCAGCTTCGCGATCGCGCCGATCGACGAATCGACCGCGCCGGTTTTTTCGCCGCTCGACGCCGCCTTCTTGCCTGCCTGCGTCTTCTCGTTGATGACGATGGTCAGCACGTCGCCGACGTGGCGCGCGCGCCGGTCTTCGAAGAGCGGCGTATAGGACGCGACCTGGTAGATGGCGCCGTTGCCAGCCGCCTGCATCGGGGGTGCCGGCGGGCGGGCGGTCGTCGGCTGCTGCACGATCGACGACGGCGTGGTGCCGCAACCCGCGAGGGTCAGCACCACGGCCAGTCGTCCCAGTGCGCGCGACATCGTCATGGCAAGCCTCAAAGCTGGGTCAGGCGCTGCAACATCTGGTCGGATGTCGTGATCGCCTTGCTGTTGATTTCGTACGCGCGCTGGGTCTCGATCATGTTGACCATTTCCTCCACCACGTTGACGTTCGAGGTCTCGACGTAGCCCTGATTCAGCGTGCCGGCGCCGTTGCTGCCGGGCGCGTTGGAACTCGGCGTGCCCGAGGACGCGGTTTCGGCGTAGAGGTTCTCGCCGAGGCTCTGCAGGCCGGCGGGATTGACGAACATCGCCAGTTGCAGGGTGCCGACGGTGACCGGCGTCGCCGACCCCGCCTGCTGCACCGACACCGTGCCGTCGCGCGCGATGGTCAGGGTCTGCGTGTCGGGCGGGATGGTAATGGCCGGCTGCACCGCGTAGCCGCTGGAGGTGACCAGCTGGCCGTTGGCGTCGGCCTGGAACGAGCCGTCGCGCGTGTACGCGGTGGTGCCGTCCGGCATCAGCACCTGGAAGAAGCCGTTGCCCTGGATCGCCACGTCCTTGGCGTTGCCGGTCTGCTGCAGGTTGCCCTGCGTGAAGATGCGTTCGGTCGCCACCGTTCTCACGCCGGTGCCGATCTGCAGGCCCGAAGGCAGCTGCGTCTGCTCGGACGACTGCGCGCCGGGCTGGCGGACGGTCTGGTACAGCAGATCCTCGAACACCGCACGCGCGCGCTTGAATCCGCTGGTGCCGACGTTGGCGAGGTTGTTGGAAATCACGTCCATCTGCGTCTGTTGCGCGTCGAGGCCGGTCTTGGCAATCCACAGCGAGCGAATCATGTCGGTTCCTTCATGGAGTCGGGTGGGGGTCAGCTCAACGACAGCAACTGGGCCGCCTTGGTGTCGTTGCTTTCGGCGTTCTGCAGCAGCTTCATGTTCATGTCGAACGCGCGCGCCAGCGAAATCATGTCGACCATCGCGTCGACGACGTTGACGTTGCTCGACTCGAGCGCGCCGTTGATGACTTTCACATTGGGATCGGTATCCGCCGGCTGGCCCGACTTCAGGCGGAAAAGGCCGTCGTCGCCGCGCACCAGCTCGGCGGCGGGCGGATTCACCAGCTTCAGGCGCCCGATCGAGGTGAGGCCGGTCGCGGCCGAGCCGTCGGGGACCAATGAAATCGTGCCGTCCTTGCCGATGGCGACGTTGCGGCCGGGCGGGATGGACAGCGGCCCCCCGTCGCCCATGACGTTGAGGCCGTCGCTCGTTTGCAGCACGCCGTTCTCGTCCAGCTTCAGGCTGCCGTTGCGCGTGTAGGCCTCGCTGCCGTCGGGTGCCTGCACCGCGATCCAGCCCTCGCCCTGCACGGCCACGTCGAGCTCGCGCCCGGTCTGCTGGATCGCGCCGGCGCGAAAATCGCTGCCGGTGGTGGCGTCGACCACGAACGCCCGCGTGGGCAGGATCGCCCCCTGCACCGGCACCGCGCGGAACTGGTCGATCTGCGCGCGAAATCCCGTCGTCGTGGCGTTCGCCAGGTTGTTCGACACGGTCGCCTGCTGCTCCAGCGCGTGCTTGGCGCCGGTCATGGCGGTGTAGATGAGACGGTCCATGCAGCTTCCTTAAACGCTTACGCCATCAACGCAGGTTGACGAGCGTCTGCATCACCTGGTCCTGCGTCTTGATCGTCTGCGCGTTGGCTTGGTAGACGCGCTGCGCGGTGATCATGTTGACCAGTTCGGCGGTGAGGTCGACGTTGGAATCCTCCACGGCCGACGACTGCAGCACGCCCAGGCTGCCCGAATTGGGCGTGCCGACCAGCGGCGTGCCAGACGTCGCAGTCTCGGCCCACATGTTGTTGCCCATCTGCTGCAGGCCGTTGGGATTGGCGAAGTTGGCGAGCACCACCTGGCCCAGCACCTCCGACTGGCCGTTGGTGTAGCGGCCGAGGATCGTGCCGTCCGCGCCGACGTTGAACCCCGCCAGCCGCCCCGACGTATAGCCGTTCTGGTTCAGCGTGTTGACGCTGAAGGGCGAGCCGAACTGCGTGGTGCCGGTGAAATCGAAGGTGACGGGGAAAGGCGTGCTCGCACCCGCGGCGGTCGCCGGCACGCTGATCGGCGCGAGCGGCATCGGTGTGGTCAGCACGCCGCTGGTGTCGAAATTCAGCGTCGCGACGGGCCCCGCACCGATCTGCGTACCGTCGCTCGCCGCGTAGACCTGCCATTCTCCCGGCGTCGCCGTCTTGAGATAGAAGGTTTGCAGCGTCTGCGCATTGCCCAGGCTGTCAAAGACCGAGACCGCGGTCGAGCTGTTGAACGAGGTCGGGTCGTTGATGTTGAACGGCGTCGTCGTCGGGATCGCGCTGCCCGAGTCGAGGTTGAGCACGGCGTCGACCTGCGTCGTCATCTTCGGCACCAGGTCGGCGGTGCTGATGACGAGCGGCGACGGCGCGCCCGCCGACAGCACGCCGCCGGCGCTCGCGACATAGCCGGTCAGCTTGCAGCCGGTCGGATTGACGATGTAGCCGTTCTTGTCGAGCTGGAACTGGCCGTTGCGCTGGTAGGTGACCTCGCCGCCATTGTCCATGCGGAAGAAGCCGCCGCCGTTGATCGCGATGTCGAGCGGGTTGTCGGTCGCCGTGATGTTGCCCTGGGTGAAGAGCTGGGCCACCTGCGCGACCTTGGTTCCGATGCCGACGCTCGCCCCGCCGGCGCCGGTCAGCGAGTTGGCGTACACGTCCGCGAATTGCGCCTGCGACTGCTTGAACCCGACGGTACTGGCGTTGGAAACGTTGTTGCCGATGACGTCAAGATTCTTGGCGGCGGCGTTGAGACCGCTCAAACCCTGCTGAAAACTCATGTCCTGCTCCTTGTGATGCGTGCGGGCGGCCTGCCGGCCTCGCGCACGGAACCGTTTCAGAAAATCTGCCGGATGTCGGCGCTACTCAGAAAATTTGCCGAATATCGGCGTAGCCGACGCTCGTGTTCCCCGCCAGGTTCAGCTGCACGCCCTGGGCGTCCTGCGACACGCTGTCGACCGTGCCGAGGTTCAGCGCGGTGCTGTCGACAGCCGTACCGCCCTGGACCGCACCGATCGCAAAGCTGTACTGGCCTGGGGGTGCAGCCGTTCCGTTGCCGGTCAGGCCGTCCCACGCCAGCACGTTCACGCCCGCGTCGCGCGACCCGAGATCGAGCTTGCGCACGAGTGCGCCGGAGGCGTCGCGGATGCTGACCGTGACGTCGTCGGCCGGACGCGCAAGCTCGAACCCCATCACGTTCTCCGTCTGCGCCGGGCCGACCGCGTCGCCCGGAACCAGCACGGTCCGCCCGATCAGGCCGGCGGCCTGTGCCATCTGGTTGCTGCCGAGGCTCGCGGCGAGCGACTGCAGGTTGCTGTTCATGCTCTCGATCCCCTGCACCGCGGAGAGCTGGGCCATCTGGCTCGTCACCTCGGCGTTGTCGAGCGGATTGAGCGGATCCTGGTTCTTCATCTGCGCGACCAGCAGGCTCAGGAAGCGGTTCTCGGTGTCGGCCGTGCCGCTTTTCGTCGTCGCGGTCGCGCCCGTGCCGAACAGGCTGCTCACGCTGCTTGCGTCTTGTACGGTGCTCATGGTTTTCCCCGGTTGTCGCCTGCGGTCACTGGCCCAGGCTCAAGGTCTTGAGCAGCAGGGATTTGGTGGTGTTCATCATGTCCGCGTTGGACTGGTACGAGCGCGACGCGGAAATCATGTTGACCATTTCCTCCACCACGTCGACGTTGGGCATGGTCACGTTGCCCTTCTCGTCGGCGAGCGGATTCTTGGGGTCGTACACCGTCTTCATCGGCGAGGGGTCATCGACAACCGCCGCGACGTTCACCCCGGTTGCGCCGTTCTCGCCCACCGGCACCGCGGCGAACACGACCTGCTTCGCCCGGTAGGGCGTGCCGTTGGCGCTGGTGGCGCTGTCGGCGTTGGCGAGGTTGCTGGCGACGGTGTTGAGGCGCTGCGACTGCGCATTCATCGCCGATCCGGCCACGCTGAAGATATTGAACAGGGACATGCGTTACGCTCCTTGCGCTCAGCCCTGAATCGCCGCCAGCATCGTCTTGATCTGCTGGGTGATGCGGGTCAGGTCGAATTCATAATGAATCGCGTTGTCGGCGAACGCGGCGCGCTCGGCGTCCATGTTCACTGTATTGCCGTCGACGCTGCCCTGCGCCGGCGTGCGGTAGAGCAGCCCCGGCTGCGTCGCCTGCGGACTGCCCGCGAGATGCCGCGGCGACGTGGCGGCGAGCGCTGCGCCGCCGGGGGCCGGCGCGGCCTGCAGCGCGTCCTGCAGCGCGGCCCTGAAGTCGAGATCGCGCGCCTTGTAGTTCGGCGTGTCGGCGTTGGCGATATTGGACGCGAGCACCTGCTGGCGCTGCTCGCGGATGCGCAGCGCCTGGGTGTTGAAATTCAGCATGTCATCGAGCCGGTTCGGCATGGGTTCTCCCGTCGTTCGCCGCAAAGCCTTTTTTGCGATGACTGCATCCTAGGCAGCCGCCTGTCCATCCAATCGAACGATAAGCGGCAAAAAGCGGGTTCATTTCGCCGTTTAAGGCAGCGCGCCGCTCCCTACAATGCCGGGGGTGAGAAGCCAGTGAAGGAGTCGGAATGGCCATCGAATTTTTCCCGATCGCGACGCGCCGTGCCGGCTGCGCGCTGGCAGCCCTCGCCTGCCTCGGGCTCGCGGGAGTCGCGCACGCGGGCGACCGGCAGGACCCGGCCGCGGTGCAGGCGCAGGCCGAGCGCTTCCTGAAGATCCAGAGCGCGGGGCTGCCCGGCAGGGTCACGATCGAGGTCCAGCCGCCGCGCGCCGCGCTGCCCGCGTGCTCCGCGCTCGACGCGTTCCAGCCCGCGGGCAGCCGCGGCGCCGGGAAGACGACGGTGGGCGTGCGTTGCCTCGCCCCCGGCCGCTGGACGGTCTACCTGGCCGCGCAGGTCCGCGTGATCGGCGCCTACGTCGTGACCCGCGAGCCGCTGCCCGCCAACCACGTTCTGACCGCCGCCGACCTGGCGTCGCGCGAGGGCGACCTTGGCAATCTGCCTGCCGACGTCGTCACCTGCGCCGCCGACCTGCTCGGCTATCGCACCGCATCCGGCGTTGCCGCCGGCGCCCCGCTGCGCACCGCGCTGCTGCGCCCACCGCTCGCCGTGCAGCAGGGGCAGACCGCCCGCCTCGTGCTGAACGGACCGGGCTTTTCCGTCCAGAGCGAAGGCCAGGCGCTCGCCAATGCGAGCCGCGGCGACCGGGTGCGCGTGAAGACGGCCTCCGGCGAGGTGGTCAGCGGCGTGGCCGAGGACGGCCAGCAGGTGGTGGTGAGCTTTTGATCCAGGCGGACCGCACAGGGTCGGCCACGAGGAGACTGTCATGAAAATCGATCCCGGCCTGAAACAGGTCACGCTCGCGGACCCCGTCGAGGCCCGCGCGGGTCAGACCGCGGGCAATCCGTCCGCGGCGATGCCGCAAACCGACGTCCACCTGAGCCCGCGCGCGGCTCAGTTGAAGCAAATGGAAACGCGGCTGGCGGCGATTCCGGCGGTCGACCGCGCGCGCGTCGACAGCATCAAGGCGGCCATCGCGAGCGGGCAGTACGCCATCGATACCGGAAACATCGCCGAGAGCCTGCTCGATTCGGTCAGAGAGACGCTCCATGGCGCCCGCTGAGCCGCCGCGCGATGCCCTCGCCGCCGGGCTGGCTGCCGAGTGCGCGGGCTGGCAAGCGCTGTTGAACCTGCTCGGCGAGGAAGAGCGCGCGCTGATCGACGGTAACGCCGACCGCGTCGCGTCGCTGAACGCCTCCAAGCTGGCGCAGCTGCAGACCCTGGACGAGCTCGCGCGCGGGCGCCGCGACGCGTTGCGGTCCGCCGGCCACACGGCCGACCACGCGGGGATGAACGCGTGGCTGGCGCGGCAGGGCCAGTCTGGACACGACGCCAGCTGGCGGCAACTGTGCGAGATGGAACAGCAGGCGCGGGCGATGAACCAGCGCATCGGAACGCTGATCGAGATGCGCCTGGCGTCCACGCGGCAGGCGCTCAACGTGCTGATCCAGGCCGCGACCCGGCAGAACGGTCTCTACGACGAGGCCGGCCAGTCGGTCGCCGCAAGCACGGGAACGCCGCTCACCGCAGCCTAGCCGCGAGGGACGCCGAAGCGTCCCGGCGCGATCGCGCGCATCAACCCGGCTTCGAGCGGCAACGGCTGCCGCGTCATCGCGTCGGCCAGCGCCTCGCCCAGCAGCCCCGCCCACACCACGCCGCGCGACGCGTAGCCGGCCGCGACATGCAGGCCCGGCTGGCCGGCGACCTCGCCGACGATCGGCAGACGGTCCGGCAGGGTCGCGCGCAGCGAGGCGCGCCCGTTCAGCTCGGCCCCCGCCAGCCGCTCGCGCGCGCCGGGCAGGATCGACTCGAGCCGCTCGAGGTTGTCGAGGTCGCTTTCCCGGCGCGGCGCCGTATCCTCCCCGCCGGGCCTGTCCCCGTCGAGATGTTCGTAGGTGGCGCCGACCAGCGGCCGCGCGCTTGTGCCCTTCAGGGTGCCCGGCGCAACGTAGCCCTCGCGCGAAATCACCCGCCGGATCTCGGGCAGGCTGCCGGACGGCAAGCGGGTGATCTGGCCGCGCACGGCATGGAGCGGCCACGCCTCGCCGGGCGCAAGATTCAGCGCCTCGCGCGCGTTCGCCAGGACCACGGCGTCGGCGTCGGCCAGCACCGCGCCCTCGCGATCGATGATGCGCCAGCCCGCGGCGCCGGCCTCGATGCGTGCGACCTCGCACGCGGTCCGCAGGCGGATGGCCGGCTGATCGAGCCAGGCGCGGCACAGGCTCGCCGGCACCACCCACCCCGCTGCGGGATAAAACACGCCGGGCGCCGCCACCGGCCAGTTCGCCAGCTCGCGCGCCTCGTCCGCTTCCACCCAGCGCGCGTACCCGGCGGGCGGCGCGGCGGCCGCCAGCGCCTGCTGCTGCTTCGCCGCCGCCTCGGCGTCTTTCGCCAGGTGCAGCACGCCGCAGCGCGACCATTCGACGTCCTTCAGCGCCGCCCACGCGCGCAGATCGTGCAGGAAGGCCGCGCGCGTCAGACGCGTGGGGAGGTTGTCGTCGCGCGAGATCACCGGCCGGAACACCGCCACCGGATTGCCTGAGGCGGCCTGCGCCGGGGCCGCGGCACGCTCGAGCACCGTGACGTCGACGCCGCGTGCCGCCAGCGCATGAGCGGCCGCCGCCCCCGCTACGCCGGCGCCGATCACGGCGACATGCCGCGGCCGGGCGGGGACGGCGGCACGGGACTGGCCGGCGAACCGCGCGGCGAGGCAATGCCGCTTGCGGCCGTAGCCGGCGCGCTTTTCGCAGACGAATCCCGCCTGCCCCAAGGCCTGGCGCACTGCCGCCGACACGGTATAGGTCGCCGCGGTCGCACCGGGCTGGGCGAGCCGCGCCAGCGCTTCGAAGAGCCCGGGCTGCCACAGATCGGCGTTGCGGTCGGGCGCGAAGCCGTCCAGATAGAACGCATCCACCTCGGCGACGATCTGCGGCAGGCAGTCGACGGCCTCGCCGAGCATCAGCGTGAGCTGCACCCGGCCGCCGTCGAGCGCGATGCGGTGGAAGCCCGGCGTCAGCATCGGCCAGCTCGCCTGCAGCTCGGCGGCGAGCGGCGCGAATTCGGGCCACTGCGCATGCAGCCGCGCCAGGTCCTCGACCAGGAACGGATGCTTTTCGACCGAGAGGAAATGCAGGCGCCCGGGTCGCGCCGGATCGTCGCGCCACGCCGCCCACGTCGTCAGGAAATTCAGGCCCGTGCCGAACCCCGTTTCCAGGATGACGTGAGCGTCGCGTCGCGCCCATGCGTGCGGCAGGCCGCATCCTTGCAGGAAGACGTGGCGCGCCTGTCCCGCGCCGCCGTCGGCCGAGTGGTAGATGTCGCCGTAGGCGGCGGAATACGGGACGCCGTCCCTGAATTCGAGGCGCGCGGGCACGATGGTTTTCAGCATGGCCGAATGTTACATTGGGACGGTTCAGTGCCCCCGCCCCCACCAATGTCCAAATCCAAAACCTGGCTCCGCCTTGCCATCGTCGCGCTGGCGGTCGCCGCGCTCGGCTACGCAGGCTGGCTCCTCACCCGGCCGAAGCCGCCCGAAGTCGAGGTCGCCGTGGTCGCGCGCGGCCCGGTCGAATCGACCGTCGTCAACACGCGCGCCGGCACGGTCAAGGCGTGCCGGCGCGCCAAGCTCGCCCCGGTGACGGGCGGGCAGATCGTCAAGCTGTGGGTGAAGGAAGGCCAGCGCGTCAAGGCGGGGCAGCCGCTGCTCGAATTGTGGAACCGCGACCTCGCCGCCCAGCGCGAACTCGCGACCCGCCAGCTGGTCACCGCCGAGGAGCGCCGCCGCGAGGCCTGCATCCTGGCCGACAACGCGCGGCGCGACGCCGACCGCACCGCGCAGCTGGCGGACCAGGGCTTCGTCAGCCCGCAGAGCACCGAGAATGCCCGCGCCGACGCGCGCGCGCGCCAGGCGAACTGCGACGCGCTCGCCGCCGACGTCAAGCGCGCGCGGGCGCAGATCCGCGTGACGATGGCGGGACTCGAGCGCACCACGCTCACCGCGCCCTTCGCCGGCATCGTGGCGAAGATCACCGGCGAGGTCGGCGAATTCACCACGCCCTCGCCGCCCGGCATTCCCACCCCGCCCGCGGTCGATCTGATAGACGACAGCTGCCTGTACGTGAGCGCGCCGATGGACGAGGTCGACGCGCCGAAGCTCAAGCCCGGCCAGCCCGCGCGCATCACGCTCGACGCCCTGCCCGGCCGGGTCTTCGACGGCCACGTGCGACGCATCGCGCCGTACGTGACCGAGGTCGAGAAACAGGCGCGCACGGTCGACGTCGAGGTCGACTTCGACGCACCGCCGCGCGATGCCCTGCTGGTCGGCTACAGCGCCGACGTCGAGGCCATCGTCGAACGGCGCGACAACGTGCTGCGGGTGCCGACCCAGGCGATCCAGCAGGACGGGACCGTGCTGGCGGTGGGCAAGGACGACAGGCTGGAGACGCGTCGCCTCAAGACCGGGCTGGCCAACTGGGCGTTCACCGAAGTCACCGGCGGCCTCGCCTCGGGGGACCGCGTGCTGCTCTCCTTCGACCAGGAGAGCGTGAAGGCCGGCGTGAAGGTCACCCCGGTCGAGAAGGGCGAAAAAGCCGCGCCATGATCCGCCTCTCCGCGATCACGCGCCTGTTCCGCATGGGCGACCAGGAAGTGCGCGCGCTCAACGGCATCGACCTCGACATCGCATCGGGCGAATACGTGTCGATCATGGGCCCGTCGGGCTCGGGGAAGTCGACCCTGCTCAACGTCATCGGCCTGCTCGACCGCCCCGACAGCGGACGCTACGAACTCGACGGCACCGACGTCACCGACCTGTCCGAAACGGAGCGGGCGCGGGTGCGCCGCGAGAAGATCGGCTTCGTGTTCCAGTCCTTCCATCTGGTGCCGCGCCTCACGGCCGCGGAGAACATCGAGCTGCCGCTGATGCTGGAAGGCGTCGACCCGGCCGAACGCAAGGCGCGCGTCGACGCCGCGCTCGACGCCTTCGACCTCGGGGACCGGGCGCGCCACCGCCCGCCGGAACTCTCCGGCGGCCAGCGTCAGCGTGTGGCGATCGCGCGCGCCACCATCCTGCGCCCGACCGCGCTGCTGGCGGACGAGCCGACCGGCAACCTCGACCACCGCATCGGCGCCGAGGTGATGGCGCTGCTGGAAGGCCTGCACCACGCCGGCACGACGCTGATCGTCGTCACCCACGACCGCGAACTCGGCGCGCGTGCGCACCGCCACATCGCGATGCGCGACGGCGAGATCGTCGCCGACGAGAAATGACGCTGCGCGACACCCTGGCCCTCTCTTTCCGCACCGTGGCGAGCTACCGCACCCGCTCGCTGCTCATCGTGCTGGCGATGGCGCTGGGGGTGGCGGCGGTGGTGGTGCTGACGGCACTGGGCGACGGCGCGCGCCGCTACGTGGTCGGACAGTTTTCCTCGCTCGGCAGCAACCTCATCTTCGTCCTGCCGGGCCGCGCCGAGACCTCGGGCGGCTTTCCGGGCGCGGCGCTCGGCCAGACGCCGCGCGACCTCACGCTGGAGGACGCGCGCTTCATCGGCCGCCTGCCGCAGGTGCGGCGCATGGCACCCCTCAACGTCGGCGAGGCCGAGCTCACCTACGGCGGCCGCTTGCGCGAGGTGACCGTCCTCGGCAGCACCGCCGAGCTGCTGCCGATCCGCAACATGCGTCTGTCGCAGGGCAGCTTTCTCGCATCAGGGTCGGAGCGGAGCGCGCAGATCGTTCTGGGCAGCACGCTCGCGCGCGAATTCTTTCCCGACGGCGAAGCGGTCGGACGCCGCGTCCGGCTCGGCGACAACCGCTTCCGCGTCTCCGGCGTGCTGGCGCCGCAGGGCGAGGCGATGGGTTTCAATTCCGACGAAATCGCCATCATTCCGGTCGATTACGCGCAGGAGATGTTCAACACCAATTCGCTTTTCCGCATCCTGATCGAGGCACGCAGCCGCAGCGGCATCGAACCGGCCAAGGCCGCGATCAGCCATCTCCTGAAACAGCGCCACGAAGGCGAGGAGGACGTGACGGTCATCACCCAGGACGCCATCCTCGCCACCTTCGACCGCATCCTGCGGGCGCTGACGCTGGGCGTGGCGGGCATC
This sequence comes from Pseudomonadota bacterium, assembly GCA_021820845.1. Classification (GTDB taxonomy): domain Bacteria; phylum Pseudomonadota; class Gammaproteobacteria; order Burkholderiales; family Thiobacillaceae; genus Thiobacillus. The sequence goes on from JAKADC010000012.1 coordinate 22,397, forward strand.
GCCGCGATCAGCCTGGCGGTCGCCGGCATCCTGGTGATGAACGTGATGCTGGTGGCGGTCGCCCAGCGCACCGCCGAAATCGGCCTCCTGAAAGCCCTCGGCGCACCCGCCGCCGACATCCGCCGGCTGTTCTTCGCCGAGGCGCTGTGGCTGTCGCTGGCGGGCGGCGCCATCGGCTACGTGCTGGGAAACGCCGGTGCCTGGGCGATCCGGCTCGCCTATCCGCAGCTTCCCGCCTGGCCGCCGGCGTGGGCGAGCGCGGCGGGCATCGCCACCGCGGTCGCGACCGGCATCATCGCCAGCCTGCTGCCCGCCGCGCGCGCCGCGCGGCTCGACCCCGTGCTTGCGCTGAGCGGAAAATGAGCCTCTCCGACACCCTGCGCTTCGCCCTGCGCGCCCTCACGGCCCACCGGCTGCGCACGCTTCTCTCCGCCACCGGGATCGGCGTCGGCGTTGCCGCCGTGATCCTGCTGACGTCGATCGGCGACGGCATCCACCGGTTCGTGCTGGAGGAGTTCACCCAGTTCGGCACCAACATCATCAACGTCAGCCCCGGCAAGGTCAGCACACACGGCGCCTCGGTCGGCGCGATCGGCAGTGCGCGTCTGCTGACGATCGAGGACGCGCTGGCGCTGAAGACCTCGCGCTACGCGGAGTACACCAATGCCGGCGTCATGGGCAACGCCGAGATCCGCGCCCACGGCCGCAGCCGGCGCGTGACGGTCTACGGCGAGGGGCCGGATTTTTCGCGCGCATTCAACATGCGCGTCGCCGTCGGGCAGTATCTCCCCGCGGACGACCCGCGCAATCCGCGCGCCTACGCGGTGCTGGGGGCGAAGGTGCGCACGGAGCTGTTCGGCAGCGCCAACCCGCTCGGCGCCGTGCTTCAGGTCGGCGCGTCGCGCTTCCGGGTGATCGGCGTCATGGCGCCGAAGGGCCAGGTGCTGGGTTTCGACCTCGACGACACGGTATACATCCCCACGGCGCGTGCGCTGGAAGTCTTCAACCGCGAAGGCGTGATGGAGATCCACATCGCGTACAGGCCCGGCGCGCCGCTCAAGGCGGTGCTTGCCGACGCCCGGCGCATCCTGATCGCGCGCCACGGCCGCGAGGATTTCACCCTGACGCCGCAGCAGCAGATGCTCGATACGCTGGGCACGGTGCTGGAAGTGCTGACCTTCGCCGTCGCCGCGCTCGGCGGCATCTCGCTCCTGGTCGGCGCGGTCGGCATGGTCACCCTGATGCACATCGCCGTCGCCGAGCGCGTCGCCGAGATCGGCCTGCTGACCGCGCTGGGGACGACGCGCGCCCAGATTCGCACGCTGTTCCTGATGGAATCGACCGTGCTGTCGACGCTGGGCGGACTCGGCGGTCTCGCGGTCGGCGCGGGCATCGCCTGGCTGCTGAAGCTCGCGATCGCCGGCCTGCCGGTCAACACGCCCTGGGATTACGTTTTCGGCGCGCTGGCGGCGTCGATTGCGATCGGGCTGGCTGCCGGCGTCGTTCCCGCGATGCGCGCAGCCCGGCTCGACCCGGTGGACGCGCTGCGGGCCGAGTGACGCCCGCTGCGGGCGGGACTGGCCGGCGCCCGCCCGCGCCCCCAATGGAGGCTTGTCCTACAAGACGCTGCGTTCTGCACCTATACGGGGCCGATGACGCTGCACTTAATTTTTCAATTGAGTCGCCCGCGTCGCCGCCATCCGGCGCCCGGCACGCAGTCCGCGTCGTTGTCGGCGGACTTGTCACCCATTTCCGAAGGAGGCTTCCATGAAACACGTGTCCGGTTTTGCAGCAATCGCCCTTGCTTCGAGTCTTGCCCTGCTCGCGACCGGGTGCAAGCCGACGCCGGAAGACCAGGCTCTCAACGACGCGAGCCAGGCGACCAATGGCGAAAAAACCGACAACGCCGTCGGAAGCGCGAAACAGGATGCGCGGAACCTCGGCGACACGCTGAAACAGAAAGCCGATCAGGCGGGGCAAGCCATCGACGATACGGCCATCACGACGGCGATCAAGAGCAAATATCTGGCCGACGACACGCTCAAGGGCCTGAATATTTCGGTCGAAACCGAGCACGGCGTCGTGACGCTTACCGGCGCGGTACGGAGCGACGACGCCAAGGCGCTCGCCGCGAAGATCGCCGAGGGCGTGGACGGCGTCGCGAGCGTCAACAATCAGCTCACCGTCAGACGGATGGGATGACGCGCCGGGCGCCGGCGCCAATATCCGGCGAACGTTGACGCGCGACGGACGGAGGCGCGCCGCGACTTCCGATCGAACCGCTCAGCGCCCCTCCTCCGACCCGTCCCCCTGGCCGCCAAGGTGCCACGGCAGCAGTTCGTCGCTGCCGTCCATGTTCCCCACCTCGTCGTAGCGCAAGGGCCGCGCGTGCCCTTGCAGAAAATCGCCGCCCGTCATCTCGGCCAGGAACACCACATGGTCGCCGGCCGGATGCTGCGCGACGACACGGCAGTCGAAGAACGACACCCCCTCGTCCAGAACCGGCGCGCCCGACGGCGCGGCGTGCCAGGGCACCGCGGCCAGCTTGTTTTCGTCGCGGGCGCTGTGGGTGCCGAAGAAATCCGCAATGGCGCATTGGTCATGCCGCAGGGCCGTCACCGCGAAGACGCCGCTCTCGACGAGAAGCGGGAACGACGCATTGGCGGGATTGACGGCGAGCGCCAGCATGGGCGGCCGGATGGATACCTGCATGACCGCCGAGGCGGTGAAGGCGTCGCGCAGGCCGCCTTGGCCGACCCCCACCACGTAGACGCCCTGGGTCAGGGTCGCCAACAGCCGCTTGACGGGATTCTTCATTCGCATGCTTCAGATGGCCGCCGGGGCCGGCGGCGGTTCAGGCCGGGTAAGCACGATGCCCGCTGCCGTCGCCCCGTCGAATCGGCATCGTCCGAAACGGACGTCGGACGGCGGCGGCTGCCGCACGGCACGAATCGCGCCCGGCGCGCACGTCCGCGCGAGCGACATTCATCGCGTCCGCCACGGCCTCACGATTCGTAGCCTTCGCGATGCGTGGCATTGATCGCGCGCAGGAGTTCGCGAAACGGGATGCTGCGCTCGTGCTTCTTGAACAGCGGCATGAAGGGCAGGTCCTCGCCCTTCCCGGGGCCGGAATAGTTTCCGGACGCCATCGACGCGTGCAGTTCGCGCAGCATCTTGTCGAGGTCGTCGAGAAACGGCGTGTAGGTCGATGCCTCGTCGTCGTCATGTTCCAGGCAGGCGCGCAGTTCGTCGACCTCGTATACCGCTTCGTGCACCAGGTCGGTCAGCTCGTTGAGGTTCTTGGCGTTTTTCATGTTCGTGTACATGTAAGACAAAACGTAAGGATACCGCCGCTCGGCGGGCGCTGCGACCGCTGCGGAATTTGAGCGCAAGTTCCGGATTGCGGGCGAGCCCGAAGCGGTGAACACTGTGAATTCCCAACTCCGGCTGAATGTCGACCATGGTTACCCAAGCTGGCGCGCCCCCGTCGAAAGCGATGCAACTTGCCGAGCGGCGCTGGCAGGCGGTCGTCCACCGCGACCCCTATGCGGACGGCGAATTCGTCTACGCCGTCCGCACCACCGGCGTGTTCTGTCGGCCCTCGTGCCCGTCGCGCGCCGCCAAGCGGCAAAACGTGGCATTTTTCGATACGGCCGACCTTGCCGCCGCAGCAGGCTATCGCCCCTGCAAACGCTGCCGGCCGGACGCGCCTTCGCAACAGCAGAGACGCCATGCGCTGGTGCTTCAGGCCTGCCGCGCCATCGAGCGGCACATCCCCGCGCCGACGCTCGATGAACTGGCGCGACTGGCCAGCATGAGCCCGTACCATTTCCAGCGCGTCTTCAAGGCCGTCACCGGTCTCACGCCCAAGGCCTACCACAAGGCGGTCCAGGCCCGGCGGGTCACGGCCGCCGTGCGGAGCGCCCCGTCGGTGACGGCAGCCCTCTATGATGCCGGCTTCAATTCTGCGGGGCGATTCTACGAGGACGTACCCACCCTCCTCGGCATGTCGCCCGGCCGCTATCGCAAGGGCGGCGCCGGCGAACACATCCGCCACGCGGTCGCGCAATGCCCGCTCGGCTGGGTCATCGTCGCCGCGACCCGCAAGGGCGTGTGCGCCATCGAGTTCGGCGATTCGGCGAGCGCGCTGGAAGAATGCATCCGGGCCCGCTTTCCGCAGGCCCGGTTGGAGCCGGGCGACCCCGAATTCGAGCGCCTGATCGCGCGGGTGGTGGATTACGTCGAGCAGCCGCGCGGCGTGCTCGATCTGCCGCTGGACGTGCAGGGCACGGTCTTCCAGCGCCGCGTCTGGCAGGCTCTGCAGGTCATTCCGGCGGGCGAGACCGCCAGCTACAGCGAGATCGCAACGCGCATCGGCCAACCCAAGGCATTCCGCGCGGTCGCGCATGCCTGCGCCGGCAACGTCGTAGCGATGGCGATTCCCTGCCACCGCGCCGTGCGCGCGGATGGCAGCCTGGCGGACTATCGCTGGGGACTCGCGCGCAAGGCGGAATTGCTACTGCGGGAAAAGAAGACATGACTTGCGCCGCACATGACGAAACCGGCCGCTTTCCCCGGGGCGGGAGCACGCGAAGCGGCCCGGACTCGTCCCCACACCGCACCGGCAAGCCCCGACGGCGTCGGCTTTTCGTGGACGAAAAAAAACAGGGGCACAGGCCCCTGTGTTTGAACGCCTGAGACGGCTCAGCGCTTGACCGGCTTGGCGGCGATTTCCTCCAGCCTGCGCGCCCGGATGACCTGTCCATCGAGCGCCGCGGCCTTGGCGTCGCCACCGTAGGCGACGACCATCAGCTGGCTGTAGTACAGCACCGGAATGTCGAACTTGGTGCCGTATTTCTTGTTGACCTGGCCCTGGTAGATCTCGACGTTGGCCTGGCACAGCGGGCACGGCGTGACGATCATTTCGGCGCCGTGGTCGTAGGCCGATTCGACGATGTCCTTGATCTGCGCCTGCGCCTTTTCCGGCTCGGAGAACGCCAGCGCACCGCCGCAGCAGGTGACCTTCATGTCGTACTCGGGGATCGATTCGGCGCCGACCATCTCGACCATCTTGTCGAGGTAGACGGGATTCTCGAACGACTCGCCGGCGACGCCGAACGGACGGTTGGTCTGGCAGCCGACGTAACCCGCGATCTTCACGCCTTCGAGCGGACGCACCACGTGTTTGGCCATCTCCTCGAAACCGAGATCCTCGATCAGCACCTCGACCATGTGGCGGATCTCCGGCATCTCGTTGATGGTAAGACCGGCTTCCTTCAGCGCCTCGCGCGTGTCGGCCATCAGCGTGTCGGAATGGGTGAGGCGCTCGCGGGTTTCGCGCGCGCCCAGCCAGCAGGCGGCGCAGGTCGCGACCATCTCCTGCCCGGGCAGGTTCTTCTCCGACAGCGCGAAATTGCGCGCATTCAGCACATGGCGCGGCAGCTCGCCCGCCTCCGCGTAGCCGATCGAGGCACCGCAGCAGTTCCAGTCGGGGATCTCGGTCAGCTTGACGTCGAGCGTCTTGCACATCGACTCGACCGAGGTCAGATAGTTGGATGCGGAAGCGCCCTTCTGCGACGAGCAGCCGGGGTAAAACGCGTATTCGTATTTGGCCATATTCCTCTCCTCACCCCGCCATCCGGGCGGCCTTGCGGCTGCGCTCGATGTCGTAGGCTTTCTTCAGCATCGCCTGGATGCCCTTCTGATCCTTGCACTTGTGGCCGCCGAACAGCTCGAAGGGGCTGAGCCGTTTGGCCTTCATGAGGCCAAGCGCCACCGACTGCATCGCCATGCCGTTCTTGATCCCCTGGACGAAGCCGTCCTTGAAATACAGGCCCATCGACAGCTTGAGTTCGTTGACGCGGCCGGTCCTGGTCGCGTTCTTCCAGAACAGGCCGGAGAAGAAGCGGGTCGGCTGCATCTTCGGCGCCTTGCCGAGGCGATGCGCATACTCGGCGATGCCGTGCATGATGTGGGTGATCGGCAGCTTGCGCGGGCAGCGCACGATGCAGTTGTAGCAGGAGGTGCAGTTCCACATCGAGGTCGTGGTCAGCACTTCCTCGCGGCGGCCTGCGCGAATCATCATGAAGAGTTCCTGCGGCGGATGCTCCCACGCCGACTGGAAGTTGGTCGGGCAGGAACCGGAGCAGACGCCGCATTGCATGCACATCTTCACCCAGTCGCCCATCTCGACCTGTTCTTCGATTTCCTTCAGGAAGTTGTTGCGGTATTTCTCCGCCATTGCGGTATTCGCGCTCATGTTCGTTCCTTAGAATCCCTTGAACGGGCTGGGGCCGATGGCGGCCAGCTCTTCTGCGTACTTGTTGATCATCGCGGGCACCCGCTCGATGTCGGTGATCGCGACTTCGAGATCGCGCACGCGCTCCGACTCGAGATTGAGGGTCTTCAGCGTGTCGTCGATCTTGGACATGCGCACGCGGCCCAGCTCCGATCCCTTGACGAAGTGGCACTGGTATTCGTCGCCGGACTTGCAGCCCATCATCATCACACCGTCGTAGCCGGCGTTGAGCGCATCGGTCACCCAGATCGTGTTGACCGAGCCGAGGCAGCGGATCGGGATGATCCGCACGAAAGCCGAGTATTCGTTGCGGTTCATCGCCGCCATGTCGAGCGCGGGATAGGCGTCGTTCTCGCAGGCCAGGATCAGGATGCGCGGCTTCTCGGAAAACTCGTCGGGAATGTCGACCGCCTTGATCTGCGCGCCGACGCTGTTGACCGAGTAGTTCTCGAACGAGATCACGCGCACCGGGCAGGCGCCCATGCAGGTGCCGCAACGGCGACAGCGTGCTTCGTTGAACACCGGGAAACGCTTCTCGTCCTCGTCGATGGCGCCGAACGGGCATTCGACCGTGCAGCGCTTGCACTGCGTGCAGCCTTCGAGGCGCACTTTCGGGAACGACAGGTCGCCCGAGCGCGGATGCGCGGCGCGGCCGAGCTCGGCGTTTTCCAGCGCCTGGATGGCCTTGAGCGCGGCGCCGGTCGCGTCCTCGCGCGCCTGCGTCATGTCCATCGGGCGGCGCACCGGGCCCGCGGTATAGATGCCGGTGCGGCGGGTTTCGTAAGGGAAGCAGATGAAGTGCGAGTCGGTGAAGCCCTGCTTCAGCTGCGGCACATCCGGGCCCTGACGGTAGGTCAGGTTCAGGATCGAAATCGGCTTCACCTCCACCGTACCCGCCGTCGCGGCGTCGCCACCCTGGCCCTCGACCTGCGGCTTGGTCAGGGCGTCGATGTTGATGCCCGAATTCGCCACCTGGCCGGTCGCCAGCACGACGAGGTCGACGTCCGTCTCGGCCGCGTCCTTGTCGTCCAGGATCAGGTCGTGGAATTTCACCGTGCTCGTGTTGCCGTTGGGCACGACTTCTGCGACCTTGCCCTTGGTGAAGATGACGCCTTTTTCCTGCGCGCTGCGGTAGAAATCCTCGCCGTTGCCCGGCGTGCGCAAGTCGGTGTAGATGATGGTGGTGTCGATGGACGGGTTCGCGTCCTTGAAGTACATCGCCTGCTTGATGCTGGCGTTGCAGCAGAAGCCCGAGCAGTAGGACAGGTGCGTGCCGCTCGCGTCGCGCTGGCCGGCGCACTGGACAAACACCACCGACTTCACCGGCTGGTTGTCGCTCGGGCGGCGGATCACGCCGTCGCCGGCCGCTGCCGCTTTCGCAAGCATTTCCAGCCCGGCCTGGTCGACCACGTTGGGCGATTTGCCCGCGCCCAGCTCGGGCAGCTTGTTCATGTCGTAGAGCGTGAAACCGGTCGCCTGCACGATCGCGCCGATGTCCTCGGTGTGGGTCGCGCCGGATTCGGTGGCGATGTCCACGACGAAGCGCCCGGGCGCACCGTCGGTCTTGGCGACGGTCGCGTTGAGGTACACCTTGATGTTGCTGTCGGCCATCACCTGCGACGCCAGGTCGGCCACGCCGGTGTCGGCGGGCGACTTGAACGGCTCATGCACCGGCGTGCGCTTGTAGAGCTTGCCGGCCCAGCCGCCGAGTTCGCCGGACTTCTCGACCAGCACCACGGGGTAGCCCGTCTTGGACGCCTCGATCGCCGCCGTCATGCCGGTGACGCCGCCGCCGACGACCAGCAGCGTCTTGTTGCTGCCCGTGTTGGCATTGCCCTCGGGCGTGGTCATCGCCTTCACTTCGGCGCAGCCCATGCGGATGTAGTCTTCCGCCATGTCCTGCGTGGTCTCGCGCGCCTCGTCGGTGTCGGGACGGATCCAGATCACGCCTTCGCGCAGGTTGGCGCGCGCCACCGCGTTTTCGGGGAAGAAGAATGCCTCGGTCTTCGCGCGGCGCGAGCACGCGCCGATCATGATGTGGGTCACGCCTTCGTTGGCGATGTCGTTCTTGATCATCGCCACGCCGTCGGCGTTGCACAGGAAATCGTGCGACTTCACCAGCGGCACCTTGCCGTCCTTCTGTGCAACCTTGACCAGCGCATCCGTGTCCAGACGCTCGCCGAGTCCGCAGCCCTTGCAGATATACGCTGCGACTTTGATGTCAGCCATTGTTTAAGCCTCCGCCTTTGCTACTTTGTTGACCACCTGGATGGCGCGCAGCGCCGCCGCGGTGGCCGATTGCACGGCACGGTTCACGTCCAGCGCGTTCGACGCGCAGCCGGCGCCGAACACCGCGCCGTTCGCCGGGTCGGCCTCGATGAAGCCGCTGGAGTCGGCGACGATGTGGCCGGGGATGTTGATGCCCTTGACCGACGGCTCCATGCCCACCGCCAGCACCACCAGGTCGTGCGGCGTCGTGTAGCGCTTGTAGCCTTCGGTGTTGACGCCCCAGCACACCGGGTTGCCGTGTTCGTCTTCGGTGATCTTCGCGACCTTGGACTTGATGAAGGTCACCGAAGGATCGGCCTGTACCTTCTGGTAGAAATCCTCGAAGCGGTCGATGGCCCGGATGTCGATGTAGTAGATCGTCGACTTGCCGTCCTGCGGATAGGCTTCGCGCACGTAGTGCGTCTGCTTCAGCGACGCCATGCAGCAGATCCGCGAGCAGTGCCGGAGATGGTTCTCGTCGCGCGAGCCGGCGCACTGGATGAAGGCGATGTTCTTCGCCTCCTTGCCGTCGGACGGACGCAGGATCTTGCCGCCGGTCGGGCCATGGATGTCGGCCAGGCGCTCGAACTCGACGCTGGTGATGACGTTCTTGAAGCGGCCGTAGCCGTAGGGCTGGATCTTCGCCGCGTCATACGGCTGCCAGCCCGTCGCCCACACCACCGCGCCGGCTTTCACCTGGATCGTCTCCTCCTTCATGTCGAGGTCGATCGCGCCGTATTTGCAGGCGGCTTTCGCACGGTCGGCGTCGGCGCTGCCGATGATCGCCGGATCGAGCACGTAGCGCTGCGGGTAGGCCATCGCGTTCGGCAGATAGGCCGCCTTGTGCTGGCCGAGATTGTAGTTGAACGGGTCGTCGACCAGAGTCTCGACCGCGCGCCCGCAGTCGCCGCAGGCGGTGCAATTCTCGTTCACGTAGCGCGGCTTGACCTTGACCGAAACGGTGTAGTTGCCCGTGCTCCCTTCGATGCCGGTCACTTCGGCCAGGGTCAGCACGCGCACGCGCGGATTGTTCTTGAGGCGGCGCAGATTGATTTCCAGGCCGCAGACGGGATGGCACAGCTTGGGGAAGTAGCGGTACAGCTGGGAAGTCCGTCCGCCCAGCGCGGGATTTTTCTCAACCAGGACGACATTCTTGCCGGTTTCGGCCGCTTCGAGCGCGGCGGTCATGCCGGAAATCCCGCCGCCCACCACGAGAATGGTCTCGTTGGTCGCTACATGCTCCATCATTTGTTTCCTCCATCCGACGGATGTAAAGTCAGGTGAATCCGCCCGGAATACCCCCCAGTCGGCCGGGGTTTTAGCCCTGAATTGAATCCCTGAAATGGTACCCCGAAGGCCCTGTTCACGGCCACGGACAAGCGCGCAATTTCAATCGAAGTTTTCTATGTGCGAATAAGAGGAAATATTTGCAGGACCAGGCGAATCCAGACGCATTCGCGGTCCCGCGCAGCGCGCGCCAGCCCGGCGAAATAGCTTAAAATTGCGGATTGCCTGACATCCGCCTGCCTTTCCCCATGGAACCCACGCTCACCGCCCCGGCGCAGACCGGCGACGCCGCCCTCGCGCGCGACGTCAGGAAGCGCCGCACCTTCGCGATCATCTCCCACCCCGACGCGGGCAAGACCACGCTGACCGAGAAGCTGCTGCTGTTCGGCGGCGCGATCCAGATGGCCGGCACGGTGAAGGCCCGCAAGAGCGGCAAGTACGCCACATCCGACTGGATGGAGGTCGAGCGCGAGCGCGGCATTTCGGTGGCGAGCTCGGTGATGCAGTTCACCCACGGCGACTGCGTCTTCAACCTGCTCGACACCCCCGGCCACAAGGACTTCTCCGAGGACACCTACCGCGTGCTGACGGCGGTCGATGCCGCCATCATGGTAGTCGACGCCGCCAAGGGCGTGGAGGAGCAGACGATCAAGCTGCTGGAAGTCTGCCGGCTGCGCGACACGCCCATCATCACCTTCATCAACAAGATGGACCGGGAGGTGCGCGAACCGCTCGAGCTGCTGGACGAGATCGAGTCGATCCTGAAAATCCATTGCGCGCCGGTGACCTGGCCGATCGGCATGGGCAAGCGCTTCCAGGGCGTGTACCACCTGATCCACGACGAGATCCTGCGCTTCAAGGCCGGCGAGGAGAACGCCGACCAGCCGTTCGAATCGCTGCAGGGCCTGGGCGAGACCGCCCTGCGGGAGCGCTTCCCGCTCGAAGCCGACGCGCTGCTGTCGGAAATCGAACTGGTGCGCGGCGCCGGCGCGAGCTTCCAGCTCGACGACTTCCTCAAGGGCCGCCAGACGCCGGTGTTCTTCGGCTCCGGCATCAACAACTTCGGCGTGCGCGAAGTGCTGCGCGCGCTGGCCGACTGGGCGCCGCCGCCGCAGCCGCGCGAGGCAGTCGAGCGGACGGTCGATCCCACCGAACCCCGATTCACCGGCTTCGTGTTCAAGATCCAGGCCAACATGGATCCGCAGCACCGCGACCGCATCGCCTTCTTCCGCGTCTGCTCCGGGCGCTATCATCCCAACATGAAGGTGCGCCATCGCCGCACCGGCAAGGACATGAAGATCGCCAACGCGGTCGTCTTCATGGCCAACGAGCGCACCCGCATGGAAGACGCGGTGGCGGGCGACATCATCGGCATCCACAACCACGGCCAGCTGCACATCGGCGACACCCTCACCGAAGGCGAGGCGCTGCAATACAAGGGCATCCCCTATTTCGCGCCCGAGCTCTTCAGCCGCCCGCGCCTGCGCGACCCGCTGCGTGCCAAGCAGCTGAACAAGGGGCTGCTGGAACTCGGCGAGGAAGGCGCGGTGCAGGTGTTCGAACCCTTCGCCGACAACACCCTGCTGATCGGCGCGGTCGGCCAGCTTCAGTTCGAGGTCGTCGCCCACCGCCTGAAGACCGAATACGGCGTCGACGCCAGCTTCGAGAACGCCGGCATCCACACCGCTCGCTGGGTCACCTGCCCCGATGCCCAGCATCTCGCCGAATTCACCCGCGCCAATTCGCTCAAGCTGGCGAAGGACGTCGACGGCAACCTGGTCTATCTGGCGGATACGCGGGTGAACCTGTCGCTGGCGCAGGAGCGCTGGCCCAAGGTCGCGTTCCACGACACGCGGGAGCACGGGCAGCGACTGGGCTGAGCGCGGCGCCGAAAGGGTCCGGCCGCCGGACCGCCCGCCGCTACAGGGCCCAGGCCGCCAGTTCCAGCACGCCGCGCACCGCCCCCGCCACGAGAAGCGCCACGCCGATGGAAAGCGCGACGGAATACAGCGCGTCGCGCCGGCCGAGCAGCTTCAGCATCATCGCGAAGGTCGACACGCAGGGCACGTAGAACGTCAGGAACACCAGGAAGGTGGCGATCTGCGTGGTGTCCAGCACGCTGGCAAGCTCCTGCGTGCCGAGCGCCTGGAACACCATGAGCAGCGACAGCTCCTTGCGCAGCACGCCGAACAGGATCGGCACGCCCAGCGCCAATGGCAGGCCGAGCCACCACACGGTCACCGGCGTGAGCGCGAAATTGATCCAGGCATCGGCGCCGTAATGGCTCAGGAGCGCCAGAACGACGCTCCCGGCCACCAGAAGCGGCAGCACGATGGTGACGATGTCGCGGCTGCGCTCCCAGGTGTTGGCCAGCAACGCGCGCGCGCTCGGCATCGCATACGGCGGGATTTCCTGGATCATGCCGGGCGTGGTCTCGGGGTAGCGGCGCTTCAGGAACTTGCCGACCAGGCTGACGACGATGGGCGCGAGCATGAAGAGCGCAAACACGCCCAGTCCGCCGAGGTACTTGCCGCCCACCGCCAGGATGATGGCCGAGCGCGCCGAGCACGGCAGGAAGGTGATCAGGAGCGAGGCGACCGTGCGGTCGCGGCCATGCGTGACGGCCGCGGTGGCGGCCAGCGCGGGCACGTTGCAGCCCAATCCCATCAGGAACGGCAGCGCGACGCCGCCATGCAGCCCCAGCCGGTGGAAGCCGCGATCGACCACGAAGGCGACGCGGTGCATGATCCCTGACTCCTCCAGCCACACCAGCAGCAGCACCAGCGGAATCATGTAGGGGATGACGATGCCTGCGAGCCCGATGAAGCCGTCGAGCACCGCACGGGCGAGCACGCCGGTGAGTTCGGTCGGGTGCCATGGCTCGGCCCAGGCGATCAGGCGCGCCACCGTCACGCTGTCGAGGAACGCGCTCACCTCGAACACGAACAGCAGCACCAGCGCGAACACCGCGAGCGTGCCGACGAATCCCCAGCGCGGATGCAGGAAAAGGTCGTCGGCCCAGACCTGCCAGCGGGGCGGCGCGCCTTCCTGGCCGGGGCGGGTCGCCGCCTCCGCCGAGAGGGCGGCGCGGTGATGCCGGTCGGCGTGCAGTTCCTCGGCCAGCCGGCGCGGCAAGGCGGCGTCGGCGATGGCACGTGCGGCCAGCAGGGCCGCGTACTGGTCGGGGAAATGCGCCTGCAATTCGTGCGCGAAATAGCCGTCGTTTTCCGCGAGCTGAAGCGTCAGCAGGGTCTCCGGCACCCCGAACGCCGCGGCGACCGCCGGTTCCCGGGCGATCTCGGCGACCGCCCGCAATTGCGCCTCGATATGCGGGCTGTAGGGCGGGGCCGAGGGATGCGGCTGCAGGAAGCGCGCCTCGCGCGCGACGTGCACGACGGTGGTGAACAGATCGGCGAGCCCGATGCCCATGTGCGCCACGGTCGGCACCACCGGCGCCCCGAGCTGCGCCGAGAGGGCGCGGACGTTGATGAAGCGCCGTTTCGCGCGCGCCTCGTCCATGCGGTTGAGCGCGAACACCATCGGCCTGCCCAGCTGCATCAGTTCCAGCGCGAGCTCGAGGTCGCGTTCGAGCGCGGTGGCGTCCATCACCACCAGCAGCACGTCCGGCGCCGCAAACGGGTTGTCCGGCTGATGCGTCTCGTGCCGCGCGATCGCCGGCCAGCGGTCGCCCCACAGCAGATACTTCAGAACGACGCAGGCATCCGGGTCGAGCTGATGCAGGCCGCCGATGGCGGGCAAGGCGACGAGCGAAATCTGGTCGATTCCCACCTCGACCACGCATTCCTCGTAGGCCGGCCCGACACCGGCCAGGCGTTCGTGGTGCGTGGAGGTGCTGGCGGCCGCACGGAAAATGCTGTGCTTGCCGCTGCCCGCGCGGCCGACGATGGCGACGCGGGGACGCCGCGCGCCGCGCAGGCCGGGGCCGTGGAGGGGGAAGCTATGCGCGGACGAAACCATGGGATGACGGCACTCAGTTTTCCCTGAACAAATCGATCGCCTCGTCCAGCCGCTGCACGGCGTGGACCGTCATTCCGGCGACCTTCTGCTTGGGCTGGTTGGCGACGGGCACGATGGCGCGGCTGAAGCCGAGCTTGGCGGCTTCCTTCAGCCGCTCCTGGCCGCGCTGCACCGGGCGGATTTCGCCGGCCAGCCCCACTTCGCCGAACATCACCATATTGTCGGGAAGCGGCCGGCTCCTGAGCGACGAGACGATCGCGGCGAGCACCGCGAGGTCGGCCGCGGGCTCGCTGATCTTCACCCCGCCCACGGCGTTGACGAACACGTCCTGGTCGAAGCAGGCGATCCCGGCATGGCGGTGCAGCACGGCGAGGAGCATGGCGAGGCGGTTCTGTTCCAGGCCGACCGACAGGCGACGCGGGCTCGGCGCGTGGCTGGAATCGACCAGCGCCTGGATTTCCACCAGCAGCGGCCGCGTGCCTTCCTGCGTGACCAGCACGCACGAGCCCGGCACCGGCTCGCCGTGGCGCGACAAAAAGATCGCGGAAGGATTCGCGACGGCCTTCAGGCCCTTTTCGGTCATCGCGAACACGCCGATCTCGTTGACCGCACCGAAGCGGTTCTTGAACGCGCGCACGAGGCGGAAGGACGAGCCGGTGTCGCCCTCGAAATACAGCACGGTGTCGACGATATGCTCGAGCACGCGCGGGCCGGCGATCGCGCCTTCCTTGGTGACGTGGCCGACGAGGATGATCGCGGTGCCGGCCTGCTTGGCGTGGCGGGTCAGTTGCGCCGCGCATTCGCGCACCTGCGCCACCGAGCCCGGCGCCGAGGTCAGCGCTTCCGAATACACGGTCTGGATCGAGTCGATCACCGCAACCTCGGGCTTCGTGCCGGCGAGCTGCGCGAGGATCGCTTCCAGCCGGATCTCGGGCAGCACGGGCAGATGCGCCTCGGGGAGGCTCAGCCGGCGCGCGCGCAGCGCGACCTGACGCGCCGATTCCTCCCCGCTCACGTAGAGCGTTCCGATCTGCCCGGACAGCCCCGCCAGCGCCTGCAACAGCAGCGTCGACTTGCCGATGCCCGGGTCGCCGCCGATCAGCACGACGCCGCCGGGCACCAGGCCGCCGCCGAGCACGCGGTCAAACTCGCCGATACCGGTGGCGACGCGGCTTTCCTCGGATGCCTCGACTTGATGCAGAAACTGCACCGCGCTGGTCGCCGCCAGTCCGGCGAAGCGCGGCTTCGCCGATTCGGCGATCGTTTCGACGAGCGTGTTCCAGGCGCTGCAATGCGGGCACTGGCCCTGCCATTTCGGCAGCGAACCCCCGCACTCGGTGCAGGTGTAGATTGTCCTGGTTTTCGCCATCCGCGGCTTACGCGGGGAACACGCCGGTGGAGAGATAGCGGTCGCCGCGGTCGCAGACGATGGAGACGATGACGGCGTTCTCGACTTCCTTCGAAAGTTGCAGCGCGGCCCACAGCGCGCCGCCGGACGAGACGCCGGCGAAGATGCCCTCCTCGCGCGCGAGCCGGCGCGTGGTTTCCTCGGCGTCCTGCTGGCTGACGTAGATCATGCGGTCGACGCGGCGCGTATCGCAGATCTTCGGCACGTATTCCGCCGGCCATTTGCGGATGCCCGGAATCTGAGAGCCTTCGGTCGGCTGCACGCCCACGATCTGGACGCCGGGATTCTGTTCCTTGAGGTAGCGCGAGCAGCCCATGATGGTGCCGGTGGTGCCCATGCTCGAGACGAAGTGCGTGATCGTGCCCGCGGTGTCGCGCCAGATCTCGGGGCCGGTGGTGCGGTAATGCGCTTCGGGATTGTCGGGGTTGGAGAACTGGTCGAGGATCCTGCCGACGCCCTGCTTCTCCATCTCGACCGCGAGATCGCGCGCGCCTTCCATCCCGGCTTCCCGGCTCACCAGCCGCAGTTCGGCGCCGAAGGCGCGCATCGTCTGGCGCCGCTCGATCGACAGGTGCTCGGGCATGATGAGGATCATCTTGTAGCCGCGCATCGCGGCCGCCATCGCGAGCGCGATGCCGGTGTTGCCGCTGGTCGCCTCGATCAGGGTGTCGCCCGGCTTGATCTCGCCGCGCGCCTGCGCCGCGTCGATCATCGACAACGCGGGGCGGTCCTTCACCGAGCCGGCCGGATTGTTGCCCTCGAGCTTGACGAGAACGGTATTGCTGGTCGCGCCGGGCATGTGCTTGAGGCGTACCAGCGGCGTGTTGCCGACGCAGTCTTCGATCGATTTGTAGGTGCTCA
Source organism: Pseudomonadota bacterium (assembly GCA_021820845.1). Taxonomy (GTDB): domain Bacteria; phylum Pseudomonadota; class Gammaproteobacteria; order Burkholderiales; family Thiobacillaceae; genus Thiobacillus. The sequence continues at coordinate 38,497 of JAKADC010000012.1, forward strand.
TGCCTTCATCAGATGTTCGATGTAGCGCGGCGTGCCTTCTTCCACGCTGTAGAAAGGCGCATCATACCCCGCAGCCCGGAGCGCGGAGACGTCGGCCTCGGTATAGCTCTGGTACTTGCCCTTGAGCGCGTCGGGAAACGCGATGTAGCCGACGATGCCCTGCGCCTGCATCTCCTCCAGCGCGAGCGCCGCCTCCCCCTTCGCCGCGCGGCAGGCGTTCACCGTCGCGACGGCGACGTCGTTGAAGCTCTGGCAACGCCCGGTGCCGACATTGAAGATGCCCGACACCTCGGGATGGTCGAGGAACCACAGGTTGACGCGCACCACGTCCTCGATCGAAACGAAGTCGCGCCGCTGCTCGCCGTTGGCGTAGCCGTCGCAGCCCTCGAACAGCTTCACCCGCCCTTCGGCGACGTACTGGTTGAAGAAATGGAAGGCGACCGAGGCCATGCGTCCCTTGTGCTGCTCGCGCGGGCCATAGACATTGAAATAGCGAAAGCCGGCGATCTGCGCGGTGCGCTCGCCCCACATGCGGCGCACGCTCTGGTCGAACAGGAACTTGGAGTAGCCGTAGACGTTGAGCGGCGACTCGAACTCGCGCGATTCGGAAAACACCCGCCCGGCGCCGTAGACGCTCGCCGACGAGGCGTAAAGGAACTGCGCGCCCTCGTCCTGGCAGAATTTCAGGAGCGCGCCGGAGTAGCGGTAGTTGTTCTCCATCATGTAGCGCCCGTCGGTCTCCATCGTGTCCGAGCAGGCGCCCTCGTGGAAAATCGCGGCCACGCTCCCGTCCAGCACGCCCTCTTCCACCAGCTCGAGGAATTCCGCCTTGTCCAGATAGTCGGCGATTTCGCAGTCGGTCAAATTCCTGAACTTGTCGCCGCGGGTGAGGTTGTCGACTGCGATGATGTTGCTCTCGCCCCGCTCGTTGAGCGCCTTGACGATATTGGCCCCGATGAATCCCGCGGCGCCGGTGACGACAATGTACTGGCTCATGCTTTTTCTCCAAAGACTTCGTCGGCGGTGGCGACCGCGGTGCCGAACTTGCCGACGACGATACCCGCCGCGCGGTTCGCGAGACGCATGGCTTCCACCCCGTCCGCCCCCGAGGCCAGCGCCACCGCAAAGGCGGCGATGACGGTGTCGCCGGCGCCGGAGACGTCGAACACTTCCTGCGCCCGGGTCGCCTCGTGGTGCGCACCCGCGGCGTCGAACAGGCTCATGCCTTCCTCGCTGCGCGTCACCAGAAGCGCGTCGAGCTGGAAACTCGCGCGCACGGCGGCGGCCTTGTCGGCAAGTTCGGCTTCGGTCTTCCAGCCGCCCGCCACTTCGCGGAATTCGCCACGGTTGGGGGTGATCAGCGTCGCGCCTGTGTAGCGCGCCCAGTCGTCCCCCTTGGGGTCGACCAGGATGGGCTTGCCGGCCGCACGCGCGAGTTCGATCATGCGGGTGACGTGCGTCAGCCCGCCCTTGCCGTAGTCCGACAGGATCACCACGTCGCAGTCGGCCAGCAGCTGCGCGTACGCTTCCAGCTTGGCCGCCAGCACTTCATGGCCCGGCTGGGTCTCGAAATCGACGCGCAGGAGCTGCTGCTGGCGGCCGATGATGCGCAGCTTGGTGATCGTCGAAAAATCCGGGTCCTCATGCAGGTAAACCCTGAAATCTTCCGCTTCGAGCAGGGCCCTCAACGATTGGCCGGCCTCGTCGCGACCGGCGACCGACAGCAGCGTGACCTGCGCCCCAAGCGCCGACGCGTTGCGCGCCACGTTGCCGGCGCCGCCGATGCGGTCCTCGTTGCGCGTGACGTGCACCACGGGCACCGGCGCCTCGGGCGAGATGCGCGAGACGTCGCCGAACCAGTAGCGGTCCAGCATCACGTCGCCCACTACCAGGATGCGGGCACGGCGGATGGCATCACGCAAGGACATCGGCCGTTCCCGTCACGGACGTCCGACCGGCAGGTAGTCGAAGCCCATCTCGCGCATCGCCTGCGGTTCGTAGAGGTTGCGGCCGTCGAAAATCAGCGGTGCCTTCAGCAGGGCCTTCATGGTGTCGAAGTTCGGGCTGCGGAAGACCTTCCATTCGGTGACGATCAGCAGCGCGTCGGCGCCTTTGAGCGCGTCCATCGGGCTGTCGACCAGAAGCAGGTCGGCGCGCTCGCCGTAGATGCGCCGCGCTTCCTCCATCGCCGCGGGGTCGTAGGCCGAAACGCTCGCGCCCATCGCCCACAGCGCCTCGAGCATGGTGCGGCTGGAAGCTTCGCGCATGTCGTCGGTGTTCGGCTTGAACGCCAGCCCCCACATCGCGAAGCGCTTGCCTTTCAGATCCTTGCCGAAACACGCGGTCAGCTTGTCGACCAGGATGTGCTTCTGGGCGTCGTTGGCCTCTTCCACCGCGTCGAGCACGCGCAAGGCGACGCCGTTTTCCTGGCCGGTTCGGCGCAAGGCGCGAACGTCCTTGGGGAAACACGAGCCGCCGTAGCCGCAGCCGGCGTACAGGAAATGGTAGCCGATGCGCGGGTCCGAGCCGATGCCATGGCGCACCTGCTCGATGTCGGCACCGAGCTTCTCGGCCAGCACCGCGAGCTCGTTCATGAACGAAATGCGCGTCGCCAGCATGGCGTTGGCGGCGTACTTGGTGAGTTCGGCGCTCTTCACGTCCATCACCGTCAGGCGCTCGTGGTTGCGCTGGAACGGCGCGTAGAGCTGGCGCAGCAGGCTTGTCGCGCGCTCGCTGTCGGTGCCGATCACGATGCGATCGGGCTTCATGAAATCATCCACCGCCGCACCCTCCTTCAGGAACTCCGGATTCGACGCCACGTTGAACTCGATGTTCGCGCCGCGGCTCGCCAGTTCCTCCTGCAGGGCGGCCTTCACCTTGTCCGCGGTGCCGACCGGCACGGTGGACTTGTCGACCACGAGCTTGTAATCGGTCATGTGGCGGCCGATATTGCGCGCGGCGGCCACCACATATTGCAGGTCGGCCGAACCGTCCTCGTCCGGCGGGGTGCCGACGGCGATGAACTGGATCTGGCCGAAGGCCACCGACTCCTCGATATCGGTCGTGAAAGACAGCCGGCCGGCGGCGACGTTGCGCTTCACCATGTCCTCCAGCCCCGGCTCGTAGATCGGGATGCCGCCCGACTTCAGGATCTCGATCTTGTTCGGGTCGACGTCGAGGCACAGGACCTCGTTGCCCACCTCCGCCAGACAGGTTCCGGTCACCAGGCCCACGTAGCCCGTGCCGATCACGGTAATTTTCACAACACGCTCCTAAGCACTTCGAATCTCGACTTGAATTTTTTTCAGCGCAGCCAGCGGATCGGACGCGGCCGTGATCGGGCGTCCGATCACCAGGTCGGTCGCACCTGCGCGCAAGGCCTCGGCGGGCGTCATCACGCGGCGCTGGTCGCCCGCTTCGGCACCGGCCGGCCGGATGCCCGGGGTGACCAGCCGAAAGTCCGCACCCATGCCGGCGCGCAGGCGCGCGGCCTCCTCGCCCGAGCAGACCACGCCGTCGAGTCCGCAGGCTTGGGTCAGTCGCGCGAGCCGCAGCACCTGATCGGCCGGCGCGTCGGACACGCCGACCTCGGCCAGATCCTCGGCGCCCATGCTCGTCAGCACCGTCACCGCAACGAGCAGCGGTGCCTCGGGCAATTCGGCCAGCGCCTCGCGCGCGGCGGTCATCATGCGGCGGCCGCCCGACGCGTGCACGTTCACCATCCACACGCCCAGCCGCGCCGCCGCCCGGCACGCAGCCGCCACGGTATTCGGGATGTCGTGAAATTTCAGGTCGAGGAACACATCGAATCCCCGGGCGACCAAGGCACGCACCAGGTCCGGTCCCGCAGCGGTAAAAAGCTCCTTGCCCACCTTGACCCGGCACAGCCCGGGGTCGAGTTTTTCCGCCAGCGCCAGCGCGGGTGCCGCATCGGCGAAGTCGAGCGCCACAATGATTTTCGTCTGCGTCACCGCGATCCTCCCGCTCATGCCTCGCCTTCGCGCCGTTCCGGGTCGAAGCTGTCCCAGCGCCCGCACGCCGGGCAACGCCAGAAGAACTGCTTGGCCTTGAAGCCGCAGCTCCCGCACTGATAACGCATCATGCGCTGGCTGTGCGACGCGACCAGGCTTTTTTCCACCTGCAACAATTCGCGCGCATCCGGGTCGGCATTGACCAGCTCCGCCTCGAGCAGGCGATCGAGCGTGCGCAGGCTGGGATTGCGGCGCAACTCCTCGCGCGCGAGCTGGCTCGCCGCGGCGGCGCCTTCGGTCTCGGAAACGGCCAGATACAGCGTGTTGAACACGTCCTGCGACGGTTGCCGCGCATGCAGCGCGCGCAACCATTGCACGCCCTCCTGCAGCCGCCCCAGGCGACGGTAGCTGCCGAGCACGCGATCCACCACCAGCGCCATGTGGGCCGCGCTTTGCGTTTCGACCAGGCGCCAGTTTGCGATGGCGGCGTCGTGCCGGCCCGCTGCCGCGTCGAGGTCGCCCGCCATCAGGTTGGCACGCACCGATTGCCGGTTGGAGGCCAGCGCCTGCTGGAGATGAAGCGCTGCCGCCTCGGAATTGCCCCGGGCTTCTTCGAGCAACGCGAGTTCGCAGTGGAAGTGCGCGATGTCGGCGTTGAGCGGCTTGCTGGTGTCTTTCTCCAGAATCCGCGCGGCGTCGATGGCTTTCTGCCAGTCCTTTTCCTGCACGTAGATCTCGAGAAGATAGGTGCGCGCCAGGCCGTGCCGCGAGGTCTCGAGCAGCTTGCCGAACACCTGCTCGGCGCGGTCGAGCAGGCCGGCCTTCAGGTAATCCTGCCCCAGTTCGCACATCGCGCGCAGGCGCTGATCCTCGACCAGGCCCTCGCGCTCAAGCAGGTTCTCGTGCATGCGGATCGCGCGATCGAGCTCGCCGCGGCGGCGAAACAGCCCGCCCAGCGCGAAGTGGAGATCGATGGTCTCGGGCTCGAGCTTGACGACTTCGAGAAAGGCTTCGATCGCCTTGTCCGGCTGCTCGTTGAGAAGGAAATTCAGTCCCCGGAAATACGAATTGGGCAGCGCGCGCGACTCGGTCACCACCTGCCGGATGTCGACGCGCGCAGCCAGCCAGCCGAGCGCAAAAAAAAGCGGAAATACCAGCAGCCACCAGAACTCAAATTCCATGATGCTTCGCTGGAATCGCGGTCTGCGTTGTCGTGTCCATGTCGTCCGCCAACGGCCTGCGCGCGACCTCGCGGCGCAGGCGGAACACCGTGGGCAGCAGCGCGAGCAGGCCAAACAGGGCGCCGAGCACGAACGCCAGCCCCAGCATGACGATCAGCGGGGCCTGCCACACGTAGCCGAGGTAGGAATAGAAGGTCGCCGTATGGCTGTTTTTCAGCGCGAAACCCAGCACCAGCAGGAACACCAGGAGTTTGAGCGCCAGCCCCAGATAACGTGTGAAATTTTTCATGGCTTGTCACGTGTGGTCGGCGTCCATTCTACCTTTGCGGGGGCCATAGAAAAAGAAAACGGCGCAAACTGCGCCGTTTCCACTGCCTCGGACCCAAGACTCAAAGCGGAAAATCCACCCGGTCGCGCAGTTCCTTGCCTGCCTTGAAGTGCGGCACATACTTCGCCGGCACCTGCACGCGTTCGCCCGACTTGGGATTGCGCCCGAGACGGGCGGGGCGAAAGCTCAGACTGAAGCTCCCGAAACCGCGGATCTCCACCCGCTCGCCGCGCGACAGGTTTTTCGCCAGCGCGTCGAGGATCGTCTTCACCGCCATCTCGATATCCGCAACCGAAAATTGCGAATGCCGCGCCGCGAGTTGAGCAATCAGCTCGGACTTGGTCATGGATTACTCGGCGTTCTTGTTGTCGAGCTTGGCTTTCAGCAGCGCGCCGAGGTTGGTGGACCCGCTGGCGGCGGCAGCCGATTCCGCGGCGAATTTCTTCATCGCCGAATCCTGCTCGTTCATCTCCTTGGCCTTGATCGACAGGTTGATCACGCGGTTCTTGCGATCGACGTTGATGATCATGGCTTCGATCTCGTCGCCTTCCTTGAAGTGGCTGCGCATGTCCTCGACGCGGTCGCGCGAGACTTCCGACGCGCGCAGGTAGCCTTCCATGTCGCTGTCGAGCTTGACGGTCGCGCCCTTGGCCTCCACGGTCTTGATGGTGCCCTTGACGATGCTGCCCTTGTCATGGCCGGAGGCGTAGCTGGTCAGCGGATCGCCCTCGAGCTGCTTGATGCCGAGCGAGATGCGCTCGCGCTCGAGATCGATGCCCAGGACGACGGCTTCCACTTCCTGGCCCTTGCGGAAGTTGCGCACGGCTTCTTCGCCGGGAATGCTCCACGACAGGTCGGACAGGTGGACCAGGCCGTCGATGCCGCCGGGCAGGCCGATGAACACGCCGAAGTCGGTGATCGACTTGATCGCGCCGCTGACCTTGTCGCCCTTCTTGTGGTTCATCGCAAAGTCTTCCCACGGATTCGACTTGCACTGCTTCATGCCGAGCGAGATGCGACGCTTGTCTTCGTCGATGTCGAGCACCATGACCTCGACCTCGTCGCCGAGCTGCACGATCTTCGACGGGCTGACGTTCTTGTTGGTCCAGTCCATTTCGGAGACGTGCACCAGGCCTTCGATGCCCTCCTCGATCTCGACGAACGCGCCGTAGTCGGTCAGGTTCGCGACCTTGCCGAACATGCGCGTGCCCTGCGGATAGCGGCGGGCGATGCCGACCCACGGATCGTCACCGAGCTGCTTCAGGCCGAGCGAGACGCGGTTCTTCTCGGTGTCGTAGCGCAGGATCTTGGCTTCGAGTTCCTGGCCGACGTGCACCACTTCGGACGGGTGCTTGACGCGCCGCCAGGCCATGTCGGTGATGTGCAGGAGACCGTCGATGCCGCCCAGATCCACGAACGCGCCGTAATCGGTGATGTTCTTGACCACGCCCTTGACGACCGAACCTTCCTTCAGGTTCTCCATCATCGCTTCGCGGTCGGCGCCCATGGTCTCTTCCAGCACGGCACGGCGCGACACCACGACGTTGTTGCGCTTGCGGTCGAGCTTGATGACCTTGAATTCCATTTCCTTGTATTCGAAGGGCGTGGTGTCCTTGACCGGGCGCATGTCGACCAGCGAACCCGGGAGGAAGGCGCGCAGGCCGCCGACGAGCACCGTCAGGCCGCCCTTGACCTTGCCCTGCACCATGCCGGTGACGATCCGGCCTTCGTTCATCGCGGCTTCCAGATCCAGCCACGCGGCCAGTTTCTTGGCGCGCTCGCGCGACAGCTTGGTCGCGCCGAAGCCGTCCTCGATCGACTCGATGGCGACCGAAACGAAATCACCGACCTTGGCTTCGATCTCGCCCTGGTCGTTCTTGAATTCGTCGAGCGGAATCAGGCTCTCCGATTTGAGGCCTGCATTCACCGTCACGAAATTGTGGTCGATGCCGACGATCTCGGCGGTGATGACTTCACCCTGGCGCATTTCCTGATGCGCAAGCGACTCCTCGAACAGGGCCGCAAAGCTTTCGTTGGACGTCGGGGTGGAAGAAGCGGTAGCAGTAGACATTAAAAACCTTCTTGTCCGTCGGTGAAGACGGGGTTGGTTGCACATCGCCAGCGCTGCGGGCGCAGCCCTGGCACGGAAAAAACTTCAGATTCCCTGTTGGCGGCCGTCGCGCGACGCGTAATGCGCCAGCACCGCCTGCACGGCCGACTCGATATCCATATGGGTCGTATCGAGCAGGAGTGCATCCGGCGCGGGTTTCAGCGGCGCCACCGAGCGCGCCGTATCGCGCGCGTCGCGGGCCTGCATATCCGCAACAAGGGCCGATAGGCTAGCAGAGTTCCCCTTTTCGATCAACTGCTTATAACGCCGCTCCGCGCGCGCCTCGGCGCTGGCGGTGAGGAAAACCTTGGTCGCCGCATCGGCGAACACGACCGTGCCCATGTCGCGCCCGTCGGCCACCAGGCCGGGGGGCTGACGATACGCGCGCTGGCGCTCGAGCAGCGCCGCGCGGACCGCGGGCAGCGCCGCGACCTTCGAGGCCCCCTCGCCCACGGCTTCGGCGCGGATGGCATCCGTCACGTCCTCGTCCGCCAGCCGGACCGCGCCGTCGCCGAACGTTGCCGGCAAACCGGCCGCCAGCGCCGCCACACCCGCCTCGTCGTCCAGCGCCACGCCATGCTTCATCGCCGACAGGGCCGTCAGCCGGTACAGCGCGCCGCTGTCGAGAAAATGAAAGCCCAGCGCGGACGCCACCCGTTCGGCCACCGTTCCCTTGCCCGAGGCCGACGGACCGTCGATGGTGATGACCGGGATGGGATCGAGCTCGGCATTCATTGGGCGATTCCGGCAAAAATCTTGAAGTACTGGGGGAAGGTCTTGTTCACGCACGCCGGGTCGTTGATCCGCAGCGGCACGCCGCCCAGCGTCGCCAGCGACAGGCACATCGCCATGCGGTGGTCGTCGTAGGTGTCGATCACCGCGTCGGAAACGAGCTTTTCCGGCGGCGTGATGCGAATGAAATCGGCGCCTTCCTCCACCGTCGCCCCGACCTTGCGCAGTTCGGCCGCCATCGCGGCGATGCGGTCGGTCTCCTTCACGCGCCAGCTGGCGATGTTTCTGAGCGTGGTCGTCCCGTCGGCAAAGAGCGCCGCCACCGCGAGCGTCATCGCGGCGTCGGGAATGGCGTTGCAGTCGAGATCGACCGCTTTCAAACGGCCGCCCGCGGGTGCCCGCGCCTCGATCCAGTTCGGGCCCATGTCGATCCGCGCGCCCATTTTCGCCAGCGCGTCGGCAAAGCGCACGTCGCCCTGCACGCTGTCGCGGCCCACGCCTTCCACGCGCACGGGACCGCCGCCGATCGCGCCCGCCGCGAGAAAATAGGACGCCGAGGATGCGTCGCCCTCGACCCAGATCTCGCCGGGACTGCGGTAACGCGCATCGGCGGGCACGACGAAGCGCTGCCAGCCCTCGCGCGCGACCTCCACGCCGAAGCGGCGCAGCATCGCAAGCGTGATCTCGATATAGGGCTTGGAAATCAGTTCGCCGATGACCTCGATCGTGGTGTCGCGCTGCCGCAGCGGGAGCGCCATCAGGAGCCCGGTGAGGAACTGGCTCGATACGTTGCCGCGCACCTCGGTGGTGTCGCCCGCAATCTCCGCGGGATGGATTTTCAGCGGTGGAAAGCCTTCCTGGCCGAGATAGTCGATGCGCGCGCCGAGTCGCCGCAGTGCGTCGACCAGGTCGCCAATCGGCCGTTCGTGCATGCGCGCGACCCCTTTCAGCACATACTCGCCGCCCGACAGCGCGCACGCGGCGGTCAGCGAACGGAACGCCGTGCCTGCGTTGCCGAGGAACAGCTCGGCCCGCTTTACGGGAAAGCCGGCGCCCGCGGACGCGCCGACACCCGTGATCTCGTAGTCGTCGGAATCGCCCACCCGCGCGACGCCTGCGCCCAGCGCACGCAGGGCATCGAGCATCACCCGCGTATCGTCGGAATCGAGCAGCGCGCGCACGACCGTCACGCCCTGCGCGAGCGCCGCGAGCAGCAGCACGCGATTCGAAATGCTCTTGGAACCCGGCAGACGCACAGTGCCGCGCGCCCCGGTGCTCGCGGGTAGATCGAGAAATTCCATCAAGAATCCTGTTGTTTCATCCAGCGCTCGCGGGCCGCCCGGGCGCGAGAAAAGATATCCAGCAATGCCCCGGCGTCGTCTGCCGCCACGGCGTTCCGCAGCCCTTGCAGCGCCGCGAGGTAAGCATCCAGTTCGGCCAGCACCGCTTCGCGGTTCGCCAGCGCGATGTCTCGCCACATCTCGGGACTGCTGCCGGCGATGCGCGTGAAATCGCGGAAGCCGCTGGCGGCAAAGCGGAAGAACGTATCGCAGTCGGGGCGCTGCGCGAGATCGTCCACCAGCGCGTACGCCGCCAGATGCGGCAGATGGCTCACCGCCGCGAAGACGCGATCGTGCTGCGCGACGTCCAGAAGCTCGACCTGCGCGCCGGCGGTTTCCCACAGCAGGCGCACGGTGGCAAGCGTGTCGGCGCGGGTGTCGGTCTGCGGCGTCAGCACGACGCGCTTGCCGCGAAAAAGATCGGCGCGGGCGGCGGCGGGGCCGCACTGTTCCGAGCCCGCGACCGGATGGCCGGGAACGAAGTCGGCGCAACGCGCGCCGAGCGCGGCACGCGCCGCCTCGACGACGTTGCGCTTGGTGCTGCCGGCGTCGGTGACGATCGCGCCGGGTTTCAGATGCGGCGCGAGGCTGTTCAGCACGGCCTCGGTTTCGCCCACCGGCAGCGCCAGCAGGATGCAGTCGGCCTGCCCCGCTTCCGCCCAGTCGACCGCGCGGTCGATCAGGCCGAGCTCGCGCGCGACAGCGAGCCGCGCGGGGCTGCGCCCGACGCCCAACACCTCGCGCACGGCACCGGCCTGCTTCAGCGCCAGCGCGAACGATCCCCCGATGAGGCCGACACCGACGACGGCAAGTTTTTCGATGATCACAGACACGCCTCCAGCGCGTCGAGGAAACGGGCATTCTGCCCCGCGAGCCCGACCGACACGCGCAGGCATTCCGGCAGGCCATAGCCGGCCACCGGACGCACGATCACGCCGCGCTTCAGCAATTCGGCGTTGATGCGCGCGGCGTCGCCGACTTTCGCCAGCACGAAGTTGCCTTTCGATGGCACGGTGTCGATCGCCAGTCTGGCCAATCCGCTCGTCAATTGCGCCATGCCCGCCGTGTTGAGGGCGTAGGTGCGCGCGAGAAATTCGGTGTCGTCGAGCGCCGCTTCGGCGGCGGCGAGTCCCGGCAGGTTGACGTTGAAGGGATGACGGACGCGGTTGAGCAGGTCGATCACGTCGGGGTGTCCCAGTCCGTAGCCGACGCGCAGGCCGGCGAGGCCGTAGGCCTTGGAGAAGGTACGGCTGATGAGCAGGTTGGGGAAACGCGCCAGCCACGCCGCGGTGTCGCAACGATCCTCCGGCGGCAGGTATTCGCCGTACGCCTCGTCGAGCACCACCAGCACCCGCTCCGGCACGGCTTCAAGGAAAGCCTCGATTTCCGCCCACGGCAGGAAGGTGCCGGTCGGATTGTTGGGGTTCGCGATCCACACCAGCCGCGTGTCGTCGCGGATCGCGTCGCGCATGGCGGCGAGGTCGTGCCCGTAGTGTCGTGCCGGCACCACGATGCTTTGCGCACCGACGGTCTGCGTGGCGATCGGATAGACCGCGAACGCGTGCTGCGCGTGAACCGCGGAGGCGCCGGGCGAGAGGAAAGCCTGCGCGGCGATGTCGAGGATGTCGTTGGAGCCGTTGCCCAGCACGATCTGATCGTGCGCGACGCCCAGCTTTGCCGACAGCTTCGCCTTCAGCGCGAAGCCTGCGCCGTCGGGATACAGCGCCATGTCGTGCAGCGCGTCCTGCGCCGCGGCAAGCGCGCGCGGACTGGGGCCGAGCGGATTTTCGTTGGACGCGAGCTTGACGATGTCGGCTTCGGCGAGCCCGAGTTCGCGCGCGAGCTCGGAGATGGGCTTGCCGGGCTGGTACGGGGCGATCGCGCGCACGTGGCGCGGCGCGAGGTCACAACAGGTAATCACGATGCGGCTGGATAGGAACCGAGAACCTTGAGGAAGGCGGCGCGCGCCTCGATTTCGGCGAGGGCGGCTGCGAGGGCCGGGTCCTGCCGATGGCCCTGGCAGACGACGAAAAACAGGTATTCCCAGTTGCCCGAGCGCGCGGGTCGCGATTCGAGCCGGCTCATCGAAATCCCGGCGTCGGCGAGTGGCTGGAGCAGTTTGACGATCGCGCCCGGCTCGTTTTTCGTGCTCATCACGAACGAGGTCTTGTCGCGTCCCGAGGGCGCGGCATCGCCCTGCCCCAGAACGAGAAAACGGGTGGTGTTGCTGGCATCGTCCTCGACGCGCGCCTGCACCACCGCCAGGCCATACAGCTCGGCGGCGGCTTCGCTGCCCAGCGTGGCGGCGTCCGGCTCGGCGGCCGCGCGGCGCGCGCCTTCGCTATTGCTGACGACGCTGACGCGTTCGGCATCGGGCAGGTGCCGGCTCAGCCACTGCTGGCACTGCGCGAGCGATTGCGCGTGCCCGTAGACGCGCGCGATGCCGGCGAGCCCTGCGTGCTTGCGCATCAGCATCTGGTGGACCGGCAGCATCACCTCGCCGCAGATTTTCAGCGGACTGGCGACGATGAGATCGAGCGTGCGGCCGATCGCGCCTTCGGTCGAGTTTTCCGCCGGCACCACGGCGAAATCGGCCCGGCCGGTTTCCAATGCCTGGAAGCAGGCGTCGATGTCGGTTTCGGCGAGCGCGTCGACCTCGCGGCCGAAATGCTTGTGAACGGCCTGCTGGCTGAAGGTGCCGGCAGGGCCCAGATAGGCGACGCGCGTCGTTTCCTCGAGCGCGCGGCACGCCGACATGATCTCGCGGATCAGGCGTTCGATGGTGTCGCCCGACAGCGGGCCGGGGTTGTTTTCGCGCAGCCGGCGCACGATCGACGCCTCGCGCTCGGGACGGTAGATCTTCTCGCCGTTCTTGGCGCGGCCGACCTGCTGGGCGATGCCAGCGCGCTCGGACACCAGCCTGAGGATGGCGTCGTCGATGGCGTCGATTCGCGCACGCAGCGCGCCAAGCTCGGCGGGCGCGCCCGGCGCGCCGTGTCCTTCGCCCTTCATGCCGGCAGGTAGCGCACTGCCAGGACGCCGGCAATCGCGGCAAGCTGCTGCATCACGGCAGCGGTCACGGCGCTGTCCACATCGACCAGCGTATACGCCATATCGCCCTTCGATTTGTTGACCATGTTGTGGATGTTGAGGCCGGCAGCGGCGAGCAGCGACGAGATCTGCCCCACCATGTTGGGCACGTTGGCGTTGGCGATCGCGATCCGATAGTCCGATTCGCGCGCCATGCCGACGTTGGGGAAGTTGACGGCATTGCGGATGTTGCCGTTTTCCAGATAGTCGACGAGCTGCTCGGCCACCATCACCGCGCAGTTCTCCTCCGCTTCCTCGGTGCTCGCTCCCAGATGCGGCAGCGCGATGGCCCGGGCGCGGCCTTTCAGCGCGTTCGCCGGAAAATCGCAGATGTAGGCGTGCAGCTTGCCGGCGTCGAGCGCCTCGACCACCGCCGCGTTGTCGACGACGCCCTCCCGCGCGAAGTTGAGCAGCACCGCGCCCGAACGCATCAGGCTCAGGCGCTGCGCGTTGACGAGGTTGCGCGTGTCGTCCAGCAGGGGCACGTGCAGCGTGACGAAGTCGGCCATGCGCAGCACGTCCTCGACGCTCTCCGCCCGCCTGACCTGCGACGGCAGTCGCCAGGCGGCGTCGACCGTGATTGCCGGATCGAAGCCGACGACGTTCATTCCAAGCTTGATCGCCGCCTCGGCGATGTAAGAGCCGATGGCGCCAAGGCCGATCACGCCGAGCGTGCGGCCCGGCAGTTCCATGCCGGCGAACTGCTTCTTGCCGGCCTCGGTCGCCTTGTGCATTTCTTCATCGGTGCCGGCCAGTCCTTCGACGAACTTCAGCGCGGGCACCAGGTTGCGCGCACCCAGCAGCATGCCGGCGATCACCAGTTCCTTCACCGCATTGGCATTGGCACCCGGCGCGTTGAATACCGGCACGCCGCGCGCCGACAGCGTCTTCACGGGAATGTTGTTGGTCCCGGCGCCCGCGCGGGCGATGGCGCGCACCGAGGCGGGAATGGCAATGTCGTGCATGTTGGCCGAGCGCACCAGGATGGCGTCGGGTTCGGTCACGTCGCCGCCGACGGTGTAATGCTCGGGCAGCCGCGCGAGGCCGCGGGCGGAAATGGCGTTGAGCGTGAGAACCTTGCGCGGCTCAGCCATGGGCCTTCTCGAAGTCGCGCATGCAGTCGACGAGCGTGCGCACGCCCTCGATCGGCATGGCGTTGTAGATCGAGGCGCGCATGCCGCCGACCGAGCGGTGGCCTTTCAGCTGGATGAGGCCGCGTTCCTTCGCCGCCTTGAGGAAAGCCTCGTCGAGCGCGGCGTCCTTCAGGGTGAACGGCACGTTCATCAGCGAGCGGTTGTCTTTCGCCACCGGCGAGTTGTAGAAACCGGTCGAATCGAGGTGGTCGTAGAGCAGGCCGGCCTTTTCGCGGTTGGTCTTTTCCATCGCCGCGAGGCCGCCCTTGGCCTTCAGCCACTTGAACACCAGGCCTGCCGTGTACATCGCGAAGGTGGCCGGCGTGTTGTACATCGAGTCGTTGTCGGCGTGGATCTTGTAGTCGAACATCGTCGGCGTGCCTTTCACCGTCTCACCGATGAGGTCGTCGCGCACGATGACGATGGTCAAGCCGGCCGGGCCGATGTTCTTCTGCGCGCCGGCGTAGATCACACCGAACTTCGACACGTCGACCGGGCGCGACAGGATGGTCGACGACATGTCGGCGACCAGCGGCACGCCCCCCGTCTCCGGCGTCCAGAAGATTTCCACGCCGCCGATGGTTTCGTTCGGCGTGTAGTGGACGTAGGCCGCGTTCGGATCCAGCTTCCACTGATCCTGCGCCGGCGCATAGCTGAAATTCCTGTCCTCGCTCGACGCCACCACGTTCACCGCGCCGTAGCGCTTCGCTTCCTTGATCGCCTTCTTCGACCACTCGCCGGTGTTGAGGTAGTCGGCCGACGCCTTGCCCCGCAGCAGGTTCATCGGCACCATCGCGAACTGCGACGACGCCCCGCCTTGCAGGAACAACACCTTGTAATTGGCGGGGATGCCCATCAGCTCGCGCAGGTCGGCTTCCGCCTCGGCGGCGATGCCCATGAACTCCTTGCCGCGATGGCTCATTTCCATCACCGACATGCCGGAACCGCGCCAGTCGACCAGTTCGGCCTGAACCTGCAGCAAAACATCCCTGGGCAGCACGGCCGGGCCGGCGCTGAAGTTATAGATCGTCATGCGTGAGTCCTCTCATTCCTCTTCGTTGTCGGTCTCGGCCACTTTTTCCAGGCCGATCAGGGTTTCGCCCTTGTCCAGGTTGATCAGCGTGACGCCCTGCGTGGCACGGCTCATGGCGCGGATTTCATTGACCCGGGTGCGGATCAGCACGCCGCCGGTGGTGATCAGCATGATCTCGTCATCCGGCTTCACCAGCGTAGCGGCGACCACTTTCCCGTTTCGTTCGCTGGTCTGGATCGCGATCATGCCCTGCGTGGCGCGCGCATGGCGGGTGTATTCGGCGATCGGCGTGCGCTTGCCGTAGCCGTTCTCGGTCGCGGTCAGCACGAAATCGTTTTCGTCCTCGGCCACCAGGAGCGAAATCAGCTTCGCACCCTTGGCGAGCTTCATGCCGATCACGCCGCGGGCGGTGCGGCCCATCGGGCGCACGTCGTTCTCGTCGAAGCGCACGGCCTTGCCGCCGTCGGAGAACAGCATGACGTCGTGGCGGCCGTCGGTGATCGACGCGCCGATCAGGAAATCGCCGTCGTCCAGCCCCACCGCAATGATGCCCGCGGTGCGCGGCCGCGAGAAGTCCGAAAGCGGCGTCTTCTTGACGATGCCGTTGCTGGTCGCCATGAAGACGTAATGGTCGTCGTCGAACGTCTTGACCGGCAGCAGCGCGTTGATCTTCTCACCGTCTTCGAGCGGCAGCAGGTTGACGATGGGCTTGCCGCGCGCGGCGCGTCCGCCCTGCGGCACGTTGTAGACCTTGAGCCAGTAGAGCCGCCCGCGATTGGAGAAGCAGAGGATGTAGTCGTGGGTGTTGGCGATGAACATCTTCTCGATGAAGTCTTCATCCTTGGTCCCCGCCGCCTGCTTGCCGCGCCCGCCGCGCTTCTGCGCGCGGTAGTCGTCGATCGGCTGCGACTTCATGTAGCCGCCGTGCGACAGCGTGACGACCATCTCCTCCGGCTTGATCAGGTCCTCCATCGACATGTCCTGCGCGTTCTCGACGATCGTCGAGCGCCGCGCGTCGCCGAACTGCTCGCGGATCTGCGTCAGCTCGTCGCGGATGATCTGGGTGATGCGCGCCGGGTTGGCGAGGATGTCGAGCAGGTCGGCGATCTTCGCCATGACGTCCTTGTACTCGGACAGGATCTTGTCCGACTCGAGGTTGGTCAGGCGCTGCAGCTGCATTTCGAGGATGCGCTGCGCCTGGACCTCCGACAGATGGTAGCCGTCGGCATGCAGGCCGAACTCGGGGCCGATGTTCACCGGCCGCGAGTACTCGGGATCGATCCGCGCGAGCATTTCTTCGACCATCGCCGATTTCCACGCCTTCGCCAGCAGGCGCTCCTTGGCGATGACCGGGGTTTCCGAGGACTTGATCAGCTCGATGATCTCGTCGACGTTGGCGAGTGCCACCGCCAGGCCTTCGAGGATGTGGCCGCGTTCGCGTGCCTTCCTGAGGTCGAACACGGTGCGGCGGGTGACGACTTCGCGGCGGTGGCGCAGGAAGGCGTCGAGCATTTCCTTCAGGTTCAGGAGGCGCGGCTGGCCGTCGATCAGCGCCACCATGTTCATGCCGAAGGTGTCCTGCATCTGCGTCTGCTTGTACAGATTGTTCAGGACCACGTCGGCATTTTCGCCGCGCTTCAGCTCGATGTAGACGCGCATGCCGGACTTGTCCGACTCGTCGCGCAGGTCGGCGATGCCGTCGATCTGCTTGTCGCGCACCAGCTCGCCGATCTTGATCAGCAGATTGGCCTTGTTCACCTGGTACGGCAGCTCGTCGATGATGATCGCCTGCTTGCCGCCGCTCTTGTCGAGGTCCTCGACGTGGCAGGTGGCGCGCATCACGACGCGGCCGCGGCCCGTGCGGTAGCCGTCGCGCACGCCCGAGAGGCCGTAGACGATGCCCGCGGTCGGGAAGTCCGGCGCCTTGACGATGTTGATCAGCGACTCGATGTCGATCTCGGGATCGTCGAGCAGC
Source organism: Pseudomonadota bacterium (assembly GCA_021820845.1). Taxonomy (GTDB): domain Bacteria; phylum Pseudomonadota; class Gammaproteobacteria; order Burkholderiales; family Thiobacillaceae; genus Thiobacillus. Next base: position 55,390 of record JAKADC010000012.1, read on the forward strand.
GCGTGCAGCGCGGCACAGACGTCGGTGAGATTGTGCGGCGGGATGTTGGTCGCCATGCCGACCGCGATGCCGGACGAGCCGTTGATCAGGAGGTTCGGGATCTTGGTCGGCAGCACGAGCGGTTCCTGCTCGGAGCCGTCGTAGTTGGGGCCGAAGTCGACCGTTTCCTTGTCGAGGTCGGCCAGGAGTTCGTGCGCGATCCTCGCCATGCGCACCTCGGTGTAACGCATCGCCGCCGCGTTGTCGCCGTCGACCGAGCCGAAGTTGCCCTGGCCGTCGATCAGCGGGTAGCGCAGCGAGAAGTCCTGCGCCATCCGCACCATGGTGTCGTACACCGCGGTGTCGCCGTGGGGATGGTATTTACCGATGACGTCGCCGACGACGCGCGCCGACTTCTTGTAGGCCTTGTTCCAGTCGTTGCCCAGCTCGTTCATCGCGTACAGCACACGGCGATGCACGGGCTTGAGGCCATCGCGCACGTCCGGCAGTGCGCGGCCCACGATCACGCTCATGGCGTAATCGAGGTAGGAGCGCCGCATTTCCTCTTCGAGGCTTACCGGGAGGGTTTCCTTGGCAAACTGTTCCATGTCCGGCTTTTTGCTGACCTAAAGCGCGTGATTTTAGCACGGCCGCCCCGCTCCTCCGGGGGAGGTCGACCGGCCTTATCGCGGGGGTTCGGTGACGAATCCGATGCGCGCGACGCCTGATTTCGCCGCTGCGGACATCACTTGCGCCACGGCTTCATATTCTGCGTGCCGGTCGGCGCGGATATGCAGCTCCGGCTGCGGCTTCCGGCCGGCCTCGGCGGTGAAGCGCTTCGCGGCTTCGTCCAGCGTCACCGGCGCGCCGTTCCAGTAGAGCGCGCCGTTCTCGCGGATGGCGAACTCGATATCGTCGGCCCGCGCGGCATCCGGCGCGCTGCCGGCGCGAGGCAGGTCAACCTTGACGGCGTGGGTCAGCAGCGGCGCCGTGATGATGAAGATCACCAGCAGCACGAGCATCACGTCCACCAGCGGCACGACATTGATCTCCGCAAGCGGCGCCTGGCTCCTGCGTGAATCGAAGCTTCCCATCGCCATGGCTCAGCCTTTCTTGACGATCTGCAGCTGGCGCGTCTCGCCCGCGGAACTGTTGCTCTTCTGGCCCAGGGTGATCACCGTGTAAAGATCGTGCGCGAACGCGTCGAGCCGGGCGAGCCAGACCCGGTTGCGGCGGTTGAAGGCATTGAAGGCCAGCACGGCGGGAATCGCCACGGCCAGGCCGAGCGCGGTCATGATGAGCGCTTCGCCGACCGGCCCGGACACCTTGTCGAGCGTGCTCTGCCCCGACAGGCCGATGTTGACCAGCGCGTGGTAGATCCCCCAGACGGTGCCGAACAGGCCGATATAGGGCGCGGCGGAGCCGGCCGATGCGAGCACGGTGAGACCGTGTTCCACCCGCGCGGCCTCCTGGTCGATGCCGTTCCTCAGCAGACGGGTCAGGAACTCGCCCAGCCCCCCCGCCGCGGCGAGTTTTTGCATGCCGTGCTTCTCGGAGTCGCTCGCCGCATCGAGGGCGTCCCGGGCCAGTTCGGCAAAGGCGCTGTCGGCGGGACGCCGATGCAGGGCGGACTGCACCTCCAGCAGCGAATCCGCCGCCCAGAACTGCTTGAGAAAGTTATCCGCGCGCCGCCTCGCGAGGATATTCGCCGTCGCCTTGGTGACGATGAGATACCAGCTCGCTATCGAAAGCGCACCCAGGCAAGACAGCACGACGCGGCCAAGCATGTCGGTGTTCGAAAGGAAATGGGCGAAACCCAGGCTGTATTCCATAGCGATATCTCCAGTGGATTCGGGCGGCTATTCGAGATCAAATTGAAACGGTTGCAAGGCGACGGCGCGCACGGGCCGGTCGTCGCGCAGCGGCGGGTTGCAGCGCCAGCGGCTTACCGCCGAGAGCGCCGCCGCGTCGAGCCGCTGGAAGCCGCTGCCGGTGCGAACGCGCGCGGCGGCGATGCGGCCGTCGACGTCGATTTCAACCTGCAGCACGACCCTGCCCGATTCACCCGCGCGCCGCGAGAGAACCGGATACGCCGGCGGCGGGCGGTTGGGACAGGCGAGCGCCAGGTCGCCGGCCAGGGCGACCGGCCCCGCGGGTCGGGCGGGCGGCGGCGCTTCGACCGGAGGCTCGGGGGCCGGCGCCGGGGGCTCGGCTGGCACGGGCTCGGCGCGCGGCACGACGACCTCGCCCGGTGCAGCGGGCGCCTCGACCGCCAGCTGCCGGGGCGGATCGGATGGACGGGGCGAAGGCTGAGCCGGCTTCGGCGGTTGGGGTTTCGGCGGTTCGGGCTTTCGCACCGGCGGCGTCGGCGATTCGGTCGGCGCGATCAGGGTGACGAATACGGTGTGGCGCCGGTCGGGCTGCGGCGCGGGGCGATGCTGCAGCAGGCCATAGACGACCGCGGCGTGAAACGCCACCACGCCTGCGAGCGCCGCTGCCCGTTCCGCTTTCAATGAGGCCACCCGTCAATAGTCAAGCCGCAACTCCGCGAGCCAGGTGCGCTGCGGGAAAGGATGCGGGCCGATGAAGTACTTCGCGTTGTTCAGGTTGTCGACCCCCACCGACGCGCGCATCAGCCTGCTGAACCGGTAGCCGACGCGCGCGTCGACGACGAAATAGCTGCCCACGCCGCCCGTGTCGTCGTGGTTCGTGTCGAGGTTGTCGAGCCGGCCGTATTGCAGGCCGCTGTAGCGTGCGCCCAGCGATCCGCTCCAGCGATCGTCGAAGCGATAGGTCGCAAAGAGGCTTGCACGCCAGTCCGGCACGCGCGGCACGTCCTTGCCGACGCTCTCGGGTGACGCCGCGTTGGCGAGAATTTCCGAATCGGCGTAGGTCAGGCTGCCCGAAATGTCGAGCCGGTCGATCAGCCAGTTCTGCGCGTCGTAGACGATTTCGGCGCCGGTGACGCGAATGCGGTCGATGTTCTGCACGCTCGTGACGTTCGGCGACACCGACACGTCGGTCTGGCTGTACAGCGCATCGTCGGTGTGCGAGTCGAACACGGACACGCGCAGGTTGCCGCCCCAGGCCCTGCCCTCCGCCGACAGGTCGGTCGCAAGGATTTTCTCGGGCTTGAGATTGGGGTCACTGACATACGTCGTGCTGCCGCGCGTCTCGGTCTGGAACAATTCGCTCACCGTCGGCATGCGATAGGCGCGCGCCACCGACGCACGCAGGCGCCATTCTGGCGTCGCCTGCCAGGCGAGCGACAGTTTCGGCGAGGTGAAATTCTCGTTGCGATCGCCATATTCGAAGCGGTTGACCATCGCCCCCGTGGGGTCTCGGAATGCCGTCGTGCCGTAGCGCGCGCCGTCCAGCGCCTGCCAGCGTTCCTGGCGCACGCCCGCGATCAGCGTCCAGCGAGGCAGAAGCTTCCATGCGTCCTGCACGAACAGCGCGTCGGTCCGGGTGTCCCCCTCGAACGCGCCGGTCGGCGCATCGCCGATGCTGGATTCGTCGCGCCAGTTCGTTGCGGTGAAGGTGCGGCTTTCGATGTGATAACGGTCATAGTGGTAGCCGAACGCGACTTCATGCAGGCGCCGCGGCGATTTCCAGATTGCGCGCGCGTCGAGCGTCCGCCAGCCGGTGCCGTCGCCGAAGACCGTGCGCCCTGCTCCGCCGTCCGTCCCTGGCTGGGCGGATGCCGTCGCGGTGGTCGGCGTACGCGACACGTTGGTCGGCGTGCGGTAGTCGCTTGCCGAAAATTCGACGCGCCAGTCCGGCGAAAGCGTGCTGCCGAGGCTCAGGCCGAGCAGCGTGTTCTCGGTGTCGCTGTCGGTCGGCGCGAGCCTGGTGCCGAGGTTGTACTTGTATCCGTCGACGTTGACCGTGCCTCCCCAGACCGCGGCGCCGGTCGCCGCGTCGGTGAGGTAGGTTCGCGTGTCGGTGAAGCTGTCGTTGCGGATATAGCCGTAGGTCAGCGCGCCGCGGGTCGACGGCGTGAAATCGTAGGTCAGGCGGATCTTGGCGGTGTCCTGCACGGTGTGATCGATGCTGGTCGCGCCGAAGACCACGCTCGGCACGTTGGTCGCGCTATTGAAGGGCACCGCGCCGTTGACCGGCGTGCCGCCAGCGCCGGGGGTGCCGGGAACGGGCGCCGTCGCGAAGTTCATCGGCTGGCCGTGGCTGTCGAGATGGTTGGCGAGGAAGGACCAGGTCAGCCTGCCCGCCCGCGCGCCGAGGCTCGCCTGTTCCTGGTGCCCGCTGTAGCTGTCGTCGGTGCCGTATTGCTTGTAGTCCGGCTGGCTGAAGACCAGCGCGCGCGCGTGGGCTTCGAACGCTTCGGGCGTCTTCGTCGTCATCAGGACGGTCGCACCGGCGGAGTTGCCCGGCAGCAGCGCCGAGAACGGCCCGTGCATCACGTCGATCGTATCGATTTCCTCCGCGCCGACGAGTCCCCAGCGCGGCGGAAAGCTGTAGGAATTGCCGAGCAGATTGGACAGGAGCAAGCCGTCGACGTAGACGAGCGAGTCGGCGCTTTGCACGCTTCCGGTCGTGCGCGTCGCGACGATGCCGTTGGTGTCGCCGACGTAGCGCTTGCGGACGAAGAGGCTGGGCGTGTACTTCACGGCGTCCTCGACGTTGACCACGTTGATTTCCCTGATCTGGTCCTGCGTCACCTCGGCCACCGGCGAAGGATTGTTGCTCTCCACGGCGGGCAGCGGCGCCCCGCTGACGGTCAACTCCGGCAAAGCCTGCTCGGCGGCGGCCGGCGACACGATCGCGGCGTTGGCGAGCAGGAACACGAGGGGCTTCAGCCTCATTTTTTTCCTCCCTGATTCCTGGATTTCCATCAATGCTGTTGCAGCCACCGCTCGAGTTTTTTCTCGCTCAGCGCGCCCACCACCGTTTCGCGCCGGTGGTGCGCGTCGTAAAGGTAGGTGCGCGGCAGCTCGCCGTACCACGTCGGATCGACGGCGCCGCGCAGCCGTTCGGGGATCGCGTCATCGAACACCCAGCTGTCCTTGCCGCCGAGCCCGAACCGGCCCAGCGTCCTCTCGATGGCGGGGGTGAATTCCGGGCCGTCGGTCGCAACCAGCACGAGCGGCAGCGGTTTCCCCGCCTTTGCGTATTTGCCGAACAGCGTCAGTTCGGCCATGCAGTAGCTGCAGTCGTTGACCGACCACAGGCTGAGAATGAACGGGCGGCCGGCGTACCGCGCCTCGATTCCGGCCAGGCTGTCCGCGGTGAAGGAAGCCGGGTCGCCGGCGTGGGCCGGGGCAGCGGAGGCGAGCGCCGCGACGATTGCGATCAGAAAGCGCCGCATCATTGCGGCTTGACCTGTTCGAGCGGCAGGACGCGCAGGCCTTCCGTTGCGCTGTTCCACACGACCAGCGCCCGTTTGCCGTCGACCAGCGGCAGCGGATAGTCCGCCGCCGCGCTCGACGTCGCCAGGCGTTGCGGTTCGCTCCATGACGACCCGCCGTCGATCGAATACAGCGCCTGCGCGACGTAGACGTGCCCGTCGAATTCGCGCCAGGTGATCAGCACCGTGTCGCCGGCCGCCGCGATCGTCGCGTGGCCAGCCTGCGCCGCAGGGTCGCCGAACGCCATCGGCGCCGATTCGGTCGTGCCCCGGATGTACCGGTAGAAGAGTCCCTTGCGGGTCTGGCCCTGGGTGAACCAGACCATATGCAGCGCGCCGCGGCCGTCGACCGCAAGGCTGCCGCCGTGATGGGGACACGCGTCGATGCGCCATTCGTCGTCGGTGGCGCGGCGCACGCTGGCGGTGTCGAGGGTGCCGATGGCGAAGTCCCGGGTGTGGGTGCCGTAGAGGTTGCGCCACAAGGCGACCGGCCCCTCCGCGGTCCACGTCAGCGAGGTGCGGCAGCATTCGCAGGTGTGTTCCACAAGCCTGCGGTTGGCGCCGAAATGCGCGCCGTTGTCGGCAGACTCGGCAAAGTAGATCGATACGCCGGCGAAGGCGTCGCCTTTCTCCTTGGCCGCATCGCGGTCGCGCGCATCCAGCCACGCGACCGTCACGCGGCCCGTGCCGTTGATCGCCAGCGAGTCGAAGCGGTGGCTGGTGAGGCGGCCGTCGTCGTTCAGGGTGATCGGCGCTGAAAAGTGGGCACCGCCGTCGGTGGAGCGCGCGAAGCGGATGTTGCCCGAGTATTTCTGCGGCAGCGACTGCGTCCAGGTCAACAGCACGGTGCCGTCGTTCGCCACGGCGATCTTCGGCCGGTTTTCCCCGTCGGCGGAAATCGCTTCGGGCTCGGGCGTCACCACGACCGGCACCGAAAAGCCGGCGCCGCCGTTTTCCGAATGGGCTACGAGCAGGCGCTGGCTCTCGACCCTGGCAAGCCACAGCCTGCCCTTCGCATCCAGCGTCGCCCCGACGGCGAGTGCGCCGGCCGGTCCGGCGTGCGCGCCGGCCTCGTGATGCTGCGCGCAGGCGAGCGGCGAGACTGCCAGCAACGCGGCGCACGCCCCGAACCGCAATACGTTCAACTTCCCCTCCCCGCACCGCATTTAATGCATCTGCAATCAATCTTTACGCCGATGCTAGCACCCGCGGCAGGCGCGCGCGGTGCGGCAAATTGCCGCACCGCGCACACCGAAAGGCCGCACGGAACGGACCGCTGGCGGCGGCCGCGCTTTGCCAAACCCTCATCAAACAGTGAGAATTGCGGCCACCATGACTGCCTGCGCCGACCTCGTTCTCCTGCCGCAATGGGTGGTGCCCGTCGAACCGGCGGGCACACTCGCCGATCACGCCGTCGTCGTACGCGACGGCCGCATTCTCGACGTGCTGCCGGCGGCTGCCGCGCAAGCGCGCTACCCGGCCGCGCAAACCCTCCATCTGCCGGGCCATGCGCTGATTCCGGGCCTCGTCAACCTGCACGGGCACGCCGCGATGTCGCTGCTTCGGGGCTTCGCCGACGACCTGCCGCTGATGACCTGGCTCGACAGCCGCGTCTGGCCGGCCGAGAAGCGGCACGTATCCGAAGCCTTCGTTCGCGACGGCACGCTGCTCGCCGCCGCCGAGATGCTGTCCGGCGGCGTCACGACCTGCAACGACATGTACTTTTTCCCCGGGGCCGCGGGCGAGGCCTTCCTGCAGGCTGGCGTCCGCGCCACGCTCGGCATGATCGCGATGGAATTTCCCAGCGCGTACGCGTCGGATGCCGACGACTATCTCGCCAAGGGGCTTGCCGTGCGCGACGAGCTGAAGGACGAGCCGCTATTGAGCTTCACGTTCGCGCCGCACGCCCCCTACACCGTCGCAGACGACACCTTCACCCGCATCGGGACGCTTGCCGAACAGCTCGGGCTCCCGATTCACACGCACATCCATGAGACGGCGGACGAGATCCAGCAGAGCCTGAGCCGCCACGGGATGCGGCCGCTCGAACGGCTGGCGCGGCTCGGGCTCCTGGGGCCGAACTTCATCGGCGTCCACGCCGTGCACGTCAACAAGGCCGAGATCGAAACGCTTGCCGCGCATGGCTGTCATGTCGCCCACTGCTCGAGCTCCAACCTGAAGCTCGCTTCCGGGCTTGCGCCGGTCGTCGAGCTGGCGCGCGCAGGCGTCAACGTCGGCCTCGGCACCGACGGCGCGGCCAGCAACAATCGCCTCGACCTGATTTCCGAAATGCGCATGACCGCCCTGCTCGCCAAGGGCGCCAGCGGCGACGCCGCCGCCCTTCCCGCCGCGACCGCGCTGAAAATGGCGACGCTCGATGCTGCCCGCGCGCTGAACCTCGACGACAAGATCGGCAGCATCGTCCCGGGCAAGCGCGCCGACCTGGCCGCCGTCGATTTGCGCGGCCTGGTCTGCCAGCCCGTGTTTGACCCGGTCTCGCACCTGGTTTACGTTGCGGGACGCGAGCACGTCACCCACGTCTGGGTCGACGGCAAGCTGAAACTGAATGACCGCCGGCTGGTCGATCTGGATACGGACGACCTGACCGCACGCGCCAGCTACTGGCGCGCCAAACTCACCCATCGAGATCCGCCATGAGCAACGTCGACGCCGCCGAAATCGCCAAGTTTTCCGAACTCGCCCACCGCTGGTGGGACCCGAACTCCGAATTCAGGCCGCTGCACGAGATCAACCCGCTGCGCTTGAAGTGGATCGACAAGCAGGCGCCGCTGGCCGGCAAGACCGTGCTCGACGTCGGTTGCGGCGGCGGCATCCTTGCCGAGGCGATGGCCGGCGCCGGCGCCGCCGTCAGCGGCATCGACCTGTCGGAGAAGGCGCTCAAGGTCGCCAAGCTGCATCTCTACGAATCCGGCAGGAGCGTCGATTACGAACTGGCTTCCGCCGAGGACTTCGCGGCCCGGCACCCCGGCGAATTCGACGTCGTCACCTGCATGGAAATGCTCGAGCACGTGCCCGACCCCGCGTCCGTCGTCGCCGCGTGCGCGAGACTGGTCAAGCCCGGCGGCTGGGTCTTCTTCTCGACGCTCAACCGCAACGCCAAGAGCTATCTGTTCGCGATCGTCGGCGCGGAATACGTCCTCAAGCTGCTCCCGCGCGGCACCCACGAATACGCCAAGTTCATCCAGCCTGCCGAGCTCGCCCGCATGGCGCGTGAAGCGGGCCTCGGGACGCGCGAGCTGATCGGCATGACCTACAACCCCCTGAGCAAAATCTACAGGCTCGAAGCCGATACCGACGTCAACTATCTGCTGTCGGCGCAACGCGGGGAGTGAGGACGTGAAGCTCGAGAATATCCGCGCCGTCCTGTTCGACCTCGACGGCACGCTGGTCGACACCGCCGCCGACCTCGGCTACGCGCTCAACCTGCAGCGCGCGCGCTACGGCCTCGCCCCGCTCGCCGACGAAATCATCCGCCCGCAGGCCTCGCACGGGGCGCGCGGCCTGCTGGGCCTCGGCTTTGACCTGCATCCGGACGACGCCCGCTTCGCGCCGATGCGGGAAGAGTTTCTCGAACTGTACGCGGCCAACATCTGCCGCCGGTCGGCGCCCTTCCCGGGGATTCCGGAACTGCTGGACGCGCTGGAACGGCGCGGCCTCGCCTGGGGCGTCGTCACCAACAAGCCGGCTCGCTTCACCGAGCCGCTGATGTCGATTCTCGATCTGGCCGAGCGCGCGGCCTGCATCGTGTCCGGCGATACCGCGCCGCAGCCCAAGCCGCATCCCGCGCCGATGCTCGCGGCCGCGGACCTGTGCGGCGCAAAGCCCGAGACGTGCCTGTATCTGGGCGACGCCGAACGCGACATCCAGGCGGCGAACGCAGCCGGCATGCCGGCGCTCATCGCAGCCTGGGGCTATCTCGACGCCGCCGACGAGCCGCACACCTGGGGCGCCCACGCCGCAATCCATCATCCGCTCGAAACCCTCGACCATCTCGCGCCGTGACCACGTTCTACAGCCTGCTCAAGCATTTTCACCTCACCACGATCGTCATCACGGCGACGCTGTTCGTCGTGCGCGGCGTCTGGATGATGGTCGACTCGCCCCGCCTGCAGGCACGCTGGGTGCGCATCGTCCCGCACGTCAACGACACCCTGCTGCTGGCGAGCGGCCTCGGTCTCGCCTTCATGCTGGGCCAGTATCCGCTGGTGAACGGCTGGCTCACGGCGAAGTTCTTCGCACTGATTCTGTATATCGTCCTCGGCACCGTCGCCCTCAAGCGCGGCAGCACCAAGCGCACGCGCATCGCCGCCTGGATCGCTGCCCTGCTCGTGCTCGGCTACATCGTCACCGTCGCGATCACGCGCAACCCCTTTCCCTTCGTCGGCTGACCGCGCCCGGCGGAACTTTCCCGCGGGTCCGGCCTCTATGTTGTACACTTGTTGCAGCAGCACACATGGGGCCGACCTGGCTTCGACGTGGGTCGCAAAGCAGCGTAGGGCATACCGAGGGTCAGAGCACCTCGTAAATCCAACTGAAAAACTTTAGTCGCAAACGACGAAAACTACGCCCTGGCCGCTTAAGG